>JBBQTA010000005.1:0-198061 GCA_038213465.1 Gemmatimonadales bacterium | reverse complement strand
AAGCAGCTGGTCTTTCAAACGTTTGGGAGGGGCGCACAGGTGTGCTCCTTGAACAGGTGTGGGACACAATTAACCAAACTCATGTGAATGGCGCCCATGCAAATACCGCTCTCGTCACTTAACGATCATAAGTCTTTGTTTTTATTGGGTTTGAATAACTACGCCTCGATCAGGTCGAGTCACTGTTGACATGATGCAACATCAATATTGTTGCCTCGACGCAATACAGTTGCTGCGCGACCTCGGCGTTTCCGGGAACCGCGGACGCCTCGCCTGCCGCACGCTGGCCGTGCAACGATTCTCCATCGCGCTGACGCGGATGTCGCTGACACCGGGCGTGACCGGCGCGTACGTCTAGTCGCCCTTGAGGGTGAGCTGCAAGAGGTCAGAGACGTTCGCCGGCGTGGGAAACACGACGCCGTTGGGGAACGTGTCCTTGACCAGCGCACCGAACAGCAGCTCCGCGAGCATCACGTGCACCTTCTCGGAGGTGTGCCCGACCAGCCGTTCCAGCAACGTCGGCAGGGTCACCAAAACCCGCTCGAGGTCCTGCACACTTTTCCCCGGCGTGATGCCGAGGCGTGCGCAGCCCACGTTACCGATGAGCGTGTGAATGTATGCGCGCGGGATCTCGTCCTGCAGCAGCATTTGCAGCGGCTTCGGTACATACAGGTTGAGCATGCGGATGTGCGCATCCGCGAGCTTCACGCCGTTGGGATTGGCGGCCATCGAGCGGGCGCGGAAGTCACCCGAAAAATTCGTCGCGCCGACATAGTGCCGACCATAAGCGCTGTAGAACGTGCGCGCCTCGTCGAGCGTGGTGGGCATCGCGTTGCCGTCGGGCGGGGTGGCCGGTGTGCGCACGCCCATGAGGTGCGCGAAGACCGACCAGACGTGGTAGTAGTCTTCCGCCTGCTGGTCGCTCCAGCCAAGCCCGAGGGTGCGCAGCCCATCCACCACGAGCAGCGAGAAGCCGATGATCGTGCCGATCATGTCTTCCTGATTGATCGGCTCACCGTACTGGGCCCGGAAGGCGGCGAGATTCGCCTCGCCCATCACCGTCGGCGCCACGTTCGCGCGCACGCCCGCGTGCAGCAGGCGCATCTCGAGGCCACTCACGATGGCGGCGCCACCGGGATCGAATGACCCGGGTGACGACACGTTGAGCAGCAGCTGCAACGTCCCCATGAGGCGGTGCTGCGGATACTTGCTCAGGTCACCGGAAAGGTTGAGGATGCGCGCCATCGACGGTGCGGCATAGCCCTCGGGGAGCGCTTTGCACAGCATGACCAGCACGGCCGGAATCGCCGTGGTCATGAAGACCGCTTGCCCTCGGCGAATGCGCTCGCGGTCGGCCCATGTCGGCAGCGTGACGAAGCCCGCGCTGTCGTCGTAGCCGAACGCCGTTCTGGCAAAGTCGAGCAACACGTCCGTCGTGTCGGCGGGAAAGAGCCGCTGGCCGTCGCGGAACGCCGAGAAGGCGGCGCGGGTGGGCGCCGTGCCGAACGGTTTGAGCGCGCGGGCGACCGCTTCGCCGTCAGGGTCGGCCAGTGGGCGCAGCGTGTCGAGCCAGGCCACCTCGCCCCAGCGACTCAACGGACGCGCGTTCGGATCGCGCGGTGTGAAAGGGTTGGCCATTCCACCGACATCGGGGATTGGAAAGCCGAAGGGCGATGACGTGTTCATGACCTGCTCCAGAACGAGGCTTGAGGAAATTTCGTGCGGATAAAGTATGGCGCCAGACGTCGGTGGGCTATCGATTCCCGCGTTCACCTCTGCAAGGCGTCGCATGCAAACGAGACGATATCAGGCACGGGGCCCCCGTGTATGGTCGATCCTGCTGGCTCCCGCGTTGGCGCTCGCCTGTCGCGACGCACCACAACTCTCGGCCGCGCGAAGCTCCAGCGACCTCCTGTACGTGTGGAGCGCTTCGATCGACAGCACACAGCCCGACTTTCTGGCCGTGTACGACATCCGTCCGGATACCGCACGCTATGGTCGTCTCGTGACGACGGTGCCGGTGCCCGGGAGCGGACACGGGCCGCACCACACCGAGCACGAGATGCCGGCCGACGGTCGATTGTTCGCCAACGGCTTCGGCAGCGGGCAGTCGTTCATCTTCGACCTCACGAACCCCTCCGCGCCGCGCATCGGCGGACAGTTTGGCGACGTGCGTCAACTGATGCATCCGCACAGCTTCGTGCGCCTGCCCAACGGCAACGTGCTTGGCACCTTTCAGATGCAGCATGATGCGAAGGGCGTGGCGCCGGGCGGGCTCGCCGAGTTGACGCCCACCGGCACGGTCGTGCGGACCGCCTCGGCGAATGGCCCAGCTGTCGACCAACGGCTGCGACCGTATTCGGCGGTCATCGTGCCGATGCTCGACCGCGTCCTGACCACCACGACGGACATGGACGGCAATGCACAGATGAACGCGGTGCAATTGTGGCGTCTGTCGGATTTTACGCTGTTGTCCACGTTCGATTTACCCAACGGTCCGCGTGGCAACGAAGGGGCGCTCACGGCGGAGCCGCGTCTGCTGGCCGATGGCAAGCGCGTATTGGTCTCGACGTTCAACTGCGGACTGTATCTGGTCGATGGGCTGGACCAGGCGACGCCATCGGCCACGCTGGTGTCGTCGTTCCCGCAGAAGGATGGCACCGATTGCGCGATCCCCGTGATCGCCGGGAACTTCTATTACGTGACCGTGCCCGCGTGGAACGCCGTCGTCAGTCTCGACATCAGCGATCCGGCGAAGCCGCGCGAAGTGTCGCGACTGGTGTTGGGTGCGGACGACGTGCCGCACTGGATCGCGCTCGAACCCAATGGTGAGCGGATGGTCATTACCGGATACGGCGCGCTGATGCATCGGCTGCTGCTGGCCACGGTGAATCCCGCCACCGGCGCGCTCACACTCGACGCGCGCTTCGGCGCCGATGGCGCGACGCCGGGCTTCCGACTCGATGGCATCACGTGGCCACATGGCGGCGCGGCGGCCGCGGTGCCGCACGGTGCCGTGTTCGGTCGGCCGTCGTCGCTCATCGACTCCTCACGCAGGCGTAACCCGTAGCTAATGCGGCCGTCACGAGAGCTTCACGCGGGGGCCTCAGCGTAAGAACTGAGGCGGACACCGGGTCCGCGCATCACCTCTGGAGGTCGCCATGTTCAATATGCTGCTCGAATCGCGCGCCGCCCGCAGTCGTCGGGCCGTCGGGTCGCTGGCCTCGATCGTCATGCACGCGGGAGTCGTTGCTGCCCTGGTCATCGTCTCCGCCAACGCCGCCGTCCCCGAGCCGGAAGTCGCCCAACCGACCGAGCGATTGCGCATCACGACGATCGAGACACCGCCGCCACCACCACCACCTGTCGACGCGCCCGCGCCGGTCTATCAGAACGCGCCGGTGCCAAAGGGCTTTCAGATGGTCGTGCCACCGGTTGACATCCCGATCGGCATTCCGCCGATCGACCTCACTGCCCCCGTCACCAACGCCGACGACTTCACCGGCCGCGACCTGCACAACGGACGCGTTGATGGCACGGGCACCATCGCCGCCCCGCTCCTACCGTCCGACGGTGTCTACAGTCTGCTACAAGTCGAGAGGCCGGTCGTCCTCGCCCCCGGTGCCACGGGCCCGGCCTATCCAGACGTGCTGCGAGCGGCCGGCGTGGAAGGCGTGGTGCTCGCGCAGTTCGTGGTGGACAGCACCGGACGCGCCGACGTGAACACGTTCAAGGCACTGACCAGCGACCACGCACTCTTCACTTCGGCGGTGCGCAGCGCACTCGCCCGCATGCGTTTCATTCCGGCCGAAGCGGGAGGGCGCAGAGTGGCGCAGTTGGTGCAGCAGCCCTTCCAGTTCAGCGTGACGCGATAAGGCGTGACGCGATAAGGCGTGACGCGATGAACCATAACGCGATCGTTTAGTATACATTTCCAGCGACCACGGTCACCCGCCGATCGACGTGCCCGGTCCGCGCGCCAGTCCGAGCGACTGCAACGCGCGTTCGATCTCGCCGAGTGTGGCGGGATCGTCGATCGTGGCCGGCATCGCCCACGCGTCGCCGTCGGCGATCGCCCGCATCGTCTTGCGCAGCACCTTCCCGGAGCGCGTCTTGGGCAATCGCGCGACGACGGCCACCTGCCTGAAGTTCGACACTGGCCCCACCTGCTCGCGCACGCGCTGCACCAACTCCGCCGCCAGCTCGGAGGGCACACGATCGGCACCAACCTTGAGCACCACCAGCCCCACCGGTACCTGGGTCTTGAGCGCGTCCCTCACGCCGATCACGGCGCATTCCGCCACATCGGGGTGACCGGAGAGCGCCTGCTCCATGGATCCGGTGGAAAGATTGTGCCCCGCCACGATGATGATGTCGTCGACGCGCCCCATGATGAACAGGTAGCCGTCTTCGTCGATGTAGCCGCCGTCGCCAGTGAGGTAGTAGCCGGGATACCGTGACAGATACGTCTCGATGTAGCGCGCATTGTCATGCCAGAGCGTGGGGAGCGTGCCCGGCGGCAGCGGCAGCTCGATGACCACCGCGCCTTCCTTGTTCGGCGGCAACACCTTGCCATCGTCGTCGAGAATCTTCACGACGTACCCCGGCACGGGCTTGGTCGGCGAGCCGGGCTTGACCGGAAACGGCGTAAGGCCGAGACAGTTCGACGCCACCGGCCAGCCCGTTTCCGTTTGCCACCAGTGATCGATCACGGGCTTCTGCAGCAGTGCGCGCGCCCAGTGATACGTGTCAGGATCGAGTCGTTCGCCAGCGAGAAAGAGTGCACGCAAGCAAGACGTATCGTAGCGTGTGAAGTGTTCGCCTTTCGGATCTTCGCGTTTGATCGCGCGGAATGCCGTGGGGGCGGTGAACAATACGCGCACGTTATGCTGCTCGATCACACGCCAGAATTCGCCGGCATCGGGGGTACCCACGGGCTTCCCTTCATGCACGATCGTCGTACACCCCGCCAGCAACGGCGCGTACACGATGTACGAATGTCCCACGGCCCAACCGAAGTCGGACGCGGCCCAGAACACCTCGCCCGGCTCCACACCGTACACGTGTCGCATGGTCCAGAGCAACGCGACGGCATGGCCGCCGTTGTCGCGCAGGACCCCCTTGGGACTGCCCGTCGTGCCCGAGGTGTAGAGGATGTACAACGGGTCCGTCGCCTCGAGCGGCACGCACGGCGCCGGTGTTGCGTGTGCTGCGGACTCGTGCCAGTCCAGATCGCGTGGCGCACTGAGTTCACAGGGATGCACGTCGCGCTGCAGCACCACACAATGCGCCGGCTGATGCGTGGCCAACTGCAGCGCCTGATCGAGCAGTGGCTTGTACGGCACGATGCGCTGCACTTCAATGCCGCAACTCGCCGTGAGGATCACCTTGGGCTCTGCGTCGTCGATGCGTATGGCCAATTCCTGCGGGGCGAATCCACCGAAGACCACCGAGTGTACGGCTCCGATGCGCGCGCAGGCGTACATGCCGATCAACGTCTCCGGCGTCATGGGCATATAAATGATCACACGATCGCCGCGCGTCACACCCAGCGACTGTAAAAGGCCCGCAAAGCGCGCTACTTCGTCACGCAGTTCGCGATAGGTGATCGTGCGTGTGCTGTTCGTGACGGGACTGTCATAAATCACCGCCGCCTGCTTCGCGCGACCGTTGAGCACATGCCGGTCGATGGCGTTGTAGCAGGTGTTCATCTGCCCGCCACGAAACCAGCGATAGAGCGGCGCGGCGCTGTCGTCCAGCACGCGATCCCACGGTCGGTCCCAGTGCACGGCCTCCGCCGCTTCGGCCCAGAACGCCTCGGGATCGTGCATCGCACGCGCGTACGCGTCGGCGTAGGACGCGGTGCCGGAGTCGCGGGAGTCGGTCGTCATAAGAAGCGGAGAAACAGGCGGGGGAGGAGCGTTCAGTTTCGAGACGAATCGGCCGATGCTTGCTGTGTGTCCTTACACCCAATTTTTCACGATCCGTCCGGCCGTCGAGGCCGTATCACGCGCTGGATCGCGTTCGGTGCCGTTGCCGGCACGTTGTTCGTTGGCGGATCGTTTGCCGTCAATGTACTGAATCCGCCCGCTGTCGAGCCGCTGCCGATGCACGCCACCTCGGTCGCCGCGCGAAAAGCGCGTGTGATCGCGCCGGCGCGTGCCGCCTGCGGTCCCGGCGCTGGCCAAGGTCGCTGCGAGCCCATGCCCCTGCCGCGGCATAGTGCCACGGCGACATCCGACCCGATCGTGGCCGCATTCGCCGTGCAGTGGGATGCCGGCAGCCGCGCCTCGCTGAAGCGTGTCGGTGACCGTCTGGACTGGGTCATCGTGGAGGGCGCCTTTCTCGGCCGCGCCGCGGCGGGCGAGCTGACGATCACGCTCGACAAGGACCTGCTCGCCGACGCGCGCGCACGCGACGTCGCCGTGCACCTCATGCTCACCAATTTCGCCGGCGGTGCGTTCGATCCCGCCCTGGTGGAGTCCGTCGTGTTGACACCGGCGCGCCGGCAGTCGGCCATCGCGCAACTGGTGGCGGTGGTCGAGTCGCAGAGATTGCGCGGCATCACGATCGACTTCGAGCTGGTGCCGGAAGGCGCGCATGCCAGCGTGCTTCTGTTCCTGTCCGAGTTGCGCACCGCCATCGCACCGTTAAATGCCGTTCTCTCCGTCGCCGTCCCTCTGGGCGCCGATGAGAACTACCCGCTCGCCGGTTACGCCAACGCCGTCGACTATCTCATCCCGATGCTCTACGACGAACACGCGATCGGCACCGAGCCCGGGTCGGTCGCCAGCGCGCCGTGGTTCGCTGAACAGCTGGATCTCGTGTTGGCGACCGTACCGGCGGAAAAGCTGCTGGTGGGCTTGGGGCAGTACGGCTACCACTGGCGCAGCGATCGCACGGAAGGCGTGTCGATCAGTGTCAGCGAAGCGATGGCGCTCAGTCGTGCCGCGAGTGGAGCGCCCTGGTTCGACGCCGTCAGTCGCACGCCGTACGCGCAATGGCGTGATCCGGCCGGCGTACGCCACTCGGTGTGGTATCTCGACGCGGCCACGGCGTGGAATCAGTTTAAAGTCACGATGCAGACGGGCGCAGCCGGTGTGGCGTTCTGGCGTCTCGGCAGTGAAGACGTCACGCTCTGGAACGCGCTCGGCCGTGCGGGACTCGACAGCACCACCGATGCATTCGGCACGCTACCCGACAATGGCGTGTCCGTGCTCTCGGGTGATGGTGAAGTGCTGGCGGTGGAGGGGCACTCGGGTACGGGCGTGCGCACCATGCGACTCGATCGCGCGGGATTTGTGGAAACGGAAGAAATCGTGCAACCGGCTGGTGGTTACGTGGTCGAACGCGCCGGTGCGAGTGGGCGCCGCGTCGCGCTCACCTTCGACGATGGCCCCGATCCCGACTTCACGGCGCAGATCCTCGACACGCTCAAGTCGCGCAATGCGATTGCCAGCTTCTTCGTCATCGGGCGACAGGTACAACGTCTCCCGGAGCTCGCGCGACGCATGGCCAACGAAGGGCACGAGATCGGCAATCACACGTGGAGTCATCCGGATCTCGCCGGGCTCAGTGAATCGGCCATCAAAATGGAGCTGGCGACAACGGGACGCGTAATTGAAGCGGTGACCGGTCGCCGTCCGATGCTGTTCCGTCCGCCCTACATCGGTGACGCGCGCCCCAGTACGATCGAGCGGTTGCGCCCCATGGCCGTTGCCAACACGCTCGGTTACCGCGTCGCCGGCCTCGAAGTGGATGCGCGCGATTGGGAGCAGAGCGATCCGCAGGCGATCATCGCCACGACGCTGCGTGAATTGCAGCGTGGCACCGGACATATCGTGCTCTTGCACGATGCCGGTGGCGATCGCACGCCCACGGTGGCCGCACTCGGGCCGCTCATCGACTTGCTGCGCGCGCGCGGCTACACACTCTCCACGGTCGCCGGGCTGCTTGATGCCGCGCCGGGCACCGGCATGCGGTTCGCGCCGACCAACGAAGCGCCGCAACGCGCACTCGACTTCGCCGCGATCACGATCGCCCGCGTTGCGGAGCGGCTCCTGGTCGGTGCGTTTCTCGTGGCACTCGTGCTCGGCCTCGCGCGATTGCTCGGCATCGGCGCACTCGCCGCCGTACAGCGCACCCGGCAGAAGTTTGCGCGGCGCGCTGAAGACCAGGAATACACGCCACGCGTCACGATTCTTGTACCAGCCTACAACGAGGCCACCGTCATCGGACGAACGGTCACGTCGCTGCTGCAACAGGAATATGGCGCGCTCGAACTGATCATCATCGATGACGGCTCATCCGATGGCACCGCCGCCGCGGCGCGCGCCGCCTGCAGCGATGTGCGCGTGCGCGTGCTCTCGCAGGCCAACGCCGGCAAGGCCGCGGCGCTCAACCATGGTATGGCCGCAGCCTCGGGCGAGATCATCGTGGTCGTGGACGCGGATACGCTGCTGGCGCCGAATGCCATTCATCATCTCGTGCGTCCGCTTGCCGACGCACGCGTCGGTGCGGTGGCGGGCAACGCCAAGGTCGGCAATCGCGTCAATCTGGTCACGCGCTGGCAAGCGGTGGAATACGTCACCAGTCAGAATCTCGATCGGCGAGCCTTTGTGATGCTCAACTGTATCACCGTGGTGCCCGGCGCGATCGGTGCATGGCGTCGTGAGGCAGTCCTCGCGGTTGGCGGCTTCCGCTCCGACACACTGGCAGAAGATCAGGATCTCACACTCACGCTGTTGCGTGCCGGACATCGCATTGCCTTGGCCGATCGTGCCCTCGCGTTCACCGAAGCGCCGGAAACGTTTGAAGCACTGCTCAAGCAACGTTTCCGCTGGAGCTTCGGCACGTTGCAGTGCGCGTGGAAGCATCGCGCTGCATTGGGCCGACGCTCGGCGGGCGCACTTGGCACCGTGGGCCTGCCAAACATCTGGCTCTTTCAGCTGCTCTTTCCGCTGCTCGCCCCAGCCGCGGACATCGCCCTGCTGGCCACGGTCGGTCGCCTGATCGTGGAGACGCCGGCACTCGGCGCCCATGCCGCGTGGGTGCACGCCGAGCCCGTGTTGTTGCTGTACCTGCTCTTCCTGGTGATCGACACGGTGACCGCACTGATCGGGCTCAGCTTCGAGCGCGATGAACCGATGTCGCAGGTGTTGCTGGTGCCACTGCAGCGCGTGGCCTATCGACAGGTGTTGTACGTGGCGCTCGTGAAGGCGATGCGCGCTGCACTGAAGGGGGGAGCGCCGGGGTGGGGAAAGCTCGAGCGCACCGGACGTGTGCAGGCGATGGAATCGAGCGTGACGCAGATCGTCGGCGCCGAGACAGCGCGCACCGCGGTGGAGTTTAGCGGTCACGATCGTCGGCGCGACGCGGCGTAGCCGGACCGGACATCTCCCGTGGCACCGCAGCGCAACAATTCGTCGAGCTACGGTTGCATCACGAAGCCACGAAACGCGGTCACCGCATCGCGCTTCACCCAAACGCCCACGCGACCGGCGGGAGCCGAGTCCAACGTGTGCGTCAGTCGCAACGTGGTGTCGCCGGCGATGGTGGCCGAGAGCTCACGCCCGCGAATGGTGACCACCAGCTCGTGCCACGCATTCAGTGGCAGCTGGCGTGCACCGGTACCATGCACGACGAGCCCGCGTTCGCCGTTGACGAACTTCCATAAAGCGAGATCGCCGTCCTTGGTGTTGTAGCGCGCATACAGGTATTCGCCCGTGGGCGACAGATCGAACAGAATGCCCGCGTTCTGATCCGACGCGCCACCGCGCATGCTGAAGTGCGTACGCAGCGAACCGCTGCTGAACGACGGGATATCCGCAGCGATGGCGAACGGGAACGATCCCTTCCCTGCGTTATTCGTGGTAAACGTCGCGTTCCGCGCACCAAACCACCGCGCGCTCGCCGTCGTCAGTGCGGTGGTGTCGGAGACACCATTCCACGCAGCGCCGTCTGCAACGAGTGCGCTGTCGCTCGCGGCCGTGGAGTCCGTCCACCGACCGACAATGCCTACCAGTCGGGACGGCACCGGCTGTGCAACCGGTGTCGACGTGCCGGTGACGGGCGACTCCGTCGCCGCACTGTCCGCCGCGGCGCTACCGTCGGACTTTTTGCAACCGACGGCCACGCTCGCTGCCACGAAACCGGCGAGCGTGATCGTGCGCGCGAACGCGATGGACATGAGCGATTCTCGGTGAGGGAGTCTGGACCCGACGCCAGACTCGACGGCGGATCATTCCCGACGCGACGCGCCCTGTCAAGCGCGCGCCGTGCGATTGCCCGGTGCGATTGCGTGCCGCCACAACGCCAGCCTGGACGATACTACATGGCCGTGAGACGCAGCGTCGCTCGATAGCTCGCACTGGGAATCGAGTCGAGTGTGAGCGGAGGCGGTGTCAGATTGCCAAGCCGCAGCACATGCCGGTCCACCGTCCCGGTAACGCGCGATTGCAGCGTCTCCAGCCAGACCGTGCGCTGGCCGGCCGACGTAGCCACCCGCACGGAGATCCGCGCGAATCCACCGCACGCGCACTGAATCAGCGCGTTCGTGGGGCAGCGCGACTCGTCTATCACCCCGTTGAAGGTCAACAGCATCCCCGGAGGATACACCAGCATGGTGTTGCCCGGCGCGAGGGTCACAGCCGAGTCGAGTGGTGCGGTCACACTCGTTACGGGAGGCAAACCGCCGACCCATCTTGCCGCATGTTGCCGGGGCATCTACGCTCAGCGGATGTCAACCGTACCTGCTCTGAGTCCTGCCGACCATACGCCACCGGGCGCCATCCCGACCGCCGCGCACCCGCGTCGAGGCGCGCGTGGCGCACCCGTCCTGTTGCTCGCACTGTGTGCGGCCACCTCGCCGCTCTTGGCACAGGGACGCGCTTCCACTCCGCCGGATGATCAACGCCGTGCGCCGACCGATGAACGCGGTGGAGTGCGTCTGGGCAGCGAGGGGGACGTCGCGCTCACGCTCGGCGGCTACCTGCAGGTGGACGGACGCTGGGTGTCGGGTGCCCTGCAGTCGCAGCCCGACGGACTGCTGCTCCGGCGCGCACGGTTGATTTTCGATGCCGCGATGCCGGGCGGCTGGAGCGTGCGCCTGCAGCCCGACTTCGGGCAGGGACGCGTGCTTCTGCAGGATGCCTACGTCGGCTTCGCAGGGACACGCGCCACGGCGCGCATCGGCCGATTCCGCCCCGCGTACGGCGTGGAGCGCTTCCAGTCATCCGCCACGTTGCTGCACGGTGAGCGCTCTCTGGCAAACTCGCTCATGCCGAGCCGCAGCTTCGGCGCGCAAGTGGCATTGCAGCGCAACGCACTCACGCTCACCCTCGGCGCGTTCCGCACACCCGTCGGGACTGATCTGCAGGTCGTGGATACCGACGGTGATGTCGATGCGCGAGAAGGGACCGGACATGAGTGGCTCGCGCGGCTGGCATGGGCGCGTCAGCGCGATGTGCAGTATGCATCGGCGCAACTTGGCTTGCTCGCCGGCCGCGAACGGGGTGAGTTGGAGGCCACTGGCGTGTCACGGTTGCTGACGGTGGGACAGCAGCCGCTGCTCGCCTTTCGGAACGACGGCACCAACGACGGGACCGCGCTGGCGGACGGCGATCGGCGGCGACTCTCCGTGGGCGGACTGGCCGGTAATGCGCGCTCCGTGATCGCCGCGGAAGGCGCACTGTTCACGCAGGGCGCGCGCATGAGCGATCTCCGACGGGACGTGACCGCTGGCGTGCTCGCGTGGCGCGCGGCACATGTGATCGGCGGAAACCGGCGTGCATCACAGGAAGTGCTGCCCACAACCACTCGCGGCGCGATCGACCTCGGCGCACGGATGTCCATGCTCGGGGTGTGGGGGGAAGACATCGGTCGTGTCATCACGCGACGTTCCGTCACGCGCGCGGCAAGCGGTGGCGTGGCCGTCGGCTGGATTCCTACGTCTCTCACACGGTTGTCCATCGCCTACGAGCTGACCGTGGTACCCCCCGGGCGCACGATACGCGAGCATGCGCTGCTGCTGCGGGTGCAGCAGGGGTTCTGAGCAATGATCTACCATATCTGCACCAGTGCCGCGCTCGCGTCCGCCCGTCTCGCTGGCGCTCGCACCGACCAACTCTTTCCGCACCGCTATGGCCCGATCAATCTCGACGCCCTTGTCGACGTCGTGGCGCTTGCGTCGTTTCTTGCGACGTAGCGCGCGGAGGCACTGTCAGTCGGGGAGCGCCGGCGTCAGCAAACGACCGGTGCCCTGTGCACTGCGCATTCCGTCGCGTAGCGCAATCGCACCGTTCACCACCACCGCCTTCATCCCCACCGGATACTGGAACGGATTGGCGAAGGTGGCGACATCCTGCACCGTGCTGACGTCGAACACGGCGACATCGGCCGCCATGCCGACCGCCAACCGTCCGCGATCGGCCAGTCGCACGCGTGCCGCGGGAACCGACGTCGTCTTGGCGATGGCATGCTCGAGCGGCAATGCCTTGCGTTCGCGCACATAACGGCCGAGCACACGCGGGAATGTTCCGGCACCTCGCGGATGCGGACTACCGACGCGCGTGGGCCCGTCGATGGCGAAGCCGCCGCCATCTGAGCAGACCATGCTGAGCTCGTGCGCCAGCAACCGGTCGAGATTGTCCTCGCTCATCGCAAAGCCCAGCATGCCGACATCGCCACGATTGCGCTGCAGCAGGGCGACGGCTGTGTCGTACGGGTCGGCGCCAAGCGACTGGGCGTAGCTGCCCATGCGCTTGCCTTCGGCGTTGCGGTCGTTGGAGTCGCGTACACTGGAGATTTGCACGTTCTCCCACCCGCCGATGAGTTCCACCTTTGCCAGCGCTTCATTGCGGATGCGTGGTGCCACGGCCGGATCGTTCAGGCGCGCAAGAAACGCCGGTGTGCCGCCGTCGCGACTCCACACCGGGAAGAGATTGGTAAGCCCCGTGGAGTAGGCCACGTACGGATAGACATCGAACATCGCGTCGATGCCGGCCGCGCGCGCCGACACGATACGCGCCAGCGACGCATCGATCCTGGGCCAGTTGCGTGTCCCTTGCATCTTGAGATGCGACACCTGCAACGGGCACCCCGCGCCGCGCGCCACCGCAATCGATTCGTCGATTGCTTCGAGCAGCCGATCGTCTTCGTTGCGCATATGGGTTGCGTACGGCAACCGGCGCGAGGCCAGCGGTGTGCAGAGCGCGGTGAGCTCCGCGAGTGGCGCAAAGGCGCCGGGCGTGTATTCCAGCCCCGACGACGCGCCACACGCGCCCTCGGCCAGTGCGCGTTCGACCATCGCCACCATGTCTTGCAGCTCGGATGCCGTCGCCGGCCGATCGTCGTTGCCTACCACCGCGCCGCGCACCGCACCGAGTCCGATCATCGCGGCGACGTTCACGCCGGGCTGCAGCTTGGCCGTATTGACCGCCCACATCGCGAAGGACCGTTCGTCATTCCCTACAAAGCGTGAACTGCCATCCGCGCCGGCGACAATCGTGGTGATGCCTTGCCGGACGACCGACTCGGCGCGCGGGTCGAGCGACAGCGAACTGTCGGCGTGCGAGTGGATATCGATGAAGCCCGGTGCGACGGCGAGGCCTCGCGCGTCGATTTCATCGGTGCCTGTTCCGGTGATGCGCGGGGCGATTTCGGTGATGCGGCCGTCGGTGAGCGCCACATCGGCAATGCGGCCCGGGGCGCCAGTGCCGTCGAACATCGTGCCGCCGCGGATGACGAGGTCGTGCGCGCGTCGGCGTGTGGGTATCGTGGCGCGCGCAGAGTGCGCCTGCAGGCCGGCCGGGACCAAGGTGGCGGCGACTGCAGCGGTGGCGGTGGCGACAAAATCGCGGCGGGTGGGCATGGGCTCGGTGCTGAGTAAGAGTCGGCGCGTGATTACGGGTGCCGGAGTTGGACAGTCGTGAGCCTCACCAACACACTCTCGCACCCTACCCCAAGCAATCGGTTCCGCTATGACGTCACAAGCTCCCGCGCTACGACGTCGCCTCCGTGAGCAGCCGGGTACGGTCGTGGGCAAACGCGTCAATGATCGCGGCGAACTCGTTCGTGAACCATGCACCGTTGTCGAGCGTCTTGCGCAGCTGTTCGCCGAGCTCGCGCTCGCCGCCGAGTGCTCGTCCCAATTTCCCGATCGAGAGTGGGAGGGCGTCGGGGAGTCGATCCGTACGGTCGTCGAGCTTCACACGCCGCGCCGCCTCGGGTGCGCCGTGCATCGCCTTGCGCGAACCTTTCCCCAGCAGACGTAGACATCGTCGGGACTTGCTGTACCGGCAGTGGCCTTCGGATCGTGATCGAGGAGCACGCGAAGGTGCGCTTCGCGTGCGTCCGTTGCGCGTGCCCGTGGTCTCGGCCGCGCGCAGCGTTTCTTCGACGGCCACGTTCACGGCGTGAAACTGGTGGTAGCCCGCCAGTTTCTTGATCAGCGATCCGCCACCGTCCGTCGCGTCTTCAAAGACCACGAAGTAGCGCAACAAGTCGAGGAAGCGCCGGTGCTCGAATACACCTTCGAGCACCACCTGCAGCTCACTCAGTTTCGCCGGCGCGTCTCCGCGACCGGTGACAGTGCGCCACGGCTTGAACCATTCCTTGTTCGCGCCAATGGCACCGATGCGCGCCTGCACGCCGTCTGTCGCAATGAGCACCGCATTCGTGGCGAAGAGCGCGGGGATCTGCGCCTGATACGTCTCCAGCTGGTGAAACGCCGCCCACACGTCAGCCTTTTCTGCGGCGGCGTTCTTGAGTTCGATGACGCCGAGCGGCAGCCCAGTCACGAAAATGACAACATCCGGGCGGCGTGTATGCTGTCCATCGGCCATGGTGAACTGGTTGACGGCCAGCCAGTCGGTGTTGGACGGCGTGTCGAAGTCGACCACGCGCGCTGGCACTCCGCCGATGGAGCCATCGGGGCGGCGGTATTCCAGCCCCACGCCGTCCACCAGCAGGCGGTGCGCGGCGCGGTTGCGTTCCATCAGCGACGGCGCGTCGGCGCGCAGGAGTTTGCGGGCTGCATCGTCGATCGCGGCGGCGGGCAACGACGGGTTGAGGCGCGTGAGTGCGTCGTGGAGCCGGCCCGCGAGCACGGTGTCGCGATAGAGCGCATCGGCGCGTGCAGCGGCCGGTTGGCCGGCGGCGAGGTCTGGGCCGTGCCGCACGGTGTAGCCCAGCGCCGACAGCCAGGCGAGGGCGGCGTCTTCGACGACGGATTCGGAGAAGCCGGTCACGTGGCGGGCGAGGGGAGTAACATTTTGCTCAATGCGTTGAGCAATTTTACTCAACGGTGGAGGCCGCCGGAGGACATGGATGCCCCAAAAGTCTCGGCTGATTGCAAGGTTTGCGGGAGCGCTCCTTCGTTGCCCGGTTGAACGACAGCTTCGTTTACAGTCTCAGGCCCGTCCGCGCGTCCAGCAAAATTGCCTTCACCAATCCCAGCGTCCCAAGCCGGGCAAAGTCCAGATCGGCGGTAATCACCATGAGCTCGTTCACCTGAGCGGTAGCGGCGATCCAAAGGTCGTTATCCCCGAGCGTCACGCCGTTCGCCTTCACGGTCGATTTAGAGACCGCCCAGGACTCCCGGACACCGGGCGTGGAGATCGGCAGGATCAGGCAGCGATCGAGCTCCGCCCGAAGCGCCTTGGCACGCCGGTCGCCCCACCGCTCCGACTGCGCGAACGCCAGCAGTTCCCCGACCGTAACCTCGCAGATTGCCGGCCGAAAGGTGGAGCTGCTGAGACCGAACTGGCGATCGATGTTCGCGGCGACCGGGCTGCGGTCGCGCGTGAGGTGAAGCACCACATTCGTGTCGAGCAACAGCGACCGGACCGGCGGCACGTGGCTCGACATGCGGTCAGCTGATCGCCTCGACCGCCGCCGCAAACTCCTCGTCGCTCTCCTCGGCCGGGACACTGCCGATGAACGCCGCATAGGGGGACGGCTCGCCAACACGACGAGCGCGCGCCGGCCGGATGCGCTCGGGGGCGGCAACTGCGAGCGGCAACTGCGCGAATCGTTCGTCGCTGCCCGTCGCCCGATCGATGGCATCAGCGTCGATGCGCAGCAGCGTGCCAGAGGGGCGGAAGATCCCCACTCCTTCGCACACGACATCGCGGTTAATCAGGGAGCTGAGCGACTCGATGGCTTCGCGCCCTTCCCAGCGCGCCGCAACGATCGTTCCGGGGTGCAGTTCGATCTTCAGGATGCCTTGGCTGACACCCATGAGGTCCAGCCGCCCGCTCACGCGAACGCGATGCGGCGCGGGGGTGGTGGCGGCGAGTTCATTGGCCGTCGCCACCAGGACACCGTCCATCAGTGCCGCTTCGCCTGACTGCCCGTCGAGCGCTTTCGCGTCGGGGAGCACGATGCGCATGAGGCCGCGCTTGCCGAAGAGTCGGCGATAACCCGCGAACCGCTGCAGCAGCAGCGGATCGAAGCGGTTGCTCTCCACCCGCCGGTGCTGAACGTCGGACAGCGCCTTGGCGAGTAGGTCGAAGGCTGTCTCGTCGGCCTTGGGACCATCTTCCCAGAGCTGGTGCTGCTCGAAGAGATCGGCGGCGACAGAGCCAAACTGCGGCACTTCGAAGCGGAGCGTAGTCGCGTGGTCGTCGTCCGCAGCGACGTGCCCGATGAATCGAACGTCGGCGGCGCGGCGGATGCTGCGCGAGGCGACGCGTGCACGGCTGGAGTGGAGAAACCCCATGCGCACGGCGTCCTGCAGGGTGTCGTGCAGGCGCGAAAACACCGGCCCGATGAGTTCGGGTCTGGGCTTGGCGCCGAGTCCGCTGGCGGCCTCGAGCCGGAAGGTGCGTTCAACGAGTTGCATGAGGCCCTCCAGTATTCGGTGCGCGAGGTGCGGCCGACGTGGCACCTCGGCGCGAGCAGCAATGATACCCGCGGATTGGGCTTGCCGCATCGTATTGGCGATCAGCAGCGCGGTATCAGTACGCGAAGCGGCGGACCGAAATGAGCCAAAATAGCATTCGCCGGGTCGCGGCGGCTCCGCACGGAGATCGACGCTGCGAGAGGCTCATACCGGAGCATTCACCGGGTCCCGGCGGCTCAGCACGGAGCTCCACGCTGCGACGTCGCTACACCGCCAGCGCCAGTTGCACAGACTCGCGCTCACTCCACGCCACCGGCTCGACATCATAGTTGCGCAGCGCTTCGAGCACATCAGGCGAGACCGGATGCTCCACATCATTGAGCAGTGCGTACGCCCGTGAGTCGGCCGAGCGGACCTCGCGCGTGTCGATCCACGACATCACCACCGTTTGCGACGCGCGTCGATCGGGGTGGTTGATGGTGTGGAGCACCCGCTCCGGCTGCTGGCGCGACTTGGGGATCACGAAGTCGAACAGATGGTCGTAGCCCGTCTTGCCGGTGAACTTGATCTTGGGCGTGTAGCGGATGTCCGACGCATCGAGCCAGGTCACCACGTCTTCGTAGAACAGGCTCGTCACCACCGGTGCCGCCAGATAGAACATGTCGTTCACGGCAAGCATGGCCTGCACGACGCTGTGCTTACGCAGCGCGAAGTTGTCCGCCGAGGCGTGCACCTGCAGCGCCGCGCCATCCAGTCGCACCCCGAAGCCATTCAACGTCATCTGCAGCAGCGCTTTGCGACGACGGCTTTCGAGCTTACATCCGGACTGCTCCAGATCGGCGATAGTGTATCCATCGTCGGTCAGCAGGAAGCCACCGTTCTCTTTGCGGGCATAAATCTGGACGTAGTCATTGTGGCGATCGAGGTACGGCGTGGTGATCTCCGCCCACTGATCGATCTCACGAATGACCGTCTTGTCCTTGAGCCACAGATAATACTCGTCGGTGAGACGCTTGATGTCGTTGCTCATGTGAACAGTCCGCGCTCAAGGTACGGCGGCTTGGAGATGTTGCAGTAACGGAGAAACTCTTCGTACACCTGCCAGAGGTCGGTGGTGTCCGAAAAATGCTCTGCCGGCAGCGGCGTTGCCCACTTGTCACCGTACCCCTCCCGGTAAACGTGCAGATGGGGCGGGCACGTCCTCGCCGTCCGGGTTCCGATGGTGCGGACCCGCGAGGTCCAGCCGAACGAGCACGACCACCTGCCGCGCCCGGTCCTGCAGCTTGACCTTCCGGACGTTGATCTGGCCACGGCTGATGTCGAGCAGGAACTGCTCTCGACGGTCTGCCGTCTGGAGTGGAACCGAGACCGATTCACCAGCGACGGGGAAGTCCAGCGAGTCGTCGGACGTGCGGTGATTCTCGATGCTGATGAGGAGGTCTGCTTCGGCTTGCTGACAATCCGAAGGCTCGCCCGCCCAGTCCGCTCCAACCTTGCGCGTCGCGCCCGCGCACCGCGCGAGTCATGAAGCAGGCTCGCCCTGTCCCACCGGGGGTCCGACATGTCCGACCCCATTCTCGCAACCGACCCCTCCCTGGCGTCGATCTACCGCACCATCGCCCTGGTCGAAGGCGCCGTCGCACTCGGCTTCGTGGCCGTGCTGGTGTGGCGCGTGCGATAAGCGCCCATCACACGTACTCGCACCGTCGCCTACTGCACCGTCGTGGGCTCGATGCTGCTGTCACGTCACCCGCATTTCTGTCAATGGAAGATGCGCACGCTACGAAGCAGGTCTCCGGTATGTCCCCACCATCACGCCCTTGCCCCGCACGTGTGTCGCCACCGCTGCCATGACCGCCGCGCGCGTCGCCGCGGGAGACATGCCGGTGGCCGGCACATTCACTGTCGCATCGAGCGCATACAACTCGAACACGAGGTGATGCGCGGGCCCCGTGGACGGCGCCGCCGGACCACGGTAGTACGGACCCGATGCGCTGATCTGCCGCATGCCGTTGGCCAACTGCGCGCCCTGCGCCACGCCCTCGGCCAGCGACGTCGCCGAGCCCGGGATGTTCCACACGAGCCAGTGCAACGTATCGTCGGTGCCGTCGCCAATGGCCGCATCCGCGTCGTGCACCAGCAGCACGAAACTGCGTGTGGAATCGGGCGCACCACTCCACGACAACGCGGGAGACACGTCACGTCCCTGCTGCGCGTGCCGCTCGGGGATGGCGGCGCCGTCGGCAAACGCGGTCGTCGTCAACGGCATTGCACGGAGCGCACCACGCGCCGCCGGTCGTGGCTGAGCCGGCACCGCCGCGGAAAGAGCGGGCACCGTTGCCCGCGATACTTTCACGCGCGCACGACCGCCCGTCCCCGCAGCCTGCTGCTTACGCCACGCATCATAACGCATGCGTAATGTCTTGACGGGATTGAGATTCTCGCCGGCCTTGATCGCGTTCGGGCCGCCCTGCTCCGGCTGCGCCACGGTCAGATACATCGCGTATGCGCCGTTGTTGTGCGAGTCGCCATTCGTGTCGGTCTTGTCCGCCATCAGCATGTACGCCACGTATGCGGTACGCCCTTCACACGGAACTAGCGGCTCGCGGCCATCGGCCGGCAGCGGCGGACACACACACCGGCTATCGCCACCGTACTGATCCGCCGTCTCCAACGCAGCCATCACACGATCGGTGAGCGATAAAGTCGTGTGCAGAAACGCACGCACGGCGTTCGGCACCACCTCACCGGGACGCAGGATATTCCCCTGAATCGAAAAGTAGATCTCGGTACCGGGCACCTGCCCCTGATAGTCCTGCGATACGTAGCCATTGCTCAACCCCGAATGGCCGGCACCACGTCCCTGCAGATCGAGAATGCCGAACTGCCGCGACTGAAATGCCGGATCGGCCGACAGCATTTCGATGATGCGCTGCGGATCGGTCCCCTTCTGCAACTCGGCGTACACCAGCATCTGGTTCGCGTGCGTGCCGTCCACGCCGGCTTGACAGGCGGCCACTCCCTTGCCCGGCACGACCACCGCCTGGACACCCATGAGAAACATGTCGTCGCGATCGACACACGTCGCCGATGCGATGACCACGCGCCCGGTCGCCTTGTCCACGGCAATCACGGACCACGTCGCATGCGCCACACGCGGACTCGCCAGCAGCAGCGCGACCACCAGCGCCGCCCCACGCGCCCAGGCGCCGGTCATGGAATACTCGGTGGCAACATGCCCGCATCCATTTGTGACGTCTCCCTCGGATTGATCTTCGCCAACTGCTTGTTGAACAGCAGCAGGAGCGCCAGCACCACACCCCACTGCAGAATGATCGTACCGATGTTCTCGATCCCGAAGGGGTCCATCGCGCCCGGACCGCTCACCTGCCACAACCACCAGCCCATCAGCGCGATCGCTTCGGCCGGCACGATGAAGCGGATCATCACATCCCACCACGCCCCGATGCGGATGTTCGAATACTCGTGGTTGATCTGCTCCGCGCGGAACTTCGCCGGCCCCATACGGATCACCGCGATCGCGAAGAAGAGCCCGGACAACATCAGCGCGACGCCCCATACCCAATCCTGGTTGTGCAGCACGTCCAGCGAGAACGCCGACGGCAGGCCGAGCACGAGACCGAACGCGCCCACCACCCATACGGCACGCGCGCGCGTCCAGCCCATGTCCAGGAGCACTCGCGTTCCGAGCTCGACCATCGAGATGAGCGAGGTGAACGCGGCAAGCGACAGTGCGACGAAGAACATCGTCATGAAGATCGATCCACCGGGCAACGTCGCAAACAACTTTGGAATCCAGATGAACGTGACGCCTTCGTTTCCCGCGCCAAAGATCGTACGCTGCACGAGATCCGGGCTCAGCGTCGCGCCACCTGCAATCGCCTTCTGCAAGTCAGGGAAGTCCGCCAGCGCTTGCGGATTCGTGGCGATCGACGACACGAGCTGCGGCACCACAGTGAAGACGGTGCAGAACACCATCATGCCGGCACACAGCGAGACGAAGTTGTTCGCCGCCGGCAGCATGAACGCATTGAGCGCGGTGTCCTCGTTCTGCCGCATGTAGGCTGCGTATGTGAGAATGAGTCCCCAGCCGGCGCCGGTGTCCCACGCATTCTGTGTGAGCGCCTGCAACCAGATCGTCGCGTCGCTCAAACGGCTCCAGTCCACCCCGTAGAAGAACGCGAGACCATCGCTCGCGCCCGGCAACATCAGCGCGCGACCCGTCAGCACCAGAATGATGAGAATGAGAATGGGCATCAGGATCGTAGTAGTGCGCTCGATCCCCTTCACACCCTTCGCGACGATGAACGTCGCCCCGATGATCGCAATCACGTGCGGCAGCACCGGCGCCGTGGTGGTCGAGAACTCACGCCAAAAGCCGACCGAGTTTTCCGCAGTCAGCTGACCCAACGCCGACGCGACGGCGTAACGAAACGTCCAGCCCGTGACCACTGAGTAATAGGCCATGATCGCGACGGCAACAAACGCGATGAACGCCCCCATCCACGCAAACTTCTGGCCGAGGGTGCGCACGAACGCGCCGATCGGTCCGAGGCGCGTCCTGCGACCCATCCCGAATTCGATCAGGATGAGCGGAATGGACCAGGTGAACAGACAGACGATCCATGCGACCAGAAACTCGCCGCCGCCGTTCGTCGCCGCGATGCGTGGAAAGCGCCAGATGTTGCCCGTGCCGACGGCCATGCTGAGCATGGCCAGCATCATGGCCCATCGCGATGAGAAGCCGGTAGACTCGCTCACGAACACTCCGTACGGGGTGGGATACACAGCGCGACCGCGCAAACGGACGCGCATGGCGGGAGGATGGGGACGCGCAATCCGGCACAATGTACGATGCCGACACGATGATGACTCGTGCTACACGTGCGCCAGCGTTCCCTCAGCCTCCGGCACCATGGAATCGGCGCGGAGTGACAGCTGCCGGCGCATGACGGCGAGTGCATCGTCCAACTCTTCGCCGACCAGCTCGAGACGCGGCGGACGCACCACCGCGGTTCCGCGGCCAACTTCCGCCTGCACGAGTTTGATGAGCTGCACGAACTTGGGCACCGTGTCGAGACGTAGCAGCGGCAGGAACCAGTGATAGAGCGCCAGTGCTTCCTTGAAGCGGCCGGCGGCGGCGAGGTCGAACAGACGAACGGATTCCTCCGGCAACGCGTTCACCAGACCGGCGATCCATCCGCTCGCGCCCATCGGCAGCGCTTCGACGATCATGTCGTCCAGACCGGCGAAAATCTGCAGGCGATCGCCCATCGTTTGCTTAAGCGCCGTGACACGACGCACGTCGCCACTCGACTCCTTCGTCGCGTGCAGATTCTCGTGCATGGTCGCGAGTTCGGCCAGTTGCACCGGCGTGACGTCGGTGCGATAGGCGATGGGATTGTTGTACAGCATGCACGACAGTCCCGTCGCGCCGATGACAGCGCTGTAGTGCGCGCGCGTTTCGTACCAGTCACTGACATACACGTACGCGGGCAGCGCCATGATCCCTTCGCACCCCACACGCTCGGCTTCACGCGCGAGCGCCACGCACTCCGCCGTGGAGAGTCCGGCGATCCCGGCGACAATCGGTGCGCGGGAACCCACCGCGCGCTGACACGTCTCGAGAATCTGCACCTTTTCGGCGAAGGCGAGCGTTGCCGATTCGCCAAGCGATCCAAGCGCGACGATGCCAACACAGCCGCTCTCAACCATCCACGTCACATGCGCGGCGAGCGCGTCGTGGTCGACCGTGAGATCAGGGTGAAACGGAGTCGTAATCGCCGGGAAGACCCCGGTCCACTGGCTCTTGAGCATGATCAGACAAGTCCTCAGGAAGGGTGCGCCGCAACAGTCGGGGCCGCGGCTACGATTGTGGAGAGCAACACGGGTTCGATCGGTGGACGGACGGTGTCGGGCGCCCATCCGAACAGGAACTCCAGCGCTACACCGCACACGCGTCCCTGACATGGTCCCATGCCGGCCCGCGTGTAGAGCTTGGCTTGCCGAGACGACCAGGACGGATCGATGGCGCTGCGCGGCACGTCTTCGCAGCGACAGATCGTGGTGTCGTTCGTACAGACATCACGCAACTCGGCGCGAGGCGCGAACGCCCGCTCCATCGACACGGCGGCACGGCGCCGCGCCGCCCGCTCCGCATACAGACGCCCGGCATCGGCGCCCAGTCCGGCCGCCCACAAGCCGGCGATCTCTCCTTCAATCAGCGCGAGATCTGCGCCACCAATGCCGGTCGGCTCACCCGCGCAGTACACACCCGGGACACTGGTCTCCTGCGACTCGCTGACCACGACCGTGCCACGCGAGACGGCGCATCCCGCCACGCGCGCCAACTCGGTGCTCGGCACCAGGCCGTGTCCCACACACAACAGGTCACACGCCAGCGTCTCGCTGCGCCGTCCATCAGTGATGGTCACTCGCTGTACTTCCGAGGTGCCCTCCGCCGCGCGCACCCACGTGCCGGTGGCGTAGCGGGCACGCAGAAAGCCAGCGCGATACTTCACCGCCTGCGCAAGCATCGAAGGACGACGCCAAAGCGAGGCACCAAAGCGCGCGACCACGCCGAAGTCCGCCTGCTCCGCCACCAACAGCAGCTGCGCACCCGCTTTCGCGAGCGCTGCCGCAACCGGCAGCAGCAGCGGACCGGATCCGGCGATGACCACACGCTTGCCCGCCATCGGCGTGCCCATCTTGAGCAACGCCTGCGCACCCCCAACGCCCATCACGCCCGGCAGCGTCCAGCCGGGGAACGGCAGCATGAGTTCACGCGCACCCGTGGCGAGCACCACCCGCGCCGCGTGCACGCGATACGGAGATGACCCCTGCTCCGCATCGAGCACGAAGCCCTGCCCGGTACGGCGCAGGTCCACCACCGCCGTGTGGAACCGGCGGGCCGCAGTGGAGCCAACCAGTCGCGCTATCCACGGTCGCGCCTCGGCCACCGGCTGCGTGCCGGGTGCGTGGCGCCAGATCTGACCGCCGGGACCGAAGCCCTGGTCGAGCACCACCACACGCTGCCCCCCACGCGCGGCTGCGGCGGCCGCCGCCATTCCCGCCGGACCGGCACCGACAATCGCAACATCGACCGTTTCGGTCTGCTCCGCGCGCGCGAAGTCCGCAGTGATCGTCATGCGCGCGCCGTGTCTCCGGTGAGGACCTGCATTCCCTCGGCCACGGCAATCATGCACGACCGCCGGTGCGCCACACCATCGATCGTCACGCAACACTCGTGACAGATCCCCATGCCGCACAGCGCACCACGCGAAGAGCCCGAGACCGATGTGCGAAATGCCGTCGTGCCGGCACCCAGCAAGGCGGCGGCCACACTCGTGCCCGCAGCCACCGCGACGGCGCGACGATCGATCGTGAGGCGCACGTACCCGTTCATAACGTTCTCGTTCATGCCGAAACGCCCGCGCTCGATCTTGTCAGCACGCGCGATGGCGCATAGGACGCCGCCTCGATGGCGGGAGGACGACCGGCAATAAGATCGGCCAGGATCTGCGCGGTGCCCAGGGCGCTCGCAATACCAAGCCCTTCGTGCCCGGTCGCAATCCAGAGACCGGGCACGCGCTCCCACGCGCCGATCAGCGGCAACTTGTCGGTGGTGGCCGGACGGAAGCCGGTCCAGGTACGCAACAGCGAGGCGTTGGCCAGCGCGGGCATGAAATCACGCGCACGCTGCAGCATGCGGCGCACGATCCCCGGGTTGATCGAGGCATCCCAGCCAACCAATTCGCGCGACGAGCCGATCAACACCTGTCCCGTGGCCCGCGGCTGCAGGTTCAATGCCACCGACTCGGCCGACATGGTGTGCGCGCTCGTGAGATATCCCAACTCCACGAGCTGGTGCGACACGAGTTCGGGATGGCGGTCGGTGATGACCAGATGTCCCTTACGGGGCACCACCGGCAACTCCGGTGTGAGAGTGGCCGCTTCGGCGCCGGCCGCATTCACTACCACATCCGCGTCGATCGTGTCACCGTTCTCGAGTACGACCCCGTGCGACGTCACCGCGCGCACGCGACACCGTTCGCGCACCGTGGCACCGCGCGCGGTCGCTTCGCGCAGCAAGTGCAATGTGGCCTGCGGTTGGTACACGACCGCATCGGACGGAACGAGTAGGCCACCGGTCAGTCCCGGGCGAAGATGCGGTTCCGCCGCAGCGATGCCCTTTGCATCGAGCACTTCAGTCGCGATGCCACCGGTTGCATAGACACGCTGCCTGGCGCGCACGACATCGAGTTGTTCATCGTCTTCGGCCACCCAGATCGTGCCGCAGCGTTCATATTCCGCGCTCTGCGGGAGCGAGCGCGCGAGTTCCGCCCACAACCCAACCGAATACGCCGTGAGGGCGAGCTGTTCCGGCGAGTCGTCCATCGCGACCAGATGCCCCATACCGGCCGCCGTGGTACCACTGCTGGCGAACGACGCATCGAGCACCAGCACCCGCCGACCGTCGCGCGCGAGCGCATCGGCGCAGGCCGCACCGACAATGCCGGCCCCGATGACGATGGCGTCGAACGCCGTCCCGCTCTTCACGATCCGCCGAGCCCCAGCCGGAACGGGTCGGCTGGATCGAAGCGGAGCGTGGTGTCGGCAGTGACAAACGCGGTACCGCGGATGTACGGCACGAGCGCGCCGTCGGGTGCGCTCGACAGCCAACCGGTGAACAGACTGCCGGTGATACTTTCCTGTCTCCACAGCGCCTCAACGGCCAGTTCACCGCGCGCGTGCAGCACGGCCATTCTGGCGGAGGTGCCGGTGCCGCACGGCGATCGGTCGTACGCACCACCGGAACAGAGCACGAAGTTGCGGCCGTCGGCATCGCCGCGAACGGCCGGTGCCGAGATCTCGATGTGATCGATTTCGCTGCCGTCGCCCATGTCCGCGAGTCCCTGGGCACGCAGCGCGTCCTGCACGGCCTGCGAGAGACGCGTGAGCTCTCCGACGCGTGAGAGCTGTAGCGGCACATGAGCAAGATGGGTGATGAAGAACCAGTTGCCGCCGTAGGCCACGTCGCCCACCACGTCGCCCACACCCGGTACGTGCACAGTCACGTCGAGCGCATGGCATCGCGCCGGCACGTTCTGAATGGTCACCGAGCCATCGGCATCGAGCGTGGCGGCTATGGTGCCCACCGGCGTATCGATACGACAATCGCCCACGTCGAGCCGACCGAGGTACTGCAGTGTGCGCACCACGCCGATCAATCCGTGTCCGCACATGCCGAGGTAGGTGCCGTTGTTGAAGAACACGACGCCGGCCGCCGACCCTTCGTGCACCGGTGCGGTGAGCAACGCGCCCACCATTGCGTCGAAGCCGCGCGGTTCGCACACCACGGCGCGCCGGAGATGCTCTTGATGCGCGCGCATGTAGTCGCGGCGTTCGGCCATCGTGTGCCCTTCGGGCTGTGGCCAGCCGTCGAGCACGACACGTGTGGGCTCGCCTTCGGTGTGCGAATCGATGACGCGAATGGTCGACGGCATGGTGAGCACGCCCGGCGCTGCCGAGGTGTGCCGGTCTGCAGCGAGTTCAGCGACGCCGGAAGGCGCCGTCACGGATTCACCTGCACCGTCTTGATCTCGGTGTAGAACTCCCGTGCCGCGGAGCCCTGTTCGCGGCTCCCCGAGCTGGAGCCTTTGATGCCGCCGAACGGCGCATGCGGATCGACGCCGGTGGTATCGCCGTTCACGCGCACCAGCCCCGCGTCGATGTGCGCGATGTACGTGAGTGCGCTGCGCAGGTCGCGCGTGAACAGCGACGCACTCAGCCCGTACGACGTGCCGTTGGCGAGTGAGAGGGCGTGCGGCAGGTCGTCCGCAGTGAACGAAGCCAGCACCGGCCCGAACAGCTCCTGCTGTGCGAGCACCGAATCGGCGGCGACACCGCGCACGACCGTAGGCGGCAGGTAGAAGCCGCGTGCGTAGGCGTCGGTGGCGGGGACGCGTCCTTCGTAGACCACGTCCGCCTGCGACTCGCTGAGCACGCGACGGATGCTGTCGCGCGAGCGCGCGCTGATAACCGGACCGAGCGCAGTGGCGACGTCGGTTACCGTCCCCAATGGCAGCGACTCGATCTCACGGCGCAGCTCGCGCAGAAACGCGTCCTCGACACGCTTGTCGACGACGACGCGACTGGTCGCCGTGCACTTCTGTCCGGCGTAGCGCATCGCCCCGGCAGCGGTGAGCACTGCGGCCTGCGTGAGGTCGGCATCGTGCAGCACGACCGCAACGTTCTTGCCGCCCATTTCCGTTTGGAAGCGGATGTTGCGGTCCACCGCGATTCCCGCAACGATCCGGCCCACCGCCCCCGATCCGGTGAAGCTCACGGCGCGCACAGCGGGTTCGCGCAGCAATGCCGTGGCAACGACAGGACCGGCACCGAGCAGCACGTTGAAGACGCCCGGCGGCAGTCCGGCGGTCGCCGCCGTTTGTGCCAGCAGGACGGCCATGCGCGACGACGCTTCAGCGGGCTTGAGCACCACCGTGTTGCCGAAGGCGAGTGCCGGCCCTGCTTTCCAAAGTGGAATGGCGAGCGGGAAATTCCACGGTGTGATAAGCGCGACCACCCCCAACGGCTCGCGCAAGGTGTACTGCAACGCACCGGACGCCTGGGCGGGAATGACGTCTCCGATGTCGCGTACCGCTTCGCCCGCGTAGTAGCGCAGGATCATGCCGCAGCGCGCGACCTCGCCGCGCGACTCGCCGATCGGTTTGCCGACTTCACGCGCCATGGCCTGCGCCAGTTCTTCGGCGCGCGCGGTGATGGCCTCGGCCCATTTGTACAGATGTTCCGCGCGCACGGGACCGGTCAGCGCGCGCCAGCGCGGCAATGCGTCCGCTGCGGCGCGGACGGCGGCGCGGACGTCGTCCGGCGTCCCCTCGGGAATCCGCGCGATCACATCGTGGGCGTCGGAAGGATTGACGTCGTCGATCCACGCGTCCGATGCACTGTCGCAGAACGCGCCGCCGACAAAGTGCGGCAGCCGGTCGGGTTCGGAGGTCAGGGTGCGGGCGGGATCGGACACGGCGGCGATGTCAGAGTGGGCGGGGTGCGACGAAACGCCAACTGCCGCACGGAGAGGTAGCACGTCCGGCACCGACACGCCGTCGCGTCGCCGCTCCGGCAACGAGGGGGATCGCCCGTCGCATTGGATACAATATCCGGATGGGACAGCTGCGGCAAGCGGCATGATCGACTGTGCTCAGCACAACATGACGCTGTCGTCGCGATTTGCCTATGTGTTCGCAGCGTCTCATCTCGGGCCGCGGCCAGCAGAGGTCAACGTTGTGTCTCCCCGAGGCTTCTGGTACTGTCCACATGCTCGCATCGCGCCGCGACGGAAGCGGCCACACCTTCGACCGTGTCAATGAAAGCCTCGGATCGAGGTCCTGCAGGGGACCACAGGACCAACCGCACCGCCGCCGACGCCCGCCAGCATTCGCCACAGGCGACGGCTCCAGTCCGGCGACCGCTGGAGCGACCCACCCTGGCGAACATGACTCTGGTCGCGATCCGCGAACGCATCCTCAACGGCTCACACCCCGAGGGCGAACCGCTCCGCCAGGATGCCATCGCCGATGAACTTGGCGTCAGCCGCATCCCCGTGCGCGAAGCGCTGCGTCAACTCGAGGCGGAAGGGCTGGTCTCGTTCCATCCGCACCGCGGCGCGGTCGTGTCGTCGTTGTCGCTCGACGAGATCGACGAAGTATTTTCGCTGCGCGCCGTGGTCGAAACAGGATTGCTGCGCACCGCGATCCCGCTGCTCACCGACGACGATCTGGCGCGCGCAGGAGAAGTGCTGGTGCGGTACGACCACGCGCTGCACGCACACGATGTGCTCGCATATGGCGAGATGAACTGGCAGTTCCATTCCACGTTGTATGCGCCGGCGGAGCGTCCGATCACGATGGGCGTCGTGCAGCGGCTGCATCAGCAGGCGGACCGGTATCTGCGCATGCAGCTGGCTCTCACGCACGGCGAGAACCGCGCCAGTCAGGAGCATGGCGCAATTCTGGAAGCCGCGCGGGCGCATGATGCGAATGAAGCCGCGCTGCTGCTGCGCAAGCATATTCTCGGCGCTGGCCGGTTGCTAGTCCGCTTTCTGCGGGAGCATCGCGCCACGGTGGCCGTCCCCGGCGTCCGCGCGAAGCGCGCGTAACTCGGGTAGCGCGCGAAGCGCGGAACCGGGGCTGCGCTGAGTATCCGTCGAGCGCGAGGACGCCGTGCACAATGCTGCGCCCCGCCTACGCTCGTTGCACCGCGTACCAAAGCGCTGGCATCGCGGCCGTCCACGCCAACAGAAAGCGGTTGAGTCCGAACAGCACGGCGGTTCCGACGTGAAAGACGAGCGCGAGCAACAGATAGCTCATCGCGGCGTCCGGGTGCAGCCATGCCAGCGGCGCGAGACATTCGAACACCATCACACCGATGCCGACCACGCGCAGCAGTGGAAGGTGGCGCGGCACCCAGAGCGGCACGCCGTATGCCGGAAGTTCGATGAAGCGTGCCATCGCCTCGCCGGTCCACCAGTCGCGGCGCCGCACCTTCACCACGCCGGCGCGCAGATACGACAGCGTGAGTTGTGCGGCGATGTATAAAAGTCCGGCTTCGCGCACCAGCAGATGCGCGTGATCGAGCTGCGCCACGACCAGCCCCCCAAGCACTGTGAAGAGCATGCCGTCACTGCCGCCATTCATCGTCCCTCGAAAACGTGCCGCGGAAAGCAGGGTGGTGAGGCAAAGAACGATGGCGCAGGAGAGTCCGAGCGCGGGAATGGACCTGGTGCTGGATACCGGGAGCAGTCCAAGCCCCGCTGCTGCGCAAAGCTGCACGAGCGCCAATACCGGTAGCATGCGCGCGGAAAGAATGCTGCGTACTGGCCCCCACTCGCTCACCAGCGTTCGGTCGCGCCAGGTACGCTCGCCATGGATCAGACGTGCGACCGCCAGCAGTTCAACTGCGTTGACTACGGCCCCGAGCGCGGTTGCCCTGCGCGTCCAGAGCAGCGCTATCTCGAAGGCGCCCGCAGCTGCCTCCCCGACCGCTGCCGCCCCGACCAATGCCGTCGCGACCGGTGCCGTCCCAACCAATGCCATCGCGACCGGTTCGCTGGCGAACTGCGAGAGGTCCAGTGCGATCGCACCGAGCTGCATCACTGCAGCACCTCGCTGCGGATGGTCTCGATCGCGAGTCCTCTCCCGTGAACGACAATGCGCCACTGCCAACCGCCGTGGCCGTCGCTGCGCCATGCGGCAGGAACGCGTGCCTCCGCCAGTTGCGCCACCAGCGCCCGGGTGACCACGGCATCGGAGCAATCCGCCTCATCGTTGCGCAGCGCCAGATGGAGGCGCTCGACCTGGCCCTGCGCCGCCAGCGCGTACGTACCGGCGGGATTGACCACGACGTGCCACCAGCGACGAGTGGGCGCGCGAATGGCGGCCTCCCACGGCCACGGCTGCCCGGCGGCTGGACAAAGCCGTAGCTCCAGCAACGGCGCGGCGACCGCCTCGTCGAAGAACGCCCATGACGGAAAGAGCAGGCGCAGCAGCGTCGAGAAAAGGAGCCGCAGAGGACGATCGTGGAATTGAGGAGGGGTCGACGATGGCGCGCGAGGAGAGCCACGAGTGACCAACGCGTCGTGGGTATTGCGCACACGACGGTCGTTCGCCTCTTTTGAGCAATGTGCGCGTGAGAGACGTCACTCCGCCACCGCCGACGCGGGCGACTTCGAGCTACCGTTTCTGATCATCATGGACGAACCCGCGAACGCACCTGACCGAGCGACGCCCACGCGCCGCACGCAGAAACGATGGATAACCGATTTTTCACGGTCTCCATCGACATGCTCTGCTTTCTGGATTTCAATGCCTACTTCAGGAAGCTGAATCCGGCCTGGGAACGCGCGCTCGGGTTCACCCTCGCCGAGCTGATGTCGTGCCCATTCATCGAATTCGTGCACCCCGACGATCGCGAGCGAACCGTCGGCCAGAATCGCACGGTACGCACCGGCGGGCAGGCTCTCGGCTTCGAGAACCGCTATCGGTGCAAGGACGGCTCGTACCGCTGGCTTCGCTGGAATGCCGCGACCGACTCGGACGAGGGACTCCTCTACTCCGTCGCGCGCGACGTCACCGAGACAAGCAGGCCGCAGAGGAGCGCGAGCGGCTGGTGGCCGAGTTGCAGACAGCACTCGCTGAAGTGCGCACATTGCGCGAGTTCCTGCCGATCTGCTCCTACTGCAAATGCATTTGCGACGACCGCAACTATTGGCTGAGCGCCGAAGCGTATGTGCTGGAGCACACCAACACGCGCTTCAGCCACGGCATCTGTCCGTTCTGCTTTGAGACGGAGGTCGAGCCGCAGTTACTCGCGGCCGAGGCCGCTGTCGAATGCCGTTCGTCGCCGAAATGACGCAATCCGCGGAACCACTCGGCCGCAGTAATTGTCTAAATTCTAGTCGTCAGTGGGCCGACGATTGATGCAGACGGCTACATAACTCTGTTGTCTACTTGGTGCAGGCCAATTCACTCCGACGTGGAGCTTCAATGAGCACAGATGGAACGCGCAAGATTCTCATCGCCAACTTCCCTGACACGACCGGCGCTTCGCGCGCGATCGACTTGCTGAAGGGTGGGTCGGTCGGACTGGGCAACACGGCGATCGTAACCCGTGATGCCGACGGCAAGGTGGACTTTTCCGAGTCCGCAGACTGGGGCATTGGCAAGAGCGCGCTCGTTGGCGCGATCGCCGGATTGCTGCTTCCCGGTGTCGGCACCATCACGCTGGCGGCTGGCGGTGCGCTGGCGGCCTACTTCATCGATCTTGGCTTCCCTGATGCGCTCCTCAAGCAGATGGGCGAGGGACTGAGCAGCAATACGTCGATGCTCGTCGCGCTGGTCGAGGACACGAGTGTGGCGCGTGCCACAGAGGTGATTGCGCAGGCGTCGGGTGCCGTGGTGGGCACCAGCGGCGAAACCGACCTCGCGGCAGCAATGGCCACGATGGCGCGAAGCTAGGCGGACCATCAAAGGGTGTCCCGCATTGACGGGACGCCCGCTCTGCTGCACATCCTGTGCATGCGAACATCATCCAGTATGCTCATGAAGGTCGCGGCGACGCTTTGGACGGCGACCTTCTGTGTTTCCTCAGTGACGTCGGCGCAGTCGAGCGTCGCACAATCGAGCATCGCACCGCCCGCGCGCTTTGCCGACCCCGACCGCGTCGGCAAACTGCAACGCGCACTCCCGGTCGTGGACAGTGTGATGCGTGCGTTCGCGACGTCGAAGCGCGTGCCCGGGATTGCCTACGGCGTCATTGTCGATGGCCGACTGCTGCACGTGGCCGCAGCCGGATTGCGCGAGGTACCGAGTCGATCGCCGGTAGACACCAGTACGGTGTTCCGCATCGCGTCGATGACGAAGAGCTTCACCGCCCTCTCGATCCTGCAGCTGCGCGACGCCGGCAAGCTTTCGCTCGAGGACCTGGCCGAGCGCTATGTGCCGGAACTCGCGTCCTTGCGCTATGCGACCAGCGACGCGCCGCGCATCACCATCCGGCATCTGCTCACGCATTCCGCCGGATTCCCGGAAGACAATCCGTGGGGCGACCAGCAGCTTTCCGCGACAGACGAGGATCTCGCGCGCATGCTCCGGAGCGGCATTCCATTCTCCAATGCGCCCGGCGTCGCATACGAGTACTCGAACTTCGGCTTCGCCATTCTTGGTCGCATCGTCCAGAACGTGAGCGGCATGCCCTATGCGCGCTACATACACGAGCGCGTGCTGCAGCCGCTGGGGATGACCTCGACCACGATGGAAACGCGTGACGTACCGACCAGTCGCCTCGCGCACGGCTATCGGTTACAGGATGGCGTGTGGCTCGAGGAGCCGCCCCTGCCCGATGGCTCCTTTGGTGCGATGGGAGGCATGCTCACCTCGAGTGCCGATCTCAGTCGTTGGGTGGCCCTCATGCTCGACGCATGGCCACCGCGCGACGGGAACGAATCGCCGGTGCTGAAGCGCGCGTCGTTGCGCGAGATGCAGCAGGTCTGGCGCTTTGCCGGGAGCAGCGCGTTGCGCAACGCGCAGAGCGGCGCACTGTCGTTGAACAGCGGCGGCTATGCGTACGGACTGCGTGTGTCGCAGAACTGCCTGTTCAATCACATCGTGGCACACTCCGGCGGCCTGCCAGGTTTCGGGTCACAGATGCGGTGGCTGCCTGAGCATGGCGTGGGCATGGTGGCGTTGGGCAATCTCACTTACACCGGCTGGACCGGTGTCATCGACGAGGCTCTGGAGGTGTTCGCGCGCAGCGGCGGCCTCGTGCCGCGCATACCACAGCCGGCACCGGTGCTGCTGACCATGCAGTCACAGGTGACACGACTGGTCCAGCAGTGGTCGCAGCCGCTCGCCGACAGCATCGCCGCGACGAATCTCTTCCTCGACGAATCGGCACCGCGACGTATGGCCGCCATCGCCGCACTGCGAGACGCTGCCGGTGGCAACTGCCACGCCGACGGACCGATCGTGGCGGAGAACGCGCTGCGCGGCGCGTGGCGTATGCAGTGCACCAATGGCGTGCTGCGCGTGGGCATCACGCTGGCGCCGACCGAGCCAGCGCGCGTACAGCAATTCACGGTCTCTGCCGTGCCCGCCACGCTGGTGATTGGTTCAGCGCCGGTGTGTCGTCCGTAAACTCCGCGTTCGTCGTCCCGAGATTGCGTGCGTCGTCTGTTACGCACTCACGGCGGCTTTCTTTCTGAACATCTTCCTGCCAGCCGTGACACTGCCAACGACGACTCCGCCCGCGACGATGCCGACGATCGCGTGCAACAGCGTGGTGACAATGGTGCCGACGACACCACCGTTGGGCGCGACCAACGCGGCGAGATCTTCCAGGTGATGCTCGACCGGAGGGAAACCGTGCACGAGAATGCTGCCGCCGACCGTGAACATGGCAGCGGTGCCCAGAATCGAGAGCGTTTTCATCAGGATCGGCGCGGTACGCAGGATGCCCGCGCCGATCTTGCGCCGTAGCTGGTCGCCGCTGTCCTCACCTTTGTGGCGGTGCATCGCCAGCCCGAGGTCGTCCAGCTTGACGATGCCAGCGACGAGTCCATATACCAGCACCGTTGCGCCGATGGCGATGATGCTTAGTGTAAACACCTGCTGCCCGAACGGCGCGGTCGACATCGTGCCGAGGGTGATGACGATGATCTCGGCCGAGAGAATGAAGTCGGTGCGGATGGCACCCTTCACCTTCGTTTTCTCGAAGGCGACGAGATCGATCGCCGGGTCGGCGACGGCCTTCACGCGTGCGGTGCGCGTGTGCCCTTCGTCTTTCCGGTGCAGCAGCTTGTGTGCGACTTTTTCGAAGCCTTCGTAGCAAAGGAAGAGGCCACCGATCATCATCAGCGGCAGAATGGCTTTGGGCAGGAAGGCGCTGATCAACAGGGCAGCCGGCACGAGAATCAGCTTGTTGATGAACGATCCTTTGGCCACCGCCCACACCACGGGGAGTTCGCGCTCGACGCGCACGCCGGATACCTGTTCCGCGTTGAGCGCGAGGTCGTCGCCCATCACACCGGATGTTTTGACGGCGGCAGCTTTCGTGAGGACCGCGACGTCGTCGAGCAGTGCGGAAATGTCATCGATCAGCGTAAGCAGACTGGATGCAGCCATGGTCGTCCGGGGTTAGGTTGCCGAGAGCATGAGGGGATGCGGAAAGGTACGCATCATCACGTCGCGTACACACTCACAGGTCGCCATGCCACGGTTCACGAACGTCCGGAATCATGTTGTGGTCGGGTCCGTGGTTCGTACGCTGGCTGGTGCGCTGCTCTTCACAACCGCAGCTTCGCCGCTGCGCTCGCCGCTGCGCTCGCCGCCGCATGCGCAGCCGGCGCCGGTGACCGCACTGCGCTTTCGTGCGCTGGTGGATCCGGCATCCGGCCGCGCGACCGCGGACGCGGTGGTGGTCGTGCAGGGAGATACGATCGTGCGGATCGGCACCGGCGCCGCGGCCGTTCCGTCAGGTGCGCGCGTGGTGGACCTGCGCCGCTACACGGCGATTCCCGGCTTGATCGACGTGCACACGCACATGACCTACTGGCGCGACAAGCGAAATCTCACGAGCCCGCCACCGCGTGCGAAGGATTCCGTGGTGATGGCGGCGGCGGAGAACGCACGTCGCACGCTCGAGACGGGCGTCACCACGGTGCGCGATCTCGGCGCGTCGAACTTCACCGACATCGCCATGCGCGACTCGATCGCCAGGGGCGCGATGATCGGACCGCGCATGTTCGTCTCGGGCCACGGTCTTGGCAAAGTGACCACGCCACCTCGTGTCGGCGCGCCGTCCACCGTGCCACGCGGCCGCGTGCAAGATACGCTGGAGATCAAGGAGGCCATCCGCCTGCAGGTCGAGGCAGGGGCGGACTGGATCAAGATGTATGGATCGACGGGAAGCTTTCAGAACGTCACCGGCGTGCAGACGTTTTCCGACGTCGAGATGCGAGTGGCGACGGAAACCGCGCATCGTCTTGGGCGGCCGATCGCCATACACTCATACGGCGCCTCGGGTGCGCGCGCTGCGATCGCGGCCGGCGCCGAGTCGGTGGAACATCCGGCGGGTCTGGATGATGCCACGTTGGCCGAGTGGGCCAGGCGCGGGACGATGTACGTACCCACGATCGATCACAATCGCTTCTACGCGGACAATGCGTCGTTGCTGGGCTATGACGCGATGCAGGTGGCGGGGCTCGACTCGTTCCGGCTGCTCAACCTCGAGACGGCGCGACGGGCGCAGACCGCGGGTGTGAAATTCGCGATGGGGTCCGACGCCGTGTATTGGATGTTCGGCGAGAACACGCGTGAACTCGCGTGGTTCGTGAAGGCGGGGATGACACCGGCGCAGGCATTGGCCGCGGCGACCGTGAATGGTGCCGCGCTGCTGCGCATGTCCGGAAAGCTGGGGCGCGTGGCCCCGGGGTATTTTGCCGATATCGTGGCAGTGCAGGGGAATCCACTGGAGGATATCGATGTCGTCATCAAACACGTGGTGTGGGTGATGAAGGGCGGCGCGGTGGTCGTGGATAGGACGCGCGCGCCGTAGCACGCGTGCGATAGCCACGCGCGGTGCGCGCGTGCGTCGGCGCCGGCGCCACCAGCACGCCTGCGAAAGCCGACGCGCCGGGGACCATCGTGTGGAACACGAGAAGTCGCGAGCGCATGGGTCTGAGGATGACGAGGAGTGCTCACCCACGTCCGGTGGCGCACAAGGCAAGCGCCGCGTGCATCACCGACAGAGCAGCACTATATGTATGGTAACGCGAGGTAGGAGAACATCACGTGAATTGCCGGTGCACCACGTCGGTTTCGTAACGCCGAGATCGCGTGGTGCGAGCGCAGAGCCTCTCGGCTCGCCTCAGTTAAGCCCGGCGCGCGCCTGCACTTTCGGCAAGAATGCAGACTGTGCTGTAGACTGACTTTATGCATCTCTCCAACGCGTCGGTTCGTTCGCTCCAGCTGTGAAAAGCAGTTGGCGTGTCGTCGCGCTGCTGTGCCTCGTGACCGGCGTGGCGTACCTCGCGCGCACCGACATCACGGTGGCGCAGGAGCGCATGGCGCCGGCGCTTGGCTTGTCGATGGCGGACATGGGCGCTATCACGGCGTGGGCCTTCCAGCTCAGTTACGCGCTTGCCCAAGTCCCCGCAGGCATGTTGGGTGAGCGAGTCGGCGCACGACAAACGCTCGCGTTGGCACTCGGCGGCGGTGCAGCCGCCTCGATCGTCACCGGGCTCATGCCCGAGACGGCGGCCGACGCGACACTGATCGGCACGCGCGTGCTGCTCGGCATTTCACAAGCGGCAGTCTTTCCGGTGGCCGCGATGGCCGTCGCGCAATTCGTGGCCCGCGAGCATCAGATGCGCGCCAACGCGCTCCACATGGCCAGCGCGTCGTTGGGCTCGGCCATCGCCCCCATCCTCATGGCGCCGATCATGCTGCAGTTGGGCTGGCGCGCCGTGTTTCTCGTGAGCGGCGCACTGGGGAGTACGGCGGCCATCGTCTTCTTCACCATGATGCCCCGCCGCGCCATCATCGCCAGCGGCGCCCGGGCGCTCGCGCTGGCCGATCTGATGCGTGACACGCGTCGCCTTGCCGCCAACAGTAGCTTGCGTCGTTTGTCGCTGGCCTACCTGCTGCACTCGGCCGTCTTCTTCGTCTTTGTGTTCTGGTTCTTCCGCTACCTCACCGAAGCGCGCGGCTTCACGGTGCTGGCCAGCGGCGTGTGGGCGAGCCTCCCCAGTGCCGCAGGATTCATCTCGGGGCCACTGATCGGTGCGTTGGCTGACCGGTATGGGCGCCGCGTCGGCGAAGGTCACGCACGCCGACGCGCGGCGATGGCGTGCTTGATCAGCGCGACCATCATGGCGATCCTGGGCGCCGTCGTGCCCGGTGCATTCTTCGCTATTGCAGCTTTAAGTCTTTCGTCGGCGAGTCTCAATGGCGCCGAGTCTCCGTTTTTTACAACAGCCACGGAGATCGGCGCGCGCAATCCTGGAGCGGCAGCGGGACTGCTGAACCTGATGGGCAACCTCGGCGGCGTACTGTCCATCTGGCTTGTTCCGCACATGTCCGATGCGTGGGGGTGGAACGGCACACTACTCTTTTGGGCAGGCATCGCGTTCGCGGCGGCACTCCTTTGGCTGACCGTGGGCACCAACGACCGCGCATCGCCATCCGCCGACGCTGACATTGCACTCGCGAACGCCTGACAGGCTCTGGATTCCCTCTTGGCGCGCTGCCACGCGTCACCATGACTTCGGCGGAGCGCCGTGAGAGCGGAGGGCAAAGCTCGTCTTCACGAAGAGCTGGCGATCGGTCGACGTCCGTGGTGACCTGGTGCGTCGCCGCATGGCCACCGGGCATCATCGACCGTGACGTTGTCTTGCTGATCGATGAATCCGACGTAGATCGCAGTGAACGGATCGAGTTGGTACGTCACGAGCACGTCGCCGGTGACTCGCTGACAGAGGCGAATTGGATGGCAGCGTTTGAGTAGCCGTCGTGCGTTACATCCGGGATTCTCATCGATCGAGTTACAGTGCCACCGAGTTCGACAGGCCAGAACCTTTCGCCTGTCACTGCGAACGTCTATTCTGCCTCGGCATGGTTCGCGGGTTCCGCCAGCTCGCTCTTGGCGATCGTGATCGACTACGGCCATTGATCGCGCCGCACCTGGCGACATTGCACGAGGGCATGTCGCCTCGTCGGTGATCGTCAGGTTTCCCGATTCGCACCGCCATTCCGATGTCCATCAACGCCGCGCTGTTGCACGAGAATTTCGATCGGCGCGCACGCGAAGGCCCCGACGATATCGCCCTCGATATTCCGCCCGGTGATGGACGGACGGAGCGGATCACGCTGACCTACCGCGCCCTCTCGGCGCGTAGTGCGAGTGCGCAACGGCGACTGGCGGCACGTATTCACGGTGAATCGCTGGTTGCGCTGCTGCTTCCGCGTACCACCACCGACACATACGCTACGCAACTCGCGGTGCTGCGGTCAGGCGCCGCCTACGTTTGTATCGACCCGTCGTTCCCCGACGACCGAATCGGTGCGCTGCTTGCCGACGCCGCACCGGTGGCCGTGGTGACGAACGCCATCGGCGCGGCGCGTGTCGCGCGTATGGGCGTTCCCGAAGACTACGTGATTGACGTCGACGCGGAGCCGCTGTCCGCGACCGGAGCGCCCGTTGATGAGCCGCCGGCGTGGCTCACGCCGGCCACGCTGGCGTACGTCGTCTACACCTCTGGCACGACCGGCAAGCCCAAAGGCGTGGCCGTCGAACACCGGGCCATCGTCAACCTGATCGAATCGGACCGCGACGCCTTCGGGCTGACCGCCATCGACCGCGTCGGACAGGGTTCGTCACACGCGTACGACTCCTCGATCGAGGAGATCTGGATGGCTTGGTCCGTTGGTGCCGCGGTGGTCGTGATGGACGACGCGCTGGTGCGTTCTGGACCGGCGCTCGTCGACTGGCTTGACCGCGAACGGCTCACGGTACTGTGTCCGCCACCGACGCTCTTGCGATCCATGGGGCTACGCAGCAGCGCCGGAAGGTTGCCGCGACTGTCGCTGCTCTACGTGGGCGGCGAAGCGCTGCCGCAGGATGTCGTGGATAGCTGGGCACCGGGCCGACGCCTTGTCAACGGATACGGTCCCACGGAGTGCGCGGTGACCACGATCCGCGCAGACATTACGCCGGATCATCCCATCACGATCGGAAAGCCGATCGCCGGCGTGTACGCGTGGGCGCTCGATGCATCGCTCGCCGTCGTCTCCGACGGTGCGCAGGGTGAATTGTGTTTAGGTGGCGCGGCACTGGCACGCGGCTATTGGCGCGACCCTGAGATGACCGCACGCAAGTTCGTGCAGCATCCCTCGCTCGGACGCCTCTACCGCACGGGCGACGTTGTCCATCGGGAACCGGACGGCACGTTCGTGTGCCACGGTCGCACGGACACGCAGGTGACGATTCGCGGCTATCGCGTGGAACTCGAGGAGATCGAAGCGCATCTCTCACGCGCGCCAGGTGTGCGTGCGGCCGCTTGTCGCGTGGACGCCCGCGAGCACCGGCAGCTGCTGATGGCGTTCATCGTCGCCGACAATCCCGCGCAGCCGCCAGAGGCGGCCGCCGTACGCCAAGCCGTGCGCGCGCACCTGCCGGTGGCGCTCGTGCCCTCGCAGTACCTGTTCATCGACGAACTCCCGGTCACCGTGGGCGGGAAGCTCAATCGTGCCGCGTTGCCGGCAGCGGCCGTACGCGATGAACCAACGCCGGTGGTCGACATGCTGGTGGCGGCCGATGACGCACTCGAATCGTGGATCGCGACGGCTATGCAGCGTGTGCTGCGAACGAATACGACGATTGCATCGGACGCCGATTTCTTCGCCGACCTGGGCGGCGACTCGCTCGCCGCCGCCGAGTTGGCGACGGTGCTCGGCGAGGTGCCCGCGACGGAAACAATCACTGTGGGCGATCTTTATGGCGGCCCGACTGTCGCGCAGATTGCCGAACGCGCCCGCGAAGCGCCGCCGGTATTGCAAGCGAGGCGAGCGCGGGAACGCACGCGCGGCGCGCACCCGGTGCGGACCACCATGCTGCAAGCGCTGCTGCTCGTTGCACTGATGGTCATCGGGTCGTGGGTCGGGTTTGCCACGGTGTTCCGGCTGGCGCCGGCGATGCTCGAGTCGCTTGGTCTGTTCGCGTGCATCTTGGCGGCACCATTCGTGGGCTTCACGGCCATCGGCGTGTACCTGTTCTTGGTTGCGGCGTTCGCCATCGGGCTCAAACGCCTGCTCATCGGGCGCTACGTGCCCATGCGCACCGCGGTCTGGAGCGGTTTCTACCTGCGCCACTGGATCGTGATGCGCGCTGTCGGGATGATTCCGTGGCAGCTCATCGAAGGCACGCGACTGCAGATCGCCATCCTGCGGGGACTTGGTGCACGGATCGGCACCGGCGTGCACATCCATCGTGGGGTGCGCCTTGCCGAAGGCGGATGGGATCTGCTGGAGATTGGCGACAACGTCGCCATCGGGCAGGATGCGCAGCTGCATCTGGTGGATTTCGATAGCGGTGCGCTCGTCATCGCCCCCGTAACGCTGGAACACGGAGCGACCCTCGAAGTACGCAGCGGTGTCGGTGGTGGCGCTCGCGTTGGACACAACGCCTGCCTGTCGGCGCTGTCGTGGCTGCCGTCGGAGACAACGATCCCACCCGGCGAACGGTGGTCGGGCGTTCCCGCCGAACGAGCCGGCCGTACGTCCCCGTCTCCCACGACCACGCCAACGCTGTCGCCACGGCAGTTCGACGTCACGTTGCTCGGGGCGCGTCTGGCGCTGGCCCTGCTGTTTGCGCTGCCGTACGAGATCGCGGCGCTGACCGTCGCCACGCGCTTTGACTTCACGGCAGATCCGTTGCGCGGCGGCCTTGGCATGCCCGAGATTCGCACCCTCGTGCTCGCACTGACACTGCTCGGCCCTGTGCCTGTGGTGTGCGTGCTCGCGCTTAAAGCCCGTATATCGCGGGCGTTAGGAACCGTGCCGGCGGGCGCCATGAGCCGCTGGAGCGGCGACTATGTGCGTGTGCTGCTGAAGACAGAATTGCTGACCACTGCCGGAGTCTGGCTCAGCGGCGCACTGATGTGGCCCATGTGGCTGCGTGCCGCCGGTATGCAGGTCGGGCGCGACTGTGAAATCAGCACGATCATCGACGTGGTACCGGAGCACGTGGAGATTGGCGAGCACTCATTTCTGGCCGATGGGATCTATCTGGGCGGCCCGCGCGTGTCGAACGGAACGGTCACGCTTGAACGCACCACGCTTGGCAGCGGGGTGTTCATCGGCAACCATGCCGTGATTCGCGCCGGACAGCACGTCGCCAATGGTGTGCTCATCGGCGTCGCCACGGTGATAGAGGATGGCAGCGCGCGCGCAGACACCGCATGGTTCGGACAGCCGGCGTTTGGGCTGCGTCGGCGACCATCCGACGATGCTCGCCGCAACGTGACCTACGAGCCGTCGAGTATCCGATACATCAATCGGTGGATGTGGGAGCTGCTGCGCTTCGCGTTACCGATGCCGCTCTTGGCTGTGGTGTTCGTGTGGATGCGGGTGCTCACCACATGGACCGCGCAAGCATCCGAACTGTGGACGTGGCTCGTAGTCGTGCCGATAGTAACGTTCGCGTCCACGGCCGTCCTCCCCATTGCCCTGCTGCTGCTCAAGTGGGCGCTGCTGGGCCGCGTGAAACCCGGACAGCATCCACTGTGGTCCTGTTGGTGCAGCCGATGGGATTTCCTGTACGTGGCCTGGGGCCAGTTGGTGCGACCGGTGCTCGTCGGGCTCGAGGGCACCTTGCTGCTCTCCATGTACCTGCGCCGTATGGGCATGACGATCGGACGACGCGTTGTGCTCGGCCCCGGTTTCTCACAGGTGGTCGATCCCGACATGCTGCACTTCGGCGATGATTCCACCGTGCAGACCATGTTTCAGGCGCACACGTTCGAGGACCGTATCCTCAAGATCGACACGGTGCACATCGGAGCAGGCGCGTCGGTCGGTCGTGCGTCGGTCATGATGAACGGATCGGAGGCAGGCGACGCAACGCAGGTGGCTCCGCACACGGTGGTGATGAAGCATGCGCGACTGAAAGCCGGGCGACGCTATGAGGGGTGCCCGTCGCGCTTGGCAGCGGCGTCGGGGGGCTGACGCTGGTCCCTCGGTGTACCGCGGTCTCGGTGAAGGCCCATGCGCGAAGCCGGTGACAAACGCAACGCCCGACGGGGCGCGGTGCACGGTCGTAGGCTAGGCGGCGGCGGCGCGGCCAGAGACTGACGCCTGTCGCGCAGCCTGACGTGAATTGAGCACCTGCTTCCGCGCGAGCGGCTTGTGCTAGATCGAAGGTGGCCGACCGGAGTTAGTGTTCACGCTCGCCTCGTTCGGCCACGCTCGTCTTCGCACTGCGTTCAATCGCGAAGGGGGCATCGGTCGACATGAAACCACGTCTCGATGCAGGAGCCTCGAATGCGCCGATATGCGTGGTATGCGCTCGTCCCGTTCCTTGCCAGCGCCTGTACGGGTCGTGCTGCGATACAAACCGCGCCGGCCCCGCGCGCCAGTCTGGCGCGAACCGCCACGTATGAAACACCCGCCGCACTACGCACCAAGGAGCGGGTTCGGCTCGTCCTGATCGGTGATACCGGCGAGAACTCCACGATGCGCAGCGCGATCGTTAAGCAGTTGCCGAAGGAGCAGGCTGACATGGTGCTTCTGCTGGGCGACCTCGTGTACCCGCGTGGCCCGCGCTGCACGGGCGGCGCCCTTGACGCGCGCGCGCGGGCCGTACTTGATGAGCACATCGACACGCCGTTTGGTGGCTTGGGCGTTCCGGTACTGATCGTTCTCGGAAACCACGACGTGCTCGGAGGGATCTTCGGTCAGTCGCCGAAGATGGATCAGGAGGCGTGTTTCGCGATGTACGTGCGCGAGAAGCAGGCGGTGGGGCGACCGCTCGTGATGCCTGGCCGACACTACACCGTCTCGCTTGGCCCCGCGTCGCTGGCAGTAGTCAGCTCGTCTCCGGGCTTTCTCGACGACAGCGCGGCCACCATGTCGCGCCGACTCTTCGCGACACGCGACTCGGACTGGGATGTCCTCGTTTCGCATCACGTCTTCAAGACCTTTCACGACAAAGAGAACGAAAAGTTCATTCCGGACTGGCTAACGCGCGGTGAGGTCAGGCCGCATATGGTCACGAACGGGCATGCGCACTTTCTCCAGATGGGTAGCTACGACGGAGTGCTGGCCATCACTTCGGGAAGTGGGGCGCGGCTACGACCACAGAACAGCTGCGCGATCGGCACGCCGACCGCGTCGGCGTGCGGCGCCGGCGAGTATTTTGGCCTGGCAGGCGGCAACGGCTACGTTGTCCTCGAGTTGACGTCTGCCGAGGCGCACGCGGTGTTCAAGGACCATACAGGTGCAGCGCGCTGGTCGTGCACCGCGAGGCGCGGCTCAGGGACCTGCGACGCGGAGAACCGCTGATGCGTCGCACAGAGCGCGCGAGGCGACACTTCGCTTTCGGCGGGCAGGCAGATGCATCACACCGAATGGATCCAGCTGGCGCAAGGCCGCGAGCGGGCCTACGGCGACGATGGAGTCCCTCTGGATGGCAAGGTCGCCGACGATCGGCGGGCGGCCGCTGCCTTCGAAGATGCTGCCGCCGCGGATGATCACGTCGGACGCCGCAGCGTAGCTCACGGCGGGCACTCACATGCCCCGGAGGTTCGGGTTGTTCAGCCGCTCGACGTCGGGAAGTGCGAGGCACTTGTTCTCGCCATATTGGCCGCCACCGTTCGGGAACGGCGCGCCCGGCGCGGGGTTGAGCGCGACGTTGAACCGGATGGTGTCGAAAAGCCGGTGACTCTCAATGAAGAGCTCGCGCCGACGCTCCTCGACAATCTGCGAACGGATCGCTGCGGCGTCGCTGCTTGCGAAGGCAGGCAGGGCCACGCCGGTGCGCGTGCGCAGCGCATTGATGAAGCCGACTGCGGCGGCGGAGTTGCCGGCCTGCGCGGCCGCCTCGGCCTGGATGAGTCGCGCCTCGCGCCACGTGGCGATCGGGATTGGGGCGTTGAGCGACGTGTACTTGTTCTGCGAGAAAAGCCGGATCTGCGGGAAGGAGCCGCCGCGTCCGGCGTCCACCACCGCGACGCGCGAGTCCGCCGCGGCGCCGGCGTTGAGTCCGCGGAACGACTGGTCGACGGTGACGGTCCCGTTGGCATTGTTCACGCGGAACACGCGGTTCTCCGAGCGCCCCGAGGCGGAGCTGTAGCGCGCGTTGAACACGAACCCGGTCGGCACGAGCGCGGCGTCGGCTGCCGCCTCCGCGAACTTGGCCTGGTTGATGCGCGCGCGGGCTCGGCCCACGAGCGCCAGAAAGCGGAGTGAGTCACCCGCCGCACCACCCACCGCGGTCGCGACGGTGACGGCGCGCGTGAACCGCGCCTCCGCTTGCGTGAACACCTGAGCCGGGGTGAGTTCGGGCCCGAGGTCGATGGCCGACGAGCAGAACCCCTCGCCGAGCAGAATGAGCGAGTAGCCGGCGTACGCGGCCGAGCGCGCGATGAACGACTGGCGGCCGGGCGCCTCGGCGTCGGTCCAGCCGTCGAGCAGCCTGAGCGCGTTGTCGGCCTGGTAGCGCGCCGCCGAGACCGGCGTGTACACGCCGCCGAAGCCGCCGCAGCCGCCGGTCGCGTACAGCGCGCTCGACGGGAAGTTGGTGCGACGGTCGATGTCCCAGATGGCGGCGTTGGCCTGCGAGTCGGAGAACTCGTCGGCCACCGTGCCCATGGTGGCCACGTACGAGCCGAAGGCGCACTCGAAATCGGCGACCACGCCGGCAACGATCACCGGCGCGTTGCCCGACTGCTGCAGCGTGGACTCCTCGATGAGGGCGGGGGCCTCGGACTTGAGGATCTCATTGCATCCGCCAGCCGCGCCGAGGGCGAGGCAGAGGGCCGCCGCCGCGGCCCAGCGGTGGCGCGCGCGTGCCTTGCCGGCGGTCTTGGTCCGTGTGTTGGGCATGAGAGGCGGTTCAGAAGGTGAAGTTCATCGAGACCAGGATCTGGCGCAGCGGCGGCACCTGAGCCTGCTCGGTGCGGGCGAACTGCTCGACGACGAAGAACGCCTCCGGGTCCACGCCGGTCCACTTGGTCCACATGTGGAGGTTGCGGCCCGAGACCGTCAGGGCGCCGGCGTTCGCGCCGACACGGGTGGCGAACGCCTTGGGCAGCGAGTACGACAGCGACAGCTCGCGCAGTCTGGCGAAGCCGGCGTCCGCGTAGGTGAAGTTCCGGAGGATGTTCGGCGAGTCGTATTGCGCGATGAGCACGGGATCGTATTCGAGCGGCGCGAAGTTCTCCGGGCAGAGCCGGAAGATCTGGCACCTCGCACGGATATTGTTGTTGAACTGCGTCTGCCCGGTCTTCCAGTCCACAAGGCCGTAGAGGCGGAAGCGCTTGAAGAGCGAGAGTGTGGAGGAGATCGAGCCCTCGTTCGCGGGGTCGCTGCGACCATAGAAGACACGCGGCGCGGCGGCGGAGCCGTTCGCATTGAGGCACGCCGTCACGCCGCCCTTGCCGTCGTCGCACATGGTCTTCGTCGTGCGTCCGTCGGCCGTGAACTCGGCGCTCACCACGCGGAGATCCCAGTACGACCCCACCGGGTAGCCCACCTGCTGGCGGATGTTACCGGTGCCGATGAACTCGGGACCGCCCAGGTCGCGGACCTCGTTCGTGTTGCGCGACACGTTGAGGGTGACTTCGAGCCCCACGTGCTCGGTCTGGAGCGGGGTGGCCCGCGTCTGCAGCTCGACGCCCTGCGTGCGGATCAGGCCGATGTTCGTGAAGCGCGATCCGGCGAAGCCGGTGGACGGGGCCACGGGCGCCGAAAGGATGGCGTCCTCGGTGTTGCGGCGGTAGGCGCTGAACTCGAACGACAGGCGGTCGGCGAGGGCCGACGCGTCGAAGCCCACCTCCACTTCCTTGCCGCGCTCCGGCTTGAGGTCGGGATTGCCGAGCGACCCGGGCGTGACCCCCGCGCCGCCGTCGCCGCCCGTGACCGCCACGTAGGTGCGCAGCGCGGAGTTGGTGGCCGGCTGTTGACCCGACTCGCCGTAGGCGGCGCGGAGCTTGACCGTGTTGAGGAAGCCGAGATTGAACCACGGCTCTTCGCTCACCACGTACGACGCGGCGAACTTGGGGTACTGCACCCACGAGAAGTTGGAGCCGAAGGCGCTGTTGTCGTCCACGCGTATGCCGGCCGTGAGGTAGAGCCGGTCGCCGAAGTTGAGCTCCTCCTGCGCGTAAAAGCCGAGCGTCGAGTTGCTGATGAAGGACTCACCGCCGAAGCTCACCGCCGTGGCGTCGATCACCGACAGGCCGCCCGTGGCGAAGCCCTCGCCGCGCGCGAGCAGCTGGTAAGTGTTGCGGCGAAAGAACTGCGCGCCGGCGGAGGTGCTGGCGACGATGCCGCGCGGCAGTTTCGCGCGGGCGCTGGCGCCGTAATCCACGCTGGCCACGCTCAGCTCGCGCCGGCGCGAGGTCTTGCCGCCGTTCTGGTCGATCGGATTGCCGAAGAACTGGCGCAGCTCCGGACCCATGCGCTGGGTGAGGCCCACGTTGTCCTCGCCGGTTTGGTCGTAGCCGGCGATCAATCGTTGCGTGAACCACCCGAGCGGCCGGTGGTTGAGCGTGATGCTGCTCGTGGTGCGGGAGACGCGCTGGTAGTTCTCGAATGCGTTCCAGAACGCCTCGGGCGGCGCCGAGAAGAATCCGCGGCGGAGGGAATCGGCGCTCGTGCGCGGGGCCTGACCGAAGTAGGCGCTGAACCACATGCCGCCGCCGGCCTCGAGCGGCAGGCGGATGTTCTGCTGTGTGATACCCACCGACGTGGTCACGTCGAACGTGCGCGTTGGGCTGATCGTGACGTTCGCGCGTCCTGAGTAGCGCCACAGGTCGTTGGTGGGCTCGATGCCGGTGGTGTTCTCGTAGCCGCTGCTCAGGAAGTAACGCACCTGATCGGAGCCGCCGCCCAGCGACAAGTTGTACTGCTGCGTGCCGCCGGTTTTGAAAAGCGGCGTGCCCCGGGCGTCCTCCTGCTCCACCGCGCTCCAGCGCTGCAGCTGCTGGGTGACCGGATTCCGGTTCAGGTTGTACCCGATGCGCTCCTGTGCGTCGTTGTACCAGTTGGCGCCGCCGCGCGTGTCGATCGTAAAGGTCGTCCGCCCGGCGCGGCCGCGTTTCGTGATGATCTGGATGACGCCGTTGTTGGCTTCGGTGCCGTACAGCGTCGCCGCGGCCGGCCCCTTGATGATCTCGATGCTTTCGATGTCGTCGGGACTGATGTCGTTGAGGCGGGAGACCACGGCCGAGCCGAAGAACTGTGTGTTGGGGCCGGTCGAGACGTCGTTCGCCATGCGCACGCCGTCGATGTAGACGAGCGGCTGGTCGCTGAGCGAGAGGCTCGACGCGCCGCGGATGCGGAAGCGCGGGCTGCTGCCGATCGCGCCGCTGCCGCCCACCATCACGACGCCGGGCGCGCGGCCGTTGATGAGGCTCGCAGTGTTCGGCACGGGAGCTATCTGCTGCACCGCGGCCGCGTCCACCGTGGTGACTGCGTGGCCGAGCGCGCGCCGCTCGACCGGCGCGGCAGTCCCGGTGACCACCAACTCGTCCAGCAGGCGCGGCGCGTCGACGAGGGCGATGCGCAAGTCCGTGCGGCCCACGGCCACGCTTTCCGTGAGCGCGCGGTAACCCACGCGGCGCACGACGAGCGTGACCTGCGTGCCGGGAAGGTTGGTCAGCCGGAACTGCCCGTCCTCGTTGGTGGTCGTACCGATCGAGCGGCCCTCGACGCCAAGCTGCACGGCGGCGAGCGGACGCTGGGTGCGTGCGTCGATGACGACGCCGGCCACGACGCCGCCGGTCTGCGCAAGCAGTGGACCAGCCGACGCGGTAAGGAGCGCGCCGACGAACGCGGCGGCGATGGCGCGGCGCCACCGAGCGGGGAGGGCGCTGGCGGGGGTGCGACGGAGAACGGATTTCGCGCGATCAGGTGGCATGGGTCGCCTCTGTGCCGGGGAGAGTGGCCCTGTCGGGCGGGGGGACGTCGTGCGCGATTCGGCGTGCCCTGCTGGTGCAAGTGCGGCGTCCTGCATTAAGTTCTCTCCCATGTTCACGTCTTGGGATACGGAATTGGATGCCATTGTACAACTCGCCAACCGGCTTCCGCAAGGGCCGATGTGGCACGCCGCTCCGGTCGTCGCCCTCGCCCTCTCCGCGACCGTCGCGTGCGCCCAGCCGGTCACCAACGCCCGCCCGGCGGCCGCGCGAGCCGTTGCCACTGCGGAGCTGCCCCCCGCGGTCCGAGACTCGCTGCGCACCGCCATCCGGCGCCTCGTCGACTCGGCCGGCCTGCCGTCGCTGACAGTGGGAATATCGATGGGCGGGAGAACGGTCTGGGCCGAGGCCTTCGGATTCGCCGACCTCGCGCGACGCGTTCCCGCCACTCCCGACACGCGCTATTCGCTCGCGTCGATCAGCAAGCCGATCACCGCCACCGCCGTCATGCGCTTGGTGGAGCAGGGGCGCGTCGCGCTCGACGCGCCAGCCAACCGCTACCTCAGGGCCGGCCGGATCACCGGCGTCGCCGGCAGCGCCGACTCGGCTACCGTCGGACGGCTGCTCAGCCACACCGCCGGCATTCCCCTGCACTACCGCTTCTTCTACGCCGACGGCACGGGCCGCATCGCCGAGCCGGACGAGGCCGGAACCATCGACCGCTATGGCGTGGTGATGTTCCCGCCCGGCACCGTCTACACTTATTCCAACCTCGGCTACGGCATCCTCGGCGCGATCGTCGGCGCGGCCTCGGGCACGACATACGAGGCGTACCTGCGCGACGAGGTGTTCGCGCCGCTCGGCATGTCGCGCACGACGGTCAGCACCGGGGCGGGGCTGGAGAACAGCGCGGTGCGTTACGACGCGGATCGGCGGCCGGTGCCTTTTTACGACTTCGACCACCGCGCCGCCTCGGCGGTGTACTCCACGGCGAACGACCTGCTCCGCTTTGCCGAGTTCCACCTGGGCACACGCCGCGACGTCGCGGCAGGCTTCCTCTCGGACGCCGGCGTCCGCCGCATGCAGCAGCCGGTCACGCCTCCTACCGCCACGCCGGGCGGCTACGGGCTCGGGTGGTTCGTAGACGACGACAACGGCGTGCGGCGTGTGCGACACACCGGCGGCATGCCGGGCGTAAATACGGTGCTCGCGATGTATCCGGACGCGGGCGTCGCGGTGGTGGCGCTCGCCAACCAAGCCTCGCCACTGCCAGGACGCCTCGCGTCCGACCTCGCCGCCGCGGTGATGCCCGCCTTCGCGGCGGAGCGGGCGCGTCGCGTGGCCACCCTCGCGGGCGCGCGTCCCACGCCGCGTACCGGCCCGCCGGCGTCGTTCTCGGCGCCGGCTGAGGCGCGCGGCACCTGGCGCGGCACCGTGCGGCTGCACGACCGGACCGTGCCGATGGTCCTTTGGGTGGGCGAGTCGGACGTGCGCGCACGCTTCGGCGATGCGCCCGCGCTCTGGACGTTGGTGAACGACGCGAGCTTCGCGAACGGGCTGCTGGGCGGTCGCTTCGTCGGCACCGTCCCCACCGACGACGCGCGGCGGGCGCCGCATGTGGTCGCGATGCTGCTGCGGCTGCACGAGGGTACGCTGCGCGGCTGGCTCGCGGCCCAGGTCACCGCCCCAACCAACGACTACTCCCTCTCGTTCTATGCCGACCTCGTGAAGGATCCTGCCGGAGGCGCGCCGTGACGAAGGCGGCGCGCCGGTCGCGCCGCACGCCACCCAAACCGCAACCCGTGGTGCAGCCCGGCGACGGGCGAGCCGGTGCGCTTACCGACGTGCCGACGCTTGGTGTGCTGCCGACGGCGCCGCGCGGGCCGCGCAGCGAGCTGGTCGCCGCCACCTACCAGCGGCTGCGACACCTTATCGTCGAGGGTCACCTGGGGCCTGGCGCCCGGCTCGTGGAGGCCGAACTGGCCGCGCGCTTCGGTGTCAGCCGCACGCCGATGCGCACTGCGCTCTACCTGCTGCACCAGGAAGGCTTCGCGGAGGTGCGTGGGGAAGGGCGGCAGTCGCGTCTGACGGTCACTCCCATGACCCAGCAAGACGCCATCGAGATCTTCGGCATCGTGGGCGAGGTGGAGGGGCTGGCCGCCCGATGGGCTGCCGGGCTCGACGACGGGGCGCGCCGCGCGCTCGTGGGCGAGCTCGACGTGCTCAACCACGCGATGGCGGCCGAGGCGTCGCAGCTGCAGGCGAACGCCGCGGAGACCATCCGGCTCGACACCGCCTTTCATCGCGCTTACGTGCAGGCCGGCGCGGGCCGACGGCTCGGGTCGTTCCACGACTCGATCAAGCCGCACGCGGACCGGCTCATCTACCTCTACCACACGACGCTCACCACCGCGATCACGGTATCCACTCGCGAGCACGGCGTGATCATCACCGCTATCGCCGACGGCGACGCGGCCGGCGCCCAGCGCGCCGTCCAAAGCAACTGGGAGAACGCCGCGGCACGGCTCAGCACCAGCATCGCGCGTCTCGGAGAGCGGGGGGTATGGTGAACGGCGCGCGGCTCACCGCGGCGGCCATCCCTCTGCTGTTGGCATGCGGCGGCGGCAGCGGCGGCGGCAGCGGACCCAGCTCGCCGCCTCCGTTGCCGCCGCCGCCGTTCCCCCTCAGCGGTGCGGCAGTGGCGGGCATGGGCAGCGTCGACGCGGTGATCTCTTCGCTCATGCAGCGCTGGCAGATCCCCGGCGGCGCGGTGGGCATCGTGAAGGACGGTCGGCTGGTGTATGCGCGCGGCTTCGGCTACGCGGATGTCGTGTCGAAGCAAGCGGCGGCGCCGGATGCGCTCTTCCGCATCGCCAGCCTCTCGAAGCCGGTCACGGCGGCTGCCGTGCTGCGCCTGGTGGAGCAGGGGCGGCTCTCGCTCGACGCGACCGCATTCGCGCTGCTGCCCGAGATCACGCCGCTGCCGGGCGCGACGGTCGATCCGCGGCTGGCCCGCATCACTGTCCGGCACCTGCTCATGCACGTCGGCGGCTGGGACCGGGACGCGACGTTCGACCCGATGTTCCGCTCCAGCGAGGTCGCCACGGCGACCGCCACGCCGGTGCCGGCCAGCGCGACGGCAGTGATCCGCTACATGCTCGGCCAGCCGCTCGTCTTCGCGCCCGGCACGCGCTACGCCTACTCCAACTTCGGCTACGCGGTGCTTGGCCGGATCATCGAGAAGGTGAGCAGTCAGACGTACGAGCAGTACGTAAAAGACGCGGTGCTCGCGCCCGCCGGTATCTCGCGCATGCGTCTCGGCCGCTCGCTCGACGCCGACCGGGCGTCGGGCGAAGTGCGCTACTACGACCGCGGCACGCTCCCCTCGGTGTTTTCCGGCGGCGGCGGCGTCTCGGCGCCGTACGGCGGCTTCAACCTGGAGGCGATGGACGCGCACGGCGGCTGGGTGGCGTCCACCATCGACCTGTTGCGTTTCGCGACGGCGGTGGACGGACGGTCGACGCGTCCCGACGTGCTCGGCGCCGCATCCATCGCGTCGATGACCGGCAAGCCGCCGTCGCCGCTCTGGGACGGATCCGCCTTTCACTACGGGCTCGGCTGGCTGGTGCGGCCAGCCGAGGGCAACTGGTGGCATGACGGCTCGCTGCCGGGCACCGCTTCGCTCCTCGTGCGCACCGGCAGCGGACTGTCGTGGGTGGCCCTCTTCAACGCGCGCGACATGACGAGCAACTCCAGGTTCCAGTCCGAGATCGACGGCGCGCTGTGGCAGGCGGTGAACGGTGTGACCGTTTGGCCGACGCACGACCTGTTCGCGACCTTCCCGTGACCGGCCCGCTGACGCGCGCGCGCCGACTGGCCGTCGCCCTCCTCGCCGCCACCCTGCCGGCGCTCGGCAAGCTCGGCGCGCAGCCGGCGCCGGTCGACTACACACGAGTCATTGCGCGGCTGGACTCGCTCGTAGCGCACGAGGTTGCGGAGAAGCGGCTGCCCGGCTTGTCCATTGTGCTCGTGGACGACCAGCGCACGGTGTGGTCGCGCGGCTACGGACGCGAGGGGCCGGACTCCACGCGCCCGGCAACCGGTAACACGGTGCATCGCGTGGGCTCGGTGTCCAAGCTGTTCACGGACATCGCCGTCATGCAGCTCGTGGAGCGCGGCGTGCTCGACCTCGACGCGCCCGTTTCGCGCTACGTGGGCGACGTGCTGCCTCCGGGGCCCGCGTCCGCGCGCATCACGCTCCGCCACCTGATGGCGCACCGCTCGGGGCTCGTGCGCGAGCCGCCCGCCGGCCACTACTTCGACTCCACCGGCACCACGCTCGCGACGACCGTGGGCAGCCTGCGCGGCACCGCGCTCGTGTACCCGCCGGGTACGCGCACCAAGTACTCCAACGCCGCCATCGCGTTAGTGGGTTATGTGCTCGAGCGCGCGCAGCAGGCCCCGTTCACGGATTACGTGCAGCGCGCGGTGCTGCAGCCTATGGGTCTGACGCACAGCGCGTTCACACCCGAGCCGGCGCTCACGCCGCGCCTCGCGCAGGCGGTGATGTGGAGCTACGACGGCCGCGAGTGGCCGGCGCCCACGTTCCAGCTGGGCATGGCGCCGGCCGGCAGCATGTACACCACGGTCGCGGACCTGGGCCGATTCCTCTCGGTGCTGTTCGCCGGCGGGCGCGGCCCGCAGGGGCCTGTCATCGCGCGCGCCATGCTCGACTCGATGTGGACCCCACAGTTCGTGCCAGCGGGCATCGCGCCGGGCCGCAGCGGGTTCGGCCTCGGCTTCGCGTTGTCCGAGCTCGACGGCCGGCGTCGCGTGTCACACGGAGGCGCGATCTACGGGTTCTCCACCGAACTCGCCGCGTTGCCCAACGACCGGCTGGGCGTGGCGGTGGTGGCCACGGCGGACGGCGCCAATGCGGTGACCGAGCGCATCGCCGAGGCGGCGCTGCGGCTCATGCGCGCCGCGCGGGATGGCCGGCCGCTGCCCGAGATCGAGCGCCTCAGGAGGCTCTCACCCGAGACTGCCCGACGGCTGGCGGGCCGCTACGGCGCCGGTGAGGGCGCGGTGGACCTGGTGGAGCAGTCGGGACGGCTCTACCTCGTCCCCCTCGGCGGCGGCGTGCGCGCGGAGCTGCGCTCGCTGAACGACACCATGCTCGTGGTCGACGATCGGCTCGCATACGGCGCGCGGGTCGCGCTGCGGTCGGGCGCGATCGTCTCGAACGGCCGCACGCTCCGCCGCGCCGACGTGGCCAAGCCGGCGCCCCCGCCGGCGCGCTGGCGGCAGGTGATCGGCGAGTACGGTTGGGATTACAACACGCTCTACCTGCTGGAGCGCGACGGGAAGTTGCATGCGCTCGTCGAGTGGTTCTTCGAATACCCGCTCACCGAGATCTCGCCCGATGTGTTCGCCTTCCCGAGGTCGGGGCTGTACGACGGCGAGCGCGTCGTGCTGCGGCGAGACGCCCGCGGCCGCGTAACCGAGGCGCTGATGGCCGGCGTGCGCTTCCCGCGCCGCGCGGTGGGCACGGAGGACGGCTCGCAGTTCACCATCGTGCCCGCGCGGCCAGTGGCCGAGCTGCGCGCCGAAGCGCTCGCCGCCTCGCCACCAAGCGAGACCGGGCCGTTCCGCGACGTGGACCTGGTGCCGATCACGAGCCTCGACCCGACCGTGAAACTCGACGTGCGCTACGCCACCACCAACAACTTCATGCGCACGGTGTTCTACACGCTGCCCAACGCGTACCTCCAGCGACCGGCGGCCGAGGCGCTCGTCCGCGCGAATCGGACGCTGCGCCCGCTCGGTTATGGCCTGCTGGTGCACGACGCGTATCGCCCGTGGTACGTGACGCGCATGTTCTGGGACGCCACGCCGCCCGCGCAGCGCGTGTTCGTGGCCGACCCGTCGCAGGGCTCGCGGCACAACCGCGGCGCGGCCGTGGACCTCACGCTCTACGACCTGCGCACCGGCCGGCCGGTAGAGATGCCGGGCGGTTACGACGAGTTCTCCAACCGCAGCTATCCGCACTATCCGGGCGGCACGTCGCTGCAGCGGTGGCACCGCGCGCTGCTCCGGCGCGCCATGGAGGCGGTGGGCTTCACAGTCTACGAGGCCGAGTGGTGGCACTTCGACTTCGACGATTGGCGCCGGTACCCCATCGGGACGGCGACCTTCGAGGAGATCGAGCGGGCGGCGGCCGCACGGCGCGAAGGCGCATGATGACGTGCGAAGACGAGCGATGACGAGCACCGATGTCGCACCTGACGCGGACCGCAGCGAAAACGTGACCGTGCGCCGCGAGACCTTCGACGCACCGCGACCGACCCTCACCTGAGACGACGATGACACATCCTGGCTTCCGACGCCCGCTCGCCCGCGCCTCCGCCCTTTTCTCGCTCGGGCTCGCGCTCGCCGCTCCGGCCGCCGGCGCGCAGGCCGTCGACGCCGGACTCGCCCGCCTGGAGGCGCACTTCGCCGAGCTCGCGCGCGTGGCCGGCGGCACGGTGGGCGTGGCCGCGGTGCATCTGGAGAGCGGGCGCGCCGCCTATGTCAACCGGGGCGAGCGCTTCCCGATGGCGAGCACCGTGAAGGTGCCGCTCGCGGTTCAGCTGCTTACGCGCGTGGACCGCGGCGAGTTGCGCCTGGACAGCATGATCGCCCTCCAGCCAGGCGACCTGCATCCGGGCAGCGGCACGCTCACCGACCTGTTCAGCCAGCCCGGCGTCGCGCTCTCAGTGCGCAACCTGATGGAGCTCATGCTCCGCATCAGCGACAACTCGGCCACCGATGTGCTGCTGCGCACCGCCGGCGGCGGCGGCGCAGTAAACGCGCGGCTCACCGCCCTCGGCGTCACCGGCATGCGCGCCGACCGGCCCACGGTGCGGCTCATCGGCGACTACATCGGCGTGTACGACCTGCCAAGTGACGACGTGCCGATGGCCGAGTTCGCGCGCCGATCGCTCGCGGTCACCGACAGCGGCCGCCGCGCCGCGCTCGTGAAGTTCGCCGCCGACCCGCGCGATACGTCCACGCCCGAAGCGATGGCCGTGCTACTCGGCAAGATCCACCGGCGCGAGGGGCTGAGCGAGCGCAGTGCGGCACTCCTGCTCGACATCATGACGCGAAGCACCACCGGCGCCGAGCGCATCAAGGGGATGCTGCCGCCGGGTACCAGCGTGGCACACAAGACCGGCTCGCTCGGGCCGGCACAGGGCATTCCCCGTGGGCGTACGGTGAACGACGCGGGCATCATCACTCTGCCGAACGGCGCCGGGCATCTGGTATTGGTCGGCTTCGTGAAGGACGCCGAGGACGCCGCCATGGGCGAGCGGGCCATCGCCCACATCGCGCGCGCGGCGTACGACTATTTCGTACTTGCCGCGCCCATGTCGACCAGCGGCGCGGCGCGCTGAGTGACCGAATCCATCGCAAGCGTGCCGTGCACGCTCGGCCCGGCGCTGCTCGTCTGGTGCGTCGCCGGCGCCAACTCGGGCGGCAGGCAGAGCGTCGGCGAGTTTACGACGCGGCGCTGCATGCAGGGCCTGCGTGAATGCCCGTGTTGCGCGTCTGTCGTTCGCAGACCCTGAACCCTCATACCCATGCCGAATCGCCCGGTCGCTGGAATCGCCGCGCTGCTGCTGCTCGCGTCGCCGCTCCGCGCCCAGTTTCCCGCGCCCACGCCCGCGATGGACAGCGCCAACGACCGCTACAAGGTCGGCCCGCTGTGGAACGTCAACGCGACGTATGTCCGGGGCAAGATCCCGGCGTGGCACGTCCAGGAGGACTTCCTCGGTCCGTTCGCCACCTACCAGGCACTCGCGAAGCAGGACCGGCAGTCGTCGGCGGAGAGCGCAGCGCACGACATGCAGCCCGCGTACGACGTCGTGATCCGCAACGGCCGCGTCCTCGACGGCGCGGGCAACCCGTGGATCCTGGCCGACGTGGCCATCAAGGACGGCCGTTTCGCGAAGCTCGGCGTGGTCACCGGCCGCGGGCAAACCGAGATCGACGCGCGTGGCAAGTACGTGTCGCCCGGGTGGATCGACATGATGGATCAGTCGGGCGGTGTGCTTCCGGCGAACGGACTGGCCGAGAACAAGTTGCGCATGGGCGTGACTACCGCCATCGGCGGCGAGGGGGGCACGCCGGTGCCCGCCGGCCGCGTGCGCGAGTATTTCGACCAGCTTGAGAAGTCGGGCATCAGCATCAACTTCGGCTCGTACTTCAGCCAGACGCAGACGCGCGTCCCGGTGCTCGGCAGCTCAGCGCGCGCGCCCAGCGACGCGGAGCTCGACCGGATGCGGGCGATTATGGACACCGCCATGCGGGGTGGCGCGATGGGGATGACGACCGCGCTCATCTACCCGCCCAGTTCCTACAGTACGACCGACGAGCTGGTGGAGATCGCCAAGGTGGCCGCGCAGCACGGCGGCACGTACGCAAGCCACATCCGCGGCGAGGGCAAGGAGGTGGTGCAGAGCGTGCGCGAGCTGATCGAGATCGCGGAGCGCGCGGGCCTGCCCGGCGAGCTGTTCCATCTCAAGGTCGCACACCGCCCGTCGTGGGGCATCCTGATGGACTCGGTACGCCTGGTCGTCGAGGCCGCCCGTGCGCGCGGCGTCGACGTGGCGGCGGACATCTACGTCTACACCGCCGGTGGCACCGGGCTCGAGGCCACCATCCCGAGCTGGGCGTTCGAGGGCGGCGGCGATTCTCTCCGCGCGCGGCTCGCCAACCCGTCCACGCGCGCCCGGCTCAAGCGCGAGGTCGCCACTGGCTCGCCGGGCTGGTGGAACATCGTGGAGGCTGCGGGCGGCTGGGACGGCGTGGTGCTGGCCAACGCGCGCAATCCCAGGAACGCCCAGTACGTGGGCCAGCGGCTCTCGGACATCGCCAGGGCGCAGGGCAAGAGCCCTGAGGACGCCGCGTGGGACCTCGTGCTCGACGGCGAAGGCCGGCGCGTGATGGCCATCTACCACATGATGAGCGAGCAGGACATCGAGACTGCACTGCGCTTTCCGTGGACGAGCATCGGCAGCGACGCCGGCGCGGTGGCAGAGGTGGGCGTGCCTGATCAGACCGGACTGCCACACCCGCGCTCGTTCGGCAACGCCGCGCGCGTGATCTCGCGCTACGTGAAAGAGCGCAAAGTGCTCACGCTTGAAGACGCCGTGCGTAAGATGACGTCGTGGCCGGCCACCCGCATGCGTCTCGCCGACCGCGGCGTAATCCGCCCCGGCCTGTGGGCGGATGTGACGATCTTCGACCTCGAGGCGCTCGACGACCGGGCCACCTACGAGCGTCCGATGGAATTCCCGACCGGCATTGACTGGGTGCTCGTGAACGGCGTCGTCGTGATCGACCGCGGGAAGCACACCGGCGCCAAACCAGGCAAGGTGCTGTGGGGCCCGGGCACCGTCGGGCGCCCCTGAGCACTGGCGCCCCTTGGCACGCGCGCGTCGGACCGGAGCCGAGGCCCACCGGCCATCGATCCATGCCGAATCCTGCCGTGGTTCAGGCGTTGCCGCCGGAGACGGAGCTGTGCCGGCCACTGGGCAGATCAGACGCATGATGCGTTGACGTTGCTTTTCCGATGCTGTGCCAGTGCGCGACCAACACGAGCTACTTCACGAGCCAGACCACCACCTACTCCACGCGTTACGCCACTCGCGGACCCAACAACAGCGCGCTGAGCAGGGCAACGCCGCCGGCGATCGCACCCGCGGCGACGAGTGGCATCGTGCGCGTGGCCATCGGCACGGCCCACGCGGCGAACCGGTGATGCACCTGCCATGGCGTCACCGCGAGCACGAGTGTGGAGACAACGAGGATGCAGCCGCACACCACGACCAACGTGCCCTCGCGCATGTGCGGCGCGGCGAGGATCAACGCCACGCCGATGACCAAGCGCAGCGCGAGCTCGATGAAATGCAGTCGGGCGGTGCTGGCGTGCGCTTCCAGGAATCGCTTTGCGCTCGCCGGACGCACGGCGGCGGTGACGCCGAGCGCGAGGAGATAGAACGCGGCGAGCGCCACGACGAATGTAGCTACCGACTGCATGGGCGCCTGGCGAGCGAGCGGGAAAAGTCGTCCAGCATGTCTCGCGTCAGTTGCATGCGTATTGTCAGTCGAGATGCGCGCGCAGCAATTCGGCATGCGCGTCGAGTGTCGCGCGTGGCGCATCGTCGGGCTGCTGCGGATAGACGCGCAGGACATTGTCGTCGATGAGCCGCGGGTGCACATGCATATGCAGGTGCGGTACCTCCTGAAATGCCGCTTCGCCGATGGAGTGCCACAGACTGATGCCCTGATTGGGGAACGCCCGCCCGACCGCGCGGGTCACCCGCGACACCATGGCCATGAGGGCGGCGCCGGTTACGTCATCGAGATCGCGCACGTCATGGAAATGTTGCCGTGGAATGACCAGCGTGTGGCCTGCGTGGTACTGTCGCAGGTCGACAAAGGCCAGGGCCAGATCGTTCTCACACACCACGCTCGCTGGCGTGATGCCTTGGGCGATCGCGCAGAAAACGCAGTCGTGGGTCATGAGGGTGAAGGTATTCCGGCCGGAGCGCTGTCAGAGATTCACCCGCGCATTGTGTGAAGCCCTACGGCGACTGGACGTCGATGAGTTTCCGATCGTGGAGTCGACCCGTGGCGGTTACGTGCGGTTCTGTGCCGAACCGGACCGGTTGTATGCGGAGGCAATGAGCCTGCAGCGCCACACTCGCTGCCGCCCGACGAGCTGCCGCCCGATGAGCGGGGCGAGGGCTCCCCGTACCATTCGCTCGAATGGCACGCGCCGGTGGCGTTCGATGAAGCCGCCCGCTGCGCGGTGGCGACACTGCGACGGGTGTTCGACGCTGCGTAGGCAGCGCGCGACGTCCCGCACGCGTATATCCAAACGCAGCGGTGATAGATACTCGTCGTCCCTTCAACACACAGATCGCATGCTTCCAAAGACTTTTCTCGTCGGCGCGCTGGCGCTCTCCTTCATCGGACCAGACGTGCTCGCTCAGCGCGATGGTGGTGGACCCCCAGGTCCCACGCCGCCGCCGACGAACCCGCAGGCGCTGCCGGTAGACCGCACCAACGCACCGTATGTGCGCTCGACGCCGCCGACCAACCCGATGCTCGGGAAGATCTATCAGGAAGGCATGCAGCGCTCGCAGGTGATGACGATCGCGCAGACGCTGCTCGACTCGATCGGCCCGCGTCTGACCGGGTCGACGGACGCCGACCGTGCGCAGGCGTACATGCTCGCGACGTACGCCAAGTGGGGCATCCCTGCGCGCATCGAGAACTACGGGACGTGGAACAGTTGGCGGAACGGCGCCGCGTTTGCAGAGCTGCTCTTCCCGCGCGTTCGCGGTCTCGAAGTCACGGCGATGGGGTGGACACCCGGCACGAACGGCCAGTGGATCGAGGGCGATGTGATCGTGATCCCGGAGAACGTGACCGCGCCGGACCAGTTCGCGGCGTGGGTGCCCGCCGCGAAGGGCAAGTTCGTGCTGCTCAATGCGCCGCAGCTGTCGTGTCGGATGCCCGCGCAGTGGGCCGAGTTCGGCACCGTGGAGTCGCGTGACCGGTTGCGGCAGGAGCAGGGTGCGCTGACCGCGTCGTTCAGCCAGCGGGTGCTTGCCGGCGGTGGACCACGTGGCATTCAGGCCAAGCTCAAGGCGGCCGGGGCGCTTGGCGCGCTGACGACCAACTTCTCGCAGTATCCGGGCATCAACAAAGTGTTCGGATCCGCCGCGCAGGAGATCCCCACGGTCGACGTGGGCTGCGAGGACATGGGGCTGCTCTACCGCCTGGCCTCGAACAATCAGGGGCCGAAGATCCGTCTGCTGGTCGACGCCGAGAAGGGACCCGAGCGTCCGGTGGGCAACGTGATCGCCGAGATCAAGGGCTCGACGCTGCCGGACGAGTATGTCGTGCTGTCGGCGCACTTCGATTCGTTCACGGGCGGTTCGGGCGCCACGGACAACGGCACCGGCTCGCTGACGATGATCGAGGCGATGCGCATTCTAAAGACGGTGTATCCGAATCCGAAGCGCACGATCGTGATCGGCCTCTGGAACTCGGAAGAACAGGGGCTCAACGGCTCGAAGGCGTACGCCGAAATGCACCCGGAAGTGATCGCGGGCATGCAGATGCTCTTCAACCAGGACAACGGGACCGGTCGCATCTCGTCGATCAGCCCGGGACCATTCGTGCAGGCGGGGGCGTATCTGTCGCGTTACATGAACGAGATGCCGTCGGAGATCACGCAGTGGGTGCGACTGGGCAGCAACTCGCCCTTCGGCGGCCCGGGTGGCACCGACCACACCACGTTCGTGTGCTACAAGGCGCCGGGCATCGGCACCGGGGCGCTGGGTTGGGACTACGGCAACACCACGTGGCACACCAACCGTGACACGTACGACAAGATCGTCCCCGAAGACCTGCGCAACAACGCGACGCTGATTGCGATGCTCGCCTACATGGCCTCGGAAGATCCGCAGAAGTTGCCGCGCGACCTCGTGCCACAGGGGAACATGCCGGACGGTTCGGTGCGTCCGTGGCCCGCGTGTCCCGGTCCGACCAAGAGTGCGGCGCAGTCGAATCGATGAAGTCCGCTTCCAATTGCTCCATGGTGTCCTGCAGCATGTCTGCGCGGCGATGTTGTGATTGGGAGATTGTTGTGTCGATAGATGTGACTTCTCGTTACGCGGCCGATTCGACCATTGCTGCGAGCTTGGCCAATGCCATGCGCCACCCGATCTCGTTGTCGGCCAACGACGCGCCTGGTGGCTCGTCGTCATGGACCGCGACCACGGCAGTCCCGCCCTCGGCGTCGGCGAGCGTGATCGTGCTCGTCATCGACCCTTGCAGCAGCGGGTCGGCCGTCTCGAACGTGTCGACCTCCACGATGCAGCTATCAGGAATGAGCCTCACGAGGTGCCCGTTGTACGTGTCAGTGTGCGCGGTGGTCTTGCCCGGCCCGTCGGGAGCGTCGTGGGTGAGCGAGACCCGAATTGCGCCGCCTTCGTGCGCCTCGGGGCTCGTGTACCTCGGCCGTGACAGCAGCGACACCACCAACCGCACACTGGACATTCGACGCTGGGATGAGCGAAGCAGGAACGTCGCACAGATCGCCGCACACGTCTGCGAAGATGCAGAGCACGCGCCCACAGACGCGCGCCACGAGCGAGCGTCCCGCGGGCACGGCAACCGTGGTGCGGGTCGTCCCACGCCGCTTCACGTCCACAGGCACCGCGAGTTGCTCGACCGCGAGCGAATCGATCCACGGATGCCGCGCACCGACAATCCATCGACCCGGCTGCAGACTGTCCGCGCTGAAGCGGCCGAGACTGTCGGCCGTGATCTCGCGTACGCTGCTCGCGTCGCTCTCGCGGATGAGTTGAATCGTGGTACGTGCGAGCGGTCGCGCCCGCACACTGTCGTACGCGACGCCGCGGAGCTTGCCGCTCGCCGGCCGAGCCGGTGCCGACTGGCCAGACGCGGTGGACGTCGGCAGCAGCACGTGCGCTGCGACGAGTACCGTCAGCAGAGCCGGGAGCAGGGGGCGGACGAGAACGGGACGTAACGCGAATGGGCAAAGCCGGCGCATACCGATCATGCCTGCGAATTCGCGCTCCGGTTCGAATTGCGCAGCCACACTGCGCAACCACATTGCGCAACCACATTCGCCCCCGGCGTTGGCCGGAGATAAGCTACATGAACCCCAACCGCCCTCTCGGAGCAGGCCGATCATGCGTCACCTTGTCCTTGCTATTCTTGCCCTCGTCACCGTCCCGTTGCGGGAAGCGACGGCGCAGCGCGTCGAGACCGGATTCCTCAACCGCGTCGCAACAGTTGGCGGCCGCGATTTCCGTTATCAGGTGTACGTACCGGCCGAGTATGCGTCGCGCACCGACTGGCCGGTGATTCTCGCACTGCATGGTGCTGGTGAGCGGGGCTCGGATGGCATGCGCCAGACTACCGTGGGACTCGCGCCGGCGGTTCGACAGGACCCGGCGCGCTTCCCGGCGATCATCGTCTTTCCGCAGGTGCCGACCGATTCGGCGTGGGCCGGCGGTCCTGCCGACGCCGCGATGGTGGCGCTGCGCCAGACGATGGCAGACTACAAGGTCGATGCCGATCGCGTCTATCTCACCGGTCTGTCGATGGGCGGACGCGGAACGTGGTATATCGCGTATCGAAATCCGGGGCTATTCGCGGCCGCGGCACCGATCTGCGCTTGGATTTCGCCGTCGCCGCGCTTCTCGCCACAGCCCGTCGTGCCTTCCGACAGCGGTCCGCACGATGCCGCGCTGGCTCGCCAGCTGCGCGACGTGCCGATCTGGATCTTCCATGGAGAAATGGACCGCGTTGTGCCGGTCGCCGGCTCACGCGAACCGGCCGCAGCCTTCAAAGCGCTCGGTGCGAGGGCGCGCTACACCGAATACCTCGGCATCGATCACAACTCGTGGGACGCCACCTATGCGTCGAAGGAGTTCACCGATTGGCTGTTCGCGCAGCGGCGGTCGCGCAAGTGAGTCAGCGGCGCGTCTCGACGTAGGTCTCCGATTGAATGCACCAGCGCTCGCTGGGTTCAAGCCGGCCGATCCTCCATCGACAAGCCACGCAGCTGCGCCCTCGCTCAGCCCGGCCTCACACACGCTCGCGCACCTGCCCTCGAACTTCCACCACTCGCGACTGCCCTGCCCCACCCCCGCAGCGGCCGAACGGCACCCGCCACGACCCTTCCCCTACTTCCGCACCAACGGCTTGTACTTGATCCGATGCGGCTGATCGGCGTCCGCGCCTTTGCGTCGTTTGAGGTCGTCAATGTACGCGCCGTAGTTCCCCTCAAACCACACCGTCTCCGAGTCGCCCTCGAACGCCAGAATGTGCGTCGCGACCCGATCCAGGAACCAGCGATCATGGCTGATCACCACGGCGCAGCCCGCAAAATCGAGCAACGCCACTTCCAGCGCACGCAGCGTATCCACATCGAGATCGTTCGTCGGTTCGTCGAGCAGCAGCACATTCGCACCCGCCATCAACGTCTTGGCCAGATGCAACCGATTGCGCTCACCACCGGACAGATCGCCGACTTTCTTCTGCTGATCGTTGCCCTTGAAGTTGAACGAGCTGAGATACGCGCGTGAGTTCATCTCGCGCTTGCCGACCGTGATGAGCTCCACGCCACCGGAAATCTCCTGCCACGCACTCTTGGTCGGATCGAGCGTGCGCGACTGGTCCACGTACCCGAGATGCACCGTTTCACCCGTCTTGAGCGTCCCGCCGTCGGGACCCTCGGTGCCGATGATCATGCGGAACAGCGTGGTCTTACCCGCACCGTTCGGTCCGATCACGCCAACAATGCCGCCGCGCGGCAGCGAGAACGACAGATCGTCATACAGCAGCTTGTCGCCGTAGGCTTTGGTGACACCCTTGGCGATGACCACATCGTTGCCGAGACGCGGCGGTACAGGAATGACGATCTCGTTCGTCGTCACCTTCTCTTGGCTCTCTTCGCTCTCCAACTCCTCGAACGCCTGCACGCGAGCCTTGTTCTTGGCCTGACGCGCGCGTGGCGTCATACGTACCCACTCCAACTCACGCTGCAGTGCACGCTGACGCGCCGACTCCGTCTTCTCTTCCTGCTGCAGACGATTCTTCTTCTGCTCGAGCCAGCTGGAGTAGTTGCCTTCCCACGGAATGCCCTTGCCGCGATCGAGCTCGAGGATCCACTTGGCGACGTTGTCGAGGAAGTAGCGATCATGGGTGATCGCAACGACGGTGCCCGGGAAGTCGGCGAGGAAGCGCTCCAGCCACGCGACGCTTTCGGCGTCGAGGTGGTTCGTCGGTTCGTCGAGCAGCAGCATATCCGGCTGCTCCAGCAGCACGCGGCACAGCGCCACGCGACGACGCTCGCCGCCCGACAACGTCTTCACATCGGCATCACCCGGCGGGAGACGCAGCGCGTCCATCGCGATCTCGATCGTGTTGTCGAGATTCCACAAGTCGAGCGAATCGATGCGTTCCTGCACGACACTCTGACGCGCCAGCAACTTGTCCATCGCGACATCGTCCATCGGCTCGGCGAACTTCATGCTGATGTCGTTGAACTCGTTCAGCAGGTCGCGCTGCGCCTTGATCGCGATTTCGACGTTGCCGCGCACATCGAGCGTTTCATCGAGCTGCGGCTCCTGCGGCAGATACCCGATCTTGGTGCCTTGGGCAGCCCACGCTTCGCCCTGAAAATCCTGATCGACGCCGGCCATGATGCGCAGCAGCGACGACTTACCCGCGCCGTTGGCGCCAAGCACGCCGATCTTTGCGCCGGGGTAAAACGAAAGCCAGATATCGTCGAGAATGATGCGCGAAGGCGGGACGACTTTGCGCAACTTCTTCATCACGTAGATGAACTGCGGTGCCATACGGGAGCCGGTCTTGGGGTTGGACGCGTGTCGCGGTGCAGCCGTGCAATCTAGTCGGCGCCTTCGCGCGTGACCGGCGGATCGCGAACGAAGCCGGGCGGGCGGAGGCGACGTCGCGCGATCACGGCATCGCGGAACCGCAGATCGCAGGGTGCACGCGGGTGAACCGCGAATGGAACCGGGCAGGCGGAGAGGACATCGCGACGGGGACAGCCCAGACGCGTTTTGTCTGCTTGGTCCTTTCTGATATCCCCCTGGCCACCGCGACCTCGCCAGCCACCGCTCGGTTCCCCTCGCGCCCGTTCGCGCCCTGATGCGATCGGCCGTTCCGGCGGGGCACGAGGCACGGCATACCCGCAGATCGCAGGGTGCACGCGGGTGAACCGCGAACGGAACCGGGCACGCGGAGAGGACATCGCGACGAGGACGGTCCAGACGCGTTTTGTCTTTCTTTGCCTTTCTGAGTCCCCCGGCCACCCGCGACGTCGCCAGCCACCACTCGGTTCCCCTCGCGCCCGTTCGCGCCCTGATGCGATCCGCCCTTCCCACGATCCGCCGGACCGCGTGCGTCTCAGGGAACGGATGCGAACGCGCCGACGTACGTTTCAGTACTGATGCAAATAGCCGACGTCGCCTCCCAGCTCTCCAGCAATCCGGCCGCCGCCCTGCCGCTCCTCTTTGGCGCGGGCGTCCTGACCTCGCTGACCCCCTGCGTCTACCCGATGATCCCGATCACGGCGGCCATCGTGGGTGGGCAATCCGCCGCCGAACTGGCCGGGACCGCGATCGCGTCCCGCTGGCGGCCGCTGCTGCTGTCGCTCACCTATGTGCTCGGGCTGGCCTCCGTGTACGCGGGCCTCGGACTGCTCGCCGGGCTGACCGGCACCATGTTCGGCACCGTCAGCGCCAACCCATGGGCGTTCTTCTTCATGGCCAACCTGCTCATGCTCGCGGCGCTGTCCATGCTGGACGTCATTCCCGTCCGCGTCCCCGCCGCGATCCTGCAACGTGCCGCCAACGCGGGAACAGGCGGACGCGTCGCGGGTGCTTTCCTCATGGGCGCAGCCTCGGGACTGGTGGCTGCGCCCTGCTCCGCCCCTGTCATGGCCGCGGTGCTCACATGGGTCAGCACCACCGGCAGCGCGCTCCTCGGCTTCGCTTACCTCTTCACCTTCTCGCTCGGCATGTGCACGCTGCTGGTCGTCGTCGGCCTGTCCGCCGGAGCGATCGCCCGCCTGCCGCGCGCCGGCACTTGGATGGTCTGGGTGAAACGCGGATTCGCCGTCGTCATGCTGGCCATGTCGCAGTACTATCTGGTCAAGATGGGGCAGGTGTACTTCTGAACGGCGCCGACCAAGCCGTGAGCGGTGAGTCAGAGCATTGCGCAGTCAGTGCCGACGGCTCGAACTCCACGCTCACTGCTGGGTAGTTGACCGGTCGATACTTCCGTTTTCTCATACGACAGTCCATGCGCTTCGCCCTCCCCGTCATCCGCACCGCCCACGCCTCGCTCCGCCTCTGGCTCGTGCTCGGCGCACTCCTCACCGCGTCGCTGGTGCGACCGCTCGCGTCGCACGGCACCATTGCCGCCCAGGACCTGGGTATCGCGCTCGGCGACCAGGCCCCCGGCGGACCCCTCGAAACGCTCGATGGCAAGGCAGTAGATCTCGCCACCTACCTCGGCAAGGGCCCGGTTGTGATCGAATTCTGGGCGACTTGGTGCGGCAGCTGCAAACAGCTCGAGCCGACCCTCCGCGCCGCGGTCACCAAGTATGCCGCACAGGCCCGTTTCATCACCGTGGCCGTCTCCATCAACCAGTCGGTCGAGCGCGTCAAGGCGTGGCAGGCCGCCAACAAGATGCCGGGCGACCTGCTGTACGACCGCAAAGGAATCGTGTCCGGCGCGTTCGATGTACCGGCCACCAGCTACGTCGTCGTCATCGACAAGCGCGGCAAGGTCGTCTACACCGGCGTCGGCGGCACGCAGAACATCGACGCCGCGATCAGGAAAGCGCTCTAGTCACCACGCACCGCTACCGCCGCTTCTTCACCAGCGGCGGCGTCGCGACGACCGAGTCGCGCAGCACCACCTTGTCGTCCTGATCGAACCCGACCGATAGACGCGCCGCCGCTGCGAGCATCCGCAGCGCCTCGCCCGACGACTCGAGCCCGACGCGCAGCGAAACGGTCCGGTCGCCCAGTGCCGGGTCGGCCAGTGCGGCCTGGAGGTCAAACCAGCGACCCAACTCGGGCAGCACCTGCTTTACCGGTGCGTCGGTGAACACCAGGGTGTCGTGCACCCACGCGAGCGCCAGCTGCCGGCTCGCCTCGTCGAGCATCTCCACGCTGCCGTCGCGCTTCACGCGCAGTGCCTTGCCGGCCGGCAACGCTGTCTCACCGCGCACGGTGCGCGAACGCACCGTCACGCTCCCTTCATCGACGCCGACATAGACCACGCTGTCCTCGTCGAACGCGCGCACGGTGAACACCGTCCCGGTAGCGCTCACGATGACGTCCCTGGCGCGCACCACGAACGGCTGGTCCTGCGCTGGCGCCACGGTGAACATCGCCGTGCCATTCAGCTCGAGTGTACGCACCAACCCCCCGAACTCCGCCGGCATCGTGAGGCGGGAATCGGAACCGATGCGCGCGGTGGAACCGTCGTTCAACGTCACGTTGCCACGCTGGCCGCGCGCCGAACTCACGGTGCGCGCGTTCTCGGCGGCCAACGCCTGCGTTGCCGCCACCTCCTCGCTACTCGCATCGACCCAGCGCATCAGCACCACGATGACCGCCGCCGCAACCACGAGCAGCACGGCCGGTTTCTGCCAGCCGCCCGCCGTCGCGACACTCTGCACATGCGCCGCCGCGTGCTGTTTCTTCGCGGCCATCGTTTCGTTCAGCGCCTCGGTATGATCGGTCGGGGTGGCATGCAGCTTCATGAGCAGTTGATCGACCGCGTCATCGGCCGACGGGATGGTGATGTGCGACAACGACGCGTGCGACCGCGTGCCATGATGCAAGGCCGCATGCTTTCGGCGCTGCATCGCCGCCTCGTCGCGAATCGCCGCTTCGAGCGCGGAGGTCAGTGCCTCCACCGTTTCGTAGCGGCCGCGGTGATCCCAGGTGGACAGCATCGCCTGCTGTGCGACGCGTGCTCGAAAGTGCGCGAGCTCCGGCCCCAGCGCTTCGTGCGCGTGCGCAAGCAGTGCGTCGTACTGCGTGCGATAGATGCGAATGAGCGCGTGTTCGTCGCCGGCGGTGAACGCGCGGAACTGCGTGACGTCGGGAGGTTGCAACAGGTCAGCCATCGGTTCTCCCATCGGGAAGTCATGGGTACATACCGGGCGGCGCAATGCGCGTCGTCTGTGCGTATGCCATACGCTGCGCTGAGACGCGTCGCTGCGCAAATGGTAAATCCCGCGCAAGCGGTGTCAGGCATTCCCTGCAATCACGGCGATACGCGGATCATCACCGTCGGTCCGTCGACCGTCACTCGGCCGACCTGATCCGTCAGCTATTCGGCTGACGCATCAGATCGGCTTCACGCATCCACGCGTTGCGCGATGGCGCGCTGGAACCGACCATCCCAGCGCCACAGCTGTGCGGTGGTCAGATGCACGCCGCCGATCCACCGATCGATGCCGTTGGCGCGCACGGCGTCGGCGCGGCCCCGCACGACCTCCTGCCCGAACGGCGTCAGCACGACATTGCGCTCCCAAAAGCCCTTGCCGTCCCGCGATGGCGCGAGCACCTGCGTGCCGTTGGGATGCAGCACCAGCGGCTGCGCACAATTGCTCAGGCGCTGCACATACCACGCGAACGTCGTGTCGCCAAGCCATGCCCACGATTCGCTGGCGTGATGGGCGGCGAGAAAGAGCTTCGACAGCGGCATCTCTCCCGGCGACAACGCCTCGCAGATCTGGCGTTCGCTGCGACTCAAGCCATGCTCGAGATCGGGGTACTCCTCCAACTGCCGGCGCAGCGCCGCCGCGAGGTGTGGCAACCGCACATCGATGCGCGCATCGTACGTGCGCGCGCGCACTTCCCGATCGAGACGTTCAGCGATCGCCAACAGCGGATCCGGCGTCGGCGACGTGAACGCGTGCCACGCCGCCGCCCCGTGCGCGAGATCGGCGTCGGTGATGCGCCGACGAGCACGATACAACGGCGCAAACTTCCCGTGATGCAACGGCCCCAGGAAGCAGTCGGCGGGCACGATGGTAACCGTAGGCCGCTCCGCGGATGGCACCTGCGCCAGACATGCCAGGATCTGAATCAGCTGCAGCTGATCGTAGAGATCGGGCTCGAACCAGAGGACGATCTCATCATCCTTCGTCAAGCTGACCAGACGTGCGTCGCGCTGCGCGAGGTCGCTGGCAATATCCAGTGCGTTGTCCGTCCAGCCGAGTGACGCGATGAAGGTGCCGCGGGCGAGGCGAAATGCATCCGCATCGTCGGCGGGCAGGACGGGGCCGTCGTGCAGCAGATCGCGCCACGAGAGGATGTCGCCCGGAAGTCCGGAGCGGGCGAGTCCACTGGCGGTGTTGTCGCCGTTCGTGACGTGCAGAACGAGCATGCAGGAAGGGGCGCGGGGAGGACCTGAGGGCGGGCGCGACGGCTGTCGCGTGCGCGCGACTGCGGTATGTTGCGGAGTCGCTTGCGCGCGCGCCAGTCGTGAGGCGCCGTTCCCAAGATCCGCCGATGTGCTGCGCTCGATTCCTTCACGCTCCGACGCGAATGCCCCAGTCCAGAGCCGGTGGCCCCCCCACCGATACGGTGATCGCCATCGAAACCACGGTCGATCCGGTGACGCTCGAGGATCTCGAGACGGAACCGCTGCTCGACACGAGTCTCGCGCTCTGGGCGGTGGTCTTTGCCGGCGGTATCGGCACGCGGTTCTGGCCGCTGAGCACGCCGGCCCGCCCCAAGCAGCTCCTGGCGCTGGTGAACGAGCGGCCACTGATTGCGGACACCATCGCGCGGCTTGCGCCGTTGGTGCCACCGGAGCGCGTGCTGGTGGTGACCAGCGCCGACATCGCCGACGCGCTGCACGAGGCGATCCCCGAGATCCCCAAGAGCAACATGCTCATCGAGCCGCGACCGCTGGGCACCGCGGCCGCGCTGGCCTGGGGCGCGCACGAAGTTGCGCGTCGCGCCGGTCCGGATACGGTGTTCTGTGCGCTGCACGCCGACCTCGCCGCGTCGTCGCCAGCGTCGTTTCGTGAAACCGTGCGTCGCGCCGCGCAGATCGCCGCCACGGAGTCGCTGCTGGTCACCGTGGGGGCCACACCGACGCGGTGCGAAACCGGATTTGGCTATCTGCAGCCCGGCGCGCCACTCGATGAACTCGTGGGACTGGGCGAGGGCGGTGCCTGCCGCGTCGAACATTTCGTCGAGAAGCCGACGGCCGCGTTGGCCGACATGCTCATCGATCAGGGCGCGCTGTGGAACACGGGGATTTTCGTCTGGCGCGCCAAGGTCGTGCTGCACGAACTCGATCTCCATACATCCGAAGTGAAACACGGCCTGCCGATGCTCGCGAGCGGCGATCTGCCATCCTTCGCGTCGATGGTGACCTCCGTCTCGATCGACCGCGGACTGCTCGAGCGCAGCAGCAACGTCGTCGTCGTGGAGGGGGATTTCGGCTGGGACGACGTCGGCACGTGGGCGTCGTTGCGACGCGTACGCGACCTTGACGACACCGGCAACGGTACGATGGGTGATGTGCACTGCATCGACGCCTCGGGGAATGTCGTGCACGCCGATGGCAGCTGCGTGGTCGCCTTTGGTGTAAGCGGCATGCTGGTCGTCTCCATTCGTGGCCTGACCTTCGTGACGACGCTCGAACGGGCCTCGGAGCTCGGCCCGTTGCTGAGCGCCTTGCCCGGATCGCTCCGCTTCAACCCCGGCGGCGAGTAGCGGTCACGCGTGGCCACGTCACTCGCCGCGAAAAACCGGTGCGCGCTTCTCGCCGAAGGCGGTCATCGCTTCGCGCACATCCGCGGTCGCAAAACAGGTCTTGATATGCGTCAACTCGTCGCGCAGCTGCGTGTCGAGCGTGGCGTCGGCGCTGCCGAGCATGAGGCGCTTGCTCAGCGCAAACGCCACGGGCGGACCGGCCGCCAGACGTGCGGCGTACGCCGCCACCGCCCCGGCGAATTCCTCGTCGGCATAAACGACGGTTGCGAGTCCGATACGCGCCGCTTCGTCCGCGGCGATGTCGCGACCGGTGAGCACAAGGTCCATCGCGCGCGCATGCCCGATCAACCGCGGCAGAAACCAGCTCACGCCCGCATCCGGTGACAGTCCGCGACGCACATAGCCCGCGGTGCATTTGGCCGACGCGCTGACGAGGCGAAGATCACACGCCAGCGCGAGTCCGAATCCGGCGCCGGCCGCCGCACCGTTCACCGCCGCAATGACCGGCTTCTCGCACGACGTGATCGACTGCACCCAGCGCCCGACCCAGTAATACGGATCGAGACGTGCATGACGGTCACCGGACACGGTGGCACCTTCGGCGAGATCGAGACCCGCGCAGAAGCCACGACCCGCACCAGTGATGACCACGACGCGCACGGCATCATCACGCGCGGCCTCCACCATCGCCAGCGGCAGCGCCTCGGCAAGCGAAGGGTTGACCGCGTTGAGACGGTCGGGGCGATTCAACGTGAGCGTCAGCACGCCGTCGCTGATGGTACGTACGAGAGAATCCGACAACAGAGCTCCGTTCGGGAGAGAACCACTCACCTGAAAACTGCAACCACGCAGTGGTGAGCGGTGAGTGAAAGCATGGAGTCGTGAGCAACAGCGACGCAACACTCATGGCTCCCACGCAGCGCTCAATGCTGGGTCCTTGCAGTTCCCTGTCAATCCCTTCTGCTGCCGGCGCTGGTGTGCACTCACGAATCCGTCCCACTACCGCACGCATGGGTCCCCCTGCTAGATCACACCGTGAGTCGCCGCACCGTCACTCCCCGCGGTGCTCCATACCAGCGTCGCCGACAGCGCTCGACGACCTTCCAGTGCAGTGCATCATGCCATCAACACGAACCGCTGCGAACGCGAAGATCATGGACGACGCGCTCGCGCTCGACATCCGCAGCCCGGTTGCCTGTGCCGATGCACTGGCGCGAACGGCCGCTGAAACGTGCCGACAACATGAGCGTCTGGCGAGACTGATGTCGATGGGCGCCGCACAGTCCGAGCTGGAACTGGCACACGCACTCGTGGACAACTGCGATCTCGCACTGGCTGGCTGCGTGCGCGACTTCGAGAAGGTGTGCGCCAAGACGCCGGCCTCCGACGATGCCGACGTACGTGCCAAGGCGAACGCGCTCTGGCTCGCCGCGCGCGAGTATCTGCGGCGTCATTCGATCGCCGAAAAGGCGACGCGACAGCTTACGCAGCACGGCTCGGAAAAGCTCAACGACCTGCACTTCGAGTACGAGCTCGTGGCCTCGGCGATTCTCGCCGTGAAGCATGCCACGGTGGCATTCAGCAAACTTCGGCCAGCAGCACTGTAGCGCCGTACCCGGCAACCGCGGCGCGTCAGCGTTCGCACGGCCAACGCGTCAGCCGGCTTCTTTGACCGGCACCGCGAGTGCGGTGCCAAGTTCGAGCTCCAGCAGCATGCGCGACGGCTGCGGATCGCGCGTCAGATAAATTTGCAGCTTCTCGATGATGCACGGCGCTTCGACGCGCAGCGCCAGCAGCTCACGCTCGCTGGTGAGCGAGAGCGTGGGATAGAAGCTGAGCGTGCAGTGCGGCGAAAACATGAAGCGCGCGGGTCGGAACGGCAGACCACTGCGCGCGAGGCGCTCATGCAGGCTGCGCAGCGGCCCGTGCGGATCGAGCGGCAGCGACACGATTTCCGTCTGCATGAAGCGGTGCGGTGCGCCGAACTTGAGCGACATCGGCGCGGTACTGGCCACGATCGGCTCGAGCGCGGCGCGGATGCGCTCGACGGGGGTGTCGGTCGGGATCGATCCGACGCCCGACGAACCGACCAGCGTGATGTGCGGCGGTGTCAGGCGTGCCAGCTTGGGGTCGTAGCGCTGCTGGATGTGGCGCACCACCTGCCCCGCCTCTCCGGGTAATTCTGCCAGGACGAAAATTCCGAACGAAGCGGCCATGCACGCAATGTACAGGAGGCACCATGGTGGGCGACACGCGCTTTGGCGCACGGGCGTTCCCAGACGCACTGCATCTGCCGCGACCGAGCATGCCAAGGCGAGCTTCTTCGACCCGCCGCGCATCGAGCTGGGCGGCAGTGGCGTGGACGTGCTGACCGTCGATCCGGTGCACCCCGAGCCAGCGCACATTGCGCGGGCGGCGGCCGTGCTGCGTGCGGGCGGTCTGGTCGCCTTTCCCACCGAGACGGTGTACGGGCTCGGCGCGAACGCCCTCGACCCGCAGGCGGTGGCGCGCATCTACGCGGCCAAGGGGCGCCCGGCGTGGAATCCGGTCATCGCGCACGTGGACAGCGTGGAGGCGGCGCGCGCCCTGACCGCCGCGTGGCCGGACGCCGCCTCAACTCTCGCCGACGCATTCTGGCCCGGCCCGCTTACGCTTGTGCTGCCGCGTGGGGCGATCGTGCCGGCGATCGCCACCGCGGGACTGGACGCCGTGGCCATCCGCATCCCCTCGCATCCGGTCGCGTTGGCGCTCCTGCGCGCGGCGGGTCATCCCGTGGCCGCACCCAGCGCCAACCGCTTCACGCAGGTCTCTCCCACCACGGCGCAACACGTCGTCGCGTCACTCGGTGATCGGGTGGATCTCGTTTTGGACGGCGGTGCGTGCGAGGTGGGCATCGAGAGCACCGTGCTGGATCTCACGGGCGACGCACCGACCGTCCTGCGGCCGGGCATGATCACTCGTGAACAGCTCGAGCGCGTGCTCGGTCGGTCGGTGCGCGCGCGCGCGGACGGCAGTGCGGCGTCGGTGCCGGCAGACGATGCCGCCGTGGAGGCCCAGCGCTCGCCGGGGATGGCAGACCGCCACTACGCACCGCGAGCCGAGGTGTGGTTGTTCGAACGAGCACAGTCGGAGGAGATGCGCAGCGCGCTGGCTGATCGCACGCGTGTGGGTGCATCCGGGGCCGTGACGGCGTTGTTGATCGACACGACCGACCTGCCGCTGCGCGGTACGGATCGTGTGGTACGCATGCCGGTGGATCCGGGTGGCTATGCCCGGGCGCTCTACGCCGCGTTGCACGCCGCGGATGACGCGCGGGCCGCGCTGGTCGTGATCGAGCGTCCACCGACGAAGGATTCGTGGGCGGCTGTCCTCGACCGACTGACACGCGCCGCCCGTTGATCGGGGGATAGATTACAGCATGCTACCCATCGATCTCACTGGCAAGCGCGCCCTCGTCGCCGGCGTGGCGGACGACGGCGGATTCGGATTCGCCGTGGCCAAAGCCTTCGCGCAAGCTGGCGCGTCGGTTTGCGTCGCGACCTGGCCCCCGGCGCTCAACATTTTCCTGAACCTGCTCGAGCGCGGCAAGATGGACGAGTCGCGCGTCCTCCCCGACGGTTCGATGTTCAGCTTCGAGCGCATCTATCCGCTCGACGCGCTGTACGACACGCTCGCGGACGCACCGGATGATGTGCGCGAATCCAAGCGCTACAAGAACGTGGGCGACTTCTCCATCGACGGTGTAGCGACGAAGCTCGTCAGCGACTTTGGCGAGAAGCCGTTCGACATCTGCTTTCACTCGCTCGCCAACGGTCCCGAGGTCAAAAAGCCACTGCTCGAGGTGAGTCGTGGCGGCTACCTCGCCGCGGTGAGCGCGAGCGCGTATTCGTTGACGTCGATGGTGCAGCGCCTCGGCCCGCTGCTGCGACCCGGTGGCTCCGTCTGTTCGCTCACGTACATGGCCAGCGAACGCGTCATTCCCGGATACGGTGGCGGCATGTCGTCGGCCAAGGCCGCGCTCGAGAGTGACACGCGGGTGCTGTCGTTCGAAGCCGGCCGCAAGTACGGCATCCGCGTGAACACCATCTCGGCGGGCCCGTTTCCGTCGCGCGCCGCCAGTGCGATCGGCATCATCAACAAGATGGTCGACTACTGCGCGGCCAATCAGCCGCTCCCCGGCGTCCTCACCGCGCGGGAAGTGGGCAACACCGCCGCGTTCCTCGCCAGTCCACTGGCCAGTGGCATCAGTGGAACCACGGTGTACGTGGACAAGGGCTATCACGCGATGGGGATGGCCGTGACGATGCCACCGGGCACGGAGCCGCTCGGCGCATGAACGACTCCCCTTCCAGTCCGCGCGCCAGTCGCTGGGAGGGGATCCGACGTAACCTGATCGGGCTCGCGCTGATCGGCGCGGTGCCGCTGGTGGCGCTGAACCTGTACCGTGTCGCCGCGCGGAACGCGGAAAGCGCGGACGACCTGCGCAAGGAAGCGACGCGGGTGGCGCGTACGATCGCCCTGCGGCTCGATGAACGCGTGCGTTCGGCGGATGCGCTGTTGCTTGGCGTGTCCGCGGAGATGCAACCGGTCTCCAGTCGGCGCCGCTACAACGACTCGCTCTTGTCGCGAACGCTGACCGAAACGCCGGGGCGTTACGTCAACCTCTACCTGCTCGACAGCACCGGAACGTTGGTCGGCACCGCGCGTCCGACCACGGCCGCGAACCAGCGGCCGCGCGCCTTCATCGACCGTCCGTACTTCGTCACCGCGCGTCGGCGCGGAGGCTTCGTGGTGGGAGAGGCCCGCCGGTCGGCGGTGTTGCCCGACAGCGACTGGGTAGTGATCATGGCGCGGGCGCTCAAGGACGATGCCGGCCGTTTCATCGGGTTGGTGGGCGCGCCCGTGCGACTCGACTCGCTCACCGACCTGTACGAGTCGAACGAGCTGCTTGACCAGCCAATCGTTACTGTGCTCGACACCTCGGGTGTGGTGCTGGCGCGCTCCATCAATCCGCTGCCATACGTCGGACAGAACCGATTTCCCGGCGGCGTGGCGGCCGATACCGATGGCGTCGACGTGATCAAGGGGTTCGACGGCGTCAGTCGCGTGACCGCGTTCACGTATACGCGTGCCGCGCCCTGGTCGGTAAACGTCGGCATACCACAGGATGCGGTCGGGGCGCAATTGCGCCGCACCCTGCTGCAAGACAGCGCGCTGCTTGTCGTCGCACTGGCGCTCACGCTACTCGTGGCCAACCGCGTGGGCCAGCGTATCACGACACCCATCGAGGCGCTGGCCGACGATGCCCGTGCACTCGCGCGTGGTGGGGTGGCCACGCGCGCACGCGTTTCCGGCCCGCGCGAAGTGCAACTGCTCGGCGAAGCCTTCAACCAGATGGCCGAGACCGTCGAACGACGGAACGCGTCACTGGCCGACAGTGAACGTCGTTATCGCCTGCTCTTCGATTCGAATCCGTTGCCGATGTGGGCATGGGATGCGGAAACGATGCAGATCGGTGCCGTGAACGATGCCGCGATCGAAAAGTACGGCTACAGTCGCGAACAGTTCCTGACGCTGCGCATTGTGGACTTGCTCGATCCGGTGGAGGCCGAACGCTTTTCCCGTGCGCGCCTCCCCTTTGCCGAGACGAGGCAAACGACCGGCGTCTGGCAACATCGGAAGCGGTCCGGCGAGCAGATGGAGATGGAAGTCGTGACCACTTCGTCGCGCCGACTGGGACGCGCGAGCTGGTTGTCGGTCGGCATCGACGTGACCGCGCGACGCGCCGCCGAACGCGCGCTGGCGGTGAGTGAGGAGCAGTTGCGTCAGTCGCAGAAGATGGAGGCGATCGGCGCCTTCGCGGGCGGCATCTCGCACGATTTCAACAACCTGCTCACGGGGATGCTCGGCTACTGCGATCTCGCGCTCAGCGAGATTCCGGAGCAGAGCGCGCTGCATGCCGACGTAAGTGAAATCCGCGCGCTGGCCCTGCGCGGTGCAGATTTGACCAAGCAGATTCTTGCGGTCAGCCGCAAGCAGGTTGTACAGCCAAGCGTGCTCGATCCCAACGACGTGGTGCGCGGTCTCGATCGCCTGCTGCGCCGTTTGATCGGCGAGCACATCGCGCTGGCCACGCGGCTTGGCGACGACGTGGGCCACATCATCGCCGATGCGGGACAGCTCGAGCAGGTGTTGCTCAATCTCAGCGCGAACGCCCGTGACGCGATGCCGGTGGGCGGTACGCTGTCGATCGAAACGTCGCGACTATCGGAGGCCGACGCGACGGCGCACGGTGTGGACGCGGACGTGGACTGGATGCTGGTCGCGGTGCGCGACACCGGCACGGGCATGAGCGACGAGGTGCGACTTCGTGTCTTCGAACCATTCTTCACCACGAAGGAGCGTGGCAAGGGGACCGGGCTCGGACTCGCGCTCGCGTACGCCATGGTCGACCAGAGCGGCGGCATTATCCGCGTGGACAGTACGCAGGGCGAGGGAACGACCTTCCGACTCTACTTCCCGACGCTCGCCGCCCCGGCGGTGTCCGCGTCGAATACACCGGCGATGGATACGATGCGACACGGCACGGAGACCGTGCTCCTCGCCGAAGATGAAGACAGTGTGCGTACCGTCGCCGCCGCCGTGCTCGAACGTCACGGCTACACGGTATTGGCTGCTGCCGACGGGGAAGCGGCGTGGACGCTCGCGCAGTCTTTTCCGGGACGCATCGATCTGCTGTTGACCGATGCGGTGATGCCGCGCATGGGCGGCCGTGAGCTTGCAGAACGTGTGATAGTCAGTCGGCCGGGTATCCGGGTGCTGTTCGCCTCGGGATACACCGACGATCCCACCCTGCTGCACGGTATCGCCACCGACGAATTGTCGTTCATGCAGAAGCCGTTCACTTCACTCGTTCTGCTGCGTCGCGTGCGCAGCGTGCTCGACGCGGCAAGCCGCGCCGGATGACGCGCGCGTGCTGATCGCATGATGTACTGGATCCTCTTCATCATGGGTGGTATCGCAGCGGTCGTCATCGCCGTTCTGGTCGGCGGCAGCGCGGCACCGCGTGTGCATGTCGTGGCGCGCACGATCGTGCTGCGCGTCCCACTCGCCGACGTGGCGGCCGCGGTCCGCGAGGTCGACGCGTCGCCGGTGAATCTGGAGATCACCGACGACGACCTGCCGCACGCGCTCCGTGCACGCGTCATCGGCGATGACCAATCGGTAGAGGGCGAATGGTTGTGGCGGTTGGCCACGGACGCGGACGGCACACGCCTCACCGTGACGGAGCGTGGTGAGACGGGCAATCCGCTGGCGCGCTTTGCCGCCACGTACGCCTTCGGGCACACACGACAGCTCGATCGCTATCTCCGCGCCTTGGGCGAACGGCTGGGCACTCGCAACATTCGCATCGACGACGGGTTGGCGGAGACGGCATGACCGCCCGGGGCGGGCGGGTGCGGCTTCTCTGGCGCGCGCTTGGCCCCGGCCTCATCACCGGGGCGGCTGATGACGATCCGTCCGGCATCACCACCTACTCGCTGGCCGGTGCGCAGTATGGCACCGCGCTGCTCTGGATGCCGATCGTCTCGTTCCCGCTGATGTGGGCGGTGCAACTGATGTGCGCGCGTATCGGGATGGTGACCGGCCGTGGCCTGATGGCGGCCATGCGCCAACGGTTTCCGCGATCGGTGCTGTGGATGGCTTGTGTCGCACTCGCGATCGCCAACGGCGTGAACATCGGCGCGGATCTGACCGGCATGTCCGACGCGGCCGAGTTGCTTTCCGGCGTGGATTCGCACGTGTGGGTGGTCGCGTTCGGCACCGGGATCATGTTCACCACCATCCGCCTGCGATACGCCCAGGTGGTACGCGTGCTCAAGTGGTTGTCCGTGGTGCTTGGTGCGTACTTCATCACGGCCTTGATCTCGCGACCGGACTGGGGGCGCATCGTGCACGATGTGCTCATCCCGCAGATTCCGCGCGGCCCCGACGGGTGGGGGATGATCGTCGCGATCATGGGGACGACGATTTCCCCATATCTCTTCTTCTGGCAGGCGTCACAGGAGGTGGAGGAGGAGAAATCGCACGGCCGTATCGGACGCCAGCGCAGCGGCGCGAGTCCCGCGGAGTTGCGCGCGCGCGCCGTGGATGTCGGGGTTGGTGCGCTGGTGGCGACCTTCTCCATGTTCTTCATCATGCTTACGACGGCGCTGACGCTGCACGCGACCGGCAACACGCATCCGCAATCCAGCGCAGAGGTGGCCCGGGCGCTCGAGCCGCTGGCCGGCAGTGCGGCGATGCTGCTGTACACGGTGGGCATCGTGGGCATTGGACTGCTCGCCATTCCCACGCTGGCCGGTGCGACGGCCTACGCCTTCGCCGAACTGCTGTCGCTGCGTCAGGGGATCGACGAGCAGTTCCATCATGCGAAGGCGTTCTACTCGATCATGGTACTTTCCGTGGCGGGCGGTGTGGCGATGGATTTCCTGAACATCAACGCCATCCGCGCGCTCTACTGGACCGCCGTCATCAACGGATTGCTGGCGCCGTTCCTGCTCGTCGGCATTCTGATCATCGCCGCCGATGCAGGACTGATGCGCGGCCAGCCGTCGTCACGCCGCGCCATGGTCTTGGTGAGCGTGACGACGGTCCTCATGATTGCGGCCGGCGTGGCGATGTTCGCACTATAGCGCCGGTCGGGATGCAGTCAGATCCGTCTGACGACGACTACTCGCGCATCCAGTGGCAAGTGTATCCGCCCGGATTCTTGCGCAGGTAGTCCTGATGGTAGCCCTCGGCGGAGTACCAGACGGTGGCGGGGACGATCTCCGTTGTGATCGGCTTCTTCCACCTGCCGCTGGCGTCTACGCGCGCCGTGACGGCGGTCGCGGTGGCCTGCTGCTCGGGGGAGTTGTAGAAGATCGACGAGCGGTACTGCGTGCCGATGTCGTTCCCCTGCCGGTTGAGCGTGGTCGGGTCGTGCAGCCGGAAGAACCAGTCCTCGAGCAATTTCTCGAACGAGAGCATGGACGGATTGAAGGTGATACGGACCGCCTCGGCGTGCCCCGACTTGCTGTCGTGGGTGTCGTGGTACGTGGGGTTCTCGAGCCAGCCCCCGGTGTAGCCAACGTCGGTGTCGATCACTCCGGGGACTGCACGCAGGAGCTCCTCGACCCCCCAGAAACATCCTCCGGCGATGACCGCTACTTCCGTGGTCGGGCCGGCCCCGGCTGTCGTGTCGGTCGTGTCGTTTGTCGTGCCATCCGTCATGTCGTCAGTCCCGTCGTTGATGCGGTCTGGATACCGTCGTCGATACGACGCTCGTCAATTTGCCGAACGGCGTGTAAGATCGCGTACGTGTGCGCAACGTCTCGCCCGTCGCCTGTATTCTATCCCGGAGCACCCGTGTCCTGTTCCCTGCTCCGCGCGTCCCGACTGTCCGTCGCGACGGTCCTGCTGTTCGCTGCGCTTCGTCCCGCCTCCGCGCAGGCGCTCAAGGAAATCGGCATGACGTCGACCGGTGATCCGGTCCTGCTCGAGACGAAATCGGTGAAGTGGGCCGATGGCATCATCACGGCGGCGATCCGGGCCCGCTTCGCCAAGCCGACCAAGGCGGGGATGGGCGACCTCTACGCGTCCCGGACCATCGCCATGTTCAATTGCGCCAAACAGACGACGGCCGTGAAAGAGAACTGGTACTACCTCGACAAGGCGGGGACGAAGGTCGGCAATCACCGCGTGGTTGGCATTCCAGGCTACGGCTCGCCCTTCAAGGGGTCGGTGCCCGACGTCGCCATGCAGTACCTTTGCGCGCAGTCGGCGCCGAAGTGATGGGGGCAACTCAGCGCTGCTTCGGCCCCTGCGTGGGCACGGTGAGCACCTTGCCGATGTAGCGCGCCGGATCGACGCCGCGTACCCACGTTTTGAGTCGCTGCGTGCCACTCGGCACGGTGATTTCGACATCCACCCTGGCCATCGACGGCAGACCGAAATGGACCGGCATGTCGCTCTGCGCATCGTAGCCGGAGCCGGTGTCCACGATGCGAGTCCCCAGCAGCCGCATGGTGCCGGCGGCGTACACACGCACCTCGGCGCCGGCACGCACCGAGTGTCCGCCGGTGTCGATCACGCGCACGCGCAGCGCGCGGCGCGTGACATCGGCCGACAGCACGGGACGAAAGAGCGTGTGCGTGGCTTCGGGGCGCGAGCCGGCCAGCGCGAGCTCCGGTGCGCCGTCGTTGTTCACATCCGCCCACTGCGCGCCGTGGCTGGAGGCGAGCGCCAGCATGTTGGGCGGCGTGACATCCGCGTATGCGCGCCCCGTCTGGCGAAAGAGATAGTCGCGGAAGCTTTCGGTCGCCGACACGGTGCCGTTCACGTACAGGTCGAGCAGCCCGTCGTTGTCCATGTCGGCGAATGCGCACGTATCGTAGCGGCCATCGATGGCGATCCCCCATGACGCGCTGACATCGGTGAAGCCGCCGTCGGCGCGGCCGAGAAACAGGCCGTTTGGTCCGTAATTGGCGGAGAAGAGATCGAAGATGCCGTCATTGTTGACGTCGGCGACACACGGCCGCACCGAGCCGTTGGCTGAGTTGCCGGGCTCGCGTCCGCCCCATGCCAGTCCGATCGAGTCGGCGATGTCGGTGAAGCGACCACCGTCGTTGCGGAAGAAGCCGTTGGCGTGCCCATCCTGATTGGCTACGTAGAGATCGATATCGCCGTCCTGCTGATAGTCGAACCACACCGCGCCGACACTCTTGCGCGGATCGGCCAGTCCCACACTCGCCGCCACATCGGTGAAGGCGCCGTTGGTATTGCGGAAGAGCATGTTCGGCCTGTCGCGAAAGGCGACGAACAGGTCAGGATCGCCGTCGGCATCGACATCGAGGAACACCGGCTGCCGCACCGCGCCGCTCTCGAGGATGAGACCGGCCGCGGTGGTGATATCGGTGAATCGGCCACGATCGTTGCGATAGAGTCGCAGCACGGGACCCGCGCCCGGCGTAAACCCAACCAGCAGATCGGGGTCGCCGTCCGCATCGAAGTCGCCCCAGGCCGCGGCGCGCGTCGCACGGGCATCGGCGACGCCACTGGCCGCGGCCATGTCGCGGTATGCACCACCGACATTCTCGTACAGTCGGTTGGGCGTGCCATTGAAGCCGACGAAGAGGTCGAGATCGCCGTCGTTGTCGATGTCGGCGAACGCATTGGCGAGGGCGCCACCGTCGGCAAAGAGGGCGGATTGGAGCGCCACGAGCTCGACCGCAGCCGCGCGGCGCGCGCCGGATGGCGAGGCGGATTGCGCCGGCACCACCACGATACCGCCGAACGAGGCGCATGCGGCGGCGGTCGTGACAACGCGCGTCATGGTGCATATGACGCGCGGGCGCGCCGGTGTGCGGGGCGACGAAAGGTCGGTGCGCGCCATGAGTGATCCGTGCGTCGTGCGTGAGCGAGCGGGTGGCTGCTGGAATATGTGGCGCGTTCGACGTAGCATCAAAGGTGCCCGAATTGCCGGATATCACCGTCTATTGCGAAGCATTGGTCCGACACACGGTGGGACGCGTGTTGCAGCGCATCCACGTCACCAATGCGTTCGTGCTGCGCTCGGTGGCGCCGCCGCTGTCGGCGTTCGAGGGCGCGGACGTCGTGTCGATCGAACGACTGGGCAAGCGGCTGGTGCTGGTCTTTACGCACGAGCGCTTTCTCGTCATTCACCTGATGATCGCCGGTCGCCTGCGATGGATGGCCCCGGGCAAGAAGCCGCCGGGACGCCTCGGACTGGTCCATTTCGAGTTTGCGCACGGGTCGCTGGTGCTGACCGAGGCAGGCTCCAAACGTCGCGCGTCGCTCACGGCGGTCGAGGGACGGGAGGCACTGCAGGCCATCGACCGGGGCGGACTCGATGTGTTTCTCTCGAACGATGCGGCGCTCATCGCCCGCCTGCGAAGCGAAAATCACACGCTGAAACGGGCGCTCACCGATCCGCGCCTGCTCGATGGCATCGGCAACGCCTACTCGGACGAGATCCTGCATGCAGCACGACTCTCACCGCTCGCCCTCACGCGCAAGCTCGATGATGATGCGTATGCGCGCCTGATTGGTGCCATGCGTCGCACACTCACCACGTGGACGCAACGCTTGCGCACGGAGATCGGCGACGACTGGCCGGAGACGGTGACCGCCTTTCGACCGGAGATGACCGTGCACGGCCGCTTCGGCCTCCCCTGTCCTGTCTGCGGCAAGCCGGTGCAGCGCATCCGCTATGCGGACAACGAAACGAACTACTGCGCGCACTGTCAGACCAACGATCGCCTGCTTGCCGATCGCGCCATGTCGCGCCTGCTGCGCAAGGACTGGCCCCGTTCGCTCGACGAGTTGTAGTGGCGTTGTAACCGTGTTTCCTATGAGGGCTCGCAACGCGCCCGACGGTATCGCGGTCAGCGAATCTCGAGCGCGGCCTGCGCCGCCGACAGTGCAGCGCCACCGTAGTCCACCACACCGAACAGCACATACGCGCCGCGCGACAGCGTCGGCATGGCGATACGGAAGCGACGCGTTGCGCCGGCCAGTACCGTCTCTTGCGCAAACGGCAGCGCGAGCACGAGCGAATCGTCCGGCGTACGCACCTGCAGCTCGCCCACGATCTCCGTGCGCACCGAGCCCGTATTCACGAACACGATCTCGATCGAATCGCCCTTCACGAACATGTCTCGCACATCGCCGTCAGTGGCGGCACTGCTCGGCGTCACATACACCGGGATCGCTGCGGGTGCCGGCGCCGTGTCGCTGCTCGATGGCGCCGCCGCCGGCGTCACCACGGCTGCCGACCAGCATTCGGCATCGAAGCGCGCTCCGCCGCGCACCCACACGCGCACCACCTGTCGGTCGCCGGGCGCCAGCTGCAAGACGTTTGGCGACACCGCCACGCGATCGCCACACGCACCGGCCACCTGCCCCGTGCGTCGCCAGCGACTCGTGCCGCGCGCATCCACATCCCACTCCTCGAGCTGCACGGTCGCGCGCATTGCCGCCGCGCTGCCGTTCTCCACGACAAATTCGGCCACGCGCGCCGCCGCACGTGACGGGTTGAGCTGCAGCGACTCACGGTCCACCGAGAGTTGGGCGTGCGCCACGCCGGCCGGAATCATCAAGGCAACCAGACCGGCCACAGCGGCCGCGATGAGCGCGGCGGAAACGGAGGGATAGAGTCGCATGCCCTGTCCTGATGGAAGACTGGTGCCACGCGCCGCGGTGCGCCGCCGGGCAGGTACCGTTTCAGCACCGGTCCCCGGCCCGTCGATTGCTCAACGTCGTGCACCGGTGCACCATCACGAATCACGATCGCGGCAACAGGTCGGCACTCGCGCGTCTCCCGCGCTGCGGCGCACCTGATGCATCGACGCGACACGCTGCGCGCCACAGCGCGCATCCGCGGCATTCGACAAGGTGAGGACCGCACGCCACGGCCGGCGCGAACATCACCGACTCGGAGTTCTCGATCTCGTATGCCATCGCAGTCTCGCACTATCACATCGGTGATCCGGTCACCTTCACCATGAGCAAAGCGTCTCGACTGCGTGCGCTCTACCCGCCCCTCCACGTCGCGCCCCTGTTGTATCGTGTGGAAGACGATCGTCTCTCGATCCTCACGGACTGATCGCGCTGCGCTGCTGACGCACTGACACCGCCAACCGACGTACGCGCCGCGCCCTCCTTTTTCCGCATCGCATGCCCGCGACCACTCCCGACCTCGACGCGCTCCGCACCCGCCTCGCCGATCGCTACAGCGTCGGGCGTCAGCTTGGACGCGGGGGGATGGGCGCAGTGTATCTCGCGCGCGACCTGCAGCTCGACCGATCGGTCGCCATCAAGGTCCTCCCGGGCGAGTTCGCCGCGCAGTCGGATCTGCGCGAACGCTTTCTGCGGGAGACGCGGACCGCCGCGGGGTTTTCGCATCCGAACATCGTGCCCGTCTTCGCCGTCGAAGATCGCGGCGATGTACTGGCCATGGCGATGGGCTACGTCGAGGGCGAGAGTCTGGCCGAGCGGGTGAAGCGCGCCGGACCGCTCTCGGTCAAGGAGACCGTGCGCCTGTTGCAGGACGTCGGCTACGCACTCTCGTATGCGCACGGCCGAGGGGTGGTGCACCGCGACATCAAGCCGGACAACATCATGCTCGAGCGGGCAACGGGGCGTGGCCTCGTGATGGACTTCGGCATCTCGCGGTCGATCTCGCCGGTACAGCAGGCGGAGGCGGGACTGACGCGTGTCGGCGAGGTGGTGGGAACGCCTGAATTCATGAGTCCGGAACAGGCCTCGGGCGACCGGGTGGATGGCCGCAGCGATCTGTACTCGTTGGGGCTCGTGGCGTGGTACGCCGTGACCGGTGTGCTGGCCATCAGTGGTGAGAGCACGCAGAAGGTGTTGGTGAAGCAACTCACGGAGACGATTCCGCCGGTGGCGAGTGCGCGCGCCGATCTGCCGACCACCCTGGCTCACGCCATCGACCGGTTGCTGCGCAAGGATCCGGAGGAACGATTCGCAACCGCCGAAGCGCTGGTGGAAGCGATCGATGCCGCGCAACTGAGTGCGCCCGACGTGCCGCTCCCGATTCGACTGTTTCAGCAGGACGGCAAGACGTATGTGGTCAATGCCATGCTGGTGGTCGTCTTCGCGACCGTGAACTGGATGCGCGCCGACGAGTTCGCCAGCATCGACCGGCTCGTCACGCTCAGCGTCGCCTTCGCACTCGAGGTCGTGTTGCTGGTGACGATCGCACGGCAGGCGCGCACGCTGCGCTCGCTGGGGTTCGACCACGGAGCGCTCCGCAAAGGGCTGCGTGCAATCATGGACGAAGGCGACGAGGCACGGGCGCAGGCACTGGCGGTACCCGGAACCGCACGCCGACGCCGCATGCGCACTCTGGCCGCGTTCCCGCTCTGTCTGCTGGGTGCCACTGAGCTCTGGATCGCCTACAACGCTCGGGTGGAAGTGCGCCCGAGACACTTTGAGATGAGCGCAGTGCATGCCACCATGGCGATCGGCGGCCTCTGCGCGATTGTCGTATCCGTGGTCCTGCTCATCATGGATCCGCACCGCCGGCCGTTGGCGCAGCGCCTCGCGAATTCGCTGTGGGGCGGCCCACTGGGTGCAGGGCTGATGGGAACGCCGACAACACCCGAATCGCCGCCAGGCACGACGAAGCCGCGCGCCGTACTCGCCGCGTCGGTTGCGCCGCGCCGCCCCGTGCCACTGGCCGGTTCGGTCCCTTCGGCTACCGCCGAGCGTCTCACCCGCATCGAAGAGCGGCTCGCGCTGCTGGAGACTGGTCGCTCGCAGCCAGAGCGTCTGCTGGCCCGTTCTCCGGCCTCGCCCCCCTCGGACTGACACCTCGACATTGCCGGCCGACGATCTCCGGCGCGCCGTGAGCCAGCGCACGAGCTGGGGTTTCGGGTACCGGATACTCAGAACGCAGTATTCTGTGGGCAGGGGTGTGCAGTGGAGCTCAGCTGCGCTTGGGCGCGCCGCCCGGATTGGCACGCTCGTACTGCAGCGGCCATGCGACCGGCGCACCGAGCGCGTGCGCAGCGAGCAACGGCCACCGTGGCTGCCGCAGCAGTTCGCGCGCCATCAGCACAATGTCGGCTTCGCCCTCAGCGATAATGCGCTCCGCCTGCGCAGCATCGGTGATCAAGCCGACCGCGGCGGTGGTCATCGCTGCGCCCGCACGCACCTGCGCGGCGAACGGCACCTGATAACCCGGACCGACCGGAATACGCACTCCGCTGACATTCCCGCCCGACGACACATCCATCACGTCCACCCCGACCTCCTTGAGCCACGACGCAAGTTGCACCGATTCCTCTGCCGACCAGCCACCGTCGGCCCAATCGGTCGCGGAAATTCGGACGAACAACGGCGTGCTGTCGGGAAGCACGCGCCGCACCGCGGTTGCCACCTCGAGACAGAGCCGCGCACGATTCTCGAGTGATCCGCCGTATGCATCGGTTCGCTGATTGGACAGCGGCGACAGGAACTCGTGCAGCAGATAGCCGTGCGCGGCATGTAACTCAACCACGCGGAATCCGGCAGTCACCGAACGTTCCGACGCGCGCGCGAACGCCGTCACCACCCCCGCGATCTGTTCCAGCGACAGCGTCTGCGGGTGCGGATAGCTGTCCGAAAACGCGATCGCGCTGGGTGCCATCACGTTCGACCATCCGCCCTCGGCAGGCGTGACGATGCCCGGCCCCTCCCACGGCCGCCGCGTGCTCGCCTTGCGGCCGGCGTGCGCCAGCTGAATGCCCGCCACAGCGCCCTGCGCATGGATGAATCGCGTGATACGCTGCAGCATGTCGATGTGCGCGTCATCCCAGATCCCCAAATCCTGCGGACTGATGCGTCCTTCGGGCACGACCGCCGCCGCCTCGGTGAACACGAGCCCTGCCCCGCCCGTTGCGAATCCACCGAGATGCACGAGATGCCACGCGTGCGCAAATCCGTTCTCGCTCGAGTACTGACACATCGGTGAAACGCCGATACGGTTGCGCAACGTCACGCCACGCATGGCGAGAGGAGAAAACAACGCCGACACGGTCACACGCTCCACGGCACGAAGAGAAAGTGTAGTGCCATAGTCAGCACGCACCGCAATCTAGCGGGCATGCGTGCGGTCGGGCGTTGCTCAACCCCAGAGCGCGGCAATGGGCGGTTCCATGAGGCCATCGACGCACGCCATTGCATGCGCGCGATCGAGCCGCTGCAACAGCGGACCGTCGAGGTCGACATAGCCACAGCGCTGGCCTACGAGAAACGCCGGTGCCATCCCCAACGACGTGCCGCACATGTTGCCGACCATCAACCCCATGCCGCGCCGCTCAGCGTCCTCCGACAGCGCCAGCGCCTCGGTCAGTCCACCGCACTTGTCCAACTTGATGTTGATGTACTGATAGCGGCCGGCAATGTGCGACAGCGACGCACGATCAACGCACGACTCGTCCGCAGCGAGCGGCAGCGGCGACACCAAGCCGTCGAGCTGCGCATCTTCCCCGCGTCGTACCGGCTGCTCCACCATTTCCACACCCAGCTCCACCAACTGCGGCAGCACACGCTCCAGCAGCTCGCGCGTCCACGCCTGATTGGCATCCACCGCAAGACGCGCACGAGGATATTCCTCGCGCACCCAGCGTACGACATCCACATGACGTTCCGCATCGCACTTGAGCTTGAGCAACGGATAGCGTCGCGCCGCACGCGCTCTGCGCCGCGTGTCGGCTTCACTGCCCAGGCCGAGGGTGAAGACCGTGGTGAGCGGGTGCAATGCGTGCAGTCCTGCCGACTGCCACGCCGGTACGCCCGTCTGCTTCGCGCGCAGGTCCCACAACGCGCAATCGAGCGCGTTACGCGCACCGCCGTGCGGCAGCATGGACTGCACTGCGTCGAGGACGTGTACGTCGACCATGCCGTTGGCCGCGACCTCGCGTAACGCGGGCATTATGTCCTCAATCTGTGTCTTGAGGATCGTCGGCGTTTCCCCGTCGTAGTCCACACCCGCCGCTTCCGCGTGCCCGGTGCGTCCGTTGCCGTCGGTAAGGGTCAGCAACACCACCGGCAGTGCCGTGATCGTTCCACGCGCAATCTCGAACGGCTCCACCAGCTCCCACGATTCGATCGTCGCCCGTGCGTTGAGCATCACTCACGCTCCAGCAGCCGGTCGGCAATCGGGTCCAGACCACCACGCAGGGGATCGCACACCGGCACGCCCAATTCGTCTGATACGCGCCCGGCGTATGCGCGCCAGGCGTTGTCCGACAACGATGACGAATTGATGCTGATGCCCACACAGCGCACCGCGCGATTGGTGACGCGCGCCGCCTGCGTATACTGCTGCAGCGCGTCACGCAGCTCCGGCATCGGGAAGTCCGGGTAATACTCGATCGTGGTGCGTGATGGATCGTGACAGAGCACGAACGCATCGGGTTGCGACCCGTGCAGCAATCCGAGCGTGACGCCGGCGTAAGCCGGATGAAAGAGCGAGCCCTGCCCCTCGATCACATCCCAGTGGTCCGCGTCGTTGTCCGGCGAGAGCTGTTCCGCCGCGCCGGCGATGAAGTCCGCGACCACGGCATCGATTGCAATGCCGGTGCCCGCAATCATGATCCCCGTCTGCCCTGTCGCCCGGAACGTGGCCCTGGCACCGCGCGCACGTAACGTGTTCGTCAGCGCCAGCGCCGTGTACTTCTTTCCGAGCGCGCAATCGGTACCCACCGTGGCCACGCGCATGCCGCTGCGCTTGCGTCCCGTGGCCGCAGGAAACACCGCATCGGTGTGCCGCACGTCGTGCAGCCGCACCCCACGCGCCGCCGACGCCCGCACGAGGGCCGGAAACGACGTGAGCCGTGTGTGCATGCCGCTCACGATATCCAAGCCGTTGTCGATCGCATCCTCGAGATCGGGCAACCAGCTCGTCGGCAGCATCCCGCCTACCGGTGCGATGCCAATCACCAGACTGCCGGCACCGCGCTCCGCCGCCTGCGCCGGCGACAGCCTCGGCACACCGACACTCACGGTCGCCGTTGGCAAACTCCACTCGCCGACCACGTCGTCAGGGCACCAATCGCGCAACCCGCACGCCGTCTTGGCATCGGTGGGGAGCCGCGCCTCGCCGAGGTACAGCAGGTACGGTTTGCGAAGCTGGCGCACGCCGGTCACTGCAGCGCCTTGGTGCCGAGCGTGAAGCGCGAGATCCACTCGTACTCGCGCTTCATGCGATCGACCTGGTGATAGTACTCAGACAGACCGTGTCCTTCGCGCGGATAGAACACCAACTCCGTCGTCTTGCCGCGATTCTTGAGAGCACGATAGAACTCCATCGGCTGCCCGATCGGCACGCGTTCGTCGTTGCCGCCGTGCAGGATCAGCAGCGGCGTGGTGACCCTGTCGCTGTAGCTGATCGCCGAACGCTCGAGGAGAAACTTGACCGACGGATTGATGATCGAGCCGTCGTACTGCGGCATGCCGTTGAAGAACGTGTCGATGTAGCCCGGAATGTCCGTGGTTCCCGCCATCGACAGCAGCGACGGCAGACCCGCACCCATCATCGCCGCCTTGAAGCGCCCCGTCTGCGACACCACCCATGACGTCATGTAGCCGCCGTAGCTCCAGCCCTCGAACGCCATGCGTGTGGAGTCCACCAGTCCCCTGGCGATGAGCGCATCCACGCCGGTCATGATGTCGCGATAATCGCCGCCACCCCAATCGGGAATGTTGCCGCGCATCCACTTTTCGCCGTAGCCGGTCGAGCCGCGCGGATTCGGATAGAGGATCGCCCACCCCTGCGACGCCCACGACTGCCCTGGGCTCGTGCCACCCTTGAAACCGTTTGTATGTGCGCCCGTGGGGCCGCCGTGCGCGGAGACGAGCAGCGGCACCTTCTGCCCCGCCGTATACCCGACCGGCTTGAGCAGTACGCCTTCAACCGGCGCGCCATCCTTGCTCTTCCACGTCACCACTTCTGCGTCGGCAACCGCCACGTCCGCCAGCCACGAATCAGTGGTGGTGATACGCCGCGGCGTGGCGGTGCTTGCATCCTGCACATACACCTCCGCCGGCCACGAGGGCGTATCCAGAATGAACGCCATGCGCGACGCATCCTTGCTCGCCGAAACACCACCAACCACCACGTCCTTCGTGACCTGCTTGTATGTCTTCGCGCTCACCTCGTAGTCGTACAGCGACTGCCACACGCGATCGCTGGCGCTGAACCACAGATGCTTGCCGTCGGGCGACCAACGCGGCTGGTTCGGGCTCACGTCGAACGATACCTGCGCATGATCGGTGAGCGCGCGCGTGGATATGTCGTACGTGACCAGATGCGTATTGCGGATGGTGCGTGGCATGATGCCGTCCTTGTAACCTTTCCACTCGTGACCGTTGGTCGTGAACGCGAGCAGCTTGCCGTCGGGGGAGAACTGCGGAGTGCTTTCCACGTCGCTGCCACCGCCGATCTTTTCGAGCGCCTTCGAGGCGATGTTCACCACGTACGCGTCACGACGCTCATCGCGAATAAGTGTGGTCGGCGATGCATCGAACGCGAGCCTGGTGCCGTCGGGCGACCACGACGGCGCACCGCGCACGGTGTACGCACCGCTGGTGATCTTGCTCGTCTGCTTGGTCGCCACGTCCACCACCCACAGGTGACTCAGCCGCAGATCGCCTTCGTATACTTTCGGATCGTCGCGACGGCGCAGCTTCCCTTCCGCGTCACGCGTCATGGAATCGGTGGTGACATACGCGATGCGCTTGCCGTCGGGCGACCATGCGTACGCACTGATGCCATCGCGCGCGGTGGTGAGTGGCCAGGCCTCCCCGCCGTCGGAATACAGCAACCAGAGCTGTGGGCGCGGGGCATCGTCGCCGATGGCCGCGCCTCGTGCACTGACGAACGAAATCAACGAGCCATCGGGCGACCACTGCGGCTGCGACTCGCCACGCTCTCCCGCGGTGAGTTGTCGCGCCGCCCCACCCGCAAACGGCACGACCCACACGTGCGAGCGCCGTTCGTGCCGATCGCCGAGTGCCGTGTCCGCCTTCGCGTTGGGATGCTCCCACGCGCTGACGGTGTACAGCACGCGCTCGCCGTTGGGGGCAAGCGCTACGCCGCCCACCGCGCGCAGTCGCATCAGGTCGTCCGACGTGATCGGTCGCTTGGACTGTGCGCCGAGCAGGTCGGGCAGGAGCAGTGCGCCGACAGTCGCGGCACGCATGATGAGGCCAGATGTTGTGCTCTGGCTGCGAACCGAGCGCGCGGATTCGAGGTGCATGGCAATCTCCGTGTGGGGGGCATGCCGAATATGCCGACTGTGAGGTCCGCCTACCAGCGTCACTCGTTCCGGGCGCCACCGCCCACGCCTTCGACGCCTGACGTGCGACCGTGACGTACATTCTCGCCCACGATGACCCTGCGATCGTGTCTGGCCTCAGGCCGCGCCGCCTCCGACAGCATCCCAGTGACCACCGCGTGACATCACTCTTCGGGTGGTGGAGGGCCGGGGATCTGCGTGCACGACGTGCGCTCATTGCCGCCTCGGCCGGCTGGATGCTCGACGCGTTCGACGTGATGCTCTACGCGCTCGTGATCCCGGCCGTGATCGCCGAGTTCGGGCTGACCAAGGGCGAAGCCGGTATCCTCGGTTCGGTCACGCTGCTTGCTGCCGCGGGTGGCGGCATCGCCTTCGGCTTCATCTCCGATCGGTTCGGGCGCACGCGCGCGCTGATGGGGAGCGTATTGATCTACTCGGTCGCCACGGCACTGTGCGGGCTGTCGCAGAACGTCACGCAGCTGCTGATCTTCCGGATCATCCTGGGTATCGGCATGGGCGGCGAGTGGGCCAGCGGCGCCGCGCTGGTGAGCGAAACCTGGCCCGACGAGCATCGCGGCAAGGCGCTCGGCTTCATGCAGAGCGCGTGGGCGATTGGCTACGCACTCGCGGCAGCCGTGACGGCACTTGTTCTTCCGACCTTCGGCTGGCGCGCGGTGTTCTTTGTCGGTGTGCTGCCGGCGTTGCTCGTCGTGTGGGTGCGCCGCCGTGTGGAGGAGCCGGAGCTGTGGGTCGCGCAGCGGCGCGTGTCGGCCAGCCTCCCTCCCGCGTCACGCGCGTCGCTTGCCGACGCGTTCAAGGGACCGCTGGCGCGCATCACGATTGCGGTGACGTTCATGAATGCGTGCACGCTGTTTGGGTGGTGGGGACTGAACACCTGGATCCCGTCGTACCTGTCGCTGCCGGTGGCGCAGGGCGGGATCGGCTTCACGTCCACCGTCATGAGCGGATTGGTGATCGCGATGCAGGTGGGGATGTGGCTGGGCTACGTCACGTTCGGCTTTGTCAGCGACGCCGTGGGTCGGAAGCGCACGTACATCACCTACCTGCTGCTCGCGAGCGTGCTGCTGCCGCTGTACGGCAGCACACGATCGCCGTGGCTGTTGCTGTTGCTCGGCCCCCTCGTCGCGTTCTTTGGCACGGGGTACTACAGCGGGTTCGGCGCGTTGACCGCCGAGCTGTATCCCACCGCGATTCGCGGGGCGGCGCAGGGGTTCACGTACAATCTTGGCCGGATCGCGAGCGCGGCGGCGCCGTTCACCGTGGGATCCCTTGCGGCGTCGCGCGGGTTCTCGGCGGCGTTCGCCGTGACGGGTGGTGCGTTCCTGTTGGCGGCGATGGCGTGGCGGTGGATTCCGGAAACCAGGGGAACGCGACTCCGGTAGGGCGGGGGATCGCGGCACAGCCTATCGCGAACGGCGAACAGCGGATCGCGAATGCCGCGGGCGGGAGGGGCCCTGTTCCTGATTCGCGTATCGCACGCGCTCGGCTGCACGGGCAGCATGGCCGGATCCGCAACGCACCGGTGAACGCAATGTCAGGCGAATGGCTCTCGCCCCCGGTCAGATGCTCACGCGCAGCGCGTTCGCGTAGGCCGTCGCGAAGCGCGGCGCATCGGCGACCTTGAGCCCGCAGATGCCGACGCGTATCCCTTCTCGCATGGGAACGACGAAGACGCCCTGCGCCTGGAGCCGCTCGCACACGCCCGCCGCATCGGGGGCGTCCAGCGTCACGAAGAATCCGCCCTGCCACGGCGCTGGCGGGAGCCCTTCCGCCTGCAACGCGGCATCGAGCGCCTCCGCGCGCACGCGCAGCACCTCGCTCCAGCGGGTGTGTTCCGCAGCCAGCGCCGTGAGCGATGCGTTGTCCCTGGTGAGCCGGAGCAGGAGGCTCATGGGGGCCTTGGCGCAGTTGGAGAAGGTGCCGCGGCAGCTCGTAGCCAGCGCCGCGGAAAGCGCACGGTCCGTACACCACGGAAAGACCAGCGCGCCGGCGCGTGCCCCATACAACGTCAGCGCCTTGCTGAGACTGAGACTGGCCCCCACCAACACGGTCCCGTCCTCCCCAAACGCACGATACTCGGCCAGCGCATCCTGCACCGCGTCGGGTTCGCGTGTGTAATCGAGGTACGCGAAGTCCAGCAGCAACGTCACCGGCCCCTTAAACGCCACCTCGCGCAGCATATCGAGCAGGGCCCTGCGATTCTCCGCGCTGAGGCTGCGCCCCGTCGGGTTGTGACATGGATCGTTGAGCCAAAGCAACACTCTGCCTTGCGATTCCATGATCGAGTGGCAGACTTCCCGCCAGATGTGGATGTTCAGCGGCGCGCCGACGGCCGGATACGGGACGGTTTCGAGCGTCACCCGGTTCTCGATGGCCAGCGTACCGTAGGGTCCCCAGAACGGGGCGGCGGTCAGCAGCGTGTCTCCCGGCTGGAGCAGGTTCCTGAGACTGAGCGCCAGCGCACCCGTCCCCCCAGGCGTCGCGACTCCAACCCCATAGTCGGCAAGTGTCGGCCAGTGCCGCCTCGTCAGCGCCAGAAGGTAGGCTGGATCACCCATGATCGGCGCGTACGGTGCTATCTCCGCGGGGGTGAGCTGGCCGTGCAACCGCATCACGCTCTCGTGCACGACCATTCTACCGGCGTCGTCGAGCAGCGCGCCGACGGTCGCGTTGATCACCGACTCTCCCGTAGCGGCGCGCGCTTGCGCGGCGGAGTTCAATGTGAAGATGATATCAGCGCCATCAAAGTTCCGGCGCGCGGGGATGAGCTGTTCGAGCATGACTTTTGTGTGAGAAGTGTGACCTGCGTCCTTTCGCGAAACTCTGGTGCTCACGGCCGAGACGGCCTAGCTTTTGCTTTATTCGGCGGTGCTGGCTGACGAAACGCTTGCAGTTTCGCGCATCCGCTGACCTTTCTGGCGAGCACTGAGGACAACCGATGACAGTTCCACCGAACGAGAACGAAGACGTTCTCGCGAGTATACGCAATCCCGCCGTGGACGCATGGAATCACGCCCCGGAAGATCGGGCTCCATCGGCCACGCTGCGCGGCTCGAATACGCTCACGCTCACCCCCGGCGGCTTCGATCCTGCCACGCGGCCGCCCGAGACAACCGCGCGTCCGGCGACGGCAGCGCGTTCCGGGAGTGTGCCCGCCGTGGCAGCCGAAGCGAAGGCCGTCACGACGTCGCCGCTTTGGGTCCCCGTCCTCGTCGCACTCGGTTTGCTCGCGGGCGTGTCGGGCTTGTTCGATATGTTCGGTAGTGTCGTGCCCGGAAAATTGTCCAATCCCAATTGGCGCTTCGGTGCCGCCGGGGCGCTGTCGCCGGCCTTGGTGAAGCCGATTTTCGGTGCGTCGATGGTCACGCTGGCGCTCATCTCCACGCAGAAACGCCTCCTCGCCCTGTTGTTCATGGGTTTCTTAAGCCTCGTCGCGCTTGGCCTCGTGGTCATCGCGCCGTTCTTCGTGCTCGATGCGCTGCAGGTGCGTCCCGGGTTGCCTGAAGCCATGAGTGGACGGCTGTTCATCCTTAACGTCGCCTTTGCGCTCAGCTTTCAGCTGCTCGGGGCGGCGGTGCTGGTGACCTGTGCGTGGGTGTTGCGCAAGGCAACGCTCACGATGTCGACCGGTGAGGATTCCGTCGTCAGGGATTGGGATCGGTGAGCGCGCTCGAAGTTGCCGTTTCGCTGGGGCGCGTTCGCTGGCAGGGTTCGACCCCGTCGCTGATGGGACGCGTTCTGACGGCTGGCGCGCGAATTCAGGTATACGTGCAGTTGCCGCCGGCGCCGAGCCTATCAGGCGCCTCTGATGGCGCGTGGCTCGACGCTGAGGTATCGGCGATTGGCGAGGGCAGCATCGAACTGAAGACGTCGTTCGCACGTTTCACGGCGGAACCGTCGCTGGCAGGACGCTGGCCCCTCAATGCGGCGCCACTGACGCGACGCGAACTCGAGCGCATCTTCGCCGAGGGGGCCGCCGACGTCTCGCACGAGCTCTCCACGCTGGTAGGGCGCTTCCTGGACGATCCGCAGCTCCGTCGCGCTCCGCTGGAGCAGCTACTCGCGTACGCCGGCTCGGTGCGCGTTTGCGCGCGCAAGGTGGAAGCGATCGCGATGCTCATCGAAGGCGTGTCGCAGGATCTCTCCTCGCAGGCTGATCGTTATATGTTGGTAGTGGCCCAGCCGCCACGCGCCGCCGAGTTGCCGGCGGCCAGACGATTTTAGCCGACGGTCGTCGCACCCGGCGCGTTGCGCGTTCAGTGGCCTGACGGTAGTTGGGACGGTCGCTGGAACAACTGAAAGGGGCACCGAGCAACTCGCTCGGTGCCCCTTTCGTCTCCCGGGTCACCCGCGAGGGTGACCCGATCGGGGTGTACTTACGACGCCAGCGTGGACGTGCGACGACGACGGGCCAGAACGCCGACGGCGAACAGCGCCGGCACGAGGAGTGCGTATGTGCCCGGCTCAGGAACAACAGACGAGATGGTCTGGATGGCGCTCGAGTATGCGATGAGTTCCTGTGTGCCGCCGAACTGACCGCTACCCGGCGGGGCGGTGACAACGAACCAGCCGTTCGTGTTGTATGTCGCGCTGCCGAAGTTGGGCGTGCCAGGATTCATCGAGTTGTCCCAGATCTGACTCTGCAGCATGTTATTCGCGGCGTACTGCGCGCTCATCTGCGCGTTGGTGCCGGTACCGATCGCCATGCTATTCGCCAAGCTGGCGTTCATCGTATAGAGCGTGTTTGCGGTCACCGGGCTCGCGGGATTGCGCGATCCGATACGTGTCTGGCTCATGTTCGCCGACGGCGAGAGGAACGAGATCCAGGCGGTGTAGCTAATGGGGAGACTGATGAGGTTTTGCTGGTCGGTGCAGAAGAACTGGTCAATCGTGATCAGCTGTCCCGTTGGCATGCCGGCACCCTGTTGCAAGGTTCCGGCGCGCACCGTAATGCTGCCTTTCGCTACATAACCGCCACCGTTGAGGAGGTTATTTCCGGTGCCGCTGTAGCCGGCCAACGGGCTGCCGACCTGTACCTGCGCCCAGAACCCGTTCTGAGCGCTCGCAACGGTCGACGTAGCGAGCGTGGCCGCGGCGAGCCCAGCGGCGAGGGCGGAACGACGGAGAAGACTGGGGAGCATTTGCGAGTGAGGTGGGGGGGGTCGCGCGGGACACGCAACAGTGCGTGCCAAACAGGCGCAAAAAGAGCAAACTGCGTGCCTATACGTGCGTTACGTCACACAAATCGGGTGCACACCATATAACCCCATGCAATAAAACGATTTCCACTGTCTAGTTCGGCACCGACACTGTGACAATATCCAGCCAAAACGACCCGAGTCTGTGTTGCACGTTACCAACAGACGATGTTGTTCCAACTCCACGAACACGCGCGGTTTTTCACTTTCCGATAAGCGGGAACAGCGCGCGCCACCAACGATCCGCCACCGATGCCGCCGTTTGCATGCCCCCGTGGTGAGCGACTGCGACCGGTACCATATCGCTTCGCGGGATGCGGAACCATATTCGCGCGCGCGCTGCATGCGCTGCCATCGATCCCCAAACCACTTTGCGAGGATGCATGACCGAGCCGCAAGCCGACGTCAGCCGAGTCTCGCGTTCCATAGCTGCCGGTCTTTCCCGACGCGAGTTTGTCGCCGGAATGACGGCACTGGGCGCCGTCTGGCTGGCGGCCTGCTCGGGTGAACGCAGGGAATCCGCGCCGTCGGCTGAGTCGATGCCGGCCATGCCGCCGGAGTCTCCTGCCCCGCCACAACGATTGGTGCACTTCACGCCCGAGCAGGCGGCGGAAATCGAAGCGATGACGGCGCGACTGATTCCAGGAGACGACGGGCCGGGCGCAAGGGAAGCGGGCGCGGTCTTTTTCATCGACAACAGTCTGGCCGGCATGGTGAAGGAGCAGGCGCCATTGTTTGCGGACGGGATGCAGTCGGTCGCCAAGGCAGTCGCGAAGCAGCATGGGGCCGCGGCCAGGTTCTCCACGCTGACGACCGCGCAGCAGGACGCCATCCTGACCGGCATCGAGAAGACCGAATTTTTCGGTGCGCTGCGCTTTGCGACAATCGCCGGATTTCTCTCATTGCCCAAGTACGGCGGCAACAAGGACTACGTCGGCTGGCAGTACATCGGGCAAGAGCACACGCTCGAACAGAAAGCGCCGTTCGGCTGGTACGATGCCCCCGCCAACCAACAGGCGCTGCTCGGGCGGGTGCTCTGATGCGCCGACAGAATCAGCCGAAGGGAAAGACCTTCGCGCAGGACGCCGAGATCGACTTTGTCATCATTGGATCGGGCATTGCCGGTGGCAGTGTGGCGCGCGAACTGACGGCCAGGGGATTCGATGTGCTGGTGCTGGAGCAGGGCCGACATGTGCCGCCGTCGGACATGGAGCACGACGAGATCGGCGCGTTTGTGTCCAACCGCTGGACGAACACGCCCGGACAGTCGCCGCAGACGTATCGCAAGACGCCGGACGCGAAAGCGGAGCCACGACACTTTCTGCAATACGCGCGCGTGGTCGGCGGGACCACATTGCACTTCACCGGCAACTTCTGGCGCTTCCGCCCCATCGACTTCAACGAGTTTTCGCAGCGCGGCGCGGTGGCTGGCGCGAATGTCGCCGACTGGCCGATCACGTACGACGAGCTCGAGCCGTACTACACGGCGGTCGAGTACGCGATGGGCATCTCGGGAGAGGCGGGCTCGGATCCGCGCGAGCCGAAACGGTCGAAACCGTTTCCGCTGCCGCCGCTCAATGTGACCGGCCCCGGCGTGCTGCTGGAAGTCGGTGCGAAGAAGCTGGGATGGCATTCCAAGGCCGCGCCGATGGCGATTCTGTCACGCGCGTATAACGGGCGGCAACCGTGCCACAACTGCGGCTTTTGCCTCGCGTTCCCGTGCGAGTGGGGCGCCAAGTCGGGCTCCAATTGGACGATGATCCCCGATGCGCTGCGTTCGGGGCGCTGCGAAGTGCGCGCCGACAGCTACGTGCATCGCATCGAGACGGACGACAGCGGTCGCGTCACAGGGGTGCTCTACTTCGACACGAACAAACAGGAGCAGCGCCAGAAAGCCAAAGCAGTCGTGCTGTCGGCCAACGGGGCGGAGACGCCACGTCTGCTGCTCATGTCCACGTCGAGCCGTTTTCCGAACGGGCTGGCCAACTCCAGCGGCGCGGTCGGCAAGCATCTCATGTTCAACGGCAACATCGTCGCCGATGGGCTCTTCGAGCATGAGGTTCACGGTCACAAGGGACCCGTGGTCACGCGTATCACGCAGGAGCACTACGTCCCCGATCCGTCGCTCGGCTTTTTCGGCGGCGGCGGGATCGACATGCGCTTCGACGTGCCGGCACTGATCCGCACGGTGGCGATGCCGCCCGATGGACCGGAGTGGGGGTTGGCATGGAAACAGCGCGCGCGCGAGTGGTTCACGCACTCGGCCGCAGCGTACGGACACACGTCCACGCTGCCGGTCGCCACGAACTCCGTCACACTCGACCCCGATCTCAAGGACGCGTGGGGGATGCCGGCCATCCGCACCACCTACCGGGAGCACGCCCACGACCTGAAGCTGTTCAAGTTCTTCCAGGAACGGTGCGAAGAACTGCTCACGGCGGCCGGCGCGAAAAAGGTGTATCCGACTCCGTTCGGCGATGCGCCGGGCTCTGCCGTGCATTTGCTCGGGACGGCGCGCATGGGCAACGACCCGTCCACCTCCGTCGTAGACAAGTATCATCGCGCGCACGATGTGCCCAACCTCTTCATTGTCGATGGCAGCTCGTTCGTCACCAGCGGACGCGGACAACCCACGATGACGATTCAGGCGCTCGCCTTTCGCGCGGCGGATCACATTGCACAGTTTGCCACCCGCCGGGAGATCTGAATCATGGAACGCAGACAGTTTGTGAAGGCGTCGGCGCTCGGCGCCGTCGGCCTGGGCGCCGGACAGGTTCCGTTCACGGGAACCGTGGGGCAATCGCCGAACGAGTTGGCAGAGCGGTCGCCGTCCGATCGTGCCTTCGCCGGCCGCAAGATTCTCATCGCCGGTGGCGGGTACGGGACGGCGTTCATCCGCTACATGGCGCAGCTCACGGGCAAGCCGCGTCCGAGGTTGCTTTATCTACCGACGGCATCTGCCGATCGCGTGGACGGGAGCCTGACGTGGTTCCGCAACTGCGCACCGCTCAACGTGGAGCCGTCGGTGCAGGAGAGCTTCATCGCCAGCACGCGGCAGCTGCAGAGTTGGGAAGAGGTGCTGCTCAACGTGGACGGCATTGTCTGCTCGGGTGGCAACACACTCAATCAGCAGGCGATCTGGCAGGCGCAGGGCATCGACAAGGTGCTGCGACAGGCGTGGGACCAGGGGATCGTGCTCGGCGGCGCGAGCGCGGGTTCGCTCTGCTGGTTCGAGGAAGGGACGACGGATTCCCGGCCCAGGGAGCTCACCACGGTGAAGTGCCTCGGCTTCCTCACGGGCAGCCATTCACCGCATTACGACCGCGAGCCGGGGCGCCGTCCATTGTACCAAAAGCTTATCGGATCGGGCGAGATGCTGCCGGGGTATGCGTGCGACAACGACGCCGGCATTTATTTCGAAGACAACGTCGTCAAACGTGTTGTATCCACGCGTCCCGACGCCAAGGTGTACTACGTCGATCGTGTGAACGGCAAAGCGGTCGAGAAGACGCTCGAGCCGGAGTCGATCGCCTGACGCGTGCAGGCGTGCAACGCAGCTGAACAATTGTCCGCACAGTATTTTCCTCCTGAGCAACTCCAACCGAAGTTCCCCATTCGAGGATCTCACACGATGCGTCGTATTCATGGTTCCGCACTCGCCATTGCCCTCGTCGTCGTACCGCAGGTCTGCATGGCGCAGGACTCCGAGGAGTCCCGCAAGGTGGCTGGTGGTGGCATTGCCGTCGCCGGCTGGCAGGGCAAGATCGACGACAAGGAAGTGAAGGCTGGTCAGGTGCTCAGTAATTCGAAGCTGGCGGCCGACGGCAAGGTGCTCAAGGTCACCACGGGTCCGTCCGTGACGTACTGGCATCCCGCCAACAAGGCCAGCGGCAACTACACGGTCAAGGCGACGTTCACCGAAGCCAAGTACATGGAGCTGAACGATCATCCGCATCCGTACGGCATCGTGATCGGCGGCAACGATCTGGGCACAGACAATCAGAGCTATCTGTATTGCGCGGCCTACGGCGATGGTCGCTTCATCGCGCGTGGCATGGGTCCGGCACCGTTCCAGCTGAACGGTCGCGGTGAAGCGAATCCGGCGGTGAACAAGGCCGCCGGCAAGGGTGCCTCGGTCACGCAGGAAATTGCCGTCTCGGTGATGGGCGACAAGATCGAGTGCGCCATCAACGGCACGGTTGTAGGCACATACGACAAGGCGGCGGCGGTCGGCGCCGGGAAGCTCAAGAGCACCGACGGCGTGTACGGCATTCGCTTTGCGCACAACACCGAAGCGACCGTGACTGGGTTGACGGTCAGCAAGAAGTAGGGGCTTCGGCATATCGCGGATTCAACGCAACAGCACCATCAGTAAGCCGTTGCGTTGAATCCGCGTGAATCAGAGCCGTTCCTCCGTGTAATCCGCGCCAGGCTGTTGCCGTGCACTCGATCGCGACAATGCCACCTTACGAAATGGCCCTGGCCGGCTTGACCGGCGGCACGAAGATCGGCGGGAGTCCGACTTCCTGCAGCAGCGCATTGAGCGCCTTGATCTCCGTCGCCTCCAGCTGCTGCAGACGCTGGAGTTGCACGTCCACCTTGCCGCCCAGCTCGTTCAGGATTTCGCCGTGCTGCGTGTTGGGCGCCGCTTCCTGACCCAGCACCTGTGAATTGAGCGAGAGCATCATGTTGTACAGCTTGATCGGGAAATGCAGCGTGGCCTGATCGTCGTGGTTGTACCAGTCCACCAGCTCCGTGCGCACGATCTCGAGACGCTCACGTACCGGCTTCGCGCCGTCCTTCACGCGCTTCGCGTACGCCTGCTCCGACGATTGATCCACGCGCACGTCGATCTGCTGCTGCAGATCCTCGATGCGCTCGAACGCGCCGACAATGCTGTTTAAGCGGTCCTGCACCTTGATCCCCATGTCGAACGTCTGCTGCAGGTCGGCGGTGGTGGCCTCGAGGCGCGGATCGAGCTTGACGGTGAACGGCCGCATCAGCGTATCACGACCGACAATCAGGCGCACGCGATAGCTGCCCGGCACCGCACTCGGTCCGTTCAACGTCCCCATGTCGTTGACCACGGTTTTGATTCGCCTGGCGTCGGCGTATCGCAGGTTCCACCAGAAGCGGTTGCTGCCCGCGCGCGTCGTCACGATCGAGTCGGACGCGATATACGCCAGCGAATCGGTGCGGGCCACAGTCGTCGGCTTGGGTGCGCCGGTATCAGGCGCGGCCGGTGCCTTGCCGCTGAACCGGCGCACCACCGTCCCACGCGCATCGAGGAACTCGATGCTGACCGAGTCCTTCGGCGGCTCCTTGAACCAGTAATCCACCAGCACACCATCGTAGGGGTTCTCCCCCGCGTTGCGTCCGCCGCCGTGCCCGCCCGCAAAGCGATAGGCGTCGCTCGGCGCGAACAGATGCGCACGTTTAGTCGTGACCGAATCGTGCAACTGCCGCAGCGACGCGATGTCATCGAGCACCCAGAACGCGCGTCCGTGTGTGGCCGCCACGAGATCGTTGCCCTGCGCGCGCAGGTCGCGCACACTCGCCCGCGGCAGATTCAGCTGCAGCGTCTCCCATCGGGCACCGTCGTCGAAGGACACGAACACGCCGATCTCCGTGGCAGCGAAGAGCAGCCCGCGCCGCACCACGTCTTCACGAATCGACCGCGCATACGCACCCACGGGCAGGCCGGCGTCGATGCGGGTCCATGTCTTGCCGTAGTCGGCGGTCTTGTAGAAGTACGGCCGGAAATCGTCGAGCTGATACCGCGTGGCCGACATGTAGGCAACGGCCGGATCGTGGCGTGACGGCTCGATGCCGGTGATGCGCGTGTGCTTCGCCATCGCCTTGGGCGTGACGTCCTCCCAGGTGGTGCCGCCATTCTTCGTGAGATGCACACGCCCGTCATCCGATCCCGTCCAGAGCAGCCCCTTGGTCGTGGGCGATTCGGCCAGCGCGAAGATCGTCGCGTACCACTCCGTACCGGTCATGTCCTTGTGCACCGGACCGCCACTGGGTCCGAGTGTGGCGCTATCGGCGTAGGTGAGATCGGGGGAGATCTTCTCCCAGCTCCGTCCTTCGGTGGTGGAGCGCCAGAGATTCTGCGACGCTGTGTACAACACATTCGGGTCGTGCGGCGAGAGCAGGACCGGAAACGTCCACTGAAAGCGGTTGGGGACGTCCTTCACCGCTATACCGTCGTAGTTGTTGAGCCATACGGCAATGTCGCGCGTCTGCTGGGTGCGGTTGTCGTGGCGCATCAACATGCCGGTGTAGCAGCCGCCGTACGTAATGTTCGGGTTACGTGGATCGATGGCGATGTGTGCATTTTCGCATCCCGCCACCGGCCACCAGTCGCGCGTGCCGATCGACCCGAAGTCGGAACGCGACGCGATGGAGACGGTGCTGTTGTCCTGCTGCGCCCCGTAAATGCGATACGGCCACTGGTTGTCCGTGATGACGTGGTAGAACTGCGAGGTCGGCTGGTTGTCCATCGCCGACCAGCTCTTGCCGCCGTCCAGCGAGACAGTCGCTCCGCCGTCGTTGCCGTTGATCAGGCGATCGGAGTTATTCGGGTCCACCCACATGATGTGCGTATCGCCATGCGGCACGCGATTGCGCGTGAACGTGCGCCCACCATCGATCGACTTCCACACCTGCAGATTCATCACCCACACGGTGTTCTCGTTCTTCGGATCGGCGGTGATGGCCGAGTAGTACCACGGGCGCACCTGGAACTGTTGCTGTCCGTTCGTGCGCGACCACGTGTCGCCACCGTCATCGCTGCGAAAGATGCCGCCGGTCGTATCGATCGCTTCGACCGAGGCGTAGATGCGGCGCGGATTGGCCGGTGACACCGCCACGCCGATCTTGCCTATGGGCCCCTTGGGCATGCCACGGTTGAACGTCAGCTCCTGCCAGCTGTCGCCACCGTCCATCGACTTCCAGAGGCCACTGCGTCCACCACCGGCGTCCATGCCCCACGGCGACCGCTGGAACTTCCACATGGACGCGTAGAGAATGCGCGGGTTGCTCGGGTCGATCGAGATGTCGTTGCCGCCCGTCGAATCATCGATGAAGAGGATCTTCTTCCACGTGGTGCCGCCGTCCATTGTGCGGAAAATGCCGCGCTCCGGGTTGGGGCCGAACGCGTGACCGATCGCCGATACATACGCGATGTCGGGGTTGTCCGGATGCACACGGATACTCGTGATCTGATGCGTGTCGGTGAGGCCGAGGTGCCGCCAGGACTGCCCCGCATCCGTGGAGCGATACATGCCCGTTCCAAAGGTGAGATCTTCGCGGAGCTGCGACTCACCCGTGCCCACATAGATCACGTTCGGATCCGACGGGGCCACGGTGATCGCGCCGACCGACGAAATGTCGCTCGTGCCGTCGGTGATGTTGTCCCACGTCATGCCGGCGTTCGTGGTCTTCCAGACACCGCCATTCACCGCACCCATGTAGAATACCAGCGGCTTGGTCGGATCGCCGGCCACGGCATCGACACGTCCGCCGCGAAATGGACCGACGAGACGCCAGCGCAGCGCCTTGAAGTTGCGATTGGTGGCGTTCGGATCGGTGTAGACTGCCGGGTTGTACGGCGACGGTATGCCCGGCGCGGCGGAAGCCGTGCGCGACGCGCGCTGCGCCTGGAGGGGCGCGCGATCCAAGAGGGAGAGGACGGCCGTTCCGGCCGCGAGGGCGACCATACGAGTTGCTGCGCGCATCATTGTCCCGGGTGATATGAACGTTCCACATGCTGCTCGACATCCGAACGATAGAACCACACGTCCTTGAACTGACTCTTGGTATACATCTCCGCCTGATCCCGGAAGTGCTTCGACGCCGGATCACCACTGACACCACCGGCCAATGAACTCTTCGCTTTGAGACGCGGGCCGAATTCCACCACGGCGATGAAGCTGTTCCCGCGATCGCCATAAATGCGCTTCGTGTTCGCGCGCGTGGTCATGCCAAACGCCGCCAGCGATCCCCACGTGCTCGACGGAAACGCCACGGGAAGACTCGGCTTGCTGTCGTCGAACGGTTGCACGACGTCGCCGGTCAACCGCTGGAACCGGTTGATCTCGCCCCACGGCGTCTTCCACGTCCCGAAGTCCGCGGTCAGCTTGGCCGACGCACGGGCCAGCGCCTCGAGCCGTTCGCGCGTCGTCGTCTGCGTGGCCATGTAGGCTTCGACGGGCATGCCCTTCGCGCGCGCGGCATTGCCCGAGCGCGCCATGAGGTCCTGTCCCCAGAAGATTGCCAGCGACGTGGGCACCGACGACACCGAATAGCGCAGATCCCATGCGCGCAACGCGGCCACCGGTTCGGCCAACTGGGACCTGAACGCGTCGCCCGCCGGCGTGTCGTCGTACGCCTTGAGCAGCGAAGGGATCAGCACCTCGAACGCCGTGAGATACGTGTCGTTCGCCGCAGCGATCAACGCATCGAGTGTGAAATCCTTTTTGTTCTGCAATACCCGCACCGCATGCACGCCGCGCGCGTTCTCGGGCTGCTCGGAGAAATAGCGGGGATACGCACTCTCCCTGGGGCTGTCCGGGCCTGCCGCGGTGAACGGCCAGTTGTTGGTGTTGAACAACCAGCCACTCTTCGGATTGAAGAGCGTGATGGTTTCCTGCACCGCATGCAGCCCCTTCCACTCGGTCGCGATCAAGCTGCCGTCGACTGGCTTTCTCCAGTCGAACGTGGTGTCGCGCCTGGGCAGAAAGTTGCCGTGAAAGTACGCAATGTTGCCGTCGGCATCCGCATACACGGTGTTATTCGACGAGTTTGTACGCAGCTCCATCACCTTCGTGAACTCGGCGTAGTTCTTCGCCTTCGTGCGCATGTACGACTGTGTGAGCGCCTTAAGCGGTTCGTTCATCATCTTCACGGCAATCCACTTCCCGTCGCCGCCGCGGATGATCGGGCCATGATGACTGAAATACGCAGTCACCACTTTCGTTGCCATCGTGTTGCCGCTCTTGTACGGCAAGCGGATTTGTTTCGTGATCAGGGGGCGTTCGCCGGCGCCGTACGTGTAGAAGTACTTGCCGTTGCGCTGCACCACGGTCTCCTCGTACTCGTCGATGACGTCGCCGCCGCCCGACGTGTGCATCCACCCCAGACGCTCGTTGAAGCCCTGGTAGATGAAGAACTGTCCCCACGTCACCGCGCCGTAGGCGTTGAGCCCTTCGTCGCTCACGGCGTGCACTTCCGGGCGGAAGTAGAACGACGTGTGCGGATTGAGCAGCAGCAGTGAGTGTCCGTTCACAGTGTTCACCGGTGCGATGGCGAATCCGTTCGAGCCTTGTGGCTCCGGCTCGAGGCCGTCGTCGCGAGGCGCCGGCGGCAGCGGCACTTTGCCGTAGAACTCCTGCAGCCCGCGCAACTGCACCGACTCGATATCGCCGCCAATGCTGCCTTCGCTGAACGTGAGCGCCATCCACGGTTCGAAACGGGTGAGCAGCTTCGGCTTCACATCCGGATGCGTCGACAGGAAGTAGTTGAGCCCATCGGCCCAGGCGTCCATGAGCGTGCGCAGCCACGCCGGACTCGCCGCGTACTGCGCTTTCATCACCACCGGATCGATGAAGAGTTTCATGCGCAGGTCGCGGTACAGTTCGCCTTCTCCTTCCACCTCCGCCAACCGTCCGCTCGCGTTGATGTAGTTCATCTCGACGCGATTGAAGTCGTCCTCCGACTGCGCATACAGCAGTCCGAAGACCGCGTCGGCATCGGACTTGCCGTAGACATGCGGGATCCCCCACGTGTCGCGGATGATCGTCACGCGCGCCGCTTGCGCCTTCCAGCGCGCGCGCTCCGCGGGGCGTTGTGCATGGGTGGCCTTGGGAAGCAGGACCGCAGACACGGTCAGGAGCAGGGCGAGGGCGTTGCGTCGCATACGGTACACACGGCGGTGGGAGGGGAACGGAGGCATCGTACGGAAGATGCGGTGGGGCAACCCGCGCCCGCCAGACACGAATCGGCGCTAGAGTACGTCAACGGGCGGGCGCGCCAGCCGATGCACTCACTTCAGCGGACGATAGACATGCGGATTCTCGTGGTGGGCGCAGGAAGCGTGGGCGGCTACTTCGGCGGGAGACTGCTCGACGCGGGACGGGATGTCACGTTCCTCGTTCGCGCTCCGCGCGCCGCCGCGCTCGCACGAACGGGACTCGTCGTCCACAGCACCCACGGCAATCTCCATGTTCCCGTTGTGCAGACGGTCACCGCGGACATGCTCGCCTCGGCGTTCGACGTGGTCCTGCTGAGTTGCAAGGCGTACGACCTCGCCGGTGCCATGGACGCCATGGCCCCGGCGGTCGGGTCGGAGACGGTCATTGTGCCGCTGCTCAACGGGATGCGACACCTCGACGACCTGGACACGAGGTTTGGCGCAGACAAGGTGTTCGGCGGGCAGTGTGCCATTTCCAGCGTGCTCGACGCCGAGGGCCGCGTGCTGCATCTCAACCGCGTGCACCAGCTGTCATTTGGCGAAAGAAGCGGCGAGCGCAGCCCGCGCGCGCTCGTGATCGAGGACACGCTGACCAACGCCGGCTTCGACTCGCGTCTCGCCGACGACATTTTGCAGGAGATGTGGGAGAAGTGGACGCTCATCGCCACCGGCGCCGGTGCCACGTGCCTGATGCGTGGCGCAATCGGCGACATCGTGGCCGCAGGCGCGACGGATATGGTCACCGGGCTGCTGGCCGAGTGCACGGCGATCGGCTCGCGCAACGGGCATACGCCAGGTGCGGAGTCGCTGCAACGCATCACGACCATGTTCACCACGCCCGGCTCTCTGCTCACGGCCTCGATGTTTCGCGACATCGAAGCGCAGTTCCGCATCGAGGGGGATCACATCATCGGCGACCTGCTCGCGCGCGGCGGTGGCGATCCGTACGCCTACCCGCTGTTGCACGTCGTGCACGCCCACCTGCGGGTGCACGAGGCGCGGCGCGCGCGCGAGCAGGCGGCGAGCACCTAGCGCCCGCGTGCCTTCCACGCGGCGAGGATCTCGGCCTCGCGCTCGGGGGAGAGCACGAAACGGTTCCTGGCGCGCCGGTCGTCCGGGAGCGACTGCCACCAAGCCAGCGTGTCCCGGACCGTCAAACCGATCGGCCGGAACGACAGCCCGGCGGCAAGTGCGCGCGCGTTGCTGATGACCATGGTGTTCGCATTGTCGCCCAGCGGCAGAATCCACGGACAGGCGAAGCGTAGCTTCTGCGTGGCGAGAAAGTCGGAGTCGTCCACCCACGTCAGTCGCGCGGCGGGTCCGACGGCCGCTATCGCCTCGGCCAGAAAACCCGGCATGGTCAGCGGCTCGCGCGGACCCGCGACATTGAACGTGCCTCCGCCCGTGCCCTCCACCATTCTGACCATGAATTCGGTCAGATCGCGCACGTCCACGAACTGCGACGGGTCGCCGGGCTTGCCTGGCGCCAGCACCTCACCGCCGCGCGCCAGTCGCACCGGCCAGTAGGTGAAGCGATCGCTCGTGTCGCCCGGCCCTACGATGTAGCTGGGCCGCACGATCGTGGCGCCCGCGCCAAACACATCACGCGCGATCTGTTCGCTGTTGGCCTTGTCCACGCCATATTGGTTGGCCGCGTCCCCGGTCATCGACAGGCGCACGGCGGCACTCTCGTCCACGCGCGGCGTGCGGTACGGGAAATAGACGCCGGTCGACGAGACGAACATGTACCGATCGGTCGCGTTCCTGAGCTGGGCCGTGGACGCGCGCACCCACGCCGGATTGGTCGCCGAATCGTCGATCACCGCGTCCCAGCGGCGACCGGTCAATGCGGTGTAGTTCCCGACCACCACGCCGCTGGCATCCTTCACATCCCGATCACCGACGAGGCGCTCGACGCCCTCAGGAAGGTCGGCCTGCCGGATGCCGCGCGTAAACGTGGAAACCGTATGTCCGCGCGCGACCAGCAAGCGCACCAGATGGGGTCCGATGAAGCCGGTGCCGCCAAGGATGAGCACGCGCATGGGGGCAACTGCCGAACGAATCGCTGCAGCGGTTGCGGCGCGAAGCAGGGACGGCCCGAGCGTGCTTCCGGCGATGGCGGTGCCAGCGACCGCGCCGGCCCGGATGAGAAAGTCACGTCTGGTGGACACGGGGTCACTCCGGCGGCATGGGGAAACAGCGGGACGACGGCGCAGGCACGGGAACGGCTCAGGAATCGCCGGGACCGGCCGATACTGAACAATTATCCCCTTACCCGAAAGATGCGGACTAGCACAGACAGCGCTGCGCAGGTCGGGCAGAGCGGTCGCGCCGATGGGCCGACCGACGACATCACACCAGTCAAGGCGCGTCTCGCTCGCATTCTCGAGGGACGCGATTTCCCGGCATTGTCGCAGCAGATCATCGAAACGATCTCCGCCCTCGATGACGATGCCAGTTCGCTGCAACGACTGACCAACGTTGTGCTGCGCGAGTACAGCCTGACGCTGAGTGTGGTGCGGACCGCCAACAGCGCGCACTATCGCCGCGCCAACCGGCAAATCGAAAGCGCCACGCGGGCCATGATGCTGCTGGGCGCGCGGACGGTGCGTCAGCTGGCCAGCAGCCTCCTCCTCTTCGAAAATTACGCCCGACGTTCGAGCGGGTTGAAGGAATTGATGCTCTTGTCGCTGCTGACCGCCAATCATGCGCGCGAAGTGGCGAACAGGATGGGACATGGCGATCCGGAAGAGGCCCACCTGTGCGGCATGTTCCGCAACCTCGGCGAGGTGCTGATCGCCTGCCACTTTCCCGACGACTACGCCCGCATCCACACGCGGGTGCGCGATAACAGGCAATCCGAAGAGAGCGCGGCCTTTGCCGTGCTCGGTTTCCGCTACGAGGAGTTGGGGATCGAGCTGTGCAATCACTGGGGGATGCCCGACAGCGTCACGGAAGGGATTCGTGCCCGCTCGACGTCGTTCACCAGCGAGGCAAGCGCGATCACGTCGTTCAGCCACGATCTGACCAACGCGATCTATCGACGGGACACGGAGCGCAATACGCGCGGCACGGCGCGCGACGATTTCAACGACGTGATCACGCGCTATGCATCACGGCTCAAGCTCTCGCGTGCGCAAGTGCGCGAAGTGGTCGAGTCGGCGCTCGAGGAGACGCGCGAGCTGTTTGTGAACGCGAAGGTTTCGGTGGACGGGTTGCGCATGCGGCAACTGTCGGAGTCCGCATGTTCGGCGCTTGGGGTGACGGAGCTTGGCAACGGTGAGTGGGATGCCGCGCAGGATGCCTCGATGCCGAATACGGCGATCGCCCTGCGTGAGCGACTCCGACAGGAGCTTGAGAGCAAGGTGGATGCGGCCTCGGAGTGCGATTTGGGACAGGTGCTGCTGCTGGCCATCGAAGGCGCACTGCGCGGCGCGCCGTTCGATCGTGTCGTCGCATGCGTGCTCAGCCCCGATCGCGCGCGACTGCGTGCCCGCTCCGGCCTAGGCAGTGGCGTGGAGTCGTTGCTGGCGCACTTCGATTTTCCGATGACGCCGCAGGGCGGTCCACTTCCATCGGCGGTGATACAGCGCAAGGTGTTGTACCTGCCGAGTGATCGCGCAATGAACGCGCAGGAACTGCACCTTGCATCCACACTGGGGATCGGACAGTTCGGTGTGTTCCCCGTTGTTGTCAGCGGGCAGATCGTGGGGTGTCTCTACGGCGATCGTGTGGCGCGCGAGCCGTTGCCGGATCGGGAAGCACTGGAGTTCATGACCTCACTGACGGATTTGGTGGTCGAGGCAATCGAAGCGCGTCGTAACGTGTCATCGGGGCCGGTGAAGCACGTCATTCCGCCCGTGGCACCGTCGCTGAACGCGCCCGCCGAGCCGTCGAGCATGACGGTCGAGTCGAAGGGTGCGCTGGTGCTGCGACTGCTGCAGGGCGAGCCGATGGCGACTGTCTCGGCGTCGAGTGGTGTATCCGTGGCGCAACTCGACCAGTGGCGCACAGACTTCATGGCCGGCGCGATGGCGAGGCTGGCGGGCGGGTAGGGCGTATTCAGGACCTGACAGTTCAAATTCTGTTGCTGTTGTCGTTGCGATTCACCCGCGCCCGCCCTGCAGCAGCCGCCTCATGCTCGCAATGCCGAGCAACGGTCCGACGGCAAGCACAGGAAAGACCCACTGCCAGCCAAACCACTCCACCAGCCATGGTATGAGCTGAATCGTGATGGTGGTGAGCAGGAAACCGAGCGACACCTGCAGCGTGAGCGCCGTGCCGACCGCGTGCGATGGCACCGTTTCCGTGACCAGGACGCTGAACTGCGCGCTGTCGGCGATGACAAAGAAGCCCCACACCAGCGCCAACGGAGCGAGCAGCCACCACGATTGCCCCCACGCGACACCGATCGCGAGCGCGCAGGTGCCGCTGATCGCCATGGCCAGTGTCACCAGCCGTACGCGACCAATGCGGTCCGCCACCAGACCACCCCACACGCACCCGAGGCCGCCCACAGCGATGACACCGAAGCCAATCAGTGCGGCGGCGCGTGCATTGGCCGCCGTGCCTCGGCGCGCCGCATGCACCACGTCGCTGGCCACCAGAAACGCCGGAATCCACGTCCAGAACGAGTACAACTCCGCCATGTGCCCGAGATACCCGCCGGTGGCGAGACGCCAGCCTCGCTCGCGCACCACGTCGCCCACACGCGACCAAGCGAACGGACGAGACGGAAACCCGTAGGGGCCGTCGCGATAGGCCGTGAACACCAGCACCGCGGCCAGCAGCGCACTGGCCGACGCCAGCCATGTCACCACGGGCACCGTCGCGCCGGGCCATGCCTGCGCGAGATACGGCGTGGCTTTGCCGATGGTCAGCGCACCGACAATGGTGCCCACCGCCAGTCCGCGACGCGCGCGAAACCACGTCGAGGCCATCTTCATGGCGGGCGGATACACCCCGGCGAGACAGCATCCCGCGGCAAAGCGTGAACAGAGCCCGACCACGTACGAGTCGGTATACGCCAGGGGCAGATTGGAGACCGCGCCCAGTGCTGCCGCAGTCGCAAACAACCGTCGCGCCGGCATGACGTCCGCGAGGTTGAACAGCGCGCTCAGTGCGGTGCCCAGCACGAATCCGAGCTGAACGGCGGTCGTCAGCCACCCGACCTGTGATGCTGTGAGCGACCACGTCGCGGCCAAGGTCGGACCGACGGCGCTTCCGGTGAACCAGAGCGCCATCCCCAGCAACTCCGCGCAGGCGAGCAGCGCCAACATACGCCAGCGTTCCGGCGCGGTGTCCGCCGGTGGCGCGTCGGTGTGTGCTCCGCGCGCGGGCGAGTTCGTCGGAGAGCCAGCTGAAGACATCATGCGCGGTGCAACATAACGCCGCTCGACCGTATGCAGCTCACACCACGGAACTCCGCGCCGCCAGGGCGGGCCCTTTCAGAACGCGGGCGCTGGCAGCCGATCGGCGAGAAGGAATTGCGCGCGCTCGAACTGATGCGTTTCGCGCGTACCGGTCAGATCGCCGCGCGTGAAGTCCACGACCTCGCGCGTGGCGGTGCAGTGCCATCGCTGAAAGTGCTGGGGCGTCGCTGCATGAAAGACGGCCGGCGTGAAGGCGCCCACGTTGGCGCCGCCGTCCGTGTCGCGCGCGGAGGGAAAACGGAACAGCTCCACTCCCGCCCCGCGCATGGCCTGCCCCAACGCCTGCGCGTCCGCGTACGACACGGGTGACGCAATCGTCTGCCGGTGCGCAGCGAACGGCGGCGCATCCAGATCGACACCGTGCGTGCTGCGCATGCGCACGGTGAACGCCGTCAGCGCCGTGGTCACCATGTCCATCGCCGCGCGCGTTCCCTCCAGAAACAGCACGCGATAGTACGCGACCTCGGCAAACGCGGTGCGCTGCTGCTCCGAGCCGTACCAGATCCCGCGCTCCTGCCGCGTTCCGAAACGCGAGCCGTGACGCAACGGCGGATAGCGAAAGGGCGTGAAGAGGAGATAGTGCAACCGCCCGCCCACCTGGGCCGGCGGCTTGACGAGATCGATCAGTTCTTCCAGCAGCTCCTGCTCCGCCGCCGAGTCGACGAGCTTGCGCGTAGAGACTTCGTGCTGTGATTCGACCACGCGCCACGGCACCAGCCGCAGCGGACGGATTTCAGAGTCGCCCGCGCATTGCGTCCAGATACTGGACGACATCGACCAATCCCTCGACGGTTCGGATTCGATCGGCAGGGACGCCGCCCACGTGAGCGTTCATGACGTGCATCCACGCGCGCGCTTTCGTGTCGTCGCCGCCGACCAGCGCGTCGAGCGAACGGAACAGGCGTACGACCATGAGCGCCAGTTCGCCTTCCTTGCTGGCCGGGTCCACGCCGCGGCCGCGCTGCATACGCGAGACCGAGGCCTCGCTCGAACCAATGACCGCGGCCAGATGCCGGTTGGTGAGTCCGAGGCGTTCCGCAGCGGAGAGCGCCGCCTTGGCCACGACGAGCGCGGGCTCAGGCGCGGGCCGCAGGTTGGAGAGTGCGTTCATGATCTGAAAGGATACTTCTGCCGGCTTGCATATGCAAGAATGAGCATGGGCGGGAACCATCCGCGTGTGCATCCGACTCGTCCGGTGTTTAGGGAACGCCACATGACCGGGTCCCGAACGCCGTCGTCACGCCGCCGCCTGCTTCCCACCGCACTGCTGCTCGCCCTCGTTGGCTGCGTGCAGAAGGCGTACGACCGCACGATCGTCGACGAGGTCGATGTCTCGGCCGTGCCGAACGTGCAGACGGTCGGCGTGCGCGGCAGCGCGTGCTGCGCATCTTTCGCCGGCTGCCCAGACGCGATCGTCATCGACCGGGCCCTGCTGTCGGAAATCATTGCTTACGGCTTGCGTTCGCCGTGCCGGAAGGCCGAGTAGAGAATGCCAGTCCCACCCCCCGCCCGGCGAGGCAAGCGGGGGTCACACTCGGCGGCCCTCTGCCCGCGGGACGAGCCGCTACCGGATCGTCCCGCACGGGCAGCCAGGCCGTCGGGGTGATCCCCCGCGTGCCGCCGCCGACGCGCCAAGCCTGACGCGTCGACGTCTCACGACCAATGACTCAGAACTCCAAGCCGGTGACCTCTTCTTCCGCCGCCGTCTGCCGCGGCGCTTTCACGTCGTTCGGCTTCACTTCGATCGCCGGCTTCCCCTTCTCCTTGAGGAAGGCATCCACCGGCGGCAACAATTCCTTCCACGCCTTGCGCAGCTCGACCAGATAGCCTTCAAGCTCCGTGTTCAGAATGTTGAACACTTCGACCGACTGCTTCGTCGGTCGCGCTTCGGTGCTCCCCACCACGCCCGACAGTGCAGCCATCTGGTTGTTGACCTTGATCGGGTAGTTCAGCGGATCCTGTCCGCTCTGGTTCCTGACCTGATAGACCTGCGCTTCGACTTCGGTGATCTTCGCATCGAGCGCATTCGCGAGCGGCTTGAACGTCGCCGAATCGGCCGCGTTCATGTCCTTCATGCGGTCGGCGAGCTGCGCGCGCACGTGGCGCACCGTGCGCACCGCATCGTTCGCATCCGTCGTGCGGTCGCGGATCTGCATCAGCAGCTTGTACTGCGCGACGAGATCGGCCGGCGTCGCGTCCGAGCGCGGGTCCTTCTTCACCACGAACGTGGCTTGCTGCGCTGTTGCACCATCCACGATCAGTCGCACCGTGTACGTGCCCGGAATGATCATCGGACCGGTGGTGCCACCCGCCCAGAAGATCATGCCGTCAAAGCGCGTCGCGTCGGGCTCGCGCAGGTTCCACGCGAAGGTGTTCAAACCGGCACGGTTGGTCGCACGCGGCTCGACTGGCGGGCCGCCACCACGACCACCACCGCCGGGCGCGGGCGCCGCAGGAGCCGACGACGTATCGCTGGCAAAGCTGCGAATCGTACGGCCGGTGGAATCGCGGAACTCGAGCGTCAGTTTTTTGGCCGGCTGCCTGAGCCAGTAGTACACGATCGCACCGGCGGGCGGATTGGCGCCGACCGTGCCACTGCCTCCACCGCCGCCACCAAAGCCCGCCTGCCACGTGATGCGATACGTGGAGCGCGGCGTGAAGAGATGCGAGCTCTGCGCGATCGCCTGCGGTGTGAGCTGACGCAACACGCTCAGATCGTCGATGACCCAGAAGGACCGGCCATGTGTGGCCGCGATCAGATCGCCTTCCTTCACGGCAAGGTCGTGCACCGGCACGATCGGCAGGTTGCGGCGCAGCGAGAACCATGTCGCCCCGTCATCCAGTGATGCCCAGACACCACGCTCCGTGCCCGCATACAACAGGCCGCGACGCTCTTCGTCTTCACGAATGACACGCGTGAACTCGGTGTTCGGAATGCCATTTGCCTGTCCCGACCCATCGATACGCGTCCACGTCTTGCCGTAGTCGGCCGTCTTGAAGAGATACGGCTCGTTGTCGTCCATCTGGAAGCGATTGGCGGCGACGTACGCGACCGCCGGATTGAACCGGCTCGCTTCGATGATGGAAATGCGCGCCCATTCGCGCTCCTTGAGCAGCGGCGGCGTGACGTTCGTCCACGTGCGACCACCGTCGCGCGTGAGGTGCACCAACCCGTCGTCCGTGCCGCCCCAGATCACCCCCTTGGTCACCGGTGATTCGGCGATGGCGAACACCGTACCGTAGTACTCGACGCTCGTCTGGTCCTTGGTGATGGGACCACCCGACGGACCCAGTGTGCGCGGATCGTTGCGCGAGAGATCGGGAGAGATGACGGTGTAGCTGTCGCCTTCGTTCACGGTCTTGAAGAGCACACTCGACCCGACGTACAGCGTCTTCGGATCGTGCGGGCTGACGACGATCGGGAAGGTCCACTGCATGCGATACTTCGAATCCTTCGCGTCGTGCCCCATCGGGTTGAGCGGCCACGGATTGATATTGCGCTCGAGTCCCGTGCGCATATCCTTGCGCGTGAGCAAGCCGCCGTAGCTGCCGGCGAAGACGATATCCGGATTGTTGGGCAAGGCCGCAATGAAACCGGACTCGCCACCACCGGCGTCCTGCCAGTCGCTGATCTGAATGCCACCCGCCTTGCGCGACGGACCGCAGAGCGTGCTGTTGTCCTGCTGCGCGCCGCAGATCTGGTACGGGAAGTGATTCGTCGCAGTCACGTGATAGAACTGCGCGGTCGCGAAATCTTGCTCGGTCCACGACTTGCCGCCGTCGGTCGAGACGCTGGCACCACCATCGTCGCCCTCGATCATGCGCATCGGATTGGTGGACGAGATCCACAGATCGTGCGAGTCGCCGTGCGGCGGATTGAGATTGGTGAACGTCTTGCCACCATCGCGCGAGACCTGAAACGACACGTTGCTGACGTACACGACGTCTGCGTTCTTCGGATCGGCGTAGACCTTCGTGTAGTACCACGCGCGTTGCCGAAGATTGCGGTTCTCGCTGACACGCGCCCACGTGGCCCCGCCGTCCTCCGAGCGATAGAGCCCGCCCTCGTCCGCTTCGATGAGCGCGAAGACGCGCTGTGAATTCGCGCCACTCACGCTGATGCCGATGTTCCCCCACAGTCCGGCCGGCAACCCTGCGTTGCGCGTGATCTCGGTCCACGTGTCACCGCCATCGGTGCTCTTGAACATGCCGGAACCCCTGCCGCCCGACTCGAGCTTCCACGGCTTGCGATACACCTGCCAGAACCCGGCATACAACACGTTGGGATTGTTTGGATCCATGGCCAGATCGCCAATGCCCGTCGAGTCATCGCGAAAGAGAATCTTCGACCACGTCTTCCCGCCGTCCTTCGTGCGAAAGACACCGCGTTCAGCGTTCGGGCCCCACACGTGCCCCAGCGCGCCCACGTACGCGACGTCCGGATTGGTGGGATGCACCTTCACGTCGGCGATCTGGCGCGTGTCGTTGAGCCCGATGTTTGTCCACGTCTTGCCGCCGTCGGTCGTCTTCCAGACGCCGTCACCATGCGAGACATTGCCGCGCAGGGGGAATTCGCCGCCCCCCACGTACACGATGTCCGGGTTGGACGGCGCCACCCCGATCGCGCCGATCGTGCCGCCGAAGTACTTGTCCGTCATCGGCGTCCAGTTGGTGCCGCCGTCGGTGGTCTTGAACACACCGCCACCGGTGGTGCCCATCCAGTACTCGTTGGGGCGGGCATCGCTGCCGGTCACCGCCACCGAGCGACCGCCGCGGAAGGGGCCGACCTCGCGCCAGCGAAGTGCGCTCAGCGCCAGAGTATCGAAGGGGGCCGCCATGGGCACGGTAGCCGGCTTGAGCACCGGCATGACGGGACGAACGGGGCGCACCGTCGGCGGGGTCGGAGGCCGCGTCTGCCCTGTTGCGGGAAGCGCTCCCCCCGCGAACAGCAGGGTGACGGCGAGCAATCGAGGGCGGAACGGGCGAGAAAACACGTGAAATCTCCGAGTGGCGGGATGCAGTGCGGCAGACCCCGACATTGCCCGCTGGCGGAGGGCAAGGCAAGGGTGAATTTGCTGACGCGACGCTGTGCCCTACCGACTATTTCGGTTCGTCGGGGCTCGGTCCGAATAGCTCCGCCTCGGTCACGATCACGGGCGGATACGCCGAGTCTGGCTCCCACGTGATCGACTCACGAAACGTCTCCGGAAATTCCGACGCGTTCGTCCACCGCTCGATCGCGCGCGCGTCCTGATCGACGCTCCACACTTCGCCCACGCCGTGCGCCAGATACGCCGGCCGCTTGCGGTGCCGGTCGCGCTTGCGGGTGGAGGGGCTCAACACCTCGATCACCAGCAGCGGCGGCGGCATCTCTCGCCAGTGCAGGTTGGCGTATTGCGGGGTGGTATAGACCGCGAGATCGGGCTCGAGCCAGGTGGTCTCGCTCATGTACACGCCCCCGGGAGCGAGTACGGTCCATCCGGTATGCGCGCGAGCCCAGATGCCAAAGGCGAGCGTGAGCCGATGCGCCACACCTTGATGCCCGGTGGATGGCATCGGCGTCACGAGCAGCTCACCGTGCAGGATCTCGTAACGCATGCCGTCCTGCGACGGCAGCGCCTCGAGGTCGGTAACGGTCCACATGGTCCGTTCAGGAACAGGCGGCGAAGTGCGCATGGCCATACGGTCGGCTCGGCGATGGGTTGGGCGCAAGGGGCGAACATCCGTCGAGTGTAGCGAGCGGGGCGTGGAGCGACGTGATCGAATGCGCGCCGAGTGGGTGAATTCCCCGCCCAGCCCGCCCAGCCCCCCAGCCCCCCAGCCCCGCTCGCCGAAACTCGTCGAAACCCGCCGCGCGACGTTGTACGCTGATACCGAAGTGATATCACTTCGCTATCACCCTCCTCCGCGAGGATTTCGATGCTCCGCGAAACCGATGCCCGTCCCACAGCGGGTATTCCTGTTGCACTGCTGCTGGTCGCGCTGATTGCTGGTGGCTTCTGGGTTCTCATTTCCGGTGCGCGCGCCGAGTCGCCGCCAATAGCCGTCGGCGGCGGGGTGATCATTACGCTCGCCATGCTTTGCCTGCCGGGGCTGTTCGCCGTCGCCCCCAACGAGGGGCGCGTGCTCACGCTCTTCGGCAACTACAAGCGCACGGTGCGCTCGTCCGGCCTCTGGTTCACCAATCCGTTCAGGAGCAAGAAGAGCGTGTCGCTCCGCGTGAGGAATTTCGAGACGAACAAGCTCAAGGTGAACGATGCGCGATCCAATCCGGTCGAGATCATCGCGATCGTGGTCTGGAAGGTGATCCGCCATGCTGCAACGTCGGCAGCCCGGCGCGATCGTCGCCGCACGACAGACGATCGTCGAAGGCGCCGTGGGCAAGGTGAAGATGGCGCTGGACGCGCTGTCCGCGCGGCAGATCGTGACACTCGACGACGAGCGCACGGCGGCGATGGTGAGCAACCTGCTCGTGGTGCTCTGCTCCGACCGTGCGGCGCAGCCGGTCGTGAACACCGGGACGCTGTACAGCAAATGTCGGCCGTGCTCGCTCATGGCTGAACGCAAGTCGTTCCCGTTGCGGATGGACCGCGAGCTGCTCGACGCGGTGCAGCGCTGGGCCAACGCTGATCTGCGCAGCCTGAACGGGCAGATTGAGTTTCTCTTGCGGCGCGCGCTGCAGGCGGAAGGGCGCGCGCCCAGAATTCCTCCGTCGGATCCACACCCGGAAGTCCCATGATCATCGTTCCAGGCACTCGCCTGCGCCGCCCCGTGGTGGCACTCGTCGTTGCGATGCTCGCCGCGGTCGGCGCGACGTTGCTGCTCGCCACGGGCGCGCACGCACAGGGCACGCGCACCACCACGTACGTCTACCTGCAACGCACCGACACGCTCGGCACCGAAACGCTGGACGTTTCCGATACCGGTGCAGTTGGCGTATTTGCCATGAAAGGACAACCGCGCATCGAGTGGCTGCAGCGGCGCACCGGCAGCACGCTCGGCGGCATCACACTCCGTGTCTTCGGCGTTAGTTCCTCCACGCCGATGCAGGTCGCCTCCATCACGATGCCGGGCGACAGCGCCATCGCCGAGATCAGCGCAGGCTCGCGCAGCGTGACGCAGCGCCTTGCCTCCAAAGCGGGCGCACTGCCGTTAGTCGGTCAGTCCGTACTGCACACGGTGCTGCTCGCCGGGCTGATGCAGGGACAGGGCAAGGCGCAGTTCGACGTGCTGCTGGCGTCGGGCGGGCAGACGATGCCCGTCACCACATCGGTCGTGGGGGACACACTCGTTGTGAGCCTGTCCGGCTTGCAGTTGCATGCCTCGTCGCGTAGCGAGCAGATGCCCTCGGTGATCCGCAGCTCGCAGGGTATCCGCGTGGTGCGTACCGATGGTATTGCACCCGGCGCCGCGGCGGCGATGACGCGCTACAACTACGACGCACCGGCCAACGCGCCCTACACGGCGGAGCAGGTGCGCATTCCGTCCGGCCGTGGCTACGATCTCGCGGCGACGCTCACGCGGCCCAAGGGCATCGCCACGGCGGCGGTAGTGGTGACGATCAGCGGCAGCGGTCCACAGGAACGTGATTCGCGCCATCCGTTTGTGCCCGAGTACGCAATCTTCCGTGAGATCGCCGATACTCTGGGGCGCCGCGGTATCGCGGTGCTGCGCTACGACGATCGCGCGGTCGGCGAATCGGGTGGGATGACAGGCGCCAACGGCGCCACCACCGTCGACGCCGCCAACGACGTGCGATCGGTTGTGGCCTGGTTGCGTACGCGCCCGGACATCGATGGGTCACGCATCGCACTCGCGGGGCACAGCGAAGGTGGCATCATTGCACCGATGGTGGCCTCGACCGATCCGACGCTCAAGGCGATCGCGTTGCTGGCCGGTACGGCCTACGACGGACGGCGCGTGCTGAATTTCCAGATCGGCGCGCAGACTCCGGTGCCGCGGGGCGCGTCCGCGGTCACGCGCGACTCCGTGGCGCGACGCGTCACCGCGGTCGTCGATTCCATGGCGGCGGCGAGCCCGTGGATGGGATACTTCGTCGCATACGATCCGCTCAGGACGCTCCGTCTCGTCAAGCAGCCGGTGCTCATTCTACAGGGGGAGACCGATCGGCAGGTGACGCCGGAGCAGGCGGACACGCTTGCGGCGACACTCCGCACCGCCGGCAACCGTCGCGTGATCGTGCAGAAATTCCGGGCTACGAATCACCTGATGCTGGCGGAAGAATCCGGCGCACCGTTGGGGTACACCTCACTCACGGACGCGCGTGTTAGACCGGCGCTGCTCGGTGCGCTGGCTGACTGGATGGTACGGACATTGCGCTAACGTGTGTGGCAAGCGACGAAACCGAGTGAACGACCCAGCACTGAGCCGTGAGTGAAAGCGGTGAGCGGTCAGTGGAGCCGCAGGCACTTCCAGCTCGTGACTTACACTCACAGCTCAGCGCTGGGTGGCTAACCGTCACACCCGCTCCGTCCGCGCCATCATCCACCGGTAGAGCGCGAACACCAACCCTGCAAACACCACCAGCCCGAGCGGCTTCGCCATCGCGAACTCCTCGCCAACGATCGCCAGCGGTGCGTCACTCGCCAGCGCCACGATCAGCCCTGCGTTGAGCACGCCAAACAGACTCTCGCCCACGATCAGCCCCGACGCGACCAACGTGCCCAGTCGCTCGGCACGCTGCGGCTCACGTGCCTGTAACGCACGCGTGTTGTACCGATGGCCCACGATCGCGCCGAGCACCACGGCGAACGTGGCCGACATGGGTAGGTAGATACCGATGCCTACGGCGAGCGGCGGCAGGCTGCCGCGTTTCGTCGCTGTGAGCATGGCATTGATGACGATCAGCAGCACGCCCACCATGGCGCCGATTCCGATCATCTTCCAATCGAGATTGCCGCCGATGACACCCTGCGCCAGCGCAGAGATCAGTGTCGCCTGCGGGGCCGGCAACGGATTCTGCGACAACACGCCAACGTTCGGTGCGCCGGCAAAGCCGTAGGCCCTGGCCAGCAGGTTGAGTACGAACGGAATGACCGCCGCACCAGCCGCGACACCCACGATCAGCGCGATCTGCTGGCGCATCGGCGATGCACCGACGAGCTGTCCGGTCTTGAGATCCTGCAGGTTGTCGTTGGAAATCGTTGCACAGGCAAACACGATCGACGTAATGAACAGCGCGAACGCCACCAGCACTTTCTGCGTCTCGGGTGTTGGCGCAACAACCGCCGCCACGATCGTCGCGCAGCTCACAATACCAAGAATGCCGATGCCGGAAATCGGGCTGTTCGACGCACCGATCAGTCCCGCCATGTAGCCGGCCACGCCAGCGATCAGAAAGCCGACGATCAATACGAACGGCACGGCAACTATCGTGAGTGCGGTGGCGTGCGGTGCCAACGCGGAGTTGCTGGTGAACGACCAGGCCAGCAGCCCGGTGATCACGAGACAGACCACCGTCAACGCAATGATCCACGCGGGGGAGATGTCGCGATCACGATCGTCACCCCCCGCCATGCCGGTCGATGTCGCTTGCGACGAACGCAGCGTACCCACGAGACCGGCCATGACGGGCTTGGCCAACGTGGCCAGCGTGAAGATCGCCGACACGCCAATCGCGCCGGCACCGATGAAGCGCACCTGCCGACTCCAGATGCCCATCGTGTTCGCGGTCAGCGACGCCGCATCGACGGCGGGAGTCATCGCGGTGAGAATCGGTACTGCCACCACCCACGCAATGAGCAAGCCGGTGAGCATCGCCATCCCCACGGCCAGCCCAACCAGATGCCCCGCGCCAAAGAGCGCCAGCGACCACGCGACGCTGTAACCACTCGCCGCGCTCGCGCCCACCCGGAACACGCCGCTCAACTCCGCCGCGAGCAGACGCGTGGCCGCCACGATGGCCAGCCCCGCCGACGCCGCGGCACCAAGCACGACGGCCGTGAGTCCTTCCCGCGCTTCGCTCGCATCGGCCGCACTGTCGCCGCGTGCACTGGACCCGACCTTGAGCACTTCTGCTGCCGCGACACCCTCGGGGTACGGCAGGTCGGAATTGGTGACCAGCGCGCGTCGCAGCGGAATCGTGAACAGCACGCCCAGCACACCGCCGCTCACGCAGATGAGAAACGACTGCCAGAACGGGAAACCGGTCCACCATCCCACGATCACGAGGCCGGGCAGCACGAAAATGATGGCCGACAGTGTGCCCGCCGCCGACGCCACCGTCTGCACGATGTTGTTCTCGAGAATCGACGAATCCTTGACCGCGCTGAGAATGGCCATCGAGATCACCGCGGCCGGAATCGACGAGGCGAACGTCAGCCCGACCTTGAGACCGAGGTAGACGTTGGCGGCAGTGAACACCGTCGTGAGGAGCGCGCCGAGGATGAGGGCGCGGAGCGTGAGCTCTTTGGGCTTGGTGGCGTCAGACATGCCGCAGATGGTAACGCCGGAGGCGACGTTGGGGTACGCGAGTCCGCCCGCGGCCTGACGCCTTGCAACCTGCGCCAAGCATCGGCACCTTGGTGCCAATGCCTACCAATTGCTTCGTCGCGCGATGCGCCCCTCTCGCCGCGTTTCTTGCCGCCGCGCACTTCGCGCTCGCGAGCGCCGCACCGCTCCACGCGCAGTCGCCGGACGTCTGCGCCGGCCACTGGGAGGGTGCGATTGAGCTGCCCGGTGCCCAACTGACCTTCGACGTCGACCTTGCGAGACGGCCAGACCGTGCCTGCGCCGGAGACATCTCCATTCCGCAGCAGGGAGCCAGGGACATCGCGCTGATCAACGTCGCCGCGTCCGGCGACAGCGTGCGCTTCACCATCAACGGCATTCCCGGCACACCCACCTTTGCCGGGGTGCGTGGCGCGGACGGTCGCACCGTCAGCGGCGTCTTCACGCAGGGCGGCGGCAGCTTTCCGTTTCGCATGTCCACTGTCGCGCCCGCGAGCGAACGCGCCCAACAGGCACTCGCAGGCTTCGAGGCGTTCGTCGACTCCGCGCGCGTCGCATGGAAAGTCGTGGGGCTTTCCGTCGGCATCACGGTCGATGGGACGACGGTCTACCTCAAGGGGCACGGGGAGCGCGATCTCGCCAGGCATCTGCCCGTCACCCCGCAAACGCTCTTCGCCATCGGCTCCTCGTCCAAGGCGTTCACCACGTTTGCCATGGGCGCGCTCGTCGATCAGGGGAAGCTCGAGTGGGACGTGCCGGTCCGCACGTATCTGCCATGGTTCCGTCTATCCGACGAGTCGGCGTCGCTGCGTATTACGCCGCGTGATCTGGTCACGCATCGCAGCGGTCTGCCGCGCCACGACCTGCTCTGGTACAACAACACCACGTCCACGCGCGAAGAACTCGTGCGCCGCATCGCATATCTGCCACTCAACAAGGACCTGCGCGAGACCTTCCAGTACAACAACCTGATGTTCCTCACGGCGGGCTACCTCGTCGGGACCATCACGGGCTCGTCATGGGAAAGCGGACTGCAGAAACTTGTACTCGATCCGCTCGGCATGAATCGCACGAACTTCTCGGTCAAGCAGTCGGCGGCCGACCCGGACCACTCGCTCGGCTATCGCGTGCAGCGCGATTCCGTCCAGCGCATGCCGTTCCGTGACATCTCGCTGATCGGTCCGGCCGGGTCGATCAATTCGTCGGCGGAAGAGATGCTCAAGTGGGTGGGACTGCATCTCGCGGGCGGCAAGCTCGGAAGCACGCAAGTGATGCAGGCCATCACGCTCAGGGACATGTATCGCCCATACACACCGATCTCGGGGCTTGGTGACGACAACGAGCTTGGCCCGATGAGCTACGGCCTGGGCTGGTTCATCGATACGTATCGCGGGCACTACCGCGTGCAGCATGGCGGCAATATCGACGGCTTCACGGCGTCGGTCACGATGCTGCCGAAAGATGGTATCGGCATTGTCGTCCTCGTCAACCAGAATGGGGCCGCGCTGGGAGAACTCGTTGCGCGGCATGCGATGGACCGTCTGCTCGGCGGCGCCACCCGCGACTGGAGTGGGCAAGCGCTCGTCCGCAGCAAGGCAGCGCAGGCGGTAGCGAGCAGTGCATCCCAGAAGAAGGCCGCCGCGCGCGTTCCGAATGCCCCGCCGGCGCATCCGCTCGCCGCGTACGTCGGTACGTACGCCGACTCGGGGTATGGTACCGCGAGCATCACGCTGGAGCGCGACACGTTGCGCGTGACCTACAACGGCATCAGTGCGAAACTACAGCCGTGGCACTACGAAACGTTCAGCGCCCTGCGCAATCCCGACGATCCGACGTTCGAGGACGCGCAATTCACCTTTCGCACCGCAGCAGCGGGTCGTGTGGAGGCCGTCCTGGCAACGATGGACGCCAACGTGCCGCCAGCGCTGTTTCAACGACAGCCGGACCCGCTGCTGCTGAGTGCCCCGTACCTGCAGCAATTCACGGGGCGGTACCAGATTCCGGGTGGGCCGGTGGTGGTCGTCTCGCTGCGCGGCGACGTGCTCTTCTGGACGCAGGGCAACGCGGCGCCCACCGAACTGGCACCAGAGCAGGGGACGCGCTTTGTGATCAAGGCAATGCGCTCGATCGAGATCACGTTCACGCTGGCTGCAGCGGGGAAGGTCACGGGCGCCCGTGCGGTGCAGCCGGGGGCGGTGACGGAGTTGACACGCGTGCCGTAGGGCAAGCAGGGTCACGCCGACGGAGAAGGAACACCACCCCACGCTCACAACTCCCACTTACCGCTCAACACTGGGTGGTTGATTACCGTGTGGCCTGCGCTGCCCCTTCCGCAACGCCCGCCCTCACTTCCGCGTTGATCACAGGCAGCCCAGCGGCCGGCCCCGCCGACCGCTCGTCCCGTCCCTCCTCTGCTCCTTCCCGACTCATGCGATTGATTTCGCTGTCTCTGGCGGCGGCCGGGCTCGCGCTCGGTGCGTGCGCCAAGCCGGCTCCGGCTCCCGCTCCGGCCCCCGTGCCGTCGCCCACTCCCAATCCCACTGCCGGCCGTGGCGGCGGTGCGCCTGGTGGCGCCGGCGGTGCGCCGGGCGCTCAGGGCGGCAACGCCCAGGAACCGGCGCCGCGCCCGTATGGCGCCGTGATCACGCCGCGCGCTGTCACCAAGCAGGGCGTGTTTGCCGTCCATCAGATCGGCGGCCGCCTCTATTTCGAAATCCCGCGCTTGGAACTGGGCAAGGATTTTGTCATCGTTTCCACGCTGAACTCCACGCCCGACGAGATCGGCATCCGTGGCACGCAGGGCGGCAACAACCTCGTGCGCTTCGAACGACGCGACAATCGCATTCTGCTGCGCGAGGCGAGTTACAGCGACGTCAGCGCGGACACGACCGAGGCCGGCCGAAAGGCGTTCGATCTTATCGCACTCACGCGCATCCTTGCCGCGTTCAATGTCGAGGCGTACGGTGCCGACAGCGCGGCCGTCATCGAAGTGACGCGCCTGTTCACCGGCGGCGTCCCCGAATACACGGCACTCGGTGCGCGCGCGACGATCGATGCAACCCGCTCCTACATCGATCGGTTCGCCGCGTTCGCGCGGAACGTCAACGTGACCGCCGTGCAGACCTTCACCCCGCAGGCGACGCCAGGCGCCGCACCGGCCGGCGGACGTGGCGGCGCTGGTGGCGCTCCCGGTTCGACCACACAGCGCTACACCTTCTCCATCGCCAAGCTTCCCGATATGCCGATGAAGCCGCGTCTGCTCGATGAGCGCGTCGGCTACTTCGGCGTCACGCAACGCGATTTCTCCGGCAGCTACCAGCGCGTCGAGTCCAAGCGCTACATCGGTCGCTGGCGTCTGGAGTGCTCGGACAAAAAGGTTGGCAACCTGTGCGTCCCCGTGAAGCCGATCACGTACTACCTCGACCCCGCCACGCCGGCATGGATCAAGCCGTGGATCAGGAAGGGCATCGAGGACTGGCAGGTCGCGTTCGAAGCGGCCGGCTTCTACAAGGGAATCATCGCCGCCGACGCGCCGAACGATCCCGATTTCTCCGGAGAAGACGCCACGGTCGCCATGGTGCGCTGGCTGCCGTCGTCCACCGAGAACGCCGTCGGTCCGTCGTTGCGCGATCCGCGCACCGGCGAGATCATCGACGCGGATGTGCAGACGTACCTCAACGTCATGAACCTCACCCGTTCGTGGTACTTCACGCAGGTCGGCCATCTCGACAAGCGCACGCACAAGTTCCCATTCCCGGATACGCTTACGGGCCGCCTGATCGAGTACGTGACTGCGCACGAAGTCGGACACACGCTCGGCTTCCCGCACAACTTCAAGGCGAGCTCGATGTATCCGGTCGACTCCGTCCGCTCGAGGACGTTTGTGGCGAAGATGGGCCACACGCCGACGCTGATGGACTACTCACGCTTCAACTACGTCGCGCAGCCGGAAGACAACATCGCACTCGACGATCTCATCCCGAAGGTCGGTCCGTACGATAAGTATGCCGTGATGTGGGGATACTCGCCGATTCCGAATGCGCGCACGCCGGAGGACGAGAAGCCCACGCTCGACAAGTGGGCACGGATGCAGGACACCATTCCGTGGTACCGCTTCGCCAGCGACGCCGGCGCGGGTGGTGCCGATCCGGGCGAGCAGTCGGAGGCCGTCGGTGACGCCGATGCCGTGAGGGCGACGACGCTTGGCATCAAGAACCTCAAGCGCACGATGGCGATTGTCGAAGGGGCCACGGCGTGGAAGGACGGCAGCACCTATGACGATCTCGAGGAGATCTACGGCCGCACGGTCGGACAGTGGGCCACCGAACTGAATCACGTCGCCCGCATCATCGGCGGCGAGTACAAGCAGGAGAAGATGGTCGGGCAGAAGGGACCCGTGTACCGCAATGTCGAACCCGCACGCCAGCGTGATGCGCTCAGGTTCCTGCGCGACAACGCGTTCACGACGCCCACCTGGCTGCTCGACGAGAGCATCCTGCGCAAGATCGAGGCGAGCGGGTCGCTCAACCGCGTCGGCAACGCGCAGGCGCGCGCCCTTGGCAGCATCGTCGCCAACGAACGACTCGCGCGCATGATCGAGATGGAGGCGATGGCGAAGCGTACCAGCGATGTCTACGCCGTCTCCGACATGCTCGCCGACCTGCGCAAGGGACTCTGGAGCGAGATCAGTTCCGGCGCCGACATCGACGCGTTCCGTCGCCGCCTGCAGCGCCTGTACCTCGAGGCGATGGCGAGCAAGATCAATCCGCCGCCGGCGGCCCCCAGTGCCGCCGCGCAGGGCGGTCGTGGTGGTGGTGCGGCACCGGTCTCAACAGCCGACGTCCGCCCCATCCTCAGGGCGGAAATGCGTACACTCGATGCCGACCTCGCGACGGCGATCGGGAAGACCAGCGATCGTATGAGCAAAGCGCATCTTGAAGACGCGCGCGATCAGATTAAGAAGATGCTCGACCCGAACGGCTGATCTCCGTTTTGGCACTGAGAACGCCGGATGCGAACATCGCATCCGGCGTTTTCAACTGCCGTTGGGTGCACGCGGTGGCCCGTTTCGTGCAACGACGGCGCGGTTGCGCGCGGGCAAATCCACCGGAAGGTTGCACGCGTAGCGTGGTAGACCGATCACTCCTGCTTCCTCCAGGCATCCACGATATGCGTCGTCTTCCGGCCACAGCGCCCGCCCTCCTCCTCGCCATCATCACGCTCACCATGGCGCCAAGCGCAGGCGCGCAGCGTCGCCCACCGGCCGATTCCGCGCGCGGCGATTCGACGCGCACGGACTCCGCACGCGTGACGTCACTCCGCTCCGTGCAGGTGCGCGGTCGCGCGGACAATCTCGTCGGTGTGGCCTCCTCGGCATCGCAGGGGCGCGTTGGACGCGCCGATCTGCGCCTGCGTCCGCTCGTGCGCGAAGGCGAAGTGCTGGAGGCCGTGCCGGGCATGATCCTCACGCAGCACAGCGGCGACGGCAAAGCCAACCAAATGGTCGTGCGCGGCTTCAATCTCGATCACGGCACTGATTTTCAGACGCGCCTCGAATCGATGCCGCTCAATCTGCCCACGCACGGACATGGACACGGCTACACCGATCTAAACCCGCTCATCCCCGAGTTTCTCGATCATCTCGAGTACAAGCTCGGACCCATGTTCGCGGAGATCGGTGATTTCGGAAGTGCGGGTGGCGCGACACTGGAACTCACGCGTGCGTTACCAGCGACGGTTGCGCTGCTCGAAGCCGGTGCCTTCGGATTTCGCCGCACGGTGCTCGGTACCGGCGGGCGCGTGGGGCAGAGCAACTGGCTCGTCGGCGGCGAAGCCAAACAGTACGACGGGCCGTGGCAACAGCGACAGCAGCTCGGCAAGTTCAGCGGCATTGCGCGCTGGACATGGCAGGGCACGCGCGATGAGCTCTCGGTGCTCGCACTGGGTTACGCGAATGACTGGAATGCCACCGACCAGATCCCGCAACGCGCCGTGGCATCGGGGGCAATCGGGCGCTTCGGGCAAGTCGATCCCACACTGGGTGGCGACGCCGATCGCTACAGTCTGTCGCTGGCGTGGAAGCGCGCGCAACGTGACGGCGCCCTGACCGTGGATGTGTTCGCGGTACGGCATGGCCTCAACCTGTTCTCCAATTTCACCTACTTTCTCGACGACGCGGCCGGCGGCGATCAGATCAACCAGACCGACCGACGCACCACCGGCGGCGTCAACGCGGAACTTACGCGCACTCGGACGCTCGGCAACGTGTCGCATCTGCTGCGCACCGGTCTCCAACTGCGCGCCGATGACATCGCCATTGGTCTGTATCGCAGCAGCGGCCGCGTACGCACCGCGACGGTGCGACGCGACGACGTCACGCAGGCCAGCGGCGGCGGCTACGCCAGCATCGAGTCGCGGTGGATGCCGCGCATGCGCACGGTGCTCGGCATGCGGCAGGATGCCTACAATTTTCGCGTGATCAGCAACGAGGCGCGCAACAGCGGCACGCGCTCCGCGACGATCGGCAGCCCGAAAGCCTCGATCATCGTGCAGCCGACCAACGGAACGGAGCTGTATCTCGGCGGCGGCATGGGCTTCCACAGCAACGACGCGCGCGGTTCCACCATCACCGTGGATCCGGTCACCGGCGAGCCGACCGATCGTGTGGACCCGCTGGTGCGCTCACGGGCAGCCGAGTTCGGTCTGCGCACAACGTATGGCGACGCACTGCGCACCACCGCGTCGGTGTGGACGCTCGACCTCGACAGCGAGTTGCTCTTTGTGGGCGACGCGGGCACCACCGAGCCGCAGGGCCGGAGCCGCCGCGTCGGCGTTACCATGGCCAACTTCTGGCGCCCCATGTCCACGCTCACCCTCGACACGGATCTCTCGTTCACCCGCGCACGCTTTGTCGATGCGCCGCGAGAGGATCGCATTCCGGGCGCGCTCGAACGCGTCATCACCGCCGGCGCAACCTGGGAGCCTCTGCGCGCCGTGCATGCCGTCGCGCGGGTCCGTCACTTCGGCTCGGCCGCGCTGATCGAAGACAACAGCGTGCGCGGGACGCCGACCTCACTCGTGAACCTCAGCGTTGGCTGGGTCGTGCGTGGCACGCGCCTGACCGCGAGTCTGCTCAACGCCGCGAACTCGCGCGCCAGTGATGTGCAGTACTTCTACCCGTCGCGCATCGCCGGTGAGGCCGGTAGCGGCGTGCCGGACGTGCATTTCCATCCGGTCGAACCGCGTATGCTGCGACTCGGAGTTTCGAGGGGACTTTAGGGACAGGCTGCTACCGCTTGGTCGGCCCGATCAGCCCGCCGCAGCCGTTCCGCTGTCACGGGGCGCTTCCGTCACCTAAACTCTACCGTGACGACGGGAGCGCCCCGTCTTGTAGTCCCCAATAGCCTTCCCTCGCCAATGCGCTTCGCCCCTCGCTCGCTGGCGGCCGCCGGGCTCCTGCTCGCTGCGTCCTGCCGTCCGGCCGCCAAGCCGGCCTCCCCGCCGACCCCGGCCAACCGCCCCAACGCCGGCGCCAACGCGCCTCGGCCGGGCACGCCAAGCCCGACCCCGACCCCGACCCCGACCCCCGGCGCACCAGGTCAGCAACCGGGCGGTCCGCCCAATCTCGGCGCTCTCGCCGGACTTGGTGGCGGTGCCGCCGAGCCCAACCCGCGCCCGTACGCCACGGTCATCACACCGCGCGCCAAGTCCAGGCAGGGTGTCTTCGACGTCCATCAGATCGGCTCGCGTCTCTATTTCGAGATTCCGACCGACCAGCAGGGGAAGGACTTCGTCATCACCTCGGTGCTCGCCGGCACCGCCGCCAGCATCGGCATCAATGGCACGCTCGGCACCGATCGCGTCATCCGCTTCGAGCGTCGTGACAACCGCATTCTCGTGCGCGACGTTCAGTACAACAACGTTGCCACCGACAGCGCGCTTTCCACGGGCCGCGCCATGTCACTGATCGGCGTCTTCCCGATCATCGCCGCGCTCAACGTCGAAGCGTATGGCAAGGACAGCGCCGCCGTCATCGAAGTGACGCGCATGTTCACCGGCGGTGTGCCGGAGTTCGTGGCCAACGGTCGTCGCGCCTCGGTGGATGCGTCGCGTTCGTATATCGAAAAGGTGGCCGCCTTCTCGCGCAACGTGAACGTGACCGCCATTCAGACCTTTACACCGCAAGGTGCTGCACCGGGCGGACTGCCGAACATTCCGGGGCTCAACATCGGCGGCGCGCAGTCGGCCGTCACCGAAGCGTTTGCCTTCTCGATCGTACGTCTGCCCGACGTGCCGATGCAGCCGCGCCTCATGGACGCACGTGTCGGATTCTTCGGCGTGACCAAGACGGATTTCGGCTCGCCCGAGCAGCGCGTGCTGCCGCGCCGCTACATCGCGCGTTGGCGTCTGGAATGCTCCGACCAGAAGGTCGGCAACCTCTGCGTGCCGAAGAAGCCCATCACGTACTACGTCGATCCGGCCACGCCGACCTGGCTCAAGCCGTGGATCAAGGCCGGCATCGAAGAGTGGCAGTCCGCATTCGAACTGGCCGGCTTCAGCAAGGGTATCGTCGCGGGTGACGTGCCCAACGATCCCGACTTCTCCGGCGAAGACGCCTCCGTTGCGATGGTGCGCTGGTTGCCGTCGCCGGTCGCCAATGCCGTCGGACCGAGCACCACCGATCCCCGCACCGGCGAGATCATCGACGCCGACGTGCAGATGTATCACAACATCATGGACCTGCAGCGCGAGTGGTACTTCTCGCAGGTCGGACACCTCGACAAGCGCGCCCAGAAGTTCCCCTTCCCCGATTCTCTGATGGGGCGGCTGGTGCAGTTCGTGGCCGCGCACGAAGTCGGACATACGCTCGGCTTCCCGCACAACATGAAGGGCAGTTCGATGTACCCGGTGGACTCCATCCGTTCGAAGACCTGGGTCGCGAAGATGGGCCACTCACCGTCCATCATGGACTACGCGCGCTTCAACTACATCGCGCAGCCGGAAGACGGCATCGCGCTCGGCGATCTCGTGCCGAAGGTCGGTGCGTACGACAAGTTCGCCGTGATGTGGGGCTACAAGCCGGTCGCCGGTGCGACCACGCCGGAATCGGAGCGCACGACGCTCGATGCGTGGGCGCGCATGCAGGATACGGTGCCCTGGTATCGTTTTGGCGGCGGTGCCGTCGACCCGGGTGAGCAGTCGGAAGCCATTGGCGATGCGGACGCCGTCAAATCCACGCGCCTCGGCTTCAAGAATCTGCGACGCATCGTCGATCTTGTCGAACCTGCATCGACGGCAGACAAGACGGCCGACTACTCGCTGCTGCGCGCGACGTATACCGGCGTGCTCGGGCAGTGGGCAACGGAAGCCAATCACGTCACGCGCATCGTTGGCGGCTCCGACAAGCAGGAAAAGGCCGTCAGCCAGGGCGGACCCGTGTGGAAGCCTGTGTCGCGCGCGCGCCAGAAAGAAGCCGTGCAGTTCCTCAACGAAGAGGTCTTCACGACGCCCAAGGCGATGATCAAGCCGGATATTCTCAGCAAGCTCGAGTCCGACGGCAACATCAATCGGGTGAGCGGCGCACAGGGTCGGGTACTGGGCGCGCTCGTCGCCAACGCAAAGCTCCAGCGCATGGTGGAGTTCGAAGCCGTGGCGACAAACAAGAACTCCGTCTACACACTTGGCGAAATGCTGACCGACCTGCGACGTGGCCTGTGGAAGGAGATCTATTCCGGCGCGCCGATCGACGCCTATCGTCGTCGGTTGCAGGCCACCTACGTCGAGGCGATGGCCAGCAAGATCAAGCCGCCGGCGCCGAGTGCACAGGAATTGGCGCTCGCGCAGTTCCTGGGCGGTGGCGTGGTGAACACGCGCGACTTCCGTCCGTTGCTCAAGGACGAAATGCGCACCCTCGACCGTGAAGTCGCAGCCGCTATCGGCAAGACCAGTGACCGCACGACGCGCGCACATCTGCTCGATGTCCGCGACGGCATCAAGACGATGCTGAGCACGGAGCAGTAGCACTCGTTTGGCGCGGAAGACCACCACAGGCGCAGCAGCGCCGAGAAAGAACTGCGGCCCGCCCACAGCACATCGTGAGCGGGCCGCTGTGCACATGGGACGACGACTCAGTAGCCGGGGTTCTGCGTCAAGTTCGGTGAGGTCCGCGTATCGCGCAGCGGAATCGGGAAGAGCGCCTGCCCCGGCCGGTCCTGAATGCCCTTGACGGCAATCGCACGCCCCAACCGGTTGAGATCGGGCCACCGATCGCCCTCGAACGCCAGCTCCAGCCGACGCTCGAGTTCGATCTGACTCAACACCTGCGCCTGCGTGGTGACCTGTGTGCCCAGCACCTGCGGCGCGAGTCCGGCGCGCACACGCACCTTGTTGTACGAAGCCACTGCCTCTGGCAGTCGGTTCAGCCGGGCAAGCGCTTCCGCCTTGATCAGGATCAACTCCGCGAGGCGAATGACATGTACATGCTCCGTGCCCGGTCGCGCGGAGTACTTGTTGCCGTTCAACGGACGACCTGCGTTGCCGCTGGGCCGGATGCTCCACGCCTTGCGGATATCGCCGGCCGGATACGCCGCATCGATACTCGGACTCGGCGCAACTTCTGCACGCCCCACCTGCAGGTAGTAATTCGAAAGCCCGTTCGTCTCGGTGGGGTTGTACGACACGCGGAAAATATCTTCCGACGTGATCGTTCCCGCCGCGCTGAACAGATCGGCGTACGGCACCACCAGCGTGTCGCGTCCGGCCAGCACCGTGTTGGCCGCGTCGAGTGCGGCCTGATAATCGGCGGTCGCGTTGGCATTGCCGCTCAGTCCTGCCCGATAGAAGAGCACGCGGGACCGGATCGCACGCACGGCGTTCTGCGTGGCGTAGCGCGTGTTCGTCGTATTGCGGATCAACGCCGACGCACTGTCGAGGTCTTTCAGAATCTGCGTGTACACCTCGTTCACAGGTGTACGTGTGTACGCCTGCGCTTCCGCCGGCGAGTCGATCGGCTTGGTCGGCGTGGGTACGGCGCCCCAGTACTTCACCAGATTGTGAAAGCCGAGCGCACGCAGCAGATATGCCTGGCCCATCACATCGCTGCGTACCGGATCTGTGACGGCCGCGACCTGCGGTACGCGAGTGATGATCACGTTGTCGCGATCGATCTGCTGATAGATCGCCGTCCACATGCTGGTGACTTCCGGATTGTCGGCCTGAATGCGATTGGTCGCCATTTCGCCGAGATACTGGAAGGTGCCGGTCCACACCGTGTTGTCGGCGGCCAGATCGCCCACCAGCAGCGCGGACAGACCGTAGTAACTGCCGGACTGCATCGCGTCGTACGCGCCGTTGAGCGCCGCGGTGGCGGTGGCATTGTCCACGATGAGCTGGTCCTGCGGTAGCGACGTCACCGGTTCCGTCTGCAGCACATCGCTGCAGCCGGTGACGACGGCCAGCATGGAGAGTGAAACAACTTTGTGAAGGCGCATGGGCATGATGGATCGCGGGAGAAGCGCGCGGGTGCGCGCGATCAGGTGGGGATTCTGTGCAAGGTGGGTCACCAGGCGGCGCTCACACCGAAGGTGAAGGTGCGGGCGAGCGGATAGGCGTAGTAGTCCACACCCATGACGGTGTTCGCGTTCGCACCGCTGCTGTTCACGTCGGGGTTGTAGCCCAGATAGTCCGACCACGTGACGAGATTGCGTCCTGAGATGTAGAAGCGCGCATTCTCCGCGCGCATCGCACGCCCCACGCTTGCCGGGAGGCGATAGCCCAGCGTGACTTCCTGCAAGCGCGCGAATGAACCATCCTCCACGAACCGTGTGGAGAGGATGCGTGCGCCACCGGTCGAGCCCATGCGCGGTTGGTTGGTGATATCACCCGGCTTCTGCCAGCGGGCGAGTGTGCCCTTGACCTTGTTGTCGCGCGAGTTGCCGCCGTCATCGGAGAAGATGCGCGCAAGGTTCAGCACCTTGCCGCCCTGACTGAACTGCAGAAACCCGCGCAGGTCCAGGCCGCGCCACTCGATCGTGTTGGTCAGTCCGCCAAAGTACCTGGGCTGCGGATTGCCGCCGAAGCGCAGATCCGCCGCGACCGGCGCCGTCGTCTCCGTACCGTCCGCCTTGCGGTAGAGCGCGTTGCCCGTCGCGGGATCGACCCGCACGAAGTCCTGCACGAAGAAGGTGCCGAGCGGCTGACCGACCGCGGCCACCGATGTCACACGTCCGCTGACCGTCGCCGTGATCGGAAGTCCGTCGTACAGCTCGGTGACCGTGTTCCTGTTCCAAGTCACGTTCAGGTTGCTCGTCCACTCGAAGCCACCCGGTGCGCCGGCGGCGATATTCGTCGTCTGCAGGCTGAGATCGAAACCGCGATTCTGAATGGCGCCGACGTTGTCCCACACGCTCGTGTAGCCGCTCGTGGCCGGAACGGGACGCTGCACCAGCAAGTTGGTCGTCGAGCGGTCATACCAGTCGACAATGAAGTTCACGCGATCGTTGAACAGGCCGATGTCGGTACCGATGTCCGTCTCCGCCGTCAGCTCCCACTTGAGATTGGGATTGCCGAGCTGCGAGTTGGCCAGACCGGTCACGCCGGAGTAGGGCTGCGACGTCGCGAGCGTGCGGCTGGCGAAATCGCTGATTCCCTGATTGCCCGTCGTGCCGTAACTCGCACGCAGTTTGAATGACGCATGTCTGGCCAGCGCGGCGGCAAAGCTCTCCTGCGTGATCGTCCACGCGCCGGAGACGGCCTGAAACACACCGTAGCGATTGGCACTGCCGAAGCGCGACGAGCCGTCGGTGCGAATGCTCGCCGACAGCAGGTACCTGTCGCGCATCGACCAGTTGGCACGTGCGAAGTACGACACCAGCGTGTTCTCCGTCGCGCCGCCGTCGAACGTAGAGACCGCCGCGGCGTTGCGCACGTACGTGTCGAAGCCCGTGGGGAACCCGATGCCGGAGACGTAGTTGAAGTCGGACTTGTTGACTTCCATGCTGCTGCCGCCCGTCAACGAGAGTGTCTGTGCATCGCTGCGCAGCAGGTCGAAGTTGGCGAAACCCTCGGTGACGTAGCGCGTTGCGGCCGTACGGCCGCTCGCCCCTTCGCCGCCGACGCTGCTGCTCGCGGCGCGGTCCACCTTCGGCGAGCGCCAGCGCAGTTCATCCACCGTATAGACGTCGCCACCGACACGCCCCGTCACCGTCAAACGATCCGTCACCGTCAGCTTGGCCTCGAGATTGCCGAGTGCGCGGAGCGTACGTGAGTTGAGCGTGCTGAAGGCGGCGTACGCCACCGGGTTCGAGTAGAGCAGATTCTGCGAGTTGCCGCCAAAGCCGAACGATGCGCCGCGCACCGGCGAGAAGGGCTGCAACGCGACCGCGTTCGTCACGAGGCCGTCGACGTTGAGGTCGCCCGGCACGCGATCGTTCGACTCGCGCGTGAGGCCGATCGAGCTGCTGACGTTCAACCGCTTGGTCGCTTGCGCATCGAGATTCAGGCGCATCGCCTGTCGCTGATACTGCGAGCCGATGACGATGCCGTTCTGGGAGTAGTTCGCGCCGGAGAGAAACATGCGCAGCCGATCCGTGCCGCCACTGACACTCAGCTGCACATCACTCATCGGCGCCGTGCGAAAAACTGCATCCTGCCAATCGGTGTTGATGCTGTCCGTACCGGCCGCGAACAGCGGTGTCTGGTTCTGGTTGGCGCGCCCTTCGTTCATCAAGGTCACGTACTCCGACGCGCTCAGCAGATCGATCTTGCGCTCGACTTCCTGCGACCCGGCGTAGCTGTTGATGTTGAAGCGGAAGCGATTGCCGCCGGCACCACGCTTGGTGGTGATGAGCACGACACCGTTCGAGCCGCGCGAGCCGTAGATCGCGGCCGCAGCCGCGTCCTTGAGCACGTCGATGCTCGCAATGTCATCCGGATTGATGCCGGAGATCGGCGTCATACGCTGTCCGCTCGTACTGGTGATCTGCTCGAACGTGCCCTGCAGCATCGGCACCCCGTCCACCACATACAGCGGCTGGTTGCCCGCATTGAGCGAGGCCGGACCGCGCACACGCACCGATACGCCCGTGCCCGGCTCGCCACTGTTCTGCATCACCTGCACGCCAGCGATGCGCCCCTGCAGCGCGTTGTCGATGCTCGCCACCGGCAAGCGGGCAAAGGCCGTCGAGTCCACCGATGACACGGCGCTGCTGACCGTCGCCCGTTGACTGCTGCCGTAGCCGATCGCCACCACGGTGGACAGCATGGTCGCGATCGGACGCAGCGTGTAGTTCACCTCCGCCGAACCACCCGCCGCGAGGCTCACCGTGCGCTGCGAGGCTGCATAGCCGATACGTTGCGCGCGCACCGTGACCGAGCCGGCCGTGATGCCCGTGATCCGGTACGCCCCGTTCTCGCCGGTCGCGCCACCACGACCGGTGCCGGTGACGGTGATTTGTACACCGGCGATCGGACGGCCGGTGGCGGAGTCGGTGACGGTACCTCGGACGGTCCCGGTGGACTGTGCCGCCAGCGCGGCGGGCGCCGTGAGCGCAGACACGAGCGCGACAGCGATGGCCACGGCAATGCCGCGCCACCGCAAGCTACGAACAACAATCATGAACGTCTCCTCGAAACTGGATTCGGTCGCTGCCACGAAGCGGCAGGGGGACGACGGAATCGGGCAGGGCCACTCGTTGCCAGACCGCGCATCGACGGGCTTCTGGTACAACTGGCTTCGGTATCCTCCCGTCACCTGTAAGCGCTGTCAAGCAGGTAGTGACACGACGTGCGTGGCGCGGGACGCGGGACATCGGACACCCGGGGCGGTCCTGGGCACGCCCGATCGATCTTGCTGCAACCGAGCGGCGGCCTCGTCGTAAGTTACCGGAGATGCCTTCCGCCTCCGACTCCGCCGCCCTGTCCGAGCTCGCCGCCCTTCGCGCCGCCCTCCGTGGCCAGTACGCCGTCGAACGCGAACTCGGCCGCGGCGGCATGGGCATCGTCGTCCTCGCCCGCGATGAACGCCTCGATCGACAGGTCGCGCTCAAGGTGCTGCCGCCGTCACTCGCCGAGCTCGCCGAAACACGCGAGCGATTCCTGCGCGAAGCGCGCATGTCCGCGCAGCTCTCGCATCCCAACATCGTCCCCGTCTACCGGGCCGACGAAATCGGCGGTTTCGCCTTCTTCGCCATGGGGTTCGTGGACGGCGAAACACTCGGAGACCGCATCCGCGACCGGGGGTCGCTGCCGCCGGCCGAAGTCGTACGCATGCTGCGCGAGGTGGCCTGGGCGCTCACGTATGCCCACGCCCGCGGCATCGTGCATCGCGATGTGAAGCCCGAGAACATCCTCATCGAGCGGTCGTCGGGGCGCGCCATCGTCACCGACTTCGGCATCGCGCGCGCCGACTTCAATCCGGCACTCACGCAGGACGGACACGTGCTCGGCACGGTGCACTACATTAGCCCCGAGCAGTCCACCGGCGAGCCGTTCGACGGACGCAGCGACCTGTATGCGCTGGGATGCGTCGGCTTCTTTGCCCTCAGCGGGCGGCTCCCGTTTGAGGGGAGCACGCCGCAGGCCGTACTCATTGCACACGCGACCAGAACGGCCCCCTCGCTGCGCAGCGTGGCCCCGCATGTGCCCGTGGCGCTGGCCACCGTCATCGATCGGTGTCTGGCCAAACGCCCCGATGATCGCTACGATGCCGACAGCCTCTTCGAAGCGCTGGGCAAGGCGTTCGACGCGGTCAACAATGACGTGCGCGAAGCCGCCGGCAGCAGTGCCATGCTTTCCCGCGACGAGGCCATGCTGGTCTGGCGCCGCGCCGCCGAATTGCAGGCGGAAGCGGCCGCGCGTCTTGAATCGAAGATGCGCAGCGCAACCGAGACGCGGTCGATGGTGGCCGTGTCGGGCACGGCCGTCGACGACGCAAAGGGCGACAACGGCGCGAGCACGGCCACCCCCAACGATGCCTATCGCTTGCGTGATGTCGAGGCGGCCGCCGCCGAAGTCGGCATTTCGCAAAAGTACGTCGCGCTGGCACTGGCCGAACTCAAGGCGTCGCCCACGGCGGTGCAACTCGCTCCGCCAACGTCGCAGTTCAAGGAACGACTCGCGACGCGCATGTTCGGCACGTCGCAGCGTGCACTGACCGTATCGCGCATCATGCGCTCTCCGCCGCGCGATGTGCTGCAGGCGCTTGGCCGCACCATGCAGGCGCCACCCTTCTCGCTCTCGCTGAAGGACACCCTCGGCGGACATCCGCTCGACGGCGGTGTGCTCGTGTTCGATCTGCCGGCCATGGTGGACGCCAACTACCGGTGGACCTGGACGCGATACGGGGTCTACGTACCGCAGGTGCGCGTGACCATTGCCGCCGTGCCGGGCGACGCGCGCGCCTGCGAAGTGAGCATGCACATCGACCTGCGCGCCGGGCTGTCGGCCAACATTGCGGGCTACAGCATCGGTACCACGGCGCTCTCGGGGCTCGGCGGGATGATTGGGGCGGCGGTCGGCAAGGCGGCGCTTGCGCTCACCGGTGCCGCACTGCTCGGGCCTGCGCTCGGCGCCGCGGCGGTGCTTGGCGTCGCCGCGCTGGCAATCTCTGGCCCCATCTATCGCTGGGAAATCGGCAAGGCCAATGAGGAGATGAGCAATGCGCTCGCCGCCGTGGAAACCGCGATCCGGTCGGTGGACATCTTCGGCAGCGCCCCGCCGCCGCCCGCCATACGAGCGCCCGCGTGGTCGGACGGGGGATTCCCAGGTGGTATAGCTTAGCAGTAAGATATATCATCAATCATCATTCAGGGAGTTTTGATGTCCATTCGTCCTGTCCGCCGGATCAATCGCGCCACGCCCACCATGGAAGGCGCGGGGGTGCACTTACATCGCGCCTTCGGCTTTGGCGAGACGTCGGAGACGGATCCGTTTCTGTTGTTCGACGATTTCCGCAACGAGGTGCCGTCGCAGTATCAGGCCGGCTTTCCGTGGCACCCGCATCGCGGGATCGAGACCATCACCTACGTGCTCGCGGGCAACGTCGAGCACGCCGACAGTCTGGGGAATCGCGGCATGCTCGGCGCCGGTGACGTGCAGTGGATGACGGCCGGCAGCGGCATCGTGCACCACGAGATGCCACAAGGTGATGCGCAGGGGCGCATGCACGGGTTTCAGCTGTGGGCCAACCTGCCCTCGTCGCTCAAGATGACTGCGCCGCGCTATCAGGATGTGCGGAGCAAAGACATCGCCGAAATCGTGGACGACGACGGCACGGTGGTGCGCGTGGTGTGCGGCGAATTCTGGGGGAAGCGCGGACCGGTGGACGGTATTGCCGCCGACCCGATCTATCTCGACGTGTCCGTTCCACCCGGACTCAAAAAGTCCTTGCCGGTCGACGCCTGTCGCAACGCCTTCGCCTACGTCTTCGCCGGCAGTGGTTCCTTTCGCCACGCCAGCGACCCGATGGGTGTGCTGACCGAGCGCGCCGCCGGCAACGATGACGATCTCGTGCGCGACCGCTCCGGCAATCGCTCACTGATCCTGTTCGACAGCGGCGACGAAGTCGTGGTGCAGGCGGGCGACGAGGGGATTCGCTTCCTGCTCGTGTCGGGCAAGCCGATCAAGGAACCGGTTGCGTGGTACGGCCCGATCGTCATGAATACCCAGACCGAACTGCAGACGGCCATGCGCGAGATCAACGCGGGCACGTTCATCAAAAAGTAGTAGACTCGGTGCGCGCGGAACGTACCTTTTTTCGGCAGTTCGGTGTCGTGACGCTGACAGGCCCACCTACACTGTCCGCATGACGCGCTCCGTATCGCCCGCCCGGAGGGGCTCCATGGTCGCGGCACCCCATGGTATGACGGCTGAGCAATTGCTTGGCTGCGATATACCCGGAAAGCGCGTGGAACTCGTGCGCGGTCAGCTCGTGGTCCGTGAGCCGGCCAGCTTCAACCACGGCGCGCTCACGCTGCGTCTCGGAGTCGCGCTCACGAATCATCTGGCGCAGGAGCAGGTACGCCAGGGCTGGTCGCTGCCCCGCGGGCGCCTCGCCACCGCCGATCCCGGTTTCACGCTCGCGCGGCGCCCCGACACGGTGCGCGCAGCCGACATCGCGTACGTCTCGCGCGAACGGCACGCGGCGCCAATGCCGGAGGGTTTTCCAGAGTTTGCCCCCGACCTCGCCGGGGAGGTACGATCGCCCACCGATCGTATCGGCGCCGTGCTCACCAAAGTCGGCGAGTGGCTGTCGGCCGGCACCGTACTGGTGTGGGTGGTCGATCCACCACGCGAGTCGGTGGCGGTCTATCGCGCGGAAGGGAGCGTGGCTGTGCTGCACATCGCCGACGCGCTGGACGGCGAAGCGGTGCTGCCGGAGTTTGTGCTGCCGTTGGCGACGCTGTTTGCCGCGGACTGAGACCGTGATGTTCAGCTCAACGGGACGCACCGTGCACGGCGAGTACTTCGCAGCACTCGATGAGTCCGCCAATGGGTCCGCAAAGGCAAGCCGCAACAGCCCGCTCCACGTCGCCTGACCCGATCCCAGCTGCCAAGCACCGTTATGGGGTGTCTGGACGCACCGGCGAGACTGGGCCGAACAACTCGTCGGCCGTAATCACCAGCGGCGGATAGTCTGCCGACGGTGACCAGCGAACCGAGCCGACATACGTCTTCGTCAACTCCGACGCGACGGTCCATCGCTCGATGAAGCGCGAACGCTTGTCGACAAGCCAGACCTCGCCAACGCCGTGCGACAGATACGCCGGTCGCTTGCGGTGGCGATCGCGTCGTTGCGTGGAGCGGCTCAGCACCTCGACTACGAGCAGCGGCGGCGGCGGCGGCTGCCACGGCAGCTCGTCGAATTCAGGGGATGAATAGACGGCGATGTCGGGCTCGAGCCACGTGGTTTCGCTGATGTACACGCCGCCGGGCGCGCGAAACGCCCAACCCGTGTGGTCGTGACATCAGTTGCTCAGCAGTCTCGCAATTCTGCCTGCGACGCCCTGATGCCCATTGGATGGCAGCGGTGTCACCAGCAGCTCGCCGTGCAGAATCTCGTACCGGTTGCCGTCGTCGGGCAGTCGCTCGAGATCGGCCACTGTCCACACGGTACGATCGGGGTGCGGCTGCGAACGGGCGTGCGTATGCGTGTGTGGCATGACCATACGGTCGGCTCGGCGAGGGCGTGTGCGCAAGGGGCGAACATGCGCCAAGGGTACTTGCACCCGAGATCCTGCGCATCGAACGCGGCGATCTGTACAGCAAACCCGCGAACGTGCGCCGGTGCGGGGAGGTGCCCCCTTTCACATCCCCTCGCCTACGTTTCCCCCATGCTCCGCCTCACCGATCGCGGTCTCTACTGCGAGGCCGCTGACTGCTACATCGACCCGTGGAAGCCGGTGCCGCGTGCACTCATCACGCATGCGCACGGCGACCATCTCACGTGGGGGTGCGAGTCCTATCTGCTCGCCGAGCCTGGCGCTTCGGTCGCGCGCGAACGATTGGGACAGTTTGCCGCGCGTGTGGAAACGATTCCGTATGGCGCGACGCGTCTCATCAATGGCGTGCATGTGTCTTTCCATCCGGCAGGCCACATCCTCGGCTCGGCGCAGATCCGACTCGAGCATCAGGGCGAAGTCTGGGTTGTCTCAGGCGATTACAAGACCGACCCCGATCCCACGTGCGCGCCGTGGGAGCCGGTGCGCTGCCACACGTTCATCACCGAAAGCACTTTCGGCCTGCCGGTCTACCGCTGGCCGTCACAGCAGTCCGTGTTTGCTGACATCAACTCGTGGTGGCGGGACAACGCGGACGCCGGCCGGGTGTCGCTGCTGTACGGCTACGCGCTGGGAAAGGCGCAGCGCATGCTGGCGGGGCTCGACGAAAGCATCGGACCGATCCTCACGCATGGCGCCGTGGAAAAGATGACGCAGTGTTATCGCGACGCAGGCATCGCGCTGCCAGCAACCACCTACGCTACACTGGCGCAGAAGACTGACGGCTGGTCACGCGCGATCGTGGTGGCGCCGCCCTCCACCGATGGCTCGACATGGGCGCGTCGATTTGGCGCGTACTCTGCCGCGTTTGCCAGCGGGTGGATGCTCGTCCGCGGTGCGCGACGCCGGCGCAGTGTGGACCGCGGCTTCGTGCTGTCAGATCATGTGGACTGGCCACAACTGCTCTCGGCGATCGACGCGACCGGCGCGGAGCGTGTCTGGGTCACCCACGGTTTCACTGGCCCCGTGGTGCGCTGGCTGCAAGAGCATGGACTCGATGCACGGGCCATCGCCACACGGTTCGAGGGCGAGCGCGACGATGGCGATCCGGTGGCAGATGCGCCAGCGTAGCGCGTAACAGACCACTGATCATATTTCACGAAGTCGCATGCATCGCTTCGCCGCGCTTTACGACACGATCGATCGCACCACCGCCACGACCGCCAAGGTGAGTGCGCTGGTGGCCTACTTCCGCGTGGCACCCGCCGCCGATGCGGCGTGGGCTGCATCATTCCTGCTCGGCCGCCGTCCCAAGCGTCTCGTGCGCGCGCCGGATCTGCGCGTCTGGGCCGCTGATGCCGCCGCCGTGCCCGAGTGGTTGTTCGAAGAGTGCTACGCGCAGGTTGGCGATCTCGCGGAAACCATCGCGTTGCTCGTTCCGGACTCGCAGACCGCCGGCGCACGATCGTTGGCATGGTGGGTCGAGACTCAGCTGCTGCCGTTGTCGTCCATGTCCCGCGACACGCAGCGCGTCACTCTCGACAGCGCATGGTTGCAGCTCTCCGGATCGGAGCGGTTCGTTTTCAACAAGCTGCTCACCGGTTCGTTTCGGGTGGGAGTGTCCGACGGACTGGTGGTGCGCGCGCTTTCGCAGGTCAGTGGCATCGCTGCGGAAACGATCGCGCACCGTCTCATGGGGCAGTGGGAGCCGAGCGCGGACTGGTACACGCGTCTGCTCGGCACGGAAACGACCGATGCGGATTGGAGTCGCCCGTATCCGTTCTTTCTTGCGCACCCGGTCGATGGCGATCCTGCCGCGCTCGGCGAGGTGCAGGATTGGCAAGCCGAGTGGAAATGGGACGGGATTCGCGCGCAGCTGGTGCGCCGTCGCGGTCGCACGTTTCTCTGGAGCCGCGGCGAAGAGTTGCTCGCCGGTCGCTTCCCCGAAATCGAAGCGGCCGCCGAGTGGCTCGCCGATGGCACCGTGCTCGACGGCGAGCTGCTGGCGTGGCGCGACGACAAGCCGTTGCCGTTCACCGAACTGCAGCGCCGTATCAACCGCAAGACCATCGGCAAGAAGCTGCTCGCCGAGGTCCCGTGTCATTTGTTGGTGTACGATTGCCTGGAATACGAGGGTACAGACGTGCGCGGCCAGTCGCTCGACGCGCGTCGTGCGTTCGCGCTGTCGGCGATCGCGGTGCTGCCAAGCGGTGCACCGGTCGGCATCTCGCCGGTGCTGCCGGCGGACGAGTGGTCGGCGCTGCACTCCGCACGCGCATCGGCGCGCGAAGCGATCGTCGAAGGGCTGATGCTCAAGCGACGCGCGGCAGCATACGGAGTGGGCCGCAAAGTTGGTGACTGGTGGAAGTGGAAGGTTACGCCTCTCACGGTGGACGCAGTGCTGGTGTACGCACAGGCCGGTCACGGACGACGCGCGGGTCTCTTCACGGATTACACGTTCGCCGTGTGGGATGGCGATGCGCTGGTGCCGTTTGCCAAGGCGTACTCCGGTCTCACGGACGCCGAGATTCGCGAAGTCGATCGCTTCGTGCAACAGAACACGCTCGAGAAGTTTGGCCCCGTACGCACCGTCAAGCCGGAGTTGGTGTTCGAGCTGGCGTTCGAAGGCATTCAGCGCAGTGCGCGCCACAAGAGCGGCATCGCCGTGCGATTTCCGCGCATTGCCCGGTGGCGCACCGACAAGCCGGCCAGCGAGGCCGATTCGCTCGCGTCCATCAAGGCGTTGCTCGAGCGTACGTCCGCCGCGCCGTGACCTCCCCGGGTGCGCGTGTTGACGCGTGGTTCGCTTCGCACGGATGGGAACCGTTTGCGTTTCAGCGCGAGGTGTGGGAGGCGTACGCCGGTGGCGAGTCGGGACTGATTCACGCGGCCACCGGCACGGGCAAGACCTACGCGGCGTGGCTTGGTCCGGTGCTCGAAGCCATGCAGGAACACCCGACTCCGCGCGCCATGCGCAAACGCGCCGATGCGCTCCCACTGCGCGTGCTGTGGATCACCCCGTTGCGTGCGCTCGCGGCCGACACCGAACAGGCGCTGCGTGCACCCATCGAGACGTTGGGGCTGCCGTGGACGATTGAATCGCGAACGGGCGATACGACTCAGGCCAGACGTGCGCGGCAGCGCGAACGACTGCCGACCACCCTGGTCACCACGCCGGAGTCGCTCTCGCTGCTGCTCTGTCGGAAGGACCGTGCAACCATCTTCGCCGATCTGCGCGCCGTGGTCGTGGACGAATGGCACGAACTCTTGTCCAGCAAGCGCGGCGCGCAGGTGGAGCTTGCACTCGCGCGGCTGCGGCTGCTCTGCCCGCAACTGCGCACGTGGGGGGTGTCCGCGACACTCGGCAATCTTGCCGTGGCCGCGGAAACACTGCTCGGCCTCGACGCGCAGGGTGCGCCGCGCCCCACACGCCTCGTGCGCGGCATCGTGCCCAAGGAGGTCGTGGTGGAATCGCTCATCCCCGAGTCGATGGAGCGATTCCCGTGGGCCGGCCACCTGAACACCAAGCTGCTCCCGGAAGTGATGCGGCGATTGGCCGAATCGCAGAGCGCGATCGTCTTCACGAATACCCGCTCGCAGTGTGAGATCTGGTTCCAGTCCATCATCGCCGCCGATCCGTCGTGGTTCGAGTTCACGGCCATTCATCACGGTTCGCTCTCGCGCAAGCAGCGCACCGATGTCGAGGATGGATTGAAGTCCGGTCGGTATCGTGTCGTCATCTCCACCTCGTCGCTCGATCTCGGCGTGGACTTCACACCGGTGGACATGGTCATGCAGGTGGGCAGTCCCAAGGGTGTCGCACGATTGTTGCAGCGCGCGGGCCGGTCGGGGCATTCACCGGGGCGTGTGTCGCGCATTGTCTGCGTGCCCACGCATGCGTTCGAGCTGGTGGAAGTTGCCGCGGCGCGAGACGCGATTCGGACCAACGCCATCGAGAGTCGCGACCCGCTCGATCGCCCGCTGGATCTCCTCGCGCAACATCTCGTGACGCTCGCCCTTGGCGGCGGCTTCACGCGCGATGCCGTGCTGGCGGAACTGCGCACGACGCGCGCCTACGCGCTGCTCACCGAGCAGGAGCTGGACTGGACGATCGACTTCGTCACACGCGGCGGTGATGCGCTCAAGGCGTACCCGGAGTTCGCGCGGGTGCAACTGCTCGACGGGCGCTACGTCGTCACCGACCGTCGCGTTGCACTGCGCCATGTCCTGAACATCGGCACGATCGTGAGCGACGCGGCCATCACCGTACGCTACCTGAGCGGTGGGCGACTTGGCACCGTGGAGGAAAGCTTCGTCTCGCGACTGAACGCTGGCGATAAGTTCATCTTTGCCGGCAAACCGCTGGAGTTCGTGCGTGTGCGCGAGCTCACGGCGTGGGTGCGCAAGGCCAAGGGCACGTCGGGCGCAATTCCACGCTGGGGTGGTGCGCGCATGCCGCTCAGTACGGAACTCTCGCTTGCAGTACGCAACAAGCTCGAGGAGGCGCGGCAGCAGGTGTACGACGGGCCGGAGATGGTCGCCGTGCGGCCGGTGCTGTCGCTGCAGGCGGAACGCAGTGTCATCCCTCGGCCGGACGAACTGCTCGTTGAGCGATGCGAAACGCGCGACGGGCATCACTGCTTCGTGTATCCCTTCGAGGGGCGTCTCGTGCACGAAGGACTCGCGGCGCTGTTCGCGTATCGCATCGCGCAACTGGAACCTGCGTCGTTCGTCTTTGCCTGCAACGATTACGGATTCGAGCTCGTATCGCCGGAGCGCGCACCGCTCGAGGCGGCACTCGACGCCGGTCTGCTCTCCACCGCGCATCTGTTGCACGACATCCTGCACAGCCTGAACGCCGCGGAACTCGCGCGGCGGCAGTTCCGCGAGATCGCGCGCGTGGCCGGTCTTGTGTTCGCCGGCTATCCGGGGCAGTCCAAGTCCATGAAGCAGGTGCAGGCGTCGAGCGGTCTGTTGTATGATGTCTTCGTGAAATACGATCCGGACAACCTGCTCGTCCATCAGGCGCAGCGCGAAGTGCTGGAACGACAACTCGAAGCCAGCCGGCTTGGGCGCGTACTCGAACGTCTGTCGCACAGCGCCGTCCGCGTCATCGATGTCGAGCGACCGACGCCGCTGGCCTTTCCACTGCTCGTTGATTTCTCGCGCGGCAAGTTGAGCTCCGAGAAGCTGGCCGACCGCGTGCGTCGCATGACCGTCTCGGCAGAGAAAAAGACGCGCGTCGGCGCCACGACCATTGTGCACGCGCCGCACCTGTCCGATAGGTCGTTGCACGGGCCGACACCGGCGCCGTTGAAGACAACGCCGCGGAAACGCCCGTGACGCTCACGCGCCCACCGTCGGAGATCATGCTCATGGGGCAACGCGTGGTCTTGCTCCCAGAGCGTGCGCTGTACCTGCCCGGCCACGACACGCTGCTGGTCGCCGACCTGCATTGGGGCAAGGCGGCGACGTTTCGCGCCGCGCATGTGCCGGTCCCCACCGGAACGACCGCCGCCGACCTCGCCAGACTGTCGGATATCCTGCAACAGACCGGCGCACGCCAGCTCGTCATCCTTGGCGATCTGCTGCACGCCAAAGCGGGCCGACACGCCGACACACTGCACACCATCGCCCAGTGGCGGCAGCAGTTCGCGCACGTCCGGCTTCGACTCGTGCGCGGCAACCATGACGCACATGCCGGCGATCCACCCGCATCGCTCGACATCGACTGCGTGGACGCGCCTTGGATGCTCGGCCCCTTCGCCTGCGCGCACCACCCGGCGCCCAGTGCGGCAGGCTACGTGCTTGCCGGGCACTTGCACCCGCATGTCTCCATGCGCGGGCGCGGGCGCCAGCGCACGACGCTCCCGTGCTTCGTGTTCGGCGCACAGGTCGGCGTACTCCCCGCCTTCGCGGCATTCACCGGGAACGGCGCCTACACCGTCGCACCAGGCGACACGCTGTACGCCATCGTGGACGACGAGGTGTTAGCCGTCTGGTGAGTTGCGCGGACTTGATCGGATGGCTGTATACTGATTCCACTCCCGCCTCCTCCCGCCTTTACGCCCGAGTCGCGCGCCATGCATTGGGTCGCTGAACTGACCGGAGACGCACCATGCCGCGTCGACACTGTGCAGATCGAGGTCCGACCGAATGACGTGACACAACGTGGCGTCCGACGCTAGTTCATACAACTCATCTGCCCTCTCATGCACACCCGCTCCGGCTTCACACTCATGTCCCCCGCCGAATTCGAGGGATGGATCATGTCGCAGCATGTCGGACGCACAGTGATCACGCTGCAGCAGCACCACACGTGGGCGCCGTCATATGGCAGCTTCACCGGTAGCAATCACTTCGACTTGCAGTCGGCCATGAAGCGGCATCACGTGGTGAACAACGGATGGGCGGACATTGGCCAGCACTTCACTACGTTCCCCGACGGATCGATCATGACCGGTCGCTCGCTCGAGCAGTCGCCGGCGTGCCTCAAGAACAACAATGCCAACTCCGTGTGCCTCGAGCATGTCGGAAACTTCGATGCCGGTCGCGATAGCATGTCGGCACCGCACCGCGCCACGATCATCGGCATGACGGCGGCGCTCTGCCGTCGCTTTGCCGTGCCCGTGAACGCCGACCGCATCCTCTATCACCACTGGTTTCATCTTGATACCGGCGTGCGCACCAACGGCAGTGGCATGACCAAGACCTGTCCCGGTACGGCGTTCTTTGGCGGGAACAAGGTCGAGAACGCGCAGCGCTCGTTCCTGCCATTGGTTGGGCGCGCCCTGGGCGGCGGTGACGCGATTCCGGACGCGCCACCGGCGACCATGCGCTACGGCACCGTGAACGTGGACCGGCTGACTGTGCGCGCAGGCACGGCGGTCGATGCGGCCAAGGTCAACACCGTGCTGCTGGGCAGCGTCCTGCGCATCCATGATGAGCGCGACGGCTGGTATCGCATTTCGGGATCACAGGCCGCGTGGGTGTTGGCGCGCATGGTGCTGCTGGTGCAGCGCGCGACCGTCAACGTCAACACGCTCAACGTGCGCAACGGTCCCGGTCCGCGTTTCGACAAGCTCGCCGCGCTTGCCCGCAAACAGGAGCTGTTCGTCCATGAGCATCGCGACGGCTGGTGCCGCATCGGACTCGAGGAGCGATGGGTGTCGGAGCAGTTCCTGACAGTCGGATAGCCGCGGCGCGCGCTGCGAAAGTGTTTAGCGATGTCCGCACTGCTTGTCTGCCGCGCTGGCTATGACTGGCGAAAGACACCCACCCGCCAGACCCACCAGATCAGTACCACCTGCAGCGGAAGTCGTGCCCACAACGCAGCGACATACCACGCGTTTGCCCCGTCGGCGCGTGCCAACTGCAGCATCTGCACGTTGGCCGGAAAGACTGCCACCAGCAAGGCGATCAGCCCCCACGCTGCGTACACGCGCGTAGTGGGCAGCAGAAGCCCGATGGCACCGGCAATTTCCGCTATGCCGCTCCAAAACACCACGGCCTTCGCGTTGGGCACCCAGTTCGGCACAATGCGCTCGAACACATTCGGCACGACGAAGTGCGACAGACCTGCCATACCGAAGATGAGCGCGAGGACGCGCAGTGCCTGAACGCGCGTCATCGCGGCACACGCCGCGTGCGTCCCGGATCACCCCGGAGCGTCAACTCGGCACACTGCCCGAAATGCTCTGCGGCAGCGGCGAAGAGTACCAGAGCACGGCGAAGTAGTGACACGCGCTGCCGCCCATGACAAAGAGATGCCACACCGGATGCGACCAGCTCTTGCGCGCCAGGTAAAACACGCAGCCGCCGGTGTAGAGCAGACCGCCCGCCGCGAGCAGCAGCAGTCCCGCCCTTGGCACCGCGCTTATCAGCGGCTCGAGCGCGACGATGATCAACCACCCCATCGCGATGTACATGGCCGTGGAGGCGCGCTGCCATCCCGGTCCGAAGAACACCTTGAACAGCACGCCGAGTGCCGCGAGCGTCCAGACGACACCGAACAATGTCCATCCCCAGACGCCGCGCAAGACGCCAAGCGTGAACGGCGTATACGTGCCGGCGATGAGCAGATAGATCGCCGCGTGGTCGAGCACACGCAGTCGCTGCTTGAGTGTCGGATGCGGAATCGCGTGATACAACGTGGACGCCGCATATAACGCAACGAGTGTGGCACCGAAGACGCTCGCGCCGATAAGGACCAGACGCTCGCCACGCGCAGCCGCCGTCAGCACGAGAATCGGCAGTCCAACCAGACTCGCAACGAATCCGACGCCATGCGTCGCGGCGTTGGCGATCTCTTCCCGCAGCGTGGCCACGCGGTCTTCGCTCATACCCGAAAGCTAGCGGCCGCGGCGATCGAACGCGACGTGCGCCGTATCCACCGCCGCGATCAGTCGCTGCACGAACCCATCCACCGCTCCGTTTTCGATCCATCGCACGACCGCGACGACATCGTGCACCGGATCCACATAGATGAGGTTTGTTCCGTTGCCGAGATGTAAGAACGCTTCCGGCGGTCCGCTCTTCACGTACTTGCGATCGGTATTGAGGAACCAGTTCATGTAGCCGTACGTCGGCTGCGCCTTGGTCGGCGTGAGTGCCTGCGTCACCCACGCATCCGATAGCAGCTGCTTCTCGCCCCACTTGCCGCGGCGCAGCGTGAGCAGACCGAAGCGCGCCATATCGTGCGCGTTGATGAACAGGCCGCCACCCCAGTGACCGCCGCCACTCACGCTTTGTACCTCGCGACCGTCCAGCACGATCCACGCATTGTCGTACCCATACCATCGCCAGGTCCGCGACGCGCCGATCGGCTCCATGATCTCGTCGCGCAACACCTCCGGCAACGGTCGGCGCCACAGCTGCAACGCCGCCAGCGCGAGCACATTCACCCGCGTGTCGTTGTATTCGTACACGGTCCCCGGCTCGACCCGCGCGCGTGTCGTCCACGTCCCCGATTGCTGCGCCGGCCGATCGGCCCACTCGGGCTTGCCCCAGAGCGTGCCTTCCCAGTCGCTCACCTGCCGCAACAGATGATCCCACGTCAGCCGCTTGTTGTGCGGCGTATCGAACGGACGGAGCCAGCGCGAATCGCCAGGCCAATCGGCAGCGAGTCCGGTACCGTTGGGACGCGCACGCATGATCGGCCCCACCGCCTTGGCAACGGTGTCGTACACACTGCGAATGAGTCCGCGATCCACGGCCAGTCCCACCACTGTAGAGAGCAGGCTCTTGGTCACGCTGTGCGTCATTTCCACCGCCGACGGATCGCCCCACTCGGCCACGATGTAGCCGCCGCGCACGATGACACCCGTCGCGTCACCGCGCGGCGCGATCGGACCGATCGGATCGCCGAGCGGCTCACGTCCGAACGTCTGGTAGTGATTGAGCTCGAGATCACGCGTGTTCTTGCTCTCCGACGCAACGGCAAACGCCACCGCCTCGGCCAGCTTGGCCGAATCGAGCCCTGACGCCGCCGGCGACCGCTTCTCCCAGTTGGATGCAGTCGGCACGTACGGCACTGCGGCCCCGCGCTTCGCCTGCGCGGACGCCGGAAGTGCCCACGCGGCACTGAAGAGCATCGCCACAGTCAACACGGCCGTGCATGAGCGCGTCACGAAATCGGCCCCTTCACCTTCACCGACCCGATCACGCCCGGCACCCTGTTCGCCTGCAGCAGTGCGTTGAACGCGGTCACGTCGATCGTCTCCACCTGCTCCACTTCAGCTTTGAGCGCGCTCCATACCTGCTCGAGTTCGACCAGACGGTCGCGCACCGCTTGTGTCACGCGCGCGTTGCCTTCCACCTGGCCCAGCAGAAAGCCGTACTGCCCGTTGATGCCGTTGGCGTAGTTGATGATGTCCTGTCCGTTGCCGGCCTTCGTGGTGAGGCGCGGATCGAGCTTCTCCAACTTGCCGCTGAGCGCGCGGCCGGCCGTGGCGATCGTGTCCGGCGCATTCGTCTCCTTCGAGCGCGTCACGTACCCCTGCACCTGCGCGCGCAGATCGCGCACACGCAGCACGGCATCGTGAATTTCTGTGATGCGCGTCGCCAGCAGACGCGACACGGAATCACGCTCGGCCACCACCGCTGCCGGCACGTCAACGCGCGGATCCGGCTTCACTTCGAGTGCGGCAGTCTGCACCGTCGTTGCCGTGGCGTTCTTGAGCGTGAGTCGCACACTGTACATTCCAGGCGCCACGCGCGCTCCGCCATCACTTGGCGCGCCAAAGAGCAGCACGCCCGGCAGGCGCGTAGGCGCGGCCCGACGCAGGTTCCACGAGAACGCGTTCAATCCCGGCTTGACCGTCAACCGGTTGATCGTGTCGCTCCTGGTCGTGAATGAACGAACGATCGCGTTACGTGCGTCGAGGAAATCGAGCGTGATCGTCGTCGCCGAATCCGGCGCACTGGCAAGACGGAAGTTCACCGTTGCACCGGACGGCGGATTGCGTCCCGCATTGCGCGGCGCACCAAAGCCGCCACCGCCGCCCGCCAGCATCGCCGCGCGCGGCACGTACAGATGCATCGTCGCCTTCTCAAGCGAATCGGCGCGTTGACGAAGCACCGAAAGGTCGTCGAGAATCCAGAACGCACGACCCTCGGTCGCGGCAATGAGATCGTCGTGCCTGACCTGGAGGTCCGTCACCGGCACCACCGGGAAGTTGCCAACGAACGGCATCCACCTGGCGCCCGCATCGTACGACACGTACACACCCGTCTCCGTGCCGGCGTACAACATTCCCCTGCGCATTGGATCCTCGCGCACCACGCGCACCGGTTCACCATCGCGCAATCCGTTTACGATGCGCGTGAACGTCGCGCCGTAGTCCTTCGACACGAACACATGCGGCGTCGGGTCGCCCAACCGATCCTGGCGGAACGACACGTACAGCGTCGCAGCATCGTGCGGCGAGATCGCGATCTCGTTCACCAAGCCGTCGCCCCAGGCGGCGGGCGTCACGTTCGTCCACGTGGCACCGGCATCGCGCGTGCGCTGGAGCAAGCCATCATCCGTGCCCACGAACATCGTCTTCGCATCGTGCGGCGATTCCTCGATCACCACAATCGTCGCGTATACTTCGCCGCCGGCGCCTTCGTTGGTGATCGGGCCACCGCCCCACCCCTGACGCGACTTGTCGTTGCGAGTCAGGTCGGCCGAGATCGGCGTCCAGTTCTGTCCGCGGTTGGTGGTGCGAAAGAGCACGTTGCCACCGTGATACACCACCTGGTCGTCGTGCTGCGACACTTCGATCGGCGCGGTCCAGTTGAAACGGTACTTCGTCTTGTCCGTCGGCTCCGTAAGATTCATCTCGGGCCACGGCATGATCGCGCTCACCACATCGCTGTTCGCATCCATCTCCTCGATGATGCCCTGAAAGCAGCCGCCGTAGATGTAACGCGGATTCTTCGCGCTCACCCCCATGTTCGCGCTCTCGCAGCCGGGTCCGTCCCACCAGTCGCGCGTCCCGATGCTGCCGCCTTCACTGCGCGAGCGGATGATGACACTCGAGTTGTCCTGCTGGCCGCCGTACAACTTGTACGGAAAGGCATCGTCCACCGCGACATGGTAGAACTGCGACGTGGGCTGGTTGTCCTGTGAGCTCCAGCTTTTGCCGCCGTCCAGCGAAATCGACGCGCCGCCGTCGTTCGCGTTGATCAGATAGCGCGAATCGGTGGGGTTGATCCACAGACCGTGATTGTCGCCGTGCGTCGCTGGCACCGTCGCGAACGTGCGGCCGCCATCGATGCTTTTGAGCAACGGCGAGTTGCTCACCCACACCACGTCGGCGTTCTTCGGGTCGGCGGTAATGTTCATGTAGTACCAGGAGCGCGTCTGGATCAGCCGGTCGCTCGACTGCTGACGCCACGTCTTCCCCGCATCGTCGCTGCGAAACAGTCCGCCCACTTCCGCTTCGACGATCGCGTATACGCGATCGGGACTGGCCGGCGACACCGACACGCCGATCTTGCCGACCAGCTTGGGCAGCCCTTCCTGGCTGCGCGTCCACGTCTCGCCACCGTTCACCGACTTCCAGACACCACTGCCCGGTCCGCCGCTGCGCACGGTCCACGGCGAACGCTGGTGATCCCACATAGCCGCGTACAGAATGCGCGGATTGGTCGGATCCATCGACAAATCCGAGGCGCCGCTGTTCGTGTTCTCGCCCTTGAGTATGAGCGTCCACGACTTGCCGCCATCGGTCGTCCGATAGATGCCGCGATCCGGCGTCCCCTTCCAGCGATCGCCCTGCGCCGCCACGTACACGACATCGGGATTGTTCGGATGAATGCGTACGGCCGAGATCTGACGGGTCGCCGTCAGTCCGATGTGCGACCAGGTCCGCCCCTGATCGGTGCTCTTGTAGACGCCATCGCCGTACGTGGACGACTGGCCGCGAATGGCGTGCTCGCCCATGCCGACATAAATCACGTTCTCGTCACTCGGCGCGATCGCGATCGCACCCACCGATCCGGTCTTGAACTGGCCGTCGGAGATGTTGCGCCAGCTGTTGCCCGCATCGTCGGTGCGCCAGAGGCCACCGCCGGTGTAGCCGGCGAAATAGATCATCGGGTTGGACGCAATGCCGGTCGCGGCGACCGATCGCCCGCCACGCCACGGCCCAATGTTGCGCCACGACAGCGCGGCAAACGTAGTCGAGTCGAGCGCGGGCATCGCCGCGCCGACCGTGCCCGGAGAGCGGGCGGCTGCCGAGCGCGCAGATGGCTGCGCGCCGAGGCTGAGCGCGGGGACGAGCAGCGCCGACGCGGCGAAAACGCCTCGCAGGGCAATACCAACGGACATGAAGCGCATGGAGGGCGGGGTAAGGGGACGCCAAGAAGATAGCGCGACCTGCCGATACTCCGCTGCATGCGCACGTCCGCCCAATGGGCGATTCCCGACTCCAATGGCACCGCGCCCGCGACCGGCCGACGACATCGCCGCGCCTCGGACATCACCGCCGCCCGCCTGGGACGCGCGACGCTCGGCTACCTGGCCGTGATGATGGGCATCATCACGCTCGCGCCCTTCCAGTTTGCCGCGTGGCCAGTGCACGGGTTGACGGACATCTGGACCTGGTCCGACGCGATCATGAACGTGGTCATGTTCGTCCCGTTCGGCTTCGTGTACCAGCTCACCCGTCCGGCCGGCACACCCGTCTCGATCAGGCGCGTGCTGGTTTTTGGCGCGGGGCTCAGCGCGTTGGTGGAGATCGCACAGCTCTTCGAAGCGACACGCTACTCGTCGCTGGGGGATGTGGTCACCAACGCGGCCGGTGCCGGACTTGGGGCGTGGATCTACACCGTCGTGGTCCGGCGCATCGACGGCGAGAACGCCGTGCGTTCACTCGCCCTCGAACTGCCACTCATGGCGCTGGTGTACCTGTTCGTCCCGCTGGCGTGGCTCATGGGGCTGGTCGGCGCGGGTACGTCGCGCGCGTGGTTCGTCGTCCCCATCGCGCTCGTTGCGGGTGGCATTCTCGGCACGGTGCACGCGGCATACCTCGCGCCCGTACGGGGCATTGCCCGCGGTTGGCTGCTCCTGGCGGCGTTCGGCTGGTTCGTGGTCGCACTCCTTCCGGCCGCACTCGGCGATCCGCGCCTGATGGCCGGTACTGCCGCACTGACGATGGGCAGCGCGTGGCTCCGCAGCATCGCCACGGCGCGTTACCGTCGCGACCACGGCAACCGACGATTCGAGTTGCCCACGCTCCGTCTTGTCCTGCCACTCTTCGCCGCCTACCTCGCGCTGTCGTCGCTGTGGCCGCTGGACGCCGCGACCGCGCCGTTCCGGGTCGCGGTCTCCCTGCTGCCGCCGGGCGTGGTCTTCAACAATCGCATCATCTACCAGATGCTCGAGCATGTGGCGGCGTTCACGCTGGTGGGCTACGTCATCGCAGAGTTCTACGGTCGCGATCTGCTGCGCTATCGCGAGGTCGCTCCGCGCGTGCTGAGGTGGGGCGGCGGCGTATCGCTACTGCTTGAAACGACGAGAGGCTGGCACCCCGACTACGGGGCCAGCCTCCTCATGCTCGCGTTCACGGTGGGCGCCTGTGCATTCGGCGGCTGGCTGTACCAGCTTCAGCGCGATCATGTGAAAGCGCTGCTCGCCCGGCGCACGCGTGCCGACGCTTCTCGCGTTCGGTCGGCCGAGGTGCTCGCCCATAGTGACAGGATACCCACGCCTCCAGTCGCCGCTGCGTAGTTCACACGGCTTTCGCTGAGCCCGGGCGTGGTGCAGACTTGAGCATGCCACGCTTTCATCGCATCTTCACCGCGTCTGCGATCCTCGCAAGCGCGCTCTGCCCGCCACTCACACGCGCCACGGCACAAGCGACGTCGCCACCGCCGACCACCGCCAACGCGGCCGCGATCGCCAGCCGAGCCGCCCTCGCCGGCGCGCTGCTCCGATTGGACTACGCACTCCTCGCGCATCCACCCGCAGTAGACGCCATCGCGCCGTTGCACCGCGCATTTGATCAGGCGTCGTTGGCATTTTTCGGCGGCCGTAATGCACAGGCGCTGGCGACGATGGATTCGCTCACGCACGTATTGACGTCCGATGCGGCGGAGGCGGGTCGACACGCGGCATCGGCGGACAGCGCCTTGCGCGCGGCCGATGCGAACGTGCGTCAGCTTGTTGTCGGAACTGATACGATCCCATTCCGGCTCTTCGTCCCGACGAATTCGCGTGGCCGCCGCCCGCTGCTGATCGCGTTCCATGGGGCGGGTGGGAACGAGCAGATGTTCGCGCTCGCCTACGGTGCGGGCGCACTGCTGCGCATTGCGCAGCAGCGCGATCTGGTTGTCGCGATGCCGCTGACGAATGCGTTCACGCGCAACGCACCACTCAAGCTTGATGCGCTGATCGCCAGCGTGACCGCGATGGCATCGATCGACTCGGCGCAGATCCTCGTACTCGGCCACTCGATGGGTGGTGTCGTTGCCGGCCAGCTGGCCACGTCGCGCGGCGCACGGGTCATCGCGGTGGCGTGTATTGCCAGCCCGTGCACCGGCCCGGCCGACGCAAGCACCGACATGACCGGACGTCGCGCACCAACCCTTGTCTTCGCCGCTGAGAACGATCTGTTGATTCCGCGCGCACGCATTGAAGCGAGCGTTGCGCAAGCGGTGAACAGCGGTCGCGCCGTGGAACTTCGCACGGTGCCGAATCAGGGACACACGTTGGTGGTACCAGGTGTCCTCCCCGCTGCTATCGACTGGCTGTTGAAGCAGCACCGTCCGTAGGCGCGCCTCGCAACGATCGCGGGGCGGGCTGCACGATTCGATCGTAGAACACACCGCACTCCCCACGACGCTCCCCGTCTGGACAATCGCCGATTCGGTGGAGCTGCGGATCGGTGAGATGGACGGTTCAAGCGACGGTTCAGGGCCTCAGGTGTTCGGCCGGGTCGCTGGACTGGCGCGCCTCGCAAACGGGTACGGTGGTGGTGGCCGACGCACCGGCGCTGAAGCTGCGGACGTTTGATGAGCGTGGCGCACACCTCTGGACGGCGGGGCGCGGGGGCGAGGGGCCAGGCGAGTTCATACGCAATATCACGCACCTGAGCAGCCCGGGCGGCGACTCCCTGCTGGTGAGCGACGCGGGCCAGCGCACGCTGGTGTTTGGGCCAGACGGGGCCTACGCCCGACTGATCCGGCTTCCGGAGCCGCCTGATGATGCTCGACGCGTCCGGCGCCTCGGGGCAAATCACCAGGGTGGAGATTCGGCGTCTCGCGATAGGTCGAGGTTCGGCGTTCGCCGTTGGCGCCACCTCGGTGGTGGCGGGCAGGACCGACCGATTCGAGCTGCATCGTTTCGATGCAGCGGGTGGGCCCACCACGATTATCCGCGTGAACGTGCCCATAACATTGCTCGACGGCGAGGGAGCACTCATCGCGCGCTGATCCCGTGCTGCTCTCGCGCCAGACTCTTTTACGGTGTACAGCTGGGCAGCGTTTACCGCTTCGGTCCAAACAGCTCCGCTTCGCTCACCAGCAACGGCGGAAGCGCGGCCACGGGCGTCCACGTGATCGAGCCGTGACAGATCTCCGGAAACTCCGACGCCGCCGTCCAGCGCTCGATGGTTCGCGTTTCCTCGTCGACGAGCCACACCTCGGCAACGCCATGGGTCAGGTACGCGGGTCGCTTGCGATGTCGATCGCGTTTGCGCGTTGAGGCACTGAGCACCTCCACAACGAGCACCGGCGCCGGCAGCCCGCGCCACGGTGTGTCGAGATACTCGGGTGATGGGTACACCGCGATGTCCGGTTCAAGCCAGATGGTTTCGCTGATGTAGACGCCGCCCGGTGTCAGGAAGCGCCACCCGGTGTGCGCGCGACACCACAGCGCGAGGGTGACCAACAGCCGAGCGACGACCCCCTGATGTCCACTGGACGGGAGCGGCGTCACGAGCAACTCTCCGTGGAGGATCTCGTAGCGGTTGCCGTTGTCGGGCAACTGCTCCAGATCGGCCACGGTCCAGAGGCTCCGCTCGGGGATTCCCGGAAGTGCAGGCATAGCCATATGGTCGGCTCGGCAACGGGGAGAGCGCAAGGGGCGAACATCCGCCGAGGGTAACGCTACCGAGGGAACACATCGTGACCGAAATGCCGCGCTCCGTACCACGGGCTTGCCGGCACGTCGAGAATGTTGGACTTAAGTAACCGGGGCATACGTCAACCGGATCACATCCTCGTCCGCCGGGTCGTGGGTGAGCAGTCGGAGCCGCGGCCTTGGGCCGGCGAAGTACGGCGTGCCGCGGCCGAGCACGACGGGGTGCAGGTAAATGCGATATTCATCGATCAGGCCGAGTGCGGTGAGCGTGCTCGCCAGGTCGGGGCCCGCGACGTCGATCTCGCCCGGTCGCGAAGCTTTCAGTGCGCGAACTTGCTCGGCCAGGTCGTCGGTGATCAGCGTAGCGTTCGTGCCCACGGACTGCAGCGTGCGAGACACCACCCATTTGGGCTGGTTTCGCCACGCCACGGCGAACGCCCGCTCGGCGGGCCCCCAGTCGGGTTGATCGTCGTCCCAGTACTGCATGATTTGATAGATCTTGCGACCGTAACTGCTGCCGGCGACGGACTAGTTGGTATAAGCGGTGGCTGGTCCTCCGCGGTATCGTGGAGATACGCATCGCCCCACCCCTCTCCACGCGCTCACCGTCTGCCGACGGGGCGCACACCGGGAGGCCCGTCCCCATGGAGAGCATCGGCCTGGATCTGCACCAGCGCGCGAGTCAGCGGTCCATCAAGGCGGACGACGGCACGATCATCGACCGTCGCATCGCCACCAGCCGGGAGCGGTGCACGGCCGTATTCGGAGAGCGGCCGCGGGCCCGTATTCTTCGTTAAGGCGAGCACCGAGCGCGAGTGGGTGGCCCGCCACCTCGAATCGCTCGGCCACGCGGTGATCGTGGCCGATCCGAACGATACGCCGATGTCGCCACTCGCTCGCGCCGTACCAAGACCGATCGGCGCGAAGCCCGCACGCTGATGGCCGCGTGCGAGACGGGCGCGTGGCGTCCGGCGTATCGGCTGTCGGAGGCGCGACGGCATGTGCGGGCCGAACTCGCGGTGCGGGATGCGCTGGTGCGGGATGCGCTGGTGCGGGATGCGCTGGTGCGCACGCGCACGCGCACGCGGTACATCGCGCTGGCGAAAGCGCTGGTGCGACGCGATGGACTTCGCGTGCCGACGAGTGCGAGTGCGTGGGTCCCGACGCGGATCGCCGAATTGGATCTGTCGCCTTCGTTGACGACGGCGTTGGCGCCTCTCTTCGCGGTGTTCGCGCCGCTCACTGCCCAGATCGCGCTGGCGGATGCGCGCATCGCGGCCTTCGCGAGTGCAAATCCCATCGCGACGCGGCTCACCACGGCGCCCGGGGTGGGCCCGGTGACCGCCAGCGCGTTCGTGGCCACGATCGATGACATCACGCGCTTTCGCACGGCGCACGAGCTGGAGGCATACCTCGGGGTGATGCCGAGCGAGCGACGCTCGGGCGAGCAGCGGCAGCTCGCTACGGCGGGAATTGGAGCGCGCTCCCTGAGCGCACGGGCCAAGCGCGCGCGCTACGCCGTCGTCCAGGATGAATGTCTGGACGATCAGCGCTACTGGGTGGACACGAATCGCAAGACCGCCCGGCGCGTGCTCGACCTGATGGAGGCGGTGTTGCGCGATCCCATGAGTGGGATCGGGAAACCGGAGCCCCTCAGATACTTCGGTGGCAATGTCTGTTCGCGGCGGATCAACGAAGCCGATCGACTGGTCTACGAAGTCTTCGACGACCGGATCGAGTTCTTGCAAGCGCGCTACCACTACGGCTGACGAAAGGGCGACGTCACGCGCACGTGCTGTAGGCAGGGGATGCCGTGCATCCGCTCCGCGTCGATCCAGATATGCTCACGCCAATTCATCGTCGCCTCCGATGTGATGGCCGAAATCCATCCCGCCGCGGCAGGGCGGCCAACGCGACCGCGCCAAAGGCGATGGCGGCGGGAAACGAAGAACTTGATACCCAACGCCCGCGCGCCGGCTAACTGCGAGGCGTGCGCGTGATGCCATCACCGTCGTTTCCGCGTGACTGGGAAGAGTCGCGGGCATGCGGCCCCTCACGTTGCTGCGACCGAACCGCTGCCCGCCTGCGCCGGAAACTCGTTGAACTTTCGCAGGATGCTGTCGACCATCCCTTCCGGCAATGAAGCGACGAAGCGAGCGCACCGGCCCCGATTGCTTGCCGGCGGCAAAGCGCAGCTTCGGCGTCGAGGCAGTCGCCGCCTTGACCACCGCGTCGGCCGTCAACTGCGGAGGATCGCCCGCCTACACCCATTTACGCATCAGGCGCTCGCTGCGCGCGCCCTCGGCGGCGTAGGCAGGGAGCGGCTGGTCGGTGCGCATAAGGTTTTCTTCGAAGACGGTGCGCGTGACGCCAGGCTCCACGAGCACGGCCCGGATGCCAAAGGCACTCAGCTCGTGATCGCTCACGGGGCCCGGCTTGAGACTGGACAGTTCATCGCAATCGCCACTCGGAGCTCGCCGAGCTGAGACTCAAATAACCGAGTCACCGGGAAGCCTTAAAGAGGAGACGGCGCTTCGTCTACCAGTGCAGACTGAGCCGTGGCAGATGGGAGAATGGTTGTGGTACCCGCTCTCTGCTCTGCCGTCGGCGCTTCTCTACGGCGGCACTGGCCACGGCACGGCGGCTGGGACCGCAGAACGCCATCGCTTCCCACTGGTCAGGCATCCAGTTCCACTCGTACGCAGACTATCGCACGGTGGCGCTCGTGTGGTCTGGGCTCGCCGACAGCGCCGATGCCACGCGCTCGCGCAACAGTCTCGCCACCTTCGCGTTGCGCGGGCGTTTCGGAATGGACATCCTGGCCGGCGCGGCCGCGTTCGTGGATTATCTCGAACACGACGGCTTCGCAAACATGGCCGTTTCCGTTTGTCTCCCGCCGTACGACGCCATCCGCGCCGAGCCGGCGTGGGAGGCCCTTCCCGTTCGGCATCGGTTAAAAAACCACGCACGCCGCTGACGCGGCAGAGGCACGCAACGCTGCCCGACGCGTGGCGACGAGCCCGGCGATGCAACGCTCCCGACCGATCGCGATGCGGCGATCCGTGTTCGTGGCGTCGACGGCGTTGATCGCCAGCTGACGCTCGTGTGAGTGCCGATCCCGTGCAGTGCGCTCCCTGGCATCAGGCCTCGCTGAGCCCCGAACGTAGGCGACGCGTGAGGGCCTGCTGACCGTCGCTCGTCACCGAACCGGCTGACCCTTGCTGTGCTGGTCGCCGGGGCCATACTGTCCCCGCCTGCCATTCCAGTCGCATCGCGTTCAGGAGCATTCCGTCCACGCGCACTGCGCACAATCACGCTCGTCTGCGGAGCCACTTAATGTCCCGACTTCCCCTCGCGCTGGCGCTACTCGTTGTCACGGCGTCTCCCGTCCAGGCGCAGGACGCACGCCTGCTACGCCAGCCGACCATGAGCGCGACGGAGATCGCGTTCGAATACGGCGCAGACATCTGGGTCGTGGCCAAAGCGGGCGGCGTGGCGCGGCGCATCACCAGCACGCCTGCCGTCGAGAGCGATCCGCAGTTTTCGCCGGACGGTCAGTGGATCGCGTTCACGTCGAATCGCAGCGGTACCCCGCAGGTGTTCGTCGTGGGCGCGCGGGGCGGTGAGCCGACACAGCTGACCTGGTATCCTGAGGACGCGATCACCCGTGGCTGGACACCCGACGGCACTCGCGTGCTGTATGCATCGTCGAGGGCCACGGCGCCGACGGGCTTCCATCGCCTGTGGACGGTGGCGCGTGCGGGCGGCCCTTCAACGCTCGTCGCGGATGTGTGGGCCAACGACGCCGCGTACTCACCCGATGGCCAGCGGCTCATCATCGACCGCGTCACGCGATGGGATGTGGAGTGGCGCAGCTATCGCGGTGGGCAGAACACGCCGCTTCGAGTGCTCGATGTCGCCACGCGCGAAGAGAGCGCGCTTCCCAACGAGCGTTCGATGGATATCGAACCGGTGTGGGTCGGCGGCATGATCTACTTCCTGTCCGATCGCAGCTGGGCGGAGAATGTCTGGTCGTACGACGTCGCCACCAAGGCGCTGACGCAAGTCACGCGCTTCACCGGTGCGGAAGTCAAATCGCTCGGCGCGAACAACAACCAGCTGGTCTTCGAACAGGACGGCTATCTGCACACGCTCGACCCCGCGACGGGGCAGACCCAGCGTCTCTCGATCACGGTGCAGGGCGATTTCCCGTGGGCCGAAACCCGATCGGAGGACGTGTCGCGTCGTATCGCCTCTGCCGCGCTCTCTCCGACGGGGAAACGCGCGTTGATGGAGGCCCGTGGCGAAATCTTTACGGTGCCGGTGGAGCAGGGCGATACGCGCAATCTCTCGCGCAGCGCCGGGGTCGCCGACCGCGCGCCGGTGTGGTCGCCAAATGGTAAGGAAGTCGCGTGGTTCGCCGACTCCGGCAGCGGGTATCGGCTGCATATCGCAGCGCAGGATGGACTCGCACCCACCCGCTCACTCTCCATCGGCGAATCGACGATGGCGTGGGAGCCCGCGTGGTCTCCCGACGGCAAACGCATCGCGTTCGTGGACAATAAAGTGCGCGTGCAAGTCCTCGAACTCGCCAGCGGCAAGATCACCACCGCCGATGTCGATGGCAGCAACATCGGTCGTGGAAGCATGGGAATCACCTGGTCACCCGACTCGAAGTGGCTGGCGTACGCCAAGTACTATCCCAATCAGCTCCATCGCGTGGTGGCGTGGAACGTCGAAACTGGGCGTGCGCATCCGCTCACCGACGGCATGGCGGACGCCGCGTCGCCCGCGTGGGACAAGGATGGACGCCACATCTACTTCCTCGCCAGCACCAACATCGGACTCGGCGCCGGCTGGGCGAACACCAGCTCGATCAGCGCCGATCCGTCGTTCGGCGCCTACGTCCTGCTGCTGCGCGCAAACGACGGAACACCGTTTCCGCCAAAGAGTGACGAGGAAGCTGCGCCACCACCAGCGAAGCCCGACACCGGTGCCGTGACGGTGCGCATCGACACGGCCGGCATCGAACGTCGCATTCTCCCGCTGCCGATTCCGGTGCGTCGCTACAGCGATGTCTACTCCGGACCGACGGGCACTGTCTTCATCGGCGAAATCGTCGAGAACCAGCCCGGACTCACGCTCCACAAGTTCACTGTTGTCGACGCCAAGGTCGAGGTGTTTGTGCGTGGCGTGCGGCGTGTGTCGCTGTCGGCCGACGGCAAGAAGATGCTCTATCAGTCGGGCGAGAGCTGGTCGGTGGTGGGCACCGATGCACCTCCCGCACCAGGCAAGGGTGCCGTCCGCGTGTCGTTGCGCATGCAGCTCGATCGCCTCGCCGAATGGCGTCAGATCTTCGACGAGACGTGGCACTACGAGAAGGATTTCTTCTACGACCCCAACATGCACGGCAACGACTGGAACGCCGTGCGTGCGCGCTATCGTCCGCTGGTCGCACACGTGCGCCACCGGAGTGACCTTAACTACGTGCTCGATCTCGTCAACGGCGAACTGTCGGTCGGCCACAGCTTCGTGAATGGCGGAGACATGCCGATCGTCGACACATCACGGGTCGGGACGCTTGGCGCCGATCTCGTGGCGGAGAACGGACGCTGGCGCATCGGTCGCATATACACCTTCGAGAGCTGGAATCCCGGACTCGCCGCGCCACTCGACCGCCCCGGACTTCGCGTGAAGACCGGTCAGTACCTCGTCGGCGTAAACGGAGAGGCCCTGACCGCGAGCGACGATCCGTATCGGCTCCTCGACGGCACGGCCAACCGGCAGACCGTGTTGCACATCAACGATCGCCCGACCATGGACAGCGCGTGGACGGTGACCGTCACGCCGATCGGCAGCGAGAACACCCTGCGTCAGCGTGCGTGGGTGGAAGACAATCGGCGCTTCGTCGACCAGCGCTCCAACGGCAAGCTTGCGTACGCGTGGATTCCCAACACGGGCTCGCCCGGCACCGCCTCCTTCGACCGCTACATCTTTGCGCAGCAGGACAAGCTCGGTGCCGTCATCGATGAGCGCTTCAACGGCGGCGGCAATCTCGACGACTACATGGTCGATCACATGACGCGCACGTTACGCGCCGCGATCACCAACGAAGTGCCGGGCGGCGCGCCGATCTTGCTGCCGCAGGGCGTACTGGGCCCGAAAGTCCTGCTCATCAACGAACTCGCGGGATCGGGTGGCGACTACTTCCCGTGGGCGTTCCGTCAGCAGAAGGTCGGCCCGCTCATCGGGGCGCGTACGTGGGGCGGTCTCGTGAAGTCGTCGGTGCACTACGCGCTCATTGATGGCGGCATCGTCACCTCGCCCGACAACGCGGTGTTCGATCCGATCAACAACAAGTGGGTCGCCGAGAATGAGGGCGTGGCCCCGGACATCGAAGTGCTGCTCGATGCAAAGTCCACCATGGCCGGTCGTGATCCGCAGCTGGAGCGCGCGATCGACGAGGCGATGAAGCTCGTCAACGCCGCCGGTGCCAAGCCGATCGTGCCGCCGCCCTTCCCCAAGCCGTCGAAGCGGCCATGATCACGTCTGTGGCGGCGCGGTTGGCGTCGGACCGCGCACGAATCGCAACCGGGATAGGGAGCAGGGGGAAGTCTCTCCTGCTTCCCTCGTACACCACCGCACAGGTGCCACCATTGCGCGGGACGTGAGGTCCCGGAGGCGCTCCCTCATCTTCAATAGGAGTCTGCGGTCATGTATGCCCTGCTGTCGGTCCGTGTGTGTCGCGCCGGTTTCTTCTGCGAGCGGACCGGCACTTCCTTCGTGTTGTACCGATGTTGGGTCCGATCGTCCGGAGCAACAGGGACGTCAAGCCGGCGGCTCGCACACATGGAAGCGGCCACCCCGGATGACGCGGCCGTATGCAACAGTCACCTTTGTGGTCACCTCGGAACCCAGTCAACACGGCGCGGCTTCCGTCTGTAGTGCCCACGCGTGCATCTCGGTGACCGTCTCAGACATCATGCCTCTCCGTCAGACATCGCGGCGCTTGCCGCGCGCAGCACGGCAGCTCCTGCCATCCCTGCTCCTCGTGCTCGCCGCGGGCGGGTGGTCCGCACCGATCCCCCTCAAGGTCCCGATGCCCATAGCGCTCTTCGACTTCAACCGCGCCGACGAAGCATCGTGGGACGTCGTCAACGACGGCGTGATGGGCGGTCGCTCCGCGGGCTACATAGCGGTGGCGGACGGCGCGCTCCGCTTCACCGGAACGCTCGTGACGCAGGGCGGCGGCTTCACGTCGGTGCGGGCTCGGCGCGATGTCGACCTGACGGGCCAAGTCGGCATCGAGCTCCGCGTACGCGGCAGTGGTCGCCAGTTCGAGGTCGAAGTCGACGACGGCCTGCGGATGTATGGGCGCAACGTCTCGCGTCGGGCTGCGTTCCCGTCGTCATCGGATTGGACGCTCGTCCGCGTCCCATTTACCACACTCCGGAATACCATCTTCGGACGGGAAGTGAATGCCGCGCCGATTGACCTGGCGCGCCTTCGTGGCGTGGGGTTGTACATGGCGGATGGCCAGGACGGGCCGTTCCGCCTGGAAGTGGACTACATCCGGGCGTACGGCGCCGGCGAGTAGGACGACTGCGGATTGAGCACCCATCCGTACCCGTACTCGTCGAGCAGTGCACGGTATCGCGCATCACCGGTCAACCACTCGCACCCCGGCTGACAATGCGTTCCCAACGCGAAGTAGCCGCGTGCCTCGAGCAGGCGTCCGAGTTCGCGCTCGATGGTATAGCGGCCAGCGAGGGCCGCGCTCACGCGGTCGTTCAGGTGTTGTCCGGCATACAGCGCGCGCACGTAGCGCCGAAGCGACTCGTCATCGGTTCGCCAGCACGTCGTACTCTGAGGACTGAAGCAGCCGCTCGTCTGCGGTCACCAGCGTCAGCCCCATCACGCGCGCTGTGGCGGCGAGAAACCGGTCCGCCGGATCTTGATGCGCGAGCGTCAGCTGCCGGCTCATGATTGCGATCTCATTGGTGACCGTCGCCTCGCGTCGCGGCATCGCGTCGAGCAGTTGCCGCACCCACGTCCGCGCATCCGACGTCACGCGCACGCGTCCGCGCTCGGCGAGCAGCGTCGCTTCCCACACACTGATGGGCGACAACCACAGTTCGTTCTCGCTCGACTGCAACGCGGCACGCACGGTCGCTGAGAGCCGCTCCGGATCGAGCAGCGCCCAGAGCCAGATGTGCGTGTCGAGCAGCAGCTTCACGGCGCGAGCGCTTCCCACTCGTCGCCCGCGAGGGGCGCGACGATATCGCCGACGATGGTGCCGGTGCTGCGCATGGAGCCCATCCAGTTCGTACCGACCGAGGCGGGCGACGGCGGATTGATTTCGGCCACCGGCACGCCGCGGCGCGTGACCAGCACCGACGTGCCGGTGCGACGGACGCGTTCGAGTACGGCGAGGCAGGTGGCCTTGAACTCGGAGATCGCGATGGATTCACCGGGGTTGGTAGACATGACCTAAAATACCATGGTCAACGACTATGGTCAACGTGCACTGACGAACCATGAGCTATAGCCCGCGCGCCCGCTCCCGCCACGCGACGACGTCCCGCAGCATCTGCGCCGCCTGACGCGCGTGCTCCGGCGCGCGCATGTCGGCCGCGTACACCAACCCGTTCGTGTCGACAACGAACAGCTATCGCGCGGTCTCGACGAGCTTGGACTTAGGGCGTCCCGTGCGGGCTGCCTCGCGCTGATGGCTGGCCATGACGGAATTGTCGATGTTGAGCGTGGTTTTCATTGGGTTTACCAGACGGCCACAATGGCCGTGCGGACACAAATTCGGAGAGCGGCCGCCTGACAGTGCGTCAGACGGCCGCTACACAACGCTCACCTGCCGCTGTTATCAGCTCCGGTCGCGCCGCACCAGGACGCGCCGACCCTTGATCGTCGTACTGCGGAGCGCGGTGATGATGTCCTCGGCGATCTCCTCCGGCACTTCCACCGTGGAGTAGCCGTCAGCGATCTGGATCGCACCGATCACACCGGCGTCGATACCGACCTCATTCGCAATCGCGCCGACCAGATCGCCCGGACGCATCTTGGACTTGCGACCGGCACCCACCCACAGCTTGGCCACCGCCCACTCAGGACTGGCCGCTTTGCCGCCGGCCTTGGCGCGCGACGGACGTGCCGCCGGTGCGCCACCTTCACGCCGTGGACGATCCTCCCGTGGCGGGCGATCGTCGCTGCGCGACCGCTCAGTCTTGGGCGCGACCACTGGAATGTCGGCATCGTCGGTGTCCTCGCGTGACTCGAGCAACTTGACCGCCGCGGCGGCGATGTCCATTACGTCGAACTCCTCCGCCAGCGACTCGCAGATGCCGCGATACATGTTGAGCTCACCCTCGAGAATCGCTTCACGCAACGTCGCGCGCGCAAGTTCGAGACGACGCGACTTGAGGTCAGCCACGGTGGGAACCGTGGCGATCTCGATCCGCTGCTTGGTCATCCGCTCGATGTTGCGCAGCAGGCGATGTTCACGCGGCTCGGCGAGCGTGATTGCCACGCCCTCACGCCCTGCGCGACCCGTACGACCAATGCGGTGCACGTACGCCTCCGCATCTGCCGGCACATCGTAATTCACCACGTGCGACACATGCTTTACATCGAGACCACGTGCGGCCACATCCGTCGCGATGAGCAGATCGGTCTTCTTTGAACGAAAGCGCTGCATCACGCGATCGCGCTGATCCTGCGACAAGCCACCGTGCAACGCGTCGGCGCGCATCCCGCGCGCGGCCAACGTTTCCGACAGTTCATCCACTTCAGTACGCGTGCGACAGAAGACGATTGCCGACGTCGGATGCTCGAGATCGAGCACGCGCGCCAGGGCCGCCATCTTGTGAGCGCGCGGCACCATGTACGCGACCTGACGCACGCGTGCGGCCTCACCGTCCGGCACGATCTCGCGGTCGATCGTGACCGTCACCGGATCGCGCAGCTGTCGGCGCGCGATCGACACGATGCGCGAGGGCAGCGTGGCCGAAAACAACGCCGTCTGCCGGTTCTTCGGCGTAGCCTCGAGAATGGCTTCGAGATCCTCGGCGAACCCCATGTCGAGCATCTCGTCTGCCTCGTCGAGCACGACCGTCTTCACCGACTGCAACTGCAGTGTGTTGCGACGGATGTGATCGAGCGCGCGACCCGGCGTGGCGATGACCACATCGACGCCACGCTTGAGCGCACGGATCTGCGCTTCCATGGACGCGCCGCCGTAGACCGGCAGCGCCTGCACGCCAAGCGGTTTACCGTAGCGATGCACTGCTTCGGCCACCTGCATGGCGAGCTCGCGCGTGGGCACGAGAATGAGCGCCGCAGTGCGCTCACGGGGTACGGCGTTCGGGCTCAGCCTACTGAGCAGTGGCAACGCGAACGCCGCCGTCTTGCCTGTGCCGGTCGCGGCCTGCGCGAGCACATCGCGCCCTGCGAGCAGCGGCGGAATGGCCGCGCGTTGAACTGGTGTTGGTTCCTCGTATCCAAGCGTCGCCAGAGCCGCAACGACGCGTTCATCGAGTCCCAGCGCCGAGAACCCACCCTCGGTCGCTTCGATGGACTCGCTCACGTCACCTGGAGCAAATCGTCCATCAACGTGAAGACCGCCGCACGGGAAACGGGATTCTTCATCGCACCGAAGCCGATCGCGAGGCGATCGTTCTCTTCGAGCACTTCTCGCGAGCACGCATTGATGGCCTCGCGGGCAACCTGAAGCTTATCGTCGGGCAACACCGACGACGCGCGAGGCAGCAGTTCGATCTTGGGACCGCTACCGCGCATGGGGCGGGCCGCCCAGAAGACCATGTTCGAGCCGATCCGCTGGAAGCTCACGACTCCCTTGGCCGATTCATCATCGCGGAACCTGAGCTGCTCTGGTCGGGCCAGGCTCCACTCGATCATCGCATCGAGAACAGCGGTATATCGAGGCCGATCGGATCCAGCTGTATCCCGGTTCATCGCGGTGATGAACGCGTCTCGGGCTGTGGGCAACGTACGGGTCATGTACTCCTCCTTTTCTTGAATATAGCCGGTTCCGGAATCTCAGGGGGCCCGAACGTACACCGTCGGGTGCAGATCTTTCCCGACCGGCCCTGAAATCCGCCCCGCGTCCTTGGAAATCCGCCCAGCTCCGAGTCCGCCGCTGCAGAGTGCAGGGTCACCCCGCGCCGTAACGGGCACCTGATCGTCTCCCCGCCACGCACGCCCCTTCCCCGGATTCGCACGCACAGCCGTTACAGCCGGTCACACAGCGGGCACACCGGCGGAGCACAGACCGTAACGGTCTCGCCGCCGTGCGTACGTCGGCGATCGCGGTGGCACTGGATGCGGCGGAGATGAAGACGGGTGTGCGGCGTGCGGCCGCGCTGAACGCGTTGGCGTTGCAGGTGGATGGTGAGGTGCAGAGCGCGAAGGATGGCGCGCTCGTGAATACGATGGGCGCGTGCATTCCCATGCACCCGTGCGACGCGTACGAGTCTACGCTGTAGGAGTGAGGCCTACGAAGAAATGACGATCGGTCTGATTGTTGTCGCTGCAGGATCATCGGAAACGAACTGTTCACATCGTTTCATGTCGCGACGGATCGGTTCGTCTTCGATCCGGACTCATTCAACATCGGCAGCACGATGAACTTTGCGAACGGTGCTGGTCTTTTCATCATACTTCAACAGCGGCCTCAACCTGCAACGCCTCGTGTTCTCCACCGACCTCCGTGACAACGCAGCCGATCTCAAAGTCCTTGCGCGACTGACGGACTTTGCCGGAGATCCGGGAGTCATGCCGACGTTCACGGAAGGGAACTGCGCCGAGTGCCCCCACGCTTGCTCCACGGCACTCCGATTCCCGCGTACCTGGGACCCGAAACCCCCAGCTGGCGATGCGCGGGCCAGCGCGCCGACGGTCGCCGGCCCGCGGCGATCGGCTCTGGCGAAGGGCCGGCACCATGGTCCCGACACGCGAGATCGCGAACGGGGGGGGTTCGGGTCGCGAGTCTACGGACGTCGGTCTTCTGTGGAGCGGGAACGGCGGTGGTCGGTACCCGGCCCCGCTCCCAACGCACACACTCGTGCGCCACAGAGAACCGAGTTCCGATCACCCGGGACCCAACCCCCCGCTCGCGAGGCGCGGGCCAGCGCGCCGACGGTCGCCGGCCCGCGGCGATCAATCTCACAGAATCCCCGTCCGATACCTTTGCCCGTATGCACCGAGACGCTACAGCCAACTCCGCCCCACTCCCTGTCCCACTCCCCTTCGAAGTCCGCCCCTCTCCCATTCAGGGACTCGGCGGCTACGCCACTGCCCACATCGCCGCCGGTACGCGGCTCATCGAGTATGCGGGCGAGCGCCTGACCCCCGCCGACGTCGACGCGCGCTATCCCGACTCGCCCTCGGGCAGTCCAGCGGTCGACCGCCATCACACGTATCTCTTCGCCATCGACGACATGGTCGTGGTCGATGCGTCCGTGGACGGTAACGAAGCGCGCTTTCTCAATCACTCCTGCGCGCCCAACTGCGATGCCGTGATCGAGGACGGCAGGATCTGGATCGAGACCATCCACGATATCGAACCCGGCGAAGAGCTGGTGTACGACTACGCATACGTGCTTGCGGAACGACACACCCCCGCGGCGAAGAAGCGATTTCCATGCGCGTGTGGCGCAATCACCTGTCGCGGCACTATTCTCGCGAAGAAGCGGTAGCGCTCAGTACGAAGCACCCTTGGCGTAGTTCAACCCGGCAGGAGGCACGATGCGTTCGTTGTTCAAGGCGATGTCGCTGGTGGCGGTGATGGCAGCAGCTGGTGGGACCTACGGCGTGATCGATGCGAACTCAGCGTCGGAACCGCAGCAGCCCCGTCGCGGACCAAGCCCGTTCCTGCAGGATTCCATCCGTCTGGCGGCCATCGCTGGAGTGATGAAGACCGTGGCCGGCCGCGAGAACGAACCGGCGGGCACGGTCTTCAAGAACGTCACGCTCCACAAGGACATGCCGGTCAAGGACTTCCTGAAAAAGATGGACGAGGAATACGGACGCGGTGTGGGCGCGGTCTGCTCCAGCTGCCACGTGGTGGGTGAGTGGGACAAGGACGAGAAGAAGAACAAGGTGATCACGCGCCAGATGGAAAGGATGGTCCGCTCCATCAACGAAGATCATCTCGCCAAGACGGAAGACCTCGACGAGGATTACCCGAAGGCCACCTGTGCCTTATGCCACCGCGGCACGCTGCATCCGCCAGTCACAATGCCCAGGCCCGATCGCAACACATTGCCTGCGCCGCAGCGCGGCGCGCCCCCCACACCGCCGTCGGGGCTGTAACGCTCCCGGCCGCGTCAGACGACGTCGATGACGATGGTGCGGACGGCGTTGTTGCCGTAGCCAAGCCGGTTCCAGGAAATGACGTCGGGCTGCGTGGCGCCGGTGGCGTCGGTGGCCCGACTGCGCAAGGAGAAGCGCCCCGCGCACGGCGCGTGGACCACCGCTTCGAACGGCGTCCAGGCGTAACGCGACGCGGGCGTCCCGATGACCGCGTCCTGCCACGTATCTCCACCGTCGGCCCCGATCTGCACTCGGGTGATGCCACCGCTGCCCGACCACGCCCAGCCGCGTACGGTGAGATCGCGACCACACCGCGCGGCATCGGTCGGAGACGTGATGATTGACTTGACGCGCATCCGCGTCACGGGCGAGATCCCATCCCGTTCGTCGTAGACGTAGCGATGTTGCTGAAAATAGCCGACGAACGGTTCGCGCACCGCGGTGATGGCCGACACCCACTTCACGCTGGCCATGCCGTACCAGCCGGGAACGACGAGGCGCACGGGCGCGCCATGGGCCGCCGTCAGCGGCGTGCCGTTCATCGAGGTCGCGAGCAGCGCATCGCCGCTCATCGCGTCGGCCGCCGGCAGCGAGCGCGCGAAGGTCACGGGACGGGACGCGTCGTCGCCATGCGCGTCATCACGCACTCCAGAATCGGCCCCCGTGACCACGATCTCCTGCACGTCGCTGTCAACGTCGGCGCGCTCGAGCACATCCCGCAGCAGGACGCCGCGCCACTCGGCAGTGCTGACCGCGCCAAAAGACCAGGGCTCACCGGTGGGGAGCGGACGCATGGTCAGTCGGTCGTTCCCGGCGCACTCGGTCGTCACGAGCAGCGTCTGCTGCGGCATCTCGCGCAACACACGGGCCTCGAGCATGAATGGCGAGGCGACGGCGCCGTCGACGCGGATGCGATGCGTACCATCGAGCTCAGGGACAGCGAAGTTCGTGCGCACGTACACACTGGCGGACGGTGTCACCGCGGCGATGAGCGCATGCGCGGGCGTCTCGGCGTTAAACGGCTCCTGCCGGATCACCTCAACGTCGAGCGCCGCGACACCTTCGCTGTCGTAGAGCGTGTTGGGGGAGGGCGTACGGGGGGAGTCACTCATGGGCGCAGGCACGGCGAAAGGGAGCGTGGCGAAGCGTCGGACGGCACGACGCGCTATCGGGGCAGCTCGCGTTCGGGGCGCGAAAACGCAGAGGGAATGATGTCCCACGGCGATGCACTCCGCGCCTTCTCGAAACCGATGTCGTCCAGTCGCTTCATGAACTGATCGTCGAACAGATCGCTGGCGCCCGGCTCCAGCGCGAGCCATGCCGGCAGCATTGCAACCCGCACATCCAGCCGGAGCCCTGGCACACCCGCCGACACAGCGCGTCCCAGATCAGCCATTGCGGAGAGAGTTGCGGGCTGATGCATGTAGAAGAGGAGCAGATTCGACCGCGCGTTCATCTGCTTGCGGCTGGAGGGCGAGATGACCTTGGGCGCGGCGTGCGCCCAGATGTTCATGACGACCCACGCGCGCACCGTCACGTCGGACAGACCCACCGCATGCAGCCGCTGGCCGAGTCGCTGGTAATCGTCGAAGGTGAGCAGCGTCAGCACGTTGGCCGTCACCCCGCCGTCGGCGTGCACGTGACCGTCCACGATCACGGGCGGAAAGATGCCGGGAATGGCTGTCGCGGCCTTGAGCAACTGGCGCGCCCGAACGAGGCCTGCCTCGGTGCTGTCGAGTGTCTGGCCGAGCGACCACGAGCGCCCCACGCCGAGATCGAAGTCGGTGGTGCCAAAAAGCAGCTGGCGGTCTTCGGCGAATGCGGTGCGCAACTGATCACGGAACGTTCCATCGATCGCCTTTTCCAGCGCGCGATCGAAACGCTCGGTGTTCACCAGTCCGCCCGATTTGCGCAGCTTGAGCACCGCCAGCCAGTCGATGGTCGGTGCGATCGCCGTGGCGGCGCGTCCATAGATCGCACTGATCGTATCGAGCGAGGCGCTGGTACCCAGCAACGCGTACGGTGCCTGCAGCGCGCCGGTGCTGATACCGGTGATCAGATCGAAGCGCGGCATCGGCGCGTCGGGGCGCGACTGCCAGCCGCGCAGAAAGCCGACTCCGAAGGCGCCATTCTGCCCCCCGCCGGAAAGCATGAGCACATCGAGGGTGCGGTCCTGCCGACGCTGTACGCGCCGCACAAGTCCTTCGATGACGCTGTCGCGCATGGCCCGTTCGGCGGTTCGCGCGGCGGACGCGTCCACCTCCAGCGTGGCGAGCGTGGCGGCCGGTCGGCTGATCGAGGCGCACCCGATGAGCCACGGCAGGAGAGCGAGAGCAATGACGCGCAGTGGACTTGATCGCATGCCGCAAACTAGTCCGCGGTCGCGCAGGCGCCTATCTCAATTGGTCCGCTGGGCGCGGGACGATTTGGACGGGGACTTCCCCCGGCGTGCGCGTGCCCGCCGTGCCACCCCAACGGCGCGCGTTGACCACTCGCGCAACTGTTCGGCGTCTTCGATCAGCTCCGCGGAAACTTCGTAATACTGCATGACCTCACCGCCGTCGCCGAATGGACGGAACGGTCCCATCCCGATGGCCTCGAAGTCCGGGCGCGTTTCGTCGTCCACTTTAAAGAAAAGTGTGTCGTTGTCCAGCAGTGCAAAGAACATCTCGCCGCTGTAGACCCCCACGCCGCCGAACATGCTGCGTGCGCGGACATCGGGGAGCGCCCGTCCCAGTTGCTCGAGGATGAAGGAGCGATAGTTGGTGCTGACGGCCATGATTGCCTCCAGTTCGAAACGCCACGCGTTGCGTCGAGCGTCTCGCAGGTGGTGTGACGATGTCGGCTAAGGCCCGGCCGCGGCGATGCATTCAATTTCGACGCGTGCGTTGAGCGCAAGTCCATTGGCGCCCATGGCACTGCGAGCCGGTTTGTTCTTCGGGAAAAATGTCGCGTAGACCACATTCATCGCGGGCCACTCCTTCATGTCAGCCATGAAGACGGTGCACTTGACCACACGATCCATCGACGAGCCGGTTGCCGCAAGCACATTAACGATGTTCTGCAGCGTCTGCCGCGTTTCCGCGTCGATGCCGCCCTTGACCACAGCGCCGCTGCTGTCGGTGCCGATCTGTCCCGCGAGATAGAGCATGTTCCCCACGCGCACGGCCGGCGAGAACGGATTGACCGGCGGGCCGTACGGCGTGAGAAACTCCGGCGTGAACGGGCGCGAGGAGGCGCACGCCGACAGCAGCAGCGCACTCGTGACACAGCATGACAGGGTTCGCAGCATGGCATTGAGGCGCATATGTCGGACGCTCCGGAAACGCATGGTCAGGAGGGCTGCAAGGACCACTGCTCGATATTCCCGCTCAACGTTGCCCCGTCGTGCACGAGATAGATCGTGCCGTCGGTATACGACAACTCGAGCTTCATGCGGCGATCGAGCCGCGTGACGAACGACGCGATGAGCTCGCGATCGACCCCATACAGGGCGATCGACTCCGCTTTGTGAATGCGCTCACCGGCGAGCTGACGCTGCAACTGCGCCGGATCGCGGTGCGTATATACGACCACACGCGGCGAGGCCTTGCTCGCCTTGTGCAGCCGCGCGGCATCGGGCGCCCCAATCTCGATCCACAGCTTGAGCGCCCCGGTGAGATCGCGCACGGCCAGCGACGGCTCGTCGGGATCGGAGATGCCTCGCGAAAACGCGATCCCCTCGGTGTACTCGAGACAGTACGCGAGAAGCCGCGCGACGAAATACTCCGACGACTCCGACGGATGCATCGGTACGCGCAACTGCAACGTTTCGTACACCCCGCGATCCACCAGCGCGAGCTGGATCTCGAAGACGTACATGGTCGAGGAGAGTGCCATTACTTCACGTAGGTGAGCCAGCCGAACGTGTCGTCCGCCCGCCCGTGCACGATGTCCAGGAAGTCCTTCTGCACCTGCAATGTGATCGGGCCCGGCTTGCCGCCACCGATGCGAATGCGATCAACGCTGCGCACCGGTGTCAGCTCGACGGCGGTCCCGGTGAAGAACACTTCGTCGGCGGTATAGAGCATCTCGCGCGGAATGACCTGCTCGCGGAACGGAATGCCGGCGCGCGCCGCGAGCGCGATGATGCTCGAACGCGTAATGCCGCTCAGCAACGTCCCGTCGAGCGGTGTGGTGATGAGCGTGCCGTCCTGCACGAGAAAGACATTCTGCCCTGCGCCTTCACTGACCATGCCGCCCGGTCCGAGGGCGATCCCCTCGGCGTATCCGTTGGCCATCGCTTCCGTCTTGATCAGCTGCCCGCTGAGATAATTGCCGGCGATCTTCGCCAACGAGGGCACCGTGTTGGGCGCCATGCGATGCCAGCTCGACACGCACGCGTCCACACCGGCCGCCAGTGCATCGTCACCGAGGTACGCCCCCCACGGCCAGCAGGGAACGTACACCTCGATCGGACTGTCGTTGGGCGCCATGCCCATCGCGCCGAGTCCGCGTACGACCATCGGGCGGATATAGCAGAATTTCACCTCGTTCTTGACCACGACCGCGCGACACGCCTCGATCAATTCCTCCATCGAGTACGGAATTTCCGTGCGGTAGATGTGGCAGGAGTGGATCAGCCGCTGCAGATGTTCGCGCAGGCGGAAGATGGCGCTTCCTTTCGGCGTGCTGTAGCACCGGATCCCTTCGAACGCCGCCGAACCGAACTGCACAGCGTGGCTGAGGATATGCACCTGCGCATCGGCCCAGGGGATGAAGGTGCCGTCCTTCCAGATGTAGGGCGTTTCGGGAATGGCCATCGAACGTGCTCGCGAGGGAGTGTGAATGAATGAATGAAGCGACGTATGTGGCGGGGACCGTTGAGGCGCTACAGTAAGGTGCCGACTTCGCCGCCGTCCACGCAGATCGCCTGACCGTTCACGAAGCCGGCGCGATCCGAGGCCAGAAAGGCGATCATGGCGGCGAGTTCGTCGGGACGGCCCAGCCGCTTGACGGGAATGCCGGCGCGCCAGCCGTCGTACACGGACGCTTTCGAAGCGCCAGTGCGCGCGGTGGTGGCGCTGGCCAGATCGCCCAGGCGCTCCGTGTCCGTCATGCCCGGCAATACGCTGTTGACCGTCACGCCATCGGCGCCGACGTCGGTGGCGAGTGTCCGTAGGTATCCGGTGACCGCCGCGCGCAGACTGTTGCTGAGCACGAGCGCGTTGACCGGATACTTGACGGCCTTGGAGGTGATGGCGACCACGCGCCCCCACTTTCGTTCGCGCATGCCCGGCACGAACGCGCGCGTGAGTTCGACGACGCTGCGCAGCAGTAGATGGGTGGCCTGCTCCCACGCGGGCCACTGGTGTTCCATTGACGCGCCGGTCGGCGGACCGCCGGTATTTGTGACAAGAATATCGACGCGGCCGTAGTGCGACAGCACGCCGTCCACGACGAGCGCGATCCCTTCAGTTGTGCTGAGATCGGCGACCACGGCGAAGACGGGCACGCCGAGCGCCTCGAGTCGGGCGGCGGCGCCGGCCAGCGAGTCGGCGTCGCGCGAGCAGATGGCGAGCATGGCGCCTTCTTTGGCCAGTTCCTCCGCGGTGGCGTAGGCGATGCCGCGACTGGCGCCGCAGACGAGTGCGACCTTGCCATGAATTCCGAAGTCCATGACTACTTGGTCTCGCGCAGGTACTGGTCGCTGCCGTCGAGCCAGTCAGCGCGGGGCGGATCGAACACGTCCACGTCCAGCGTGTCTTCGAGCGCTTCGGCACGGTGGCGCACGTGCGGCGGAATCACCAGCACTTCGCCGGCGTGCACGTCGGTGTATACGTCGCCCGGTGCGTCGGCGTGCGCGCCGATCCAGAAGCGCAGCGTTCCGGAGAGAATGTACGTGAACTGCTCGTTGTGATGATCGTGCGCGGGGACGATGGCGCCATGCTTGAGGAGCACATGCGCCAGCATCATGCGTTCCGACGTGATCAGGCGCCGGCTGATCAGCGGATTGAGTTCTTCGAGCGGAACGTCACTCCACACCAGCTTGCGAACGTCGGCCATCGGAGTCGGGGTCAGGGTCGGGGGAGTGGAAGCCCATGCTGCAGCGGGTGCAAATGCGGGGGCGGGGGCGGGGGCGGGGGCTACGCAGTCAGTACGGGTGGTCCTCACGCGTCACCATCCAGGTAGACCGCCTGCTGCATATGGCGCTTCTCGCGGATCTCGTCGAGCAGAAACGCGGCGAGCGAGGCGCGGCTGATACGGCTGCGCAGTCCGACCGTGAGATCGGTGGCGGCCTTGACGCGTGTCACATCGCTGCTGTCGGTCAATCGCGGCGGTTTGATCAGGGTCCAATCGAGTTTGCTGGCCCGTACCACGCGCTCCTGCGCCGTACGGTCGTCGGCCTGTTCCTCGTCGCCGATGCGGCGGATCGCGAACTCCAGCGTGCGCATGGGAATCGAGAGGTTGGCCGAACTATCGCCGATCATCGCTCCGGTCAGACAGAGCAACCGCCGCTGCCCCTGCGCCTGCATCCCCTCGATGACCGCCTTGGTGGCCTTCGCCGTGAAGACATGGCGCGCTTTGGGACGCGGACCGAACAGCACGACGACCGCGCTGGCGCCGCGCAGCACTTCCCGCACGGCGGTTGGATCGGTCAACGCGCCCACCATCACCGTGGAGAGCGCCGGCGCCTCATCCTCCGGGGCCGAGCGATAGTGCAGTCGGAGCGGGATCCCCGCGGCGCTGGCTGCGGCAATGAATGCGCGTCCGGAGCGACCGGAAGCGCCGAAGACCGAAATGATCATGGCGGAAACGAAGACGAAAGCGCGCTGGCTGCATCCGCGCACAGGTCGTTGCCAGCCGCGCAGGCGAGGCCGCAAAGGATGGGGAGAAGCGCGGCCGGACGACGGGTCACGGGCACATCAAGGAAATGAGCACGCACGCAACATGCACCCTGACCAGCGATGGCGGGAGCGCCGGACTCGTCGTCTGCGTTACTTCCATCATCCCTGTCCGGCATCTTTCGCTCCGCCGCATCCCACGGTACGCCGCCACGCTTTCCCCGGAGTCGCACGTCGTGCCACGCCCCGCCATTCCGTCCGATATCGACATTGCGCAGCAGGCGCGCATGCGTCCCATCACCGACGTCGCCGGAGACCTCGGTCTGACCGCCGACGACATCGATCAGTACGGGCGCTACAAGGCCAAGCTGCCACTGGCACTCGCGGCGCAGCCGGCGCGCGGACGTCTGGTGCTGGTGACGGCCATCAGCCCCACGCCGGCCGGCGAAGGCAAAAGCACGGTCAGCGTGGGACTGACACAGGCACTCCGCCGCATCGGCACCAACGCGGTACTATGCATGCGCGAGCCGAGTCTCGGGCCGGTATTCGGGGTGAAAGGTGGGGCGGCGGGTGGCGGCTATTCGCAGGTGCTGCCAATGGACGACATCAACCTGCACTTCACCGGCGACTTTCACGCCATCTCGAGTGCGCACTCGCTGCTTGCCGCGCTGCTCGACAATCATCTGCAGCATGGCAACGCGCTGGGTTTCGACACCAAGCGCATCGCCTGGCCCCGCACGATCGACATGAACGATCGCGCGCTGCGGCACGCGGTGATCGGGCTCGGCAACGCGAATGGCGTCGTGCGCGAGGAGCGCTGGGTGATCATCCCCGCGAGCGAAGTCATGGCCATTCTCGCGCTTGCCTCCGACGCCACAGACCTCGAGCAGCGACTCGGCAACATCCTTGTGGGGTCGACAGCGGCCCCCGCACGACAGCCTCTTCGAGCCCGTGATCTCAATGCCACGGGCGCGATGGCGTTGCTGCTCAAAGACGCGCTGCGCCCCAACCTCGTGCAGACGCTCGAAGGTGGACCGGCGATCGTGCATGCGGGGCCGTTCGGCAACATCGCGCACGGCTGCAACAGTCTCGTGGCCACGCGCACGGCGCTCGCCCTCGGTGATGTGGTCGTGACCGAAGCCGGCTTCGGTTCGGACCTGGGCGCAGAGAAGTTCTTCGACATCAAATGCCGCGTCGGCGGACTGCGCCCGGAGGCGGCCGTGCTCGTGGCCACTGTACGTTCGCTCAAGATGCAGGGTGGCAAACCGAAGCACGCGCTCGACCATGAAGATCTGGTCGCGCTCGCCTTGGGTCTCGAGCATCTGGACCATCACATCGCCAACGTTCGCCAGTTCGGCGTGCCAGTCGTGGTGGCCATCAACGCGCGACTGACCGATACGGACGCCGAACTGCAGCAGGTCTTCGATCACGCCGCAACGCGGGGCGTGCCGGTGGCGCTGTGCAACGTGTGGGCGGAAGGGGGCGCCGGTGGCGAAACGTTGGCGCGCGCGGTGCTCGCCTTGCTGGACGGTGGTACCGCCGACTTCAAGCCGTTGTACGACACCGGGCTTCCCATACGGCAAAAAATCGAGACGATCGCCACCAAGGTGTACGGCGCTGATGGCGTGGATATCGCGCCGGCCGCCGCGCGCGCGATTGACTATCTCGAATCGATCGGCATGCACGACACGCCGGTGTGCATGGCCAAGACGCAGTATTCACTCACCGACGACGCAACGAAGCTCGGCAAGCCACGCGGATTTCGCCTCACGATCAACGAGGTGTACGGATCGGCGGGCGCAGGGTTCGTGGTGGCGAAAGCGGGTGATATCATGACCATGCCGGGACTCGGCAAGACACCGGCCGCAGAGTCCATGCGACTGCGGCCGGACGGCACGATCGAGGGACTGTCCTGATGCAAACGATTCGTTTGGTCTATTCAAGCAAAGCACGCGTGGGATTGGTGTATCGGGATTTCCTCGCCATCATGGAGCACGCGGCGGAATCGAATCGTCAGAAGTCGATTACGGGCATGCTCTGTTATGGCGGCGGCATGTTTCTCCAGGCGCTCGAAGGCGAGCGCGCGGCGGTCAACACGCTGTATCACTATATCGCCACCGATACGCGTCACACGGACTGCCAGTTGCTACGCGTGGAGGAGATCGAGCAGCGCGATTTCGCCGAGTGGTCCATGAAGATCATCGACTGGAGTGACGCCAGGACCGCAGCGCGTCGCACGTTGCTGCTCAAGCACTCGGCGTTGAATGTGTTCGACCCTGCGGAAATGAGCGGACGACAGGCGACGGCGTTCCTGCAGGATCTCGCCGCCGCGGAGCGACTCCTCTTGGCGTGAATTGCTACGCCGGCTCCGCGTGCTGCAGGGATCGTGTCGCGTGCGTTACTGGCCACCGCCGGTGCCACCGCCTGATCGACCACCACCACTCGGCCGCCCACCACCAGCCGGCCGGCCACCCGCGGCAGGTCGGCCGCCCGCAGCCGGACGACCACCGGCCGGACGACTGCCGCCGGCGGGACGCGAACCCGTGCCACTCGCGCCACCCGTGCCACTCGCAGCACCGCCTCCGCTCCGACCACCGCTGCCGCCAGCAGCACGTGGCGTACCGGCGCGCGGTGCCGCGCCGGCACTTTCCCGACGCGCCGCCTTGGCCGCCGAGCGCGCACGATCTTCCGATTTCTTCTTGCGGATTTCCGCAATGCGTTCGGCGAGTGGCACTTCCAGCTTGCCCGCCGGACGTGCCGCGTAGTCGAAGCCGGGAACGGTGACGCGCGGCAACTGCCGCCCGATCGCCTTCTCGATCTGCTTCAATTCGCTTTCTTCCTCGGGCGAGACGAAGGTGAACGCTTCACCGGTGCTTTCCGCGCGCGCGGTGCGGCCAACGCGATGGATGTAGTCCTCCGGGGCCATCGGCACGTCGAAGTTGACGACGTGGCCCAGCGCTTCGACATCGATGCCGCGGGCGGCGATATCGGTGGCCACCAACACCTGAAACAAGCCGTCCTTGAAGCCAGCGAGTGCCAGCGTACGCTGCGCCTGCGAGCGGTTACCGTGAATGCGCTCCGCCTTGATGCCGTTCGTCACCAACTGCGACGCCAGACGGTTGGCGCGATGCTTGGTGCGCGTGAACACCAGCGCCTGCGGCATGTCACCGCGCTTGAGGAGCTCCACCAGCAGCGCACTCTTGAGGTCCTGCGACACGGGGTAGATGGCCTGCGTGATGCCAACCGCGGGCGCTTGCTTGCGCTGCAGGTTGAGCGTCACCGGCTGGCTCAGCATTTCTTTGGTCAGCGCAGCGATCGGGGCCGGCATGGTCGCGCTGAAAAACAACGTCTGCCGCTTTCGCGAGGGCAGGTGGCGCAAAATCTTCTTGATGTCGGGGAGAAACCCCATGTCGAGCATGCGATCGGCTTCGTCGAGTACGAGATACTCGAGATGCTCGAGCTTCGCGTACGGCGACCGGAAGTGATCGAGCAGTCGCCCCGGTGTCGCCACCATGACGTCCACTCCCGTGCGGAACGCATGCTCCTGCGGGCCCATGCCCACGCCACCGAAGACGGCCGCGCCGGTGAGCGGCGTGTGCACGGCCACGTCATTCAGACTTTCGAGGATCTGCGCGGCGAGTTCACGCGTGGGTGTAAGTACCAGCGCGCGCGTGACGCCGCGCGACTTCTCCAGCAGCTGGTGCATGATCGGCAACAGGAACGCGTAGGTCTTTCCGCTCCCCGTCATCGCGCACGCCAACACGTCCCGCCCTTCGAGTGCAGGCGGAATGGACTCGCTCTGGATCGGGGTGGGACGCAGGAATCCGAGGTCCTTGAGACCCTTCTGGAGGCTCGGGTGCAGCTGCAGACTGGTGAACGAAACGGGGGCGGTCAGAGTCGGATCCGGTGTAGAGAGATGAGAAACGGGGACGGTGCGCGTCCACCGGTGGCGGACGGCAACCCTGCTTGAACTTCACCTGCTGCCGACCGCGATGCGAGGGCCGGCGGTTTTGCTGCGGTCACCCGTTCGTCACGCGCGCGCCGTTTCCGGCGCCACGGTCGTGAAATCCTCGCCCGGATTGATGAAGCGGTCGCTTTCCAGGTGATACTGCCGGTCATACAGGTCACGGTACCGTCCGCTGAGCGCCATGAGCTCGGCGTGCGTACCGCGTTCCACGATCTGGCCATGCTCGAGCACGAGGATCTGGTCCGCGCTGGTGATCGTGGACAGACGGTGCGCAATGACGAACGTCGTGCGCCCCGCGCGCAGCCGGCGCAGCCCCTCCTGAATGAGCTGTTCGCTTTCGCTGTCCAGACTGGAGGTGGCTTCGTCCAGAATGAGAATGCGCGGATCGGCGAGGATGGCGCGCGCGATCGCCACACGCTGCCGCTGTCCACCGGAAAGTTTTACGCCACGTTCGCCGACGATCGTGTCGTACTGCTGTGGAAAGCCGCGAATGAACTCGTCGGCGTTGGCGATCAGGGCCACTTCGCGCACCTGGTCGTCGGTGGCGCCCGGCTTGGTGAAGGCGATGTTGTCCTTCACAGTGCCGTCGAAGAGAAAGTTGTCCTGCATGACAACGCCCAGATGACGGCGATACTCCTGCAGCTTGAGCTCCGAGAGCGGCTGCCCGTCAATGAGGATGCGTCCCGCCTGCGGCTGCGCGAAGGCCATGATCAGGGAAATCAGCGTGCTCTTCCCCGAGCCGCTGGAGCCGACCAGCGCGGTGGTCGTGCCCGCGGGCGCCGTGAACGACACACGCTTGAGCACCGGGACGCCGCTTTCGTACTCGAACACGACGTTCTCGAACTGCACGTCGCCGTTCACACTCGTCAGCGCCACCTTGGACGTGTCTTCCTGGTCCTCGGTGGCCATGTCCCGCAGCTCGCGAATGCGATCGAGTCCCGCAAACGCTTCGGTGAGCTGCGTACCGATATTCGCGATCTGCACCAACGGCAGCGTAACGAGCCCAATAAAGAACACGTACATGATCAGATCGCCGAGCGTCATCGTTTGATTGAGCACCGCGCGACCGCCGACGGCCATGACGAGCACGCCGACCATGCCAACCACCGCCGTGGACAGCGCCGTCGTGGCCGACGTGCCGGTGATCGTGGCGGCGATGTTCTTGAACAGCCGATCCACGCCGCCTTCGAAGACCGCTTGCTCGCGTTGTTCGGCGGTGTAGACTTTGATCAGCCGGATGCCGCCGATCGTTTCGGTGAGACGTCCGGTCACGTCGGCGGTGATCACGCTGCGTTCACGGAAGATCGGGCGCAGCCGCTTGAACGCTGTGGCCATGCCCACGCCGAAAATGACGAGAAACACCATCGTGGCGACGGTCATCTGCCAGTTGAGCCAGAAGAGCACGCCCAGTCCGACGGTGGCCGTCAGCAGGCCGCCGACCATCTGTATGAGGCCGGTGCCGATCAGGTTGCGGATCCCCTCGGGGTCGTTCATCACGCGCGATACGAGCACGCCGCTCTTGGTGCTGTCGAAGTAGCGCACCGGGAGCCTTATGAGATGCGCCTGCACATCGGCGCGCAGGTTGGCGATTGCTTTCTGCGCGGCAACGCTGACCACTTGCGAGAGCGAATACGACGTGATCGACTGTACCAGCGTGGCGATTCCGACAGCAATCACGATCGGCGTGAGCAGCGAGAAGTCGCCCTTGGTCAGGACATTGTCGATGAGCCATTTCGAGCTGGCCGGCAACACCAGACCGGCGGTGCGGCTGAGCACCATGAGTCCGAGGCCGATGCCGACCGATCGGCGATGCGTCCAGACCAGCGCGCGGGCCTCGGCCCATGCGCGCTTGGTATCGTATTTGGGCTTCTTTGAGGGCGTGGGGACCATGCACGCAAACTACTCGGTTCGCCTTGTCTCGTGTCAGACCGACGGGTCCGTATGATTCCGGAGTCTTCGACGTGAGCGATCACGCCGGGCGGCGCATATCTTTCGCGATGAAGGTCCCGCTCATGCCGCGCCGCTCGACTGGCGTGGAGTCCTGCCGCTTGAATCCCCACGGGAATGCATATCCCCGACGCAGATCTGCTCGCCAAGGTCGAAGTACTCTCCGACCTCGAGCCGGATGTCAACGAACTGATGGCCGCGCACGAAGCAAAGCGCATCCTGTGGTTCCCCAGCGAAGTGCTCGCCCCCGCGCCCGACACCGATCCCGATGCCCACATCCGCGCGCTGCGCGAGCGGGCCAAGGGGATCAGTCTTCCGGGGCGTGTCGCTCTCGCACTCAACCTGCTCACCGAAGAAGGACTGCCCCACTTCCATCGTCTGCTCGCGGTGTATCTGGGCAACGAGTCCTTCTGGCACCGATGGACCAATCTCTGGACCGCCGAAGAAGACCGCCACGGCGCCATCCTGCACGACTACATGCACGACAGTCGCATCCTCGACAATCCGATACTCGAGAAGATGCAGTTCGAGTATCTCAAGGCCGGCTTTGCGCCGGCGTGGGACCGCGATCCGTACCGCGTGTTCGTCTACACGTCGCTGCAGGAACGCGCCACGCAGGTGAGCCACGCCAACACCGGGAAACTGGCCAGCGAATACGAGCCGCTGATTGGTGAAGTGCTCTCCAATGTGGCCAAGGAAGAGGCCCGACATTACGTGTTCTATCGCGCGATTTTCGAGAAGGTGCTCGCGCGCGATCCCAACCGCGCGCTCGAGTCGGCGGCGCTGATCATGCCAAGCATCGACATGCCCGGCGTCACCATGCCGCGTTTCCGGGACATGGCCGACGTGATCCGTCGCGCCGGCATCTACGGGCCGCGCGACTATCTCAGGATCGTCGAAGACCTGATCAAGTTCTGGGCGATCGACAAGCTCGACGGTCTCAACGAGATCGGGCGCAAAGCGCAGGAAAAGATCTGCGCCATTCCGGACCGGCTGGAACGCGTGGCCGACATGATGGAGACGCGCAGTCGCGCCAAGACCTTCTCGTTTGCGGTGGCACACGCCAAGGAATTCGCAATGGACTGAGGTGGAGCACGCGGGGGGTCAGCCGCTGTTCCGCAGTCCCGCACTGATGCCGTTGATGGTCAGATGAATCCCGCGCTGGATGCGCTCGTCCAGCGCGGGATTCCCGTGTTCGTCCTCGCCGGTTGCTTCATTCGCGCGCAACCGGCGCAGCATGGCAATCTGCAGATGATTGAGCGGGTCCATGTACGGAAACCGCGTCGCGATGGAACGCTCGAGCAGCCGATTGTCCGCCAGCAATCGTGCTTGGCCGGTGATCTGCAGCAGGATACGCCGCGTGGTGTGCCATTCCTTCTCGATGCGTCCAAAGATGCGCCGCCGCAGCTCCCCATCGCTGACCAGTTCCGCGTAGCGCGACGCGATCGCCAGATCCGACTTGGCCAGGACCATGTCCATGTTGGAGAGCAAACTGCGAAAGAACGGCCACGTGCGCGCCATCTGCTGCAGCGTATCCATGCCGTCGGGTACCTCTGCCAGCCACTGCTCCACCGCGCTGCCAACGCCATACCATCCCGGCAGCATCACGCGAGATTGCGCCCACGCGAACACCCACGGAATGGCACGCAGGTCCTCGATGCGATCGGACGCACGACGCGCCGCCGGCCGACTGCCGATATTGAGCGTGGCGATCGCCGAGAGCGGCGTGGACTCGCGGAAATACTGCGCGAACCCCGCGGTTTCGTAGACGAGTGCGCGATACGATGCAAAGGCCAGCGCCGACAATCGATGCATGACCGGATGAAACGGCTCCGCTGGTGCAACACGGCTCTCGTGAACGGTCAGCGTCGCTTCAAGGGTCGCCGACACGAGAATCTCGAGATTGCGGCGACCGACTTCCGCATTCGCATACTTGGACGCAATCACTTCACCCTGCTCGGTGATGCGGATCTGTCCGCTCACCGCACCGGCGGGCTGCGCGAGAATGGCATCGTAGCTCGGGCCGCCGCCGCGTCCAACCGAACCGCCACGACCGTGAAACAGTCGCAGTCGCACGCCATGCGATGCGAACACGCGGGTGAGTGCAATCTCAGCCTGATACAGCTCCCACCCCGACGTGAGAAAACCGCCGTCCTTGTTGCTGTCGGAGTAGCCGAGCATGACCTCCTGCACGTCGCCCAGTGACGTGACGAGTGCGCGAACGAGTGGCAATGCGAACGCGGCGTCCATCGTCGCACCGGCGCCTCGCAGATCCTCGATCGTTTCGAACAGCGGCACGATGTGCATCGCCGACGAGGGCGAGGCTCCCCCCGTTATCAGCCCGGCTTCCTTGAGCAGCAGCGCGACCTCGAGCAGATCGGAAAGTCCGTCGCACCTCGAAATGATGCAATGCGGCAGCAACGCGTCGCCGTATTGTGCGCGCAACTCGGCGGCAGCGAAGAAGATGTCCAACTCGTCACGCACTTCCGACTCGTATTCGAGATACGGTGCGTACAGCGGTCGCGTGCCCGCCAGTTCCGCGCAAAGCAGCGCAACGCGGGCCGCTTCGCCCAGTGATTCGTAGTGCTGGTGCACACCCGCCGCGGCCAACAGACCCGCCACCACGCGCGCGTGCACGTCGGAGTTCTGCCGCAGATCCAGCGGCGCGAGATGAAAGCCGAAGACGTCCGCGGCCCGCACGAGACGCCGCAATCTGCCGTGGGCAAGCCGCGCCACGCCGGAATTGCGCAACGAATCCCGGATGACGACGAGATCACAGGCAAAGTCGGATGCGGCGGCATACGGTTCCGCATGTCCCAACGCCGCACGCGCCGGCTGCGCTTGATCGAGCACGCGTGCCGTTGCCGCCAATCGCGCGTAGATGCCGATCAGCGCGCGGCGATACGGTTCGTCGAGCCGCTGCGGCGATGTGTCGGGTGAAGATGCGGACAACGCCTCGAGTTCCGGACTCACCGCCAGCAGCAGCTGCGACAGCGGCAGATCCTGACCGAGCGCGTGCACTTCCCCGAGATAGAACTCGAGCGCCGCTGCCGACTGCAATCGTACGGTTTCGCGCAGACTCTCTGCTGTCACGAACGGATTGCCGTCACGATCCCCGCCGATCCAGCTCCCGACTCGGCAGAAGCTCGGAATGGTCCATTCGCGTTGCGGAAATCGCTCGTGCAGCAGATCCTCGGTGATGCTGTAAAGACGCGGCAGCTCGGTGAAGAACGTACTGCGAAAGTTGATGATTCCGTTCTTCACTTCGTCGATGACACGCAGCCGGTGCGGGCGCACCATGCGCGTGTGCCAGAGCGTGAGGACGAGGGTGGCCAATTCCCCGTCGAGTCCGGCGACTTCCTGCGGCGTGAGCGTCAGCCGGTCCCGTCGGTCCAGCAGCACGGCGATGTCGTGCATCGCGCGTTGCGTACTCTGCCGCTGGACTTCGGTGGGATGCGCCGTGAGCACGGGTGAGACGAGTGCGTGCGCGAAGAATGCGGCAAGCTGTTCATCGGGTGCCGCATCATTCGCCACCGTCGCACGACGCACGGCCGCATCGATGGCGTAGGGAAGACTGCCGGCGCGCGGCGGTGATCCGGCCAGATCGTGCGCTCTCCGGCGCCGCACGTGATGCGTGTCCTCGGCGATGTTGGCCAGTTGCAGAAAATAGGCGAACGCGCGGACCACCGAGAGCATGGTCTCGCGCGGCAGGTCGTTCAGCAGCGCGTTCAGTGCCGCGCGGTCCTCCGACTTTCCCTCGCGCGCGAAGCGCACGGCGGTCTGCCGCACTGTTTCGACGAGGTCGTATGTGGCCTGCCCTTCCTGATCGCGCAGCGTGTCGCCGAGGAGGCGGCCGAGGAGGCGGATGTCGTCGCGGAGGGGGCGGTCCTTGTCGAGCGCGGCGGCGGGGTCGGGAGAGGGCATGAACACGGGTAGAGGTGAGTGAAGAGTCGCGACTGATCTTCACATCTGCCGCTCGACGCCCCGCAGCAGACGCAGCACCGCGCTCACGTCCCGCGCATCCGCATCGGGATGCTTCATCTCCTCGCGTTCCACCTGATGCAGATACCGTCCCACCTGTACATCCGACGCACCACGCGCGAGCAACGCGTACACCTCGTGTCCCACGTGTTGGTACGAGGCCGCATCGTGCGACGACAACGGGTCCCAGTGCTGCGCGAGCAGATCACTGATCGCGCGTTCGGCATCGGCTCGTTCCAGCGACATGCGCGGCTCCGGTAGGTGATCACTGAATCCTACCACCACCGGCAGCACTTTGTAGGAGAAACGCGCCAATCGTGTATGCCACCGCACGCGCGATCGCCTGAGCGATTCCGGTTGAATTGACGCGCGAATGCCGGTGCTACCTCGCGCCGCGCCCCAGCCCGCGCACGAGCACATCCGGAAAATCGCCAAAGATCCCGTCCACGCCGAGTTGCTGCATTTCGCGCACTTCGGCCAGCGGGTCGCCGCGGTAACGCCTGGGCAGGAACGGCGGCTCCGACCTTAGAGTCCACACATGCACCTTGAGCCCCGCCGCGTGCGCATCCCGCACCAGCGACGTTGGGCTGGCGGCGCTATCCGAGCCGATCAACAGTCGCGTGTTGGCTCCCACCCCGGCCGCGTAGGTGGCCATCTCGCGCAAGGCGTCAGGTGTTACCTGCTGTGGCGCAGCGACGAGATAGATCAACCGCACGGACGTCTGCCGAGCCAGCTCGCGCAGATTTCCTGACTCGAAGCTCTGAATGAACACCGGTGCGTCGCGTCGATCCAGTCCGCGCGCACGCAGCGCGGCGAGCAACGCGGGCTCGAGCGGAAGCCCGATGCTCCGGAAGTACGTCGGATGCTTGGTCTCCGGATACAGCCCGACCGCCCGACCGCGGCGACGCCCCGCGCTGTCCGCCAGCGCCAGCACTTCGTCGAAGGTTGGGATGGCGTACTCCCCGTCATGTGCGTGTGAGCGGAACGGGAGACGCTCCCTCGCTCGAAGCGTGCGCAGCTCGGCGAGCGTGAAGTCTTCCGTGAACCACCCCGCGATCGTGTCGCCGTCCACGACCTTCGACGTCCGGCGCTCGGGGAAACGCGTCGCCACGTCGGTGGTGGTGCCGATTTCGTTCTCATGCCGCGCCACGAGCGCGCCATCCTTGGAGCTCACCAGATCCGGTTCGATGAAGTCGGCACCCATCTCGATGGCGAGCGCGTAGGCGGCGAGTGTATGCTCCGGCAGGTGCCCACTGGCGCCGCGATGCGCGATGATAATCGGCACACGTTCAGCAATGGCTGCGTTCGGCGGCGGCGGCGTCGCGCGGGGGGTGCCGGTGGCGCACCCGCCCAGCAGGCACGCAACCATCAGGACTCCCGAAGCTGTCGGACAGAGTGGCATAGCGGACGAAATTAGCGCGCCGTGGTCCGCGGCGGTCTCCTACACCAACCATGTGACCGAACCGCGACGGAACTCTTCAGTTTCTCCCGTAGTGTAGGCAGTCTGTACACTGAGTGCAGGCAGGCAGACGCGGGCGCAACGCCTGCGGTACCACGCGACCCCTTTCTTTGAATGACCGCCACCGACCCGCAGGATCTTCGCTCCAGACTCGCGCAGGCGTTGGCCGGTCAGTACGTGATCGAGTGGACGCTCGGCCAGGGCGGTATGGGCACGGTCTTTCTTGCCCGCGACGTCACGCTCGACCGCGATGTCGCGATCAAGGTGGTCACCCCCGACATGGGCACCAGCCCCGAGTTGCGGCAGCGGTTTGCGCTGGAAGCACGCACGGTTGCGCGTCTGCGCCACCCGAATATCGTGGCCGTCTATGCAGCGGGCGAGGCCGACGGCCTTCTCTACTTCGTCATGGAGTACGTGCCGGGCGAGAGCCTGCGCGAACGCATCAACCGGCAGAAGGCACATGGCGTGGACGACGCGGTGCCGATTCTGCGCGACATCGCGCTGGCCCTCGACTACGCGCATGCGTCGGGCATCGTGCACCGTGACGTAAAGCCGGAGAACGTGCTGCTCGATCGCGACAGCGGTCGCGCCATGCTCACCGACTTTGGCGTCGCCCGCGCGCTCGCTGACCCAGGCCAACTCACCGGCGTCGGCTTCGTGCTCGGGTCGCCGCGCTACATGAGCCCCGAACAGGCCTCCGGCGATCAGACGCTCGACGGACGCAGCGATCTTTTTTCGCTGGGCTTGATTGCGTACGAATTGTTCACTGGTGCGCCCGCCGTCGAAGCCGCCACGGCCGCGACCGCGCTGATCAAACAGATCACCGAAAAGCAGGAACCGCTCTCCAAAAGGGTCGCCTCCGTGCCTTCCGACATCGGCAAGGCGGTGGACAAGCTGCTCGAGAAGGCGCCGGCGCTCCGATTCCAGCGCGGCGCATCGTTTGCCGCCGCACTGACCGGTGAGCCATTCGACGCCACTGCGCCTATTGGCCACATCGGTCGCATGTCCGGTGCCGGGAGGCGAAACAGCAAGCGGAACGGACGACGCAACCTCGCGATTACTGCGCTGAGCGTGTTGGCCGTCCTGTCGGCGTTTGTCGTGTACAGCAAAAGCGCGGCTGCGCACACGAACGATCGCGAATGGTTCGTGGCGCCCTTCGAGGTACAGGGCCCGGATCGATCGCTCGACTGGTTACGCGAAGGGAGTCTGAACATGCTCACTCTTTCGCTGGCCCGTTGGAATGACCTGCACGTCATCGGGTATGAGCGCACGCTCGATTTGTTGCGCGACGAGAAGCTCGAAGGACAGCCACGCGTCGGACTCGAAGACGCGCGCAAGCTCGCCAGACGGGCCGGTGCCGGTCGAGTGGTGATGGGTCAGGTCACCGCCATGGGCGATTCACTCATCGTCACGGCAAGTCTCTTCGATGTGGCGAGCGGCCGGAGCACCGACAAGGCGCGTGTTGCCGCGGTCAAAGGAAGCGATCCGCGTCCCGCCTTCGAGTCGATCGCGAGCGAACTGCTCGATCTCGTCGGGGCGCCACGCATCACGTTCGAGTTGGCCAGGCAGACCACGGCATCGGTGGAGGCGTATCGCTTCTATCTGGAAGGACTGCGCGCGCTCAACGGCTGGCGGTTGCGTGCGGCCGACAGCGCCTTCAGCCGCGCCATTGCCGCAGACTCCACCTTCGCGCTCGCGTACTACAAGCGCTCGCTCGCGCTCGGCTGGGAGGGCACAGTCGATACGATGCGCACCATCGCCGCCGACAAGGCCGTGCAATTTGCCGACCGACTGCCGCCCAATCGGCAGGAGTTGGTGCGCGCGCACGCCGAGCTGACGCGCGGGTTCACTGCCATGTCGAAGAGCGACACCGCGGAAACGCGCAGCTCGTTTCTGGCCTCGCGAAACCGGTTGGCGCGTCTGGTCGCCACCGACACGACCGACGCGGAGTCATGGTACGCGCTGGCCGACGCCGACTTTCATCTGATCTTCAATACGTCGTACGGCTTCTCTCCGGACAGCACGGCCAAGTACCTGACCGAATCGCTGCGCGGCTTCCAGCGGACTATTCGCATCGACTCCACTTTCCACTTGGCCTACCAGCATCTGGTGGAGTTGTACGGACGCGCCGCGACGCCGGGCTCGTACCTGGTGCTCGTGGGTGACACGATCAAACCCGGTGGCGCGGCCGACGACGAGCGGCGCATCGGCACCGACGGGCAGATCGCGCAGCTCCGGGCGCAGGCGCAAACGCGCGCACGGGAGGCCGCTGGCGGTTGGGTGGCTTCAGATCCGGACGCGATCAATGCGCGTACCGCGCTGGCCAATCTCTTCGAGCAGATGTCACAACCGGACAGTGCGATCGGTGTATTGCGCGAGGCGCTGGCCCGCCCGGCCACCGCAGACCCGTCGTTCTTGTGGCGCGTCGCGTTCATCAAGGCCAAGGCGGGCATGCCCTCGGCCGGCCCCGAACTACGTGCCCTGCTCGATCGGTACCCGGTCGATTCGCTCCGTCGGTTCCGCATTGGCGACCGGTTGAACGGTCTCTTCGGCGCCATGTCGGTCGGGGGACAGGTGGGGATGCCGTCGTTGGTCGACGAAGCGTCCTCGCGTCTGCGCGAGACGGATCCGACACTCCCGGGCGGTAGCGGTAACACGGCGAAAACATCGTTCGTCACCGCATGGTTGACGTCGGGGATAAAGGTGGGCATGGGGATCCCGATGACCCCGTCCTCGCGCGCGCTATTGCTCGACGGCATCGCGACACTCGAGGGCGACTCGGCAGGCGCGGGCCGACGTGATCCGACGATCCCATACATGGTCTACCTCGAGACGCGGGACTCCGCCTTCGCCACCGTGGCCCGTCGCTGGAGCTCGTCCACCTCCAACGGTTTCCCCGAGATCCGGGCGCTCACCGCGATCCAGCGCGGCGATACTGTGGAGGCGGCTCGTCTTGCGCAGAGCTTCCCGAGCCCCGACTCGCTGCGCCGTGCGGCGCTGGGCATGAGTGGGATGCGCTCCATGGCGCGCGCGACCGTGTTGGCCGAGTTGGGCGATCTGCGTCGCGCGACGGAGGTCTACGAGAGCATCGACCCGAGCCGTTTCGCGCAGAATGCGCTGCCGGAGTCCGCGTGGCCGATGTATGTGCGCAGCTACCTCGCGCGCGGGCACCTCTTTGAGCAGCTTGGTGATCGTGCGGGGGCGATGCGTTCCTACGAGCGATTCCTTTCGCTCTGGCAGGACGCCGAAGCACCGCTTCATCCCCAACTCCGCGTCGCGCGTGAAGCGCTGGCGCGGCTGCGCGACGCTGGTGGCGTCGCGGTGAAGGCCACCGTCCGATAAGGAGTAGCTTTCCGTGTCCGTTGCGACCGACGCCCTGCTCACCGCCCTTCGTGGTCGCCAGTACGATGTCGCAGGAGCGTTGTTGCAGGGCGACCCCGGCCTGCGGAGCGCGACGGGCCCCAGCGGAGAGTCGCTCGTAATGCACGCGTACTATGTGGGCGCGGCCGAGCTGGTGCCACTGCTGCTGGGCGGGCGGTCGATGGACGCGGCGGAGTCCGCGGCGATGGGTGATGTGGCGGCGCTCGATTCTGCCCTCTTGCGCGACCCGGCCTCGCTCGGTCGGCACACGGCCGATGGGTGGACCCCGCTTCATCTGGCGGCGTTCTTCGGGCGTGACGGCGCGACGGCGTTTCTGATCGATGCGGGCGCGCCGCTGGCCACCCTGTCCAGGAACGCTACGGGGAACACGCCGCTGCACGCGGCGCTGGCGGGGGTCGGGCTGGCCAGTGTGGTCAAGCGACTGGTAATGGCCGGTGCGGATGTGAGCGCGACCGGCGAGGGTGGGATCATGCCGATGCACATCGCCGCGTCACGTGGTGACGAGGTGATGTGCGAACTGCTGGTGGCGCGCGGAGCGGATGCGCACGCGACCATGACGGACGGCACGACGCCGGCGCAGTTGGCGGCGGCGCGGGGGTTTGTGGAGTTGGGGGAGAAGTTGATTCGGGAGGTGTGAGGTTTTGGGGGTGAGTGGCGTTTGGTAGCAGTGGCGTTTGGTGGGAGTGGCGAATTTGGTGGTTGTTATTCTTGCGCGGCGGCGGCGTGAGGCTATGCAGTTTCGGTATAGTGCGCGTTAGCGAGCCTGCACCGTTGGTCTTGTGCGGCGGACAGGATGGCGCGTACGCCTACGATCGGCGGCGCGCACCTCTTCAATGGGGTCGATAGCCGCCGAGCCCGGCAGGCGTGCCCGAGCCGGCTCTGGGCCGCCGTCGCGACCACCGGGCTCGAAGAGCTGGAGCACGGTCGGTCTGCTCTCGCGAATGCGTCCGACCAGACCGGGATCCGTGATGTCGACAATCAGCTTGCCGCCAGCGACTTTTGCGTTCGCCGCGACGCGTGCGGTGCAGGTCAGGATGTTCTGTGTGGCGTCGGTGCACACGTAGAGACTGCTCGCGCGGACAATCTCCACGTCGCCGCGAGCGGACACAGCGGAATCGGGTCGGAACACCAAGGTGATTGTCGGCGCTCCGTTGAAGGTAAACTTCCATCCGTAGTAGCCGCGGACTGGCGGCTTCGGTCGAGGTACCAAGAGGTACGCTGGAGGAAGGACGACTTCCACGTGCTCGCGAAACACGACGGTTTCCGCATCGTAGCTGGGCACGGCAACACCCGGCAGGTACGCACCAATCTCGCGTAGTTGCGCGTGAGCCGGATCAGCCCAACCGATGGCCAGAAGTCCGGCCGCGAACGCAAGGCCAAGCCCCAGCCAGCGAGTCGTCACGGCTCGAGACCGATCGTGGCATGACGACTCACGGCGCGCCCGTCACGCAGGGTTATGCGAACCTCGACGATGTACCGGCCAGCTTCCAGCGTACTCAGATCCACTGTGATGGCTCGCATCTGCGCGGGAACGGGCCCCGAAGTGACGAGGTCCCGCCGCGGCCCTCCTGATCGCGCCACTGGATCTTAAGACCACGTGATGGATCGGCGATCAGGCGCGTCGCCACGCCTAACCGGCGCAACAGTCCCTCGTCGTCCTCGCGCACGATGCGCAGCGCGATCTCTGCACTGTCACGGGGCGCAGTGTTGTACGTCTCCCAGTAGCGGGTGACACGACGCGAGCCTGCGGCGAGGGTGGTGCTACCGAGCAAGTGTTGGAGCAGTGAATCCGAGGGCGCAGACACCATGGATCCGCTCAGCGGAGCGAAATAGGCGTCGTACGCGTAGATCCCCGTCCAACTCCCATTTATGATACCGCTTGACGACTACCTCAGCGCACTGGCGGTACGACGACCGGCGTTCCATTCTGAAGCGGATTTTCAGCACGCGCTTGCGTGGCAAATCCACAGAGCGCTAACTGACGCACAAATGCGGTTAGAGATTTCGGATGAAGTGTGGCGACTCCGTATTCAGGGTGGATCTGCACACGCGCGAATCGAGATGACTGCATCGGGAGCGGCGAGCGCGGGAATGTCCGTGACGCAGTACGCAGGCCATCGACGTCGTGGGACAGTGGGCGCCGTCCGCTCTTTCGTACCACCCTGATGCACAGAAGGAAATTCAATCGGGGTCGGTCGAGTATCCGGGGATACGTTCGGCGCGATCGCTGACCGCGTAATGGCCGGCGGGCACGCGACGGCCTGACCGCCGCCCGCCGCCGCACCTCGGTGGCCGTCCGGACGGCCAGTGTTAGCGGGGACCGATCGGACGCCCCGGTGGGACGGACGCGCACGCCGAACGTCCCCGCACGTGGGCGGGGACGTCGAGGTGAGGCTCAGCGGGGCTGGTGGGCCGCGGCGGGTCGTCGCGTGGCGCCCGGTCCAGACGCTCCCCGGGTCGAGGGCGGACTTCGCGCGGCGGCGTGGACCGTCGTCGCGGCGCGGGTGCGGAGGGGCGCGAGGATCTGGCCGATCACCGGCGCTTGGGTAATGACGGCGACGATACGCATCGCGACGTGGCAGGTGGGGCACGCGAGGGGATCGACTTCAATTTATCTCAGATTTTCCGGTTGGAAATCGTGCGGTTTCGGCGTTCGATCTAGGCCGAAAGTGAGGCGCGGGAGCGGGCAGGTCGCAACGGCCTCTTACGTCGCTCTGCAAGTCTACCGGGTGTGTAAGGCATGCTGCCCGGGCATGCAACAGGCACTCGCTCGGGCGAGTCGGTAGCGGGTCGCGCAATTGATGCGGAACGACAGACGCAATCTGCGCTGCTCAAACGCGAGCGCCGTTCGCTACATCGCCAGCCACTTCCAGCCTTCGTCAGGTATCAGCCACGGATTGCCCGCGCAGACGGACGGTCAAGATGGCGTCGACCACGATGAGCCCGATCAGCGCCATGAGCGGCCATTCGATCAGTTGCCTCCACAGACCGAAGTCGCCATTGCGCCAGTTGCTGATGATGGTGACAGAAATCAGGAGGCTGAGCGCATACGCGATCAGCATCCGTTCTGCATGACCAGCAAGCGTTGCCCGAAACCACCCTCGTCGTGATGCGAGTCGCGCCGCTACCCATGAGGCGAGCGCTCCGCCGGCGAGCGGCGGAGCCACGTTGATCGCAAGAATCGCCCAGCCGGGCAATCGCTGCCACGGCAGCTTCTCGCTCGCCAAGAACACGATAGTGGTGATCGCGAACGCCAAAGCGATGGAAACAAGCACTGCGGCCGCGTAGCGCACGACGTTTCTGATACGCATGGCGTCATCTGAGATTGAATAAGTCGCGACCCGACGCCCACGATCAGCTACGCGAACATGTGCCGAGGTGCGTGTTTACCCGCTTTGCGGATTGGGTTCATGACGGATGAGTGAGCGCGTTGCGTGCACGTCATTGCCTGGTACAACATCATGCATCGGCACTCGGCGCTCTGACTGCCCACGCCGCATCCTCTTTCTGTGCCACTTCGCGGGCCGCCGCGTGGCCTCGGCGCGCAGCGCCTGAAGCATGAAGGCCCTCGGCATGAGCAATGTGCTTCCGCAACAGTCGGTTCACGCTGGCTGCATCACGGATGACGACACCGTGGCTGTGCTCGGCCCACTCGACGTAGCGAGCACCGGGTATGGATTTCGCGAGCAGCCGTCCGAACGCATGGGTGGCAATTTGATCGTGAGCAGCGTTGGCAACGAGCGTCGGGAGACTACCGAGCTCGGCCAGCCGGTTCCGCGGATCAAATGCGCGTAGTGCCCCGAGTTGCTTCATTGCGATCGGCGGGCGGTGCGCGAGATCATGGCCGAATAGCGGCTCGAGCGATGCTGCCAACGCGTCTCTCTCGGATCGGTTGAGATCACCAGAGGCAAGCAGCAGTTCGAGAAATGCTCGCCGCCGCGATCCAGCGGTGCCGATCGTGCTGCGCCACTCCGCGATTGTCGAAGGAATGGCAGCGATAGGAGGCACTGAGATCCTCCGTTTGGGGAAGCCAACCGGCTCCGTGCAGGCCCACACCCTGGATGAACACGACTGCTGGCCCCGTCCCCGTCACCGAGTACGCAAGGGTTCGCGATGCACCGCACCGTGCTCAGCCGCACGCTGCCAGGAACAGCATGCGCTGCCACAGCGCATCCGCAGCCGGGTTGACTGCGTGGCTGTCCGCGAACGTCAGCGCATTGGAAAAGGCGACGACGACCCTTCCCCCCTCGAATGCCAGCACGTCCGCGGAATAGCCAGGCGTCGCCCCATCGTGCCCGTACGCGTTGCCGCATGGTGTCGGAGTGCGAATGAGGCCGAAGCCGTAGTTGTTCGTCGTACCGGCCACCGGCGCCTTCATCGCGGCGAGCAGCGAAGCGGGGAGCAGCCGTCCGCTGAGCAGCGCGTCGTAGAAGCGGGCGACGTCGGCCGCGTCGGAGACGATGTTGCCGGCGCCCCAGTAGAACGGAAACAGATCGCTCACGTCGAGCGGGTCGCCGTCGCTCAGCAGGTAGCCGCGCGCCCGGCTCTGATCGGGGTTCGCATCCATCGCGAAGGAGCTGTGCGCCAGACCAAGCGGGGCGAACAGGCGCTCCTGCATCACCTGCGACAGCGTTCGCCCGGTCACCCCCTCCACGACGAGGCCCAGTAGCGTGTAGTTGCTGTTGCTGTACTCCTGCAGCGTACCCGGTGTTGAACCAGGTCCGTGGCTGTCGGCGATGGCGATCAGCTGGCGCGGTGTCCACGCGAAGGCGAAGTCCCCGCCGAAATAGGGAGCGAAGACCCGCGGGTCATTGAAGTACTCGAAAATGCCGCTCGTATGGTTGAGCAGCTGGCGGATGGTGATCGAGCCGCCGTTTGAGATGGCGCTTGGCACCCAGCGCTCCACCCGGTCGTCGAGGCTCACGCGCGACTCGGCGACGAGTTGGAGCACGATAGC
>JBBQTA010000004.1:0-202318 GCA_038213465.1 Gemmatimonadales bacterium | reverse complement strand
CGCGCCGCCGTCCGTGAGGCGTACGGGGACGTTCCGGTACAGCGGTGCCAGTGGCACAAACGCGAAAACGTCGTGAGCTATCTGACCAAACCGCTGCAAATCGTGTGGCGTCGAAAACTGCAAGCGGCGTATGCGCACGGGAGCTACGCCGATGCGAAACGCGCGCTCCAGCGACTCGTGCGGGAGCTCACGACGATCAACGAATCCGCGGCGCGCAGTCTCGAAGAAGGCTTGGAGGAAACCCTGACGCTGCACCGTCTCGGCGTCGTCGCCGAACTGGGAACGAGTTTCAAGACGACGAATCTGATCGAGAGCGTCATGGCCCGCGTCGAAGCCAAGACACGACGCGTGGATCGATGGCGGACCAGCGATCAGAAGTTGCGATGGTGCGCGGCGGCCTTGCTGCAGATCGAAAAGCAGTTCCGCAAAGTGAAAGGCTGCAAGAAGCTGGGCTTGCTCCAACAGGCGCTGAAGCGCAAACTCCACCTCGTCTCATCCACCGCTGCGTGAGCGGCGATCACGAGGTGCTGCCTGAATTTCAACTAGGCGCGGGACGCACCCCACGCGCCGTGCCATTCCGAAATTGTGAGAGGCGATACGTTCGCGCGCGATCGTAGAAGCGCGCGGCGACCTCGCGCGCGATCGCTTCGTCGCCGCCACCATTGTCGCGTACATCGACGATGATTGCACGAACAGCGCCGAGTGCGGCGAGCGCGTCGTCAACCTCACCGCCCCATCCTGCGCCGCCGAAACCAGGAATCGCAATATAGCCAACATCGGATCCAACACTCGGGGCGATGCGAGCATAGCGAATGCGCCGGGATGGCGTTGCCAGATACGAGTCCAGATAGCGTCCCTGCACCACCGTCGCGTCAAAGTTATGCGGAAACGCAATGGGCAATGCCGAAAAGTTCTCGCGCGGCGTGAACATGACCGCGTGATAGTCCCCGAGTCGCTGCACCATACGACCGATCGCACGGTCCGCGTCGTTGCGCGTGCCCGCCGTGCGGACACTGTCACGATACACCGCGCGAATGGCGGACCAGTCGACGTTGGCACGATCGAAAAAGCTGAAATTCAGTTCGACGTCCCGATGGACCCGGTCGAAGAGCGCCAGTGGATCCGAAGTATTGAGCGGTTCGACCTTGGTAGCGGAGCCGCAGGCGGTCATCACAGCAAGGACGATGGCGCTGAACACGGTTCGAGCAGGCTGGAGCCTCACAGGCTTGCGCGGAGCCGCGGACAGCTCGCGTAGTGGTCGCATTCGTGACGAAGTCGGTGGAGGAGTGGGGACTCATCATCGGGGTCACGCGAAATTTGCCTGCGTCGCCGCACGCAGCGCCCCCATCAACGCAACGGGTACGCTGATCAGCGCCGCAGAGGCAACGGTCCGCCCGCAGACGGGCCGAGTGTGGCGAGTCCGAGCAGCACGAGCACGCTCATGCTCTATCCATCAATGTACTCTGCTGGCAACGTCGCATCACGACGTCCGTCCCGGCAGCGTGGACAGCCACCAAGGGCCAACTTCCGGAGCATCACCACGGCGTCCCGCACGGTTCACCTGCCACTGCACGCCCCCATGTACAGGTTCGATATCCGTCGACTGATCGTCCACGACCTGAAGACCGCACGGACGCTGTTCACGGTGATGACCGAGGTCCCCGAGGAAACGCCCCATCCGCTCAGCGATGCGTATCTGCGCACCCTGCTGGCGCGCGACGACTTCTGGGCGCTCGCCGCGTGGGTGGATGGGCAACTGGCCGGTGGGGTCACGGCGCATACGCTGCTCATGACACGGAACGAATCCCGCGAGCTGTTCATCTACGATCTCGCGGTCGTCCCCGCACAGCAGCGGAAAGGAATCGGACGAGCCTTGGTGACCGCGCGGCAGGCGCAGGACGCGGCGCAGGGCATCGACGTCCTGTTCGACGCGGCCGACCAGGAGGATACGCACGCGCTCGACTTCTATCGGGCAGTCGGCGGCGAACCGGCTCCGGTGACAATGTTCAGCTTCGTCGCGGAGACGGAATGACGCACCTCGAGCTTGTGACGATCGTCGTGCCGGAGTACGCAGCGGCGATCGACTTCTTCGTGAACGTTCTGCAGTTCGATCTCGTCGAGGACGCGCCCTCCCGCACGAATTTCGGACGCGGCAAGCGTTGGGTGGTGGTGCGCTCGCTCGGCGCGACCACCGGCATTCTGCTCGCACGCGCCGATGGCGACGAGCAGCAGGCAGCGATCGGCCGACAGGTGGCGGGACGCGTGGGCTTCTTCCTTCGTGTACACGACTTCGACGTGACGTATGCACGCATGGTCGCCGCGGGTGTGGAGTTCGTCACGCTCCCACGGGCGGAGTCGTACGGACAAGTGGCGGTCTTCCTCGATCTCGTGGGAAATCGCTGGGACCTGCTCGGCGAGCCGCCAGACGAAACAAGATGATGTCACCCCAGGCACTCACACCTCACACAATGGATCAGATTCGCTTCACCGATGGCGCGGGCTACGAGCGGTTCATGGGGCAGTGGAGTCAGCTGGCCGGTGATGTTTTTCTCGACTGGCTGAACCCACCGCCGGGGCTGCGTTGGCTGGACGTAGGCTGCGGCAATGGCGCGTTCACCGAGCGACTGCTGACGCGCTGTGCGCCGGCGCAGGTATCGGGGATCGACTCGTCGGAGGCGCAGCTCGCCTACGCGCACGCACGGGTCGCGGCGGCGACCGTCGACTTTTGTAGTGGCGACGCGATGGCGCTGCCATTTTCCGACGGGCAGTTCGATATCGCGGTGATGCCGCTGGTCATCTTTTTCGTGCCTGAGCCGGCGACGGGCGTAGCGGAGATGGCGCGCGTGGTGGCTGCGGGCGGGCTCGTCTCCGCGTACGCATGGGATATGGATGGACTGGGATTTCCGTACGCGACGCTGCACGACGCCATGCGTGCGATGGGAATGCACGTACCCTCACCACCGCATCCGGAGGCTTCTCGCCTCGATGCGCTGGAAGTGCTGTGGAGCAGGGCTGGGCTCGAGTCGGTGGCCACGCGCACCATCACGGTGCGTCGTTCGTTCGCCGACTTCGACGACTACTGGGCCACGGTGCGCGCGGGGCCGAGTGTCGGTCCGTCACTCATGACGTTACCGTCGGCGGAGCTGTCGCTGCTCGAGGCGCGCATGCGCGAGTGTCTGCCGACCGACGCCACCGGGCGCATCACCTGTGACGCGCGCGCGCACGCCGTGCAAGGACGCGCAGCAAGCCGCGACACACCACCAGCGTACGCGGTCAGCTGAACATTCGCAGATGGCAGTTCGATTTCGATGGCGTACTGGTGCATTCTGCGGACCCAGTGGAGCTGGTCTGGCGAGACTGGGCGTCGCGTCACGACATGGATGCCGACGCCGATTGTACTGGCGTGACGACTACATCGCGCCGGCCCGCGCGGACGTACTGCAGATTCTCCCGGAGATTCGCGCGACGATCCATTTGACCGTGCCCGACGCGACTTTCGGTGGCCTTGGACGTCGCGTTACCATAGGCAGCAGGACCATCCCTCGGCGACCCACCGTCCACACTCCGCCCTCTCGCTCATGCCTCGTGCCCGCCATTCGCTGGTCTACGTCGGTCTCAAGTCGCAAGTCGTCGCGTTCGACCGCAAGACTGGCCAGGAGGTCTGGCGCACGCCGCTGCCGGCCAGGTACAAGTCGTCGGGATCGCTGGTAAACGTGGTGCGAGACGCCGAGGGGCTGTTTGCTTCATTCGCCGGCGAGATCTTTGCACTCGATCCGCGCACCGGCACGCTGCTCTGGAACGATCCGCTCAAGGGACTCGGCACCGGCATGGCCACGATCGCCACGGATCTTGGAGGCAGCACGCAGTTCGCGGTGCTGGCCGAGTCGGAGTATCAGAAGCAGGCGGCGGCGGCCGCAGCGGCGGTTTAAGCGGAGGTGGCCGCGCTGGTTCGCCTCTCCATGACGACATGCGTGTTTTTCGCGCCAATTCCGAGAGACGAGCCGCCCTCGGGTACGTGGAAGAGATTGGGTCGAAGCAGCGGCGGAACGCGTTCAGGTGCAGGCCTGATGGCGTGCTGCCGCCCCAGACCCGAGGCCGCCAGGCTGTAGCAGCGAGCTACGAGACCCAGTCGCTTCGCGCCCACCGATCGATGGCGGCGCAGCCGTCAGTCTCGTCGTTATGTGTGCTGTCCGCCGCCGTGCGCACGCGTATCAGCACCACGTGCGCGCCGAACGTCCGCACCACAGAGTAGTCGCGACATCGCGCCGCGAGCGGACGCGCAAGCGCCCACTGATCGATGTGCAATCGGGAGAGCAGGATAAATCCCACCCGCTCGCTCGACAGAAACTGTGCGAACTGCACCGGGTTGGTGATGGCGAGCGCGTGCGCCTGCCGCACCGACTGTCTGCCGGTCAACTGATACAGCGTCGCCTCTTTCGATGAGAGAAATCGCGCCGAGTCGGGTGGTACGCGTTGTGCCAGCGCCGCTGCGGCGAAGAAATCGCGTTGCTCGTCGCTGAAGCAGCCGACCGAAGTGGCGGGCGCGCGCCGATCACACGCCGCGATCGTGCGCAGCGCGGCGGCATCGCGGTGGAGAGCGCCGCCGGCAATGATCGTCGCCACACTCCCCACGACCGCTGTCACCAGGCCTCCCATCGCACCGCCACCGGCGTGCCGCGCAGCGTCGGGACGGCGAGCGCCGACGGAGTCTCTCGCGTGATGTACGCCGGTAGGTTCCGCCGCACCCGTTCGGCAATTGCGCGCACCAGCGACTGCCGAACGACGGTCGGTGATTCGGCGTCAGATGCGGCCGCCCGCGCAGCTGTATCCCGCGATGCGGTATCAGGTGACGTCACAGCCGTCGCGGCGCCAGTGTACATCGCGTCGGCGATGTGCGAGCGGCCGGCGTCGAGGCGCGGCGCGCGCACCGTCCACAACAGCCACGCGCCGGTGGTCAGCGCGCCAGCCACAACGAGTGCGGCCGCCCGACGCCACTGTCGCCCGAGCAGCCAGTGCGTGAGCGTCGCCAGCAGCAACGACACTCCGATGCTGCGGGACAGCGTTGCGGCAAGGACGGCCACGGCGCCAGACGCGAGCATGCGCGTACGCGTGCGCGCTCCAGTACCAGTGAGCAGCAACAGCGCCAGGAACGTCGCGGCCATGACGAGCGGCTCGCTGGAGACAGACGAGGCCCGCTCGAGCAGCAGGGGGTTGGGGGCGCACACCACCAGCATCGCGATCGCATACCACGGCGCGCTCCGTGCGGCGAATAGCGCGGCCAAGCCAAGTGCCAGCACGGAGAGCGCCACGTTGACCGCGACGCCGACGGCGATGTTCTGGGGCCGGTCGACGCCCAGCACCGCCAGCAGCACCGGATAGAGCGGCGGATACATCGAGTGGGTGGGCGTCCCGACAATCGGCAGATCGGCGTAAGTGCCGAGCCGCACCGCACGTGCCAGCGCGAGGTACCATGCGTCGTCGTGTCCGGTGGTGAGCCCGGGAACGCGTAGGCTCCACGCCAGCGCCGCGTGCAACGCGAGGAGGAGCGTGGCGGCGACGCGTTGCAGAACACTCCATGCGGGTGTCGCGCCGTCGGCGGGCGTGCGGTTATCCGCGGCGTACACGTCGCTATGGGCAGACCGATGATCGAATGCGCAGGGGCATGACGATAAGCATCCGGTCAGGGACACCGACGCACACGACGCGCAGTCGCGGCGGCGCGCGTCGGACTTAGGTCGCGGAAGCTACGGACCGCCGCCGAGGGGAGCCAGCCGCGATCGGCAGACCGCGCGGACAAGGATCGTCCACACCGCGTTGCGGATCCTACGTGAGTGACTGCGTCCGAGCTTGCGTCGTTGACTACGTCCGTGCCTGCGTCGGTGCCTACGTCTGTGCCTGCGCCAGCCGACTCCCGCAGGACTCACGCACCACTACTTCGCAGCGCAGTCGCGTGTCGCGTGGCGGAAGCGTGGGCTGCGCGACCCGCGCCAGCATCACGGACAGCGCGACTTCACCCAACTCACGCGTCGGCTGTCGCAACGTGGTCAGCGGCACCGGCAGCAGCGCAGCGTAGTCCACATCGTCGATCCCCACCACACGCAAGCGATCCGGCACCGCGACGCCGAGTTTCAGCAGCGTGTGCAGCAGCTGACCGGCCGTGCGGTCGTTCGCGCACACGATGGCGTCGGGGGAGCGGGTGCGCAGCATCGCTTGGACTTCCGTCGCACTCGCCGGATCGATGCGCGCGCCCTCCACGTCGGCGAAGGGTGCGTGTCGCGCGTACATCGCCTCGCGATATCCCGCTTCGCGCGCGTCCACCGTCGGCGCGCTGTCAGGGAGTCGTACGAACACCACACGCTGCGCACCGAGCGCAAGTACATGTTCGGTCATGACGAAACCGGCGCGGCGATTGTCGATGCCAACCAGGTCATGATGGCCGGGGTCGGGATACGGCGTGATCGTGCGGTCGAGCAGCACCACGGGAATCCGTGCCGCATCCAATGCCCGCACGATCCGGTGATTAACGTCGTCGGCCACGGGTGCCATTTCGACCGGCGCAAAAAACACCCCGTCCACCCGACGCTCGATGTACTGCCGACACAGCTGCCGCGCACGTTCCGCCCGACGCTCCGCATCACGCTGCGCAAGCTGAAGCGCTGACAGCGCCGAGGGCGGCTCCTGGCCGGACGACCCGCTGAGCGCTGCACTGCCCCAGAGCAACACGTGCTCACGGGCAAGGGGCGACGCCATCATGCCGCGACAGATGGGTTCGAAAATGTCCGTCTCGCCAAGATCGGCGATGAGCAAGCCAAACGAATACTTCGCGGACTCTCGCACCGGACTCACAAAACTTCCGGAACCAGCACGACGGCTGATCACTCCGGCCGTCTGCAAGTCACGCAATGCGCGCCCCACGGTGATGCGCGAGTGCCCGAAGCGTTCGACCAACTGCGATTCGCTAGGCAGCCGGTCGCCTTCCTTCCAGCGACCATGCTTGATCTCGCGCAACAGCGTGGCAAAGACCTCCTCATGCTTGCTCGAGCCCACGCGGACGGTCAGCGCTTGATGCGGGCGCGAAGCGTGCCTTGGGCGGAGCCAAGCATCCAGCGACCGCTGGACAGGCGCGCCTCGCCGCCTTCGTTCTGACGGTCGAGTACCAGCGTCAGCACTCCCTGGGTGGTCTGCCCCTGCAACACGAGGTCCGACTCGAGTGCAAGCACGGTCAGTGGAATCGGCCGGCGCTCCCCGTTGATGGTGGCATGGGCGACGATCGTACCCGCCGAATCGGCGACGGTCACCGAACGCGGAAGCGCGACGTCACGCGACTGATTCCGGATGTCATAGGTTGCGACGACGCGCTCCGCGCTGACAGCGACAGGCGTTTGTTGCGCGAGCATGGGGCCGGCGAACGCGGCAGAGAGCGCCAACACAGCAGCGGTGGTCACCAGAAAAGGGCGCACGAGATAGCTCCGTGAAAAGGCTCCAAGTATATATAGCAGCTTGTACCGCAGATGGCGGTTACCTGTAATATATACATCCGACATATACTTTTGCGCAAGCGACCGCGAGGAATGCAGCATCTGCTATACCAGCTTTGAGCGACCGTAGAATGCACGAAACGGCGGGAGTCGAGGTGCCGACACCCGCCGTCTCCATTGCCCGCGGCGCGTCACGCGCCGGTCCACCCCACTAGCGCACGTTCCACCGGAGGCCGAGCAGGAAGCGATTCGTGCTGAAGAAGTTGATTCCCTGATGCTCGATGAACGGGAGTGGGCGACGTGTATTGTCCGCAGTGCCCGCACGGAGATAGGTGACGCCGTACGCGATGTTCACGCCGAACTCGGAGTCGCGATTGCCACTCGCGGCGAGGAAGCCGAGGCCTGCACGCAGATGCGGACGGAACGAGGAGGTCGGGTTGACGCGCAACGGTTGGAAATCGTACTGCGCGCCAGCGGCCAGCGAGACCGATGGATCGTCACCGAAGCCGATGGCGAAATCCGGTACGAAGCGCAGCGACTCGATGCCGAAGATCGGGCCGGCGTCCACCTGCGCGCCAAGCACCAGCTGATCGAATCCGGAGAGGTATGGCGAAACGCTGTGGATCTGGCGATTCGATCCGTCGGCGTTCGGCTGCCGGTACGTCGTGGTCGGCATCATGCCCGGTTGCTGGGTCGGCGAAACGACGGTCGTCGACACCATAACAGTGTCCACGCGTCCTGACGGAGCGCGTCGCAATTCGACATCACGCAGGCGCGCCGTGAGCGAATCAACCCGCGACTGCATCTGTCGCAGCTGGGGGTCGGTCGTGACGCGGCCGGTCACCGGCCCGCCAACGGAGTCGGCCCCACCGCGCGGTGCTACCACTCGCATGGTGCCGCTCGTGCTGTCGCCGTAGCGGATATAGACCTCGCCAACCGTGGGCACCTGAATGGTCATCACGCGTGTGACGCCGGCAGTGAGCAGACTGTCCGCAATGCGGGTGGCCGTCTTGGTCGCCACTCGCGCGGAGTCTGCGGCACGCTGATGGGTGCGCAGTGAGTCGCTGAGCACGCTGTCCATCGCCATGTGCTTCGTCATAGGCATCTCACTCATTCGCGACCCGCCGGTCTCCGATGGTGGGACACGGCGCAATTGCTTCGCGTCCGGATCGCGCTCCGCCGAGCTTCGCGAGCGATTGATGCTGTAGCTCAGGCCAACGGTGAACATCCAGTTGTTGGTCAGCTGCTTGAGCGTCCTCACGCTGTCCAACTGCTGCGGTCCCCGTACCCAGTCTCGGGCTGCCGCATTGATCCGGAATTGATCCGACAGCCGAATGCCGATGCCGCCACCGAGAATGAGCGCAGTTTCGTCCTCGCGACCGCGGCCGAGCGAGTCGCGATACCCCGCCTCGTAGTCCAACCGACCGCCACCCAGGATGAGGAACGGCGCGATGCCACGCGACGCGTTGAGATTGAACTGTGCCTCCGCCCCGTAGCCATTCATCGACTCCTTTATTCCCAGGTCACCGCTGCGTCCCTGAAAGTAAAAGCCGCGCAAACCGACGTAGTTGCCCACGTCGATGCCGGTGCGCACACCGATCAGCGCCTGCCTGGCTTGCGCTGGATCGTCGAACTCGAGACGGCCGGCAAAGGCCTCAACGGGAATCGACGCGAGCGACCAGCGATCGTCGTCCGGATCCGTGCCGTACTGCGAGCCACCGAACGCGAAGCCCAGTCCGGCGCTCGCCACCCAGTTGCTGCGCGTAGTCTGCCGGTCGGCCGCAAGTGTACCCGGGATCGGCGTGCCGCCAAACAGTGCACCAGGGGCAAGACGAAAGCGCGAGTCCTCGACCATTACCATGGCGCGCACATTCGGCGACATGTCGTAGTGAAATCCGCCGCCATAGCGGTAGTTGATCTGCTCCACACGCGGCGCGCTGTCCGGATCGAATCGCATCACCCCAGCGCCGACCGAGACAAATGGCGCGAAGCGCGCCGGACTCAGTCGCAACGCGAGGTTGATGCCATACGTCGCGGCATCGGTTGAGGTGCTGCGCACTGGCAGCAGCGCTGACGATGCACGAGGCAGGCTATCGCGGGAGACGCTCAGGCCGCCACGAGTGTGAAAGTATCCGCTCACCGACAGCAGCGAGCCGAAGTCGGCACCCACACGTCCGCCGTACAATGCACCATTGGTGATGCCGAGGTCCTTGTCCCACCACGTATACTCGGCGGAGGGCGAGAGCGTGAACCGTACGCCCTGGGCCGCCGCGATTGCGGGGACGGTCGAGAGAATGGAAACGACGGCGGCGCTACACGCGCCTGCGCGTCTCAACACGGGCGGAATCGAACGAGAGCTTTCCATAGTAGTTCCGGGCTTATGCGAAATGCGTGCAACCCCACAGCGCACACGTCATTCGAAGCGCCGTCAGTCTACTCGGGGTCGCAACACGACCCTCCAACGGTGCAGATACCATGCCACACGCGCTGCTTTGGTGACATTCGCACCAGGTGCATTCCCACCGGGACGATTGTGCGATACCGTAGATGCTGAGCTTCATTCGTAGCGGTTCCCGGATCGATACGGCTGACATCCCTTCACGTTCAGATGAGTTGCTGCTGAAGATGCGTCGTCTTGCGCTGCTCGTTCTCTCCGTGCCCATCCTCGTATATGGCGCGATCGTCGGCTACTTCGTGGTGCGGGAACCGAGCTTTGTCTATCACCCCACGCACTTGAACGGCCGTCGTATGCTGACGGCTCCCGATTCGCTCCGTGTCGAGCCCGTCACGCTCCGCTCGGCGGACGGCACGCGGCTTTCCGCGTGGGCGATGCAGGCGCTGGATCAGTCGGCGCCGTGGGTGCTCTACTATCACGGCAACGCGGGCAACATCTCGTATGAATCGCTGCAGGAGTTCTACGCTCGCTGGCATGGGCTTGGCGCGAATGTCTTCGCCGTGGACTACCGCAGTTACGGCACCAGCGAGGAAAAGCCGCTGACCGAGGCTGCCGTCTACGAGGATGCGCGCGCGGCATATCACTGGCTGCGCGAGACATGGGGTGTGCCCGCTGAACGCATCATCATCTACGGGCATTCGCTTGGCTCCGGTATCGCCACGCAGATCGCGTCGGAACTGCCCGCGGCCGGACTGATCGTCGAGGGAGCGTTCACCTCCGTCCCCGATCGCGCTGCGGAATTGTATCCGTGGTTGCCGGTGCAGCGCATCGCCAGGAATCGCTTCGACTCCATCGACAAGATCGCGCGCATCGCGATGCCAAAGTTGATCATGCACGCGGTGGACGACTCGGTCATTCCAATCTCGCACGGTCGCGCGCTCTGCGCCGCGGCGAGCGAGCCGAAGTCGTGTCTCGAGCTGCCGCGAGGTGGTCATATGGACGCGTTTCGCGAGAATGACGAGTTCTGGCCGAGCGCCGCCAGGTTCGTATTGCGCGCCATTGGAGCATCCGTGCCCGATTCCGTTCGTTCACAACCAGCCGCTACGCCATGACCCTCCTACGATACGCCGCCGTACGCCGCACGTTACTCGTCGCGGTCGGATGTCTCGTTGCCGCAGCGCCCGTCGCATCGCAGTCGCCATCAGCGCGTACGCGATGGGAGCGCCAGTGCCAGATCCGGCGCGACAAGTTCGATCGCATTCTTCCGGCCGCCATGCGCGACAACGGTGTGGACATGTGGATCGTGATGCAAAAGGAGAACGGCTTCGATCCGATGTACGAAGATCTCGGGCGCGGCTACGTGGGCAGTGTCGGCTACTACATCTTCACCGATCGCGGTGGCGATCGAATCGAGCGCGCCGCACTCGGCGTGTCTGGCTATCTGCTCGAACAGTGCAAGGTCTACGATGTCGTGCGCGGATTTCCGCAGCTCACGGCGTTCATCGCCGAGCGCAACCCGAAGCGGATCGCGATCAACATGTCCGACGAAGTGGGCGCCGCGGATGGTCTCAGCAAGACGTCCTACGATCGGCTCACCAAGGAGTTGGGCCCCGCGTGGTCGGCGAAGCTGGTGAGTTCGGAGAAGCTCGTGTCGGACTATCGCTCCGGCTTTACCGTGTCGCAGGTGGTCGCCCTTGGTGAAGCGGGCGAGATCTCGCGCCAGATCGCCGAGCGCGCGCTGTCGAACGACGTGATCACGCCCGGCGTGACGGCGCTGGAAGACGTGGCCTGGTGGATGATGGATCAGTTGCAGCAGCACGCTCTCGGTTCGTCGTTCGACATGCCGTCGGTGTACATCACCGGTCCGCGTGGGATCGAGGCGACGTCGAGCGAGCGCATCATCCAGCGCGGCGACCTGCTGATCATCGACTGGGGGGTGGGCTACCTGAATACGTGGACCGATGTGAAGCGCATGGCGTATGTGCTCAAAGCCGGCGAGACGACCGTGCCCAAGGGTATTCAGACCGCGTTCGACAATGCACTCAAGGTGCGCGAGATCATTCACCGCACCATCCGGCCGGGCGGAACCGCCGCCGACATGCTCGAGCGCTTGCGGGGCGAGATCGAGAAGGGCGGCTTCCGGATGCAGGGCACCTTCAACGAGGTGACCAACGACGGCAAGGTCGAAGTGATGATCGGCTGTCATTCGGTGGGCGACCGAGGCCATGGCAGCGGTCCCTCGATCGCGGCGTTCAATCCTCGCCAGATGACGTTCCCGATCAAGGCGTTCAATCCGTTTTCCATCGAGCTGTTCGCGTGGACGCCGGCGCCCGAGTGGAACGGGGCAAAGGTGCGCATTCCGCTCGAGGACAATGCGATCGTGACGGAACGCGGGGTGGAATGGTTGTACCCAACCAACCAGCGCATCCTGCTGGTGCGCTGACTGGGGCGATAATGGCCGAGCCCGTCTGCGCTGTGTCTGAATGCGACTGTGCAGGCGCGTCTGCTCATCTACTTGACTAAATCGAAGGCGCGCGGCAATGTCACGCGCGGTGACCGAACTGTGGCAAAAGGATGATCACGGTGTGAAGCGCGCCTCGAGGCGCCGCACCACCGAGCGGATGGCGTGTCCTGCGGATGGCGTGTCCTGCGGATGGCATGTCGTTGCGGCACGTGCAGTGGCGTTCCCGGGCTCGCACCGGGGACTGTGGTGCGGGAGAGTCGTCCCGCGAAGTCACACCTTTCGCCCCAGCTCCACCATGACATTGCTTTGCCGTCGTCGGGTCACCGCCCTCGTGGTGTCGACCACCTGCGCGTTGCTGTCCACCGTTTCGTCGAGCGCGCAGGCGCAGGCGAGTGGGGCACCGCGCGTGATCACCGGAAAAGTCACTGCGATCGCGGGCGGTCGCGGGCTGCAAGGAGTGAACGTGATCGTGCGCGGTACGTCGCTGGGCACGATCACCAACACCAGCGGGGAATACCGGATCACGTTGCCGGCGCAGGCGGGCACCGAGACGTTCACGTTTCGATTGCTTGGCTACAAGCCGCTGGACGAGCCGATTCGCGGACGCACGACCATCGACGTCACGCTCGAAGAGTCGGCCAGTGCGCTTTCGGGCGTGGTGGTGACGGCGAACGCTATCGTGCGCGAAACCAAGGAGCTGGGGTACGCGATCGCCCAGATCGAAGCGGAGAAGCTGACCGTCGCGCGCAGCTCGAACGTGCTGAACAGCATTGCGGCCAAGGTGTCCGGGGTGCGCATCACGCAGCAGTCCGGCACCGTGGGTGGATCGAGCAAGGTGGTCATTCGGGGTGTGAACTCGATCGCGTCCGCCTCCGAGCCGTTGTTCGTGGTGGACGGCGTCCCCATCTCGAACAGCGCCTTCGCCGGCACGGAGACGGAAATCGTCACCGGCGGCACCGACGTGGGCAACCGGGCACAGGACATCAACCCGGACGACATCGAGTCGATGTCGATTCTGAAAGGTGCGGCGGCATCGGCCCTGTACGGCTCGCGTGCGCGGAACGGCGTCATTATCGTGACGACCAAGCGCGGGTTCGCCGGGCAGCCACGGTTCACCTACAACGGCAGCACGCGCTCCGATCAGGTGTTTCGTCTCCCCGAATTTCAGAATAAGTATGCGCAGGGTGCGCTTGGGGTGTACAACCGCAACCTGACCAACGGATGGGGACCGGAGATCACCGGTCAACGTGTGACGAACTTCTATGGTGACAGCGTCACGCTGGCCGCCGATCCGGACAACTACAAGGAATTCTTCAATACCGGATTGACGAACGTGCACAACATGTCCGTCTCCGGCGGCAGTGAGAACAGCGACTATCGGCTGGGCGGCACCTGGCTGGGGCAGACGGGGATCATCCCCAACTCGCAGCTGTCGCGGTATACGCTGGCGCTCAATGCGGGCCAGCGTTTCAGGGAGAAGTTCTCAGCGCGCGTGGCGGCCAACTACATCCGCACCAATTCCAAGGGGCGCGCCTCGCAAGGGCAGAACGGGCAAAGCATTCCCGTGGCGCTCTGGACGTTCGCGTCGCGCACACTCTCCACGGAGTTTCTGCGCGCAAACCGTGTCGGACCGGACGGACGCGCCGGCTCCATCGACGGGACGGGGACGAGCAACAATCCGTATTGGGTGACGGACAACAATGGACTGAACAACTCGATCGACCGGCTGTTCGGCAACACGTACCTCTCGTACGACGCGACGCCGTGGTTCAACCTCGCGTTCCGTGCGGGCACGGACATCGCGGTGGAGGGGCGCCGCTTTGTCACGCGAAAGGGCACGCGCGGCCGTCTCGACGGTGAGTTCGACACGCAGGATCTGAACGAGCGTGAGCTGAACACGGACCTCATCGGGACGTTCACGCGGCAACTGGCCACGACGCTCACGCTCAAGGCCGTCGTCGGACACAACTTCAACAAGCGTACGTTCAAGCGACAGCGCGTGTTCAGCCAGGGGCTCAACATCGACCAGCTGTACACGCAGGCCAATGCAAACGTGAACGCCGCCACGAACTTTGTCTCCGAGCGGCAGCTGTACGGCGCGTATAGTGACATCGGTCTGGCGTGGCGCGACTATCTGTTCGTGAACGTCACGGGGCGCAACGACTGGTCGTCCACGTTGCCGGTCGCGAACAACAGCTACTTCTATCCGTCGGTGTCCACGGGCTTCGTGCTTTCCGACGCATTCAAGGACGCGGGCATTTTCACGAGCGGCACGGTGAACTTCGCCAAGCTGCGCGCGAACTGGGCCAACGTCGGGTCGGACGAGGAACCGTATCAGCTGGCGTTCACGTACTCGCCGCTGACCCAGGTCTCCGACATCTACACATTCAACCAGAACTTCCCGTTCAACGGAGCCTCGGCGTTTGGCGCCACGAATGTGATTCCGCCGTCGAACCTGCGGCCGCAACGGCAGGAGTCGTGGGAGATCGGCAGCGAGTTCCGCCTGCTGCAGAATCGCATCGGGCTCGATCTCACGTACTACTCCGTGCGCAACTACGACCAGATCGTCTCGCTCGCGGTGCCGCAAACCACCGGTTTCAGTGCGCGGCGGCTCAACGTCGGGCAGATCTCCAATCGCGGCCTGGAAGTGCAGGTGAATTACAGTGTGTTCAAGCGGCCCGGCAATGGACTCGCGTGGGACGTGAACGCCAACTACAGCCGCAACCGGAACGTCGTCGACAAGCTCGCCGACGGCCTGAAGGAGTTCTCGGTCACCTCCGGCGACGGCTTCGGCACGTTTATCGTGGCGCGCCCAGGCACGACGTTCAACATCCAGGGTGTCGGCTTCCTGCGCGACTCGGTCACCAACCAATACATCATCAACCCGCAGAACGGCCTGCGCATCACCGGCGCGCGCACGCTGTTCGGCAACATCTATCCGGACTGGATCGGCGGCATCAACAACAGCTTCACGTACAAGAACGTCTCGCTCTCGTTTCTGGTGGACGTGCGGCGTGGTGGCGTGATCATGTCCAACACCACCTCGGCACTGCGCTCCTCGGGCACCGCCAAGGAAACGGAAGATCGTACGCCGTTCGTGCAGCCGGGCGTGATCCGCAACGCCAATGGCACCACGAGTCCGAACACCGTGCCCGTGTCCAGCGTGCAAGCGTATTGGCAGCAGCTCGACAGCTCCGTGAGCCCGGAGAACAACATCTTCGACGGCTCGTTCACCAAGCTCCGCGAACTGCAGTTCGGCTTCAAGCTGCCTGGCAGCTGGGCCGCCAAGCTGGGCGCGCGCGAAGCGGTCTGGTCGCTCGAGGGACGCAACCTGTGGCTCATTTCGAGCAAGGTGCCGCATATCGATCCGGAGTCGAACGTGCATGGCACCGGTCTGATCGGCGAAGGGATCGAGCGCAACAACATCCCGAGTACGCGCTCGTTCGGCACCAATCTCCGTCTGTCGTTCTGATCGCCGCGGATCACACGCCACTTTACCGACACTATCCATGACGACCATGCGACCGACGCCTGCACGACAGACGCACGCGCCACAGCCGACGACGCGACGCATCGCGCGCCGGGCCACGCGCGTTGCGGCCGCCGTGCTGCTGGCGAGCACCGGCGCGTCCTGCTTCTCCGACGGCCTGCTCAATGTCGATCCCAACCGTTCCACCACCGCCGATCCGGCGCTGCTCTTCACCGCTGCCGAGGTCAAGTTCTCGTTGCTGCGCGCGGGCGAGCTGACGTGGCCGGTAGCGCTGATGACGCAGATGTGGGCGTCCGGGGGACGCTGGGGGCTGGAACAGGCGCGTTATGACCAGACGCGCATCCGCAGTGCGTGGGGGAGCATTTATACCGAAGTGCTGAAGAACCTTGTGCTCGCCGCCAACGACGCTGAAAAGCGCACGCCGCGGCCGAACAACTCGATCGCGCAGCTCAAGATCTACACCGCCTTCGTTTACTCGCAGACCACGTATCTGTGGGGCGACATTCCGTTCTCGGAGGCGGCGGACGGTACGGTGGATTTCCCGAAGTTCGACACGCAGCAGGAAGTGCTGAACGGCTGCATCGCACTGCTCGACGAGGCGATGGCCTCGATCGACGCGAGCTCGGCGCGCATCGGCGCACCGAACGATCTGTACTACAGCGGTGACATGACGAAGTGGCGTCGCTTCGCCAACTCGCTCAAGTTCCGCATCCTCATGTCGATGGTGGACGCCGATCCGTCGAAGGCCACGGCGATCGGCGCGATGGCGTCGCAGCCGATGATCGCGGCGGTTGGCGACGAGATGAAGTTCCCGTACTTCGATTCGCCAGGACGCCAGAATCCACGCTTTTCGTTCACCGCGATCTTCCGCGGTGGTGTCCAGTCGGACTGGTATGCATCGAACGTAATGTTCAATGAGATGCGGCCGCTCAACGACCCGAGACTGCCGGTGTTCTTCCAGCCGGGCCCTGGCGCGTCGGCCGGCACCTTCGTGTCGCTCGATCCGGTGCAGCAGTATGATCCCGCGAACTCGTCGTTGGTCAATCTCAATCTGCTCAGGGCCAATCTGCCGGAAGTGTCGTTTTCGTTCTCGGAGCAGTTGCTGCTCGAGGCAGAGGCGATTGCGCGCGGCTTCTGGCAAGGAGGACTTTCGGTGGCGGACACGCGGTATCGTGCCGGCATCCGCGAGTCCATGGCCGGTGTTGGCGTCAGTGCTTCCAGCATCAGCACGTTTGTGAACAGCCTTCCCACGCTTACCGGTGCCAACTTCCGGCGTGAGCTCAGCCGGCAGCAGTGGCTCGACTTGTTCATGCGTCCCACCGATGCCTGGTTGCAGTGGCGTCGTAGCGGACCCATCGGACAGGAGTATCCGGCCATGACCGTGCCAACGGGCGCGCTCTCCACCAATCTCATGCGCCGGTTGCTCTATCGCAGCGAAGAGATCAACTCGAATCCGAATACGCCCACCGGCATCCTGCTCGACCGGCCGCTCTGGTTCGACAAGTGATCGCCAGGCGAATGAATCACCGTATGCACCGACGCGCGTTTGCCGTCTCGCTGCTTTCCGCGACACTCTTCGTGAGCGTCGCCGCGAGCACCTCCGGCGCGCAGGCGAAGCCTGCACCCACCCGCGTCCGCATCGACACCGATGTGGGCGTGATCCTCGTGGACATCTATGCCGACAAGGCACCGATCACCGCCGGAAACTTTCTGCGCTACGTCGCCGACAAACGCTACGATGCCGGTGCGTTCTATCGGGTCGTCACGATGCAGAACCAGCCCACCAGTCCCGTGAAGATCGAAGTCATTCAGGGTGGACTGGACAGTGACTCGACCAAGCGACTGCCGACCATCCCGCACGAAACGAACAACAAGACCGGCATCAAGCACCTCGATGGAACGATCAGCATGGCACGCGGTGCGCCCGGCAGTGCGTCGAGTGAGTTCTTCATCTGCATCAACGATCAGCCGGAGCTGGACTATGGCGGCACGCGTAATCCGGACGGTTTTGGCTTTGCCGCGTTCGGCAGGGTCGTGCAGGGAATGGACGTTGTCCGTCGCATTCAGGAGTCACCGGCGGACGACGCGCCACCGCAGCGACTCAAGACGCTGCCACGTATTCGCAGCATTGCCGTCGTGAAGTAGGCCGGGAACCACCGCTCATCGCTGTCGTGGCGCCACGCCGGTGTAGTGCCACGACAGCCAGAGCGTGTGATTGATCTCGTTGGCGCGACGTGCGGCGAGCGCGTTGTACAGATTCATGTAACTCACCTCGACGCGCTGTGTGGGCGTGACGGGAAGACCAACGCCGATCGTCGCGCGATTCTGCCCGATCGTCAGCGTCTGTGCCGGCCCGCCAAGTGGCATCAGGAGCTCGTCCCACACGATGCCGAGCAGTGGACGCGAGCGGTAGGTGAGCGAGCCGAGATTCACCTGGCCGCGTCCCAGATAGCGCAACCGGTTCTGATAGGTGGTCGGCCCCAATGCATCATCGCTTTCGCCAGACGATGCGAGCAACGGACGAATCCAGCGCTGTTCCAGCCGATAGCGGTGACTAACCGTCGCCGCGCCGGCGCGATGCGTCAGCAGCAACTGCTGCCAGGTGCGCTGTTCTCGCAGCGGATTGGCCGTCGGCAGCGATCCGTACGGTGCCGTGGCGATGTAGGCGTAGCCCGCAGACACGCGGACCCCGGGCGTCAGCGTGTACTGCAGTCCGGGGCGAATGAGCACCTGCTGGGGCTCGGCGCCCAACTCCATCCGTCGCCAGGAACCGTCAAACCACAGCGCCAGCTTCGGCGCGACCGGCTGGTCGACGTTCACGCCCATCCAGAGCGCATCCTGCTGTCGTGTCGTCCAACGCTGCGCCGGCAGAGCGAGCGGGATTGCGAGCGCGGACAACAGCAGAACAAGGACTAACGGTCGATGCATGGGGCGCGGGTGCTGGAGAGTGTGCTGTGCCGGTCCTTGCGACGCTCTCCACGAATATGCCGACTATCTTCCAGAAGCTGAACCTCAAGGACGAGAGCGCGAGCGGCCACACGCGGCGCGCCGGAATTCAAATACTACAATCCCCGCGCTCGTGCGACTCGAATGCCACCCGTCGGTTCACCGCGATACGCTCGGCGCTCGACATTACGCTCCAGCGACGGATTTCATCGAGCGTGCGGCGGCAGCCGGTGCAAGCGTCGTCCAGGTCCAGGTGGCACACCCGGATGCAGGGCGATTCGGTGGTGGGCACGGTCATAGCCGGAAAGGTAGCCACCGTCCGATCGCGGTCCACCATGCGCACATCCCTGCCAGTGGGCTGCGGACGATTAAGAAGAACCTGGCGGCGGTGGCGCGGCACCTGGCGAACGCGGCGAGATAGATTTCACGTATTGTGGACAAGCTCTCAGCTGAACACCTGTTCCGATCGATCGTCCAGCATTCCAACGATCTGATCACCGTCTTCGATGAACGCGGGCAGATCGCGTTCATCAACGACGCGGTGCTCGAGATTCTGGGCGCGGCGCCGGACGAGTATGTGGGGAAGAGCCTGTTCGATGTGGTGCATCCGGAAGAGCGTGAGCGCGCGGCCACGACTCTCGCAGTCGCGCGCGACTTCGGCCCCGCGCCCGGCACCACGCACTTCCGCGTCCGGCGCGCCGACGGCAGTTACATTGCGCTCGAGATGACCGCGGGACACGCTACCGACGGCACGCGCCGCTTTCTGACCATCACCGGCCGGCCGTCGGACACGCGAGACGGTCTTGAACGCGCCATGTTGCAACTGGTCGGTGGCGATCCGCTCGAGCACGTGATGCTGACGGTGTGCGACACACTGTCGTGGCGGCCCATGCGCTCGCGCGTGGCCATCGTCTGGACGACCCCCGACGGCCGCGAGCACCGCGTCATCCAGGGCGGACTCCTCCCCGACGCCCTGCTTGGCAAACGCCTCGATCCGGAGAGTCCGTTTACGCTGGTTCGGGCGAGCGGTACGGGGGTGCAATCGTCTGACCTGTCACCGCTGTCGCCATCGTTGCGCGCGCTGGCCGTAGCGTGCGGATTGGGCGGGTACTGGATCGAGCCGGTGCGCTCCGGCGACGCCAGTGCCCTGATCGTGGTGTGGACCGTGGCGCGGGGGCATCCGCCCTCGGTACATGTGCGGGGGATGTCGCTTGCGCGCAGCATCGTCGAAGTCATTCTGCGCTGGGCGGACAATCAGTGGCATCTCGATTTTGCGGCCAACCACGATGAACTCACGCGGCTGCCCAATCGCAAGCCGTTCTACCGCGCGCTGGACGGGACGGCGCACGGCGCTGTGCTCTACTGCGATCTGGACGGGTTCAAGGCGGTGAACGACCGGCATGGACACGCGGCTGGGGATGAGGTGCTGCGTCAGGTGGCGGAGCGGCTGCGCCGTTGTGTGCGCGAAGCCGATCTGGTCGCACGGCTGGGGGGCGATGAGTTCGCGGTACTCTGCCCTGGCAGCACCGCGACCGATGCCGAACTGCTTGCCGACCGCATTCGCGCGGCGATCGCACCGGCGTTTGCCATCTTCGATGTGACCGTGCAGATCGGGATCAGTATCGGCATGTCGCACACGACCCTCGGGCTGGATCAGGCGAGCGTGGCGGCAGCGGATCGGATGCTCGTGGAGGCCAAGGCGGCGCGTCGCACCGTGCGCTAACGTACGCGTTACGTCGGGTGCGCTCAACCACCCGTGGCCGCGTGTTCCGTGAGCACCTCGCGAATGGTCTGCTGCAGCTGCGCGAAACGGAACGGCTTCTGCACGAAGCCGGCGAGTCCTTTTCCGGCAAACTGTGTCGTGATCGACTGCTCGCTGTATCCACTCATGAGAATGGCGCGGACATCCGGACGGATCCGGCGCAGCTCACGGAAGGCCGCGGCACCGTCGAGGTGGGGCATGGTCAGGTCGAGCAGCACCAGCGGATTCTCGTCCGCCAGATGGCGAAACGCCTCCACTCCCTCGCGGCCATCTGACGCGAGCACCACAGCGAAGCCCATGCGCTCGAGCATGGTGCGCGTCAGTGCGCGAATACTTTCCTCGTCCTCCATGACGACGATGGTGCCGCTGCCGCGCCATTCGGGTGCTGTGGGCTCGATACCCGTGTGCGACCGTACGTCAACGGAGGAGGCGGGGAGGAGCACCTTGAATGTCGTACCGCGTCCTTCCTCGCTATACACGCGAATGGCGCCACCATGTCCGCGGACGATGCCAAGGACCGCCGCGAGTCCCAGTCCGCGCCCGGTGAACTTGGTGCTGAAGAACGGATCGAAGATGCGCGCGCGAGTTTCGGCAGACATACCGTGTCCTGTGTCGGCCACCTCCAGATGCGCGTAGAGCCCCTCTCTCAGCGACTCATCGAGATAGGTCTCGACGAGATAGTCGCGTTCGCACCAGGCCACGCCGGTACTCAGCGAGATCACGCCGCTGCGGTCGCCGATCGCCTCGGAGGCATTGATGATGAGGTTCATGATCACCTGACGCAGCTGTGTCGCGTCCGCCATGCACGGAGGCTGATCGGCCATCAGGTCGAAGCGCAGCACGCATTTTTTGGAGATCGAGACTTCGAGCAGGCGCGCAATGTCGGTCACCAGCGAGGAGAGGACGACCGGACCGATGATGAATTTGCCCTTGCCCGAATACGCAAGCATCTGTTGGGTCAATTCCGCCGCACGCCGTGCACCGTTCACTGCTTCTTCCAGGAACGCGCTGGCGGCCGAATGGACGGGCAGCTCCTGTCGCGCGAGATCCGTGTAACCGATGATGCCGGTGAGCAGGTTGTTGAAATCGTGCGCGATGCCGCCCGCGAGCACGCCCAGACTTTCGAGTTTCTGCGTTTGCAGCATCTGCGTTTCGAGATGCTTGCGGGCCTCTTCCGCCTGATGTCTCCGATGCATCTCGCGCGCGAGCTGTTCGATACGCTGCGTAAGGAAGCGGAACTGGCTTGGCGACTGCTCCTGGGCCTGCAGTCGAAGGACGACCAGCGCGGGCGTGTCGTCGGTGGCCGGTCGCCAGAGGCCGGCACTGCAGCGACACGTCATCGGCTGTCCGTCGGGACGGCGTAACGTCAGCGCGCCTGGCCGATGCTGTCGGGAGCGCGCGCGCTCCTGGCAGAGCACTCGCGCCGCCGTCGCATCGCCGTCCACGAGCGCGTCGATCGATAGTGCGCCGGACGGCGGAATCTCGACGCCCAGGAGCCGGCGCGCAGCGCGATTGGCGGCGATGAGCGCGCCGTCCCGGCTGGCCAGCAGCATCGGATCCGGCAGCCAGTCGACACTCTCGAGGAACTGACGCGCGGTCATACGCGTGCGTCAGCTGCCGAAATACTCACGTCCGTCGGCCGCGATGCTTTCGGGAGTCTGCTGCAGATGTACGACGACGCGACAGCCGCCGTGTCCCTCCGCCATGGTCTCCTCGAGCACGAGCTTCGCGTAGCCCAGATTCTCCGCCGCGATGCTGCCAAAGACATTCGAGGTCATCATGCACAACGCGGGTCGACCCAGCACCTTCTCGCCGAACGGGCAGGCGCTGTTGACCAAGACCAGCTTCTGGTCGCTCTGCTCGACGATGCGGAACTCGCCCTCGATGCGACGTTTGAGATCGACGAGCACGTCCGCCACCTGCGGCCGGTCGAGTATCGGCGTGTCGAGCGCGGTGCGGTACGCGGCATTGAGCTGATCGCCGATGCGCTGCCCCACGACGCTGATGAATCCTGCGGCCTCTTCCATCCCGACGACATCCTGCAGCGTACCGGCGAGTTCACGCAGCATGCTGCGAAGGAAGACATCGCGCTGCAAATCGACGTCGAGCTGTTCGAGCGACGTTCCGGAAGTCGCGCCAGTGATCATTGAGCACCCTCGGGCAGACGGCGGTGTGGCGAGCGCATGTTTCCCCTCGCGTTTAGCATGGGCACTCGCGTAGCCGCGAACAAGAGCTTTTCCGGACCTGCGTCACACACGGATGGCACATCCATCCACGACCCCATTTCTTTCGTCCCTGATGACGCACTCATTCATACGGTGGATCGGACGGCGCTGTCTCCGGTGGCTCTATCGGGAACGGTGCTTCCTCGGTCTGGATCGGATTCCCCCGACAGGGCCCGTGCTGCTGATCGGCAATCATCCGAACGACATCCCGGATGTGCTCTGCGGCTTCCTGTCCACGTCCCGTCCGCTCCGCTATGTGGCCACGATCTCCGGCGCGACCTCCGCGGCGTCGCAGGCGGCGTATCGCGGGCTTGGGGTAATCCCCGTCGCGCGGGTGCGCGATGCCCGCAAGATGCGCCAGCAGGGGCTCGATGCCGCGGCGATGAACGTGCACGCCTTCCGCGCGGTGGCCGACGCGCTGCGGGAAGGGGCGATCGTTGGGGTATTCCCGGAGGGAGGGGTCCACGACGGTCCGCATCTTGGTCATTTTCGTGCTGGTGTATCGAAGATGGCGCTGGAGAGTACGCGTGATGGCAAAGTGACTGGACTGAGAATTGTAGCGTTCGGGGTGCAATACGAAGCCCCTCGCACGCCTCGCAGCGACCTCGTGGTGCAGATCGGGGAGCCGTTCGCGGTGGATGCCTGGTTGCACGAGGCGGCCGGCGCTACGTCGATGACCGATGGGACGGACGACGACGCCACGCTTGATCGCCGCGCGGCGAGACTGGCGCTGGGGCTCCGTGACCGGATGCGAGAGGCGCTGGGGGCGGTGACCCGCAATGCGTCCACATGGGAGCTTGCCGACCAGCGCGACCGTTTGACCGCGGCACTGTCCGCACTGGACGAGGCCGATATTGCCGAGCCCGCTGTTGGCGGCGCGTCGTTGCTGCGTCGCACGGCGCAGATGTCGCCGGTGTGCGGCGTGCTGGTGCAGTCGGCGGCAGCGGACGATGTCGCGCTGGTGGCGGAGGCAGCGGCGATTGCCGTCGCGGTGGAACGAGCCGGTGGGCTGCCAACGTCGGCGCGCGATACGGCGCGCGTGCTCGCCGCGGCCGGAGTGCGTGCGATGAGCAAAGGTGCAGACTGGCCATCCGTGGCCCTGCTCATCGCGCGGGCGCCTTTGGCCGGAGTGGGCTGGCTGGTGCACGGGCCGGTCTTCGCCGTGATCTGGGGGCTGGCGCGGCGGACCGCTCAGGACAGAGCCGAACTCATGGCGCGCGCCTGTATACCGGGACTCTACCTTATCTTTGCGTGGTACCTGCTGTTGGGCGTGCTGCTCGGCGCGGGTCTGGTCGTGGCGGGGCTCCCGGGGAGGTGGGTCGGGCTGGTGGTGTCGTGCACGCTGGCCGCGTTCCCCCGCCTGGGCGATGCGGCCGTAAGGTGGCGCGACGACTGGCGGGCGCTCCGGCTGCGTCGCCGCGTCCGGCACTGGCCCGACGAGCCCCGCGCTGCCCTTCGTACCACAGCCGACGCAGTGCGCGCGGCGTGGACTCTCCGAATTTCCCGAGACTCGAGTGCTTTTGTGAAGGTTGCCGTGAATACTGGTAGGTCCGTCTCGACTGCGACGCGGTCGGCATCATGACGTTGCTGGCGATCGGCAACGCCGGGGTGGAGTTTGGCGCCTCGGAGATTTTTCGCGACATCACGTTCACCATCGCGGATGGTGACCGGTGGGCCGTGGTGGGACGCAATGGTACCGGCAAGACGACGTTGATCAAGTTGATTACGGGCGATCTCGCGCCGTCCAAGGGCACCGTCACGCGGCAGCCCGGCTTGCGCATCGCACTGATGGATCAGCATCGCAAGTTCCCCGAGAACATGTCGCTCTGGGATATCGTCGCCGGCGCGTTCGGCGACCTGCGGGCGCTGGAGCATTCGCTGGCGGAGCAGGCCGCGAATCTCGAGCATGATCATGGTGAGGCGGCGATGGCGAAGTACGGCCGCGATCTCGAGCGCTTCGAGCGCGATGGCGGCTACCAGATGGCGGCCAAGGTGGACTCGGTGCTGATGGGTGTCGGCTTCGATCCGGAGGCGGCCAAGGTCACGAGCATCGGCACGCTGAGCGGTGGTGAGCGCGGTCGTGTGGCATTGGCGCGTCAGCTGGCGACGCCGGCCGAGGTGCTGCTGCTCGACGAACCGACAAACCACCTCGATCTCGAGACCACGGCGTGGCTCGAGAACTATCTGCGCGAGACCGATCGCACCGTGCTGTGCATCAGCCACGATCGTGCGTTTCTGGCGGCGATGGCCGATCATGTGTTGCATTTCGAAGGCGGGACCGCGTTCGCTTATACGGGTGGTTACGCGTCCTTCATTGCGCAGCGCGAAGAGCGTCGGCTCACGCAGATGCGTCAGTTCGACCAGCAGTCCAGGAAGATCGCCTCCGAACAGGAATACATCGCGCGTAATCTGGCGGGACAGAACTCGTCGCAGGCGAAGGGCCGTCGCAAGCGGCTGGAGCGGATGCCGCGCCTGTCGTCGCCGATCGGTGCGGACGGTGTGATGGCATTGCGGCTCAGCGCTGGCAATCGCAGCGGGGATCGTGTCATCGAGGCGGAGCATGTCACAGTGGGTGTGACGAGCGCCGACGGCCCGCGAGACCTCATTCGTGATGTGAACGTGGTGCTGGAGCGCGGCGAAGTCGTCGCACTGCTCGGTCCGAACGGGGCGGGCAAGAGCACGCTGATCAAGACGTTGCTGGAAGAGCATCCCGTCTTCGCCGGTCGTGTGAAGAAGGGACCGTCCACCACGGTGGCGTACTACCGGCAGGATCTCGCGCATCTTCCGCTCGAGGCGGCGATCTACGACGTGATTGCGAATCTGCGTCCGTTGTGGGAGCGTCGGCAGGTGCAGGGACATCTCGGCCGCTTCGGCTTCAGCGGCGACGAGGTGCAGCGCACGGTCGGCACGTTGTCCGGCGGTGAACGCGCGCGTGTGGCGCTGGCGCTGCTCACACTCGAGACATCAAACCTTCTCATTCTCGACGAGCCGACCAATCATCTCGACGTGGAATCGATCGAGGCGATGGAAGATGCGATCGAGGATTACGATGGCAGTGCGTTGATCGTCAGCCATGACCGCGCCGTGCTGCGCGGTGTGGCCACGCAAGTGTGGGAGCTGCGCGATCAAAAGCTGCACGTGTTCACGGGCAGTTTCGTGGAGTGGGAAGAGCTTCGCGCGGAGACCAAGGCCAAGTCGGAGCGTGAGGCGCGCGAGCTCTCGTCGCGCGAAGCCGAGAAGAACGCGAAGGTACGCGCACAGGCCAATGCGCAGGCCAACGCGGTGTCGCGTGCCAGCAAGCAGGGCGGCGGAGTGTCCGCTTCGGGGGGCAAGTCCCAAGGCAAGTCGCAGGGCAAGGACCATCCGAACAGTCACGCGAAGGACAACGGAAAGGGGACGTCGTCCGGCGACCAGCGCAAGCTGATGCGGCAGGCCGACAAGGAGTTGGCGGACGCGGAGCTGCGGGTGAGTGTCGTGGAGCGGCGGATCGCGGATCTCACGCGCGCGCTCGAGGACACCACGCTGTACGACACGGCGGCCGGAACACAGAAGGCGCAGCAGTTGGGACGTGACCTTGATGACGCCAAGGACGAGTTGGACGAGGCCGTGCACGACTGGAGCGCGGCAGCGGAGCGGGTCCAGGCGTTGCCCAGGGGTCGGTAACGAATTGACGGCAGCGACGAACGTTCGTCTCGTCGCTGCAACCCATGGTGGGTGTGCGGCGTATGGAGTGGCGTGCCCGGCGGATATTGCGGGCGACCCGTCGAAGACCCTATCCAGCCTTACTGCCAATGCTCTCCCGTGTAGGACTGAGTAGTGAATCCTGCACGGTGCGCACCGTGCGTGCGCGCGCGGCCGCGCTGTCCACCGTGCTGTCGCTGGGCGCGGCGTCTCTGTTGTGGGCGCAGGATACATCTGCGGTTGCTCGTGCCAATGCGGCGCGCGACAGCGTGGAGCGCGTAGCAGTGCCGGTCGGCGAGGTCACCAGGCGCGAGTTGCGCGACGTGCTGGCCAACGCGAGTCGCCGCAACGTGCTGCCGCCGGATCTGATAGCGTACAAAGCGCGCGTGGAGACCGAAATCGCGGTCCTGCTACGCCGCGAGGAAGGGACGGAGGCGGTCACCGCGGTAGAGCAGGTGGCCAGTGCACTGCGGTGGACGCGCACGGGCTACTACGATCAGCATGTGATCGGATACCGTGCGCAACAGGTTGGCGCCAACTTCTCCATGCTCAGCATCTTCCAGACCGGCTGGCTGAATCCGTCGTTGTACGGCAACCGGTTGCGAGTGGTGCGGCGCCAAAGCCCCGGTGCCAGTGCGCGCGAAGCCCGTGCGGGCGCGGCAACGGATTCCGCACGGCCGGCGAGTGTGCGGCGCGACGGATTGGACACCCTGCCGGCGATTCATCCGCTCGCTGCGGACCGTGACGCGTACTATCGCTACACCGGTGGCGACACGATCGTCACCATGCGCACCGGCGATCGGTCGATCCCGATCGTGCACGTACGTGTGCAGCCGCGCGATGATGTGACGGCGCAAGTGCTGCTCTTCGATGGCGAGCTCGATCTTGATGCGTCGCGGGGCGCGCTGGTGCGCATGCGCGGGAACTTCGTACGGCTCAACGCGAAGCGGTCGCCACTCGGTGCCGCGCTGGTCGATGCGGTCGCGTTCATCGAATACGAGAACGCGGAGCGGCTGGGCGAATACTGGCTGCCGGCACGGCAACGTCTCGAGCTGCAGGCCACGGCGCCGTTCCTCGGCGACGGCCGCGCGGTCATTCGCATCGTGTCGCGCTTTGCACAGATGGATGTGAACGACACGACGCTCAGCGCGGCGTCGCTTGCGGCGGCGGATTCCACACGCCGGCTGGCGCGACGGCGGCTGTCGTTTGCATCGACCGATTCGCTCAGCGGATACGGTGAGTGGCGCAGCGCGATTGGCGACCTCACGACGGGGATGCACGCGGACGACTTCAACGATATCGGGCCGGATCGGTGGCGCACCACCGGGGCGCCGCGCTTCGACTACACCGTGCCGCGCGCCTCGGATGCATTCCATTTCAATCGGGTGGAAGGTGTCTACACGGGCGTCGGCATCAAGCTGTCGCTGCGTGACCTCGCGCCCGGCGTGGTCGTCCGCGCGAACGCGGGGTGGGCGTGGAACGAGGGAACGGCGCGCGGCCGCGTGATCGTGGAGCGCACGCGCGGTCCGGTGACCATCGAGCTGCGCGGCGGCCGCTCGCTGGACAACACCAACGATTTTCGCGTCCCGCTTGATTCAGGGAACTCGTTCGGCGCGCTGCTCGGCTCGGTCGATCCATACGACTACGTCGATCGCCGCAGCGCCACACTGGCGGTCGTGGCCACGCTGGGGAAGCGCGCCGTCAACGTGCGTGGTGAAGTCGGTGTGGCCGATGATCGCTACCGCCCGGCCAGCTACGTGCGCAGTCCGTTTGGTGGCGCGGCCTACCGGCCCAATCGCGGCGTGGACCAGGGTGGATATCTGCGCAGCGCGGCTCTCGTGGAATGGCACCCCGACATCAATGCGGAGTTCATGCGCCCGGGACTCGGCGCACGCCTTTTCTACGAGCGTGGTGATGGAACGCTCGCGTTCCAACGCGTCGAAGCGCGTGTGGTGGGTCGCCGTCCATTTGGGCCGTTCGTTGCCGTGATGCGCGGCGATGTGGGCGCCCTGATTGGCGACACGCCGCCGGCGCAGCAGCTCTTCGAGCTGGGTCGGCAGCAGAATCTGCCGGGCTATCTCGACAAGGAGTTTGCCGGCACGCGCGCCGCCGTGTTGCGTGGTCAGCTGCAGTACAACACCAACTACCTGCGTCAGCCACTGCGCATCGGGCGCCTGTTTCTGCCGGCCATTGCACCGGCACTCAGTGTCGGTGTGCAGAGCGGATGGACGGAGCTTCCCAATGCTGCCGCGCGCGCGTCGGTCGTGCGGCTGGGTGTGGTGCGCGACTCCAGCGGTGCGTTGTTACCCGTCGCACGCGCCACCGACGGCATTCGTGCCAGTGTGACCGCAGGCGTACGGTTGTTCGGTGGCGGTTTCTTTCTGGGCGCGACGCGCCAGGTGGATCAGCCCTCGCCGTGGCGCGCGCTGCTCACGTTTGGCCAGCAGTGGTGATCCCGTTCGCTGCGATAGCGCCACTGGCCGTACTGCCGCTGGCCGTTTCGGTGTGCTCCTTCGCGTCGGTCGTGATGCCGCAGGTCGGGCAATACTGAAAGAACGCGTTCTTGCGTGTGCCGCACCCGGTGCAGCTGTCGAACAGGTGCAGACCGCAGTACACGCAGAATGAAGACGGTGACGCGGGCGCGCCGGCGACGGGCCGTTCACACGCCGGACAGACGTTGTTCTTCATTCGCTGCAACGCCATCTCGAAGCCGAGCGTCTGGCGCCGTTCGCGCTCGGACTGCTGTTCGACCGCCTTGCGCTGCGCGAGATAGCGCTTCATGGCGCGGACGGCTTCGCGCGCGACGAGTGCCGTGATCAGGATGCCGACGCCGTAGCGCACGTAGCCACCGTAGCTTGGCAGATACGGCACCAGCTCCACAAAAAATGTGAAGACGGCGAAGATGACGAAGCCGCGAGCGAGCGGCCAGTACTCGCTCTTGCGTTTGCGCGCGATGAGCCAGCCGGCCAGCGCAAGGAGCGGGAGCGTGAGCGCCAGCCGCAGTCCGAAGACGCCCAATTCCTGCGTGAAGAGCGCGCGCTGATAGCGTGACTCCACGGCCGTTCGGCGCTGTTCCTCGGCGCGTGTCTCGGCCTCGAGCGCCTGCGTCACGCGCAGCAACTGCGCGTCGAGTCGTTCCACGTCACGCTGGGCGGCGCGTGCGCCTGCACCGAGCGTGTCGAGCGTGCGGGTACGCTGCAGGACTTCCGGGTCCTGTCGCGGATCGGTGGTGGCCGTGCGTGCAGCAACCCACGCTTCGAACCCGGTGCGAGCGGAGCGGTACGCCTGTTCCGTCGAGATGGCCAGCAGCCGCGCGCGCTCATGTTCGGCGGTGCGATCCTGCTGTAGGCTATTCAGCGAATCGCGCGTGATGCGCGAGGAGCTGACCAGCGCGGGGTCCATGAACTGCTCGCGCGTGATCGAGTCGGTCGTACGCGGCAGATCGGCAATGATCCGACCTCCCAATCCACTGAGAAAGCCCGCGAACGCCAGCGACACTGCCCACATCGCGATGGCAAAGAGTCGTTCCGGCACCCGCAGGCTTTTGAGCATCCGCTACCTCAGTTGAGAGTCGTGCGCTCCAGTCTCGTGATGTTGCCGTCGCGCGCTGCGAGGAAAACTACGCCACCGACGCCAAAGCCGACGAGGGTGCGGTCGGCCGGGAGCTGCACGCGTCGTGTGACTTGTCCGTCGCGATCGATGACATCGTACACCGGGCCACCTGGGGTGGGTTTGGTCGGGATCGTGCGCAGCCAGATGTTACCGTCTTCGTCAGCTTTGGCCGCATTCGCAAAGAACGGAGGCTGGTAGTCCGGCAGCTCACTGGGGGACACATATGTGACGTTCATCCTGGGCGCTGATGCGGCCGTCGGCGGACCGCCACCGCCGCCGGGGCCGGCAACACGCATCTCCATGCGCATCGTTGGCGGACCGCCGCCTGCCCCGCCGCCGCCAAGGATCGAGCCCAGCGCTGCCATCCCCTGCTGCCTCGGCGGCGTATTCGCCATGAGACGCTCACGCTGCACTTTCACTGAATCGAGAAACTCGACCTTCTGGTCGTCGGAGAGTCGCTTCCAGTCGAACGCAACTTTGGGCGAACTGCTGCGCGTGCCATCGGGCGCAATCCAGTCCACGTGATAGTCCTTGCCGCGGATGATCGCGATCGTGCCATCGGTGCGCATGGCCCACTCGTCCACGACGGGCAGCGGATTCACTTCGATGTCAACGGTCATGCTGCCGTCTTCGCCGCGGTTGATCTGCGTACTGGTTTTCGGAATCTTGACGAAGCCCGCGGTGTCGAGCTTGCGTGTGGCGATTTCGACACGCACGACGGCCATCGAATCCGGCGTCACCGGCGCCGCCAGTGCGCCCGCGGCGTTCGCTGCCCCAGGTGCCATGCGCATCTGCACGCTCGGCATGCCGCGATAGACCAACCGACCGGCGCCGTCGTAGGCGGCGCCGTTGAACACGCCGCCGGCAAGCATCATCGCATCCTGCGCGCGTGGTACCGACATCACGCGCGCGATCTTCCCCGCGCCGTCGATGACGAGCATGGACAACGACGCCGGGTCGACAAACAGTGTCGAGTCGCTGCGATATGCGATGAGCGACCCGGGTCGCGGTCCGTACGCGTTGGCCGTGCTGCTGGTCGAGTCGGCGACGACGGCGATCGTCCTCAGGTGCTCGTCGAGCAACAGCACGCGACGATTGGAGGCATCGTTGACCAGCAGCCGGCCGCCGGGAAGCGCACGGACATTCGTGATGACGCCAAGGGAATCGGTGGTGCTGGCCGTCGCCGCGCTGACCGGTGTGATCGCGGGACGGTTCTGCGCGGAGAGCGGAGCGACGAGCGCGCCTGTGGTGAGCAGCGCTGCGAGGATGCGGTGCGTGTGTGGGGGCATGGGGTCTGAATTACCCAGCGGTGGGTGGTGAGTCGGAGCAGTGAGTGGCGAGTGTTGAGCGCGTGCCTGGCGGCGGGTGCGACGGGTGTGGGCGCGCCGACAAAGCCGGGTGTGTCAGCGCATGATGATGACCTGCTGGCCGCCGCCGCCGCCGCCACCGAACGTCATACCACCGCCCATGCCGCCCGGCATCATGATGCTGCCGCTGCCGCCCGCCGTACCGGAGCGGATGGACGTCAGGTAGCGTCGGTCGAGCGTGCTGGCCACGAACGGCGGCAGGCGACGCTGCTGCTCGGGCGTGAGCAGGTTGAGAATCGCCGGCGACAGCGTGATGAGCAGGTCGATCGACGCTTCACGTGCGGTGCGGTAGCGATCATACACCTCGTCATGGTTGTAGCGATTGGGCAGTCCGGCGAACTGCTTCATGATCGGCGACCAGATCGAGTCGAGGCGCACGGTGTAGCGACGATTCATCGACGCGATGCTGTCCGCCTGCCCGGCGCTGAGCTTGAGCGTGTCCTGGTCTCGTAGCATCGTCGCCATCGGATTGGCCACACCACCGTTGCCGAACTGCGCCTTGAGCGTGGACTCGGTCGTCCTCACACCGCGCGTTGTACGGCCACGATCGAGGTTCTGCGTGATTACCTGCCGTTCGCGTGTGGGCCCGATATCGTAGCGCAGCATGGCGGTGACAGTCACCGGCGTACGGAAGGCGGAGAACGCCGGATTGGTTGCACCAAAGCGCTGGTTCACTTCGTACTTGTAGCGACCGGTCGCCGGATCGAAACCGCGCACGTATATGAGCGACTGATCGGGGAAGGGCGTCTGCCCCCAGCCGCGCAGCTTGTTCTCGCCGTGCAGCAACAGGTCGGCCGCGCCGAGTGGGTTGGAGATATTGAACGACAGCGTGGCGCGCTGCGGCATGCGCACCTTGAGCGGGTTGAACGACAGAGACAGGTTGGCGGTGGAGATCCATGGCCCCTGACAGCTGTTGCGCCCCGCGATGCGCCCGAGCTGGCTGGAGAGACACGCGCGCGCTTCGCGCGACCCATTGCTGAGCAGCACCTGCATGTCGGCGGCGAGCGTCGGATCGGCGGTGTTCGAGGGATTGAAGATGAACGCGCGATCGTTGGCGTAGCCATCGCCGTTGATGTCGCCGCCGACAACGGGAGTGAACGGCGTGCCGGAGCGCAGCTGTCCGAACCAGTTGATGCGAATGAGATCGAACGCGTTGTACGACAGGTTGTAGACGAACTGGTGACGCGAGTCGAAGGTCGAACGGCTCCAGTTTACGCCGAGCGGGCTGCCATCGGTGCTGCTGAAGCCACGGAACTGCTCGCGCACGTTGCTGTAGGTGTAGTTCAGACTCCAGCTGAAATTCGTGCTGAACGTGAGCGGCGAGAGACGCGCGCTGAACTGCCGACTCATGGAGTTGAGATCGGAGCGCTGTTCGCTCACACGGCCGAAGGCGCTATTCACGCGCGCGTCACCAAACGCGATGGCGCCGGTGGCGGGCACGATGCTCGATCCGAAGACGTAGACGGGGCGTCGCGCTTCGTCGGCGAGTGAGAACCGCTGCGTGGTCGCGACGTTGCGATCGATGAAACTGGTCTGGCGCGTGTTGTACGAGTACGTGCCGTCGAAGGTCGCGTTGAAACGATTCTGCAGCACGGGGCCGCTCCACTGCAGGTTGGAGCGGAGACTGCGAGGCGCCGCGTAGTTGCGATCGAACAGCGAGACGTTGGGCGCGCGGTTGCTGAAGACAGTGCCGTTGCTGCCATCGGCGCAGCTGCCGGGAATGCGCGACGGGTCGACGTACGACAGCCAGTTGGGGACGGGTGCGGCGGGCCCCACGCAGACGAGCTGCTGAATAGCGCCCGGCAAGCCAGTGTTGTCGATGGCAGATCCGATCAGTGCAGCCTGCGGCGTGTTCTGGAAGATGCCGACACCGCCGCGGACAACCGCGCGCGGTCCACGGAAGGCACCCTCGAACGCACCGATCTGCGCTGCGGACCCATAGGAGTACGAGAAGCCGAGCCGCGGGCTGACAAACACACCGTCCGGCACGAGGTCATTGCGTACGCCGAACACCCGGTCTACCTCGGCGTTTCGCGGCGGCGTGCCGACGAATCGATTCGCATCCACCCGCACCCCATACTGCAGCTGGAAGTTATTCGACCTGCGCCACGAATCGCCGAGTGACATGGCACCGATTGCGATGCTCGAGCTGCGACTGCGTGGACTGAGTGTGCGTGTGAACGACGCTGGCACGCCATTCTGCAGATCGGCGAGCGAGTTGTACGAGAAGGTGCCGAGCCGGTTGACGGTCTGATCCTGTGTGTTGCCGTCACGACGCAGCTCGGTGGTGAGCTTGAGCCGGTGCTTGTTGTTGGCGCTGAACCACGACAATGTGTTGAGCGCGTTCAGGCTCGTGCTGCTCTGTGTGGTGCCCAGAATCTGGTTGCCGCCAAACGAAAGATTCTGCACCCCGCTGGTGCCGTCGGGGAACGTGCTGTTGACGCGCACGCGACCGCCGGGCAGGTCCACGTACGGCTTACCTTCGCTGTTCGACCCGCTGATGCCGGCGGACGTTTCGGTGAGAATACCGATACCGCGCAGCATGAAGTAGCCGCTGTGCCGTCCCTGCACGCCGCCGTTGAATCCGGTGCGGTCACCGGCGGTGGTGGGCAATGCGGTCGTCATGTTGCCGGTCATCGCCGGGTCCTGCTTGTTCCAGCTGCCGTTGAATGTGAGGTTGAGCGCTTGTCCGCTGGTGCTCGTGGGCGGCGTGAAATCCACCGAACCAAAGAGCGAACCCTGATCGCCGATGCGACTGCCGGGGAGTGCGCCATAGGTGGTCGGCACGCGATTGTTCTGCAGCAGCGAGACGAGGCGCGTGACGGAGTCGGCGGCGATGCCAGACGTCTGGAGTCCCGACGCGTTGGTGTTGAGCAGCGTGAACAGGTCGTTGGTGCGGCGCCCGAGCTGATACGACACGTTGTAGAACGCCTTGTCGATCACCAGCGGTCCGGAGACCGAACCGCCGAGCGACAGGTTCGAGAACTCCTGGCCGAGCGACCGAGCGGCGCGATCGGTCCACTGCATTTGCGGCGCGTCGAGTGTGGTGCTCAGGTTGCGGCCGATGAAGTTGGAGCCCGGTCGTGTGCGCAACGAGAACTGTCCACCACTGAATCCACCGCGCGAGACGTCGTATGGCGACGTGGCGAGCGCGCTCAGCACTTGCGCGTCACGCGGCAACCCCGCACCGCCGAAGTTCAGTCCGTTGAGCGTGGTGTTGTTCTGGTCGGCGCCGAGTCCAAGCACGGAGAACCCGTTCGCGCCACCATCCTGCCCGGGCACCAGCTGCACGCCCGGCAATGAAGCGGCCAACGCGGCGAGATCACCCATCTGATCAGGGGGGAGTGCGGCGTTCGTGATCTGTCGCTCGGTGCCGCTGATATCCGGTTGCACGGCATCGTTCCGCGACACCTTGTCGCGCGCCGCCGTCACCTTCACCTGATCGAGCACGGCGCCAACCTTGGTCAGCTTCGCGTCGGCAATGAGAATGTCCTCGTCGGCCACGCGCTTGATCTCGAAGCGCCTGGAGGCGTAGCCAAGGACGTTCATGGTGACGAGGTAGTCGCCGTCGCCGCCGGGAAAGGTGACGGTGAAGCGGCCGGCTCGGTCGGTGCGCGCGGTGCGGTTGACGTTGCCGGACAGCGAGGTGACCACGACCGCCACGTTCTCGAGCGGGGCACTGTCCGCGCCGGTCACCTGCCCGCGGATCACGTCCACGGTTTGGGCGGCAAGTGGGGCGCGCGCGATGGCGCTGGCGAAGAGGGAGAGGAAGAGGACAAGCAGCAGACGACGCATGCAGCGGTGGAGACGGGAAGGGAGGGCGGAGGTTGCGGTCACGAGTTCGACACGGGCGGGGCAGGAACGGTTCACTCTCGGGTGGTCGGTGTCGCGGCGCGGATGCCGCAACGTACGGCGGGGTTGTCCGGCGGGATGATCGCGAGTGACGGCATCGCGAACTGGGGGTTTCCGGGTACCGGGTCCTCGGAACTCGGTACCGAGTGGCGCGGGGGCGCCGCGGACGGCGCGTGTTTCCGCGCCGGGCACGATTCGCTCGCTCGGCTGTCAGTCGTGAGTGGTCAGTTCCGCTCCACACGAAACGGACCACGGAGTACTCGACACCCGAAACCCCCGCTCGCGATCTGATTAAGCGCGACGATCCGTCCGGTCGGTCCCCTCAGACTGCAAACTCCCCGATGAACCCGATCTCCGTCTCCAACTCGTAGCCAAACCGTTCCCGCACCGCTGCCTGCGCGTGCGCGATGAGTGCGCGGACATCCGCCGCCGTGGCCGCGCCAAGGTTCACGAGAATATTTGCGTGAATGTGCGAGATCTGCGCATCACCAACCCGAAACCCCTTCAATCCGCACTGATCGATCAGCCGCCCTGCACCCACCCCTTCGATCTTCTTGAAAATCGAGCCGGCACTCGGGTGGATCCCCAGCCACGGATGCCGCGACCCGCGCCACGACAGGTTCTCCTGCAAAATGCGGTGCAGGTCGGCCGGATCGGCGCGCTGCAGCTGGAACGTCGCGGACAGCACCACATCGCGCGTGTGGTGAAAGACGGACTGGTCATATCCGAACTGAACGTAGTCCGCGCCGACGGTACGCCGCGCGCCATCCTCCGCCAGGATTTCGCACGACTCGAACACCTCGGCGATGAACATGGTGCGTTCGCGTGCGGGTGCGGGGGACAGGAAGTGCAGATTTTGCCAGAGCGCGCCGCCGACCGTGCTCGGAATGCCGACGTAATGCTCGAGCCCCGACCAGCCACGTCTGACGGTGTCCAAAACGAGCTCCTGCATCACCGCACCACTTTCGCTCCACAGTCGGCCATCGTCGCTGATACGATGCGCGACAGCGCGATTACGGATGACGAGACCGCGCACACCGTTGTCGCCCGCGAGAATGTTCGCGCCGAGTCCGAGGACGAACCACGGCATATCGAGCGCGCGTGCCGCGGTCACGGCGTCGGCGAGATCGTCCGCGCTGGCGGCGTCGTACAGCACATCCGCCGGCCCGCCGATGCGGAAGGTGGTGTACGGGGCGAGCGGGGCGTGGAGCTGCAGTCGCGAGGGATCGAGCGAGCGAGCGAGTGAGGCCGCGAGTTCGTCCGGCGAGGGGAGCGTGTGCGTCATGCGCGAAACATAGCGCACGCTGAACGCGGGAACGAAGCGCACGCGTGCACGTCCGGCGAAAGTCAGGCAGCCGCGACGGAGCGCGGTGTGCCAACTCGCTCTTGATCGGCGAGCCATCGCATCGCATCGGATGCTGTCATGGGCCGTGCGAAGAGGTAGCCTTGCCCGAGCTGACAACCAAGCAGTTGCAGCTGATCGCGTTGTGCGCGCTCTTCAACTCCCTCCGCCACTGTGCGCAGTCCGAGCATCGCACCCAAGGCAATGATCGTTCGCGCAAGCGCGGCATCCGATCCGCCCCGCGCGACGCCCTCGACGAACGCACGGTCGATCTTCAAGACATCGACGGGAAACTTCTGCAGGTAGCTGAGACTGGAATAGCCCGTGCCGAAGTCGTCGATGGCCAGCCGAACGCCCAGTTGACGAAGCGCACGAAGCTTGGTGAGCGTCTCCTCCGTCCGCTGCATGATCACGCTCTCCGTGATCTCGAGCGTGACGCGACGCGCGGGCGCGGCGGTGCGTCGGATCGCATCCGCCACCAGATCGACGAACCCGTCCTCGGCTAACTGACGACCGGAGATGTTCACAGACACGGACGGCAGCGTGTTCAATGGCAGTCCACGCTCAATCCACAACCGCCGCCACTCGTCGAGCTGCGAACAGGACTGTGTCAGCACCCATTCGCCAATCGGCACGATCATACCCGTTTCTTCGGCAAGGGGAATGAAGTCGAGTGGTGAGGTGGCACCGCGCTTCGGATGCTGCCATCGAAGCAACGCCTCCATACCCCGTACGATACCGGTCGCCAGCTCGACAATCGGCTGATACACTATCGAGAGTCCCGCCGCCTCGGGATTGGACGAAGCGATGCGCAGATCACTCTCGAGCTCGAGGCGTTCCATGATTGCCTGATGCATTGCGGGAACGAAAACCGCGTGCCGCGCCTTGCCGGTTTCCTTCGCGTCATACATCGCGACGTCGGCGTTGCGCAGCAATGTGTCGGCGTCGTCTGTCGCATTCGCGTGGGCGACGCCGACGCTCGCCGCCATGGTGAGCGAGCGCCCGTCAATCGAGAATGGGAGATGCAGCGCGTCCTTGATGCGTTCCACCACGGCAAGCGCTTCCTCCTCATCTGTGACCTCCTCGAGCAGCACCGCGAACTCATCACCACCGAGCCGAGCCACGGTATCGTACGAGCGAGTCGCGCGACGCAGCCGCTCAGCCAGGGCAACGAGCATGCGGTCGCCCGCCGCATGGCCGAGCGTGTCGTTGACGGCCTTGAAGTCATCGAGGTCGAGGAACAGCACCGTTGCCCGAGCCGCAACGCGGTCGCGCGCCGCACGCTCAAGTGCATGCGCCACGCGATCACGAAAGAGTGCACGATTGGGTAGCCGCGTGAGCGGATCGTGGAACGCCTCGTGCACCAGGCGCGCTTCGAGTCGCTTGCGCTCGGTCACGTCCCGGAACACGGTCTGCACGGCTCGCCCACCTTCGTACAGAATCTCCACCGATGCCGCCTCGACCTCCACGATGCCGCCGTCGGGGCGGTTGAGCCGGTATTCAGCGCGCGCGGCGGGGTGCGCCAGGCTCGTATGCACTCGCGATCGGTCATCGGGATACACGAAATCCATGGTCGACTGACCGACAAGCGACGCGGGGTCGTCCACTCCGACCAGCACGGCGCCTGCCGCGTTCACATACAGGACGCGCCCATGTCGATGAACGGCGATGGCCTCCGGGGATGCTTCCACCAGCAGTCGATACCGTGCCTCGCTGTCCGCCAGCGCCGCCTGACGCAATTCCAGCCGTGCGCTGCGCGCCTCTTCGTCGGCCAACGTCTGCCAGACGATCGACTGGCGACGCATCGAGACGTTCGCCAACACTGCGGCTGTGATGGCACTGATCACGATAGTGATGGAGTGCGATTGCCAGGGCGACAGATCAGGAAGGATCGCCTCCTTGGTCGCCTCGTAGAGCAGCATCCAGCCTGCGGCCGCGGCAAACGCAGCGATGGTGGCCGCGATGCGCTGTTCAGGCTGCGAGCCGAAGGCGCGTCGCATCGCAGGGAAAGTCCCCGACGAGTTCAGCGCAGACATGTTCGGAGCTGTGGACTGGACATACTGCGGGGTATCGACAGTCGCCTGTCCCAACCTTTCTCTGATGTCACCTCCGTTACGGGTTGGTGACATGCCGCGATCGTTATGTAACGACCGTCGCTGCGCGCATTCTCACCGAAGTCAGCTCAGCGTACCCGAATCAGCGGGGTGCGCGTGCGAACAGATCCCGCCCCTCTGCTTGCAGAAGCCGCACACCCAGCCGCGCGGCCAGCGTCGGGGCGATGTCCCGCATGTCAATGAGGCCAAGGCGCATGCCGGCTGCAATGCCGGGACCGCTGACCATGAACGTGGCGCGCATCTGCCGATCGCTCGGGAGGTAGCCGTGGGTGCCGCCGGTCACGGGCCGTCGCAGCTCACCGCGAAGCCGATAGCCAAGACGGTACCCGGGCCGAAACGCGAGCAACCACGCGGCGCCCGGATACGCACCGGCGGTATCGAGCGCGCGTCGATCGAGTACGGCGGCGATACCGTTGGCCGTATCCGCAGCCAGCGCGCGGACAAAACGCTCGACGCTGTCCCGCAGCATCGCGCTGGTGCTGTCCCGCAGCACAATCGCGGCCGACCCTCCACTCGGCCAGATCATCGCGCGCCAGTCGGCCGGACGTTCGTCGCCGGTGGATGGTACGGAGACCAATCCCGCAGCAGCCAACGCAACACCGACCTGCACTTCCGTATGCGTTGCGATAAACCCGTGATCCGACGCCACCGCGATGGTCACGGCGTCGCCGTACGTACGCCGCGCCGCCTGTACGATGGTGTCGAGCGCCGCGTCCACGCGCTCGAGCACGGCAAACGCCTTGGGCGTCCACGGCCCGGCCTCATGCTGTTCGTGATCGAACGCGGTGAGATATCCCAATGTAAGCGTCGGGCGTTTCCACTCGATCAGCCGTGCCACGAATCGCGCGCGTCGCTCGTCGCCGGTGATGCTTTCATCGATGCCGTCGGCATACGGTTGCCCCACGCGCGCCTCGAGCGAGTCCAGCAATCCGGCCGTGGAAAGGGCGCGAACCAGCTTGCGATCATCCGTCGTACCGGTGCGCCAGATCTGTGAAACGTTCCACGTGATTGGTGCGCCCACGTTCACGGGCCAATGCACAGCGGCCACAGTTCCGCCGCTCGCACGCACCGCATCCCAGAGCGCAGGCACCTTGATGTCCTCGGCGTACCAGTACCAGCCAGTCTGATTCCGCATCAATGGATCGAAGGTGGTATTCGACACGATCCCATGCCGCGCTGGCGAGACGCCCGTCATCAAGGTTGCATGACTGGGATAGGTCACCGTTGGCAGGACGCCGATCACGCCCTGTGCGCTGGCACCGCGCGCCGTCAACGCGCGCAACGTCGGGATGCGCAATCCAAGGGAGTCGGCTTGCTGGATGTATTCGGGCTTGAGGCCGTCGATGGACACCAAAACCACGGGACGCAGCGGGGCCGGCGACGCAGGTTGCGCTCCGGCCCCGGAAGTCCCGGCCAGCGCCGCCATGCAGGCGACACTGGTCAGGGATATGAGACGCATGAATCAGAACGTCGTGCTGACGGTGACGAACAGCTGGCGCGGCGCACCGGTCAGGAAAGTCGGCAGATCTCCGCGCGCGACGAACCCGCCGCTGCCCATCGTTGCAATGTAGCGTTCGTCGAGCAGGTTGCTCGCGTTGAGCTGCAACTCCAGCGACTTTAACGCGCCAATGGAGCCAAGACGATAACGCGCGGAGAGATCGGATACGAAGTAGCCGGGCACCTTGCCTTCGCCGTCGCCCGCTGCGGCCAGATCGTTGGTATATGTGAAGTAGCGCTCGCCGACATAGCGGCCACCCATCGAGAGGCTCGCTTTCGCGCGCGTGTACGACAGCGACGCATTGAGCATCTGCTGCGGCGCATCCTGCACGAACTTGTCTTTCGTGTTGACTAAGGAGTTCGGATTGCTGGGATTGGAGAGATAGTCCTCGCCGAACTTCGAGCTGTTGAGCGTGGCCGACGCGAAGGCACGCAGGCCGCGTCCGAGATCCGCGTTGACGACGCCCTCGAGTCCCATGGTGTTCACCGAGCCGACGTTGCCGAAGCCCGAGGCACAGGTGACCGTCTGCGGACAGAGGGCGACACCCAACAGGCGATTGCGGTAGTCGATCGTGTACGCGGTCAGCCCCGCTTCCACCTGGCCACGGCGCGTACGTGCGCCGACCTCGAGAGTGGTCGCACGTTCGGCCTTGGCGGTGTTCCTGAAGAAGTCGAAGGTGGTAATGGCCGTGTTATACACGCCGCCGGCTGGGTTGAGCGGGAACTGATTCACGTTCTCCGACCAGTTGGCGAAGACTTCGTTGTCCCCGTTGACTTTGAAGACAGCGCCGACCTGCGGCAACAGCTCGCCGTCCATCTCGATGTTGAGTGACGGACGTGCCTGATCCGCGAAGATCGGCGCCGTGCGACCGTTCACCGGCGTGTTGCCATTGTTGCGGAAGTCGGCGTTCACGCGCAGGTACTTGGCGCCGTACGTCAGCGTCAGGCGCTCACTCATCAGACGGCTGGTGTTCTGCGCGTACATCAACGTGGTCGTCACGTCTGCCGTACGGTCGTAGTCGAGTCGCAGCACATTGTTGAAGTTCACCTCGGGGCCTTGCTGATAGTTCACGAGTCCCCAGCGCGGACGGCGGTTGCTCGATTCGTTCATCTCGTACCAGCCGCCCACTTCGAACTGGTTGGTGACACTTCCGGCGCTGAACGATGCCGTGCCCTTGGCCATCAGGCCGGAGCGGTTGGCCTTGTACTGCGTCTGTCGGAACATGATCGGGTCGGGGCTGTAGCTGGCGCCGTAGCTGGGGGCGTGCCAGTCGCCACCGCCACGGTTGAGGTGCAGATAAGGCTGCACTTCGATGCGCGTCGTGGACGTCGGCTTGAATTCGCCCTTCACATAGGCCAGATGGTCCATGCGCGCGCCCTGCGCCGAGCTGTAGTACGAGGCGTCGGTCAACTCGGTATAGGTCGGGATACTGGCCTGGGCAAAGCTCTTGGCCGTATTCCAGTCGGTGAGGTAGTCGAACATCGGGCCGAAGCCGAAGTTACTCGAACCGGGCGCCGTGCTGTTGAACACGGACAGCGACAGATCCATGAAGTCGCTTTCCTTGCGGTTCGCGTAGTTGTAGAACGCCGTGAACTTGCTCGATCCCAAAAAGAGATTGGCCTTGAGGTTGAGTTGTTCGTGCCAAGTCTCGCCGGCACCCCCGAACAAGCCATTCTGTCCGAGCAGCAGGTTCTGTTCACCGGGAAAGTTGGAGAAGCGATCACCGGCACCCTTCCACTTGTCGGTGTCGAATCGCGAGTACGAAATGAAACTCGAGAATCCATTGCTGCCGCCAAATGTCTTGAGACCGAGATCGTAGCGCAGCATGCTGCGGCGCGCGGCATACTGACCGCCCATCTGCTGCAGCGTGAACTTCGACCGGCCAGCCGGGTCGGCGGAGGCGTACTGCACCACGCCACCGAGGTTGTTCGCGGAGGCGGTACCCAGCGCACCGGTGCCCTGCGTCACGGAGGCGGACTCGAGGTTCGCCGCGTCGACGGCGCGACCAACGCCGAGCCCGTTCCAGTTGCCATAGGACATGTCACCCAGCGGAATGCCGTCCATGGTCTGCCCGATCTGCGCAGACTGGAATCCGCGCATGGTGATGCGGTTGGACCACTCGTACATGCCGAATCCGTCGGCAGACTGCACATTCACGCCGGGGACGCGTTCGATCGCTTTGAGCGCGCTCGTGCCGGGTGCCGCCTGCTTCAGCGCCGTGCTGTCCACGGTCGACGCCGCCCGAGAACTGCCACGGCCCGTGACGCCGGTGACCATGACCTTACCAAGGGATTGCGCCGAGTCCCGCGCGCCGGCCTGCTGGGCGCCAGCCGTGACGAAGAGCGGCAGCAGCAGCGAGGATGCTGCTGCGAGAAACACGTGCTGAGCGATGCGGGGATCAAGTCGCATGGGATACCTAGGTTGAAGACGCCGCAAACCGTCACCCTGTGACGGCAACCCTAAAGTTTGGAGGATTCCGTTCGAGTGGATCACGAACCGGTCCCGAATCGCCCACGGATCCTCCACGGTACCGTCACAGCAGTTCACACCCGACTTTCGCGGTCTGTCACCATTTCGTGACGTGCCGGTGGTAGTTATTGGCCCATGTCACCACCGATCCACGGGCGGCGTCGCCGACGGATGACGACCACCGCAACGCTGGCTATGCTCTTCGCCGCCGGTTGCACGCGGGCAACTGCACGCAACAGCGGCGATGTGGTGCTGGCCGGTTCGACGTCGATCCAACCGTTCGCGGAACGGTGGGCGGAGGACTACACGTTGGGCCGGGTCACCGTGCAATCCGGCGGTTCAACCGCGGGCATCAAGGCCGCGCACGACGGGACGGCCGATGTGGGCATGAGTTCGCGCCAGCTTCATGCGGCGGAGTCAGAAGGTCTGGTGCAGACCGTGGTCGCCCGCGATGGCATCGCTGTGATCGTTCACCGCGCGAATCCGGTCCATGCGTTGACACTGGCGCAACTGCGCGGGATTTACGCCGGCACGATCCGCAGCTGGCGTACCGTGGGAGGTGTCGATGCGCCGATCACTGTCATCACGCGCGAAGAGGGGTCGGGAACGCGTGACACCTTTCAGGAACGGGTGATGGGCGACGGTGTCGGCATTGCGCGAGAGGCGCTGGTCACCGCCTACTCCGGCGGACTGCGCAAGATGGTGGCCGAAGATCCGAATGCGATCGGCTACGTAACTTTCAGTCAACTGAACGCACGCGTGCACGCCCTTGCGCTCGACGGCGTCATGCCCACCGAACAGACGATTCGGGACGCCAGCTATCACCTGCAGCGACCGTTTCTCTTCCTCACGCGTGGCGCACCAACCGGTGCGTCGGAGCAGTTCCTGCAATTCGTGTTGTCGCCGCGCGGACAGTCGATCGCTCGCGCCGAAGGTCTGGCTCCCGTCGCCACCTACTGAGCCTCCGGATGCGTGATCGATTGATTGAGCGAATCCTGCTATTGGCCGCGACATCGGCCGTGGCCATGCTGGCGCTCATTACCGTGTTCATCTTTCGTGAAGGGCTGCCGGTCATTTTTGACCAAGGCCCACTGTCGTTTGTCACCGGGCTGACGTGGGCACCGAGTCTCGGCCAGTACGGCGTCCTGCCGATGATCGCAGGCTCGGCGCTTGTCACCGCTGGTGCGTTGGTGGTCGGTCTCCCGCTCGGTCTGGCCTGCGCGATCACGCTGGCCGAGATGGCTGCGCCGAGGGCGCGGGCCGTGCTCAAGCCGACGATCGAGCTGCTGGCTGGTGTGCCGTCAGTGGTATACGGGTTCATCGGCATGGAAGTGCTCGTGCCGTTCATTCGCAATGCGCCACTGTTGGGCGGTCCTGGGTATTCGGCACTTGCAGCGTCAGTCATTCTGGCCGTGATGGTGCTCCCGACGATCATCAGCATCTCGATCGACGCGATCGAGGCCGTGCCGCGAAGCTTTCGCGAGGGCTCGTATGCGTTGGGCGCGACGCAGTGGCAGACGATCACCGGTGTCGTATTGCCAGCCGCGCGTTCGGGCATCGTGGCTGCGGTCATCCTCGGGATGGGTCGAGCGGTGGGTGAGACGATGGCGGTCATCATGGTGGCCGGCAACAGCGTGCAGCTGCCCCACTCGCTGCTGGATCCCGTTCGCACGCTGACGGCGAACATCGCGCTGGAGATGGGCTATGCGAGCGGTGCGCACGCGCAGGCGCTCTTCGCGACCGGGATCGTGTTGTTCGTGGTCAGTCTTTGTCTCAACGAGATCGCGGGCAGAGTGCGCGGCCGATCGCGCGTCTCGGTGGTGGTGGCGGCGGACGCGCCGGCGGATGCCGAGGCGCGCGCAGAACTGCTCGGCGACAGTGGAATGCGCCCGAGCAGGATGGAGCCTTCGCTGTGACGGCGACCATGGTCGAGGAAAACCGCGCGTCCGTGGCGCCGCGTCTTGCGCAGCAGGTCGCGCGCGTCGCGCTGTGGGGGGCGACGGCGCTCACCGTTGGAATTCTCGTGTTCATCATTGTCTTCGTGATGCGGCGTGGGCTTGGCGCGATCTCGTGGTCGTTCCTCACCGACGCACCGCAGCGCTCGGGCGCCGAGGGCGGGATCTTCCCGACCATTGTCAGCACGTTGTATGTGACACTCGCGGCGGTCCTCGTGGCGACGCCGCTCGGTCTGGGTGCGGCGATCTATCTGGCCGAATACACCACTGAAGGTCGGTTGTCCGGCATCATCCGGCGCGGCACGGAGAGTCTGGCGGGTATTCCGTCGATCATATTCGGGCTCTTCGGGTTTGCGTTCTTCGTCACCGCGCTCGGAATGGGTTGGTCCATCCTGTCCGGTGGCCTGACGTTGGGGATCATGATCCTCCCCACGGTCATCCGCACCAGCGAGGAAGCGCTGCGAGCTGTACCGCGCGAGTATCGGCATGTCGCGCAGTCGCTCGGCGCGAGCAAGTGGGATGCAATTCGTTCTGTCGTGCTCCCCGTGGCGGCGCCGGGTGTGGTCACCGGCATTGTACTGGGCATCGGACGCGCCATCAGCGAGACGGCCGCCGTGATCTTCACGGCTGGCGTCGCGCTCGCGACACCGACGTCGCCGTTCGATTCGGCGCGCACCATGAGCGTGCACTTCTACACGCTGACCATGGAAGGAATCTCGGACGAACAGGCGTACGGTACCGCGGCCGTACTGGTGGTGACGATCCTCGTCATCAACGTGACTGCCTACACGTTGATGCGACGCTTCACGCGCAGCTTGCGATGACCGTGCAGCCGGGGCCCGACCGGATTGTCGCGACGGGCGTGTCGGTGCGGTACGGCGATCGTGTCGCGCTGCAGCGGACCGATCTGACGGTGGACGCCGGCACCGTGCACGGCATCATCGGACCGGCGGGGAGCGGAAAGACCTCCTTTCTGCGGACATTGAACTTGATGAGCGTGGAACTCGACGGCGCGCAGGCCGACGGCTCGATCTGCATCGGCGCCGACGAAATTCTGTCCGACGAACGTGTACGACGTGATCCCGCATCGCTCTCCCAGTTGCGGCGCAGGGTGGGGATTGTGTTCGCCACGCCGCAACCGCTGCCGCGGTCCATCTACGAAAACGTCGTCTACGGACCGCGCATTGCCGGCATCAGTGATCGCACGACGCTCGATGCGATCGTTGAACGCGCACTACGCGCCGCGCACATGTGGGATGAGGTCTCCGATCGACTGTCGCTCATGGCCACGCGATTGTCCGGCGGTCAGCAGCAGCGCCTCTGTCTCGCGCGCACGCTGGCAACGAACCCGCGAGTCGTACTGCTGGATGAGCCATGCAGTGGCCTCGATCCGATCTCCACCGCGCGCATTGAGGAAACGCTGCGTACGCTCAAGTCGCAGATCACGTTCGTTCTCGTGACCAACAGCATCTATCAGGCCGAGCGCGTCGCGGACCAGACGAGTTTTTTTCTGATGGGGGAGCGCATCGAGACGGCGGCGACGGTGGATCTCTTCGCCCGGCCTACGCGGCCGGAGACGCGCGACTATCTGGATGGACGATTCGGATGAGCGATGTGGTGGAGCAGCGGGCGAAGATCAGGGTCGTCGACTTCAATCTGCACTACGGCGACTTCCATGCACTCAAGGCGGTTCAGGTCGACATACCGGATCGACAGATCACCGCGCTGATCGGGCCATCCGGATGCGGCAAGAGTACGCTCCTGCGGTCGCTCAATCGGATGAACGACACGATTCCCGGCGTGCGCATCGCTGGGCGCGTCTCGATCGACCAAGACGATGTATACGGCGCCAATACGAATGTCGAACAGCTCCGGCGTCGCATCGGCATGGTGTTTCAGCGTCCGAATCCGTTCCCGCTCTCGGTGTTCGAGAACGTGGCGTATGGACCGCGGTTGCACGGCACACGATCACGCACCGCACTGGCCACCACGGTGGAAGAAGGGCTGCGCGGGGTGGGGCTGTGGGATGCGCTGAAGGACCGCTTGGACGACCACGCGCTGACGTTGCCGGCAGAGCAGCAGCAGCGTCTGTGCATTGCACGCGCCATGGCGACGCGTCCGGACGTCCTGCTGATGGACGAACCTTGCTCGGCGCTCGACCCCATCGCGACCCGACGCATCGAGAGTCTCATGCGCGAGCTGGTGGATCGCTACACGATCGTCATCGTGACGCACAACATGCAGCAGGCGCAGCGGGTGTCGTCGCACGCCGGCTTCATGTTGATGGGCGAGCTGGTGGAGTTTGGCGCGACCGGGCAACTGTTCGCGGCGTCGCGTGACCAGCGCACGGCCGACTACGTGGCGGGTCGATTTGGCTGACTGCAGGCGTATCCGGCTTCGTTGACCTGCGCAGCCGTCCTCAAGAACGGGGCTCGACGCGCGCGTTGTGTCCGGTCCGTGAGCCACCCGTCGAACGAAGCTCGCCACGTGCGCGATGTCGAGAGATTTTCCTGGATCGACGGCACGGGAGGGACTGCGGTCGGTGAACTTCCTGCGCTGGCGTAGCGCCGCGGGTGGAGATGCTCGGCACCACGCTGGTCAGTGGCTAGCGTCGCGGATACCAAACGAATTGAATGAAGTTGAACTCGAGTTGATCGAGTCGTTGGATGTTTCTGCCAACCGGCAGCGCAAGGTTGGGCAGGTACCGGAGGTTGGTACGCAGAATCCACGGCGTGTCGCGCGTCGGCCGGATGTCCCAGCCGAACGTCAGGCCCGCACGTACCATGCGGCGCGACGCATCCGTCACCGCAACGCCGCGGTCGCGTTCCTGCATGGACAGCCACTCCTGCGACACGACGGGTCCGATGAACGGCACGAAGCCGTGATAGTCGAAGAGAAACTTGTACACCTCCAGCGCGACGGAGCGACGACGATTGCGCTGTTCGAAGTCATACCCTGCGACATCGAAGCGCGCTTGACGGAACGCGAGATTGAGATGCGCGTCCGCGCCGTCAAAGTACCAACCAACCCCGAGGTCGAGCATCGGCGTACCGCGCGGGCGTGGCGGCAACCACGGACGCAGCACTTCGTTGTATCGGCCATCTCCAACCAGAATGGGCGACGACAATCCGATCGCCAATGACGGACCGCTCAGCCGCCCGGTCTCGCGTAATGCCGCCACGCGTCGTGCATTGGAGCCCGAGCGAACAGTCGCGGCTGCGCCGATCGTCGTCTCGAACGCGCGCGTGAGACCCAGATGAATCGCGCTGCGCGGAATCTCAGCCGGTGCAAAGGTTGATCGTGACGTTGCATATGACGGTGATGAGCCGGTACGATAGGTCCACCCCGCCTCGGCCATTGTGCGCCCTCTGCGCCAGACGGCGCCGGCCTGCACGATCGGTCGCGGCCGGAACGCCCGTGCACCGTCGCCGAGACTGACACTCAGGGTGCCAAGCCCACCGCCGACGAACGGCGACAGTCCACCGTCGCGCACCGCGATCGGGAAGTAGCGGCCACGCGTTTCGACGCCGGGCGTCACACGCGAGCGGGTCTCTCCGGCGCCACGTTCGGCGAAGCCCAGCGGGATTACCACTGCGAAGTCGGCGTGTCCCCAGAAGTGCAGTCCGCCGATGACGAAACGTGGGGCGGCGCGGAACGGCAGCGCCGCCTCTCCGATACGGCCTTCACCAATGGAGTGTATGTCACCGCCAACGAACGTTTCGGCAAAACGGAATCGTCGTTCCGTCGAGTCGACGCCGGTCTGCGCACCAAGGGGGAGTGCGAGGAAGAGGAGTCCGAGAATGCGCATCGGTTGCCAATAGCGGAGTGAAGGAATTGGAATTGTAATCGGGGCGTGGGAAGGATGTGCGGTGTGTCAGATCTGGTCGAGCTCACGCTCTGCCGGTGCGGCTCCGCCACGTGCCGGTTACGTTCAGCTGCCGATCGTTTATCGAGTATATTGATACGATGTACAATATCGACATGATCGGACGCCTCGTCCTGGACGCGCGCAACCTCGCGCACCTCACGCAGCGGGATCTCGCGGACCGCGTCGGCACCTCGCAATCGGCGATTGCAAAACTCGAGCAAGGCGACGCGAATCCGACGATCGAGACGCTCGCGCGGTGTGCCGGGGCGGCGGGCTTCGCGGTGCAGCTCATACTCGTCCCGCTGCCGATCGCCGACCCGGTCGTTGCGCGATACAAGCGCGACGTCGATCGCACGCTGCTGATCGAGAATCTGCGGAGGTCCGTCCACGAGCGACTCCACTCGCTTGGTGAGTGGCAAGAGGATCTGCACGCCCTACAGTACGCGGTGCAGCGCGCGCGCCCCAGGAAAGCCGCAGAGTCGTCGCCCAGGCCTGAGACCAGGCCTGAGACTACGCCTGCGCGGAAGAACCGGCGTCGCCCATGACGCAGCTCGAACGCTTGCTCACGGCACTGCACGAGGGGAACGTCGAGTTCATCATCGTCGGCGGCGTCGCCGCGCGTGCGCACGGGTCGTCGAGACTCACCGACGATCTCGACATCTCATATGCACGATCGCCGGCGAATCTGGCGAGGCTTGTGACGGCCCTTGCCCCATTCACTCCGTACCTACGCGGGGCGCCGCCCGCCTTGCCATTCGATTGGTCGGCCGCGACGCTAAGCGATGGGCTCAACTTCACGCTCACCACCACGTCCGGTGCCATCGACTTGCTCGGCGAGATCACCGGCGGAGGTCAGTACGACGCGTTGCTGCCACATGCGATCCGCATCACCGCATTCGGGCTTGAACTGCAACTCCTCGACCTTCCTTGGCTCATCCACGTGAAACGAGCTGCAGGACGTCCCAAAAGTCTCGAGGTGATCGCGGAGCTCGAGGCACTCCAGGAAGAAATCGAGCGGCGGTAAATCACCACCCCGACGCCAACAAGCAGGTCCGCAAGCAGCATTGGTCGCGAGTCCCGCTGCTCGACAAACGACGCTGCCGACCGTTGGCGCGAAGTAGACCAGCTGAGCGGAGCAGTCGGATCGATCTCCAGATGACGCCACATGGTTGCCGCCGAGGATGGTGACACCGATGCGGTTCGTGCGCTGATCGATGGCGATGCCGAAGTGCACGCTGCGGAGGCGGGCGGACGAACGCGATGTTCGACGTTTCCGATCAGCGTTGCGTCTGCGCAGGGCGCGACGTGATGTCTGCTGTGGCACCAGTCGGCGTCATCAGCTCCGCAAACGGCGCCCATCCGCGCAGCGCCGAAAACGCCGGCTCCGCATGGACCGACGGCTCCATTCCCATCCCTTCGTGACGCGCCTGACGCAGCAGGTCGAGCGCGCCTGACGAATCCGCGCGCGCCGCAGCGATCGCGGCGCGCCAGTAGGTGGCCCCACCCGACAGCAAACCGCGCTCGGCGGTCGACAGCGCGTTCTCGCGCGCCGCGATCACCGCCATCCACCGTTTCGCCTCGACGGTGTCGCCGCTTGCAGCAGCGCTCATGCCAGCGAGACCGAGGACAGCGAACGAAGGCGTTAGACCACGTGCGAGTAGCGGCTGCAGCACCCGACGTGCGCTGTCGGGTCGACCGGCAAGCAGGAGCGCTCTCGCCCGGTACGGGCGTATGCGTGCGGAGTCCTGCACCGCCGAAGGCAGCGAATCAAACCATGCGACGGCTTCCGTCGCCTTCGCCGGCCCTCCCGGGTGCCCGTGCGCGAGCCATTCGGTCAGCGCGGTGAGACGGAGTTCGGCGCCGGTGGTGAACGCGGTCCGCGACGACGCGGCGTCGCGCACGACCGATTGCACGCCCTGCCAATCGCCACGCGCCGCATGGGATCGAGCGATGTACGACGCCATGTCCTGATCGGTGGGATAGCGACGCTGCCCTTCGCGTGCTGCGGCCAGCTCCTCGCCGTGCCGCTGTAACATGTGCAACGCAAAGGTCAATTCGCGCCAATACGCCGACCAGCCGCGCAATTCGCCGTGATCCGGACCCAGCGCGCGCAACACGCGAACGGCTTCCTCCGGTCGATTCATCTTGCGCGCAATCTCCGCCACCATGTACTCACCGATCGTGCCGGGTGCGATGCGCGCCTGACGTACAACGGCGCTGTAGGCGGATGCGAGATCACCAGACAACAACGCCTCAACCATATCCACCGTACTCCGCTCCAGCGGCCCCAGCCGGGCACGTTCGGCGCGCAGCGAGAGCAGCAACCGTTCGGCGCTCATGGCGTCATTGAGGTTGAGATACATGATCGTCGCCGCGATGCGCGGCATCGGATACGTGCTGTCCGCGCCCGCAGCGCGATGGAACAATGCCAACGCGCCGCGTACATCGCCATTTACGAACGTCTCGAGCCCTGAGACGTACAGCCGGTAGGACTCGTAGGTCGGTGGTGCGATCGCGCGTCGCAGGTGCGTCACGGTGTCGGTGAGCGGCGCCAACGCGGCGAGTACGCGCGTCCTGAGCAGGTCCACGCCCTCCATCACGCTGTCCACCGATATGCGCACGCGTTCCACCGGCCGCAGCACGCGTCCGGTCGCCACGTCGAGCAACTGAGCATGCAGCTCGAGCACGCGTTGTTCGCGATACACGGCACCGCGCACGACCACGACTGCGCCAACGTCCGTCGCCAATTGCTGCCACCGTTCGCCCGTGCGGTTCCCCGCGTCGGATGACAGCCCCCGGTCGGTCGTCATCACCGCCAGCACGGGCACGACCTCGACCCCATCCACGCGAGCGATCCCTTCCGTGATCCAGTCGGCCGCCAACCGTCCTACGGCCGAGAACGAGGTGTCGCGCGTTTCGTCGGTCAGCGGCAGCACCACCACCCGCGACGGACTGACCGTCGTGGCAATTGCATCGGAATCACGCTGGCCTCGGCGCGGTGCACGGTTCAGCAGTAACGCGACGACGATCGTGACGGACAGCGCAACCGCAGCGACGGCGATCCATGGTGAGCGGTTGCTCACCGTCGGGGCGGATCGTGTGCGGACGATCGACCCGGATGCGGTTGGCGACGGGGATGCTGACGCACGCGAGGGTGGCGCGAGCGGCGCCGCGACTGGCAGTGCAGTTCCCGGCGTTGCCGCGACCGGCAACGCCACCTCCGCGCGGAGCCGCGCCACCAGCGACTGCGTCAGGGCTGACGGCGTAACCTCGAGCTCGGCGGCGAGGCGCTGGACGAAACGCGCATGCTCCTCGAGCGCACCCGCGCGATCGCCGGCCCCTGCAAGGCACGACAGCAACCGGCGGTGATGTGCCTCGTTGAGCGGGGCGAACGCTTGCGCCTGGCGGGCGCGGGCCATCGCCTCCGTCCACTCGCCCCGTGCGACGGCCTGCTGCGCGGCGTGCGCGGCGACCTCCCCCGCGAGGCGCGCCAGATCGTGGCGCCGACTTGCACACCACTGATCGAACGCCGGTGCCTCGTCGAGAATCAGTCCCGTGAGGAACTCGCCGCGATACAGCGCGAGTGCCACGTCGGCTTGTCCTGCCCGCACGCCGGCCAGGAAGGCCGGCATGTCGCACTGGATCGCCCGTGGATTGACGCCGACCCCCTCGTCGCCGCGCGTCACGATGGCGTCTTCGCCGAGTGTCCGTCGCAAGAAGGCCAGCGCCTGTCGGAGTGCGGCACGGCCTCTTGTCTCGTCCGACTCCGGCCAGAACACGCCCAGCAGGGTGTCGCGCGTGACGAAGCCGTCGCCCCCCTCCACGATCAGGTAGGCCAGCAACGCGGCGCGACGTGGCTGAGCCAGCAGCGTGGTCAGCGATCCCCGCGCCGCATCGCGTATGTCGAGCGCGCCCAGGGCGGTGACGGTGATCATCGAGGGCGCGATTGTGCCGGGAGGACTGGGACGAGAATACGGGCTCAAATACAACGATCGGACTGTTTCCTGAACAATAGCTGCGTTGCCAGCTTCGGATCACGGCTGGATCACGCGCCGGTAGCGCGAAGACCACAACTCCAGCGGAAGGTCGCGTCCAACACCGGGCGCGACAAGGAATTCACCTCGATCCCGAGTCTCTCATGTCCCGTTCCCGCCGGCAGACCGTGTCACCCCGCGCAGCGTTCCGCTGGTGCGTCTTCGGCGCGTTGCGGTTCGCCGTGCAACTCGCTGTGCCGACAGCCGTTTCGACGGCCCTGCTGCTCGTGCCCGACCAGCTCAGCGCGCAAGCCAGCGCCCCACCCCGCGACCTGCTCGCCCGCGTGCAAGCGCTCGGCACGCTCAGCAGCACCGATCGGATCACGGTGTACTTCGAATCCGGACACGAGGCGAAGGCGCTCCGGCTGCGCGCGCTGGTGCAGGATGCGCTCCGCTTCTATACGGATTCGCTGCACGTGACGCCCGAGCTCTCACTCGCTGTGCTGGAAAAGACGGCTTGGGAGAAGGTCATCACAACGCAGCCGTATGGCATCCCCGGAGTGGACGGCACGCCACCGGTCGCGTTTCTGCCGGCCACGGACGACAACGTCGCCGCTAACGACGCGCTGGGTATCGAAGGCGGCATCTCCGACTCCGCGCGACGACTGGTTGGTGCAGCCGGTCTGAGCTGGCCAGAGGCGTCACGGCGCTACGTGGATCTGGTCGGTCTGCACGAACTCGGACATGTGCTGGCAAGCGATTATGGGATCGAGGTCAAGTCGAAGTGGTTCAACGAGTGGGTCGCGACATACGCCGCCTACGCGTTTCTGCGTACCGCGCGCCCGTCGCAGGCCCACGTCTGGGAAGGGATCCTGCAGGGCTACATCGATGCGGTGCAACCGACGCATCGCTCCATCGACACGTTCGAGCGTCTGTATTTCGGCGTCGGCTCGCTCAACTATGTCTGGTATCAGGCCCGCTTTCAGCAGCAGGTGGTGGCCGTGTACGAAGCGCACGGTGTCGGCTTCCTGCGCACGTTGCGCGCGACGTTCCCGCGCGGCGGCGCACCGGTCACCACATCCGCGGCACTGCTGACGCGGCTCGACACCATTGCGCCCGGTTTCGCGGCGTGGGGCGCCGGCATGAAATAGCGCTGCGGCAGGCGACTCTGAAGCATGCGGCCGATCTGCGGTGGTAGTGTGGGCGCACGCCCGGGAGTCAGGACGACACCCGGCGGCGGATAGTCGCCAGAGCCGTCGCTGGCACGTCAGGACGGCATGAAACGTTGGTTCATCCAACGGCGCTCCGTCCCCCGTGCCCGCACGCGTCCGTCCTCGCCGCATCTCGCCGGAGTGTCCGTGAAACGCATTCAGGTACAGGGCGTGCACCACATCTCCATCGTCGGGTCGACACGTCAGACGGCGATCGATTTCTGGGAGGGGCTGCTCGGCATGCCGTTCATCTTCGAGCAGCCCAATCTCAGTCGCGCCGAGGAGAATCATCTCTATTTCGATCCGGGTGACGGGCGCTTGCTCACCGTCTTCACCGATGAATCGCGGACAGATGCCGACCGACCGGCGCCGCGCGACATTGGCTGCATAGAGCATCTCGCCTTCAACGTGTCGCGCGCGACGTTCACACAGATCCCGGCGCGACTCTCGGAGCGAGGCATCGCGTTCGAAGTGCGCGACCGCGGATTCATGGATTCCATTTACTTCCGTGATCCGAACGGGCTCAAGGTCGAGCTGGCGTGCTACAAGTTTGAAACGCCGCCGGGCTTTCGCGATGCGGATGTGCTGCTGCAGGCATACCGCCTGCGCGTCGAGCGAGGTGACCATCATATCGCCGAGATACATCTCGCCGATGCGCTGGAGCAACTGGTCGCGACGCGCGATCGGTTGGCGCGTTGAGCGGCACGGTGCCATCCTACGGCGATGCACGCTCAAACATCCCGGCGCGCGCTGATGTCCGGACCTCGGCTGAGTCCGGCGGTGTACCGGGCAGGGTCAGCCGATTTGTTTCTTCCTCCATTTCGTATCGCATGACTGCACTCTGCGGCGCCCGTCCGTCCCGTCCCGTCCCGACGTATCGCCTCCTGCGCGTTGCCACGGCGGTCGCGCTGCTTGGCGCGACGTTGCCCGCACTCGCTCCGTCCGTGCTTCACGCGCAGTCGCGCGCCGAGCTCGACAAAGTCCTGCGTCGCAAGGTGCTGTCGAACGGACTCGAGATCATCGTAGTGGAGAATCACGGTGTGCCGATTGCGACGCTCGAGATCGATGTGCGCAACGGTGCGTTTACACAGACGCCCGAATACGCCGGCCTCGCGCACATGTACGAGCACATGTTTTTCAAGGCCAACAAGGATTTGCCCAGCGCCGATGCGTTCAATGAACGGTCGGCGGAGCTCGGCGCCAAGTTCAATGGCAGCACGCAGGAAGAGCGCGTCAACTACTATCTCACACTGCCAGCGGACTCGCTCGAGGGCGGCCTTCGTTTCCTCGCCAGCGCCCTGCGCGGACCGCTCTTTCTGGAGGATGAGCTGGCGCGCGAAAAGGAAGTCGTACTGGGCGAGTACGATCGCAACGAGGCGCAGCCCGGATTCGCGTTCCAGCAGAAGGCGACGGAGTTGCTCTATCCAGGACAGTTCAGCCGCAAGAACACGATCGGCGATCGCACTGTGCTCAAGAGCGTCACGCCGGCGCAGATGCGTGTCATTCAACGCAAGTATTACGTGCCGAACAACGCTGCGCTCATCGTCACGGGCGATGTGAAGCCGGACGAAGTGTTTGCGCTGGCCGAGAAGATCTTTGGCGACTGGCCGCGCGGTGCGGATCCCTTTGTGGCCGATCCCATCCCGCCGATTCCGCCACTCACCGGCAACAAGGCGCTCATCGCCGAGGAGCCGATCAACGCCGTGGCCGTGCTCATGCAGTGGCAGGGGCCCAGTGTCGGCACGGATCCGGGCGCGACGTTCGCGGCCGACGTGTTCAGCGATGTCCTCAACACCCCCGGCTCCACGTTTCAGAAGAATCTCGTGGACAGCGGGCTGTGGCAGGGCGTGGGCGTGAATTACTACACGCTCAATCAGGTCGGACCCATCTCCATCAGCGGCCAGACCTCGCCGGAGAAATTCCGCGTGGCCATGGCCGCACTCGAACGCGAGATCGCCCGCTTCAATGATCCCACGTACATCACGCCGGCAGAACTCGAGTCGGTCAAATCGCAGCGCGCCGTGTCCAGCGCGTTCGGCATCGAGAAGGCCTCGGAGATCGCGCACACCATCGGGTTCTGGTGGAGTGTGGCCAACCTCGACTATTTCATGAGCTATACCGACCAGATGGCGCAGCAACGCATTACGGATCTCATGCGCTACACGAAGACGTATATCGACGGCAAGCCGCGCGTCGTCAGCGTCTTGCTCGCACCCGACGCGAAGCGCAGCATCGGACTGACGGAAGCGGAGTTGCTCAAGCCGTTCACGCGTCCGGTGCTGCGTCCGTGAGCGTGCAGCCCATGAACGCGCGTGTTACCGGTCCGCGCACCTGCTTTGCCGCGCTCGTATGCATCGCGAGTACGGCGACCCTCTTGGCTCCGCTGTCGTCGCCCCTTGCCGCGCAAACGGGCACGACACGTCGTCCTCCGGTGCGTCCAGCGGTTGCCCGTCCGGCCGCCGCCACGCCCACGCCGGCAAACGACGCCGACAGTGACACGCTGACCGTGCGCTTCGACGTCTCCGGTATTCCCGTGATTCTGCGCCGCGTCACGGCCAACACGGTTGTCGCAGCGAACCTCTACCTGCTCGGCGGCGTGCGGCAGCTCACGCCGACTACCGAAGGGATCGAGAGTCTGCTGCTCGAAGCCAGCGAACGTGGCACGCGCAAGTATCCGCGCGATGTGCTGCGCGCGAAGATGGCGCGACTGGGGAGCGCGATCGGTGTGAGCCCCGGACTTGATTGGACGACCGTGGCGCTGCGCTCCACCGTGTCGGGATTCGATTCGACGTGGGCCATTCTCGCCGACCGCATCATCGCACCGCGACTTGAGCCGGCAGATGTGGAACTGGTGCGCGAGCAGTTCGTGAGCGGCCTGCGACAGCGCAAGGACAGCCCCGATGCCTTGCTCGACTTTCTCGCCGACAGCATCACGTACGTCGGGCATCCGTACGCGCTCGAACCACTCGGCAGTGACGTATCGTTGAGCAAGCTGTCCATCGCCGACCTGCGCGCGTATCACGCTGCGCAAATGGTGACCTCGCGCATGCTGCTCGTGGTGGTGGGTAATGTGTCGCGTGCGCGGGTCGAGCGCCTCGTGCGCGAGTCGATCGGACGCCTTCCTGCGGGGAGCTACACGTGGAAGATGCCCGAGCCGCCGATGGCGCTGCCGTCTGCGTATGTAGTGGCCAAACGCACGCTGCCGACCAACTATCTGCAGGGATATTTCCAGGGGCCGCCGGCCAACTCCAGGGACTACGCGGCCTTGCGGTTGGCTTGTGCCGTCCTCTCGGGGCGTCTGTTTTCCGAAGTGCGACAGAAGCGCAACCTGACGTATGATGTCGGCGCGCCGTTTGTGGAGCGCGCGTTCGCCTCGGGCGGGCTGTACGTGACCACGACGCAGCCGGATGAAGTCCTCGCCATCATGCGGCAGCAGATCACCGAACTGCAGGAAGGGTTTATCACGCCGGAAGGACTCGAACGGCTGGTGCAGCAATTCATCGTCACGTACTTCCTCGACAACGAGACCAACGCGGATCAGGCCAACCTGCTGGCGCGCGCCGCGTTGTATCAGGGCGATTTCACCAAGGCTACGAACTTTGTGAACGATCTGCGCGCCGTCACGCCGCAGGACATCAATGCCGCCGCGCGCAAGTACATGACCAACGTGCGCTGGGCGTATGTCGGTGACCCGACCAAGATCACGCCGGCGCGGTTGATGCGCTTCTGAGCACGCTCTCGATCGATCTCGCATACACGCGCCACTCAGATATCGGGGTGACGCTGCTGCATCAGCACGCCAGCGGCGTGGCTCACGCACGCGGCATTCCGGTGCCACTGGATGGCACACCCAATGTCGTCGCGCTGGGCGACTGGATCGAACGCACGGCGGAAGCCCATGGGGTACGCTGCCTCTGCATCGACGGGCCGCTGGGGTGGCAGGACCCGGTACGTGCGCATCCCGAAGGTGCGTTGCATGCGCGGGTAAGCGAGCGACGGCTCAACGCCCCCGGGAAAACCGGCCCTCCGGGTGTCGTGAAGCCCCGGCCCTATCTGCCGTTCATCGCATTTTCCATCGCGCTCTTCGAACGGCTGACTGCGCGCGGATGGAGGCTACCCGACGGATCGCACAGCAGCGCGCGCGACCCGTCGGCCCCCGAACGCCTGATCTCCGAGACGTTTCCCACCGCGGCGTGGCGCGCACTCGGACTCCCGGCGCTCCCCGGAAAAGCGCGGGCGCGCACGGATGCGACGATCGTCCCCAACGCGATCGCGACGCTCGAGCAGACGCTGGGCGTGCAGCTGCACGGGATCGCCACGCACGATGAGATTCAGGCCGTCATCGGGGGGCTGGCCGGGCTCTGGTGGGAACACGGCGCTGGCGACCGCGTGCAGTTCGTCGGCCTGCCACCGTCGCGACTCGACGGAACGTGGCGCGAAGGTTACATCATGGTGCCCGCGTCCCCCTGCCGCTAACCCCGCCGATGTCCGACGCACCGAAAGACACGCTGTCGCGTCGCCGCACTCCCTCCCTCTCCCGCCACGATGTCCAACCGGTACTCGCGTCGCGATTTCGTCGGTGATTCGACGAAGCTCGCCTTTGGCGCCATGATCGTTCCGCGCTTCGTGCTTGGCGGCCCAGGCTATCGCGCGCCCAGCGCGAAGCTGAACATTGCCGTGGTGGGTGTTGGCGGCATGGGCATGAGCAACCTGTCGCAGATGCTCGACGAGAACATCGTTGCGCTGTGCGATGTGGACTTCCCGTACGCCGACCGCGCCCTGGCGGGCCGCCTCAAGCCGCAGCGCGGCGAGGCGACACCACTCAACATCAAGCTGGGCGAAGCATATACCAAGGCGACCAGGTACGCCGACTTCCGCGTCATGCTCGAGAAGCAAAAGGATATCGATGCGGTGGTCATCGCCACGCCCGATCACATGCACGCGACGATCGCCACCATGGCGATGACGATGGGCAAACACGTGTACGTGCAGAAGCCGCTGACGTACTCCGTGTACGAAGCGCGGTTGCTGGCCAAGACCGCGGCGGAAACGAAGGTCGCGACGCAGATGGGCAATCAGGGCCACTCTGCCGAAGGTACACGACGCATCAACGAGATCATCGCGTCAGGGGTACTCGGCAAAATTCACGAGGTCCACGTCTGGACCGATCGCCCGGTGCGCTACTGGGCGCAGGGCATCCCGCGACCTATCGCGCCCGGCACCACGCGACCGTTTCAGGCACCGGAGAATCCGAACATTCCGCGGCAGTGGAATCAGGGCACCGTCGATCGTGCGGTGCGCGATGCCATGGCGATCAATCCATCATCGCCACCACCGGGACTCGACTGGGATCTGTTCCTCGGCGCGGCGCCCGAGGTGCCGTATCATCCGGCGTATCATCCGTTCGCGTGGCGCGGCTGGACGGACTTTGGTGTTGGCGCGATCGGCGACATGGGCGCGCATCTCATGGACCAGTCGTTCTGGTCGCTTGGCCTCGACTATCCCACAAGCATCTCCGCGTCGTCGTCACCGTGGGGCGGCGGTGCACAAAACCCGGCCACGTATCCGATGGCGATGACGGTGCAGTACGAATTCGCCGCGCGCGGCAAGCAGCCGCCGGTGAAAATGTACTGGTACGACGGGGGACTCATCCCGCCGCGACCGGACATGCTCCCCACCGACGCCGTGCTCTCGATGGGCGACGGTGGTGGCGGCGTATTCATCGGCGAGAAAGGGATCCTGACGCACGAAACGTACGGCGCCAATCCGCGCATTTTCCCGGAAGCGGTGGCCACGAAAGCCGAGGCTGTGCCCAAGTCGTTCCCGCGCGTCATGGTGTCGCACGAAGTGAACTGGATTCAGGCATGCAAGGGCGAAGCAGAGGCCAGCTGTCCGTTCGATTACGCAGCCAAGCTGACGGAAACGATGCTACTGGGCATCGTCGCGTTGCGTGCGGGACAGGGAAAGAAGTTGCTGTACGACGGACCGAACATGCGGGTGACGAACATTCCCGAAGCCAATCAGTATCTCACGCGTGTGTATCGCAAAGGGTGGGAGCTGTAGGGCTCGCCTCGAACATCACGGACGATGTCACATGAAGTCCAGGACGGTGCAGCCGTCGTCGAGATCACCGCAGCCGACGGCGCGCGCGCGACCATTCACCTGAATGGCGGAACGCACGCGTCCGACGCGACGGCCGTCGTTCGGTTGGTGGACGATGCGCGGACGCGCGGCCTCTGGCCGCATCCGTTCGTCGCCGGGCTTTCGGTGCGCGTGCACGCTGCACTGCTTGAGGTGACGCTGTCGGTGGAGAACACCGGCGCCAGCGCGGTGCAATTCACCGCAGAGCTGCATCCGTATTTTCGCATGATGGATGCCTGTCGCGCGCTGGTGCGGCACGCGGATGATGACCGCGGCACGATGAGCTGCGCCTTAAGCGGCGACGTCGTTGACGTGATCGCGTTGACGTCGTCGAGATCCTTCCCGGCGGATGGACCGGTGTATTGCGTTTTACGCGTGTCAGATTCAGTCATGATTGTTTGCTGCGGTGTTTGATATTCATGCAACGCATTGTTGAACAACCGGTGTAGGAGGTTTGTCCCGACGCGCTCAGGATCGTCTACTTCGTGAGGACACCGTGAAAGACCACGCCGACCGCCACAACGAGCTGATCAACGCAGCCGAGGAAGAGGAAGCCACCAAGCCGGCCCAGACGATCCTCCGTCAGGAAATTCAGATCGGCGAGGAGCAGTTGGAGCGGAAAGCACGCGGACTGCTGTTCTCGGCCGTGAGCGCTGGACTCGACATCGGATTCGGCCCGCTGATGGTCGCATCGGTGCTCGCCGCGAGTCCGTCGGAGACGCTGGGGTCGCGTGTGATCGGCGCCATGGTCTACGCCATCGGCTTCATCATTGTGATCATCGGGCGATCCGAACTCTTCACTGAACACACTACGCTCGCGGTGCTGCCGCTCCTGTCTGGACGCACTACGGTGAGGCGGATCGCGCGGCTCTGGTCGCTGGTGTACCTCGGCAACATCACGGGCGCCACCGCCTTTGCGGCGGTGGGTGCGCCACTGGGCGTGAGCCTGCGGCTGTTCAAGCCGGAGGACGTGGCACGCATGAGCCATCATCTCACCGACTTCAGCGCGCTGGTGATTTTCGGCAGCGCCGTCGCTGCGGGGTGGATGATGGGCCTCGTGTCCTGGCTGGTGACGGCCTCACGCGACACGATCGGTCAGATCCTGATCATCCTCCTCGTTGCCGGCTCAATCTACTTTCTGCATCTGCATCACTCCATCGCCGGCAGCGTGGAGGTGCTCATGGGCGTGTTCGTGGCCGGCGTGCCGTTCACCGAGTACCTGCGGTTCCTTGGACTCGCTACCGTCGGGAACGCCGTCGGCGGCATTGTCTTCGTGGCCATCGTGAAGTACGGGCACATCTCCGTGTCGCGGCCGCTGTCAGCCCGCCATCGCTAGGACTCGGAACTGCGGCGCTCGAGTGCTGGATAAAGCGCCTCCATCGCGAGGACGCACGCTTCGCCGCGCGCTCACCCAGACCACTCAACGTGCGCGCTCTGCGACGTCCGGCACGAAACCGGCCACCCGCTCCGGTACCGTCAGCGGCGACATGTGTCCCGGGAAATCGACCGGCACCGCCTCGGGCCCGAAGATCTCGTCGAGCATCGTCGCACGTCGCGCCATCGACAGGGGTGTGGCCAGCGTCCAGCCGATCGCCGATCGCATCAGCGGACTGCGAACCATCAGCCCCTTGAACACGGCGGGTGATTCACGCAGAAGCATCTCAAGACCGAGCGCGCGGATGAATCTGCCACGGTGCCTGCCTGCGCGAGCGGCCCGGCGGCGGCATCAACGGCGCGCGTCGAGTAGCCGGAGCCGGGTCGTTCCATGACCACCACGCGGAAGTCGCGCGCCAGGCGGTCGACGACGGAGTGCGTGAAGTGCATGACGTTACCGCCCAGCCCGTGCAGCAGCAGGAGCGTGACGGGGCTCTGCCCCCGATCGATGTAGTGAATGCGCGCGCCATCGATATCGACAAACGCTCCAGCCGGCGGCAGCGCGCGCTCCACGCGACGTGTGGTGCTGGCCGTGAAGCTCATGAGAGCGGCGCGCAGCACCACTGCGCTGGCGAAGAGCGCGACGGCGCATGCGACGACGATGCCACTCACGTGGGAAGCCCTCTGGACATCACCGACCAGTACGATGCAGGTGCAAATCGCGCGAGCCACGAGAGCCCGACCGCATCGATGCCCACAAGAATACGCGTTTTACGTAGTTCGATACCGCGCACGATGATCTCGCCAGCCCTGTCCGGCGGCATGCGCAGGAACTTCCGCATGGCGGTACGACGGCGCAGCACCTCGGCTTCTTCCACGCCGCGCGGCGACCTCGCGCTTTCGGAGATATTGGTGCGCACGCCACCCGGATGGACGACGGTAACGCCGATCGTGCTCCCCGTGAGCTCGTGACGCAGCGCTTCCGTGAATCCCCGCACGGCGAACTTGCTCGCGGCGTAGGCCACCTGTTCTGCCGGCGCCACGATGCCGAAGATGCTCGAGATGTTGACGAGGCGGGCGTCGTTACTGGCGCGCAGCAGTGGCAGAAAGGCGCGCGTCATGCGCACGACGCCGTGAAAGTTGATGTTGAAGAGCCAGTCGAAGTCTTCCTCGCTCACCATTTCGAACGTGCCACCCAGCGCGACGCCAGCGTTGTTCACGAGGACGTCTGCTCCACCGTGCGCCGCGATCACGGCGGCGGGAAACGCGGCCACCGTCTCGCGATCAGCCACGTCGAGTTGATGCTGCGTCACACGCAATTCGCCCGGTGGCAGCAATGCCGCCGTCTCCGCGAGTCCGCTGCAATTCACGTCGGCAAGCGCGAGATGAGCACCGCGCTCCGCGAGTGACAGCGCGATGGCCCGCCCGATGCCGCTGCCGGCGCCCGTGATGACGGCCGTGCGTCCGCGCAGGGTCATCGGGTCAGCCATGTGACACGACTTCACGCTTGGTCGCCTCACGCGCGCGGGACGTCGGAGCCCGGCGAAACTCGAGCGCCGGATCATCCACTCGCCCATGGCGCAAGGACACGAGGTCCTTCACGTAGTTCTGATACAGCCGCCAGGGGGCTTGGCTTCCCTGTTTCGGCAATAGAGACCGCGCGCGCTGCACGTACCCCGACGTGAAGTCAAACACCGGTGTTTCCCGCATGGACAGATCGCGGCGCGGCGTCACCTGCACGTATCCGCGTGCACGCATGTGGTTGAGCAACCGGCACACATGCTGCGCGATCAGGTCGCACTTGAGCGTCCACGACGCATTCGTGTATCCCACCGCGGCGGCCATGTTCGGCACATCGCTCAGCATCATCCCCTTGTAAATCATCGTCTGCCCGAGCTCCACGATGACACCGTCCACGACCAGCGTCACACCGGTAAGCAGCGACATGCGCAGCCCTGTCGCCGCGACCACGATATCCGCATCGAGTCGCGCACCGGACGCCAGCACGACGCCCGTCGCATCGAAGCGCTCGATCTGATCGGTCACGATCGTGGCGCGACCCTCGCGCAGCACGCTGAACAGATCTCCGTCGGGCGCCATGCAGAGGCGCTCATCCCACGGTTGGTATCGCGGACTGAAGTGCACATCGATCGGGAAGTCCACGCCGAGCTGCCGCTCCGCCTCTTCGCGCAGCGCCTTCCTGAAGATCGCCGGACGAGTCCGCGCGAGGTGATAGTAGAACATGCTGCGCGCCACATTTTTCCAACGCGAGAGTGCGTAGGCCAGCTTCTCCGGCAACCAACGACGGAGGATGTCGGCGATCGTGTCCACCGACGGCAGGGTGGCGATATACGTCGGCGAGCGCTGCAGCATCGTCACGTGTGCTGCGGCGCCCTCGCCCATGGTCATCGCGGGCACGATCGTCACGGCCGTCGCGCCGCTGCCGATCACGACGACGCGCGCACCGCGATAGTCGAGATCCCCGGGCCACTGCTGCGGATGCACCAGTCTCCCAGTGAACGTTGCCATGCCAGGCCACTCGGGCATGTACCCCTGCGCGTAGTCGTAGTAGCCGGCGCAGCTGTAAAGGAAGCCGCAGGTAAGGCGTTGCGGCGTGCATTCGGCGCCGACTTCGAGGTCGATCGTCCAACGCGCGGCCGCCGAGGACCAAGCAGCGCGCACCAGCCGATGTTGGAAACGAATGCGGCGGTCGATGCCGAACTCATGTGCGGTATCCTCGATGTACGCCTTGATCGACGGTCCGTCGGCAATCGCTTTGGCGTTCCGCCACGGCCGGAAGCGATAGCCGAGCGTGTACATGTCGGAGTCGGATCGGATGCCGGGATAGCGGAAGAGATCCCACGTACCACCCATCCGTTCGCGTCCTTCGACAATCGCGTACGACAGCCCCGCGCACGCCGTCTGCAGATGCCAGGCGGCGCTGATGCCGGAAAGGCCGGCGCCGATGATCAAGACGTCGAGGTGTTCCACGTGCGACTCCGGGGAGGCAGCGCACGACCGGGAGGGTCGGTGAGCGACTGCCTCAAATTACGCCGCGGCAGCGTCGGTCGGGAAGCGAGGGTGCAGCCCCGGCAATGCGCCCCGGCGCGGAAGGAGTACGAACACGACACCCGAGCTGCCGGACGCTGCTACGTCCTCAGTGACAGTGCCACACGCAACGCCAACATCACGGCGGCGGTTCGGACGTGCGAAGGATCTCAGCGAGCCGCGGCTTCCGCCAGACCCTGGAGCAGGGCGAAGCCGAGTCCGCGCTTGGCGTAGGTTTGCTGAATGTCGGCCCGATTCGTGTTGGCGAAGATAATGATCGACCAGCCCCGGTCCGGGGCGATGAGATTGAGCAGGCGCCAACCGCCGAACTCGCCCTGCCGCTCGACGAGCCGGACGGGCGTCGCCTCCGACACCGGCTTCAGGTCGTAAATCCAGCTGCCGGGTCCGACGAAGCCGAGGTCGGGGTTGGCGTGGAAGAATGTGGCGGTCATGGCGGGGCTGAGCACGGCGCCGGTCAGGAGCGCGCGATCCCACTTGAAGAGGTCGTCGATGGTGCCGAGCAGCCCGCCCGAGGCGCCGTAGGTGGCGAGCCGCGGCGGCGTCGCAGGCATGAGGCTGTCGTAGCCCACCGGGAGCGCATTCGGACGAAGGATCGCCGGTGCCATGCGTACCGACCGGAAGCGCGCCGCACGACCGATGCGCTCGTCGAGCAGTGTCGCGTACGAACGTCCGTTGCGCTGTTCGAGCCAGTGGCCGAGGATCAGATAATCGAGGTTGTTGTAGGCGAACGTCGCACCGGGTGCGGATCGCAGCGGCGTGCCGGCGAAGCGGACGAGCAATGCGCTCGCCGTCGTGATGGTCGTGTCGGCCGTGGTATAAAAGTCGGGGATGTCATCTGGATCGGGGAGTCCGGAGCTGTGCTCGAGTAGATGACGCACGGTGATGCGTGCGCGATCGCCTGTGCGGAACTCCGGCAGCCATGTGCCGATCGGTGCGTCCACACTCGCCTGGTCGCGTTCGAGCTGTTGAAGCACAAGCGCTGCCGTGAGTTGCTTGGTGACGGAAGCAAAGGGAATGCGCGCATCTGGTGTGAGCGGCGTGTGCGCAGCGCGGTCGGCTTCGCCGATGGCGGTCCGCAAGACGACGCGATCACCGATGGCGACCAGCACGATGCCATCGAAGGTGCCCGCATCGTGTGCGGCGCGAATGACCGTGAAGAGCGCGTCGCGGAGCGCTGCAGGGTTGCTGCTGGGTGGCTGGGCCGGAGCGGAATCCGGTGCGGCCAGCAGACCGAGGGCGAACATAGTGTATAGCGGACGACGGATCATCGGGGACGCGGGGGGGGGAGGGCCAAAGCGCGGGAAGGTGCACACCTGTGAATGCACGAGACCCCCAAATGGTTTGAACGCGTGTCCGCCGGATGCGGCTGCCCATACGCCCGCGTCAAATCGCGGTGCGATCAGTAAGCGTAGCCGAAAATGATGTCCATCTCGTCCGTGCTTGCCAAACCAAAGAAGACCGTACGACCGGTACTGTTGTTCCACGTCACGACCGAGACAAGGGCGTCGCCAGCTTCGAGCACCAGTGGTGTCGCGTAGTTCACAAAGCCCGGATGCTCCCAGTCCGTGTTCGTGTAGACGCTCGTTTCCGTTCCGTTGGCGCGCCGCACACGAATTTCGAACTTCTCGCCGAGTGAGTGCATGTGCGACGTGAGACCGAGGATGGTCGTGCGCGTCGACATCGTGAATACTTTTGTGAGGGTGGTGCGCCGTCCCGCGGGGAGCGTGATATCCTGGTTGGCGTAGTTGAGTGTGCGTGCGACGGTCTGCACGTTGGCCCTGTCGGTGAAGTACAGGTTTGCGAACGCTTCGCCCGGGAGGTCGGCTGGCGATCGGTTCACGTAATGCACGTTGAAATCGAGTGACGTGTTGGCTGGCAGCCTGAGTGCCACACCGGTGGGGAAGCGGTAGTCGAAATCGGGAGTCATTGCACCGGCAAAGTACACATGGCACGCCATCGGCAGCATGTTGATGATGTTCAGCGTACCATCGCGATTGCGGATGTCCCGCACGGCATCGAACGCCGGTCGCGTGTTGCACGGGAACGCCGTGCTCCGATCGTCGAACGTGTACAGCAGCAGATGGTGGCTCCCGGGACGCATGCGCGACTCGATGCGCGTGACGTACAGGTCGGTCGCATTGCTGACCCGTCGGTTGACGAACAGTTCGCGCTCACTGAGCGGTAGCACGGCAAAGCTGTCGACCTTGAGCTGCAGTCCCGCACCCACTGGCGCCGGAAGTGGCGTGAACGTGGCCGCCTGCACGCGATTGTCCCTGAGTACGATCGTGTCGGCTACGTGGCCGGTGCGAGGTGCGCCAGCCTCAATCCAGCGTCGAACGTACTCGAGCTGACCGGCCGTCACGCCCCTGGTCGTTCCCATCGGCATGAGGTTGCCGTAGTCGACGCTGTGATGTCCGGGGATCCATGCCAGCTTGTGATAGAAGAGCGAGCTATCGCTCCGGAATGCCTTGATGCGTAGTAGCCCGTCGGCCTTGGCAGTGCGCTGCAGCGATGCCACGCCAACGAGTTGTTGATATGATGAATCCGCCGTGAGCACGAGCCCCGACTGTCGGGCGTTCGCATCGCCGGCCTTGTGGCACGACACGCACGAGACGTCGAGGATCTCGCGCTGAATGCGGGCGAACGTGCCGTCAGGAATCGCCGTCGGCCGTTCGATGGAGCCACTGTCCGCGCTGTCACCGCTGGAACAGGCGACAGTCGTTGTCAGGAGCAGCAGCAGGAGACCGGTTCGACGCATGGCAAATCCAGTGGAAGGGCGAATGAACATCAGCACACGATGAGACGCTGGGCTGTCCGGGTCGTTAAGCGCGACGTGCAGCGAGCGCGCAACTGTAAGGTGCAAGCGGTCACCGCCTCAGTCATTCGGCGTGACCGGTCTCAGCACCACCTTCCGCGGAAACAGCGCTGACCGGTTCGCCGCGTGATACACGAAACTGGCAATCACCGCGGCGTTCAGCTTCATGTCGTTCTCCTGCACCCGTTCGTACGTGTCCATGTTCGAATGATGCGTGCGCGTACCGTACTCCACGTCGTCCTGAATGAACTGGAATCCCGGCAGTCCGATACCGTCGAACGCGAGATGGTCGGTGCCGCCGGTGTTCGCGTGCGTTACGGTCTTCACGCCCTTGTCCGCGAACGGCATCATCCACGCCTTGAAGATCGGACCCGCCGCCGTGTTCCCCTGCTCGAAGACGCCGCGGATCGCGCCGGTGCCGTTGTCGAGATTGAAGTATGCGGAGAACTTCGCCGCGTCGGCCGCGACCGAGTCGCGCGTGCCGAACTGTTTGCGCACATAGGCGCGCGAGCCAAGCAATCCCTGCTCTTCACCGGTCCACAAGGCTATACGGATGGTGCGCTTGGGCTGGAGCCCCGTCGCCCTCAGAATGCGCACGGCTTCGAGCATCGCCGCCGAGCCCGCGGCGTTGTCCGTTGCACCCGTACCGGCATGCCATGAATCGAAGTGCGCGCCGAGCATCACCACTTCGTCCTTGAGTTGCGGATCGCTTCCGGGAATGTCGGCGATGATGTTGAACGAGCTGAGATCGTCGTCGTAGAACGTGTTCGTGACGTCGAGCTCCATCTGTACCGGCACGCCTTTTTCGAGGTTGCGCAGGATGCGTCCGTAATGCTCGATGGCCAGCACGATCAGCGGCGTACCGTATGGCGTTCTGGGGTCGCGCGACTGCCCGTTGTTGGTGAACACGGTGCCGCCGTCACCGCGTCCGGGCTCGAGCACCGCCGCCACCCGCTCCTCGGCGATGAACGCCTGCCGACGCACGGCGACCGCCTGCGCCGCACGCTGTGCATCCATCTGACGCACGCGTGCGCTGTCCTGCGCGGTCACCGGGGCTGATGCCGTCGCACGGGGACCCACCGGCGCACCCGCCGTGGGCAGCGGTGCCGCTTCCATGCGCGCCAGCTCGTCGTCTGTGCGACGGGAGGCGAGCGGTTCGAATCGTGGCGTGACGGCACGCATGGGCGACAGTGCCACGATCTTACCCGTCAGCGTGCCGCGATACTTGGCAAAGTCCGCTTCACTGTCGATCTGCACGTAGATCACGTCGCTCGTCACGAGCCCCTTGGTGCCCGGCGTCCACGCCTGCGGATAGCCGATGACAGGAAATGCCACCGGGCTCGTCACCTGCGCGTAAAACTTGTCGTTCGTCCAGCCGCGCCCGAACGGTCCCCACGACTCGAGCCGTGGATTGGTCATGCCCCACGACGTGAGCTGCGCGATCGTGTACTCCGCTGCGCGTCTGGTCACCGGCGAGCCGGTCAGGCGCGGTCCGTGCACGTCCGTCAGCCAGGACATGAGTGACATCACCTGCGAGCGATTGAACGCCTCATCGCGGATCTTGGCCACCGCCGCGGCGTCCACCGTTTCGTCGGAAGCGGGCGCGATCGGGGAGGCCACCGACTGCGCCGCGGCGACGGGGGCGGCCATACTCAGCGACCAGAGCGCCAGCGGGAAAGCGGCGCGCGAGGCACGGTGCCACGCACGTGCACATGGTGACGCAGCGGGCGTGCGGCACCCACGGGCAACCGAGGCGGGGGTGGAGAGGGAACGTCGAACCATGACAACTCCGGAGGACAGTGGCGACCAGTGAACCGTCAGTGTGAACGGTGCACAATGTCCCTCCGTTGAGCCAGTCGGTGTCTACCCCTGGCTCTCGTCCGTGCCTCCGCAGCGCGCGGTATTCCTGCCCGCGCCGGATGGCCTGCGCCCGATCGCTCGCGCCGCACTACCCGTGCCGCACTACCCGTGCCGCACTACCCGCGCCGCACGACCCGCGTAGGACTATCCGCGCAGGATCGCCAGCGGGACCGCAATCGTGTACGCGGCCACCAGCAACACGGCCGCCGCCGCATTCCCACCCTGCCACAGGCTGACGTACCCGCCGATCAGCACGACCGTCGCGCCCGTCGTCCACCACCACGGACGCGACTTGATTGCCATGCGCCCCATCACCGCAGACTCGCGACGGCAATCCACTGCGCATCATTGACCACATAGGCAAATCGCAGGGCATCACGCGGGACCAGCACACGTGCACGCCACGTCTCGCCACTGTCGTGTGCCAATAGGGTCACGCCTCGCCGCCAGGCGTTGAAGTCGCCCACCACTGCAGCCGATCGCACTGCCGGGCCACGCAGCACGAACTCCACGACGCGCAACGTATCCAGCAGCCGCCCACCCAGCTGCGGCACGACCGAGTCGCCGAGCACAGTCGCGCTCGTCTCCAGCAACGGGTCGGTTCGCCGCTGTTCCAATCCGCGCACCGACACCAGCGCCACGAGCATGGCCAGCATGGCCATGCCACCACGCGGCGACAGCAGACCGCGACGCGACCAGCGCGATGCACGCATGGGCGCGTGCAGTCGCCGCGGTGCCGCTTCACGCCGCACGCGGTCCATGATCGCCGACCGAGACGAGGCGGCACTGACGACGGGGTCACGCAACGTGTCGACGACCCATGACGATAAACGGGGATCGCGCGGTTCGCGCGCTGATTCACGCATGGAGGTGCTCCGAGAGAAGGGCGCGCAACTGCGCACAGGCGCGCTGCACGCGCATCTTGAGGGCGGACACGCCGACGCCGGTGACGGTCGCCATTTCGTCGTAGCTCAATTCATCGGCAAAGCGCAGCACGATTGCCTCGCGCTGCTCCGGGCCCAACCTGGAAAGTGCCAGCGCGAGTTCATCACGACGCGCGGCACGCTCCATCGCCTCGCTCGTGTCCTCATGCCGCAACGCCGCGTCGTGCAGCTGGCCCGCGGCGGTACCGGCAAAGCGACGCTGCTTCGCGGCCATGGTTCGACACTGGTTGACCACCACGCGCAGCAGCCACGCGCCAAACCGGTCACGCTCGCGATACCTCCCCAGATGTCGATACGCGCGCACAAACGCATCCTGCACGGCATCGTCGGCGTCGTCACCATCGCCCAGCAGATGCGCGGCCACACGCACGCAGCGCGCGTGGTGCCGGTCCACGAGGAGCGCAAACGCCTCCACCTCGCCACTCAGCACCCGTCGCACGATCTGCGCGTCTTCCACCAGGCTGGTCGGTGCATCGGTCGGACGTTGCGGTCGCTCCATACCCCCAACCCGGTTTGCCGGCGGATCGTCACATCGGATCCTGACATCGGATCGCGGAATCGACGCTCGCGCGACAATCGCCTCGTCGCTGGCTGAGCTACCCCGCAGCCGGTAACTTCGCGCCACGAGGCGATCCTCCACCACTCTGCCCGCCAATCATGCCCCAGACCGCTGCCTGCACTCTCGCGCGCCACACAGCCAGTCCCGCGCGCTCCGCGCTGCTCCCATTTCTCGCGGCCGGACTGCTGATGGGGTGCGGTGCGGGGAGCAAAGACAGTGCCGCCGACTCCGCCATCCGCGCGTCCGCCGAGCCGGCGCCAGTCTCCTTCCAAACCATCTCGCGGCTGGGGGACACGTTGCGCACGCTCCCGCTCTCGGCCGACGTCCGCACGCGCTACGAGAGCCAACTGGCCGAGGCGCGGCGCGCCTACGAGCACACCCCGACCGACGCCGACTCCATCATCTGGTACGCGCGCCGGCTCGGCTACCTCGGCCGTTCCCGCCAAGCCATCGAGATCTACGGCCGTGGTATCGCGCTCGATTCGATGAATCCATGGTACTATCGCCATCGCGGGCATCGCCACATCAGCGTGCGCGATTTCGAGCTTGCCATCGCCGATCTCGAACGCGCCGCGCTGCTGGTCGAAGGGAAGCCCGATGCTGTAGAGCCGGACGGGCAGCCGAATGCGCAGAACACGCCGATCGGCACGCTTCGTTCGAACATCAATTATCATCTCGCCCTCGCCTACTATTTGAACGGCGCCTACGACAAGGCCATTCCGATCTATCAGCGGGACTTGGCGGCAGCCACCAACGATGACCGGCGCGTGTCCACGACGCACTGGCTCTACATGAGCCTCCGTCGGGCCGGACGCGATGACGAAGCGGCGCAGGCGATCGTGCCAATCACACCGGCCATGACGGTCATCGAGAACGACGCGTACTTCCGCCTGAACCAGCTGTACAAGGGACAACTGCCGCCCGACTCAGTGCTCAAGGTCGGACCGACCGGCGAGATGTCGGTCACCGACGCCACCGCCGCTTACGGCGTCGCCAATTGGCATCTGGAGAATGGACGTACCGCGGATGGCCGGCTGCTTCTCCAGCGCATCATCGATGGAGGGCAGTGGGGCGCGTTCGGATTCCTTGCGGCCGAAGTCGATCTTGCGCGTCTGCGCAGTGCCGAAACCAAGTGACCCCGGTGCCGCCTCGTGAGAGTCGACACCGGGGACCGTCTCCCGGTAAGGAGCAATTTCGCTATCCACTGAGTACAGCCACTACGCGCTTCGCTCGTGATGCTGGCACGTGGTACAGCAATAATCGTGCAACCAGAACGTCATCCGACCGTCATCATGGTGAAGCGCCGAACTCACCGGTGCCTTCCGTTCATGGCAAACGGGATTGGGCGGCAAGCTCGACTTGGAAAAGCGTGCGTAAAAGCACCGCCAGGGTGCGCTGGGACCGCCAACGGTGACTTGAGACACACTCCAAACTCGAGTTCGCCGCACGGGTTCTCGTCGATCGCCGCGCAACTCGCGTCAACGATTCGCGACGGTGTTGGTCCGAGGAGCCGGGAGATTATGTGCTGCATCACCAACACACTGCTGACTTGTGGACTGAAGTCGGCAGATAGTGACGCTTCCGTGCAACAGGACAGTCGGCGGGGCCGACTGTCAGGCCCGTGACGCCAGCACCGCACGCACATCGGCCAGCGATCCCCCAACCGCACGGAGCGCCACCAGCGCATGGTACACGAGATCGGCGACCTCTTCCGTGGCGCGCGGTCTATCGTCGTCGGTGCACGCCACCGCCAGCTCCACGGCCTCCTCGCCCAACTTCTTGAGCCGCAGGTTGCGATCGTTCAGCAACCTGCGCGTGTAACTCGTCGGTGCGTCGGCGTCCGCTGCGCGCGCGGCGATGGTTGCGTCCAGCACGCCAAGCTGATCCGCAGCCAGCGCCGTTTCGCGGAAGCAGGACGTCGTTCCCTCGTGGCAGGCCGGACCCGCCGGCAGCACGCGCGCCAGCACGGCGTCGCGATCACAGTCGGCCGTCAGCGATACGACGCGCTGCACGTTTCCGCTGGTCGCGCCTTTATGCCACAAGCCGCGCGTGCGCGACGTGTAGTGCATCTCGCGCGTCTGCATGGTGAGCGCCAGCGCTTCACGGTTCGCCTGTGCGACCATCAGGACCGACCCGCTGGTCGCATCCTGCGCCACCACGGTGACCAACCCGTTTCCCTTGCTGAAGGCGAGCGTGTCGAGATCGAGCAGGGGCGCGTCGGCTCCCACCAGTTGCTGCTCCCGGTCGCTCACTGTGCAGCTCCGTGCGCATTGTCACCCAGAATCGCACGGGTGGCACCAGCCAGACACGCGTTTGTCGCGATGACGCTGCCGCCAAACGCGGTATGTGCGCCACTCCACGAGCTGAAGACCCCGCCGGCTTCGGTGATGATGGGTTCCAGCGCGGCCGCGTCCCACGGGTTCACGATGTCGTCCACCATGATCTCCGCGCGCCCGGTCGCCAGCAGCAGATACCCGTAGCAATCACCCCAGGTACGCGCTACGCCAACCTGCCCCGCCAACGCGCGCCATTGCTCGCCGCGCCACGGACGCTCCACAAAGCGATCGTCCGTGACCAAGGCCGTCGCCTTCGACAGCAGCGCCACGTCCGATACCCGCGCACGCGCGCCATTCCACCAGCACCCTTCGCCCGGTGCCGCGACCACCAATTCGCTCACCGCCGGGTAGCACGCGGCACCGGCCAGAACCTGATCGCCCTCACAACATGCGATCAACGTGCCCCATAGCGGCACGCTGCGCACGAACGCCTTGGTGCCATCGATCGGATCGAGAATCCACTGCCGACGCGCCTCCGGGCGCACGGGGTCGAACTCCTCACCCTGAATACCGTCGTGCGGAAACCGTGCGCCTATCCACGCGCGCGCCGCCAGCTCCGCCTCGCGATCCGCGATCGTCACCGGCGAACCGTCGCCTTTGGTATCCACGGTGACCGCGCCTCGATACCAGCGCATGGCCACACCGGCCGCCAGCTCCGCCACTTCGGCGGCAGCCTGCAGCAGTGTGGCCGTCGATGTAGACGTCGATAGCTGCGCGCTCATGCGGACGCCCGGGGATTGGCGCGTACCGGCAGGCCGGCCGTCAGCATGGTGTCCTTCAACGCGCGCACGCTCGTCACGCCGTCGTGCAGAATCCCCGCCACGAGCACGGCATCGGCACCGCCCTGTTGCACGGCATCGACCAGATGCGAGGCCACACCGGCCCCGCCCGACGCAATCACGGGGACGTGCACGCCATCGGCGACCGCGCGCGTCAGCAGGAGATCGTATCCGGTGCGGGCACCATCACGATCGATCGATGTGAGCAGAATCTCCCCCGCGCCCCGCGCCACGCATTCCTGCGCCCACGCCACCGCTTCGAGCGGCGTTTCCTCCCGTCCGCCTTTCACCCACACCTTCCACACGCCATCCGCGTTCCGCTTCGCGTCGATGCTCGCCACCACACACTGCGCGCCGAAGCGTTCGCTGGCCTCGGTCAGCACCTCGGGACGCGAGACGGCCGCCGAGTTGAGGGAGACTTTATCCGCACCGGCACGTAACGCGCGCGCCACGTCGTCGGCCGTACGCACGCCACCGCCGATGGTCAGCGGTACGAACAACCGCTCCGCCGTGCGACGCGCCACATCCAGCAATGTCGCACGCTCCTCAGCGCTGGCCGAGATGTCCAGAAAGGTGATCTCATCGGCGCCCTGCTGCTCGTAATACTCCGACAGGGCCACCGGATCGCCGACGTCGCGCAGACCCTCGAACTGCACGCCCTTCACCACGCGCGAACCTTTTACATCGAGACAGACGATCACCCGTCGCGTGAGCACGTCAGTGCTCCCGGATGTCGAGTTGCACGGCGCCCTTGGTGCTGAACACCGCTCCCGATTCCACCAGTGCCTCGCGCAATGCAAAGCCCAGCCCCTTCATCGCCGCCTCCACGATGTGATGCCTGTCGGTACCGCGCAGCACACGTACATGCAGTGTGGTCTTCGCGTTGTCGGCGAACGAACGCATGAAGTGATCGTACAACGGTGACGGCAACGGACCGCGATAGTACGGGCGTCCGCCGATGTCGAGCACGACCTGCACGAGGGCGTCATCCATGGGCACGGTGCGTTCGCCGTAGCGCGCGCAGCCCGCCGGCGCGAATGCCGCCACCGCCTGGCCTAATGTGATCGCCACATCCTCGATCAGGTGATGCCGCATGTCGCCGGTGGCCTGAACATCCAGATCGACACCCGCATAACGCGCGAACGCCACCAGCATGTGATCCAGAAACACGTCGCCGGTTTCCACGCGCGCGGTGCCCGTGCCCGCCGTGATCGCGATGCGAATCTGCGTTTCCTTCGATTCCCGAATGACGACGGTCATGCGCCAAACTCCTCTGCGAGACGACGCGCGTCGAGCGCGCCCGTGTACAACGCCATGCCAAGCACCGCCCCCGCGAGACCGCGATGCTCGAGCGCACGCATGTCTTCCAACGATGACACGCCACCCGACGCGTACACCGGCCACGCACTCGCTTCCGCGACATCTTCCATCAACGGCAAGTCAGTGCCCTGCATCTTCCCTTCCAGATGCACCGCCGTCACCAGCACACCCGCCAGCGGCAATGAACCCAGCCCCTCCACAAAATCAATCACGTTCAGTCGTGAGGTTTCGGCCCAGCCACGCGTCACCACCAGACGTTCGCGCACATCGGCGGCAATGATCAGCCGGCCCGGAAAGCGCTGCGCCATCTCGGCGCGCCAGTCTTCGTCTTCGATCGCGCGCGTGCCGATCACCACCCACGTGGCGCCATCGTCCAGCAGTCGCTCGATCTGTGATTCATCGCGAATGCCACCGCCCACCTGCACAGGCACCGTACTGTCACGCAGGATGTCGCGAATGATATCGGCGTTCGCCCCGCGCCCCGTCGCCGCATCCAGATCGACGACGTGTACGCGTTCGAAGCCCTGCCGCGTCCAGTCACGCGCCACGGCGACGGGGTCCTCCAGGCGCACGCGTTCGTCCGCGTAGTCGCCGCCCACCAACTGCACGCAATGGCCGCCGCGAAGGTCCACTGCCGGAATCGCGATCATACTTGCTCCCTGGGTGTGAATCCGCGGCGTGCACGTTGCACACGCACTGCGTCATCGAGAAAGGCGCGCACGAACCGTACGCCCGGCGCACTCGACTTCTCGGGGTGAAACTGCGTACCGATCACCGCGCCGTGCCGCACCGCCGCCGCGAAGCGATCGCTTTCGTGCGTACTCCACGCCACGACATGGGTATCCGCCCCCTCCGCCGGACGACAGACGAAACTGTTGGCATAGTATGCCACGTCCAAGGCGGCCTCTCGCAGCAACGGCTCGCGCACCTCCTCCAACCTGTTCCAGCCGATCTGTGGCACGCACTGCGCCTCCAGACGCGTCACCTGACCGGGCACCACGCCAAGGCCCAACCCGGGGCCTTCATCGCTGCCATCGAAGAGCAACTGCATGCCAAGACAAATGCCGAGGCATGGCAGTCCGTCCAGCAATGCCGCGCGCATGGCCTCGCGACCGGGTGCCAGTCGTTCGGCCGCCGGCGTGAACGCGCCCACGCCGGGCAACACCAGCGCATCGGTGTCGTGCACGGCACGCGCCGGGTCGGTCTCCACGCGCACGGTCGCGCCGCTCAGTTCGAGCGCCTTCACCAGTGAATGCAGATTGCCCGCCCCGTAATCGAACACGGTCACCTGCAAGTCGATCGGTCCGTTCGTCGCATCCGCCGTCGTCATGACTTCACCACCGCAACGCCCACCACGGCGGCGGCTAACCCGTCCGCGGCCAATCCGGCGTCGGCCACGTCGGCCATCGCGGGTTCGAGTGCATCGAGCAGCCGCTGCAGCAGCGGCCACGGCCCCACGCTGATGCGCAGCGTATCGCCCACATGCGGCAGGGCAGGGAAGGGACGCACGGCGACGCCCCGCGCTCGCAGCGCCTGACCGACCGCCACGCAGTTTGCCACCGGCACGCACACGAAGTTCGCCGACGATGGCATCGGATCGAGTCCCATCGCGCGCAGCGCATCGGACAAGCGCTCACGCAACGCGACCGCGAGTTGCACGTGCTCATCCACCCACGCCGCATCCTCGCGCAACGCGGCCAGCGCCATGCGTTCCGCCAGCGCATTCAACTTGTACGGTCCGCGCGACTTCTCCACTTCCATCACCAGTCGCGGATGACCGATCGCATACCCGACGCGCAGTCCCGCCAGTCCGAACGCCTTGCTCATGGTGCGTATGACCAGCACTCGATCTGACGCGCGTGCCAGCTCCACCGACGACACGCCGGCGAACTCTGCGTACGCTTCATCGATGAACACGACGCCGCGTGATTCGGCGATGACCCGCTTTATGGACTCGCGCGCGACCACGGCACCGGTCGGATTATTCGGCGAGCAGAGGTAGACGATCCTGGCCGGCGAGGCGAGGAGTGCCTCGATGTCCGGCTGATGCGACGGCAGTTCCATCACGCCCGTATACTCGAGCGCGTTCATGCGCGCAAAGATCGGGATCATGGCGAACGACGGCTCGGGCCCCGTCACCACATCGCCCGGCTCACCGAACGCGCGCATCGCCGAATCGAGGATGTCGTCCGAGCCGCATCCGGTCACGATCATATCCGCACTGACGCCCACGTACGCCGCGAGCTCCGCCTTCAGCTCCGCCGCGTACAACGTGGGATACCGCGTGACCGTCGACACCGCGATCTCGCGCATGGTCCGTTCGGCGGCTGGCGGCAATCCCCACAAGTTCGTGTTGTCGGTCAGGTCCAGATCGATCGGCGACCGCTTCGGATCGTAGAGCGGCACCGCCTCGTATGCCGCGCGCGCAATCGCCAACCGGTCGCCGGTCTCCACGGATGCAATGGTACCCGTCGCCGCGGCACTCCCACCTGCACGCACGCTCACGTTTCTACTCCGGTATCAGGTTCCGTCGCGCCGAACGCCCATGCGCGCGCCGCTGCCGCGTGGCCCGGCAGTCCCTCCGCGTCCGCGAAACAGCCGACCGACTCCGACAGACTGGCGGCCGCCTCCGGGGACACGCGCTGCCACGTCGTCCAACGAACGAAATCAAGCGTGGAGAGTCCTGAATAACAGCGCGCCGCACCGGAGGTGGGAAGCACATGATTGGCGCCGGTCATGTAGTCGCCGAACGCCACCGCACTGCTCTCCCCCAGGAAGACCGTCCCGGCATTGCGCAGCGCGGCGAGCGTCTGCTCTTGCGTCGCTTCGCGGACAACGAGCAGCAGATGTTCGGCCGCCCACACGTTGGCAAACTCGACCCCTTCGGCCAGCGACGCCGTCGTCAGGATGGCCCCGCGCGCTGCAAGCGCCGTGCGAACGATCTCCGCGCGCGGTGCCGTCTGGAGGAGGGTCGCCAGCGCCGTTTCCACCGCGGCCGCCCGCGCCGCGGCCTCGAGACCAACCAGTACGGCGATCACCGCCGCGTCGGGATCATGCTCCGCCTGCGCCAACAGCTCGCGCGCCATGGCCACCGGCGACGCAGAATCGTCGGCCAGCACCAGCAGCTCGCTGGGCCCGGCCGGCGAATCGATGGCCACACGCTTCACCAGCTGCAGCTTGGCTTCCGCGACATAGGCGTTCCCCGGCCCGACAATCCGATCGACCGGCGGGACGGTCTCCGTGCCGTGCGCCATCGCCGCGATCGCGCCGGCACCGCCGATCGCAAACACGCGATCCACCTTCGCCAGCGCTGCGGCGGCCAACACCACCGGCGACGGCATGCCGTTCGGACCCGGCGGCGAGCAGACGATCACCTCAACCACACCGGCCACGCGCGCGGGAATCGCGCCCATGAGCAGGGAACTCGGATACGCCGCGCGACCGCCCGGTGCATACACCCCCACCCGTCCAAGCGGATCAGGCCGGCGTCCGACAACGATGCCCGGTTCCGGCGACAGCTCGATGGTGGTCGGCAGAAATGCCGTATGCACGGCGGTGATGTTGCGCGCCGCCCGCTCGAGTGCATCCCGCAGCGTAGGATCGAGGGTCGAGAGTGCCTGAGTCCAGCAGGCACGCGGCACCTCGATTTGCTCCAACGTCACCCCATCGAAATCACGCGCGAACGCATGCAAGGCAGCGTCTCCTTCCACCCGTACGCGCTCGATCATGGCGGCGGTTCGTCTGCTGACGGTGGGGTCGCCGGAGAGTGACCGCTCAGTGATGGTGCGGCGCGTGACCGGATCGAGCGCCGTCAACGGGCCGCGCGCTCGCAGTGTCACGGTGCCGTCTTTGGCCGCACTCATGGCACCAGTCTCTCGATACGGGTGACCAGGATCCCTTCGCCGCCGAGCGCGCGAAGCTGCGAGATCGTGCGATAGATCGTGGAGGCTTTGACCACCGCGTGTACGGCAACGAACGGCCCCCCGCCAGCGATATCAATCACCGTCGGCCCGTTGAGGCCGGGCAGAATGGCACGAACCGCGTCGAGCGTCTCGCGGGGAACGTTGGCCATCAGGTATCGCTCGCCGCGCGCCCGGATGACCGATGCGAGCGCGGTCACGAGATCCTCGAACTCCTGCTTCCGGCTGGGGTCGCCGTTGCGCGGACCTTGCGCGGCGGTGACCAGATGCGCACTCGAGAGCAGCACGGTCTCGACCTCGCGCAGCCCGTTCACGCGCAACGTGGATCCCGTCGAGGTAAGATCTACCACCACGTCGGCAATCCCCAGGTGCGGGGCGATTTCGGCGGCACCCGACACCGGCACGATTTCGACGGGGCGTCCCCGTTCGGCGAAGAACCGCTTGGCGATGCGCGGAAAGACGGTGGCCACGCGGGCCGGCTTCTCTGCCGATCCGATCTGGTCGATCGAGGTGATCCCCGCGTCGTCCTTGGCGGCGACGACCAGACGGCACCGTCCGAAGCCCAGGTCCAGATGCGAAACCAGCGGCCGTTCCGATTCGGAGACGAGGTCCCAGCCGGTCACGCCCACATCCGCGGCGCCGTCGGCGACAAACTCGGGGATGTCCTGGGCGCGCACGAAGATGGCTTCGAACTCCCCGCCCAGCGACGCAGTCAGGGAGCGCTCGCTGGACGAGCGGACCTCGAGTCCGGCGTCATTGAACAGCTCGCGGGTGTCTTCACTGAGGCGGCCCTTGTTGGGCAGCGCGATTCGCAGCATGGGGGATCCGTTGGTTCACGTGATGCCGAGCCGGCGATCGCCGACACAAAAAAGGCCCGTCCGGGTGGACGAGCCGAGGCAGATCTGGAGAGTGAGGGTCAGCCGTTACGCCGCAGACCCGCATACGCCCATCGCGCCCCGACCCGTCGGGCCGTGACCGTGATGCGCATAATGGTGGCGGGAAACGTTCTGGGACATGATGAGGGAGCGTAGCCACTCCGGCAGCGTCCGTCAAGCGGATTCGTAATTGGCAATTGCCACAGCGAGCGCTCGTGAATAACTTCACAAGGCTTACAGGGCCCTGTGAGCGGCAGGTGCGATTCCTGTGCACGGTAAATTTCGATCTGGCTTTGGAGGCCTTTCGACATGCGGTTCTTCGGTACGGCAGTTATGGCGGGTGCGGCACTCGCGTTGAGCGCCTGCAGTGGTGGTGACAAGGCGGCTCCGGCCGATTCCGCCGCGATGGCTCCTGCAGCAGAGATGGCTCCGGCTCCTGAGGTGGCTCCGGCCGCTGGCGCGATGGCCCCGATCACGGGCACCACGCATGATGTCAAGATGATCGGCGACGGTACCGGCTATCGCTACGAGCCGGCGGACATCACGGTCAAGCAGGGCGACGGTATCCGCTTCACGATGGTCAGCGGCGGCCCGCACAACGTGGCATTCGATCCGGCCACGCTCCCGGCAGACGTCAAGGCGGCCCTTCTGGCCAATATGCCCGAGCAGCAGGGTGAGCTCGCCGGCAAGATCCTCCTGAACGCCAACGAGACGTACACGATTTCGTTCGCGGGCGTGCCGACAGGCACGTACGAATTCAATTGCACGCCGCACCTCGCGATGGGCATGAAGGGCAAGGTCACGGTCCAGTAGTCTGGTCGTGCGGTAGCAGGTCGCGGGGGCCGACGTTTGCGCGTCGGCCCCCGCGCTCGTTTCAGGATCTCGCCGCCGCGCCCCAGCTATGCCGATGACAGCTGCAAATGAATCGGGCAGTCTCGACCGGCTGCCGCGCGCCGGCTGGATTTCGGCACGGGCGCGGAATGCATCGCGCCGAGGCTGGCGAATTGCACTGGTGGGCGGCCTCGCCCTGCTGATCACTGCGCTGCTGCTGGTCTTCCTCCCGCGAGGCGCCGACCGCGCCGTGCGCGCCCAGCTGGATCGGCTCGCACCGCCAATCGATACGATCGCTTTGCTCGCCCGCCTCGAACTGCTGGCCGCACAGCGTGGGCAGGCCCGGCGAGCGGACTCCCTGCGCGCCGACTCCGCGAAGAGCGGCGGCTCGTCACGCGTAGCGTCGCCCGCGGACCGGCCCGCAGATTCAACCGCCGCCAGTTCCGTGCGACAGCAGTCGGCCGCGTCAGCGCCGTCCGACTCGCGCCCGACCACACCCGCGCTCACCGCGTCCGTCAGCTCCGCACCGGAGGATTCGACGCTGGGAGAGCTGCGGCTGCTTCTGCAGCGCGCGCGCGATGTCCCGCTAGCCGAGAGCTACCGCGCGCTCGCCCAGGCACGCGCACTGCGCGCAGACCGACGGGCCCTCGCGCTGGCTGACTCGATTGAGACGCTGCATCGTGAGCGTGAAGCGTACGCGGCACTGGGAGGCGCCGATGCGCGTTACGCGGCGATGACCACGCAACTCGCCGCACTTGGGCAACGGCTGGTGCGACTCGCCGCGGTGCGCCTCCGCGACGCGCAGCGGCCGGTCGCGGCGCCAGGGTCGGCGTCCATCGATTCCGCAGCCACCACCCCCACCGACTCCGCCAGCGACTCCAACCAGACGGGCGCCGCTGCCGTCGTTGCCCTGACGCCCGCCGCCGTCACCGCCGCGCGGGAGGACGAGCGCGAACGCGAGGACGCTGTGAGGATCGCTGAGGAGAACGGCGTGCGAACCCAGCTGGCCTTCGCACGGAGGGAGAACGCACGCCGCGCCGCGCGCGAGCAGGCGCTCGAAGCGCGACTGAGCCGGTCGGTGCCCCCCGCCGCCGTGCTCCTCGCCGCCCTCGTGGTCGGCGCCTCCCTCGGCTACGCCAGCGCAATGCTGCGTGAACTGCGTCAGCCGACGGTCAGCGATGACACCGAAGTCGAACGGCTGACCGCGACCCGCGTCATCTCGGCGTCACCGGTTGCGCCAAGACGGCGCGGGCGATCCACTGCGGAGCGATCGGTGCGCGATGACGCCAACGCTGCGTACCCACTCGTACATCTGGCGCTGACAGGGATCGGCGAAGTTGCACGCGCTGTGCAGATCGTAGCCGAATCCCGGACGACCGCGGTGATCGTGGCGGTGCAGGTGGGCGTCGTGGCGGCAGCCGAATCTCGCGCGGTGGCGATCGTCGACCTTGCCGACGAGCCCGCGGTGGTGACTCCGCTCCTGCGTGAGCGTTACAGACTCACCGTTCCGACGTCGCCTTCGCCCCGTTCCAGCCGTCGCGGGGAACGGACGGTGACCACGGTGATGATCGACCGCGATCTCGCGATGGACGTGCGCCGTGCGACAGCGAGCAGCGCCCCGGAAACCGATGCGTACGATCTGACATTGATGCCGCAGGACGCGGTCGCCTTTTCGCGCGACCCGAAGGCGGTCGGATCGGACCTCATTGTGTGCGTGCGACTGGGCGAGACGCCGCTGGCTTGGCTGAGCGCCGTCGTGCGTCAGGCGAGTGTCCGTGGTGATCGCGTACGCGCGGTACTGCTCTTTGACGGCCTGGCGCCAGGACAGTGACCGGTCCGTCGCGCACTTTCTCCGCGCTCGCACCGCGGCTACTCTCCGCATGCTATGTGGGCTGACACACTCTTCGAACTCGAGCGCGGACACCTGTTGCGGCTCGCGCTGTGGGGTGGCGCGAGCATGCTGGTGGGGACGTTGCTCTTCGCCGCCGTCGTGATTCGACGGCTGGAAGCACCGCTCCTCCGCCATTTCGCCCTACAGAGCGCGGCGTGGGGTGCGGTCGATCTGATCATCTGCGTGAGCGCCTGGCGCGGACTCGCGCTGCGGGACTACGCGGGCGCGCAAAAACTGCTCAACATTCTCTGGCTCAACACCGGACTCGATGTGGGGTATGTGGCCGTTGGCGCGACGCTTGCACTGACCGCCTGGCGCTGGGGGGCGCGCGCCGGTGGTATCGGCGCCGGGCTCGGAGTGGTCGTGCAGGGGACGGCGCTCTTTCTGCTCGATCTTCGTCTGCTGCTCGTTATCGGGCCGATGCAATAGCGCGTCCGGCTGCGGCGTTCGTCCGACCCTCCTTCCGCTGGCGTCACATATGGAACCTGTCATCCCCGATCTGCGCGATGTGCCGCGCGCCGACGCGTACGCGCAATTGCGCACCATGCAGGCGTTGTTGCTCGAGGGTACCGACGATCCCATTGCGTGCATGGCGACCATGAGTGCGTTGCTGCAGCACGCCTTCGGACATCTGTGGACGGGTTTCTATCGCGTGGTCGACACCGATCATCTCCTGCGCGTCGGCCCGTATCAGGGCTCGCTTGGCTGCCTCGACATTGCGTTCGGCCGTGGTGTGTGCGGTACGGCCGCTGCGGAGCGTCGCACCGTCGTTGTGGCCGACGTTCATGCGTTTCCCGGGCACATCAGCTGCGATCCGCGCTCACGGAGCGAAATCGTGGTACCGGTGTTCGACGCATCTGGCGCGCTGATTGCGGTGCTGGATATCGACTCCGGCGTGCCGGACGCGTTCGGTGAAGCGGACCGCGAGGGATTGGAATCGCTGGTGGCCTGGTTCGCCCGTCCGACGTATGTTCCGCTGCCCGTCTGAGCCTTCCCCGATCCCGACCCTGCGCATGCCCGGCTACTCCGATCGGATCAATCACGCGTTCGCCTTTGCCGCCAAGCATCACGATCAACAGGTGCGCAAAGGCACGAAGTTGCCGTACCTCACGCATCCGGCCAACGTCGCGCTGATTCTCGTCAGCTACGGCTGCAACGAAGACACGATCGTCGCGGGCGTGCTGCACGATGTAGTCGAGGATTGCGTGCGAGATGGTTGGACGCACGAGATGCTCGAAGAGCGCATCGGACGCAAGTTCGGAGCGAGTGTGCTTGAGACGGTACTCGGTGTGACGGAGCGTCGCATCGACGACGATGGCGTGGATCTGTCGTACGACGACCGCAAGAGCGACTATCTCGCGCGACTTTCGACGGCGAACGAGGATGCGCTGTGGGTGTGTGCCGCGGACAAGGTGCACAACGCCAACTGCATCCTTTCCGATCTGCGCCGCACGTCGTTCCCGGAGACCGTGTGGGGGCGTTTCTCGGTCGATCGCGAAGGTACCGTGCGTTGGTACCGGCGCGTTGGCGAGCGGTTGCGAGAACTCGGCTTCAACGAGCCGATCGTGGATGAACTCGAGCTCGCGGCGCGCGATCTGGATACGGCGGGGCGCAGCTGAGTTTTGGGTTTGGACCGACCTGGAAATGTCGATGACGCGGAGCACCGGGAAACGGGGGATACTGCAAGAGAATCCTTTGTCCTTGCACGCTCTATCCCCGCTGTTTCCCTTCAATCCGCGTCATCGGCGGTTCAAAAGCAGTCACTGAAAACCCGTCACACCGACTGCAGCACCCCGCCCCCGTATGTCCGCTCGACATAGTTCTCGAGAATCACCAGAAACTCGGGCACAATGTTGTCGCCCTTGAGCGTCGTGAACAGCTTGCCGTCCACGTACACCGGCGCCTTGGGCTCCTCAAATGTGCCGGGCAGCGAAATGCCGATGTTCGCGTGCTTTGATTCGCCGGGACCGTTCACCACGCACCCCATCACGGCGACTTTCATTTCGACCACGCCGGGCTTCGATTCACGCCACAGCGGCATCTGTTCGCGCAGGTAGCCCTGAATGTCCTGCGCCATGTGCTGGAAGAACGTGCTTGTCGTGCGTCCGCACCCCGGGCACGCGGTCACCTGTGGCGCGAAGGAGCGCAGGCCGAGCGACTGCAGGATCTGCTGGGCGACAAAGACCTCTTCGCGACGATCACCGTTGGGCTTGGGCGTCAGGGACACACGAATCGTGTCCCCGATCCCTTCGCTGAGCAGGATCGCCAGCGCGGCGCTCGAGGCGACGATGCCCTTGGCGCCCATGCCCGCCTCGGTGAGCCCGAGATGCAAAGGGTAGTCGCACCGCTTGGCCAGTCGGCGGTAACACTCGACCAGGTCTGGCACGACGGAGATCTTGGCGGAGACGATGATCTTGTCATGCGCAAGACCCACCTCTTCCGCGAGAGTCGCCGAGCGCAGCGCACTCTCGAGCATTGCGTCCATGTAGACGTCTTTCGCATCGCGCGGCGTGGTGGCATTCGCGTTCGCGTCCATCATCTGCGTCAGCAGATCCTGGTCCAGCGACCCCCAGTTGACACCGATGCGCACCGGCTTGTCATGATCGATTGCCGCCTGCACGATCGTCGTGAAATTCGCGTCGCGACGCTTCGAACCCACGTTGCCCGGATTGATGCGGTACTTGTCGAGCGTCGCTGCGCACTTTGGATACTTGGTGAGCAGCAGGTGCCCGTTATAGTGAAAATCGCCGATGAGGGGCACGTCCAGTCCGCGGTCGTCGAGACGCTGCCGGATCTCGGGCACCGCCTGCGCAGCGTCGTCATTGTTGACCGTGATGCGCACCTTCTGCGATCCGGCCTCGAACAATTCCGCCACTTGCTGCGCCGTCGAGGCGGCGTCGGCCGTATCCGTGTTCGTCATCGACTGCACGACGATCGGGGCGGCAGATCCAACGGTGACGCCACGTACGCGGACGCTGGCGGTATGACGACGAATCGGTGTTGTCACGATGAACCCTGAGCAGTGGAATGCCGTACGGACGCGTATGCTACCACCGTAAGCTAGCAGGGAAGGTAGCGCCGCCAGCCACTCCACCCCAAGTTCCGGCCATGGCCGACCAACCAAATACTCCCGATGCCGGCGACGAGGCACGCGCCGCCGACGTACCAGACGCCGGTGCAACTGCGAGGACCTCCCCGCCGCAAAAGTCATTCGTGCGACGTCATTGGGGCAAGCTGACACTTCTGACGCTGCTTGGCGTTCCCACGGTTGCGCTGGTGGTCTGGACCGTCGTGGCCATGACGTATACGTACTCAAGCGGAGAGCGCGCCGGCTACGTGCAGAAAATGTCCCGCAAGGGATGGATGTGCAAAACGTGGGAAGGCACGCTCTACACCGACATCGCCAGGGGATTTCGGTCGGACAGTTTCAATTTCACGGTGCGCAGCGACTCGATCGCTCACCTGGTCGACAGTCTGAGTGGCAAGCGAGTTGCAGTACGGTATGACCAGCACGTCGGACTTCCCACTTCATGTCTCGGTGACACCGAATACTTCGTGAGCGGGGTACGTGCTATTCCTGAATAGCAGAGGTTCTTATGAAACGAACGATTCGTATGGTCGGGCTGGCCGCGTTGGTCGCCCTCCCCTCCCTGGCCCAAGGGCAGACCACCAGGGCGGTGACCTTCGGCGTCAGCGGCGGTCTCTCCGCCCCCATGGGCGATCTTGGCGATGCTGTCGATGCCGGTTACAACGTCACCGGACATATCTGGTTCAAGCCCGCCTCGCTCAACTCGCTGGGATTTCGTGGCGACGTGAGCTATGACGATTGGAAGTACAAGGTCGGCAACGTGAATGCGCGCAACCTCGGCGTCACCGGTAACGTGATTCTGCAGCCCTCCGCACGTCAGTCATCCGTCGTGCCGTACTTCGTCGGTGGCGGTGGCCTGTATAGCGGCAAGACCTACACCTCGAGCAATTCGTCCGTCACCAACAGCGACCTCGGCGTGCAGGCCGGTGGTGGCATCGAGTTCAAGCTCGCCGGCTTCTCCACGTTCGCTGAAGTAAAGTTCGTCAACGTCTTCAGCGAAAACGAAAGCTCGAATTGGGTGCCGATCACTTTCGGTATCAAGTTCTAGACTGAACGTCGCACCGTTCGACGGCAGGGAAGGCGCGCGGTGCCAGTCGCTTGCAGTAGCGGCTGGCCCCGACTCGCTTGCACTATTCGTGAATGCAGCAATCTTCGCCTCCAGTCGTCGTTGTCGGCGCCGGTATAGCCGGTCTCGTGTGCGCCATCGAGTTGCACCGCGCCGGACGGCCCGTAGTCATTCTCGAAGCCGCCGCCGACGTCGGCGGACGCGTGCGGTCGTCCATCATCGACGGCGTGGTGATCGATCACGGGTTCCAAGTGCTCTTCACCGCGTACCCGACGCTCGGCTCCTATCTCGATCTCGATGCGCTGATGCTGCGGCGCTTCCTGCCGGCCGCACGAATCGTGCGGGACGGACACGTGTCGCTCATCGGCGATGCGCTGCGCGATCCCGCGCTCCTCCTCGATACAGTGCTGGCGCGCGCCGTCTCTCTTGGCGACAAGCTGCGTTTGCTCGCCTTGCGACGCTTCGCGTCGCAGCTGACCATCGACGACTGCTTCAGCGCGCGCTTTGCCGGCGTCTCCACGCGAGCGTTTCTCGAGTCGCGGGGTTTCGGCAGCGCGGTGATCGACGGGTTTTTCGCACCGTTCTACGGCGGCATCCTGCTCGACCGCACGCTCTCGACCAGTGCGTCCATTCTGCTCTTCACGTTCAAGATGCTCGCCGAGGGCAGTACGGCGATTCCGGCGCGCGGCATGGGCGCGATCGGCGCGCAATTGGCCTCGCAACTGCCACGCGGATCCGTGCGGATCGGGGTCGGGGTGCGCAGCATTGACGTGCGCGATGGGCGCGCCTGTGGTGTGTCGCTCGATGACGGCAGCCACTTCGATGCGGCCGATGTCGTCATCGCCACCGAGCCGCCGGCTGCGGCCATGCTGGCGCGCACCGTGGGGCTCACGCTGTCGGTCCCGGAGGGCGCGCGGGGATGCACGACGCTGTACTACACAGCGTCGCGATCGCCACTGCCCGGCAAGGCGCTGTGGTTGAACGCCGAGCCAAGTGCGGTGATCAGTCACGCCATCACGCTGACCGATGTGGCACCGGAATACGCCAAGGGGACGCATCTGCTCGCGGCAACCGCGCTCGGTGAAAGCGCCAACCTGCCCGACGACCGCCTGGACGACGCGGCGCGCCGCGAGATCGCGACGATGGCGGCGGCGAGTGGTGACGCCGTGCACACGCCCCTGACACGGCTGGCGATCTGGCGGGTTCCGTATGCGCAGTTTGCCCAGCCGCCCGGCTGGCGCGAACAGCGTCCGACCATTGCCTGTGGACTGCCGGGGTTGTGGCGTGCGAGCGAAGTACTGCACTCCAGCTCTCTCGAGGGCGCAGCGCGGGGTGGACAGTCCGCAGCGCGCGCCTTGCTGCAGCCGCACTGAGCCTCCGCAACTCCACCCGATGTTCATGCGACCTCTCTACGCCAGTTCACCAGCGCCCCCCCCACCGCTGCGCCGGCGCGTCGCTGCGGTTGTCGCCGCGATGGCCAAGATGCCGGACCTGCTTTCCGCGCAGACAATCCGCCAGCAGACAGCCTACAGCGCCGACGCACCGCAGCAGGCGCTTTCGGCCAGTCCGTTTCTGCCACTCTTCGGCTACTTCCAAGCGGAGTACGAGCGCGTGATCAACCCGAACGTCACGTTCGCGTTCGCCGGCTCGCTCACCGAGTGGGATGACGACCGCTATCGCCACATCGATGCGAAGCTTCGACTGTATCCGCAGGAGAACGCGTTGCGCGGTGTCGGTCTCGCCGCATCGATCGGACTTGGGAGCATCCGACGGAACGGCGTGGGCGAAGATGAACTGCGCGGCAGCAGCCGTGTGCGGCCCACCGGACGGCTCTCCATCGGCGACGCGTTCTAAAGTCGTGGACGACGAAATCCGGTTCAGACCGCCGGGACGAAGACGCCGAGCAGTGGCGCCGCGTCCACCAACCGTTCTACCGTGGTGACGGCGCCCGCTGCACGCAGTCGTTCAACGGCCACAATTTCCGCGTAACCGATGACGGTCATGCCGGCGGTAGTGGCGCCCTGCACGCCCAGTGGACTGTCTTCGATCACGATCGTGCGTGCCGGTACAAAGCCCATCGCGTGCGCGGTATGCAGAAACAGATCCGGCGCCGGTTTGGGGCGCGCGACATCCATGGCCGAAAAACGTCGTCCCTCGAACCGTGCGAGCAACCCGGTCACACCAAGCGTGGTGCGCATTTTCTCGTGCTCGCCGTTCGAGGCGACGGCATAGCGTACGCCGGCGGCATCGAGTGCGTCCAGCAGTGTCGTAATGCCCTCCACCTCGACGAGGTCGCGTTGCAGGGCAACGGTGACATCGGCGTGAAAGCGGTCGAGCAGGTTTTCCGGCGGGGCGTGACCGAGCATCTCGGTGGCGATCTCGATGCAACGTGCCATCGAGTTGCCCATGAAGATCGCGAGCGAACGCTCGGTGGTCATCGGCACGCCGACCTCGGAGAGCAACCGCGCCCACACGCCATTCGAGATGCGTTCGCTGTCCACGAGCACTCCGTCGCAGTCGAAGATGACGCCGTCGAGCGTATCGAGTAGCGGCACGATGGCATCGGTAGCCGTCGTGGTGATCCGCACCGCGCGCTCAGTCCGACGCGCGCGCAAGGCTCTCGTGCGCCTGCCGCAACTGCTGTGCGACCGCATTCGGACCCGTGCCACCATCGATGTCGCGCGCCGCCAGCGACGCGTGTGCGCCCAGCGCTTCCTTGATGTCCATGTCAAACAGCGCGTGCGCCGCGAGAATACGATCCATCGGCAGCTCATTGAGTTCGATGCCCGCTTCCTCCGCCTGTCGTACCAGTGACCCGACGGCGCTGTGTGCTTCGCGGAACGTCGCGCCGCGACGCACGAGATAGTCGGCCAGATCGGTGGCCATCATGCCGCCCGAGACGGCGGCACGCATGCGTTCAGTATTGAAGCGTAGCTCCGAGATCGCGCCGGCAACGGCCGGCAGCACCAGCAAGAGCGTGTCGATGGCATTGAACATGGCGCGCTTGTCGTCCTGCAAATCCTTGCTGTACCCGCTCGGCAGTCCCTTGATGGTGCCCATGAGCGAAACGAGATCGCCGAGCACGCGTGCGCCCGACCCGCGCGCCAGCTCGAAGACGTCCGGGTTGCGCTTCTGCGGCATCATGCTGGAGCCGGTGGAAAAGCCGTCGCCGAACTTCACGAAGCCGAACTCGCTCGAGCCGTAGACGATCATGTCTTCCGCAATCCGCGAGCAGTGCGCGGCGATCATCGCGCAGGTGAAGAGTGTTTCGGCCACGAAGTCCCGATCGCCGGTGGCATCGATGCTGTTCTGCGAGATGGCGGCGAAGCCGAGTTCGGCCTGCAGCAACCGGCGCGAGACGGGAAACGCCGAGCCGGCAATCGCGCCCGAGCCGAGCGGCATCGTGGAAGCGCCGCGATGGGCGGCGGCGAGGCGAGTACGGTCGCGATGCAGCGGCCAGAAGTGTGCAAGGAGCCAGTGCGCGCCGCTTACCGGTTGGGCGCGCTGCAGGTGCGTGTACGCCGGAAGTATCGCATGCACGAGTGTTTCGGCCTGGGCCAGCAGCGCCGACTGCAGTTCGCGCACGGCGGCATCGAGTCGCAGGCACGCGTTCATCGTCCAGAGGCGCGACGCGGTGGCCACCTGATCGTTGCGTGAGCGGCCGGTGTGCAACCTGGAGGCGACCGTCCCCGCCTCTTCGTGCAGCAACCGGTCGATCATGGTGTGAATGTCTTCGTCTGTTGCAACGGGAGCGGCGCCCGCCTCGATGCGCGCCGCGACACGATCGAGTCCGTCGCGCAGGGTGTGAGCGTCGTCCATCGTGAGCACGCCACCCTCGCCAAGCGCGAGCGCCCAGGCACGCGAGAGCCGGATGTCGTGCGGCCAGAGCCGGAAGTCGGTGTCGATGGATCGATTAAGCGCGTCCAGAAGTGGCGACGGTCCGCCGGCGAATCGTCCGCCCCAGAGCTTGTGTGAGCCCGCCGATTCGGGAGAGGCGGCCGGCGGGGGCGCTGGATTGGGGTTGACGCTCATCGATCGATTCGGCGAGAAGAAAGTGATCGGGATAACTATGCAGTGTGCGTACGGTCTGCATGACGTGCTGCGCGGTGCCAGAAGCGGCGTCGGCACTGCGCGAAATCAGGACGGGCCCGGAGTCAAAATCAAGCGAGTCTGCAGGACTACTGATGACCGCGCAGATATTCCTTGAGCCGGCGCACGACGCGCTCGCGGCCGGGAACGGATCGGCAAATGATCAAGACCGTGTTGTCGCCGGCGATCGTGCCCGCGATGTCAGGCCATCCGGCATGATCCAGCGCTTCAGCGACCGGCTGCGCACCGGAGGCGACCGTGCGCACGATGATCATGACTTGCACCGCCTCGACGCCAAGCATGAACTGTGGCAGCAGTCGCTCCAAACGCCGAGCATCGACGTCCGGGTTGGCTGTTTCGGGGAACGCGTAGCGCACCCGTCCCTGTTCATCGGGAATGCGCGCGAGACGGAGCTCACGCAGGTCGCGCGAGAGCGTGGACTGGGTCACATCCCAGCCGCGTCGCGTGAGTTGTCGTCGCAACTCCTCCTGGCTCGCGACGGTCTTTGCCGTCACGATTTCACGAATCGCGTTGTGTCGGTCCGTCTTGTCGGCCACGCCGTTACTCCTGTCGGATACGCTTGGGATACGTTGCGGATACTCGTCTGATGCATGTGGAACGCATTGACACCGCCCGCATGCAAAATTATGCATTCGGAGTGCATAGTATTCCTCAGTCTATTCCCGTAGGGGTCCTCGGCGCCAGCGGTTACTCCGGACGCGAACTTTGCGGCCTCATCGCCGGCCACCCCACCCTTTCGCTCGCCTTCGCCACCGCGAATACGCAGCGCGGCACCACGCTGCGTGTGCGGGCAGGCGGCCGCGTACATGCCATTCCCCTCGTCGGCCCAGACGACGTGGCTCTTGCCTCGGCCGCCCTCGTCTTCGCGGCGTTGCCGCACGGCGCCTCGGCGGAGTGGGTGGCCAAGGTCATAAGGGCCGGTGCGCGCGTGGTGGACCTGTCCAGCGACCTCCGCCCCGGCTTTGGCGGACATGGGCAGGCGCCGGCGGGCGTGCCGTCCGACGCGCCCTACGGACTGACCGAGCTTTATCGCGATCGGCTGCGCGGCGCACGCGTGGTGGCCAATCCTGGCTGCTACGCCACGAGCGTGCTGGTGGCGCTGGCGCCGTTGGCCAAGGCGGGACTCATCGCACCGGGGGCAACGATCACCATCGCGTCGGCCAGCGGAGTCAGCGGCGCGGGCGCGTCTCCCAAACTCGAACTGCTCTTCGCCGAGGTGACGGAGAACTTTCGCGCCTACGGCGTGGGCAACTCGCACCGGCATCTGCCTGAGATGCGCGCCACCATGCGCGATCTTGACGCCGACTGTGATCTGCTCTTCACGCCACACCTGCTGCCGGTTGATCGCGGCATTCTCTCCACGATCACGGTGCCGCTTACGCGCCCGCTCGACGACGCGATGGCACCGTTCCGCGACGCCTACGCCGAGGAACCGTTCGTCGAGCTGACCGGCGAGCTCCCCGCACTGGCCGATGTCATCCACCGCAACGTGGTGCGGATCCATGCGCGTGTCCCCGAGGGCATGCGCACGCCGACATTGCTCGTGTTCAGCGCGCTCGACAACCTTGTAAAGGGCGCCGCCGGACAGGCCCTGCAGAACGCCAACCTCATGCTCGGTCTCGACGAAACGTCGGGACTGACACGGTAACCGAAGGAGCGCACGCGCATGAATCCCGTGAACGTCGGCGCACTTGCCGCGACGATCGCCGCCAACGCGGCCATCGCGGCGGCAACGGCCGCCTCCAGGGCCGCGTCGTCGTCATCCGCACGCGGCCCCCTCGTGGTCAAGCTCGGCGGACGCACGCAAGCCGACCCGGCGTTGCCCGCCGCACTTGTCGCACTGTGGGAGTCGACCAACGGTCGCCTCGTGATCGTGCATGGCGGCGGCGATCAGATCAGCGCGCTGCAGCGGTTGCGCGGCGAAGAGCCGGTATTCATCGGTGGTCGTCGCGTCACCACCGACGGCGCGCTCGAGCTGGTGCGCATGGTGCTCTCGGGGTTGGCGAACAAGCATCTCGTGTCGGCGTTGGTGAGTGCGGGCGCGCCTGCAGTGGGCGTGTCCGGCGAAGACGCCGGGATGTTGCGCGCGGAGCCGATCGACGTGGAAACGTTCGGCCATGCCGGCACGCCCGCGGCGGTGGACACCCGCTTGATCGAATCGCTGCTCACCACCCGTTTTCTCCCGGTCATCTCGCCGGTCGCGGCGAACTCGGATGTGGCGATGGGCGGGGCGCTCAACGTGAACGGTGACGATGCCGCCGCCGCCATCGCCGCCGCACTCGGCGCCTCTGAACTGTTTCTGATGGCCGACGTGCCCGGCGTACTCGATGGTGACACGCAACTGGTGCCGATTCTCGCACGCGAAGTGGCGCGTGAGATGGTCGACTCCGGCGTGGCCGCCGGCGGCATGGCCGCCAAACTCGACGCCTGCGCTCAGGCGTTGGCCGGCGGCGTAGGCCGTGTGCGCATCGGCGATCTGGCCGCCCTCATCGATCCCGAAGCCGGGACGTCGGTGACCAGCACGTGATCAGCAGCTGACTTCCCGTTCGTCGCACACCCGCTCTGCGAACACCCGTTGGCTGCAGGCGTCGCTCCTGAATTCGTCTCTTGCCCAGTAACCACCATGACCCCGTCGACCATGACCTCGCCCGCCGCGTCGAACAGCACGTTCACGCCGGCGTCGCCAGCGCCCGCCACTCCGTCTGCGTCGCCGACCGGCATCCTTGGCACGTACAAGCGACAGGCGCCGGTGTTCGTGCGAGGCGAGGGCGTCTACATGTTCGATGCCGACGGCAAGCGCTATCTCGATCTCGTCGCGGGTATCGCGGTGACGTCGCTCGGGCATGCGGATGCGGGCGTGACGACTGCGATCCAGGAAATTCTGGCGACGGGACTCATCCACACGTCCAACCTATATCGCACCGCGCCGGGCGAAGCACTGGCGTCGTGGCTGGTGGCGCATTCGTTCGCGTCGCGCGTCTTCTACTGCAACTCCGGCGCGGAAGCCAACGAGGGCGCGTTCAAGTTTGCGCGCCGTTGGGCGGGGACGACGGGGCACGCCGCCAAGCACGAGATCATCTCGCTGCGCGGCGCGTTTCATGGTCGCCTGCCCGGAACGCTTGCCGCCACGGATCGTCCGTCGTACCGGTTGCCATTCCGTCCATTGATGGGCGGCGTGCGCATCGTCGAGCGGGATCTCGTGGAACTGAGCGTCGTGCTCGATCCGGAAACGGCGGCTGCGGTGATCGTGGAGCCGATTCAGGGCGAGGGCGGCGTGCGCGTGGTGGACCCGGAGTTTCTGCGCGGGCTGCGCAAGCTCACGCGCGAGCGGAACGTGTTGCTCATTCTCGATGAGATCCAGTGCGGACTCGGACGCACCGGTTCGTTCTTCGCATACGAGCAACTGGGCCTCGAGCCGGACATGCTGACGATGGCCAAGCCGCTCGCAGGTGGACTGCCGATGGGCGCGATTCTGGTGAACGATGCGGTCGCTGCGGCCATGCAGCCCGGCGATCACGGCACCACGTTCGGCGGCGGTCCCCTCTTGGCGCACGTGGCATATCATGTCGTGCAGCGACTCTCGGAACCGGCGATGCTGACGCACGTGCAGGAGACGGGCGCGTGGTTTGGCGCGCAGTTGCAGGAGCTCGCCGATCGCACCGGGCGCATCCGCGCCATCCGTGGCAAGGGACTGATGTGGGGGGTGGACGTGCACGAGCCGGCCGCCGCGATCATTCAGCGTGCGTTCGACAAGGGACTGCTGTTGGTGGGCGCGGGCGAACACACGCTGCGCTTCCTGCCGCCGCTGGTCATCACGCAGGCCGAGCTGGCCGAGGGGCTCACGATGCTCGAGGCGGCGTTGGTCGGGTAGTGTCGGGATGTACGGCGGCGCCGGCTTGCCGTGTCTTCGGCAGTTCCACAAGCCGTTGCTGTTCAGCGCCGCCGCCGCGTTCGAGCTGCCGCGTGTAGGTCCGCGGCACGCTGCGCTTCATCGACGACCGCACTTTCTGATGCGCTATCTCGACGTGCTTTGCCGCGCATGTGTACGCGCGAAAAGATTCGCGCCGTCACTAGTGCGTTTGTGGGCAATGCACAATATTGTCGTCACCTTCACGTGCCTCCGTGAACGGTGCAGGTTGATCACGTGGTGTGCTACGCGTGATGGCGGCCGCGAGAGTCTCTGGCTCCGCGCAGCTCGCTCACCGGCGGTGTTGCACCTGTCCTGACGCGTCGATCCGGCGGCGCGTACGAGGCCGGACAGGTGCCGCCGGATGAGCTGCACGATCGCTCTATCATCCCGCGCTTGCCCTGCCGCGCGCATGCATTCCGCGCAGGACCGTTACCTTGCGACGCACAGCGGGCGTTAACTTTCCGCGTATGCCGACCTTCCCTGCCAGTCGCGCGACGAATGCATGCGCCACACGTCGCCCTCGCCGTTCCACGCTGACGATACTGACGTTGTCGTTGTTCTCGCTTCCGTCGCTCGCGCTCGCATCCTTCGGACTGCCGCACACCGCCAGCGCACAGCGTAGTGCCACGCCGGTCGCCGCCGCGCCGCCGCCGCCGACGCTCGTCGTCCAACTCACCGTGGACCAGCTGCGCCCCGACTATCTCGAGCGGTTCGCGCCGCAGCTCACCGGTGGACTCGCACGCCTCATGCGCAACGGCGCGCGATTCACCCAGGCCTTTCACGACCACGCCACCACCGAAACCGCGCCCGGTCACGCCACACTCTGGTCGGGCCGCTACCCGTCGCACACCGGCGTGGTGCTCAACGACATCGGCGTTGCCGATGCGCAGTCGCCCCTGCTGTTCGGACGTGGCGGCGGCGCATCGCCGTATCGCTTTCGGGGCTCGGCGTTTTTCGACTGGGTACGCAGCGCGGACCAGTTCTCTCGCGCGCTCTCCGTCTCCCGTAAGGATCGTGGCGCGATTCTGCCGCTCGGCCGCGCCAAGCAACAGGTCTACTGGTACTCGCTCGACGGCCGCTTCACCACGTCGCGCTACTACGGCGACACCGTGCCAGCCTGGGTGCAGGCATTCAACGACACCAGGCCCGTCGCGCGCTACCTCGGCACCGAGTGGACCCCGCTGCTGAATGCGTCGGCGTATCAAGAGCCGGACTCCATCGCCATCGAGAGTCAGGGTCGGGACTTCATGTTCCCGCACAAGCTCACTGCCGACCAGCGCACCGGCACCTATGAGTTCCCGGAGTTCCCGTGGATGGACGACATCACGGTGGATTTCGCCCTCGCCGGCGTGAATGCACTCGCCCTTGGCAAGGGGCCGACGGTGGACGTGCTCGCTGTCTCACTTTCCACCACCGATGCGATCGGTCACCGCTATGGTCCGGATTCGCGCGAGCTGCACGATCAGGTGCTGCGCGTGGATCGTGCACTCGGCCGCCTCATCGATTCCCTGTTCCAAATGCGCGACTCCACGCGCATCGTCTTTGCGCTCAGCTCCGATCACGGCGTCGCACCGTTCCCGGAGACGCACTTTAAAGGCGAAGCACCCAATCGCGGCCGAGTCGATGTGCGTCCCGTCATCGATTCGACACGCAGCCGGCTCGCGGCACGTGGCGTGGAGGGTGACGCCGTGCTGCTGCGGTCTGGAATCATTTCGCTCGATCGCGCTCGCCTCGCGGCACGTGGTGTGAACGCGGACTCCGTGGTGACCGCGCTCCGCACCCAGCTGCTGCGCATCGACGGCATCGCCCGCGTCGACCGCGTTCCCACGCTGGCCGCGGCGGCTGCCCGCGGTGACAAGATCGCGCGACTCTGGCTGCACTCCATCCCGCCCGATCTGGGCGCGGTACTGACCGTCTCGCTGCAGCCGTACTACTACTGGTTCACGACGCGGTATGCGACGCACGGCTCGGTGCACGACTACGATACGCACATCCCCTTGCTGTTCATGGGACCGATGATCAAGCCGGGCATCTACAACAGACCGGTGCGGACTGTGGATATCGCGCCGACGCTTGCCGCTGCGCTTGGCATCATGCCCATCGAGCCGGTGGATGGACGCGTGCTCACGGAAATCCTGCGCCAGTAGTCGCCCCCAACCAGAGCGACCGATGCACGACGACGGCGACGAGTCGGCAACCCACGGTTTGCATCGCGCATTCGACGAGATGCGCTTCGGCGGCGCGCGCACGCTCAACCTGCGCGCGCTGCAACCCACCGCCATGCAGGGCAAGGCCCTCGCTGAACAGTGGTTGCGCTCCAAGCAAATGGAAGGAATCGAGGAGGCGCTGGTGATTACGGGCCGCGGCAACCGCAGCGTGGACGGCTACTCGCCCGTACGCGAAGCCATCGTCACGCTGCTCCCGTCGCTGCGCCGTCGCAACGTCATCGCCAGCTTCGCTGAACACACGCCCGGCTCATTCGTGGTGTCGTTCGCGCCCGTGCGAGCACTGTTCGAAGCGCCCAAGCGACGCCGCGAACGCAGTATCCCCGCACCGCCATCCACGCCCACCGCGCTCCGTGCGCTCGACCCCGAAACGCAGCGCGGACTGCGCGAGCTTTCCACGGTGGCGCTGGCCACGCTTGGCATTCACTCGCCCACCACGGAAATGGTTCAGGACGAGATGGGCCGACAGTTCGCGCAGCTCGCGTCGGCACTCCCCGCAGGGCCCGATAAGGACGCGCTGTTGCAGCAGGCGGTGACGCGGGCGCTGGAAGAATACGAGCGCGACTAGCCGTCGCGAAGGCGCTCCACCCTTGCCGCCCACTGCACGTCTCCGCACTGTGCGGTGATGGCTGCTGCTCCCCACTGCTCGAGGTGTGCCGTGCTCTCCGCTTCATTCCGTCCGATCTCCCTTGCGGCCTGTTCGCTGCTGGCGCTCTCGGCGACGCTGGCGACCGCGCAAACCACGACACAATCGGCCACCCGCACCCTCGCTGGCTTCTCTCCCGTCTCGGCGGAGAAGCAACGGCAGAACGAAGTCGACGCCATCCGCGGCCCGGCGCCGCTGCGCGCCAAGGCACATTCGCAGGCGCTGTCCAGGGAACCGCACATTGCTGGCACGCCCGGACAGGAGCATACGCGTGACTATGTCATTCAGCAGATGAAGTCGTTTGGACTGCAGACCGAAGTGCGCACGTACGACGTGTGGTTGCCGCACGCGACATCGGTGAAGGTCACGCGCATGTTCCGCGACACGGTGGCGCTCGACCTCGCCGAACCGGTGATCCGCAGCGATTCGGCCACGGCGCTGCCGCAGTACCTCACCGTGAACGGTTACAGCGCGGCCGGTGTGGGTGAGGGCGATCTCGTCTTCGTCAACTTCGGCCTGATCGAGGATTACGCGACACTCGATTCACTCAACGTCTCGGTGAGGGGGAAGGTCGTGCTTGCGCGTTACGGCCGGAGCTTTCGCGGCATCAAGGCGCGCGAGGCGGAAAAGCGTGGAGCCGTCGCGCTGCTCATCTACACCGATCCGCTGGACGACGGATTCGTGCGTGGCGATGTCTATCCCGAAGGCCCTATGCGTCCGTCGCGCGGCGTCCAGCGCGGCAGCGTGTTCAATGGCACAGGCGATCCGCTGACTCCAGGCTACGCCAGCAAGCCGGGTGCACCGCGACTCACGCCGGACGAAACGCCGCTCCCGAAAATCCCCGTTGTGCCGATCGGCGCCGCGAATGCCGAGCTGCTGCTCGCGCAGGTGCGTGGCACCACGATTCCCGCCAACTGGCAGGGTGGCCTCGCACTGCGCTATCACGTGGGACCCGGCCCGGCGCGCGTGCGGGTCGAAGTCACCACCGACGCGGCGACCAACGGCACCAAGCAGATCCACAACACGCTGGGCATCATCCGCGGCAGTGAGTTCCCCGACCAGTTCGTGTACGTCGGCGCGCACCGCGATGCGTGGGGGGCCGGCGCGGCGGACAACGTCAGCGGCACGGTCAGCGTGATCGAAGCGGCGCGTGCACTGGGCGCGATGACAAAGCGTGGCTGGCGCCCCAAACGCACCGTCGTATTTGCGACGTGGGACGCCGAGGAGTGGGGGTTGATTGGTTCGACCGAGTTCGTGGAGGACGATTCGCTGCGCCTCAAGAAGGGCGCCGTCGCCTACTTCAATCAGGACGTGTCGGCGCAGGGGATGCAGTTTGGCGGCGGTGGCTCCCCGTCGCTGCGCGCCACGCTGCGTGACGTGACCAAGGGTGTGCTCGATCCGCGCGGGCGCGGCACCATCTATGAGACATGGCGCGCCGGCACCGGCACGCGCAGCGATACCCTCGAACCGCCGATGGGCGATCCGGGCGGCGGCAGCGATTTCGCGGGCTTCTACAATCACTTCGGCATTCCCATCGCCGACTGGGGATTTGGTGGACCGGCCGGCACGTATCATTCTGCGTACGACACGTTCAAGTGGATGGAGCGTTTCGGCGATCCGGGGTTCCTTTACCACTCGACTGCCGCGAGCATCGCCGCCGCGATGGCGCTGCGCATGGCCGACGCGGACATCCTGCCGTACGACTACGTCGAGTTCGCGCGCACCCTGCGCGGCTATCTCGCACCGATGGAGCGCGCGTTCGGCGCCAAGGGTTGGGATACATCGGCGATCGCGCCACTCGCCGAGGGGATCGCGCGACTGGAGACGGCAGCGGCGGCTTTTGCGGTGACGCGTGACAGTGTGCTGACCGGCGCTGTGGCCAGGCCGGTGCGCGCGGCGGCCAATGAGGCGTTGCTCCAGGTGGAGCGCGCGTTTGCGCGCGACTCTGGACTCAAGGGTCGCGCATGGTATCGCTCGCTCATCTACGCCGCCGATGTCGACAATGGCTACTCGACCATGAACTTCCCGGGCGTGAACGAGGCCGTGCGCGCGGGTGACCAAGCCACTGCAGTCGCCGAGATCAAGGATCTCGCCGAGCGGTTCGGTGTCGCGGCCGATGCGGTGAGGGCCGCGCGCGCCGCGCTGCTCGCGGCTCCGGCCAGCAAGTGACCAACGCACACGCCCGCGAGTCCCGCTACGCCCGCCAACATGCGCTGCGTGGCTTCGGGTTGGCCGGACAGGAGAAGCTGGCCGCGGCGCGCGTGCTGATTGTCGGCGCGGGAGGCCTGGGGTCGCCCGCGTCCCTGTATCTTGCGGCCGCCGGTGTGGGTGGCATCACCCTGGTGGATGCGGACGTGGTCGAGGAAAGCAATCTCCACCGGCAGTTGCTCTATACCACCCCGGATGTGGGACGCGGCAAGCTCGATGCGGCGGGCGACCGGTTGCAGTCGCTCAACCCACATGTCCGCTTGCAGATGCACGAGACGCGCCTGACCGCCGCGAATGCACGCGATCTGGTGCGCCAGCACGATCTCGTCATCGATGCGACGGACAACTTTCCCGCCCGTTACGCCATCAACGACGCCTGCATCGCGCTGGGGCGCCCATTTGTTTACGGCAGCGTGGCGCGCTTTCAGGGGCAGGTGAGCGTTTTTGCGGCACCGGGTGGGCCGTGTTATCGCTGTCTCTTTCCGGACCCACCGCCGGCCGGTACCGTACCCACCTGCGCCGAAGAAGGCGTGCTTGGTGTCGTGCCCGGCATCGTCGGATTGCATCAGGCCACGGAAGCGATCAAGTGGCTCGCCGGCATCGGCACACCGCTGGTGGGGCAGCTCATGCTGCTCGATCTGCTGGACAACGACACGCGGTATATCGGCGTTGCGCCGCGCGCGGACTGTCCGGCTTGCGGTGACGACGTGCGAAGCGGGAACGCCACCATCCTCGCCAATCACCGCGGTCGTCGATCGGCCGCCGACCACACTCCACCAATCGTCATGACCTACGATCCGGACATCCTGCCCACCGCTCTTGCCGCGTCTCTCGCCAGCGGCGACGCGCTGACCGTATTGGACGTGCGCGAACAGTGGGAGTACGACACGGCCAACATCGCGGGCAGTGTGCTGTTGCCGTTGTCGGAACTGGCCCGCGGCTCGGCGACGCTCGATCGGCAGGCGGCATACGTCGCGCTCTGTCACCACGGCATGCGCAGCGAGATGGCGGCCGGATGGCTGCGGCAGAACGGCTTCACGAACGTACGCAACCTGGTCGGCGGCATCGACGCGTACAGCGTCACGGTGGACCCATCGCTGCCCCGCTACTGAGCGCATTCCGTCTGGCCGCCCGACGTCGCGCCATTGCCGAGCGCATGGAGCGTGCCCACGCGGCGCGGCTACCACTCGGGCCGGGTGGCGTTGTGCGTGGCGCGGAGCCGGTGCGGCTCGAGGGGAGCACCACGCACGCGGTGCTGCTGCTGCACGGCTACAACGACACGCCACAGTCGGTGACGCCACTGGCGCGTGCGCTGCACACCGCCGGCTGGACGGTGCATGCACCGCTCTTGCCGGGCCATGGGGTGGACTTGCCCACCATGGCGGCCACCTCCCGGGCGGCCGCCTGGCTGGCCTCTGCGCGTTCGGCCTACGTGGCGTTGCGCGAGACGCACGACACGGTCGCATTGTGCGGACTTTCCATGGGGGGTGCGCTGTCGGTGCTGCTGGCGGCGGAGCAGAACGACGTACCCGCACTCGTGCTGCTGGCGCCGTATCTGGGGATGCCGGCTTGGCTGCAGGTACAATTGCCACTGGTGTGGGCGCTGCAGTGGTTCATGCCGTATCTGCCCGGTGCGAGCGGTGACCGTTCGTTGCATGACCCCGAGGCCCGCGCCCGCGCGCTGGGCACCGGTGCGAACACCGCGCGCACGCTGACCGAGTTGCGCACTATCGCGCGTCGGGCGGCACGCGTCCTCCCCGCATTGCGCGCGCCGACGCTGTATTTGCAATCGCGGGAGGACAACCGGATCAGTGTGACGCATGCGACCCGGCAATTCGCGCGAATCGGTTCGGCGGTGAAGGAGCAGCGCTGGCTGACCGGCTGCGGGCACATCATCACGGCGGACTATTGCCGTGATGAGGTTGCGAGGCAGGTTACGGCGTGGTTGGCGGTGTATGCGGCCGGGCCCGATATCCGGGGTGGGACTGGGAACGCATAGCCCCTATCTTCTGGTTCGTCGCGGATCAGCCCAGGCTGGTCTACTGGTATTCTCTATTTCTGGAACGTCATGCGAATCTGCGTTGCCGCTGAAACGGCTCCACGCGAACACCGCGTCGCGCTGGTCCCCGACAGTGTGGCGAAGCTCGTCAAGGCGGGGCACGAGATCGTCGTGCAGTCAGGCGCCGGTGCGGCCGCCTACCACGACGATGCCAGCTACGTGGCCGCCGGTGCCACGATTGCCCCCGACGCGCAGACAGCACACACCGGTGCGCACATCGTGGTGCGGGTCGCGCGCCCTGATTTACATGAAGTCGCCATGATCCCCGAAGGCGCGGTGCTGGTGTCGCTCATGGCGCCCGCCTCCGCCGGCCCCATCGTGGAGGCGTTGTCGGCGCGCAAGGTCACCTCGCTTGCGCTCGAACTGGTCCCACGCATCACGCGCGCGCAGAGCATGGATGTGCTCTCGTCGCAGGCCACGGTGGCCGGCTACAAGGCCGTGCTGATCGGCGCGGGAGCGCTGCCGCGCTTCCTGCCTATGCTCACCACGGCGGCCGGCTCGATCACGCCGGCCAAGGCCTTTGTTATCGGCGCGGGCGTGGCCGGACTGCAGGCGCTGGCCACGGCGCGCCGCCTTGGCGCCGTGACCAGCGGCTTCGATGTGCGCGCCGCCGCGGCCGAACAGGTCAAGTCGCTGGGCGCAACCTTCGTGCAGTCCGAAGTCGTGAGCGCGGCCGCCGAAGACAAGGGCGGCTACGCCAAGGCACAGAGCGAAGACGAAGCGACGCGCACCCTCGCCACGATCGCGCGGCACATCAAGGATCAGGATCTCGTCATCAGCACCGCCGCCATTCCGGGACGCGCCGCCCCGCGGTTGATCACGGCCGACATGGTGCGCAGCATGCGTGCCGGTTCGGTGATCGTGGATCTTGCGGCGGAGACAGGGGGCAACTGCGAACTGACGAAGCTCGGCGAAACGATCCACGAGGGCGGCGTGAAGATCATCGGCGCCTTCAACCTGCCGGCCACGATGCCCACGCACGCCAGCCAGATGTTCAGCCGCAACGTGCTCACGCTGCTGCAGCATCTGGTCAATAAGGAAGGCGTCCTGACGGTCGATCTGGCCGACGAGATCACCGGCGCCATGACACTCACGCACGACGGGCAGGCGCGTCGCTGACCGCGGCGCCCGCACACCACCGCCTGCGATCGCCCGCGCACCAGCGAGGCGTCGCTTCCCACACGACGGAGAACGCGCCATGTCCGGCATCGGCATGATCCAACTGTACGTCTTCATTCTCGCCGGCTTCGTCGGCTTTCTGCTCATCTCGAAAGTGCCGCCGCTGCTGCACACGCCGCTCATGGCGGCGACGAACGCGATCAGCGGCATCTCGCTCGTGGGCAGCATCGTGCTGGCCGGCGGACAGTACGGCACCGTCGCCACGATCCTTGGCGTCGTCGCGGTCGCGTGCGCGATGACCAACGTCGTCGGCGGGTTCATCATCACGGATCGCATGCTCAACATGTTCAAGCGCGGTGACAAGCCGACAGACAAGAAGGAAGGCACGGCGTGAGTATGACGGCCAGCCTTCCCGGAGTGCTTCCCCTGCTCGCCGCGGCGACCGAGAGTGCCGGCGGCACCAGCGAGACCCGAGAACTGATCATCCAGGTCACGTATCTCGTGGCGTCGGTCCTGTTCATCCTCGGCCTGCGCAGTCTGACCAAGCCGGATGAAGCGCGGCGCGGCATGCAACTGGCCGCGGTCGGCATGCTGCTCGCCATCATCGGCACCATGCTGCATCAGGAGATCCTCACCTACACGTGGATCCTCACGGGCCTCGTCATCGGCTCGGTGCTCGGCTATCCGCTCGGCAAGTTCGTACCGATGACCGCGATGCCGCAGCGTATCGCGTTCTCGCACATGTTCGGTGCGCTCGCGGCCACCCTCGTGGGCGTCGGCGAGTTCTACCACATGTTTCAGGCGGGACTGCCCGCGCCGGCCGACAGCGATGTGCGCTTCAAGATGGCCGCCCTCGGATTCGAAGTGCTGTTCGGCGCGCTGACGGTGTCCGGCTCGTTCATGGCGTTCGGCAAGCTGCAGGAGTTCATCACCGGCCGGCCGGTCACGTACAAGGGACAGAACATCGTCACGGCGGCGCTGTTCCTGCTGGCGGTCGGCTGCTTCGTCACGATCATCGTGCAACCGTCGAACGTGTGGGCGTTCTATACGATGGTGGCGGTGTCGTTCATCATCGGCTTCCTGTTCGTGCTGCCGATCGGTGGCGCCGACATGCCGGTGGTCGTCTCGCTGCTCAACTCCTACGCGGGACTCGCGGCAGCGGCCACCGGCTTTGCGCTCGGCAACAACGTGCTCATCATCGCCGGCGCCCTCGATGGCGCGTCGGGCTTCATCCTGTCGCTCATCATGTCGAAGGCGATGAACCGCTCCTTCGCGAACGTACTTTTCGGCGCGTTCGGATCGGGCGGTGGTGCGGCCAGCACGCGTACATCGGAAGGACTCACGGCCAAAAGCATCAGCGCGGAAGACGCGGCCGTGCTGCTGGCGTACGCGGGTAAGGTGATCGTGGTGCCGGGATACGGCATGGCCGTCGCACAGGCGCAGCATCAGGTGCGTGAACTCGCCGAGCTGATCGAGAAGAAGGGCGGTGAAGTGAAGTACGCCATTCATCCGGTGGCCGGGCGCATGCCTGGCCACATGAACGTGTTGCTGGCGGAAGCGAACGTGCCGTACGATCGGATGTACGACATGGAGGAGATCAACGACCAGTTTCCAGAGTGCGATGTCGCCGTGGTCATTGGCGCCAACGACGTCGTGAATCCGGCCGCCAAGACGGACCCGGCCAGCCCGATCTACGGCATGCCGATTCTCCGCGTCAGCGAAGCCAAGGCGATCATCGTGCTCAAGCGCTCCATGAACACGGGCTTCGCCGGCATTGAGAACGATCTGTTCTTCGACGAGAAGACGAGCATGCTGTTCGGTGACGCCAAAGCGTCGCTCTCAAAGCTGGTCAGCGAGGTGAAGGCGCTGTAGCGCGTTCGCGCCGTTCGCTTTGCATTCGCTCGCTGACGGGGCGGGAACCGGCCAAGGGTGGCGTACGCCGTTTCCCTGAATAGCTTTTAACGTCTGCACCATCGCACGGTGCGGTTCCGTACGTCACCATATGGAGTGCTGTAGATGCCCGAGTTTGGAAGCTGGGGAACCGACTGGTGGAAGCCGGTTGTATTTGTCCTCGTCGCGGGTCACATCACGAATGTCTGCGTCACGCTGTTTTTGCATCGCGCGCAGACGCACCGCGGTGTGCGATTTCACTACATCGCCGAATTGCCCATGCGTGTGTGGTTGTGGCTGACGACGGCCACGCGCACGAAGGAATGGGTGGCATGTCATCGCAAGCATCACGCGTTTGCCGATCGCGAGGGCGATCCGCACAGCCCGGTGGTCGAAGGGCTGCGCAACATTCTGCTTAAGGGTGCTTTCTACTATCGCAAGACCGTGCGGCAGCCGGGTGTGCTCGAGAAGTACGGCAAGGGAACACCCAACGACTGGATCGAGCGGCATCTGCTCGACAAGCGCAGCACGTTGGGCATCGTGTTCATGCTGGGTATCGACATCTGGTTGTTCGGATTCTTCGTCGGGCCGCTGGTCTGGGCTGTGCAGATGATCTGGATTCCGCTCTGGGCCGCCGGGGTGATCAACGGCGTTGGGCACGCGCTGGGCTACCGCAACCACGACGTGAAGGACGCCAGCCGAAACATCTCACCGATCGGCATCCTCATCGGCGGCGAAGAGCTGCACAACAACCATCACGCCGATCCGCACAGCGCGAAGTTCGCGCACCGCTGGTTCGAATTCGATATCGGCTGGATGTACATCAGGCTGCTCTCCTTCGTCGGACTCGCCGAAGTGAAGTACGCGCGCGTCGGCGCGCACGTGCGCGTGACCGAGTAGCCGACGCTCATGGCAGACGTGACGTGTGTACGGTGCGGCCAGACGCGCGACGGATTTGAACGGCCGCCGTTTCCCGGCGCCATCGGCGCGCGCATCGTTGGGGAAGTGTGCAAGGACTGTTGGGCGCAGTGGCTCAAGCAGCAGACCATGCTCATCAACCACTACGGCCTGAACGTGATGGACCCGCAGGCGCGGACCTTCCTCACGCGAAACATGGAAGGATTTCTGTTCAAGACCGGCAACACCGACGACGTGGATACCACCAAACAAGGCACGATCACCCACTGATCGGGTCGGCGTTCCGCTCCGCACATGCAAAAGCGCCTCACCCGCAGAGCGGATGAGGCGCTTTCCCGTTGTGGATCTCGACTGTCAGCCACGGAGCGCGCGCCAATCGCGCCACGTCGCCGGGAAGCAGTCCTCAGTTCACACCGGCGATGTAGCGGGCGAGACGCCCACAGCTGGTGCATTTCAATGTCACGTGCGAATTGGGCGGTGCCGGCGTGGAGACCGGATCCCGATCGATATGCCCGGAGCATGAGGGGCAGCTGAGTGGCAACCCGGTACGATCCGCCGCAATCAAATGCAGCGCCTGCGCCGGGTTGAAGGTGTTCGGTCGTGGCTTACGCATCCCGCCTCCTCGCAAATAGTGCAACGGACACAATCCTGTGGCCGGATGCGATAAACCTAAATCATTCTGGAACAGACCGGCACTGGCGCGGAGAAAAAGTCGCAGTTGCTTCTAACCGTCGTCCCAAAATTTCGCCAGTTAGCGGTCCGAACTCGTGCACCCGCTCCGCTGCCACTAGTCCCAGGCCTCCGGCCGTCGCCACAGCCGACGTCCCATCCGCCAGGACCGTTTGGCTGAGACCTCGCCGGTATATCCGGGCGGGAAGAGCTCCGGGTCGGCGAACTCGTCCATCATGTCTGTCGCCTTCGCCGACGATTCGTCCGCCCAGTGCAGAATTTCCGCCTCCACCGTCATCGGCTGCACCGGGCTGCCGAACTCCAGCGACCCATGGTGTGACAGGATCAGGTGAAGTAACTCGTCCCGCCGTGCCTGCGACAGCACCAGTCCGGAGGAGACAAGGCGCCGGTCGAACATCAGGGCACCGAGTGTCACGTGTCCCAGCAGCATGCCCGTGGTGCTGTGCGTGAAGCCTTCGGGGGACACGGCGTACGCTTCCACTTTCCCGATGTCGTGGAGTAGCGCCCCAGCGACCACGAGATCCGCGTTCGCCTGTCGCACGGTGCGCGCGATCTGCCGCCCGATCGAGGCCACCTCGTAGACGTGCAGCAGCAGGCCGCCCAGTTGCGCGTGATGCCCGTTCACCGCGCCGGGAGTCCGTTCGAAGTGCACGCGAAAGGCGTCGTCCGCGAAGAACAGATCCACCGCCTGCCGGAGCGGCACCGACGCGATCCCCGCCCGCAACTTATCCATCGCGTCCCAGACCTTCTCGGTCTCGACATCGATGCGCATGAGGAATTCGGTCGGGTCGAACTGGTCCGCAGGCAGTACCCGAAGCGGTGCGGTCAGCTGCAACTGTCGTCGCTTCGATCCCTCGTCACCAAACAACGCCACGTCGCCGATGACCTGCACGACGCGCCCACGTTCGGCCCCGGCCGCCCAGTCGAGCTTCTCCGACCAGATCGGCGCCGTATCGATCGAACCGCTGGCATTCCCCAGCGTGAGGATGACGAAGGGCAAGCCGGCGCGGGTCGTGCGCTCGGCGCGTTCACGGACCAGGAACTCGTGCTGAACACGGTCGCCGACGGTTGCGGCGCGGAGATCGAAGGGAGCCATGGCGAATACTCGAAGGGTCGGGTGTGCCAGAGCAAGGGACAGCGGAAAAAGTTGAGGGCGGGCGCCGGACCCTTGCGCCCCGCCCCCCGTTTTGAGAGGCTTGTACATGCCCGTATCCCGCCGCTCCCGTCACGACGTATCAACGCTGGTCACGGATTCCGCCGGTCACATGCGTATCGACGCGCAGAATGCCACGGCCGAGTCCAACGTACGCGCCTCGTCTGTCCCCCCGCTCGACGCGGCAGCATCTGCAGCGCTCCGGCTCTGGGTCATTGTGTCGCGAGCGCATGCCGCCATCGCCTCGCATGCCGCCGAGGACGTGGCACGGCACGGACTCACGCTCGCCGAGTTCGGCATTCTTGAAGCGCTGTACCATCGGGGTCAGATGCTCCTGGGCGAAGTGCAGCGACGGATTTTGGTGTCCAGCGGTGGCATCACCTTCCTGGTGGACCGATTGACCGCCAAAGGACTCGTGGAGCGACGCTCCTGTCCTTCGGACCGCCGAGCCCGCTATGCAGCGCTCACCCCGGCGGGCGAGGCGCTGGTCGCGGAGATTTTCCCGGAGCACGCCGACGCGCTGACACGTGCGATGGCGGGGTTGACGATGGCGCAGCAGGAAGCGGCCGCGGAGTTCATTCGGACACTCGGACTGCATGCGGCGGCCACGCCCCTCCCGGCCGAGCCCGTCGGACTACCGGAAACAGCCTGACCGTCCGACGTACGCGACCCCGTCGCCGCGGCGTCATCGATCCGTCATGTGGCGTCCGGCCTGAGCCTTCGCGCCGGCCGGACGCACCGGATTCAGGCGACGTACACGACATCTCCATGGTCGTCGATGCCGAGCTCCTGGTGCGCACCACAGACACCGCACACCAGCTCGGCGTGCCACACTTCGCCGAACTGCAGCTTGAGCGCCGGGATCGCCTCGCGCACGACCAGCCTGCGATACGTGTACTCCTGGCAACCGACACATGCATGCGCGCGTGCGATGCGTTCAGCGCGCTCCTGCGTGATGGACATGACGGTTTTTAATTGCCGCTGCCGCTGCCGCTGCCGCTGTCGTCGCCACCGCCCAGTGCCTTGGGCGCGCCGGGATAGCCGAGCCCGAGGCCGGACGAGGACGCGGACCGTGTGCCCGGCGCGCGCGCCGCGGCAGGTGCTTCCGGATCGCGCGAGTGGCCGGTGGCGCTGAGCAACTCACGGAGGCCACCCAGCGCACCCATCACGCCGGACGCTTCTGCCGGCAGGAAGATCGTCGTGCCCTTGCCCTGTGTTAGCAGCGGCAGCGCTTCGAGGTACTTGAGGCCGAGCAGGTACATCGCTGCCTGACCTTCGGGCAACGCGGCGGAGATGCGCGCGATCGCTTCCGCTTCGGCATTCGCGATGGTCGTACGCGCCTCGGCCAAGCCCTGTGCGCGCAGCACGCTTGCATCACGTTCGCCTTCGGCTTTACGCACCTGCGATTCGCGCTGTCCTTCCGACTCGAGAATGGCCGCGCGCTTGCCTGCTTCTGCGTTGGTGACGGCGGCGCGGCGTTCGCGTTCGGCACGCATCTGCAATTCCATCGACTGCTGAATGTCGCGTGGCGGTTCGATGCTTTGCAGTTCCACGCGTGTGACATCCACGCCCCATCCGATCGACGCCTCTTCGATCACATCACGCATGCGCTTGTTGATGACATCGCGACTGGTCAGCGTGGCATCGAGCTCCATGTCGCCCACGATGTTTCGCAGCGTGGTGCGCGTCAGCGTCTCGAGTGCGTACGGGAGATTCTGCACCGAGTACGTCGCCTTCTGCGGGTCGGCGACGCGATAGTAGAGCACCGCGTCGATATCGATCGTGACATTGTCCTTCGTGATGACGGGCTGGCTCGGAAAGTTCAGCACCTGCTCACGGAGATCGATGCGTGTGGTCGCGCCCTGAATGACCTTGCGCATCCCTTTCACATCCGACTCGAGGTAGCGCACATCGATGGAACGCGGACGCTCGATGAACGGAATGAGCAGATTCAATCCGGAGCGCGCGATGCGATCGAAGCGACCGAGTCGCTCGATCACCATCACTTCCGCCTGCCCGATGATCTTGACGGAACTCACCACCAGGATGAGCACCAGCACGGCAAGTACAATGAACGTCGGGATCATGGGGCGGGAGAGCGAATGGTGAGTCGGTCAGGGTCTCCAGTCGGCGATGAACAGGTTCGTCTCGCCTTCCTTGGCATCAAAACGATTGGAGGCCCAGATCAGTTGCTTGCCGTCAGGGCTGAACATCGGGAAGCCGTCGAACTCGGGGTTGGTGCTGATCTGCTCGAGTCCGGTGCCGTCGCGCTTGACGATGAACAGGTCGAAGTTGCGGCTGCGCGGGTTCTTGTGGTTCGATGAGAAGATGATGCCTTGTCCGTCGGGCGTCCACGAGGGGCCGAAGTTTGCCCCGCCGAGGTTGGTGATCTGACGATTGTCGGAACCGTCGGCATTCATCACGAACAGCTCCATGCGGTTCGGCCGGATCATGCGCTTGTCGAGCAAATCGCGATACGCCTTGATGGAATCCGCGTTGGTCGGATGCCACGCGCGATACACAATCTTCGTACCATCGGGGGACCACCACGGTCCGCCGTCGTATCCCGGCGTGTTGGTCAGCTGCTTCACGTCCGATCCGTCGACATTCATGGTGTAGATGTCGAGATCCCCACCCTTGAGCGACGTGAAGACAATCCGCTTGCCATCGGGCGAGAGCACGCCTTCGGCGGTATACACGCCGTAGTTGGTGAGGCGCTTGAGATCCTGGCCGTCACGTCCGACGGTGTAAATGTCGAACGGGTCGATCCCCCACACGTAGCCCTTGGAGGGATCGGGGCGTACAGGACAGGCCGAATCCGCGGCGTGCGTCGAGGCAAAGAAGAGACGCTCGCTGCCGGGCAGGAACCAGCCACACGTCGTCTTGCCGCCCACCGACACCTTGGTGACGCCACTGCCGTCCGGGCGCATGACATACTGCTGATCGCAGGTACGCCCGTCGCGCGTGGACTGGAAAGTGATCCACTTGCCGTCGGCGCTGAAATAGGCTTCCGCGTTTTCACCACCATCGGTGAGTTGGCGGATGTTGGTGAGGTGCGATTCGCCGGATTCGGCAGAAACGGCGGCACGAACCGGCGCGCCGGCGGTGGTCGTCGCTGCAGCGGGGACACGGCTGCAGGCGGAAAGCGCGAGCGCGAGGGCGATCGCGGTGACAAACGAAGTGGGGGTCTCTGCGGATAGGCGCATGGGCCTAACCGTAGACACCCCCACGACGTCAAGCAATCCGGACGATTACGGAAAAAAACGGATGACTACGATGCAACAGGTGACCAGCTCGCGCAGGATACCGGCGTCGCACCGCTCGATTCTCAATGCGGACCCGACTTGGCGGTCGCCGTTTTGCGCACCGGCATTGCGGCCGCAGCGGCAAACACATCCTTTTGTGTCACGCTCTTCTTCAGAATGTCGATTGCGCTGCGGAGCTGGGTGTCATCCTTGAGCGAGTGACGGAGTACGGTGGTGTCGCCAAAGACGACCTTGGCGACGCGCTGCTCGATCGCGCGATCCACATCGCCCGCGCCGGCATCGAACACCGCCTCGTCGATCTTGACGGAATCCAGCGTCAGGCGGCGATACAGCTCGGCGCGCCAAGCCGGATCCAACGTGAAGTCCTGCTTCAACTTGCCTTTCTGCTCCTCGGCGATGGCCGTGAGGTGCACGAGATACTTCTGACTGGCCGGCGCGAGCGTCCGACGCAGCGTGATTTCGGCCGCGTTCAGCGTGTCCGCCGGGATGTAGACATCGGGCGTGATGGCGCCGCCGCCGTAGAGCGTCCGACCGCCGGCGGACTTGAAGGTCGGCCGGGCCTTACGCGCCGAATCGGACTCGATGGAATCGGCGGCCACTTCGACGAACTGACCGTCTGCATTGAACTTGCGATCCTTCTGGATGGAGCGACCGGACGGCGTGAACCACTTGCCTGTGGTAATCTTGAGGGCGTAGCCGCCATCGAGATTGTAGACGCTTTGCACGAGTCCCTTGCCGAAGGACGTTGTGCCGAGCACCAGGGCGCGGTCGTAGTCCTGCAGCGCTCCGGCCACGATCTCCGACGCCGAGGCGGAGTAGCCGTCCACCAGAATCACGAGTGGGATGTCGGAGGCGAGCGGCTCGTTGTTGGCAACGAATTTCTGGAAGTCGCCGCGTCCGCGTACGCTGAGCAGTTCCTTGCCCTTGGGCAGGAACAGGTTCGACATGTTGAACGCCTCTTCGAGGATGCCGCCCGGGTTGCCGCGCAGGTCGATGATGACACCCTTCGCGCCCTTCTTTCGCAGCGACACGATCGATTCTGTGATATCCGTGGTGGTCTGCTCGCTGAAACGCTGCAGCGGGATGTATCCCACCTGCGGGTCGATCATGATCGAGTACGGCACCGCCGGGACGTGAATCTCGGCGCGCTTGAAATCGAGCTTGATGGGCACTGGTACGCCGGTGCGCGCGAACTGCACCGTGACGGCGCTGCCCACTGGTCCAAGGAGCTTGCCTTGGGCCTGCTGCGTAGACCAGCCGCGGGCCGGGAAGGTGTCGACCTGGAAAATACGGTCGCCTTCCTGCACGCCACGCGATTCGGCCGGCGAGTTGGGGAAGACCTTATTGATGGTCACCCAGTCACCGATCTTGGAGATCTCCATGCCAAGGCCAGCGTATCGGCCGTTGGTATTGCGCGCGAACTCCTCGAGCTGCTTGGGCGAGAAGAGTTCCGTGTAGGGGTCGTTGAGCTCCTTCACGAGACCGCGGGCGGCCTTTTCATAGAGCGCCTGCGCGTCGACGGTGTCCACGTAGCGGAGCGCCACGAAGGTGAGCACCTGATCGAGGAGTTGAGCACCGCCACGCGTGGTGCGCGTCTGCAGCGCGAAGCCGCCGGCGAGCACAGGGAGGAGGAGAAGGCTGGCCAAGGCGGCCTTACGGGTGCGTGTCATGCGGCAGCTCGCAAAGGGAGGAGGACCAAGATACCTGCTTCATCGTACGCGCCGCGAGGGGCACGGTTCCCTGCTGACGCGACCACCGACACCAACGACGACTCGTTCTACGACTCTTCGCGCGGGCGGGAGCCGAGTACGTAGTCCACCTGCCAGACCCGATCATATTGCCGGATCCCGATATCGCGAACGAGACCGGCGCTGAGCAACATCTCATGCGCTGGTTGAAGGACGCGCTGCAGGTGCGATGGATAACGTTGCGTCAGTGGCAGATGTTCGGCCAGTCGTTCGAGCGGAATGCGCCAGGAAACGCGCCCGTCCGATCTGGCGACTTCGAGCATGCGGTACAGACGCCGTGCCACCGGGGACGAAAGGGCGTGGTAGCGCACGCTCGACAGCGTGATGGTGTGGCGCGCGACGAGATTGGCGCGGACGGTTGGCGAGATGATCACACGGGCATCGCCGGGCTCGCCGGTTGCGAGATTACCGAACAGGTGCAACTGCTCCCGATCGGCCACCCGGCGTCGCTGCACGGCGACGGCGGTGAGGACGGTGAAGCTGATATCCGCGGAGCCGCTGCTGGCGGACCAGTACGCGCCGACCGATTCGAGGGTAGTGCGTTCGAGTCGGGTCAGCGCCGAGCGCAGTTGCTCGTAGGTGCGCCCGTCGGCCCGGCGGCCCATGGAGCGCAGGAAGGCATGCAGGGTGAAAGTGACCGCGCCGTCGGGCGGGGAGCCCATCTCGGCGTAGCGGTGCAGCAGCTCGACGTACACATCCTGATCGAACGTGCCGGGCAACCGGTCGCCGGCGGTGGGAATGACACGCCAACGCCCGCCGTTGTCCGCGATGAAGGATACGGGCGTGTCGTCCGCCGAATCGCTCAGGCGGAAAAGCGGGAGTTCCTCGAGCGCACGGTCGAGGATCACCCCTCGGACGGCGGGTCGCCTGCGTGCAGCGAGTGTCATCGCGGTGGAAGCTGTGGTGGGCGGCATCGCAACGCCAGCGCTGACGGGAATTCCGTCCCCCGCCCTGGTCTCGTGTGTCGTGGAGAACCGTGGCGCGTGGGTGTGGGGTGGCCACGTCGGGTCAGGCGAGCAGCAGGACCTGGCCGGTCACGTTCCTCGCCTGCGCGCTCGCCAGAAAGGCCACCACATCCGCCACCGATTCGCGCTCGACGTACTGCGTCCGGCCGCGCATGCTGCGTTCGTTCGCCGCGGTGCGTATGGCGGTTGGCGCCACGGCGTTGGCGCGCACGCCACGCTCGCGCTCGTCCTCCGCCACCGTGCGCATGAGCGACAGGACACCGCTCTTGGCGGCGGCGTAGGCGGCCATTCCGCCGGAGCTTCCGCCGGGTAGCACGGCCGCCGAGCCGAAATACACGAACGCGCCGTGTGCGGCGCGTACCGCCGGGAGAAAGGCGCGTGTGGTGCAATACGCCGTATCGAGGTTGTTCGTGAACTGCGTGTGCCACGCGTCCGGCTCGCTCGCATCGACCGGGCCAGTCATAGCGAAGCCACCCGCCGCGCAGATGACCGCGTCAACTGCGCCGCCAAACCGTTCCTGTGTAGCCGCGAGAACTTCGGCAGCGGCCGCCGTTGCACCGCGCGCATCCGCGAGATTGGCGGCGTGTGCGGTGACCGTACAGCCCGCTTTGCGCAGCGTGGCGGCGCGCGCTTCCACCTCGCTCGCCGTCAGATCGAGTAGGGCGAGAGTCGCGCCGCGTTGCGCCAGACCGAGTGCCAGCGCTTCACCTGCCTGCCCGGCGCGACCGACCCCGGTGATGACCACGAGCTTGCCTTTGAAATCCATCTGTTCATTCCCCGGGAAAGTCTCGACCAATCAATGCTCACGGCTTGAGTTCGCGCAATGCGTCTTCCACCGCCGCCAGACAGCGCTCCAGTCCGCCGACCGTGTGATCACCCATGTGCCCGACACGGAAGGCGGTGTCCTTCGTCTTGCCGTAGCCGCCGCCGATCACGAAGCCACGCTTCGCGACCGCTTTCACCAGCGCGGCGCCCGCGATCTCCGGCGGCAACGCCACCGCGGTGACCGTGGGTGAGCGCACCGCGTCGAGCGCGCCGATGCACATCGGAATGCCGAGCGCGTCGCGCGTGCGCACGACCCATTGTTGCATCGCGCGTTGCATGTCCGCGTGACGAGCCCAGCGCGCCTCGATGCCTTCGCGCGCGATGGCGGCGCCCTGCAACTCCGCGGCATAGAGCAGCGAGATGGCGGGCGTGTTCGGGGTCTGGTGCTTGTGCGCGTAGTTCTCGAACTCGAGCACGTCGAAGTACCGTCCCCGGCCGACGGCCTGCGCTGCGCGTTGCACAAAGCGTTCGCTGACGGCAGCAAACGCGAGCCCGGGCGGCAGCGCGAGCGCTTTCTGCGAGCCGGTAAGCACCACATCCAGATCCCACGCATCCGTCTCGACGGGTGCTCCGGCAATTCCGGTCACGCTGTCCACGAGAATCAGCACATCGTGCGCACGCGCCAGCGCGGCCAGTGGTTGCAGCGAGGTGAGTGCGCCCGTGCTTGTTTCCGAATGGACGACGGTGAGGGCCACGGGCCGCTTGCGCTTGAGTGCCGCCTCCACCTGCTCGAGCGAAACGACGTCGCCCCACGGCGCCGTCAGCACCGTCACGTCGCGATCGCAGGCGCGCGCGATATCCGCGAAGCGCTCGGAGAATGCGCCATTGACCAAGGCGAGTATCGCGCCGGGGGGCGCACAGCGCACCGACATCTCCATGAACCCCGTGGCTGACGAGGTGCTTACGTACACGGGGCGCGTGGTGCGAAACATAGGCTGCAAGAACGACACGACGCGCGCGAACATCGACTCAAACTCCGCGCCCCGGTGTGGCAGCATCGGTTGCAGCATGGCCTCGAGCACCTCTCGGCGCACTTCGGTGGGGCCGGGCAAAAAAAACGTGCCGAACGCAGGAGCGGCGGAATCGTCTGTGCGCTCCTGGCTCACGCGGACTCCCGCAGCAGCAGATCGTGCAGCACGAGAAAGTCGGTCGCCTCGGCATCGGCCACCGCGACGACGTTTGGTCGGCGTGCGACACCCGTGTAGGCGATGAACGCATTGGAGACTCCGCGCACCGCCGAATCCGTCGAGCCATCGCCGACCATCACCAGCGGGCGCGGCAGTCCGAGCGCGAAGAGCGTGGCCGGCTTGCCCCGCTGGGTCGTCAACGGCTGCTCGCCATCGAGCCCGTTGTAGCGTCCGTCCGCATCGTAGGCGATCGACACGGCGTGTACGCGCGACGCGGGCACATCGAGATAGTCGGCGAACGGCAGAATCGCATCGCGCAGACCGCCGCTGAGCAATGTCACCTCGCTTCCCGATGCGGCGAGCACGGCGCACAGCGCGCGCGCGCCAGGCTGCACTTCGCGGATGTAGGCGCGGCCGAGCAACGCGATCTCGTCACGCATGGGCCGAATGAGGGCGAGCCGTTGGGCATACACCGACTCCAGCGGAATCTCGCCGGCCATCGCGCGATCGGTCAGCGCGGTGATCTGCCGCGCGATCTTGTCGCCGCGCAACGCCGCGAGCCAGTCGATGCCTTCGAGTCCGGTGAGTGTGGAGTCCACATCGAGCACGACGGACGCGAAGCGGGCGTGTGCATGCGTCATCGTCACAGGACGTTTCCGGGTGCAAGGATTCCCAGCGGGTCGAACTCGTGCTTGAGCGCGCGCATGACGCGCTGCTGCACAGCGCTGGTCTGCAATGGCAACCACTTGCGCTTGATCTTGCCGATGCCGTGTTCGGCGGCGACGGTGCCGCCCATCGCCACGACCTCGCGCAAGGTGGCCGCCACGACAGTCTCGATGCGCGTCAGTTCGATGCGGTCGTGCGCGATGAAGTTCTGATGCGGATGTCCGTTGCCCGCGTGTCCGTATGCGACCGCCTGCGGAATGCCGTGCTCATCGGCGATGCGTCGCGCGATCTGCAGCGCTTCGGCCAGTCTTGGATACGGCACCGCCCAGTCGGTGGAGACTTTTCGGCCGCCCGCCGGGCGGCACGCCGCACCACGTTCGTTCATGGTGGCCGGTACGGCGTGACGCATGCGCCGCGCGTCGCGCAACGGACCCGGCGCATCATAGACACGGATATCGCTCGCCAGCGCGTGATGCGCCTCGGCCAACGCCAGCCATGACTCGAGTGGCAGTTCGTCATCGGCGGTGGACTCCTGCGCGCCGGTCTCCTCGACGTACACCATCGCCAGCGCTTCGCTGGCCCAATCCGCTGTCCCTTCGGCAACGCGGGCGATGGTCATGGCGCGTTCGTCGAAATACTCGAGGCAGCGCGGATAGACGTCGGGTGATCGACGTGCCGCGACGACGAAGGCCAGTGCGTCCGCTTCGGTGAGAAACGGCACCGCGAGACCGAGCACCTGCGCCGGCAACGGCAGCAATCCAAGTTCCGCCTCCACGACCACGCCAAGCGTGCCCTCGCTGCCCACGAACCAATCGACCGGATCGTGCGCGATGGGATAGCCAACCGTGTTCTTCTCCAACGCGGGCCGCCGCAGTTCCAGGCGTTCGCCGTTGGCCAGCAGTACGGTCAGCGCGCGCACGTGCGGCCCGGTGGCGCCGTAGCGCAACGACCGCGCACCCGAAGCATTGCAGGCAATCGCTCCGCCGATCGTGCACTCCTCTTCGCTGGTGGGATCCGGCGTAAAGAGCAGTCCCGCCGCTTCCGCGGCACGCCGCACATCGGCCACCAGCGCACCCGCGCCCACACGGATCGATCGTCGGTCGGTGTTCACCTCGTGGATCGCCGCCAACTCACGCAGCGACAACAGCAGACCAACGTCGGTGATGGACGCCCCGGTCGTACTCGACTGCGCGCCGGCCGGTGTGACGGCGGTGCGCGTCGACGTTGCCTCGCGCAGCAGTTCGACCGTTTCGTCGATCGACGCAGGCCGTACCACGCCGTCGGGGATCATCTCCAGTCCCGACGCATCACGCGCGTACGCGAGACGCACATCCGCGTCGCGAACAATCGCCGGCGCGTGCGGCTCGCCTCGCGTATGCACAGGTGCGATGGCGTGATGTATCGCGGACATGGTCACTGCACTCAGTCGTTGCGGAAGCGGACGATGCTGGCCGTCACGACATCGGGCAGCTCGAGCAACGCAAGGCGCGTAGCTTCATCCACGTTGCCGTCCACCGACACCGCCGCCAGCGCATCGCCACCCTGCGCGAGACGCGCCTGATGATACTCGGCGATGTTCACATGGCGCTGGCCGAGCAGTGTTCCGACGCGGCCGATAACACCGGGCACGTCCTTATTGGTGAGGATCAGCAGCGTTTCTTTCGGGTTCACATCCACGTGGAACGACCCGATGCGCGTAAGACGCGGCGTACTCCCTTCGGGTGCCACACCAGTCACGGCGAGCTGCTGCATACCGCCCGACAGCGCGACTTCAATCGCACGCGGATAGCCGAGTTCACTCGACTCGCCCACGGACAGTTCGATACCGCGTGCTTCGGCGAGACTGCGTGCGTTGATGAGATTGAGCCGATCGGATTCGATCACCCCTTCCAGCACACCTGCGGCGGCCGCAGCCAACAGCGCGCCGGAACCGTGTGCGATATCGGGGCTCACGCGCAGTGCTACACGGCGTACGGCGCGCATTCCCTGATCGGCGAGGACGGCACGTGCGACCGCTGCCGCGCGGCGTGCGACGAGCATGGCCGAATGCAGATCGGCCCAGCCATCGCTGCCGGCGGCCACGTTGATGGAGCGCGACAGATCCTTGTGCAGCAGCGCATCGCGCACGGCGATGCACACATCGCGCGCCACGTTGCGCTGCGCCTCGACGGTGCTCGCGCCGAGATGCGGGGTAAGCAGCAGATTGGGCGCCTTGCGCAGCGGACTGTCGGCGGCGAGCGGCTCCACGGAAAACGCATCGAGCACCGCACCGCGCAACTGATCGCCTCCCAGCGCCGACAACAGCGCGGCTTCATCGATGATGCCGCCGCGCGCCATGTTCACCACCACCGACCGGGACGGCAGATGCGCGAGTTCGCGCTTGCCGATCATGCCGCGTGTTTCGTCGGTGAGTGGCGTGTGGATGGTAAGGATGTTCGTCTCGGCGATCAGCGCGTCGAGCGTGATTGCCCGCCGCACGCGCAGCGCGGTGAAGCGTTCGTCGGCGATGTACGGATCGTAGGCGATGACCTGCATGCCGAAGGCGTGCGCGCGAGCGGCGACTTCACCGCCGATGCGACCGAGTCCGACGATGCCAAGCGTCTTGCCCTTCAGTTCACGGCCAAGAAACTGCGCGCGATCCCAACGTCCCTCGTTCATGCTCTGCGCAGCGCTCGGCAACTGACGCAGCAACCCGATCACCGCACCGAAGAACAGTTCCGCCACCGCGACCGTGTTGCCGGCCGGCGCATTGATGATCGCGACACCAAGCGACGTGGCGACATCGAGCGCGATGTTGTCCACGCCGACACCGGCGCGTCCGACCACACGCAGCTTGCTGGCGTGCTGCAGCAACTCCGCCGAGATGCGGGTCGCGCTGCGTCCGACGATCGCGTCGTATTCGGGGATGCGGCGGAGCAATTCCTCCTTGGGGAGTGTCGGAACTTCGTCGACGACGAGTTCCGGTTCGGCCATCAGGAGCGCGACGCCTTCTGGATCGACGTCGTCAGTGACGAGTACACGAAACGGCATGCAGACAATCCGGGAGTTGATGGGGCTCGGCGCTCCGAGCCTCGGAAACGCACACTCTCAATGCATACTCGGCAACGACCCTCCGCGGCACCGTGCCGCGCGCGTCCGAGCGGTCAGCTCCCGAAATCGTTGCGTCCGAGCGTGCCGCGCAGCGTGTCGCGCATCGCGACGATGAGATCGTCCCGCGAGGCGGGTGAGTCGTCGCGCACATGCAGTTCCACGCCTTCTGCGATGGAGACGCGACGCCAGGACGCCGTGCTGCCGGCGTCTCTGGACACGATCGGGTCGAGTTGAAGCGTGAGGGCGGGTGCCAGCGACGAGGCCACGCGCCGTTCGAGGGCGTCCCCTGTGACCTCGCGCATCTCCTGCTTGATCGAGTCCAGCGTTTGCCCTTCACGCTGACGGATCTTGATGGACAGTAGCTGAAGCAGGTGCCGATATCCGTAGGTGGCAGCCGTGCCGGCACCCTCCGGCCGGTCGAGCAGACCATTGGCGACGTAGAAGCGGACGGCACGGGCACTCGGCATCGCGCGGGCCGACGCATTCGTCGGCTTCATTCCCGCGGCATCCACGAGAGTGGCCGCGTGTGCGGCAAGTCCACGAGCATTGAATGGGGCGTGGCGCGCGTGCGCGCGAAGCAGCGGAACAGGGGACTCGGCCATGGGACGCGGAATATACGGGCAATCCGAACGTCCGCGAGCGATGTGCAGGATCGAATTTCGGCGGGGTGACGAGCCGGGTGCTGGCTAATTGGGCAGGTTGTCGAGGAACGCGGTCAACGATTGCAGGAACTCCGCCGGGCATTCTTCATGCGGCAGGTCGCCGGCCGGAAAAACGACGAAGGGCGCCTCGGGGCGCAGTGCATGGACGTCAGGCGCTTCCTTGAAAGGCGTCTGCGAGGCGAACGACCCCCAGACAAGCATGAAGGGAGCCGCCATCGCCGGCAGTGTGCGACGAATATCCAGGTTCAGACGCATGCCCACAAACGCCGCTGGAGCGAAGCGCGCGTTCGGCAGACTCGCGCTGGCGTGGTATAGCCCGACGACCTCGTCGGACATCATGCGCTGATCGTGATAGATGTCCTTCAGGAAGAAGCGGATGCTTCGTTTCGAAACGAGCAGCGAGAACAGCGCGCCTCCCGGGAAGGACGTGCGAAAAAGTCCCTGCACGACGGAGCCCGCCGCGCCGCCCGGTACGGTGAGCCGTGTGACACCGGCCGGTCCGATAGCGCACACGCCGCGCACGAGCGAAGCAGGTTCGGCGGCGACCGCGATGGCGTACGTGCCGCCCAGCGACGATCCCACGAGGACGGCCGGATCGCGCACGACCTCGGCCAAAAAATCGCGTACGAGAGTTACGTACAGGTCAGCCGTGAAGCGCAACTCCGGGTGCGCCGAGGCGCCGAATCCGAGGAAGTCCAGACTGTACGTGGTGAAGCGTGTGGAGAGGTCGGGCACAATGTTGCGCCACTCCATGGACCAGGCGCAGGCGTGGATGGAGTGCAACAGCACGACCGAGGGTCCGGTTCCGCGTCGCACATAGGCGATGTCGTGTCCGCGCCACTGGTAGCGCAGACGCTCACCGCCCAATGGATTTGGAAGAGCCATCATGCAGAACGGGGGCCAAATGGAATGCGTCGCGCTGTCCGCATTCGGATGATACGTGGCCGGGCATGAGGATGCGATGCGTCTACTTCGCTGCGCCACCGGTGCTATGCATTCGATGCACCGCGCGTGCGGCTGCGAGTTGCTGCAACTGCGACACGCCAGGCCGCCCAAGTGACACTCCCCAGCATCACCCACCACCCATCCGGACGACCTGACGCGTTTGTCGCTGTTGCCCGCGCTGCCGAGCCTACGCTCCCTGCTGCCGCCGTCCTACGGGGTTGCCGCCTCGAGCGCTGTGCGTACGCCCACGGTCGACGCGTGCTGCGCGATCGTCGCCAGATCGACCGGCTTCTCCAGGAAGTGCAGCGCCCCGAGCCGGAACGAAGCCTGGCGATTGGAATCGTCCGGATAAGCCGTAAGGACCAACACCATCGCGTCGGGTGACAGCATGCCGGCGACAGCCATCACCTGCAGCCCACCGTCGCGCTTGCCCCCAAGTCTCAGGTCGGTGACGATAAGATCGAACCGTGTCGTTCGCAGCTTCTCGAGCGCGTCGGGGAGCAGTGCAGCGGAGACGACCGAGTTCCCGTCGACTTCGAAGAGCTCGACCAGCACGTCGCGGATGGACTGCTCATCTTCGACCACGAGCACAGACTTGGTGACAGCTTGAAAGTTCATACATCACTCAAGTGCGAATTTCGGGCCACACAGGGAGATGCAATGGTAAGTGGCTAGTTGACAGCACGTTGAAAGCAATCGAACGGCGTGCGACGTGCTGACGAGCTGACCGGATTTCGATCGTAATCGACTATTTCGACCGATTTTCGGTCACTGATTTACGGACGGTGCATCAACGCCGTGGCCGCCATATCGCTTCAGCTTTTCCAGCAACGTGGAGCGCGCCACCCCGAGCAGCCTGGCCGCACGCGTGCGATTCCCGCCGACCGCCCGCAGCGCGGCGAAAATGGCGTCTCGCTCTGCGGTGTCGAGCGTTCGCACCGATCCCGACGCGGTGTCGGTGCGGGCGGTTGGCGCGAGGGCGACGACCGGTTCGGCGTCGTCCGGCTGCACGGTCAGCCCGAGATGTGCGGGGAGAATCGGACGGCCGTCGGCGAGAATCGCGGCGCGCCAGAGCGTGTTCTTGAGCTCCCGGATGTTGCCGGGCCACCGATAAGCCAGCAGTCGGTCGCGGGCGCTCTCGCTGAGCCTTGCCCCGCGCGGCAACGACTGCTCCGCCAGCGGCAGAATATCGTGCGCCCGTGAACGGAGCGGCGGCAGCGTCAGCGTCAGCACCTGCAACCGGTAGTACAGGTCGGCGCGAAAGCGACGCTCGTCCACGGCGTTGGTAAGCGGCTGATGCGTGGCGACGATGACGCGTGCACCGGAACGCAGCGTCGTCGTGCCGCCCAAGCGCCGAAAACTCCGCTCCTCGATGACCTTAAGCAGCTTCGGTTGCACGTCCAGCGACAGCTCGGCGATTTCATCTAGAAACACCGTCCCCTCGCCGGCCAGTTCCAGCAGTCCGCGCTTGGCCTGACGCGCGTCCGTGAAGGCACCGCGTTCGTGACCGAACAGTTCGCTCTCAAAGAACGTGGCGGACAGTGAGGCGCAGTTGATCTCGACAAACGGGGCCGTCCGGCGTGCGGAGCGGTCGTGGATCTGGCGCGCCACGACACCTTTCCCGGTGCCCGTTTCCCCCTGAAGCAGGATCGGCGCGTCTGGATGGCGCGCGGCGAGGTCGATCAATTCGGCCAGGGTGGGCGCGACGACCATAGGAGACGACGGCTCGTCGCTGCGGGAGCGCGCGCGCAGCACGGCCAATTCCTGTCGCATCCGACCACGTTCGGCGGCGCGCGCGACCGCGGCAGCAAGCACCTCCAGATCGACCGGTTTCTCGAGCACGTCGGCAGCGCCCTGCTGTATCGCCTGCACGGCGGTGCGCACGTCGGCATGTCCGGTGAGCAGGATGACGCCCACCTCCGGATCGTCCGCGCGCAGCGCCTCGAGCGTGACCATGCCGTCCGCATCGGGGAGCCGGAGGTCCAGCAGCACCACGTCCGGCGCGTCTTCCGACGCGAGGCGTCGCCCTTCCATGGCCGTGCCGGCACCGCGCGCGACGTAGCCCAACGCCTCGAAGAATTCCACGAGCGTCGATCGGATCGACTCGTCGTCGTCGATCACCAGCACCGACAAACTCACGGGGCGGTCACCGCGCGAAGGCTCATGTGGCGGTCGTGGGCGGCAACGTCAGCGTGAGCGTGGTGCCCAGCTCCGGCGTACTGTCGATCATGATGCTGCCCCCGTGCTCGTCCATGAGTCGCTGACAGAGCGCCAATCCGATGCCCGTGCCACCCGCTTTGGTGGAATAGAAAAACTCGAAAACGTGCGGCAACACATCGGCGGGGATCGCCGGGCCGCCGTTGGTCAGGCGGCAGCGCCACCCGCCCATGGGCGACGGCTGCGAGATGAGCTGCATCTCGCTTCCCTCAGGTGCCGCGTCGCAGGCGTTGACGAGCACGTTGCGATAGACCTGGCCGAGTTGTTCGGTGTCGAGCAATGAGCGAACGGGCGGATTGGTGCGCACGCGTCGCAGCGTGAGCTGCTTGCCGACCAGCCGAGCGCGTTCGCCCTCGAGAATGTCATCCCAGACCTGATCTGGATCGCCGGGGGCGAGGTGCGCCGCGTTGGGCCGCCCGAACTCCAGCAGCGACGTGACCATGCGGTTCAGCCGCTCGACTTCGCGCAGAATGCGCCCGACGTTCCGCTCCACCACGGGGTCTTCGCGAGAGCGGAACTGCAGCAGCTGTGCCGCGGACGAGATACCAAAGAGCGGATTGCGCAGTTCGTGCGCCACGCCGGCGGCGACCTCACCGATCGCCTCGAGTCGGCGCTTCTGTTCGACCCGCTCCACCAGCCATGCCCGCTCGATCGCCACCGCCGTCTGGGCGGCAACGACCGCCAGCACGCGCTCCGCCTCCTCGAGCGCCTGCTCCGACTCGATCAGCTCCGCGCACAACGTGATCGCGCCCAGGACGCCCTCGGCGCTGATCAGCGGCGCCGTGATCTCGAGGCCGGCCGACGTATGCTCACGCACCACATGCCCCTTGGCGAGGGCGTCGAGCCAGGTGCGCAGCAGGCGTTGTTCCAGCTTGGGTGTCAAGCGATCGTCGCCATCTTCGTACCCCTGCCGGTGGGTGATCCGGAACTCTGCCGTGTCATCATCCGCCAGAGCGATGACAAAGCCCGTGGACGGCACGGCGCGGCGCAGCTGCAGCGCGACCTGCTCGTAGACCTTCTCGAGCGCGATCGCCTCGGCGAGAGCGATGCCGGTGTTGATCAGTGCTTCGCGCGAGCGGTGGCTTGGCGTGATGTCCACCGTGGAGAAGACGTAGCCGACGATATCCGCGCCCTCTTCGAGTGCGGTCACCTGCATGAGGAAGACGCGCTCTTCGTCCGGCGAGCTGCATGGAAACTCCCAGCGCACGACCGGCACCACGCGCTGCCGCAGGAGGCTCATGGCGCGCTCGATCTGCACGCGCGACGCGTCGTCGGCAACGCTTTCGAACACCGAGCGTCCGCAGACCAAGGCCTCTGACGAGAGCGACGACGCGCCGTTCTCCATCGCGAAACGCGACCAGGACTGATTCGCCGACGTAATGCGCCCGGTCAGGTCCACCGACCAGACCGTGAGCGGGAGCGCATCGAGGACCCGGCGCGCGAACGGCGCCTGCTCGAGCGTGAGGACGGAAGAACGATCGATCGCGGTCACGTGTCGGAAACTAGGGGAGACACTGAACGCGGACAGGGGCGCGGAGATCCGCACCCCTGTCCGATATGCTGCGGTGACCGGAGCGGCTCTATTTCCGGCGCGGCCTCGCGGCCTTTTTGGGCGCGGCCTTTTGGGGTGCCGGCTTGCTGACGGATGCTTTCTTGACGGGCGCCGACTTCTTCGCTGCCGGCTTGCTGGCCGCGACTGGTTTTCTGGCCGGGGCTTTCTTGGCGGATGCTGCCTTCTTGCCCGGAGCTGCCTTCTTGGCCGCCGGTGACTTGGCGGGGGCCTTGGCGGGGGCCTTGGCCGGGGCCTTGGCGGGGGCCTTGGCCGGGGCCTTGGCCGGGGCCTTCTTCGCGACAGGCGCCTTCGCGGGCGCCTTGGCCGGTGTCGGTGCTTTAACGGCTGTCTTGGCCGGCGCCTTGGCCGGCGCGGCCTTCACCGAGGCAGACTTGCCCGCGACCACCGATGCCGCAGTGGCCGCCGGTGCCGCAGGGGCGGGCGTCGCGACCGCCGGCGCCTTCGAGCTTTTTGGCTCCCTGGAGGCCTTGGGTGCCTTGGCGGCCCTGGATTCCGGCGCGGGTGCGGGCGACTCGGCTGGTGGCGTGGCAGGCGCCGGCGGCGCCTCGACCTTTACCGGCGCCGGCGGCGCCTCGACCTTCACCGGCGCAGGCGCCTTGGCCTTCGGTGCAGGACGCGGGGCACCTGGATTCTTGGGCGGACGACCCGGACCGCGACGCGCGATCGGACGACCAAAGAGATCATCTTCGTCGTCCTCCTCGTCGGTGGGCTCTTCCTCGAAGCTATCCTCGTCTTCCTCGTCGTCATCGTCGTCGGTATCGTCGGCGCTGTCCCACAGGCTGTCGCCGTCTTCGGACGGAAGGCCGTAGCCATCCTCCTCGTCGTCTTCGTCGTAAGACGAGCCGCCGTATCCCCCCAGTTCACGCAGTTCATCGCGATCCATGAACTGAAGCTCTTCAGACATCTCGTCACCACGCGGCATGCCCGCCTCCTCCGTCGTAATTGTCGAAACTCAGGGTAACCGGGACCCGAACCGCACTCGAAACGTGCGGCGCATCCGCTCCCGTATGTGCCACGCACATGATCGCCGACACTATGCCGCGTATTCAGCACACACCCTAGTACAAAGAGTGACGGCAGTAGTCAAGCGGTACGCGCACATTCCGTGCGAGCGACGTACCGCGTCCGTGCTCGCGTGACGTCCACGCCGACCGCGTCCGGCGCTTGCGAACGTCTCAGGACAGGATCGGCGACAGTCGCGGAATACCGGGTACCACGCCGCGCGTGACCACGTCCCGCAACGCGTCATAAATGCGCGGCTCGATCAGACGCCCGGATTGCGTTCGCAGGTAGTCGAGCGTCGTGGCAGGTGCCATCGGGTCGCGATAGGCGCGTTTAGAGGTCAGTGCATCGAAGGCGTCGGCCGCGGTGAGGATGCGGCCGCCCAGCGCGATGTCGGCCCCGCCCAGTGCACGCGGATAGCCGCTGCCATCCCAGTGCTCATGATGATCCTGCACATAGTCCAACACTTCGCCCAGATGTTGCAACGGCCGCAGGATCTCGACGCCGAAACGGACATGGTCCTTCACATGCGCGAACTCGTCCTCGGTCAGTGGACCGGCCTTGTTCAGCACCGCCTCGCGAATACCGATCTTGCCCACGTCGTGCAGGCGACCGGCCAACCGAAGCCGCTCGATGCAGGCCGCATCAAGACCCAGCTCCATGCCGATGTACGCAGCCAGTTCCGCGACGCGATGCGAATGTCCGCGTAGATACATGTCCTTCGCTTCCATCGCGTTGATCAGCGTTTCCGCGATGCTCACCGTGAGGTTGCGCAGGGCGCGCTTTTCCTGCTCGAGTTCGGCCGTCCGGAGGGCGACTTCCTCGCGAATGAGCCGGTCGTTCGCGCGTTTCCTGATCCCCAGATTGCGTCGCTGCATCGCGCGCTCCACCGCCGACTGCAGGTCGGGGAGCTCCACGGGCTTGATCAGATAGTCGAATGCCCCGGACGACAGTGCTTCGGTGGCACTGGCGGCGTCGTTGACGGCGGTGAGCATGATGACGCCGAGGTCCACGTCGATGGACAGCGCGCGGGGGACGGTATCGAGTCCGCTCAGCCCGGGCATGCGCAGGTCGCAGAGCATCAATGCGAACCTACCGGTGTGCAGGTGCTCGAGCGCCGCCGCGCCTGACTCGGCCACTTCCACCTCGAAGCCACGCGTGCGCAGAAAGCGACTCAGCGCGAGCCGGATCGTCGATTCGTCATCCACCACAAGAATGCGACGCAAAGAATCGTCCGCGATGGCGGCGGCGGCGGCGTCGATGGCGCTGAACGGATCGATCATGGTCGGCAAGTTCATGCGAGCAATCAAATGTTGTTGCGACGGTCCGCAAACAGCTGCACCGGCAATTCGCCGACCGGCAACGGCCTCGCGGTCGATGTCAGATCGTCCTCGGCGGACGCGAGCGGCAGCGCAATCGTCGCGGTCGACCCCACGTCCACGTCGGAACGCACCTCGATGGTCCCACCGTGCGCCTGAATGATGCCATAGCTGACGCTCAAGCCGAGCCCGTTGCCGATCCCCTCGGCTTTGGTCGTGAAGAAGGGCTCGAAGATACGGTGCAGCACTTCCGGGGGCATGCCACGCCCGGTGTCGCGCGCCGAAATGATCGCCCGGCCGTCGTCAGCACGCGTGCTGACCGTGAGGAGGCGCGCCTGGCGTCCCTCCATGGCCGACTCCGCGTTGGCGATGACGTTGAGCAATACCTGCTGCAGCTTCTGCGGGTCGCCGGGCACGCGCGGCAAGGCGGGGTCCAGCTCGAGGGCGACGGTGACCCCGACCACACGCAGTGGATAGGCGCGCAGGCGCAGGGTCTGCTCAATCAAGTCGTTGAGGTCGATCGACGCGGACACGGGCTCGTTCTTGCGCGCGAAGAGCAGCAGGTCCTCGATGACCCTCTTGGCGCGATCGCTCTCCTGCTTGATGAGCTGAATCGACTCGCGCTGGTCGCCCTGCAGCTCCTCCTCCAGCAGGATCTGCGCGAAAGCCGAGATGCCGGTGAGTGGGTTGTTGATCTCGTGCGCGACCCCGGCCACGAGCTCTCCCAGCGCGACCATCTTTTCCGTGTGGCGCAATTGTTCGGCCATGCGCCGGTCCGCACTGACGTTGCGCACGCTCACCACGTGACCGAGTTGCTCCCCATCCTGCGCGGTGAGTGGACTGATGGTGACGACGGCGGGAAACTCGCTGTCGTCGCGCCGACGGTGCACATGCTCCGTCAGACTCACGCCGTCTTCAGGCAGCGAGGCATCGAGCCGTGTCGGCGCCGCCGGCTTCATTTTCACCACGAGCTCATCGAAGCGCATGTCCATCAGCTCGGGTTGCGTCCAGCCGTACTCGCGCGCGGCGGCCGGATTGGCATAGCGCACGCCCACGCGATCGAGGATAAAGATCGGGTGGTCGATGGTCGTCAACGCCGTGGCAAGGAGATGCTCGCGTTCGCGCGAGAGTCGTTCCTCTTCGTCCAGCAGCAGCGCGTCGAGGGCCAGCGCCAGCGAAGTGGAGAGCTTTTCCAGCGTGACGCGATCGCGACGGCGGAGCGGCGCCTTACGCGGCGACGACACGACGAGCATGCCAAGTGTGCGCTCACGCGCCACGAGTGGCACGATCAGTCCCCATTCGTCGGGGACGGCGGACGCGATCGCGGTGGGCGCAATGTCGCGCAGTGACGCGAGCTCGCGCGGGTGTCCGTCCGGCGCGACCAACATGACGCCTTGCGTGCCACCGGGACGATGTCCGCGCAGGACATCGAGGGTGCCACTGGCCGCGACATACTCGATCATGCCATCGCGGCCGCGCGCCACACCGATCGCCTTGCCGATCGACGGCACGAATTCATCGAGCACGCCAATCAGGTCGTTGGCGCCCTGCGAGAGCGAGGACGCCTGTAACGTCACGCGCGCAAGTTCAGCGGCGCCCTGTGCGCGGCGTCGCTGTGCCTCGGAGACGGTGAAGAGGCGGGACGTCTCGACGGCGGTGCCGGCCTGCCGCGCCAGAATGGTGAGGAGGTCGAGATCCTGCAGGTCGAACGCATCCGACTGTGGCGAAAGCAGCCGCAGCACGCCGGTGCTCCGCGCGCCGAAGCGGACCACGGCGCACAGTTCGGCGGAGCCACGCTGCCAGTAGCGCGTGTCGTCGGTGTGCACGGCCAGTCGCGACACCCCGGAGGTGTAAGTTTGGTTGACCAACGCCAGCTCGACGTCGCTGACCGGTGCGTGCGCGACGGTGACACCGTCACGCGTGGTAAGCACGCGCACGAGCACGCCGTTGGCGAGCACGAAGATGTCGCAGATGGAGCATTGCAGCACGCCGCAGACAGCGTCGGCGATGGTTTGCGGCAGCGTGGCTTCACCGACGACGTGTGTGAGCTGGTGCTGCGCGCGCGTGAGCGCGGCCAGATCGTTGGCGCGGCGTTCCAGTTCGGCGAGATGGGCCGCGTTGCGGAAGGCGAGGGCCACCTGCGTCGCGATGTCCTGCAGCAGCTGACGCTCGTCTTCATCAAACGCGTGCGTGCCGAGGTAGCGCACCGCGAGAATGCCCCGCGCCCGCTCTTCAAGGACCAGCGGCAGCAGCGCCAGCGCGTTCATGCCGGCCGCGTGTGCCGGTGCCCATGCGCGCGCCTCCGCAAGGCTGACGCTGTCGGCGACGTTCTCGATGTAGACAGGGAGCCCCGACTCGAGGGCCTGCCCGATGCGGGCGCTCCAGAAGGTCGCCACGACGCTGTCGCCATCGAGCGAACCGGCGCCCCATTGGTACTCCTGCCGGACCGTGCGCAGTTCGGCATCCGCGTCATAGACAGCGAAACCGCCGGCGCGCAGATCTTCGGCGAGGACGCGCGCCAACCCGTCGTAGATCCCCTGCCGCGTGACGGAGTCGGCAAGGATGCGTGCGGTGCGCGCGAGGATGGCGTTGCGTCGTGCGGCGAGGGCGGCGTCTTCGGCACGAAAGCGCGCGTCGATGGCGGCGAGTTCGGCGCGTTGCACCAGCCGCTGGCTGCGCAGCACGAGGGCGCTGTGGTCGGCGAGATGGCCGAGCAACTCGAGATCGGTGCGCGAGAAGTCGCCGTGGGCTGGATTGATGCAGGCGAGCAGGCCTGAGACCGCTCCTTCGACGATGATCGGGACGACGACGATTTGTCGCGTGTGGAGCGGCTCGCGGAAGCGATCGTCCACGCGCGGGTCGTGTAGTGCGTCGATGGACAGGACGAGGGCGCGCGTACGGATGGCTTCGCGGAAGAGTGAGGGGTCTTCCTTGATGCGGAACTCGCAGCCGTCGAAGATCTTCGTGGTGCCGCTGGGCGCGACGACGACGAAGACATCGGACTTGAGTTCGAGGACACAACTGCCTTCGACCCGCACGAGATCGGCGGCAGTGTCAGCGATGCGCTCGAGAAGGGCGCGTCCGGTGAGCGTGCTGCTGGCGAGGTCGCGAACGAACTGAGACAGAATAGCGGGCGCGCTCGACGAACGTTCGGGCTGGAAGTCCGGCGCGTCGGCGTAGCGTGCGTCAGATGCCGTGGTCACGAGATGCCCCGTCCTCTCGCAGCTCACGCCGCGAAATCGACCTCGACCGGTCGGATCCTGATAGTTGCCCCCACGCAACGTCGTTGATGGAGTCGAACCGCATCCCGCCCCCGGTCTCTGAATGCCGGAGTCCGCTCATTGTCCTCCAGTTCACTTCTGTATGGGAGAGATACGCGATGGGGCACGGCTGGGGAATCCCGTAGCGCGCATCGCTCGTCACGCACTGGACCAGTTCACGAGCTCCTTCATGTACTACTTCAGCGCCCTGGCCTCGGCGATGGCGCGGTCGATTTCTGCGCGGTGGAGTTCGTAGTCGGGGTTCGGGATCTTCAGCTCCTTGTCGCTGACCCTGAGCAGCAACTGACTGAACGTGCGCTCGGAGGCCTTGTCGTTGGACAGTCGGGCAACACGGGCGGCCAGCAGCAATCCAAGCAGGTTGCCTTGTTCGGCGGCCAGCATGGTGTCCGCCTGCGCTTTGGCAACGTCGAGATTGTCGGTGACTTCGGCGATGCGGCCAAAGTGATACCGTTCGTCGATCGTCGGCTTGGTGAGCATTTCGTGCGACGCCAGCGCCATTGGTGCGAAGAAGCCAACCGAGTCCGACTTGCCTGCCTCCGAGTATTCCATGATGCGATTGTAGAGTCGCACCGCGCGCTCACTCGGCGTCATGTTGGCGATATCCGGTGCCGCGCCGCCGGCTGCCGCGCCGCCCGCAAACGGTGCCGCCGGTGCGCTGCTTCCGCCCCCGCCGCCGCCATCGATCGCGGCCGTGGGAAGGGAGTTGGACGAGCCGTCCACGGCAGAACCCTTGGCGCTGCCGAAGTTTTTGCCGGCGAAGTTGGCGACCAGCGCCAGAAGGGCGACGAAGGCCACCCCCCACGGCAGGATCGAGGCGACATTGCTCACGGCGGCGGCGCGGGTGGCCGGCACACCCTGGCCGAACGGAGTACCACAGCGATGGCAGAAACGGGCACCGGTGGCAAGCTGGGCGCCGCAGGCGGCGCAGAAACCGGCGCCCTGAGCGCTGCCGGTTGATGGGGCACTGGGCCCTGAATTGGACGGAGGAGTCATGACGGCATTAAGGTACCGGAGCGGAGCCGGTAGCGTCTATCCGCAACGCAGCCGAATTCATCTCCTCACCATGTGTCCCCCATGAAGACGTCCACTCCGCGAGCGATTGCGAGGTCGCTGCTCCTGCTGACGGCGACGGCGGCCATTGCCGTGGCAGGCACCCGAACCCGTACCGCCCGCGCCGAGGCCCGCACGGACGCACTGCCGGCTGCACCCGGCGGAATGCTGGCCGTCGACAGTCTGCCCAGCCCGGCCGGACCCGGGAGTGCGGAGCCGTTCCTGACCAGCGGCCCTGATGGACGCATCTATCTGTCGTGGCTGCAGGCGGTGGATTCCGCGCACGCGCTTCGCTTTTCCGCTTTTGACGGGTCGGCGTGGAGCGCCCCGCGCACGATCGTGCAGCGGCGCGATTTCTTCGTGAACTGGGCCGATTTCCCGTCGCTGCACGTGATGCCGGGCGGACGGATGGCCGCGCACTGGCTGCAGCGGAATGGCGGTGGCACTTTTGCGTACGGCGTGCGCATCGCGCAGTCGATGGACAACGGCGGCACCTGGAGCGCGCCGGTGACCCCACATCGCGATTCGTCCGAAACCGAGCACGGCTTCGTGGCACTCTGGCATGAGGGGGCGTCGCTGGGTGCGGTGTGGCTGGACGGGCGCGGCTACAGCAAGGCGGGGCATCACCCCGCGAACGAGATGTCGCTGCGGACCACGACGCTTTCGGCGAATGGGACGCGCCGCGCCGAGGTGCAGCTGGACGACCGGACGTGCGACTGCTGCCAGAACGCCGTGGCCGTGACGAGCGCGGGGCCGATCATCGCGTATCGCAACCGGTCGGCGGAGGAGATTCGCGACATCTATGTCACGCGTCGTGTGGGCGGGACGTGGAAGCCCGGTGTGGCGGCGCACGCGGACAACTGGAAGATCGCGGCCTGTCCAGTGAACGGACCGTCGCTGGATGCGCGCGGGCAGCGTGTGGCGCTGTCCTGGTTCACGGCGGCCAACGACAGTGCGCGGGTGAACGTCGCGTTCTCCACCGACGCCGGCGCTACGTTTGGCGCACCGGTGCGCATCGATGGCGGCAGCCCCACCGGCCGTGTGGATGTGAAGCTGATGCCCAATGGCGCGGCGCTGGTGACGTGGGTGGAGCGCATGGGGGGCGAGGTGGCGGCGGTGCGGGCGCGGCGCGTGTCGTCGGCGGGCGTGGCGGGCGTGCCGGTGACGATTGCGTCCTCGAGTGCGGCGCGGGCGAGCGGATTTCCGAAGGCGATCGTGACCGGACGCGATGTGATGTTCGCCTGGACCGTGCCGGGGAAGCCGAGCACGGTGCGCGTGGCGCGCGCGCCGTTGAGTGAGTTCAAGTGATGGGCGAGCGCACGCGGTCTGCCGGGCGCATGCGCGCTACGGCACAGTTGACGATGCTGGTGATTGCGTTCGTGATGGCAACCGGATGCGGCGGCAGCGATCGCGCGACGCCGACGGATTCCGCGACTGGTGCCGGTGCTGCCGGCGCGTCATCCGGCATTGCGACCGGCGACGGGCGTCCGGAGGTCGGCGCACTGGCACCGGCCTACGCCGCGCAAACGCTGGACGGCGACTCCGTCTCGCTGGCGGCGGAGCGCGGCCAGGTGCTGCTGCTCAACGTGTGGGCCACGTGGTGCGTTCCCTGCCGGCAGGAGATGCCGCAGCTGGAGGCGTTGCACGAACGCTATCGCGAGCGTGGGCTCCGTCTGGTGGGCGTAAGCATCGATGGCGACGGCGCGGGCGATGCGATTCGCCGGTTCGTGGCGGCGTACAAGGTGACGTTTCCCATCTGGCACGATGCAGAAGATCGCGTCACCACGGTGTTTCGCACGGTCGGTGTGCCCACCACGTTCCTGATCGACCGCCAAGGTGTGTTGCGTTGGCGCGCGGTCGGGGCGCTCGAGCCGGGCGATACGACGCTGACGGCGGCGATCGAAAAGGCACTGGGGTCGTAGTCGCGTTGGGACGTCGTGTCGTGCATCGTTAGTGGTGCCCACCCCCAGCCGCTCCCTCGTCCCCGCTGATCTCACCGGCGCGACGGCCGTCGACATTCTCGATCTGGCCGACTCGCAGCAAGTGCGTTTTTTGCGCCTGCAGTTCACCGATATTCTTGGTGTCATCAAGAACGTCGAGATCCCGTCGTCGCAATTCAGAAAGGCGCTGCAGGGCGACATCATGTTCGACGGGTCGAGCATCGAAGGGTTCGTGCGCGTGGAAGAGTCGGACATGCTGCTCGTGCCCGATCTGTCCACGTTCCAGATCTTTCCGTGGGGCGATCCGTCGGCGCGCGTGGGGCGTGTGATCTGCGATGTGAGCATGCCGGACGGTACGCCGTTCTCCGGCGACCCGCGCGGGGTCCTCAAGCGGCAACTGGCGGTCGCGGCAGCGCAGGGCTTCGTGATGAACGCGGGGATGGAAGCCGAGTTCTTTTTGTTCAAGGCGGCGGCGGATGGTCGCGCCGGAACGGACACGCACGACGTGGGCGGGTACTTCGATCTGGCGCCGATGGATCTGGGCGAGGATGCGCGCCGCGCCATTGTCGACGTGCTGGAGCAGATGGGCTTCGAGGTGGAAGCGGCACATCACGAGGTCGCGCATGGGCAGCACGAGATCGATTTCCGGTACGCCGACGCACTGCGGACGGCGGACAACATCGCGACGTTCCGCTTCGTGGTGAAGCAAGTGGCTCGACAGTTCGGTCTGATCGCGTCGTTCATGCCCAAGCCCGTGTTCGGGCAGAACGGCAGCGGCATGCACACGCATCAAAGTCTGTTCCGGCAGGGGCAGAACGCGTTCTGGGACCCGCAACGGGAGTGGGCGCTGAGCAAGACGGCGCTACATTACATCGGCGGGTTGCTCAAGCATGCGCGGGCGCTGTGCGCCGTGACCAATCCGCTGGTGAACAGCTACAAGCGACTGGTGCCGGGCTTCGAGGCACTGGTGAACGTGGCGTGGAGCATGCGCAACCGTTCCCCCATGATCCGCGTGCCGGAACGACGCGGCGCGGGCACGCGATTGGAGTTGCGCACGCCGGACCCGAGCGCGAATCCGTATCTCGCGCTGACCGTGATGCTGGCCGCCGGGCTGGACGGGCTGGCCACCGAGGCCGATTGGCGCGAACCGGTGAACACGAACATCTGGGAGATGTCCTTTCGTGAGCGTCGGCGATTGCGCGTTGACGATCTGCCGCACGACCTCAACGAAGCGTGCGACGAACTCGAAAAGAACGAAGTGATCACGGGGGCGCTGGGTGAGCATGTCACGCAGCAGTTTCTGGCGGCGAAGCGCAGCGAGTGGCGGGAGTACAACAGTCAGGTGAGTGCGTGGGAGTTGGAGCGGTATCTGGCCAGGTACTGATGGCGCTGAGCGACGAACAACTCACGACAACTACCCAGCGATGAGTGGTGGGTGTGAGCGAGGAGTGTGGAGTAACGACCAGCACTGGTGCGGGATTCCCGAAGGGATGGAGTGGCGATGGATCGTCGTCGGTTTGTGCAGGACGCCGTGGGTGTTGCGGTGGGGATGGCGGTGACGCCGTTGATAGTGTCGGGGGCGGGGGCGGGGGCGGGGGCGGGGGCGGATGGTGAGGGTTCGGTGAAGCCGTTGCCGGTGTTTGGGGACGAGTCTGTGCTGGCGCAGACGTATCCGTTCGTGCTGCCGCGGCCGGGCTACGCCAATGCGGCCATCGAGCCGGCGGTCGATGCGACGACCATGGGCATTCATCACGACACGCATCATGCGGCGCATGTGACCAGTCTCAACAACGCACTCAGTGCGCAGACTGCGTTGCACGTGAAGTCGCTGGGTGAATTGCTCGTGGGTTTGGCATCGTTGCCGGAGCGTGTGCGCGCTGCGGTGCGCGACAATGCTGGTGGGCACGCGAATCATGCGCTGTTCCGGGCGCTGCTGACACCGGGTGGTGCGAAGGCGCCGTGTGGCGCGCTGGCGGCGGCCATCGTGCGCGACTTTGGCAGTGTGGCCGCCTGCACGGCGGCGCTGAGGGCGTCGGGTGTCGGGCAGTTCGGCTCTGGCTGGACGTGGCTCATGCGCGACGGTGCGGGCGCGCTGACCGTGAAGGGATCGCCCAATGAGGACACGCCGATCGCCGACGGGCGCACACCGGTGGTGGGCATCGACGTGTGGGAGCATGCGTACTACCTGAAATACCAGCAGCGGCGCACGGATTATCTGGACGCGGTGCTGAGTGCCATCAACTGGGACGTGGCGGCGACGCAGTACGGTCGCGCCTGATGACGACGCCGCTGACATTCACCCCGTGGGCGAAACCGTTCGAGCCGGTGGCGACGGTGTTGCAGGGGCGCCATGTGCGATTGGAGCCGTTGGGGACGCAGCACGCCGAAGGGTTGCTGGCCGCGGGGCATTTCGCGTCGCTGTGGACCGTGACCGTGCAGGCACCGCTCGATTCGCTGGACGTGGTCGATCAGTATCTGACCATAGCCGCGCGCAACCGGGCGGATGGCAGCGAGGTGCCGTTTGCGATCATGCATCAGGCGACAGACACGTTGATCGGGTGCACGCGCTGGATGGACATGGCGCGACCGCACCGCCGGGTGGAGATTGGCGGAACGTGGATCACACCGGCGCACCAGCGCACCGTGGCCAACACCGAGGCCAAGTATTTGCAGCTCGTGCAGTTGTTCGATGGTCTGGGGGCAGTGCGTGTGCAGCTCAAGACGGACCTTCGCAATGCGCAATCGCAGCGCGCGATGGAACGCCTCGGCGCGGTGCGTGAGGGTGTGCTGCGACGGCACATGATCGTGCGCGACGGGTTTGTGCGCGACTCGGTGTACTACGGCATCACCGACGAAGACTGGCCGGCCGTCAAGCGTCGGCTGGAAGACCTGCGCACGGCGGAGGCGGTATGATGGTGCAGATGGCGGCGATGATCTCGCGACGGGCGTGGTGTGGTGCGCTCATGCTGGCGTTGGTGACGTGCGTGACGCGCGACATGCGAGCGCAGGCGACGGCCGGCGATGGGCCCAGTCTCGTGGTGCTGGTGCGACATGCGGAGAAAGTATCGGCGACCGATCCCGATCCGTCGCTCAGTGTGGCCGGCTACGCGCGCGCCAAAGCGCTGGTGGAGGCGCTACAGGACGCCACGCCCAACGCGATTGTCGTCACGTCACGCAAGCGCACCGCCGAAACCGCGGCGGATGTCGCCGTGAAATTCGGCATCACGCCGGTGGTGGTGCCGCTCGAGGGCGCGATGGCCAGGCATATCGGCGCGGTGGCCACAGCGGTGCGTGCGCAGCGTGGTGTGGTGCTCGTGATCGGACACAGCAATACCACGCCGGCGATCGTGAAGGCGCTTGGCGGTCCGGCGTTGCCGGACATCTGCGACGCGAGTTACGCCACGCTGTACGTGTTGCAGCCCGGCAGGAATGGCGCGCCGGCGACGCTGGTGACGGGGCAGTACGGAGCGCCCGATCCGGCGGGAGCGACGACGTGCGCGGAGATGGTGCCGAAGTAGGGAAAGCGTGTCGCATCACCGACAGAACGCACGCGTGCAACACTGGCATTGTCGGACCTGCGCGGTACCTTCGCTCGATCGTCTGTTGTTGCCCCGCCGCCAATCCGGTTCAGTCACGAATGAGCACGCAGTTCTTCGACGCCCCGATTCAGAGAGGGTGCTGGTTATATTCGAGGCGTACAACCCAGTGAGCTCTACCCGTCACGTGAACCTCTCACCCAGCAAGCCGCTGCGCTGGCAGACCGCGCCGGAGACGTGCCACCTCAACTGGGTCATCTGCGACAGTAACTGGGAAGCGGAGTTCTGTTGCGTCGTGGAAAGGCACTGTGCCGGCGGTGAACAACAGCGGCGAGTCCGGTCGCTGGACGGTGGCCGAGTTCACGCATGGGTACGCGATGGAGGCGGAGTTCACGGTTACGCCGGACGCGGCAGTAAGTGCGCTGCTGACGGTGTACGCACCGCAGACGGCCGAGGAAGCGATCGCGTGATCGTAACGACTTACCCCCGTTCGAAGCGCGCGACACCGCTATCGTTCGAGAAACGCGACCGGGATGTCGCGGCTGCCGTGCAGGATGCGTGCGATGCCAACCGGCGTCAGTTCAGGGACGTAGAACAGGACGTAGCTACCAACCGGAAAGCTGCGTACTCCGGGTTCCAGCTCGTCCCTCGCGCGCCCGGCGCCCGGATGCGTGCCAACGAGTTGCACGCCGCTTCGATGGCCGCAAACACGCCACCAACAGCGCTCGGTCGCTCGGACGCGATATACGCCGCGATCGACGAGAGATCCTTCTCGGCGGCCGGGGAAAGCCGGAATGCGCTCACTTCGTAATGGGCACCTGATGCTCGCTACGCAGTCGCTCGAATACGCCGGCCCCGTCGCTGCCCTCACCACTGCGCAACCCCGAGCTGCACATCAGTGCGCAACGCCGCGAGACGCGCCGAGTGAAGCGCATCGTGCTCCTGCCGCAATCGCAAACCGGCGCGCACCACTTCGCTGGCCGAGGTGAAGCTCCCGGAATCGACCTTTTCTTCGACGTAGCGTTCAAGCTGAACTGTCAACGAACGATTCATAGGGCACTCCCTCCTGAGAATCACCGAAAGCGTCTTGGACACGAGGTGACCACGGTGTTCTCGGGCGACGAGGCGCTGGCACGTATCGAGGGCACGCCGATCGATGTCGTGATTTCCGATCGCATGATGCCGCAGCTTATGGGGATGGAGTTGGTCGCTGCGCTCGCCTCCCGCCATCCGGCACTGCGTCGCCGGCTGATCATCATGACCGGTGGCGCCGTGACCGCCGAGAACGAACAGTTTCTCGCGCGGAAGGACATCACGGTGCTGACCAAGCCGGTGAGTCTCGCCGAACTGGAGTGCGCCATGGCCGAGGTGCGCGCGCGCCATTGAGCGCGGCTGCGGGTGCATTTGCCGTGGACGCTATTTCGTGGGAGAATGGGGGCATGAAGACGCCCTCGACGCCCGGTGCCCCGCGGTCAGGCACGTTCACCCGCCGTGATTTCGCGCAACTCGCTGCCGCGGCGGCGCTGAGTCCTGCCATCGCCACGCGACTGCTCGCTGCGTCTGCGCCGCATGTGCCAACGCAGGACACGGCGCGCTGGCCTGGCTACGAGCGCGCGGTGGTGATCGACGCGCTGGCCACACCCGGTCCCTTCAACGTGTCGCGCATGTTCGATGCGCCCTTCACGCCGGCGATGGTGGCCAACGCGAAAGCCGCAGGGATCACGGCCGTCAACATCACGCTGGGCGTTGGCGGCAGTGGACCGGCGGCGTTCCTGAATGCGGTGCGCGGACTGGCGTTCGCCGAACGTGAGCTCGCGGCGCATCCGGACGTGTTCACCAAGATCACCACCGCGGGGGACATTGCGCGGGCGAAGACCGATGGAAAGTTCGGATTCATTTTTGGCTTTCAGGACGGCACGATGCTGGAGGACGACGTCACGCGCGTCGACACCTTTCACGCCCTCGGTGTGCGCATCCTGCAGCTCACGTACAACGTGCGCAACCTCATCGGCGACGGCTGTCTCGAGCCGGGCAATGGTGGTTTGTCGGCGTTCGGTCGCAAGGTAGTGTCGCGCATGAACGGGATCGGCATGCTGGTGGACCTGAGCCATGTCGGTGAACGCACGACCAACGACGCGATTGCCGCCAGTACCAAGCCGGTGGCGTTCACGCATTCGGGCTGTCAGGCGGTGAACGGCGTGCCGCGCAACAAGACCGATGCGCAACTCAGAGCGCTGGCGGGCAAGGGGGGCGTGATGGGGATCTATCTCATGCCGTTTCTGCGCGGTGTGGGGCAGCCGTCGCGCGAGGATTTCGTCGCGCATATCGAGCACGCCATCGACGTCTGCGGCGAGGAGCATGTAGCAATCGGCAGCGATCTGAGCATCACACCGCTCGACCTCACGCTCGACTTCAGGCGCACGCATGCCGACGCGGTGCGCGAACGGCGGGCGCAGGGGATCTCGGCGCCGGGCGAATCGGAGGACATCTACAACTACGTCCCCGAGTTCAATTCGCCGCGTCGGCTGGAACAGATTGCCGACCTGCTGGCGCAGCGCGGTCACTCCAGTACGCGCATCGAACGGGTGATTGGCGGCAACTGGCTGCGGCTGTTTCGGGATGTGTGGGGGTAGGTGGGCGTCGGACGTGGTCGCGCGACGGTTCGGGGCGCGGTGGTCGACGGGCACGCGCTAACTTGCGGAGCATGACCGCCTCCACTCCCGACTCCCTGGCGTCTTCGCCCACCGCACCAGCCCCCACGGGCCGCATCCCCATCGGCATCGTCACCGTCTCCGACCGGGCCAGCGCCGGCATCTACGAAGACCGCTCGGGGCCGGCCATCTTGTCGGTGCTGGAACGATGGCTGGACTCCCCATGGGAGCCGCTGTCGCACGTCATTCCCGACGAACAACCGGTCATCGAGGCGACGCTGCGCGCGCTGGCCGACGAGTCGCGCTGTCCGCTGATCGTCACCACGGGCGGAACGGGCCCCGCCCCGCGCGATGTGACACCGGAGGCCACGGTGGCGGTATGCAATCGGCTGCTGCCGGGCTTTGGTGAACAGATGCGCGCCGTGTCGGTGCGCACAGTACCCACCGCGATCCTGTCCCGACAGCTCGCCGGGACGCGCGGCGCCTCGCTGATCATCAATCTCCCCGGTAAACCGACCGCCATCGAAGAATGTCTCGGCGCCATTTTCGCAGCGATTCCATATTGCATCGAGTTGATCGGTGGCCCGCGGCTCGCCACGAGCGCCGCGGCGCCCGCCCCCTTTCGTCCGCGTGGAGCCTGAACCGTGTCACTGTCCCCCGAGTTGCTGAAGATTCTCGTTTGCCCGAAGAGCAAGGCGCCGCTGGAATATTGGCCCGGCCCGCCGGAATCGCTGGTCTGTCGCGAAAGTCGTCTGGTGTACGCCGTGCAGGACGGCATTCCGGTGATGCTGATCGACGAGGCACGCGCGCTCGACGACGCGGAATTCCCGCCACGGCCGTGAGTGTGGCGCGTGTGTGGACGGCCGACGAGGCGCTCGCCGGCTACGAAACCACCACGCTGCCCCTGCACGCAGCGCAGGATGGACCGCTGTGCGCGACACTGGTGCGGCGTCTCCGTGCCGCCGATGCCAATGGTCACGCCTATTCTGCTGACGCTGCCCGTGCCCATACCGCGTCGCGTCGCGCCGTGTTGTACGTGCACGGCTTCGTCGACTACTTCTTCCAATCGCACGTGGCGGATGCTTTCGCGGCGCGCGGGTGGGATTTCTACGCCATCGAACTGCGTCGGTACGGTCGTTCGATGCGCGACGGCAATCGGCCGAACTACTGCCGCGATCTGGCCGAGTATGATGAAGAGCTGTCCATGGCGATCGGGATCGTGCGTGAGGAGGAGCAGCACGACACGCTCGTCGTGCTCGGCCACTCCACCGGCGGGCTCATCGCGTCACGCTATCTGCATCGCGGTGCGCGGCGCGCCGACGTGCAGGCACTCGTGCTGAACAGTCCGTTTTTCGACTTCAACGTACCCGCGTCACAGCAACTCAAGCTCACGATTGGCGCGGCGCTTGGCGCGCTCTTGCCCACGCTTTCCGATCCGAAAGGGCTGTCGCGATGGTACGGCGAGAGTCTGCATGCCACGTTGCACGGTGATTGGTCGTACGACCTGCGCTGGAAGCCGCTGCTCGGCTTTCCGGTCTATCTGGGGTGGGTCCGTGCGATTCGCGCGGCGCAGCGCGAGGTGGCGACCGGATTGTCGATCGAGTGCCCGGTGCTGCTGCTGCACGCGGGCGCATCGATGTTTGCGAAGGACCGCTGGCGTGACGAGTACCTGTCGCACGACATCGTCCTGAACGTGGCGCACATGAAGGCGCGCGGTCCTGGTCTCGGTCGCGACGTCACGTTGCACGCATGCGCGGGTGGCATACACGACCTCTATCTGTCGCCCTCGCCGGTGCGGGAGCAGGCGCTGCAGGCCACGCTCGGCTGGTTGGACACGCGGGTCCGTACGACTTCCCTTCACGCTCACGGAGTTGCCGATGCATGACGCCACGCGCGTGGTCCGCGCCGGCCTGCCGCACGCCGAGCCGGGCGCGCCATATCTGCCCGGTCCGACGTTTGCGGCGCCGTATCATGCTGCCGGCGATCCCGTCGATTCGCCGTTCACCTACGGGCGTTACCACAACCCCACGTGGTCGCGCTACGAAGCGGCGCTGGAGGAGTTGGAAGGCGGTCCATGCGTGCTCTTTCCGTCGGGGATGGCGGCCACGTCGGCGTTGCTGGCGACCGTGCTCAAGCCCGGGCAAACGATCGTCATGCCGACTGACAGTTACTACACGACGCGGCTGATCGCGACGCAGTATTTCGCTGGGCAGGGGATCACCGTGGTCATGGCGCCGACCGCGGGCGACGCGCAGGGCGCACGGCTCGCGGGCGCGTCGATGCTCTGGCTTGAGTCGCCGACCAATCCCGGTCTGGATGTGTGCGACATCGCTTCGCTGTGCGTGCAGGCGCACGACGTGGGTGCGCTGGTGGCCGTGGACAACACCACCGCTACGGTGCTGGGTCAGCGTCCGCTCACGCTGGGGGCGGACTTTGCGGTGGTGTCGGATACAAAAGCGATGACCGGTCATGCGGATGTGGTGCTCGGACACGTGGCCGCCAGAGACCCGATGTGGGCGGAGGCGCTGCGCACGTGGCGTACGCGCATGGGGTCGATTCCGGGGCCGATGGAGGTGTGGCTGGCCCATCGCTCGCTGGGCACGCTCGATGTGCGTTTGACGAGGCAGTGCGACAGCGCGCTGCAGCTGGCGCAGTATTTCGCGGCGCATCCCAAGGTCGCGTCCACGCGCTATCCCGGGCTGCCGGACGACCCATCGTATGCGATCGCCGCGCGCCAAATGGCACGATTCGGTCCGGTCATCAGTTTCACGCTGGCGGACCGGGCCGCAGTCGAGCGATTCTTTGCCGCGTCCACGCTGGTACACGAGGCAACGAGTTTCGGCGGCATTCACACCAGTGCCGAACGGCGTGCGCGCTGGGGCGGAGACGAGGTGTCCGAAGGATTCGTCCGATTGAGCATCGGGCTCGAGGACGTGCGCGATCTGTTGACCGATTTCGAGACGGCGTTGGCGGCCGTCTGAGGAGCGTGCATGGACACGACTGAATCCGGGACATCGACGCGTCCTGCCGCCGACGGGTCGTCCGAGGTGCACGACGCCGTAGCACCGCTGCACCGCCGTGCGTTCATGGAGCGGGCGCTGGTTGTCGGCGCCGCCGCGGCGCTGTCTCCGGCGGTGCTGCGAGCGGCGCAAACGGTCACGGGCCCGCAGGAGCGCGCAACGGCGCGTCGGCCGGCGCAACCCGGTGCCCCCCGACGGGAGGCCCGGCAGGGCGAGGCGCCGCAATCAAGGCCGTTTGCGTACGAGGAGCTGACCGTGGCGCAGTTGCAGCAGCGGATGGAAGCCGGCACACTGACCGCGCAGTCGCTCACGACGGCGTACCTCGCGCGCATCGCGGCGATCGATGCGTCGGGGCCATCGCTCCACGCCGTGATCGAGCGCAATCCCGATGCGTTGGCGATCGCCGAGCGGCTGGATGCGGAGCGCAAGCGTGGTGAGGTACGCGGTCCGCTGCACGGCATTCCGGTGCTGATCAAGGACAACATCGACAGCGCGGACAAGATGGCCACCACGGCTGGTTCGCTGGCGCTGGCCGGATCGTCGGCGCCGCGCGACGCGCACATCGTGGAGTTGCTGCGCGCGGCCGGTGCGGTGTTGATCGGCAAGACGAACCTGAGTGAGTGGGCGAATTTTCGCTCCACGCGCTCGACGAGCGGGTGGAGCGGTCGCGGCGGGCAGACGCGCAATCCGTATGTCCTTGATCGCAACCCGTGCGGATCGAGCTCCGGAACCGGCGCCGCCATTTCGGCCAATCTCGCCGCGATCGGTGTCGGCACGGAAACGGACGGCTCGATCATCTGTCCGTCGTCGATCTGCGGACTCGTTGGCATCAAGCCCACGGTCGGATTGGTCAGCCGCGCCGGCATCATCCCGATTTCGGCTACGCAGGACACGGCCGGTCCGATGGCGCGTTCAGTGGCGGATGCGGCGGTGCTGCTGACCGTCATTTCCGGGGTGGACGAGCGCGACGAGGTGACCAGGGAAAGCCGCGGCAAGCGGAATCCCGACTACACGTCGTTCCTTGACGCCAATGCGCTGCGTGGCGCACGGATCGGTGTCGCGCGCAACATGGCCGGCTTTCATCCCGGCGTGGATCTGGCGTTCAACGATGCCATCGAGGCCATGCGCAAGCAGGGCGCGGTCATCGTCGATCCGGCCGACGTGCCGACCGTCGGCAAGTACGACGACGCCGAGCTGGAAGTGCTGCTGTACGAATTCAAGGACGGGGTCAACGCGTATCTGCGGTCGCGCGGCGCCACGACCAAATTCAAGACCCTCGAGGAAATCATCGCGTTCAACAAGGCCAACGCCTCGCGCGAGATGCCGTGGTTCGGGCAGGAACAGCTGGAGCGCGCGCAGAGCAAGGGGTTGCTCACCGATACGGCCTATCGCGACGCGTTGCGTGCCTGCCGGACCCTGTCGCGCGAGCAGGGGATCGATGCCGTCGTCGCGAAGTATCAGCTCGACGCGATAGTCGCGCCCTCCAATGGGCCGTCGTGGCCCACCGATCCGCTCAACGGCGATCGCTACACCGGAGGCAACTCGAGTGTCGCCGCGGTGGCGGGCTATCCCAGTATCACCGTGCCCATGGGGTTCGTGTCGGAGCTGCCGCTCGGGATATCATTCATCGGCGGCGCGTGGACCGAAGGGCGGCTCATCGCGCTGGCGTATGCGTTCGAGCAGGCCACGCGGGCACGCCGCGCGCCGCGTTTTTTCCCAACCATGCCAACCACGCCGGCGTGACGATTCGCGTCACCGCGTGAGGCAGCGGTGCCTTTGACGGATCGGATGATGGATCGTGAGATGGATCGTGTCATGAGTCGTATCGCCGGGTCGGTCTGATGGATAGCGATTGGGCCGCTGAGGAGCAGGCGCGGTTCCGTGTACGTGCGTTGATCGGGTTGGGGCTGACGCTGGCGTTGGGCATCGGCGCGTGGCTGTTTCTCTCACGCGCGGCCGACTCGGGCATCGAACGACTGGCCCGTATCGATGTGGTGCGTACCGCATGCGAAGCGCGATGGTCGGCAGCGCGCACCCAGTCCGACACGATGCGGGTGAACGACATTGCGCTGGCCGACACGATCGACCCGCAATCCAGTGCGGCGCTCAAGCGGTGCGGTGATCTGCGTGCGATGATCAGCAAGCAGGTGCCGAGCGGGCGGGAGATGTCGGGCGAGCCGATGCCGCGCGGATTGCGATAGTGCGCGTCGCAAGATGACCCGGCGCACACGTACGGCGACGATCGTGGTCATGGTGCTGGCCATCGTGCTCACGGTGGCGGTGTACCTCGCGCCGGGCATCGTGGACCGACAGATGAACACGATCGTGCCTACCGAACTGGCACCGCTGTCGGACGCCGGAAAAACGTTGCATCGGTCGCTGTTCGTGGCCGACCTGCACGCCGACCAACTGCTCTGGGGACGCGACCCCGTCGCGCTGGCCACCCAGGGGCATGTGGACGTGCCACGTTTGCAGGCAGGGAACGTGGCGTTGCAAGTGTTCTCGGTCGTGACCAAGACGCCGCGCGGCATCAACTACGACCGCAATACGGCCGAAACGGACAACATTTTGCTGCTGGCGCTGGTGCAGCGGTGGCCGACCGCCACGTGGCGCAGTCTGCGGGCGCGGGCGCTGTATCAGGCCGACAAGCTGCACGAGGCGGCGGCTCGCTCCGGTGGCGCGCTCACGGTCGTCGGCACACGGGAACAGCTGGTCGCATTCACGGCGCGACGTGTGACAGCGCCGAACATCGTGGCCGGTGTGCTCGCCATCGAAGGACTGCATGCGCTCGACGGACAGTTGGCGAGCGTCGACACGCTCTTCGCGGCCGGTTATCGCATGATGGGGCTCACGCACTTCTTCGACAACGAAGTCGCCGCCAGTGCGCACGGCGTCTCGCACGCGGGACTCAATCCCTTCGGTCGGGACGTCATCGCGCGCATGGACTCGCTCGGCATCATCGTCGATCTGGCGCACGCGTCACCGCAGACGGTCACCGACGTGCTGGCGATGGCTACGCGGCCGCTGGTGGTATCACACACCGGCGTGGCCGCGACCTGTCCGGGACCGCGCAATCTCACCGACGACCAGCTGCGCGCGATCGCGGCCAAGGGTGGGCTGATCGGCATCGGCTACTGGGAGGGCGCCGTGTGCACGCTGGGGGTAGAGTCGATCGTCAAAGGGATCATGCACGCCGTGCAGGTCATGGGTGTCGGGCATGTCGGACTCGGCTCGGACTACGACGGCGCCACGCACATGCCCTTCGCCACCGACGAACTGGCGCGCATCACCGATGGACTGCTGCGCGCGGGGATGTCGCCGAACGACATCCGCCGAGTGATGGGCGGGAACGTGCTGGAGTTACTGGCCAACGCGCTCCCCTCCGAAGCGGACGTCAAGCGGGTGACGGGCGGGCGATAGCGCAGAGCGGCTCATCCGCACGCCAAGGGTGGGGCACCCGCGAAACCGGCTGGCGGGCACCGCCGCGCACCTTGCCGCATTAACAGAGTATGCCTCGCTTCGCTTCGACCGTTCCCGTCCTGCGTGTGACTGATGTCGCACGCAGCATCGCATGGTATCAGGGCATTCTGGGCTTCGCGGCGACCACGGTGCCGGATGACGCACCGTATACATCGGCCGTGCTCATGCGCGACAACGCCGAGCTGGTGCTGCGCAGCGGACGCACCGCCGCAGTGCACGCCGGTTCGGTGGACGACTGGGACGTCTACCTGCGCCTCGACGGCGGCGAACTGATCGCCCTGCTGGACGATGCGCGCAGCCGAACGCCGCTGGTGCGCGGCCCCGAACGCATGCCGTCCGGCTGGGTGGAGTTTGAACTCGAAGATCCGGACGGACACCGCATCTGCATTGCGGAGCCGCTGACGGACACGCACGGCATTCCGGACGCGGTGCGGTAGTTCACTGGCGCAGCGCGGTCAGCGGCTTGACGGGCAGCGCTGCAACACGGCCAGTGCGTTGGCCACAGGCCGTTCGCCGGTGGCATCGGACGGCTTGTTCACGACGCGCAGGCCATTCGGTGAGCGCGTATCACGTACGACCATGGCCGACGACCCGCCACCGTCCAGATTGATGCCATCGGTGGCGCCCAACGCGCGCAAGAGCTCGGCGGTTTCGCGCAGCGACATGCCAATGCTGTAGCCGGGCTGCCGGCCATCGATCACCGCGAGCAGCAGTCGTTGTCCACGCTCGGCGTAGCCGACGGCGGTGCGAGGATTCAGCCCGCGGAAGCCCGCGTTGCTCACCGAATCGACCGTGCCAAGAATCACGCTATCGCGCATGAGGTCGGGCTGCCCGCCGACGGCGGTGACGGGCATGATGGGCGACAGTGTGCGTTCGACGCGCACCGTGTCGCCGGCATTGAGTACGGCGGCGGCGCTCTGATTCGCGCGAACGCTGCCGCCTGCGCCGACCAGCAGCAGCGTGTCGCCGCCCACGACGGACGGCCTGGTCGAGGGAAGCGGTGCCGCAACGTATCGCCGCGTGCCGCGCGCGCCGCTGATGGGCGTGAGCAACCACGCCGACTTGACCGCATTCGAGTCGAGCGGAATGCCCCAGCGTGCATCGACGAGGCTCAGACGACGTGCGTCGGGGCGGTTCCAGTTGCCGATTCGGATCTCCGCACGCCGCGTGCGTACCGTGCCGCTCACACGCAGCCGCCCAATCCATGGCCGCCCCGCGTCGTCCATGGCAAAGACGGCGCGGTCGATCGGGCCCGCGAACAACACGCCCTGCTCGACGTGCGCGCCGACGGGAACTCCGGGCGGCGTAAAGCTGAAGAAGTCGGCGTTGACCGCAGCCAGTGGACGTTGTGTACTGTCGATCCCTGCGAGAAGGGCGCTGATGGTGGCGCGACCCACGGCCACCGGCGCGCCTTTCACGGCCGTGATGGAGACGCACGAACTGAGGTCAACCTCAAGCACCAGCGCACGCCACGGCGCGGCCAGTTTCACGATGCGATGCAGCTGGACGCCCGGCGCGAGCGTTTCGCTGATCACGGAGTCGGCGTAGGCACGGGCGTTGCGTGCTACCGTGCCCGTGCCCGCTCCGCGCCGACCGACGGTGGCGCAACCACTCGCCGTGAGCGCCGCCGCACAGACCGCCGCAACAGCGGAGCGCCCTGCGGCCCGCAGCACTGAACGCGTGCGTGATGCGCGCATTGTGCAGCCTACCAGTCCGCAGGGACGTAGTCCTTGAGGAAATTGCCCCACATGTGCTCACCGGTATTGATGCCGGCGATGATCGGATCGACGATCCGTGCGGCGCCGTCCACGATATCGAGCGGCGGATGAAAGCGATGCTCCGTCACCTTGCGTGCGGCGATCTCCGCCGGATCCTCGTCGGTCACCCAGCCGGTATCGACGGCGTTCATGTGAATGCCGTCGTGCACGTAGTCGGCGGCCGCGGTGCGCGTCATCATGTTGAGCGCGGCCTTGGCCATGTTCGTGTGCGGATGGCGCGTCGTCTTGAACTTGCGGTAGAACTGTCCTTCGACCGCCGACACGTTCACAATATGCTTGTCACGTTCCGGCGTGCGCATCATCAGCGGCTTGAGGCGCGCGTTGATGATGAACGGGGCAATGGCATTCACCAACTGGACCTCCAGCAACTCCACGCTCGGCACTTCCGCCATCAGCAGGCGCCACGAGTTGCGTTCGCGCAGATCCACCTGCTGCAGATCCTGATCCAGCCGTCCTTCGGGAAAGAGCGCCTTCTGTGCCGCGATCTCCTCGGGGAGCAGACGCACCTGTGAGAGCTGCGCCGCGTGCGTGAGTCCGGCCACGTCGGAAAGCGGCTGTGATGCGACGGCGGTACCGCCGGCGTCGAGCGAGTCGCCTTCGGGGAGCATGCTGTAGCCGCGCAGCCCCTCGTACGCGCCCAGCAGTTTGCGATGCGGCTCCGGCATGTCGCTCAACGACATCGTCTCGCCTTCCATCATGTGCGCATAAAAGTCGGGCGGACGACGTACCGTCTGACAGGCATTGTTGACGATGAAATCCAGCCGGTCGCGCGTGGCGATCAGATGCTGACAGAACGCCTCCACGCTTGGGGTGTGGCGCAGGTCGAGCCCGAAAATCTCGAGCCGCGGACCCCACTCGTCGAAGTCGGGTTCGGCGGCATAGCGCGCTGCCGAATCGCGTGGAAAGCGAGTGGTGACAATAAGCGATGCACCGGCACGCAGCAGCTTGATCCCCGCCTGATAGCCGATCTTCACCCGGCCGCCGGTGAGGAGCGCGACACGACCCGTGAGGTCCGCCAGCTCCGAGCGCTTGGCGTAGTTGAACACCGCGCACGTGGGGCAGAGCTGATCGTAGAAGTGGTGGATTTCGGTGTAGTTCTGTTTGCAGACGTAGCAGTTCTGCGGTTCCAGCGCTTCGCGGAACTCGGGGTCGTCGAGCACGTCCTGCTGCTCGAACTCGCGCGGCGGAAAGACGTTGGGCGTGGTGAAGATTGTTTCGCGCCGCAGTTTGCGAATGCCCGTTTCGGAGAGCACCGACTCTTCGCGACGCACCTTGTGCGCCTTGCGATGCCGCTTCGTTTCCTTGACCAGCTGCCGACGACGGATCGCATCGGGACGCGACACTTCGCCGGCCGCCTGCAGCAACCGGTTCCGTTCAGCTTCGGGCACACCAGCCAGCAGCGCACGGTCGGCAATGATCGACTCGAGCAACTCGGCCGCGTCGCGCAGTCGGTCGGCGATCGTCTGGCCGGTGAGGACTGGTGTGCTGTCTGGTACGGAATCGGACACTGAGGTCATGAAGTACGACGTGAATGCAAAGTGAGTGAAACGAAACGCGGAACCTCTACGGCAGCGCTGACCTGCGCAGCATCGCGCCGGTGAGCTTGCCGAGTGCGCCGAGTGTGGTCTGCGCGGCGTTGAGTCCGAGCTTGAAGTCTTTGTCGGAATAGGTGGAGTAGAGATCCGTGGGCTGATGCCACTGCGGATCCCAGCCGTTGCCCACCTGTGTTCCGCGTTCGTTTTCGCGCAGGCTGATGGCCGGGATGATGTCCATGAACGGCCCCGAGTCCGTGTTGGTCATGTGCGGACCCACTTGCGCCGGATAGTCGGTGGCGTACTTGGAGTTCGCCTGATGAAACGTCCACGCCAGCAGTTGCGCACCGGGGGCCTGTTTGGAGGTCATCTGAAACTCGATGTTCACGTCGGCTTCGGGCCGCTGCTCCTTGCGCATCGTGCCATCGGGATTGGGCATGCCGTGATCGAAGAGCATCATGTCGTGCTGGATCATGCCCAGCCACCTGGGCTCCGGGTACTGCCTGGAGCCAACGGGCGATTCCTTGCCTTGCAGCGCTTCGCGTTGCGCGACGTAGGCGCGTGCCCCATCCAGTCCGCTCTCTTCGTTGTTGAAGAGAATGAAGCGGATGGAGCGCTCCGTCTGCACATCGGGGTTGCTGAAGATGCGCGCCAGTTCCATCACGATCGCCGTGCCCGATCCGTCGTCGTTGGCCGCTTCGCCGTAGCCGATGCCGTCCATGTGCGCGCCCACGATGTACATCTCGTCGGGACGCGTGGTGCCGACCTTCGTGCAGAACACTTCCTGCCGCTGTCCCGGCGCGGTGAATTCCGCGTTGAGCTGACGCAGCTTGAGGTCGGCCTGAGCCAGCGAGTCGGCGTTCACACCGGTGCGGGTGCGGACACCGCGCGGACGACCGCCACCCTGCGCGACCATGGCCGCCGGGCGCGGGCCGGCGCTTGGGGCCGGTGCCCCGGCGGGCCGCGGCGCCGGAGGGCGCGGCTGCCAGTCGTAGGTGATGCGTTCGGTGTTGGTGCAGCCGTAGCTCTTGAGCTGCGCCTCGATCCAATCCACCGCGTCCCGGTTGCGCTGCGTGCCCTGCCGTCGGTCGCCGAACCGCGTCAATGCCTTGATCGTGGCCTTGTACTTCTCGAGGTCGAGACGCGAGACCATCGCGGCGATCGGATCGGCGGAGTCGGCGGCGACGGACGGTGCCTGCGCGGCGAGCACGGAGGCCGTACGCACGGGCGCCGTCAGCGACGTGGCCGCGAGCGTCAGCGCGAGGGCACTGAGAAGGTATTGGAGTGGACGGATCATGGTCGGCGGGGCGGGGGAGGTCGTGGTGGGAGCCAAAAGCTCACCACAAAGTCGGTCGGCACTCCGTGCACAATAACCGTCCCGGTCGCCGCCTGCGTCCTTCACTTCGGACGTGGCCCCAGCACACTCCTGGCGATGACTGGCCCAACGGCAACCGGCGATGGCGGCTGCGGTATAGAAGTTCTATAAGTATTATACTCGATATTTCCACCGCGCCATGGCATTCGAATTCGACGACGCAAAGAGTCGCACCGACTTCCAGAAGCACGGCATCGATTTCGTCGACGCGCAGCGGCTGTGGCTGGATGATCGGCTGCTCCGGATTCAGGCGCGTACCGACGGTGAACCCCGGTTCGTCCTCATCGGTCGAATCGCGGGTGTCTGTTGGTCCGCCGTCAGCACATACCGGCCAACACGCGTGCGGCTGCTCTCCGTTCGCCGCTCGCGTGCGGAGGAGCTCTCACTTTATGCAGGCTAAACGGTTCGACGAGAAGTTCGACGCAGGCGATGACGTCTCCGCTGATCTGGACCTGTCGACAGCGCGTCGCGTCCCGCAAGCGCAGCGTCGTGTGAACGTGGACTTCCCGACGTGGATGATCGAATCGCTCGATCAGGAAGCATCGCGACTCGGCGTCACCCGACAGTCCATCATCAAAGTGTGGATCGCCGAGCGGCTCGAGCAGAAGGCGCCGTAGTCGTTCTGCGGTTCTTCGGGTTCGCCTTTTCTAATCGGTCGATAAGAGTGCCGACGTGGCCGACCGATCACGCCGCCGTTGGCAACGGTGCTCGATGTAATCCCGCGTTCCCCGGGACGTTGCCGCTCAACTGAACCCAGCACGTGCCAGATCGCGTAGAGGGTGGACCCAACCCTTCGGCTCATGCTCGATATTCAGCATCTCACCAAGACCTATCCTGGCGGTGTGACCGCGCTGCACGGGATTTCGCTGCACATCCCGCGCGGCATGTTCGGGCTGCTTGGTCCGAACGGATCCGGCAAGACTACGCTGATGCGCATCCTCGCGGGGCTGCTCGAGCCCACCAGCGGCCGCGTGCTCCTCGACGGCGAGGACGTGGTGCGGCACCCGGAGCGCATCTGGCCGCGGTTGGGATATCTGCCGCAGCATTTCGGGTTCTACCCGGGGCTCAGCGGGACGGCAATGCTGATGCATATGCTGCGGCTCAAGGGGGTCGAGCATCCGGATGGACTCGGCGCGCTGTGCGCCGAACTGCTGGCCCGCGTGAACCTGTCGCATGCCGCCGATCGTCCCGTCAAGTCGTACTCGGGCGGCATGCGACAGCGATTGGGGATCGCGCAGGCGATTGCCGGCCGGCCGGATCTGCTGATCGTCGACGAGCCGACCGCAGGACTCGATCCCGAGGAGCGCACGCGATTCTATCAACTGCTGGCGGAGCTGGCCGAGACCAGTGCCGTGCTGCTGTCTACACATATCGTCGATGATGTCGCCGTGCTCTGTCCGCGGTTGGCCATCATCCGCCACGGACGACTGCTGGCCATCACCACGCCGCAGGAGGCGCGAGCGTCCATCGCGGGCACAGTCTACGAGGGCGAGGTGGGTCGTCATGACCTCGACGCCATGGCGGCGACGTTCGAGGTGACGCAGGCATACCTGGTCGAAGGCCGTCATCGGGTCCGCGTGTACGCGCCACAGCATGATGTACCGTCGCATTTCGTGTTGGGCACGCCGACGCTGGAGGATGCGTACATTCTGCTGACGCAGCGTGATGCGCGGGAGCGGCCGTTGAGCGCGAGCACGGCGTGAGTCGGCGCCGCACCATATCGGTTCACGAGTTACGCAGTCAGCTCACGAGCGCGTCCGTCGTGGCTCTCGTCGTGCTGCTGGTTGCGGCGACCAGCACGCTCAATCCGGTGGCCATGATCCCCGGTGGCGCGGCCGCCGATGCGCCGGTGCGCGCGGTCGCCAACTCCGCGTATGCGCTGGCGCCGACGTTCGCGTTGAGCGGGTTCTTCGTGTATCCGTTCTTCGTGGCGCTGATGGCCGGACTGTCGGTGCTGCGGGACGAGGAAGCGAACGTGGCCGAGCTGCTGCACAGCACGCCTCTCACCATGGCGGAGTATATATGGGGCAAGTTTGCCGGTGTGATGGCGGCGTTGCTGATCACGGTCGCGGTCCACGTTTTGATCGTGATCGGGTTTCGTGAGGCCGGTGTGGGAGGGGTCGCGCAGGGGCCGTTTGCACTGGCGGCATATCTGCTGGCCGCCGGACTGTTCGTGGTGCCCGGCGTACTGTGGCTGGCGGGGCTCACCTTCGTAATCGGTGCACGCACGACGGCGCCCATGGCGGTGTACCTGCTGCCGGTGGCGCTGTACGTGGTGGAGTTCGTGTTGCTCTGGAACTGGCACCCGCGTGGCATCAATCCCACGCTGGATGCACTGTTGATGGTTCTCGACCCGACGGGCCTGCGCTGGCTCACCCATTCGGTATTCAGCGACGACCGCGGGATTGCCTGGTACAACACGGCGCCACTCGCCGTCGATCGTGTGCTGATTGTGGGCCGTCTGGTCACGATCCTGTCGCCACTTGCCGCCGTCGCCCTGCTGGCGCATGGCGGTCGGCGCGTCGGTCTTGCCGGTTCACCGCGTGGGCGCTGGCACCGTGCGATCCGTGCGGTCCGCAAGCGGCTCCGGCTGCGCGGCGGCGTGACTCTTCCGGCAGCTGCGTTCGGAAATCTCGACCGCTTGCACATACGGCGCCGGACGCCCACGGCGCTACGCGCGACGGCGGTTGTCCTGCTGGCGGAGCTGCGCTCGCTGTTGCGACAACCGTCTGGCTATCTGTTCGCGGCGTTTCTGTTCGCCGTGGTCACGGAAGTAGGCGGTGCCGAGGCGGATGCGTATGGCTCGACCGCGGTGCTGACCGCGGGTGGCATCGCCATCAACGCGCTGCCGGCGGTGACCGTGTTGACCTGCCTGTTCCTGCTGTTCGTGATCGTCGAAAGCCTGTATCGCGATCGCGCCACAGGATTTGACGCGATTGCCTTGAGCAGCCCGGTGCCGACCACGTCATTGATCGTCGGCAAGGCACTCGCTGCGATCGTGTTGACTGGGGTGTTCACCGTCGTGTGCGTCGTCAGTGGCGGTGCGATGCTGTTGGCCCAGTCGGGTCCCTCAGTGTCGATGTGGCCGCTGCTGCTGGTGTTCGGGGCGGTGCTGGGGCCCACGTATGTGCTCTGGACCGCCTTCGTGACGGCCGTCATGTCGCTGGTGCCGTCGCGGACGGCGGCGCTGGCGATCGGATTCGTGGCGCTGTTGCTCACGGCGGCGCAGTTCGTTCGTGGGTCGATGACGTGGCTGACCAACTGGCCGCTGTGGGGATCGCTGCGATGGACGGAGTTCGCGCTCTTCCCGCTGGACGGCGAGGCGCTGCTGCTGAATCGGCTGCTGGCGCTGGTATTGGCGGTCGCACTCTTGAAAGCGGCGCGTCTGATGTTCGTACGCGTCGAACGTGATCCCGTGCTGGCCCGCGAGACTCGTACGCCGGCCGTCTTCGGGCGACTCGCCCTCCGCGTCGCCGCGTTGGCGGCGCTGCCCCTGTTCACCGGTGCGTTTCTCGCCGTGCGCGTGCACGATGCCTTCGACGGGCCGGCGGTGGCGACGGCGGCGTCTGCGTACGAGGCATCCAACCAGCGCCAATGGGAGTCGGTGATCCCAGCCGTCATCCAGAGCGTTGACGTGACGGTCGCCGTTCGCCCGGCGCATCGCACGCTGAAGGTGGACGGCACGTACGATCTGGTCAATCGAACATCGATCTCGATGACGACGGTGCCTTTCACGGTGCCCGCGACCTTCGGGCCGGTGACGTGGCAGGTGCGCGGCGTGCCGACTACGCCGTCCGGCGTCGATGGGCTGCAGGCGCTTTCGCTCGCCGCGCCGCTCGCCCCCGGTGATACCGTGCGCGTGGGCTTTCGCTATGACGTCCAGATCAACGCCGGCGTATCGCGGAACGGCGGACCGGTAGACGCCTTCGTCCTGCCGTCGGGTCTCCTGGTGTCAACACACCGCGGCGACTTCCTCCCGATTCCCGGCTATCGTGCCGGCACGTCGACGCTACAGACGGTCAGCAATGCAGCACGTCCCGACGGGAATGGGGATGGCGACGCGAATGCTGCCGCTGATGCTGGCGCCGATGGCGAAGATCCGGACGGCAGCGCGTTCTTCAATCGCGGCTGGTCGTTCACGGCGACGATGCGCGTGCGTGCACCCGCGGCGCTGACGGTCAACGGGGTGGGACATCGTGTGGCGTCGGTGACACGCGACGGTGAGACGCTCACGACGTGGGAGACCCGGGAGCCGGTGTCGGCGCTCAATCTGGTTGGTGCCGCGTACGCGGTACGTCGCGCCAACGGTGTCGCCGTGTACCACCACCCGTCACACACGCGCAGTGTCGACGTCATGCTGCGCACGCTGGCGGCGGCGCGTCAGCACTACTCGGCCTGGTTCTTTCCGTATCCGTGGGATGAACTCCGCCTGAGCGAATACGCGAACCTGTCCTCGCAGGCGACGTCCTATCCTACGAACATCACCTTCTCCGAGGGATTGGGGTTCCTCACCGCGGACGGCGAACACGGTGGTCTGGCGTTCGCGGTGACGGCGCACGAGGCGGCGCATCAATGGTGGGGACACCTGCTGGCGGCAGGCACCGGACCCGGTACAGGGCTGTTGATCGAAGGCATGGCCGACTATGCCACACTGTTGCTGTACGAGGCAGAACGCGGCGCACCGGCACGAGCGGCGTATGCCGCGTTGCTCGAGCGACAGTATCTGGACGGGCGCGTTGCGACGCGTGAGCGCGCGCTGCTGGACACGCGCGACCAGACGAATGCCGACGAGCTCGTGCTGCAGAAAAAGGGCGCCTGGGCGATGTGGATGCTGCACACCAGTCTCGGCGCCGAGCGGACGTTCGCGGGTCTGCAGGGTTTCATTGCCGAGCATCGCGCCCCGGGTCGTTTCGCGACACCGGAGGCCATGCTGCGCACGCTGCGACGACAGGCGGAGGACACGATACAGTTTGACGCACAGGTGGCGCAGTGGTTCGGCAGCACCCGCCTGCCGGAGTTCACCGTGGACGATGCCCGCTGCGCGCCCGCGGACGGCGCCTGGACGTGTGCGGCCACGCTTCGCAATCACGGCACGGGCAATGCCATCGTCGAGGTGGCGGCGATGCGCAGTGGCGCGGTGATGGCCAGTGGCACGGTGCGAGTCCGTGTGCATGCCGGCCAGTCAATTCCGGTCCGATGGACGCTGCGGGGGCAGCCGGACCGTCTGGTGGTCGATCCTGACATCAAGGTTCTGCAGAGGCGTCGGGAGCAGGCGTTCGCAACGCCAGCGCGGACGCTCGCCGTCAGGTGACGTGACTCAGCGCGCGCTGACAGGCGGCCAGATCACGCGCATTCCACGCCATCAGCACCACGGTCTCGACATGCGAGTCCCGGCACGACGTCAGGTAGCGAACGATCGCATCCACGAGTGACCTGGCGACCGTCTGCACATCGCCTCCGCCCGCGCCTGAACCCATCATCGGGAATACTATCGACTTCCAGCCGGCACTGCGACCGGCCTCGGAGTCGAGGCGACGCAGGCAGCGCTCGACACAGACATCCACCATCTCCGCCGAGGTGCGATACCCTTCGCCCGGCACACCCTGCACGAGCGCCGCGTGAAAGATGCGCTTCACGTCGTGTGTCTCGAACAGGGCACCGGAGGTGGTGTCAAAGACCGTGCCTGGCGCCACGCTTTCGCGCCCCTTCATTTTGGATGACAACTCAATGGCGACCGTGTCTTCGCTGATTTCACCGTCCTCGGTTTTGCGCGCGCCGAGATAGCGAATTGATGCAGACAGATTGCGATCGTAGAATCGCGCCATCTGCATGTTCGTGTTCTCCGAGTTGACCCAGACATCCACACCGCGCCACATGCGCATGTCGCCCGTGCGAATCTCTACGGTCACCCCCGGACGCGACGGCAATGCGTACGCGAATCGCTGCAGCGTATCCAATCGCCGCGTGTCATCATGCGCCTGCCGCACACGCTCGAGCACCGGTACGATGGGACTGTCCACGGCACCGCTCGCGAGCCCATTCTCGATGAAGCGCTGAATCTGCGCACTGGTGTCGGCGCTCCGCCCACTTTCATGTGGATACTCGATGATCCGCAGATCCTGAATGTTGAACGGCGTCGCGCTCCCCCGCGCCCGAATCAACACGGTCACGCACGGCTTGAGCGCATGCCGCGCGCCAAGCTCATAAAACACATTCGAGTTGAGGTGCGTGATATCCACCACGGCAACGTCCGCAGTGGCCAGCAGCGTGAACATGTCTTCGTGAATCGAGCCGGCCGATTCAATCTCGTCGCAGCGTTTCGCGTGGAGCCCGGCGCCGACGAGTGCCGGCCTGATCATCGTGTCGTACACGTCGTCGAAATCCGTCTCCACGCCGTCCGCACCGGACTTCTTGCCGTACGGCATGATTACGAAGCAGCACCTGGGTGACGCGCTCACTGGCCGATTCCGAATAACGAAACGTTGTCAGCGCTGGTGCGAATGTTCGATGCCTCACTGAACGATACTTGCGCGCGCACAAAAGGCACGGCGTCGCCCGTCATGGTGGATCGATCCACGGGGGCCCCGAACAGCCAACGATCCGGATCCTGGCCGTGTGCGCGCAACAGTGCGGCGTCGGCCCGTCGTAGTGGCGTCACGTAGCGCGCGACTCGCCGAAGCAGCGCCGCCGCGCTCGCATCGACCGCAGCGAGCCCACGCGACTGCTGCAACCAGCTCGCATATTGACTCACACCAACGATACGCGGCTGCAGTGTATCGATTGCCGTGACGACATCACGTTCGACCTGCACACCAATGTCCCGCAGCTCGTGATCATGCGCAAGTAGTGCGTGCCAGTGCGTGGGCGCACGATCGCGGGCCGCGATGACCGCGTCATCAGGCTCGGCCGCATCCTCCAACGCCCGCGGTCGCATTCCCGCAAAGATCGCTTCACGCTCCGTGCGCGGTAACCACGCGTCGAGCATCAGATCGTCGAGCACATGATTCATCAACATGGCGTCAGCGTATGGTGGCACCTGTCGTATCGCCTCGCCGAGTGCGTCCGCAATCGGTACGATGGTGGCGCGTGGCAACAGTCGCGCATACCGCGCACTGACCCACGCGCGTGCCGCGGAATTCGGTTCAACGACGTAGAGCGTGCCCCCGAAGTGGCGTTCCGCGAGTCCGCGTCCGATCTTGTCCTGAAATCCCGGCCCCACCTCGATGACCGCGCCGAGCGCAGGCACCGCGTGATTGACGAGCAGTCGGGCCCAGATCGCGCCGACACACACATTCCACTCATCTGCGTTCATGTCGTTGGGACCAGCACTCACTGCGGTATCCGACATCGTTCGTTTCTTCGCGGCGCGAAAGAAGCGTGTGCTCTCGTTTGCCGGGTTCGGCGAACTCGGCTACGAGGAGGAAGGTATCGTCGAGCGCATCGTGCCCGCGATCCTCGCCGACTGGGCGCCCACCGATGTTATCGTCAACTGCGGTACGCTGCTGCGTGTTGGCGGAGAAGACGGGATCGCGCGCGTTTATGCAGTTGCCCGATCGTTGGGCGTCGAAACGACCGGCATCCATCCCGGCATTGCGCTCCAGTTCGCCGGGACGCACGTCGTGTCACCGCACGAGGAAACGACGTTTTTCGTTGCCGACGAGAGCTGGGGCGGCTTCGTGGACGGGACCAGCCGACTTTCGCCGACGCTGCAGGTCATCCTCGACGTCAGCGAGGAGCTGATCGTCATTGGCGGAGGTAAGCATGCGGCCGATGAGCTGCGGGCGTTTGCGGATCGCGGCCGGCGCGTTCGCTACTTCCCGGCGAGCATGAACCAACCGGTGACCAATGCCTGGACCTCGAAATCCGGGGTGGATGTCGGCGACTACCGGGGCGCCGCCTACTTCGCATGGCTGTCCCGATCGCGGACGGGCGACCCGAGCTAGTCACCGGCCGCGTCACAGAGCGATGCGGCCGCACCACCATCCAATCCCTCGCCGCACCCTCAATCGGTCCGCAGGCTGGCGACGACGCCGACCCCTTCCCACATTCGGCGTATGCAAACCCTTCACCTTTCCCCGCCGTTGCCGTTGCGCACGCTGGCTGCCCTCGCCGCCACGCTCGGCGGCGTCCTCCTCGCGCCGATTCACGCACCCCTCCACGCCCAGCAATTGCCGCCACCCGCCGCCGCGTCGTGGTGGCGCCACGTCACCGTGCTCGCGCACGATTCGCTCCAAGGGCGCGAGACCGGCAGTGCGGGCCACCTGAGTGCGGCGCGTTATGTGGCCGACCAGTTTCGTGCCGCGGGACTGCAGCCGGGCGGGACCGACGGCTGGTTCCAGTCGGTGCGTTTCGTGGAGTCGCGGCTCGATCCGGCCGGCACAACGGTGGCGCTGCGCGAAGGCGGTGGCTGGACACCGCTGGCGATCGGTCGCGACATCCGGTTGACCGCGCGACTGGCCACGGCCGATGTGGAGGCGCCCATCGTCTTCGCGGGCTATGGCCTCTCGCTCCCGGACGCGGGTATTGACGACCTGCGCGGCCTCGATGTGCGCGGCAAGATCGTCCTGCACGTGAACAGCGCGCCCAAGGGACTCGCGGCCCCGCTGCTCGCACACGGCACGCGTTCACGATGGGCGGCCATGCGTCGGGCGGGGGCGGTGGGCATCATTGCGATCGGCGCCGGCAACGCGTGGACCGACGATGGCACGAACCGCTTTGGCACGACCTTCGCCCTCGCCGACACGGCGCTCGATGACACGGGTGATCAGCGCATCAACGCGACGGTAAACCCTGCGCTCGCGTCGCGGTTGCTTGCCGGGAGCGCATTCGTCTGGGACAGCATTGTCGCACAAGCCCGTCGCGGCGAACCACTGCCGCACGGCGCGCTGACCGTCGCCCTCAAGGCCACGCTTCCCACCGTGCGCCGCACGATCGACGCGCCCAACGTGGTCGGTGTGCTCCCTGGCACCGATCCGACCCTGCGCGATGAGGTGGTGGTGCTCACCGCCCATCTCGATCATGTGGGCATGGTGCGCGGTCCGGCGCTCACCGGCGACAGCATCTTCAACGGCGCGATGGACAACGCGTCCGGCAGCGCCACGCTGATGGAGACCGCGCAAACGCTCGCGTTACGTGGTGGAAACAAACGCACGCTCGTTTTCGCCGCCGTGGCAGCCGAGGAAAAGGGCCTGCTCGGCTCACGCTATTTCGCGGCGCATCCGTCCGTTACACGTGGTACGATCGTGGCCAATCTCAACACGGACATGTTTCTGCCGATCGTTCCGCTCACCGGCGTGTTCGCGTACGGCTTCGAGGAGTCCGACCTTGCGGACGATCTGACGGCGGCCACGAATGCGCGCGGCCTCACGGTGATTCCGGATCCCGAGCCCGAGCAGGTGCGCTTCGTGCGCAGCGATCAATACAGCTTCATCAGACGTGGTATTCCGGCGCTCGCGCTCAAGGTCGGCTATCGACCCGGCACACCGCAGCAGACGGTGTGGGATACGTGGCAGCGCGAGAAGTACCATAAGCTGGGCGACGATCTCGACCAGCCGATCGATTTCGAGTCTGCGGCAGGCTTCAACGCGCTCTATGCCGATCTGGCCACGCGCATTTCCAATCGTCCGACACGCCCGGCGTGGCGTGCGAACAGCTTTTTCGCGACGCCGGTGATCGTGCCGTAAGTCAGGACATCCAGGGACCTGTGGCGACCCGTTGCTGCGGGTGTTTACGTGCTGTCACGAACTACGTCGTCCGCTCGAGTGTCACGCCGAGCAACATCTCGGACTCGGTGAGTGCCATGACATCGTGCTTCACACCGGGGTCCAGCGTCAGCAGTTGATTCGGCACGAGATCGTATGCGGCGGTGCCGGTGGTCACGCGGACGACGCCACGCAGCACCTGAATCGTCACTTCACCCGGTGCGCTATGGCTTGGCATGTGTCCGCCGGCGTCGAACGCGAAGAGCATCATGCGCGCCGCACCGCGGTGGAAGACGGTCTCCTGCCGATGTCCTGATCGCGCGGGTGTCGACTCGTTGCGCAGACGGGTTGCGATTTCCTGCAGATCGATGTGCAGTTCGGGTGGTGCGAGACGAATGGCGGGTGCGGGACGCAGGCGCGGTTCGGGTATTTGCATCTGGGGAGCTCCTCGGAGATACATCGAGATACTGCGAGATACAGCGAGATACGCTGAAAGACGATCCGGCGATCGACGCCCGCACAAGCTACCCCGTCATCGTGCGAACCGATCCAGCCATCGCATGGTGACGTCCATCGCCTCGTCCCATTCGCTGGCGTTGGTAAGATGTCCGGCACCGCGCAGGACGTGATGCGCGTGCGGTGTCGCGTTGGCTGAATATGCTGCCAGTTGCTGGTGCAAGTGCGCGACCGCAGCGGGTGGTACGCTGACATCATGTTCGGCCGTGACGCTCAGCAGCGCCACATCCCGCAACGGCTCCAGCGCATACTGCGTACGCTTGGGACTGGTCCATTCAGGCGAGCCGAGCATTGCGACGGCGCTGCGCAACGGTGTTATTGAGTGCGGCCGTGCCGAGATCGCGCGATACACGAGAAAGGCGCCCATCGAAATTCCCACCGCGGAGATGCGGGTGCGATCGGCGTGATGCGCGACGACCAGCTCGTCGATGAGCGCCGGAAGTTCGTGCAGAGTCTCCTCGATCAACTCGAGCATGACCGGAAGTGCACCGCCGCGCGATGCGGCCACCCGTGCGCCAAGTCCGTCAGCACGCCGGGCGCCATGCGCTACAGCGTCGATCCCGACGGCGAGAAAACCCCGCGCCGCACAGCGCTCCAGTTCGGCCGCGTGTGCGAGTGCATCGGCGCGGAATCCGTGAAACCAGAGCACCGTGGGAAGCGGCGGCCTATGCTCCGTGCCATCGGGCGTCGCGAGCAACACCGGAACACTGGCGATGCGGAGACCGCGCGATACGCGCGCGTTCATATGGCGTCCGCGTCTTCATCCGCGTCTTCGAACAACCACCGGAAATAACGATCGGTCGCCCTCAGGAAATCGCGCGTGCGCCGGAAGTGCGCGGTCTCGCGATGGTCCACTTCCTGAATGCCTCCGTCGTCGAGACGGAGCACGGCCGCTCCTGGAAACGTCAACAGGATCGGCGAATGGGTAGCGATGATGAACTGCGCGACACGGGACGCGGTCAGCCGGTGCAATACTCGCATGAAGGCGAGCTGTCGCTGCGGGGCGAGCGCCGCTTCGCGACTGCCGCCTTCCGCGCCATAGCCGAGGCTCCACGCGATCGCTTCGAGCAGCGTGGACTTCCCCGAGCCGTTCTCACCAACGAGGCACGTGACGGGTGTGGTCAGCTGAAGGTCAAGTCCATCGCGCAGCAGCAGTATGTCGAACGGATGCACGCCCGGCTGGATGCGCTCGTCGCGGAGCGTGATGCGGGTGAGGATCGGGCTGCCGGAGCGCACGGGAGATAGGGTGGTGTCATGAGGTGGCTGCCTGCACGAATTCCAGTCACGCACTCACCGCGTTCGACCAGATCGCTGATGACTCGACCATCAGGCAGGATGAGGAAAGTGCAACAGGTCGCAGTACTGAAATCGCTCGTCTCGCAGCACACGCTCACCGAGCGTGACGGAGATCGGCGCGTGGAAGATCGGGCCGGCCAGCACGCAAGTGTGAAATTCTCCACGCTCGCCGCAGGGATCGACGGATGGTGGCAACGAGGCAAGAAGCGCCGCGTCGTAGCTGCGGCCGGCAAAGCTCGCATCCAGCTGGGTGGTGTCTACGCAGGTGAGCACCGCCGCATAGCCGCGCAACACGAAGTACTCGGCCAGCGCCCGTGTCGGCTCCAGCCAAAGCGGATAGCGCCCCGTCCACCCCAATTCGCCAAGCATCCGTTCGCGGTACTGCCGCACATCGGCCAGAAAGAGATCGCCGAAGGCCATCGTGCGCGCATCCGGATAGCGCTGCTCGAGCGAGCGTACAACCGTTGCGAACGCGGCTTGGTACTGCGCGTTCGACGAGGTGGCCTTCAGCGCCACTTCGTGCAACGGCAGTTGCAACGCGTCGGCCTGCGCCCGCAGAATCGACCGCCGCACGCCGTGAATGCTGACGCGATCGTACGCCGTTGAGACTGTGGTGAGCAGGGCGACCACGTGCACGGCCGGATCGGCGAGCAGACGTTCGAGCATGAGGGTGCTGTCCTTACCACCACTCCACGACACGATGACCTGCGTGCGACCCGGCTGTGGCGCCGTACGCACGAATCTGAGCGTGTCCGGTTGCACCCCCGGTCCGGTATTCGCAAAGCCGCTGCGCTCGAGGACCGCGATCGACGCCGGATTGTCCGGCGACGTGTGCGCCTGCACCAGCGTGACGCCGGGTCGCTGCAGTGCGTGCGCGGCGAGCGCCTGCGCGATCTCGGTGGCAAAGCCGCGACCCGTCCATTCCGGGCACACGGAGTAGCCGATTTCTACCGCGCCATCGTCACCGGGTGGTCCAAAATAGCCGCCGCATGCGACGACCGTCCGCGGCGTATCGTCGGTGGCGTCACGAATGGCGTACCATCCGAACCAGCCGGCACCCGCGTCACCCATCGCGGCGTGTTGTTCCTGGAAGAAATGCTGCGCGTCGCGGTCGTACTCACCGGGCGGCCAGCTGTCGGGCACGTGTGCGCCAAGCAATGCGCTGAACGCGGTGCGCCCGGTGAGCTCGGCGCGCACACGCCCGGGCGACGAGGCCATGAGGATGAGCTGAGCCGTGCGCAGTATGTCGGACATCACGTGAGTGTTACGTGCCCGCGTGGGCTGTCGAGGAGCGCGATGAGCGCGGGTACGGCACCCATCGACACGTGGAGCGGGAGTTCGAGGGCGCGGAGCAACATTGACAGGGTATCCGGGTCCGGATGTTCCGCGCGCAGTTCGACCAGCGACACGCCGGTCGTCGCACTCAGCGCCGGGTGCGGTGATGCACCCCAGTCGATGAAGAACGGGACGAGACCATCGGCAACGAACGTGACTGGACTGGTGTTCGTCCAATGCAGCGTGACGCCATCGGGCCGCACGCGGGATCCGGATACCGGCTCACCCAGCGGGACGCCGGCCCCGCCGGCCTGCGCGCGAAGCAGCGGGAGGTCGTCATGTGCCGCGGCCCACGTGACGAGTCGCGGCGCCGTGAGGTCGTCAATACGAAACCAGCGCGGCGTTGGTGGTGCGGACTGCGTCTCGTCGGGGCCGACGATCTCGAGGTACGACGTGGGGCCGAGTGAGAGCAGGGCATTGCGCGTGCCTTGTCCGTGGTGCGGTCCGCCGACCGAGGGGCGTACCCCGAATGCGCGCTCGAGGTCATCGAGTGTCTGCGCCAGATCCGGGGTGGCGTAGACGAGGTGGTCGAGCGTGGGAGGCATGCCGGGCGAGCCGTGGGCGCGGGTGACGAGGGACGGTCGATGGGGACTGGGCGAATTTTAGCGACTCGGCGGCGCCGGTTGCGTCAGCCTGCTTGCCGACCGCGACGCCACGTCGCAGAATCGGCATCCCCCACCTCGTCTCCGGAGTTCCGATGCGTCGATTGTTGCTGCTGGCTGTTGTCTGTTGCGTGATGTCCCCGTTTGTGGCGCGAGCCCAGCGTCCGATCAAGGTGTATATCTCGGTGGACATGGAAGGAATCAGCGGCGTGAACGGTGACGAGCAGACGTCGGCCGCCGGCGCGGAGTATGGACGCGCGCGAAAGCTCATGGCCGAGGATGCGAATGCGGCGATTCGTGGAGCGTTCGAAGGCGGCGCAACGGATGTCCTCGTCAACGACTCACACGGCAGTCAGCGCAATCTGCTGCCGGAGGATCTCGATCCGCGGGCGCGCATGATCAGCCACAGCTTCAAGCGGCACGGCATGATGGAAGGGCTCGATGACTCCTTCGACGCCATCATCTTTGTGGGCTACCACGCCAAGGCCGGGACACCGCGCGGCGTGTTTGCACACACCGGATCCGGCGTGGTGCGCGATCTCCAGATCAATGGCAAGTCGGTCGGGGAAGGTGGGATGAACGCGATCCTTGCCCAGTGGTTCGGCGTGCCGGTGGTGATGGTGACCGGTGACGACGTCGCGATCGAGGAGCAGAAGGAGACCGTCCCCGGCGTGCGCGGCGTGGTCGTCAAGCGCGCGATCAATTCGCGTGCGGTCGAACTCCGTCCGCTGGCGGATACCCGGCGCGAAATACAGCTTGCGGCGAAGGAAAGCGTCGCGGCGGCACGAAAAAGCGCGCCGAGCCGCTTGACGCAGTACACGGTGCGCATGGAGTTCCGCGATCCCACCATTCCCGAGGTGGCAACGGCGTTTCGCGAGATCAGATCCGTTACGCCGTACGCCGTGGAGTTCACGCGGGATGCGATGCCCGATGCCTACCGTCTGATCCGCGTGCTGTACCGCTTCATCAATACCAACTGACCGTACGACTTGATCGTCACCCTTCGAACCCGACCATCATGAAGCTGCTCGCTGCGCTCCTGACGCTCCAGCAACCGGCGCAACCGCCGCAGATCGCGCGACTTGTGATTCTTCCAGCCAGCCGCACCGTGATCGCGGGAGACACGCTGCGCCTGCGTGCCGAAGCGCGCGATGCGCAGGGGAACATCATTCCCGGCGTCACGTTTCGATATCGGCTCGGTGGCAGCGCGCGCTTCGAGGGACGCGTGGATTCAACCGGGCTGGTGACGGCGAGTTCAACGGCCATCCTGCCGGTGACGGTCACGGCAACACTCCCCGGCGCGCAGCCCAGGTTCGAAGTGATCGAGATCCGCACGCTGCCGGGCGCTGCGGCCAGGGTGGACGTGTCGCCCGCCACGACCAGGCTGGTGATCGGCCAGCGCATGCGCGCCACGGGACGCGCCTTCTCCGCGTCAGGCGACAAACGTAATGATCGCGTGCGGTGGAGCAGCGGCAACGCGCGCGTGGCCACGGTCAGCGAGGTCGGTCTCATCACCGCTGTCGGTGCCGGCAGCACGACGATCACCGCGACGGTGGATGCGGCAAGTGCCAAACTCCCGGTGACGGTGGTGGGCGGTGCACTCGCCGCGCTCGCGCTGATGCCGCAGCATGTCGAAGCGCGCACCGGCGATGTGCTGCGATTCGCGGTGAACGCCAAGGATGCCGCCGGCAAGTCGGTGAGCGGGCTGACGCCCACGTGGAGCTTCTCGCCGGGACAGGGGCAGATCGACGAGGACGGTGCATTCGTGGGCTACGAGCCCGGAGACTACACGATCACCGCGTCGTTCGGCACGCGCAGTGTGCAGAGCACGATCACGCTGGCTGAACGCGACGTACGCCGACCGCTTACGCTGGTGGGACGGCTGCCGCGTTCGCGCTTCAACACCGAAGAAGTCTGGATTCATCCCGATGGCAAGCACGCCTATCTGGGCTCCGGTGGTGGCGGTGACGTGATGTACGCGATCGATATCAGCAACCCGGCCAGTCCGGTCGTTACCGATAGCGTGGTCTCGAACACGCGCCGCGTGAATGACGTGATGACGTTCCCTGACGGCAAGTTTCTGGTGTTCACACGCGAAGGGGCGAGTGATCGCAAGAACGGGATCGTCATCTGCAGTCTCGAGGATCCCAAGCATCCCAAGCCGATCGCCGAATTCACCGATGGCGTGACGGGTGGAGTGCATTCGACATTTGTCTACAAGCAGGACAAGTACGGCACGTTCATCTTCCTCACCAACGATGGCACGGGTGCGCTGCATATTCTCGATGTGAACGATCCGTATCATCCCAGGGAAGTCGCGCGCTGGAAAACCGAAGGCCGCCCCGACGCAGGCCGTTCGCTGCACGACATCGATCTGCGCGACGGCTTGCTGTACGCAAGCTATTGGAACGACGGACTGGTCGTGCTGGATGTGGGCAACGGTGTGAAGGGTGGGTCACCCTCCAACCCCGTGCTCGTGTCGCAATACAAGTACGATCTCAACGCGCTCTACAAGCAGGTCGAGGTAGACGGCGGTCCCGGCTTCATTCGTGGCACACACACGGCGTGGCGTCACAAGAACTATGTCTTCATCGCCGACGAAGTCTTCCCGGCGGCATCACCGAAGGGCACCAAGGACGCAGCGGCCGGTCGTGCGTACGGACGCCTGCAGGTGCTCGATGTCAGCGATATCGCGCACCCCAGGTCGGTGGCGTGGTACGAGCCCGAGTACGGCGGCGTGCACAACGTATGGGTGGCCGGCGACTCGCTGTACATGGGTGCGTACAACGCAGGTTTCCGCGTTTTCGACATTTCCGGCGAACTGCGTGGCGACCTGCGCGCGCAGGGACGCGAGATCGGGCACATGAATACGGCGGACATGGACGGCAAGGTCAAGAACGCCGCCATGACGTGGGGTGTCGTGGTGAACCCCAAAGACGGGCTGGCCTACGTCAACGACGACAACAACGGGCTCTGGATCATCAGAATCGAACCGAAGCCCGCCGTGAAAGTGGTGCCATGAGCGTGGGCCGCTTGGGGCGACGCGTGCTGTGGGCCGGCATCGCCGGGTGTTGTTCGGTGATGCCGGCGATTCTCTCGTCGCAGGCCATTTCGCAAGCCGCGTCGCAGGCAGACGGCAGTGCGGCCGTCGCGCCGACGCGCGATTACCTCGTACTCGTCGCCAGCGAGTCGGTGGACAAGGTCGCACTCATCCGCTTCGGCCCCAACGGTGCCGTCATCGAACGCGAGCGTTACGTGGGGTGGTCCTCCATGGAAGTGGCCGGCCCGCACGGCGTGGCGGTCGCGCCCGACCGCGGGCATTACTACATCACCACCGCGCACGGCACACCCTTCGGCAAACTCACGCGCTACAATTCCGCAACCGACGCCGCCGAAGGAAGCGTCATGCTCGGCAACTTTCCTGCCACGGCGCAGGTGTCACCGGACGGAGCGTTCGTGTTCGTGGTGAATTTCAACCTGCACGGCGAGGTGGAGCCGAGCGATGTGTCGGTCGTTGCGACGGACGGCATGGTGGAGATCGCGCGTATCGGCACGTGCACCATGCCGCATGGCTCGCGTCTCAGCACGGACGGTCGCAAGCACTACTCCGCGTGCATGATGGACGAAACGCTGGTGGAGATCGACGCCAGCGAACTCGCGGTGAGTCGCCACTTCTTTCTTACCACGGGGAAAGAGATGGGCATGTCCGGCCTACCACCGGCGCGTGGTGCAGACGGGCCCGCAGGTCACGACCTCGGCGGGCACGGTATGGAACCGCCCAAGCCCGGGGATGTCTCCTGCTCGCCCACGTGGGCACAACCGTCGCGCGACGGCGCACGTGTCTGGGTGGCGTGCAACAAGTCCAGCGAGATCGTGGAGATCGACACGAAGTCGTGGACCCTGTCGCGGCGACTGCCAGCCGGTGCTGGCGTCTACAATCTCGGTGTCACCAACGACGGCACGCGACTGGTCGCGACCAACAAGCGCGACGCGTCGGTCTCGGTATTCGACACACGCTCCGGCAAAGAGCTCGCGCGCATTCCCACCACGCGCAAGGTCGTACACGGCGTCGCCATCTCCGACGATGATCGCTATGCGTTCATCTCGATCGAAGGAATCGGCTCCGAGCCAGGCACCGTCGATGTCCTCGATCTCGTGGCGCTCAGGAAAGTCGCCAGCGTTGATGTGGGGCAGCAGGCAGGTGGGATAGACTTCGTGCGATCGGAACCCGCGCGCTAACGCGAGCGCGACGGAGCCCCAAACAGCGGCAACGGCTTCGCCGCCTTTGGCTCGGCGGCCGGCCAGTCGTACCCCAGCGCCGCCGCCAGCGTTGCCGCCACCTGCGACTGCGTGGTCGGGGTGTCGCGACGCACGCCGAGCGCAGGGATGTCCGGACCCATTGCGGCGATCCAGATGCGTTCGGCGCCCACCACCGTCTCGCCGTGATCGCGCCACTCCGCGCCGTTGCCGCGTCCGTGGTCGGTGGTGACGATCAGCGTGGTGCGATCGCGTGTGCGCGAATCCGCCTGCGCACGCTGCCACAGCTGCGCAAGAAACTCATCGACTTGGTGCGCGGACTGGAGGTAGAGGTCGTAGCGCCCCTCATGCGCCCATTCGTCGGTCTCGCCATAGCCGATGAAGAGCACGCTGGGCTGCTTCGCGTCCTGATAGTCCATCACGACGGAGTGCGTCAGCGCATCCATGGCGTTGTCCGCCCAGATGCGGGTGTGTGTGGAGTAGAGGTGGCGCAGCGTGGACGCGCGTGCCGTACCCGTGTTGGCGAAGCCGTTGTCCCATCCGTCGTGTACAGGAATCCCGCTGCGCTCCGTGTTGATGATGCGACGGAATGCCGACCACGTGGCGAATGCTGCCACGCGACCAGAGAACGCTGGTTGCGCATTCAGCCACTCGAACACCGTGCGGTTGGGATTCGGTGGATATCCGTTGCTGTCGATGCGCGGGTCGGCGTGTCCGGTGAACGTCTCGCTGTAGCCGGGATACGAGAACTTGAAACGATTCGTAACGCGCGCGATGCTTCCGATCGTGCTGTCGCCAAAGATCTGACCGCGCACCGCCATCGTCCCCCATACGAAAGGCAGCAACACGGTCCGGCGATCCATCGCAGCGTCGCGCCAGAACGCACGGCGCAGCGACGTCGTGTCGGCGACACGGCCTGCCTTCCCCATCAGCGAGGAGTCGGCGCCGCCAAAGACCTCCTGCCATCGCACGCCATCGGTGATGACGAGGATCACGTGCGTGGACTGCGTGCGAGCCGCGGTGTTCTGCGCAACCAGCGGCGCCGTCGCGGCGCAAAGGCCGAGGGCGAGTATCAGATGTCGCGTCATGGTTGCGTACGCACGAGTCCGCCTGTTGGTGTGATCAGAATGAGCTGCTCCTGCGGCCGCACGAGATACTCGGCGCCCGTCGGCGTGATCACCGCCATCTCCTCCACGGAAATCGTCTTGCTGCCGTTCCCCCACGTGCCATCACCGCCGGGGAGTGTCCATGCGTGAAAGCCGTCGAAGGCGAACACCTGCCCCACTTCAAGTGGGCGTCGTCCGGTGCGATTGAGTGCGGGTCCGACATCATGTGCCCAGTAGCCAACCGGATGTCCCGTGCTCCACGGCACTGGCGCTGATCCATCGGCCTTCATCACAACACGCTGCGCCGAATCGACCACGGCGCCGAGCACACCGGCGCGCATGGACGCGATGGCGGCGCGATTCCCGCGCTTGGATGCGTCCCATCTGCGCTGCACATCGGCCGGCGGTGCACTTTCACCGGGGCGCAGCACATACGCGAATCGCTGAATATCCGTGCCCCAGACACCGTGCACCTTGATGCCGAAGTCGATCTGGATCACGTCGCCTTGCTGCATCACGCGACTGGATGCGTGCGAGTGTCCGCGATCAGGTCCCGAGTTCACACTGGGGTTCTGGGCCGGCGACCACCCATCGTCCACACCGAGTTCGCGCATGCGCTTCTTGAGAAAGCGAGCGAGATCATCGTCGCGCGTGGTACCGGGAACGACCGTTGCGTACGCCTCCTCCTCGAGTTGCGCGGTGAGCGCAGCCGCATGCCGCAGGATCGCCACCTCGGCGGGGATTTTCCGCGCCAGCCAGTAAGTCACCAGCTCTGCAGATGACACGAGTTTGCCGCTGAGCGTTGGGCCCAACGCGCGCTCGAGGGCGGCGCGCTGCGAGGCGCTCAATCCATCCGCCATGGGCAGGTTGCCGCTGTTGATCGCCACGCGGGAGACGTTGGCCTTGGTTAGGCGTTCCGCCACACCGCCCAACGGTCCGCCAGATTCGGCGGTATACACGACGACCGAGTCATGGACGGCAAGTTCACGGAGCGCGATGACTTCGCCAAAGCCGGCGAGGATGACAGATCGCACGCGATCGCCTTCACGCAGGTACAGGATCGCGCTGAGCGCGCCGGCGTTCTCGCCGCCCACGTGCAGCGCCAACGGATCGTTCGCGTTCTCGCGCACGAGGGTGAGCCACGCGTCCACGTTGGCCGCCCTCATCGCGTTCGGCAGCAGGGTGCGAATGCGCTCCTGCCGAATGGCCGGCCACGGCGACGTGCCGGTAAAATCGAAATCGCCCACTGGCATGGCGCGCTGCGCCGATGCGAAGGACCATGCGCAGAGTGATCCAACGGTCATCGACAGCAGACGTCGCATGTGCATGGCGTGTGCAGGAAGGAAGAGGTGAGCGGGCGCATCAATACGTGGCCACGGTTTCTGGATCAGTAGCGCCAGCTGCGCAAATCGGCGCCGGCCGGTGCGGTGGCGAGCATGCGCTCCACCGCCCAGGGCAACACCATTTGTGGGTAGCGCAAGCGCGAGTACGCATTGCTGCGCGTGTGGTCGCCGTTCCAGCAGTGCTCATCGCGATCGCCGTAGTCCACCACGGCGTCAGCGGGAGGATCCGCCTGCTTCAGGAAGTCTTCCACCGCGTACACGGCGTTGTTGAGATAGTAGTTGTCCATGTCACCCACGTAGATGCGCAGCTTGCCGCGCAGCTTGGGTCCGAGCGTCTTCCAGTCGCGTCGCAGGATGTGCGACAGGTCGTAATGCTCCTTCCAGTAGGCGGCGACCTTCGGATCGATTGTGCCCGTCAGCCGATCCCAGATGCGCGCCGGGTATCCATCCGGGCCAACGGGTGAATACACCGACTCCCACACATCCCACTGATCGCCCGACCGGCCGCGCGTGCCCAGCGCAAACTCGTAATGGTTCATCTCCATCAACGTGGCGTCGACGTGGCCGAGGTAATTGCGATGCCCCGGACGCGGCGTGCGCTTGAAAGGGCTGGTGAGCCAGTACGCGTTCGTGTCGCTGTAGATGTCCACGACCGTGTAGTGACGAAAATCGATCGGATCGGGACAGGCGATCCACGCGCCATTGTAGTCGTCAGGATAGAACATCTGCACGGCCATCGATTCCCAGCCGCCGGTCGAACCGCCGAAGACGAATCGCGCCCACCCCTGCCCGAGGCCTCGGTAACGCTTTTCGATCTCGGGAATGAGCTCGTACTGAATCGCATCGCCGTACGGTCCGTTGTTGGCCGAATTCACGGCGTACGAGTCGTCGTAGAACGGAGTGGGGTGCTGGATCTGGATGAGCAGTGCGCGTGGAAAGCCCTTGCCCGTCCACGATTGAAAGAAATTGTACGACAACTGCTGCTGGATCCGATTGTAGCCCGCCAGTTGAAAGCGCTCGCTGAAATCAGGCGTAAGCGTACTGTCCGGGGGTGTCTCGCGCCATGCGTCCACGAACGAAGGAAAGTGGCCGTGATTGATGGCCAGCGGATAGCGCGCCGCGGGGTGTTCATCGAAGCCCCACGGCAGCAGCACCCACGCGGCGAGAAACATGTCGCGTCCCCAGAATTTGGAGAGTCGCTCGCTGCGCACGCGTACGTACTTCACGTACTTCGTCTCCTTCGTCGTGAAGTCGCCGATGGCGGGCACTTCGTTGTCGAGTGACAGTGCGACGGCGGACGGTTTGTCGGGATTCCAGATGATCGTCCGCGGCGTGCTGTACAGGTTGCCCGGCTTGCGCGCCCACTGCTGGCCCTCGCCCTTGTCGGGTGGAAGCGAGAGTACTCGACCGTCACCCATACGAAACGTTTCGTAGCGGTTGAGCATCGCCTGCACACGATAAGTGCCCGCCGGCACGTCCTTCAGCGCGCGGATCGGAAATCCGAAGGCGTCGCCAGGCACGGCGCGTTCGGTCCCCGGTGCCCAGCCCGACACGTCGGTGCCGAACACCAGCTGCGTGCGCGCGCCCGTCGAAATCTGGAAGCGTGGTTCACTGGTTGACTCGGCCGACAGCAGGAGGAGCAAGCGGCCGTCCAGTGGCGCGGTGCTACGCGTCGTCGGCAGTGTGATGCGGACGCGTGCCTGCGCATGGACCAATGCGGGTAGCAACAGCACGACGGCAGCGAGCAGTGGCTGACAAAGCTTCACGGAAGACTCCTCGGGTCGGGACGGGCAGGTGGGGCACGGACGCGGCCAGTTTCGCGCGGAGATCACCGCTGCGACGATACGTTGCCCGTCGCACCGGCGCCAATCGTGCGCGCGTATCGCCACGTCCGCGTACGTTCCGCCCAACCCGCGGAAGCGCTACAATTGTCGCGACTCCTCATCCCGGATACCTCATGCGCCTGCCGATCACCGCCCGCCCGTTCATGGTCGCTGCGCTCTCGCCGGTGATCGGCGCACTGACGGCGGTACCGCTCTCCGCGCAGTCTGCATCGTTCGTCTATCGGCTCGGCAAGGACACGGTCGCCGTCGAGCAGTACACGCGAACGGCAACGCGGCTGAGCGGAGAGATGGTCCAGCGCAACGGCGCCGCGGTGGTGCGCGTGCAGCATGACGTCGCACTCGACAGCAGAGGACAGCCGACGTCGGCAACAATCAAGCGACTGCAACCTGACGGGACACTGCTGCCGAACACGGCCGCCGAGATCCGCATTCGTATCGCTGCCGATTCGGTGGTACGCGAAATGGTCTGGCCGGACAGTGTCCAACGTCGCGCGTTCGCGGCAACACGGGCGCTCCTCATCTCGCCGACATTGGCCTACGGACTCAGCTACGGACTCACCGAACTCTTCGCGCTGCGGAAGCAAGCGGGCGGCCGCGTCGATTCGGTGCCAATCATCGGACTGGCCGGTGGCATGAGCGTGGGTGGACTGGTGCCGGCCGGCGGTGACACGGTCCGTCTTCGCGGCGGCAGCTATCCGATGCGGCTGCGTTTCGATGCGCGTTCGCGTCTGCGCTCCGTGGACGGCGCAGGCACCACCAACAAAGTCACGGCCATGCGCGGGGACGGCGGCATCGATATCTCGGCGATTGCGCGTGCGATGAAGCCAACCGGAACGCTCTCAGCGCGCGACATTGCACGCGGCGCTTTTGGTGCCGGTGGGATGGTACTGGTCGACTACAGTCGTCCCCAGGTACGCGAGCGCACCGTGTGGGGCGGACGGCTGGTGCCGTACGATTCCGTCTGGCGCGCAGGTGCGAACGATGCCACGCACCTGTTCACAACCCGTACGCTGACGATGGGCGTGCTGACGGTGCCGCCGGGCATGTACTCGCTGTGGGTGCAGCACACGCGCAGTGGCACGCTGCTGATCGTGAATAAGCAGACCGGCCAGTGGGGCAACGCGTACGATGCGGCACAGGTTCTGGGTCGGGTGCCGATGCAGATGACCGACGCCCCGTCGTTCGTGGAAGAGATGACGATCACCATTCGTGCCGCAGCGGCGAATCGCGGCGTGCTGGAGATGGCGTGGGGGCCGGCCGTGATGACACTGCCCTTCACGGTCTCCGTCGCGCGCCCGTAGCAGTGCACCACCTGTCGGTCATTCGCTGAGCCGCGTCGCATGCAGATTTTCCTGAGCTACGCGTCGCAGGATGGCGAGACGGCGTCCGCGATCAACCGTGCGTTGCTCGAGCAGGGGCATGACGTGTTCTTCGACCGCGAGGATCTCCCGCCCGGCGAGGAGTATCACGGACGCATCCGGCGCGCCATCGAACGGTCGGATCTGTTTATCGTGCTCCTGAGCGAATATGCGGTCGATGCGGGGAGCTACACGCTCAACGAGATCGAGTTCGCCGAGCACGCGTTCCCGCACGCATCAGGACGCGTACTTCCGGTGATCATTGGTCCGATCCCGATCGAGCAGATCCCGATCTTCGCCAAGTCCGTGACGTTACTGCAGTCACCCGGCAACATCGTCGCGGCGACGGCCGCTGCCGTGCATCGTATCGCGCGCCGTCGTCGCAACACGCGTCTGACAAAGCTGAGCGGTGCACTGGCGCTCTCAGCCGTTTTCGCGACCGTGGTGGTGCTGGCACGCCGCACCGGCACGGCTGATGTGACGCCGGTCACCGATAGCGCAGGCGCCATGGACACGGCGCCACGTGACGCGCCGTCGGGCACCAACGCTGCGGGCGAGATCGTGACCAGAGACGGCGTGCCACTGATTCTCGTACCCGGTGGCATGTTCGTGATGGGGGACAACGAGGAATCGCCGAGACGCGACGTGTATGTCGATTCGTTCTACATCGATCGGGTCGAGGTCACGGTGGCGCGTTACGCAACGTTTTTCGCCGCCACCGGCGGCGTTGGTGCGCCCGACGAATGGGAGCCGCAACTTAGGGAACGCGTGCCAAATCTCCCCGTGGTCGGTGTGAGTTGGGACGACGCCGCGGCCTATTGTCAGTGGGTTGGTCGACGACTGCCCACCGAAACGGAGTGGGAGAAGGCAGCGCGCGGTATTGATGAGCGGCGCTATCCGTGGGGCAATGTCTCTCCCACACTCGACAACGCGAATTTCCAGAATATGTCTCCAGAGGCATACGGCGGTGGTCTGAGCGATGTGGGCACGCATGCCGCGGGTGTCAGTCCGTACGGTGTGCACGATATGGCGGGGAACGCCTACGAATGGGTTGCGGATTGGTACGCCAGTGGCTTTCCAGTCGAAGACCGTCGCAACCCCAGGGGGCCACCGTCCGGCGAGGCGCGTGTGCTGCGGGGCGGCGGACGCTTTGATCAGGCGGAGCGCCTTCTCTCCACGAGTCGCTACAAAGCGTCACCGGAGACACGTGGTATGGACATCGGCTTCCGCTGCGGACGGGACTTCCCATAACGCACAAGGATCTCGTATGCGGACGGGGACCGCGCTGAGGGTATATTGTAACAGCGCTGCATGACGACGTGCGGCGATTGCTGAATGTTTTGTGAGAGGACTACATGACGGACCTGTTCGCGAAAATTTTCGTGACGGACCCTGCGAATTGGCGGGCGGCGCTGCTCACGGTCATTCTGCGAGTGGGGCTGGTGCTCGGTATGATCGTGTACGTGCCCAGTGTGATTATGGCGCTGCGCGGCGGACTGATGGGTGTGGTCGTCATCGACACCGTCGCGATGGCCCTGCTCGCCTTCCTCACGTTTTACGTGCGGTTGCCGTTCACCTGGCGCGCCACGGCGTTCTGTCTCGTAGTCTACATGTTGGGTACGGGGTTGCTCATCTGGATCGGCTCGATCAGCCAGATCTTCCTGCTGGCTTTCTCTATACTCAGTGCATTGCTGCTGGGCCTGCGCGCGGGCCTTGGCTCCACCGTACTGAGCAGCATGACGATGCTGCTCGTCGGCCTGCTTGGCTTCGCCTCGCCGGAGATGCGCGTCGTACCGCTCGCGACCGAGATGGCAGGCTGGATCACCATCACGATGAACTTCGCACTCGTCAACGCCTTGCTGACGGTGGCCATCGGTGTCGTGATCTCCGCGATGGACTCGGCGCTGCTGCAGGAGATTGCTGCGCGCAGCTCGTTCGAGCGGCAACAGACGTTGTTGCGCACGTTGATCGATGCCATGCCGGACGTGGTGTTCACCAAGGACACGCAGGGCCGGTTCGGGATTGTAAATCACGCCGCGTACGCACTGTTTGGACTCGAGCGCGAAGAGCAGATCACCGGCAAGACGGTGTTTGATCTGTATCCACGCGAGATGGCGGAACGTCGGACGGCGGATGACCGCGAAGTGTTTGACGGTCGCATCCTGCATAATCAGGAGGAGGAGCGCACGGACGCGGCGGGGAAGCCGTGCTGGTACCTCGCCATGAAGGTCCCGCTCCACGATGCGCATGGTCGCATTGTAGGGCTGATCGGAATAAGTCGCGACATCACCGATCGCAAGCGGGCGGAATTGCAGCGCGACCGATTGCAATCGGAGTTACAGCAATCGCAAAAGATGGAGGCAATCGGGCAGCTCGCCGGTGGCATCGCGCACGACTTCAACAATCTGTTGACGATCATCTCCGGACACAGCGGGCTGCTGCTCGGTGAGCCGGAGACCAATGCACAGGTGAAGGAATCGGTGGCCGAGATCGCCGATGCCGCCGAGCGGGCGGCGGCGCTCACGCGGCAACTTCTTGCGTTCAGTCGACAGGCGCTGCTGCAGCCGGAGGTGATCGATGTCAATGCGGTCGTTCGCGAAACATCAAAGCTGCTGCGACGGCTGATCGGCGAGGACATCGCGCTGACCACCGTCCTCGACCCGACGCTCGCGGCCGTGCGAGTGGATCCGAGCCAGCTCAACCAGGTTCTCATGAATCTCGCGCTCAATGCGCGTGATGCGATGCCCAAGGGTGGCAAGCTGACCATTGGGACCAGCAATGTGGAACTGGACGAAGCATACATCGCCACGCACCTCGGTGCGAAGGCGGGACCACACGTGATGCTGTCGCTTACCGACAGCGGTGCCGGCATGAGCCAGGAGGTGCTGTCGCGCATCTTCGAACCGTTCTATACCACCAAGGGCGTTGGCGAGGGGACGGGTCTCGGACTCTCGATGGTGTTCGGCATCGTGCAGCAAAGTGGAGGTGGCATCCACGTGTACAGCGAGCCGGGCCATGGTTCGACGTTCAAGATCTACCTGCCCGCCGTGACCGAGCTACTCTCCCGCCGCCAGCGGATCGCTGAAACGGCCGGTCGCGGCGGTTCGGAAACGATTCTCTTGGTGGAGGACGATGACGGCGTGCGCGCGCTCGCACTCCGTTGCCTTCAAGCGCAGGGCTATCACGTCATTGCGGCGCGGGATGGAGTCGACGCGCTGTCGGTGCCGCAGGACGTCGGACAGCACATCGCGTTGCTGTTGACTGACGTGGTGATGCCGAACATGAGCGGTCCGGTGTTGGTGGAGAAATTGCGAGAACGCCACCCCGATCTCGCGGTGATCTACATGAGCGGGTACACCGACGATGCCGTGGTCCGGCACGGACTGCTGCAGGCCGACGTGGACTTTTTGCAGAAGCCGTTCACCGCAGTATCGCTCGCGCAGAAGGTGCGCCTGGTGCTCGACCGGTCCGTCACACGCGAGCGCTGACGAATTCGATGACGTCTGTGTCGGCGTCTACGTCGGTATCTACCGACTGGCGTCGGTATTCGCCGTGGCCGCTGCACGCGCCTTCGCATTCTCGGCAGGGGTCCGACCGACCGCGCGTACGTTCACGATCTTGTTCAGGATATCGAACCAGAATGGCGCGCCGAGGGAGATGGCGAGCGCCGTGAGCAGGAGACCGACCAGACCGCTGCGCAGCTGCGGCAGGTAGACGGCGAGGTAGAGCGTGGTGCGCGATGGCACGGCGCGTGTGGTGGTATCGCCAGCGCGCTTGCCGACGCGTGCGCGTGTTTCGCCAAACCATGCAGCAACCGGCAGCAGTTGCCTCACGCTGTCCGGCATCGCATAGCCCATGGGAATACCAAGCGCCTGCATGTCGGCAATCGATTGCGAGAACGATGCACGCAGCGAATCGCTGGATGCGTTGCCGGCGGCTCCGTCCGCCTGCGCGACGAGTGTCTCGCGCAGCACCTTGTTCGAGGAGATGGCGCGGACAATGCGGATGGTGTCCGCGTTGGTGAAGAGGGTGACCGCGACCGCGAACATGAGCACGGTGAGTTTGGTCTTTCGCTTGTAGAGACCGGAAACGCGTTCCATGGTATTGTCGTACCACGTACCGAGTGTCGCGCGGAACGTCTCTACATCACCCGCCGATTCATTGAGCGCGAGCAGGAGCGGCCGCTGCACATGCGGGGGCATACCGGCGAGGGCACGACGTACCTCGAGCAGGGGTGTCGGCGATCCGCTTGCCGCCGGCGCGATCTGATCCATCAGTGCATGCACGAAGGTTTGCGTCGGGATGTACGACGGGAGACGCACCTTCGTGTCCCATGGCAGCAGGCGCCACGGCAGTTGGCTCAGACCGGCAATGAGCGGGTGATCGTAGACTGTGGCGAGACGCTCATCCGCCGTTGCCTTCGCCGCCGTCTCCCGCAGCTCGAGCAACGCGGCAAACCGCAGCGGCTCGGCCAAGCGCAGCACGCGCTCGGCGTCACTCCGCCCGGTCCTCGCGTCGTCGAGTTGCGAACGCGCTCTGCCGACGGCGATATCCGATGTCTGCCCGATCAACTCCAGAGCGCCCACCGCTGCCTGGTGTGTATCGCCCTGCCGGACGGCACGCGCGCGCGCACACACCTCGTCGTGGATCAGCTCCGCCTCGTCGAGTGCGTGCACTGCGGCGGCCCACCCGTCGAACGCCGGCGGTGCTGCCGCGCGAAGCAGACGCTCTGCTTCACGCAACGCCGTGGTGGCAGTGGTTCTCTGCTGCGTCAGTGCGGCGAGCGATTCCGGGGAGGTCACGTCCACCACATCGCGCAACAGCGCGTCGATGCCCTGCCGCAGCGTGGTGGCGCGTGAATTGAACCACTGCGACAACAGCTCGTTGGCCGCGGTGCACGCGAGGCTCAGCAGCAGATATACGAAAACCAGACCGAGGGCGACGTCGAGTGTTTGCATGCATGACCATGCGCGCCACCGGGACGCCGCGCAAGCTTCCGCGCAGCAGGCGGATCGTTTCGGTGCGCGACGGGATGCTTCGCCCTCTCGCGCCGGGGCGCCGGCAGTCATCCCTGCTTCGTCCAGACCACGAGTACACCGCATTTTTGCGCTCCTTGCTGAACTCGGCCGGGATAGACGACGTCCCGCGGAAGGACTCGATCGCGATCACGATATCGGGTTGAGACTGCGCAGGTCGAAGGGTACTTCACCGCGACGTCCTTCATAAACCCACGCGCGATCGATCATCACCGCGACGTAGCAGAGTCGGTTGCGTGTCGTGCCGCGCCCTGCCGACGCGTACACGCCGAATCCGTTCGAGGGCCGTGACAGCACGACGCCCGGCACGCGACGCAGCACGTCGGCGAGCTGTCCGGAGCGCGAGGCTTTGCGAATCGTCTCCTCCGTCATGAAATCGCCCACGCCCGCTTGACGGCGTCGATCGAAGTCGGCGAGCCTACGCACCGGCCGTTCGGCGGTCACGCTGACTTTGGCCAGGGGCTGTGCTGCGCCCGGCGCCAGACGCGTCAGCAGAATGTCCGCGTCGACGGAGTCCGCATCGGAAAACGCGATGATGCTGTGCTGCTGTTGAAATCCGATCTGCGACACCGGCGACCATCTGCTGGCCCGGCGCGATCCCCGGCAGGCGGAAGCGGCCCAGCGAATCGTGTCCGTACACTGATGCTTAATGCAGGCGCCGCGATCACCGCACCGCTCAGCGGCAGCTCAGTTGAAAGCGTACGGGGGACGCGGCCTTGGCATAACGGGGCCGTACGCGCCGGCCGCCTGCGCTCGTTGCCTCACGCTGACAGGCGTCATCGCCGCACGACGTTGGCGGTTCCGTGACGACGCCGGCTCATGTTGCGGTTCCCGTTCCGGCCTCGGTGCGGCAGACGCGCCCCGTCAGCGCACTGACGGCCGTTGCGCCGGTCGGCTCCGCGGGTCCGGGCTCCGCGATTCGGCTGGCGTCGATGCCGCTCGCGCCACAGCTTCCCCCGATGCAAAATCGTTGGGCTTATCGAGTGCGACGCGGCGCAGTAGCGGCGCTGGTGCTGTCAGGATGTCGCTCGGGGCTGCCCGCCGCGCTGCCCAACGACAATCGTGTTGCCTCCGGCACTCGGCGAGGAGACACGCTCGTGTTCGAGCTCGAAGCTCGGCGCGCTGCATGGACGCCGGATACCGATGTTGACACCGCCCTCACCGTGCTCGCGTTTGCGGCGCGTGATGGCGTGCCCCGCATTCCCGGTCCGCTGCTGCGCGTGACGTCAGGCACGGTCGTGGAGGTGCATCTCGCGAATCGCGACGCCGACACGGCGCTCGTCGTGCACGGACTGCGCCCTGGCACGGGCAGCGACGCGGGTAAGGGTACGGGTACGGGTACGGATACGGGTACGGGTACGGGTAGCGATACAGTCTGCGTGCGTGCGGGCGAATCGCGCACGGTCTACTTCACCGCGACGGAACCCGGCACCTACCTGTACTGGGCGACCACGACCGCGGGCCGCACCGATCCGTCCGAGTCGCGGGATGGGCCGCTGGCCGGTGCCATTGTCGTCGATGACCCCGATATGCCGCGCGACAGCAGTGAGCGGATTCTGGTGTTGACCGCACTCGACGTGTTGCCTGACTCGACCAAGCCGGAGCCGCGCGACGACCTGTTCGACATTGCCATCAACGGACTGTCCTGGCCACACACAGAGACACTCCGATACACCGTCGGCGATACGGTGCGATGGCGCGTGATCAACGCGACCGCCAGTGAGCATCCGATGCATCTGCACGGTTTCCATTTCACCGTGACCGCGCGCGGCAGTGGTGCCCGGGATACGAGCTACACAGAAAGCCAGCGACGCACGGCGGTGACGGAGTACATCGTGGCGGGCAGCACGGTGCAACTGCAATGGACGCCGACACGAGCGGGCTACTGGCTCTATCACTGCCACATCAACGATCACGTCATTCCGTTTCCGCTCCGCGACGATACCACGCGCGCCCACGACAGCGGCACGCACGGCGCGGACGGACACGTGCAGCGCTCCATGGCTGGCTTGGTCATGGGCATTGAGGTACGATCGAAGACGCCGACCGACGTCGTCGCTGCCGTTGGTGCCATCGCGCGGCGGTTGCGGCTCTTTGCCTCACAGTCGAGTGCATCGCCAATCGGCGATACGGCGTTCGCCCGCGGATATGCGCTCCAGATCGGCGCCGAGACTCCACCCCACGACTCCATCAGCATCCCGGGGCCACTCTTGCTCCTTACGCGCGGCGAGCGAACGGCCGTCACGGTCGTCAATCGGCTTCCTGAAGCCACCAGCGTGCACTGGCACGGCATGGAGCTCGAGAGCTACTTCGACGGTGTGGCCGGGTGGAGTGGTGCTGACGCTCGGCGTGCGCCAATGATCGCCCCCGGGGATTCGTTCGTCGCTATCATGACGCCACCACGTGCCGGCACGTTCATGTACCACCCGCACATGGACGAAGAGGATCAACTCACCGCAGGCATGTTCGGCGCCATGATTGTCCTTGAGCCCAGCGAGCGGTTCGACGCAGCGACTGACTTCCCGTTCATTATTGGCCGCGGCATCGTGGACGGCACGCGGAGCGCCATCGTGAATGGCCGTCGGGAATTCGCGCCGATGCGTTTACGCGTCGGAACCACGTATCGTTTTCGGTTTGTGAACATCAGCGCCAACGCGCCGGCCAGTGTGGTACTGCGCACCGATTCCGTGCCGCTGCGCTGGATTCCGCGCGCGAAGGACGGTGCGGTGCTCTCTGCCGCACAGGCCGTCGAGCAGTCTGCTCAATTGCAGCGCATCGCCGTTGGGGAGACCTACGACTTCACGTGGACACCAGCCCGTGCGACTCGGGCGACCTTGGATATCACGATCGTCGCCTCACCCGCGCCACGATTTCGGATCCCGATCGACGTCCGGTGACGCGTGGAGGCGTGGACGCGTGGACGCGTATAGGCGTTGAGGCGCGGAGGCGTCGACGCGTCGACGCGCGGAGATCTTCGTCGCCAGCGACGTCGTGATGCGCTGGTTGATCGAGACCCTGCCACGGTGCGCTCCGGTCCGGCTGCGGTGCATCAGCCGGCGTGCCGAGCTTCAATACTCGTTGAATATCCGCTGAATCACGCGCGGATCCTGTGTCCGTGTCAGCGCCACCATCAGCAGAATGCGCGCTTTCCCTGCGGTGAGATGCAACGCGGTGACGGCGGGTGGCACGGGAGGTTCGGCGCGTGTACTCGAGTCGCGGCGCGCGGCGCTGTCCGGGCGGATGGCTGCAGCGGGCGCCGTAACCATTGGCGGCGGACCATCACCGCCCCCGCCGCCGTTCACATTCTCGCCCGACGTGAACGACGTGACGACCACCACGCCCGCCTGACGCAGCGCGCGGTAGGCCACCCCTTCGGCGCGCGTCATTCCCGTCGTGACAACCACCACGCCTTTGGGATGCGTGGCGAACGACGGACCCGTGCCGCCGGGATACGACATCGTCAGCTCGACGCGCGGTAACGTATCCACACCCGCCAGGTCGAACTCACTGCGCGGGCCGAAGCGACGCACCGGCGCGAAGAAGAATTCCGGCCCCTGTGACGCTACGACACCAAGCATGCCCATGTCACCGGTGCTGAACCCGCCCGTGCGCTGGTACAGCTTGCGCGACTCCCGCGCGGAAAGAATGCGATCGTCCATCACCACCATCACACCCTTGGCGACGGCCTTCGGCGCGGCCGCCGTGCGGACGGCAGCGAGCAGGTTGATCGGCCCGTCAGGACTGATGCCCGTTGCGGGGCGCTGCGAGCCGACGACGATCACGGGCTTCTCCGAACGCACGGTGAGATAGAGAAAGAAGGCCGTCTCTTCCAGCCGATCGGTGCCGTGCGTGACGACGACGCCCGCAAGATCGCTTCGCTCGAGCGCTTTGTTGATACGCCTGGCCAACTGCACCCACATTTCCGGTGTGACCAGCGTGCTGGGGACGTTCGAAAACTGCTCCGCCTCCACCCGCGCGTAACGCGACAGTTCAGGCACCGAGGCGATGATCTGTTCCGCGGTCAGCGTGCCGGCGCGATAGCTGCCCAGGGTGCCCGGTGCATCCTGCACACCGGCGATCGTGCCGCCGGTGGCGAGCACCAACACCTTTGGTGCGTTGGGGTTGGGCACGACGGCAGCGCGCGCCGGAGCGCCACCGCCAACCGGGCTGGCCGATACGGATGGCGCCGACGCGGGTGCCCCCCGCGCAGGAGGAGCCGATGGGCGCGCACACGCTGCGAATGCGAGTGCGCCAAGCAATGCGGATGCGCACACCGGCGCAGGACGTGTCGGACGCACTATGTGAACGGGAAAGCGGTTGGAGAAACGCATCGAGCCGGACGGGCGGTGAACCAGTGGCGAGCAAGATGCGTCTCCGCCCAGCGACTAGCGAGCGGCGACGCCCCGCAAATCCGCCGCCGCCTTCTCGAGGATCGCCGCAATCGCCGCGATCTGCTCCGGTGTGCGACGCCCGTTCATCATCACCGTGCCAAACTCCTTGGCCAGCTCGATCATCGCGTCGCGCGCGGGACGAACGCCGTCGCCAAAGACCGCGTCGCCGATCTGACTCACCCGATCAAACAGTTCGTCAACCATCGGACGATGCTCGGCAAGATGCGCACGGCCGGCGTCGGTGATCGCGTACACCTTCTTGCCGCCCTCTTCAGGGGTGGCGACCGCGTAGCCCAGATCCTCGAGCATGGTCAGCGTGGGATAAATCGCGCCCGCACTCGGCGTGTACCGCCCATGCGACCGCTCCTCGAGTTCCTTGATGATCTCGTAGCCGTGCCGCGGCTTTTCGTCCAGCAGACGCAGGATGACCAGCTTCAGATCGCCCTGATCGAACATGCGACCGCCGCCAAACGGGCCACGGCGCTTTGGCCCGCCGCCGCCGAAAAATGCGCTGAAGTCCGCGTCGAACCCGGTCCACGACCGGCGTCCACGCCAATCGCACCCACGATCATGTCCGTACCACATAGTCCGCTCCAGTTTGGAAGTGCCAGAAGACATCGACCACTACATCGGTCGCGATATATCGTAAGATGTATCGTACGATATGGCGCGCGATATATCGCCGCAAGGTGGCAGACGCATTCCCTTGATCAAGCGTACCCAACAAAAAGCGCGGGCCTCGTGAGAGACCCGCGTTTCTGTGACCGCGACACGGCAGCGTCTCACACGACGCTTACGGCTGACGCTTGGCGGAGAACGGGAACGCGCCCATGCCGGCGAGTTCCATCTGGCCGGCCATGCTGTCCTTGTCCTTCAGAATCCCTTCGCCACGGATATCGAGCGCCTGACCACCCATGTCGATCGTGAACGAGAAGCGCACCGTATCGCCCTTCACGGAGCCCGAGAGCTTCTGCGTACCCATCTGGTCGATCTCGAGCACGCCGGTCAACGCCTCCCCTTCCTGGGTGAGGGTGGCGAGCGAATTGCTTGTACCGTTGGGCGTCTCCGTGGAGAAGGCCCACTTGCCGGTCACGTCGGCAAAGACGCGCTGTGCGGTGGCGGTCACGGCCGACAGCGAGAGCATCACGGCCGCAGCGGTCACGGCGAATCGGGTTCTGGTCATGGCACGAGGTGGCAAGAGGGTGGGATACTGCATGCCACAAACCTACGTGCGGTGTGGCCAGTGGTGTCAACCCTTCGTACGCCGGAGCGCCGTGCCGCCGAGAGTGTCGCGCCGTCGAGATCGACGCACGAGCCGATACCGCCCACGCAGTTGATGCCAAACTCACCGGACTTGATCAGGTCGACCGTGCCACTGAGCACCGTGCAGTTCGGAAAGCGGGCATGGTTGGCATAGCAGGTGTCCACTTCCAATAACTCCACTGTCCTGAATCGCGGATGGTGCACGCGCGCCAACAGTCATGCCGCCGAGTCAAGTCGTTGTGCGCCAACGCACTTTTCGCATCCTGCGCGGAGGTATGAATCCTGCGAGATGTTCGCGTTGAGATCGTCCGCAGCGTCCCCTCCCGGAGCGGCTCCATGTCCCGTGCTTCGTTCGTCCCCCTGCTCGCCCTCTCGCTGGCCACCGCCGCGCCGCTGACGTCGCTGAGCGCCCAGGTCGGCGTCCCCCCAGGCAACGACGCGCCCGAGGTCACGAGGTATTCGGAGAATCAGCTCGACAACCTGGTTGGTCCGATTGCGCTCTACCCCGACGCCCTGCTGGCACAGGTGCTGGTGGCAGCGACCTTCCCCGATCAGGTGGAAGACGCGGCGCGCTGGGTGCGAGAGCATGGGACGGCGGGGATCGACGAGCAGCCGTGGGACGTCAGCGTCAAATCGGTCGCGCATTACCAGTCGGCGCTGAACATGATGGCCGACAAGGGCGACTGGACGGCGACACTCGGCCGCGCGTACGCGTATCAGTCAAGCGACGTCATGGCAGCGGTGCAGCGCATGCGCCGACTGGCCGATGCGCAGGGCAATCTCGAGTCCACGCCGCAGCAGCAGGTCGTGCGCGAGTCGGACAACTATGTCATCGTGCCTGCGCAACCGCGCGTAATCTACGTGCCGGTATACGATCCGGTGGTCGTGTACTCGCGCCCGATCTTCAACGTCGGGCTCTCCAGCCGCTTCTGGTCGTTCGGTGTGGGCTTCCCGATCGGCGGCTGGCTGAACTACGACCTCGATTGGGGACGACGCGCGGTCTACTACAACGGCTGGAATGACGTGTACTTCGGTTACGGCGGTGGATGGCGCGCGCGTTCCCGCCCGTTCATTCAGGTGACGAACATTTACGTCGGCCCGCAATACCGGAACGTCTTCGTCAATCGCAACGTCGTGCATCGCACGGTGAACTACCGCAACGTCGATCGGTACGCGGGCTACCACCGCGGCGTGTACTTCGACTCGCGTCGCGACGGGTACCGTGATGGTTATCGCGACGGGCGCGGGGATGGCCGGAACGCCGGACGCAATGATGGCCGGAATGATGGCCGCAATGATGGCCGCAACAACGCACGCGATCGCGGCTTCCCGTACGGCAGCGATCTCGGTCGCACGGCGCAGCCCCGTTCGCAGAGCGCGTCAGCGTCGCCAGATGGCTACCGCAACGGACTCCCGCAACGCGACGCGGTGCGTGAGGACACACGCGGAAGCAGCAGCGGCAACGACCGCGGCAACGACCGCGGCAACGACCGCGGCAACGACCGCGCTGCCAACAGCGGCAGCAACGACGTCCGACGCGAGGGCGGTCGAGGCGACTCGCGGAATGAATCCCGCGGCAACGAGTCGCGCGGCCAGAACGCGCGCGGCTACGAATCCCGTGACGGCGATGCGCGGTCTGCGCAGCCGCGCGCAGCAGAATCCCGCGCCTCGCAATCCCACGCGTCTGAATCGCGGGTGTCGCGGTCTCGTTCGCCGGAGGCTCGTAGCGCCCCGTCGCGCTCCGCGCAGCCCCGTGGCTCCTCCGATGGCAACCGTGGTGGTCGCGAGCGTCCGTCCCGGTAGCGTCGCACCACTTGCAATCCAACACTGCCCGCTCGCGACTCGCAACCCCACTTGCCATTCACAACTGAAGTCTCCTTCGCGCAGTCGCCGCACTCCCCACTGCGCACGAGCTCACCTGCTACGCCAGCAGATCGAGTGTCGCCGCCACGAGATAGCGCAGGCCAAGATCGAGCGAGCGTTCGTCGATCTGAAAGCGCGGGTGGTGATGCGGATATGCGATCCCCGCCGCGACATTCCCCGCGCCCACGAAGGCAAACACGCCCGGCGCCTTCTGCTGATACGCCGAAAAATCCTCGCCGGCCATGCTCGGCCGCATTGGCACGAGAACTTCGTCGCCGAACGTGCGCGACACCACACCGGAAAGTCGAGCGGTCAGTGCGGGGTCATTTACCACCGGACGGTAACCGCGCTCGAACGACAGTTCGTACCGCGCGCCGTGCGCCGCCGTGATCCCCTGAATCACACGCTCGATCAGCTCCGGCACGCGCGTGCGCAACGTCGCATCGAAGGTGCGCACGGTGCCGGCGAGAGAGGCAGAGTTTGGGATGACGTTGAAGGTGGTACCCGCCATGATTTGCGTGACGGACACCACGACGTGGTCGAGCGGATCGACTGCGCGTGAGACGATGTGCTGCAGCGCGGTCACGACCTGCGCGGCGACGACAATCGGATCAACCGTTTCGTGCGGTGCGGCCGCGTGCCCACCCTTGCCGATGATCTGACACTCGAACGTGTCCGGCGCCGCCATCGCCGGCCCGGAAATCAGACCGATGGAGCCGAACGGCAGTCCGCTCCACAGATGCAACCCGATGATCTGTTCCACCCCGTCCATGACGCCCTGCTGCACCAACTCTTCCGCGCCGCCGGGTGACAGTTCTTCGGCGTGCTGAAAGATGAAGCGCACTTCGCCGGCCAATGCGTCACGGTGCCGTGCGAGCAGCGTTACGAGCCCCAGGACGATCGCCGTGTGCCCGTCATGTCCGCAGGCGTGCATGGCGCCGTCGTTACGCGAGCGATAGTCGCTCTGGTGCTCCTCGAGTATCGGCAGCGCGTCGATGTCCGCGCGCACCGCGATCGTGCGACCCGGTCGTCCGCCGACCAATCGCGCGACGACGCTGGTGTCCGTCGGACGCGAGATCTCCAGCCCGTCGATGTGCGACAAGATCCCGCGAATGAAGCGCGCCGTCCCGTGCTCCTGAAACGCGACCTCCGGGTGCAGATGCAGGTGACGGCGCCACGCGATGACCTGCGGTGCCAATGCGTTGGCCTCCGCGAGCAGTACAACCTGATCAAGTGTCGGAGTGATCGTCGTCATCATCGAAATGTCAGGGCAAAGGCGTGAGCATCTGGCAGCACAAGCGCGCCGATATTCGTTGCGTGTTCGTGTGATCGCCTGTGGAAAGCTAACGCGTGCCAACACGCGCCTGCGGGCAGATCGAGCGCCGGTCGCTGTAACCGGAAACCCATCGTTCGCGTAGGTTTCAGCATGTCCAACGTTCCGTATCTCCCGGCGCAGCAAGTGCCGCCCGCGCCTCCCCCACCGCCGTCGACACCCGCGGCGACCGCGCCGGTGCAGGGTGGGGTAAGGGTCACGGCGGGCGAGTTGCAGTCCCGCCCCATGACCAAGGCCGACGTGGATGCGCTCAAGTCCAAGCGCTCCGAGCTGTCTCGGCAGATCGAATCGGCGCAGGGGCGGCGTGACGAGGCGGTCACGGATCTCCGCTCCAGTCCGTCTGGCGCGGCGCGGGCCGGAATCGAGCAGCGCCTGATCGTGCTGGATGAGCGCATCGTGCAACTCGAACAGGACATTGCGGCCAACGGACGCCAGCTGGCGGCGGCGCCCGGCGCCTTGGTTGCGGGCACCGAGCGGGAAGCGAGCACGGCGCAGCGCTACGGCCCCTTCAGCTCCGGGCAGCTCACCGGCATGTCGATTGTGTCGATCGTCTTTATATGGGGCCCACTGGCGTGGGCAGCCGCCCGCATGATGCTGCGTCGCGCCGCCGTCCCCAGGCCGACCCCTCAACTGCTCGAAAGCACCGCGCGTCTCGAGCGAATGGAGCAGGCGGTCGATTCCATCGCAATCGAGATCGAGCGCATCTCCGAAGGACAGCGCTTCGTCACGCAGCTCATGGCCAAGCGCGCCGAACCTGCAGCACTGGGCGTCGGGCAGGCTCCGGCCGAGCCGATCGTGGCAGCCCAGCCGGAGCAGGTGTCGTTCGAACGGCGGTAGAAGCGGCGGTAGAATTACATCGCGCGGTTGGGCACCGGCTTCATCACCAGGTTTTCGATGAAGAACTCCATCATGCGCTGCTGCTGGAGGCCGGTGTGGCCGGCGTCCGGGCCCACCTGCAGTTCGAACGACTTCCCCGCCTTCTGCAGCGCGGAGACGAGCTGCATGGTGTTCGACGGATGCACGTTGTTGTCGGCCGTGCCGTAGTACAGCATCAAACGGCCCGTGAGCTGGTTCGCGTACCTGGCCGCGCTGCCGATCTCGTACCCATCGTTTTCCTGCGGCAGCCACATGTACCGCTCGGTGTAGATCGAGTCGTAGTTGCGCCAGTCGGTCACACTGCTCGACGCGCTCGCCGCCTGAAAGACATCGGGGTGCCGCAGCAACGCCATGGCCGAGGCATAGCCGCCGTATGACGTGCCAAAGATGCCCACACGCTGCAGATCGACGTACGGGCGATCCTTGAGCGCACTCACGCCCGCCGCCTGATCATCGATCTCCACGGTGCCCAGCTTCTGGTAGATTGCGTCGAGGAATCGCTTGCCGCGACCGGCCGCGCTCCGCGAATCAAGCGACAGCACAATGAACCCGTACTCGGTCAACGGGCTCGGCATGGTGAACGTTTCGCGCGCACCGTTGGTCGCCGGGCCGCCGTACACCGTCACCAGCACGGGATACTTTCTGGTCGGATCGAAGTTGCTCGGCTTGTGCAGCAGACCGTGCAACTCGGTCGTGCCGTCACCCGCCTTGTAGGTAAACAGCTCCACCGGCTTGAGGCCGAGTGCGGTGAACCTGGTCTGGTCGCTCCTGGCCAGTTCCGCGACGAGCTTCCCGTTCGCATCGTGCAGCCGCGTGACGGGTGCCTGGTTGTGCGTCTGTGCCACGTCCACGAAGAACTTGCCGTCGGGGGACATGGTCACCGTATGGTTGAACACGGGATCGGTCAGGCGACGATCGTTCTTGCCATCGAGTCCCACGCGATGGAGCTGCATCTTCATGTGATTGTCGCCGTCGCGCGCCATGTACCAGAGCGTGTTCGACTTCTCGTCGATGCGCACCACGTTCGCCACTTCGAACGGATGGCTGGTGACCGTCGACAACACCTTTCCGCTCAGGTCATATAGATAGAAGTTGCGGAAGCCGGTGCGCTCGGAAGCCCAGAGAAATCGCTGGCCATCGGCGAGGTACTGCATGGGCGGATGATTTTCCGTCCAACTCGGCAGCCACTCTTCGCGTACCACCACGCGGCAGGATCCGTTGGCCGGATCGCACGCGGTGAACTCCATCACGTTCTGCTTGCGGTTGGTGCGATTGAACGTGAGCAGCGACCCATCAGGAGACCAACGCACATTGTACACGTAGTGGCCCACGACGCTGTTGTCGGATGCCTTGCCGTCGCGCACGTCCACCTTGGTCACGGCCTTCGTCGCGATGTCGTAGACGAACAGATCGACAATGGGATTCGGCGCGCCGGCCTTGGGATACGCCTCGACATCGAGCGCGGCCTGCACCTTGGTCTGGTCCATCCCCAGGAAGTAGTCCTTCACCGGACTTTCGTCGAAGCGATAAAACGCGATGCGGGTGCCGGCCGGATTCCACCACATCGCCGTCGTCTGGCGCAGCTCCTCGCCGTACACCCACGACGCCGTGCCATACTTGATGCGCTTGGCCTCGCTGCCATCGGCCGTGATGGCGAACTCGTTCCGTCCCGACGTATCACTCACGTACAGGTTGCGATCGCGATAGAATGCCTTGCGCGTACTGTCGGGGGACAACGCCGAGGCCACCTGTCGTCCGCGTTCCACTCCGAACCCACGGCCGCGAGTGGGTGCTGCGGCCGCACCGGCCACCGGCGCCGTCATGCGCGTGGCGACGTCGAAGCGCTGCCGCGCGCCATCGAGCACATAGTCGAACGATCCGCCGTCGGGCGCCCAGGTCACATTCAGCGCGCCCATCTTCACGGAGCTGTTGATCTGCGGCGCCATACGGGTGAACTGCTCATAGCCCGGCATCGTCTTCAGACGGTCCTGCGCCGCGAGACCCGCAGGTATGCCCGCGATCGCAAGGGAAACGACGGTGATGCTCCGCGCCGCGAACAGGCGGCGGGACGACAGGAGCTGCGACATCGGCCAGATCCGGAAGAGTGACAAGAGGGGACAGGTGTCGGCACGCGGGACGACGGCGCGGCTGGACCTTGTCAATGTGCCACCGGACGGCGCCCAAGGGCAGGGAAGCGACTGCTTCGACCGGGTGCTACCTTTTTGGTCTACCGACGGCGCATCTCGTCCGCCCCCTCCCGACTGTTTGCGATGATCCGACCTTCCCTGCGCGCGCGCGCCGTCGGCGCCATCGGCCACCGTTCGCTCAGTGCGGTCATTCCTGGCCCGCCGGCCCCGCCGGGTCCGGGATAGCGGCGGCGATGCGTATCGTGCGTGGTGTAATGCATGGCGGTGTCCTGTTGCTGTTGCCGGTGTTGTCGCCAATTCTCTTGCCGGTGCGCCGCGCCGTCGCCCACCCGGTACATGTGAGCAGTACGCAGATCGCGCTCAGCGCCGATGGTAAGAGGTTCGCGATCACCGTGCGCATCTTCACCGACGATCTCGAAGAGGCACTCAAGCGGGCGGGCACACCGGTATCGCTGACGCGCGGCACGACGGCCGCGGTCGACAGTGCGCTCTCTGCGTACCTTGGCGCACGATTCCGGATTGCCGTCGATGGCGCGCCGCCGGTACGTGGACGACTGATCCGGCATGAACACGAGGACGCTGCAACGCTCAGTATTCTTGAGGTGCCGCTGCGCGCAGCGCCAAATGCCGTGATGATCGATCAGCAGGTGATGTTCGAGCTGTTCGACGATCAGACGAACCTGCTGCACCTGTCTACCGGTACCAGCACGCGCTCCGCGATGCTGCGTCGCGGGTCGGCGCGTGCGAGCTTTACGCTGTAGCCACGCGCGGCAACGCCACGCGCTATCGACCCGGCACGATTGTCGGCTATTCTTCCGGCGGCATGGCTGGTTAGTTGACGTTCATCCTTCAGGAGATCACATGTTCAAGAAGTTCGCCGCCGAAGCGCTCGGCCTCAGCGACATCGGTGTCATCGTCGAGTCCAAGGACTTCGACAAGGTCGACGCCGACGATTATCTCTTTCATGAGGATCAGGAAAAGATCTACTTCCTGATCAAGTCCAAGAAGGACGAGTACTGCTTCACCAATCTCGCGCTCATTCACGTGGACGGCGAATCCGCCATCTCGGCCAAGCGCGTGATCCGCCGGTACGAGTACGCACAGCATGCCGTCGCCCATGTCTCGATCGAAACCGCGGGCACCGTGGACCTCGACATCGAGCTCAAGTTCACGATCGGCGAGAAGCTGTTCAGCATCGATGTGCGGAAGAGCCATCTGGAAGCGCTGAAGAACATGTACAAGGCGCTCTACAGTATCGGCAAGCTACAAAAGCGCGATGAGGTCGGTCGGGCGCACGCGATGGCAGCGGCGTCGGTGCTCGGCTCCATGATGAAGCTGAACAACGCGGTCATCGATCCCGCGTCAGTCGTGAGCCACTACCGCGCCGTGCTCGACGCATTAAACGACGCAGTGCGCGACGAGCACACGCGAAAGGACTTCAGCGCGGTGTTCGAGAAGTATATTCACACCTGAAGCAGCTGCGCTGGCGACAGGGTGAGGGTGACAGTGCTCGCCCGGGGTGCATGGCGCGAATCGCGCGCCCAACCTGGGTACACCTGACCGCGCGTTGATCCTGTCTGACCAACCCGGTCACCGTCGCCCTCCCCGACTTCTGGCACGCACGTCGTGATCGTCGTCACCGGACGTGCGGCTGCCGGCAGCACTCCGCAATACGCGCCAGCGCGATGGGGCGCCGATGCTGCCGTCACTGCCAGCGGAACACCCGCAACGCGACCGCCAGACACACGAGGAGATACACGCTCAGCACGCCAATCTGCGGGAGCACGCCGACCAGCCCGGAGCCTTGCAGCATGATGGCACGCAGTCCGTTCACCAACGCGGTCAGCGGAAGCGCCTGCACGACCGGCTGAAGGGCGGCCGGAAAGTTGCTGGCCGAAAAGAAGACGCCGCTGAAGATCCACATGGGCAGCATCACGAAATTGGTCAACCCGGACACGCCTTCGACTGTACGCGCGCGTGACGACACGAGCAGCCCGATCGCGCCAAACGCTGCGGCACCGATGAACGCGACCAAGACCAGCAATGCGAGTGAGCCGCGGATCGGCACATCGAGTACCCACACGCCGAAGCCGAGCAGCACCGCGATCTCGAGGCCGAGAAAGAGCAGACGCGACAGCACGAACGATAGCAGATACTCCAGGCGCGACATCGGCGTTGCCGCCAGTCGCTTGAGCAGCTTCTTGTTGCGCTGGGTCACGATGGCGAAGGCCAGACTCCAGATGCTGCTCCCCATGATGTTCATGGCAAGCAGTCCGGGGACGAAAAAGTCGATGTAACGCGATCCGCGCTCGCTGATGGTGGCATCGCGCGTAGGCACCGGATCGGCGCGTCCGCGCGCACGCTGCAGCAGGTCATCGGTGATCCGTCGCGCCGCTCGTGATTCGGGGCGCGCCGGGTCGAAGCGATACTCCACGCCTCCGCCGGCCTGCGGCACCACGACAAGCGCCGCGGTGCCGGTGCGCAGTACGTCCGCGATACTGTCGGCGGGTATCTCGCGTACGGTAAGCTGTGCATTGGAATCCGCAGCCGCGGCACGCAGTGCTTTCCCAACGAACATGGCGGCGCCGTCGCCGGCCGGCGCTGACACGGTGGCCACGATCGCCTGCTCCGGCGCCTTGTCGCGAAACGCGATCGCCAGTCCACCCGCCAGCAGCAGCGGAAACACAAACGTCCAGAAGACGGCTTCGGGCTCGCGCGTGAACTCGCGAAAGCGCGCCAGCGTCAGCTGCCGCAACGATTCAACGCGCATCAGACACTCCGGGCATCATCCGTCCCGCAACTGTCGGCCGGTCATCGACACGAAGACATCTTCCAGCGTTGCACTGTGCGTGCTCAACTCGCTCCACTGCACGCCGCGCGATTCGGCCAGCGCCAGCAGCGGTGGCAAGGCCTGCTGCACCGCGCCCACACGCAACTCGTACCCGGTCTCGGTTTCGCGTCCGCCGCGTACATCGGGTAGCGCAAGCAGCTCGGTCAGCGCTACCGGATGTCGCACGGCGCGGGATTCGTCACCGTCATGACCGGTGGACAAACGAATCACATGCTCCGCACCGAGCGACGCGATGAGCTGACGCGGCGTACCAAGCGCGATCACCTGGCCGTGGTCTACGATGGCGATGTTGTCACACAGCCGTTCCGCTTCGTCCATGTAGTGCGTGGTCAGCAAAATCGTACGCCCTTCAGCCTTGAGTCCTTCCACGAGCGTCCACAACTGCCGACGCGATTGCGGATCGAGGCCGGTGGTGGGTTCGTCGAGAAAGAGCAGCTGCGGATCGCCCACCAGCGCGCAGGCCAGAGCCAACCGTTGTTTCTGTCCGCCTGAGAGTCCGCCCACGCGCGCCTTGCGTTTTTCGCCCAGTTGCACGAGGTCGATCACGTCATCGATCGTGCGACCGTGCACATAGAAGCTCCGGAACAGCTGCAGCGTTTCCTCGACCGTGAGCTTCTCCGCGAGTTGCGTTTCCTGCAGCTGAATGCCGAGCTGCGCGCGCAGTGCGGTCGGCTGCTCATCCCACGTACGACCAAGCACTCGTACGGTACCGCTGTCCGGCGTGTTGAGACCTTCACAGATCTCGATCGTGGTCGTCTTGCCGGCACCATTCGGTCCGAGCAGGCCGAAGCACTGTCCCGCAGGCACGCGCAGGTCGAGGCCATTCACCGCGACGACATCGCCGTACGACTTGCGCAGCCCAATCACTTCGAGCGCGAGGGGGGTGCTGGCGGCGACGGTCATGTGCAACCGAACCTATCGCGCCGACACGACCGACGACAAGCGTGTACCACTACGGCACGGTGATTTGAATGGAGTCGGTGGTGCCGCCGTTTGGATTTCCGGTACATCGCCCGAAATACTGCGCTGAAACGTTGTTGGAGCGCTATCACGGGAGTTCTACCGGCAGGGGGCATCATTGACAAGCAGTGAACGGTTGATATGTCAGCCGTCGCGGTCACACAGCGTCGGACAGTCGATCGAGCACGACACCGGTAGACGCTCACCGATGCGGATTGTCCAAAAAGGCGTTCCCATCCAAGCTCGATGGTGATCTCCAGCGCTTGAGTGCGAGCCACGGAGTTATTACTGTTATTACATGACCATACCCATCACACTGACCGTCGCGCGTATCGGCAATTCCCGAGGCGTTCGCATTCCGGCGGCAACACTCCGTCGGTACCTGATCGGCGACGCGGTCATCATGGAAGAGCGGGAGGAGGGCATTCTGCTTCGCCCGATGTCTGCCAACGATCGCCGACTCTCATGGGCCGAAACGGCGCGTGCGATGGCTGAAGCGCGCGAGGATTGGAGCGACTGGGATGCCGTGTCGGCAGACGGACTCGATCAGCTTGCTTGGGATGCGGCGCCGGGAAAGCCCAAGCGTGCCGCCGAGCACTCGCCTACGTACACCGTCGGAAAGCGCTCCAAAGCGCCTGCAAGCAAAGTCAGCGCCAAGCCGGGCACACGGTGAAACGGTACGAGGTCCGCTGGGCCAATCTCGATCCCGTCGAAGGGTCCGAAATGGCGAAGACGCGGCCCGTGGTGATCGTGAGTCTCAACGTGCTCAACCAACGATTGCAAACAGTCACCGTCTGTCCGTTGACGTCCCAACTGCATCCGACATGGCGTACTCGGCTCCAAGTAAAAGTTGCCCGCAAGAAGGCCGGGATTGCGGCGGATCAGATCCGCACCATCAGTAAGTCGCGACTCGGCGACGTGCTCGGCGAGCTTTCAACGAACGATGCAGCCGCGCTCCGTCAATTGTTGCGCGAGATGTACGCGACGTAGCCCCGCATCGCGGTACACTCAACGGGCCAGCGCACACCCGCACGCTGGCCCCTCGGTTTGCTTGAACCGCTACAACCGCATCACACCGGGAAGAGCATCTCGCGGTAGCGCGGCAACGGCCAGAATTCGTCGCCCACCACCAGCTCGAGCGCATCGGCCGCGTCACGCACGTCCGCCATCGTGTCGCAGCCAGTCGACGTCAGATACACCGCCTGTGCCGTGGCGTCGTCGTGCATGCCCTCGGCCTTAGCCGTCGCCTTGGCGAGTTCGCTGCGTTTCTTCTGCAACGTGGACACCAGCTTGCTCGTGGCATTCGCTGCATCCACCAGCGGCTGCACATTGATCCCTGCAGTCGTGCCCTGACCCGCCGCTGCGGCGAGCTGACCAAGGAACGCGTACGACGCCGGCAGCACCTGCGTGTCGATGATCTCCTGCAACGTGTGCAACTCGATCAGGATATCCTTGATGTAGCGCTCGAGGCGCACATGGTACCGGCTTTCGAGTTCGACGTCGGTGAGGATGCCCGTGCTCTTGAACAGCGCCTTCGCATCCGCCGTCTTGAGCTGCGCCAACGCTTCCGGTGTACGACGCAGATTCAGCAGCCCGCGCTTCTTCGCTTCGACCACCCATTCGTCGGAGTAGTTGTTCCCTTCGAAGCGAACGGCCGCCGTTTCCTTGAACGACGCGCGCACCACCTTGAGCACTGCATCGTCCGTGCTCTTGGTCGTCTTCATCTCCTTGCGCAATTTCTCCGTCAGTTCGCTGATCGCTTCGGCCACCGCGGCCTGCAGCAGCATGACGGGGAACGCGATGCTCTGCGAACCGCCCACCGCGCGGAACTCGAACTTGGCGCCGGTGAATGCGAACGGCGATGTACGGTTGCGGTCGGTGTTGTCCTGCTCGACTTCAGGCAGCTTGGCCACGCCCAGTTTGAGCATCGCCTGTTCAGCATTCGTGGGCGACGTCTTGCCGGCCGCGATGTCTTCGATGACGCGCGTGAGCATGCTGCCCACGAACGCCGAGATGATGGCCGGCGGCGCTTCGTTGGCGCCGAGGCGATGTTCGTTGCCGCTTGTGGCGATACCGGCGCGCAGCAGACCGGCGTGCTTGTGCACACCCTTGAGCACCGCGGCCAGAAAAATCAGAAAGCGCAGATTCTGATGCGGCGTCTTGCCGGGCTTGAGCAGGTTGGTGCCATCCAGCTCGTTGTCCGCCGTGATCGCCATCGACCAGTTGCAGTGCTTCCCCGAACCGTTCACGCCGGCAAACGGTTTCTCGTGCACGATCGCCTGCAGTCCGTGACGCATCGCGATCTTGCGCAGGATGGCCATCACCAGCTGGTTATGGTCGGTCGCGATATCGGTGTCTTCAAAGATCGGCGCCATCTCGAACTGGCAGGGCGCGACTTCGTTGTGGCGCGTGACGATCGGGACGCCAAGCTTGTACAGCTCGAGCTCGACTTCCGTGATGCACGCCTGCACGCGCTCGGGGATGCCACCGAAGTAGTGATCTTCGAGCTGCTGCCCGCGCGGCGGCGGCGCGCCGATGAGGGCGCGATTGGCCATCACCAGATCGGGACGCAGCGCGAAGTGCGCGCGATCGATGAGGAAGAATTCCTGCTCGGCGCCGAGCGTGGTGGTCACGCGCAGCACACCCTTGTCGCCGATGAGTTCGAGCAGTTCCTGCGCGCGATGCGACAAGACGTCGGAACTGCGCAGCAACGGCGTGACTTCGTCCAGCGCTTCGCCGTTGTAGCCGATGAAGACCGACGGAATGCACAGGTACTTCGTGCCGCCCGTCTCACTGATGAACACCGGCGACGCGGGATTCCACGCCGTGTAGCCGCGCGCTTCCCACGTGGCACGCAGACCGCCCGACGGAAAGCTCGACGCGTCCGGCTCGGACTGGATGAGCTGCTCGCCCGTGAACGACTCGATCGCCTGCTTGCCTTCGTCGAAGTTCAGGAAGGCGTCGTGCTTTTCCGCCGTGAGTCCGGTCTGCGGCTGGAACCAATGCGTGAAGTGCGACACGCCACGCGACATCGCCCACTCCTTGATGACCTGCGCGACCGTGGGCGCGATGTCGGAGTCGAGCTTTTTGCCCAGGCGGATCGTGGCGGCCAGCTTCTGGTAAACCGACTTCGGCAGTTTGGCCCGCATCTGACGCAGGCTCAGCGTGTTGCAGCCGTACCAGGAGCTCGTGGGTTGCTGCACGCCGTTCTCTTCAGGACGGCTGGTCGTACGAACGGGGCGCTTGGTGACTTCGCGCAGCGCAACGGAGCGCGGGTTGATCGGTGAAGCCATGAGCCGGGATTTCTCCGAGAAAGAACGTCAGGCGAAAGAAATGCACCACAGGAATCGCGCTCGGCGCCCACTGTTGGCGGTGGCGTGCGCAAGTTGCAGAAAAATGGCCCGATACGGATCGAAATCCAAGCGGCCCGTGCAGAGCGTTCTGGAATTTGTGTCACTTTCGCTCGAAGTCTGTCACATGACGAAGCTACGCGGACGAACACGAACAAAAGACGAATGAAAATGGGACGGCCTGTGGCGGCGCGACGCCGATGTTGCCCTCCGACCGACAGCGCAGCCCTGTCACCGCGCCCGCTCAGTCGCGTCGCAGCGTATCCAGCGGCACCGCCGTCCGCACCACCGGACGCATGTCGTTCCAGCCGTATTCCTCAGCGATCGCACGCACGATCTCGTTCATCAGGTCACTACCCTGATCGCCGTTCGTGAGCACCACGGCGCCACGCGGCTGGTCGAGAAAGCCCAGCATGAAGGCCTTGTAGCCGATGTTCGAGCCGGTGTGACTGAAGCGGAACGGCACCGGCGCGCCCTTGAGTGCCACGCCAATGCCCTGCGTGGGCGCCTGCAGCGTCATCATCTCGCGAATGAGCGTGGTGTCCAGCGGCGACGGCGCGCCACGGGCCGCGCGTTGCATCGCGAGTACGGCGCGGGCGTAGTCGCACGATGTGGTCCAGAGCGAGGCCGCGGCGTGCTCGGGGTGCGTACGCCAGCCGCCGGGCACTTGCCCGCCACTCACATTGAAGCCGCGCGCCATGTCGTCCGTATCCGACGGCGACAGCCTGGCGTAGGTGCTGCGCGTCATGCCGAGTGGCGTGAGCACCTCGCGCTGCAAAAAAGCGGTGAAGCTCATGCCGGCCACATCTTCGAGCACCTGCTCCATCACCGTGAAGCCGCCGCCCGAGTACGCATTGAGACGGCCCGGCACACGCGCCACGGTGAGTGCCGGATGATTGGCCGGCTTCGCGCCGTTAAGTATCTGCTGTAGCGTCGGCACCGAGTCCGTCTGCGCGTAGCCCGGGAACCCACTCACCGCGATCCCGGCGCGATGCGTGAGCAGCAATCTCGGCGTGACCGTGCCGCTATCGAGAAAGGAAGACGCCGGCAGCGTCCAACTGCGCAGCTTCGTGCGGATGTCGTCGTCGAGGCGGAGTCGTTGCTGCTGCACCAGCCGCAGCACGCCGAGTGTCGCGATGGGCTTGGAAAGCGATGCCGCCTGAAATCGTGTATCGATCGTCACCGGCGCACGTGTGCTGGTGTCGCGCACGCCGAAGCCGCGGCTCCACACAACACGATCGCCATCGATGACGGTGACGGAGACGCCCGGCACCTTGAGGGCGCGCATGCGTGCGTCGAGTGTGCGCGTGGTCGTGTCGCCGGTCAGCAACACGGCGGGATAGAGTTTGGCGGTGATGCGGGCGATGCGCGCGGCGGCATCGGGGGCGTCGACGGTGCAGGCGTCGCTGGATGCGCTCGCTCGGGCCGTGGTGGCTCGCGCCTTCGTCGCACTTGTCGGTGGCTGCGCGCCAAGTGATGGGGCCAGCGGTATAACAGCGATTGTCTGCGTAAGTGCGGCAATCAGCGCAAGTGTCCGGCGGCGTCGAGCGCGCATAGCTGAAATTGTCCGGGTGGGAGCAGGTGATCCGTACGGAGCCGGCAGTGATCGCTTTCGGTTTGATGCTGGAATACTATCGCGGGGGCTGGTCCGCGTTCGATAAGCATTTTCAATCGTGCTCTTGCGAATGCTCTCCTTTGAAACGACATGCGGAGATGCTGGCTGAGCGGTTGGGCCATGTCAGCCCCCAGCGGTAACTTCTCCCGCTGCGCCCCGACGAGCACGCTCCAACTTCCAGCCCGGCCCACGGTGGATCAAGCAACACACAACAAGATCGTCTCGTTCATCTGGGGCATCGCCGACGACGTCCTCCGGGACCTCTTCAAGCGAGGCAAGTATCCGGACGTAATCCTGCCAATGTGCGTCATTCGCCGGATGGACGCTGTCCTGGAGCCCGCTAAAAAGCAGGTGCTCGAGACCAAGCAGATGCTGGATACGGCCGGCATCACCGAACAGCGCGCCGCGTTGTGCGCCGCGGCGGACCAATCGTTCTACAACACCTCAAAGTTCACGCTGCGCGATCTCACCTCGCGCGGCAGCCAGCAACAGTTGCTGGCCGACTTTGAGGACTCCCTGAACGGCTTCTCGCCCAACGTTCAGGACATTCTCGAAAACTTCAAATTCCGCAACCAGCTCCAGACGCTTTCGCGTTCGGACTCGCTTGGGACGCTGATCGCCAGGTTTCTCGATCCCTCGATCGACCTGTCACCGGCGGGCATCGACAACCACGCGATGGGCACGGTGTTCGAGGAATTGGTCCGCAAGTTCAACGAAGAGAACAACGAGGAGGCTGGCGAGCACTGGACCCCGCGCGATGCGGTGCGGCTGATGGCCAACCTGGTCTTCCTGCCCATCGAGAGTGAAATCAAGTCGGGCACGTATCTGCTCTACGACTGCGCCTGCGGCACCGGCGGCATGCTCACCGTGGCCGAGGAAACGCTGACGGCCATTGCGGCCAAGCGTGGGCAGCGGGTGACGAGCCTCTTGTACGGGCAGGAGATCAACCCCGAGACCTACGCCGTCTGCAAGGCGGACATGCTGCTCAAGGGCGAAGGCGAGAACGCGGACCACATCGTGGGCGGCGCGGAGTGGTCTACGCTCGCGCACGACGCCTTCCCGGCACAGGAGTTCGACTTCATGCTCGCCAACCCGCCGTACGGGAAGAGCTGGAAGAAGGATCTCGAAGCGATGGGCGGCAAGGACGGTATGCGAGACCCGCGCTTCAAGGTGATGCACCGGGGCGAGGAGCTTTCGCTGGTCACGCGCTCCAGCGACGGGCAGATGCTCTTCCTCGCCAACATGGCGTCGAAGATGAACGACAAGTCGGCGCTGGGCAGCCGCATCGCCGAGGTGCACAACGGGTCGTCGCTGTTCACGGGTGACGCGGGTCAGGGCGAGAGCAACATCCGCCGCTGGATCATCGAGAACGACTGGCTTGAAGCCATCGTGGCGCTGCCGCTCAATCTGTTTTACAACACCGGCATTGCCACGTACATCTGGGTGCTGAGCAACCGCAAGCCAGCGCATCGCAAAGGCCAGGTACAGCTCATCGACGCCTCGCAGTGGTTCAAGCCCTTGCGAAAGAACCTCGGCAAGAAGAACTGCGAACTCTCGCCCGACGACATCGCGCGCATTAACCAGACGTTTCTGGAGTTCAAGGAAACGCCGGAGTCGAAGATCTTTGCCAATGCAGCCTTTGGCTGCTGGAAGGTCACCGTGGAGCGCCCGTTGCGATTGCACAGCCAGCTCACGCTCAAATTGATCGAGACGCTGCGCTTTGCGTCGGGCGACGAGGATATTCGCTCGGTGTTGTACGACGAGTTCGGCGATGCGCTGTCGATCGCCTTTGGGACCGTGAGTGCTGCACTCGAACAGCGACTGGCCGAGTGGGGCAGCGACGACGACCCAGGCGATGAGGAGGATGGGAGCAGCACGAAGAAGGGGCTGCCCGACAAGAAGCGAAAGAAGCTGTTCGACGCCAGCACGTGGGCGCGCGACGCGCGACTGGTTGAGGTGGCAACGGCGCTTCGCACTTCGCTCGGCGACGCGGTGTTCGAGAATCACAACGACTTTCGCGAGCGCGTGGACGCGGCGCTGGGCAAGACGAAGTTCAAGTTGTCCACTGCCGAGTTGAAGCTGATTTTTAAAGCCGTGAGTTGGCGTGAAGAGAGCGCGGCGCCGGTGATCGCCAAGGTGCACAAGGTGGGTAAGGTCAAGGCCGATCCGTTGCGTGGTTTGTTTGAGTCGACGGTACACGGCAAGCCCGCGTTAGTGGAGTACGAGCCCGACGCCGACCTGCGCGACACCGAGCAGGTGCCGTTGCTGGAGGAGGGCGGCATCAAGGCGTTCATTCGTCGCGAGGTGCTGCCGTACACGTCCGACGCGTGGGTGAAGGACGATGCGACAAAAATCGGATACGAGGTGAGCTTCACGCGGCACTTCTACAAGCCGGCGCCGCTGCGCACGCTGGAGGAGATCAGCGCGGATATTCTGGCGACTGAGAAGGAGGCGGAGGGACTGCTGGATGAGTTGCTGAAAACCGGGAACGCCCAATGAAGAAGAAGAAGGCTATCGGCAAGCCCAGCAAGGGCCGCAAGCCCGCCCCGGCCAGAGCACTGGTGGCGCCGCGCGTCGAGGACGCCTTCGCCGAGGTCGTGACGCTCATCCAGAGTGCTCGCCACCGGGCATTGCAGGCGGTCAACACCGAGCTCGTGGGCCTCTATTGGCAGGTCGGCGAGTACATCAGCCGCAAGCTCGCCTCCGCCGAGTGGGGCGACGGCGTGGT
>JBBQTA010000003.1:0-239303 GCA_038213465.1 Gemmatimonadales bacterium | reverse complement strand
ACTGCGCCGCTAATACGCCCAGACTGATATGATCCGTCAGTCGCATCCCTGCTGGGATCGTCGCTGCCGTCCGCGCCATGGCTACCTCGGGAGTCGAGTAAATCCAAAGATAGCACATTTTACTCTAACTGGACAGTATTGGCCCTAGACGGCGCTTTCTCGTCCATCGGCGGTGACCACGCACGACCGCCCGTTGCGCTTGGCGCCATACAACGCCTGATCGGCGCGCAGCACCCAGGCGGTCACGTCGTCCGTCGCCGCGAGCTCGGCCAGCCCGATGGACACGCCGACCTTGAACGGCATGCCATCCGGCGTGGGCATTTCGCTCACCATGCCGAGCAGACGCTTCGAAAGACTTTGCGCCATCTTCGTGTCCGTGTTGTGCAGGACAGCCACGAACTCGTCTCCGCCGAAACGGCACAGCACATCGGTCTGCCGGAGAAACACCTTCGACAGACAGCCAGCCACCCCCACGATCGCCAGGTCGCCGCCCTGATGGCCGTACGTATCGTTGACCGCCTTCAGTTCGTCCACGTCGATCATCAGCAGCGTCACCGGCGTGCGCCCAAGCGCGTAAAACTGCACAGCGCGCTCCGCGGACGTGTCGAACTGCTTGCGGTTGCCGAGTCCGGTCAGTGAATCGGTGGTGCTCTCGCGACGTGCTTCCGCGAGCTGATCACGGAGCTGATCGAGATGGTCAGCAAGCGACTTGTACTGCGTCTCCTGCTGCGAGCGCTTGGATTCCAGCGCCGTCTGCATGGTGCTCAGCGCGACCAGCACTTCGTCCTTGATCGAGCCCACCTCCATTCTGGAGATGGCGGACTGCGCGCGCTGCATCTGCGAATGAACCGTGAGATCGGTCGCGACATCCACCTTCACGGCGCTGTGCATCGTGCTGATGCAGGTCCACAGCGCGTCCCGCAAATCGCCGACCGCGCTTTCGACATAGCGCTTCTCCTGGCGGCGATGTTCGGTGAACGTGCGCACGATGCCCGTCCAGTCGCGCGGATGGACGCCCGCCGCTGCGACGCCGTCTGCGGGCGAAAGGGGTACCCCCAGCGTCGCGTGGCGCTGCCAGCGCGCCAATTCGGCCGCCGACTCCGCGGCCGGCCGGTCGGGCAAATCGAAGGTATAGCGTGCGAATGTCGCGAGGATGCTCCCCAGCGCGTCGAGCACGAGGCCGAGATCCGTGGCGGAATGCTCTGCCGACGTCCCCACCGCTGCCGCACCCACAGACAGTGCCACCTCGTCTTTCACGAGATGCAGGATGGGCATGCCGGTCTTCCCCTCTGCTGGAGGATTGGAGGAACCGCCTGGTGGTCCAGACTTCCGAAAGAACATTGCGGAGGTGGGAGAGACGCATGGACAGCGCCGACTGGGAACTCCTCGGCTGATCGGGCGCGCGATATTGGACGATCCGGGTCCCGCGGCGTGACATCGCACGAGGCGTGCACCTCTCCGAAGGCCCTCCACCCCGTAGTACATTGACGCTATGCTCGCCCTCTTCGGTCGCCGACTGCTGCTGGCCATTCCCACGCTCGCCGGCGTGCTGGTCGTCGTCTTCCTGCTGCTGTACGTCGCGCCGGGCGATCCGGTCCAGGCCATGGTTGGCGAAAGGGCCGACGAGGCCACCATCGCGCGCCTCCGCACCGAACTGCGCCTGGACGATCCGCTGCCGCTGCAGTTCGCGCACTACGCCGGCGGCGTGTTGCAGGGGGATCTGGGCCGATCGTACATCACCAACCGTCCGATCGTCCAGGATATTGCGGAACGGTTCCCGCGCACCCTCCTGCTGGCCACCGCGGCCATGCTTCTGGCGACGATCACCGGGGTGACCGTGGGCGTACTCGCGGCCATCCGCCCCAACGGCTGGTTCGACCGCACGGCACTCGCCCTCACCTATCTGGGCGTGTCGTTCCCCGTGTACTGGGTCGGCCTGTTGTTGATCGTACTCTTTGCGGTCACGCTGCGCTGGCTCCCCGCGTCGGGGTACGGCGGATGGCAGTTTCTGGTGCTCCCCGCCCTCGCCCTCGGCTCACGCTCCATCGCGTATCTCGCGCGCGTGACGCGGTCGGCGATGCTTGAGGTGCTTGGTGCCGACTTCGTGCGCACGGCGCGTGCCAAGGGACTGACCGAGCGGGCCGTCATCACGCGGCACGCGCTGCGCAACGCGCTCATTCCGGTCGTGACGGTCATCGGCCTCGATTTCGGTGCGTACCTCACCGGCAGCATCCTTACCGAAACGATCTTCAGCTGGCCGGGGATCGGACGGTACGTGGTCATGGCCATTTCCCGTCGCGATCTGCCCGCCGTGCAGGGCTCCGTGCTCTTCCTGTCGGTGGTGTTCGTTCTCGTGAACCTGCTCACCGATGTCGCGTACCAGCGCGTGGATCCGCGGGTGCGCGTGTAGCCTCCACGCACTGTATGCGCGCGTTAGTCGTCCTTCTGTCCGAAGACGGCGAGGTTCGACGAGTGTCCCGGCGTGACCTTCTTTTCCGGATAAATCCAGTGCACGGCCTGGTTCACGGCGATCGCTGCCTCGGAGAAACCGGAGGCGATGAGCTTGAGCTTTCCGGGATACGTGGTGATGTCGCCCGCCGCGTACACGCCCGGTCTCAGCGTTTCCATCGCCGTGCTCACCGTGATCTCGTCCTTCTCGATCTGCAGTCCCCATTCCAGCATCGCGCCAAGGTCGGAGACGTAGCCGAGCATCGGCAGCACGACATCGCAGGCGAGCTCTCGTGTCGTCTTTGCCTTCACGTCCTTCAGGCGCACGCCGCTGATCCGATCTTCGCCGTAAATGGCGTCGAGTTCATGGAACGTGTATACGGCGACCGTACCATCGTTGAGCGCGGCGGCGTCCTGCACCTCGGCCACGGTGGCCGCGTGCGCGCGAAAGCGATCGCTGCGATGCACGAGGGTGACCGACTTGGCCCGGCCGCGCAGCTGTGCGCACCAGTCGAACGCCGAATCGCCGCCACCGATGATGAGCACATCGCGCCCACGAAACTCTTCCGGATCGGAGACGAGCGCCTGTACGCCGCGACCATACCAGTCCGCCGCGAACGCCTGCGGCAGTTTGCGCGGGCTGAACGCACCGATGCCGGCCGCAATGATCACCGCGCGCGTCGGAAAGCGATCGGTCTCGGTGACGAGGACGAAGTGCCCGTCTTCCGCTTCGAGCGCGACGACGCGCTGTCCCAGATGTGCCGGAATGCCCGACGCGCGATGAAACTGCGCGGCCTGCTCGGTGAGGTTCCGGACCAGGTCCTTGGCCAGCACGCGCGGATACCCCGCGACATCGAAGATGAATTTCTCGGGGTAAAGCGCGGTAAGCTGTCCCCCGAGTTCCGGCAGCGCATCGACGATTTGCGCACTCGCGCCACGCATGCCCGCGTAGAAGAGCGCAAACAGTCCGGTCGGACCGCCGCCGATGATGGTGAGATCGCGAAGTTCGTGGGTGGGAGTAGGCATAGGGGGGTGAATCTAACTACCCCGTGCTGAGTTTTGAGGTGGAGTGACGAGGGGCGGAGTGCGTGCGAGTGCCCGCTGGCTCAACAGCGCTTTTGTCCTCAACACTCACCGTGCCCACTCACCACTCACCGCTGGGTGGTTGTACGTTGCAGCATGAAGATCTACACCAGAACCGGCGACGAAGGCGCCACCGCCCTGTTCGGCGGCGGGCGCGTTGGCAAGGATCACCCCCGCGTCGAAGCCTACGGCGACGTCGACGAACTTAACGCGGCCCTCGGCTTCGCACGCTCCATCGACATGATGCCTCGCATCGATGAAGTGCTCGTGCCCGTGCAACGCGATCTCTTCGCTATCGGCGCGTTGCTCGCGACGCCCGATCACGAAAAAATGCGTGAGCAACTGAGCAAGGCGCGCATTGACGAGGGACGCATCGAGGAGCTGGAACGTGCGATCGATGCGTGCGAACAGGAGCTCGAGCCGTTGCGCAGCTTCATCATTCCGGGTGGCACCCCCAAGGCCGCCGCGCTCCATGTCGCCCGCACGGTTTGTCGTCGCGCCGAACGGCGTGTCGTGCACCTGGCAAACGAGATCGAATTGCCGACGCTCACGGTCATTTATCTCAACCGGCTCTCCGACCTGCTCTTCATGCTCGCGCGCGTTGCCAACCGACGCGCGGGCGCCGGCGAAGTGACCTGGTAGTGGACGGCGCACCGGCGAGCGCCCGCCCGCTCGATCTGCCGGTCTCCTACCCCGTCTATGTCGAGCGCGAGGTGGTCCGTCAGCTGCCCGCCATCATCGATCAGGTAGCACCGGCGCACCGCTACGCGGTCATCTCCGACGACCAAGTCGCGCACCACCACGGCGCCGTGCTGCTCGACGCGCTGCCGGCCGACCGTGCCCGGCTCTTCACCATCCCCGCCGGTGAGCACGAAAAGACGCGTGAGCGGTGGGCGCAGCTCACCGATCACCTGCTCGCGTGGGGCGCCGGACGCGACACGACGGTCATCGCGTTCGGCGGCGGTGTGATCGGCGACCTGGCGGGCTTCGTCGCCGCGACCTTCATGCGCGGGGTTGCTGTGGTGCAGGTACCCACCACGCTGCTGGCGATGGTCGATGCGTCGGTGGGCGGCAAGACCGCGGTGGACACCGCGCATGGCAAAAATCTCGTGGGCGCCTTTCACGATCCGAGCGCGGTGGTCATGGACCCGGCGTTATTGCGCACGCTGCCGCCGGCCGATCTGCGCAGTGGACTGGCCGAAATGATCAAGCATGGCGTCATCGCCGACGCGAGTTACTTCGACGCGGTGCGACGCGGACTCGACGACATTGCGGTCGAAGGAGCAAATGCCTCCGTCTTCACGTCGCTCATTGCCGGAAGCGTGCGCATCAAGGCGGCTGTGGTAAGCGAGGACCGGCGCGAGGACGGCCTCCGACAGACGCTCAACTTCGGACACACCATCGCGCACGCCATCGAGCGCGTGCTTGCCTACCGCATCCTGCACGGCGAGGCGGTCGGTATCGGCATGGTCGTCGAATCGCGGCTCGCCGAACGATTGGGGGTAGCGAAACCGGGCCTGACGGGCGCGGTGCTCGACGCGCTCCATCGCGCGGGACTGCCGGTGCGTGTCCCCGAGGGCATCGACCCGCAGGCACTGGTATCGGCCACGAAAGGCGACAAGAAGAACCGCGCGGGTGCGGTGCGGTACGTACTGCCCCGGTGTATCGGTGAGATGGAACCGGCCGAGGGGCGCTGGTCCGTTCCGGTGCGCGACGACGACGTGCTGGACGTGCTGCGCGGACCATAGACCGAACGGTGCCACGGGGTCCCAGGGACGCAGAACGGGGCGCCTGATCTCAGGCGCCCCGTTCTGCGGTGCAAACCATGGCGCGGCGGGAGTTGACGGACTCCCGCGGGCTACTCAGATCTGGCGACGACGACGGGCGACCATCGTCAAGCCGGCGAGTCCGGCGGCCATCAGGGCGTACGTGGACGGCTCCGGCACGACGTTGGTCGGTGGGGCCAGTCCGTTGATGCCGACGGTGATGCCGTGCCAGTTCTCGGCCGTGGTGGTGAACGAGAGCGAGCTGTAGGTGCCCGCGAACTGCACCACGCCGCTGAACTCGTTACCGGTCAGCGCAGTACCGGTGCTGGTGTAGGAGCCGGCGCCCCAGAAAGCACCACCAGCGTTGTTGTTCGACAGCACCGTGAACGGCGCGCCCATGAAATCGTATGTCACCCCGATGCGGGTCTGTCCAACACTGTTGAACGCAATGAACGGGTTCACCACGGCGGATCCAAAGTTGATCGTGCCGCCGGCGGCGCCGACGAAGCGGATCAGGCCACGGTTGGTCGGGGCCGTAAGACCGCTCTGCGAGTACGCACCGCTGGGGAGCCAGTAGTTGGTTCCACCGGCCGTCGAGTTCTCGTAGCTGTTGTAGCTGCCGATGTACGAAATCGACGTGCTGCCGATCAGACCATACACACCGGCAACGTCGGCCGAATTCCAGGAGGTCCACTGCTGTGCCGATGCAACCGACGGGACGGCAGCGAGGAGCGCACACGCGACTGCGGTACGACTGCGCCGGCGAATGCTATTCATGGTTTCTGTTCTCGAGAAAGGGGGCGATGCTTCGTCTCAGCGCTCGCTCCGACCGATGGTGGCAAGAGATGGACCGCACGGGCCGGACGGATGCCGTATGCCTAAATCGTTTTACGACAACATCTTACCAACTTTCCTGTGATTCCGACCGAGGTCTGACCGCTCGGACGCAGCGTTGCGGCCACGCATCGCTGCTGCGAACACGCAACAGAACCTGCCAACGCAGAGCCTGGTCAAAGATCACGTTTTTACTTATTCCCCACCGTTCGAAAGATTTTCGTTGACCTCACAGTATCCCGCCATTATCGTGGCGTTCCTACCCATCAGACCGGTCGGGCCACCGATCGTTCCCTCGGTTCCACTTTGGTGAGGGCGTGTATGCAGTCAGCGACCGCCAGCAGATCCGACACCCGCTCAACGCGCGGGTTCTTCCGCTCCTCCCCCTCCACCGCGTTCGACCAGTACCTGCACGACATCCAGAAGCTTCCGCTGATCACCGACGTCGCCGAAGAGCGCCGTCTGGCTCGGCTGGCGCAACAGGGTGACGAAGCAGCGGCGGAACGTCTCGTGACGGCGAACCTCAGGTTCGTCATCTCGTACGTGAAGAAGTACCAGGGGCACGGGCTCGACCTGAGTGAACTGGTTGCCATCGGCAACGAGGGACTGCTCAAGGCCGTGCGCAAGTTCGATCCGGACCAGGGGGTGAAGTTCATCTCCTACGCCGTGTGGTGGGTGCGGCAGGCCGTGCTCAAGGCGCTGGCCGAGCAGACGCGCTCTGTGCGCATCCCGCTCAACCAGAATTCGCAGCTGATCCGCATGGCGCGCGCGGAGATGATCCTCAATCAGGTGCTCAATCGCGAGCCCACCGACGAGGAGATCTCCAAGTGTCTGGCGGAGCCGCTGGAGCAGGTGCGGTCCGCCCGGCAGATCTCGAGCACCGAGGTATCGCTCGATGCCCCGATTGATCGGCAGGATCGCGAGGCGTCCACGCTTGGCGAGCGCTTTGCCGGCGAGACCAATCTCGACATCGAAGAAGGCACGGACTTCCGGCTCATGCGGGAGTTCATCGATCGGGTCTTTCGCAAGTATCTCACCCCGCGCGAACGCAAGATTCTCTACCTGTATTACGGTCTCGATGAAGGGGCCGAAGCCATGACCCTCGAGCGCATCGGTGCGCTCATGGGCGTCACACGCGAGCGGATCCGACAGATTCGCGAGCGTGCGTTCGAAAAGCTCCGCGAGTCGCCCGACGGGCACGCGCTGGCCGGCTTCTGGGGTGCGGCGTGACGATGCGGCAACGCTAGAACGACTTGTGCGTTCTGTCTCAGGGTGCGGGCGCTCGCAGGTCGCGGGGCGCCCGCATTCGCAGAAAGGAGCCGCCGTGCCACGCGTCCTGATCATAGATGATGAATCCGGCATTCGATTCGCCTTGCAGCGCTGGTTCTCGCGGCAAGGGTGGACCGTGCTCGAGGCAGCCGATGGACCGGATGGGCTGTCGCTGCTCCGTCAGGCGCGCGATGAGGACATGACATCGCGCATCGACCTCGTGCTGTGCGACTTGCACCTCCCGGGACTGTCGGGGGACCAGCTGCACGCCACGCTGCTCCGCGAACATCCGGAGATGATCCCGCGCATGATCTTCTCCACCGGCGACTCCGTCGTCTCGGCGCCCGTCGGCAGTGTTATCGCCACGCATCCGCACGTGCTGCAGAAACCGTTCGAGTTGTCGGCCCTGCGCGCGCTCGTCGCAGCAATTCATTCAAGTGCCTGAGCCTCAGCGCGACAGCAGCTGCCGGAAATAGCGAATCGTCTCTGTCAGCCCGTCGCGCAGCGCGACCGTCGGCTCCCAGTCGAGCGCCTGCTTGGCCAGGGTGATGTCCGGGCGTCGCTGACGCGGATCGTCGATCGGCAGCGGACGAAACACCAGTTCGGACCTCGAGTCCGTCAGTTCCAGCACCAGGTGCGCCAGCTCCAGCATGGTGAACTCGCCCGGATTGCCCAGATTCACCGGTCCCGTGAACTCCGGCGGAGAATTCATCAGGCGGACGAACGCCTCGATCAGATCATCCACATAGCAGAAGCTGCGCGACTGTTCGCCGTTGCCATAGATCGTGATCGGCTCGCCGCGCAATGCCTGAACCACGAAGTTCGACACCACGCGCCCGTCATTCGGATGCATCCGCGGGCCATAGGTGTTGAAGATGCGGGCCACCTTGATCAGCAGCGCATGCTGCCGGTGATAGTCGAAGAAGAGCGTCTCGGCACATCGCTTCCCTTCGTCGTAGCAGCTGCGCGGTCCGATCGGGTTGACCAACCCGCGATAGGATTCCGGCTGCGGATGCACTTCGGGATCGCCGTACACCTCGCTGGTAGACGCCTGCATGATCCGCGCACGCACCCGTTTGGCCAGGCCGAGCATGTTGATGGCGCCGTGCACGCTGGTCTTGGTGGTCTGCACCGGATCGTTCTGGTAGTGCACCGGTGACGCGGGGCAGGCCAGGTTGTAGATCTGGTCGACCTCCACGTACAACGGGAACGTCACGTCGTGCCGCATGATCTCGAAGTGCGTCTCCCCGAGCAGGTGCGCAACATTGTCCTTCGACCCGGTGAAGAAATTGTCGACGCACAGGACCGTGGCGCCGTCGGCGATCAGCCGGTCGCACAGATGGGAGCCGAGAAAACCGGCGCCGCCGGTGACCAGAACTCGCGTTCGCGTGTGCATGAAGGGCCGTGAGGGGAGGTGGGGACGGAGTCACGGTCGCGCCGTCACTGTCGAGTCGTCGCCCGAAATGTTGCGCAGGCGCAACAGGGCCGAACGCCGTTGGGAGAAGTTACGCCGGAGGGTGCTGCGTGGTCTACAGCGCATAATGCAACGGTTGCGCGACCTTCGGTATGACACGTGCGGTATTGCTACCTGAGTCACCGACGACACTGTACATTCCGGCTGCGTGAGGGGTAGTGCGCCGCCCCGCGAGAACCGTTTCGGTGCCCGTGCGTTCGCTGGATCGTAATGTGCGAAGGTGATGGGAACCACTAGTGCGAGGAGCGAGCGTGGCAGTTACGGAGGAAGCCGTTTTCACAACTGGAGAAGGACCGCCGGCGAAGCGCGATGTGCAGACCCTCCGTCCGGGCGACCACATTGTCGTCATCGGTGGCGGGCCGGCCGGTCTGACGATCGCGTACTTGCTTATGCAGCGTGGCTACGCCGTCACCGTCCTCGAAGGCTCGGACATGGTCGGCGGCATCTCGCAAACGGCGCGCTACAAGGGGTACCGCTTCGACATCGGCGGCCACCGCTTCTTCACCAAGATCACCCCCGTCCAGAAGCTCTGGGAAGAACTGCTCGGCGATGATTTCATCGACGTGCCGCGCCTGTCCCGCATTCACTACGGCGGCAAGTACTTCCACTATCCGCTGAAGGCGTTCAACGCGCTCTCCGGACTCGGCATCATCAACGCCGTCCGGATCCTCGCCAGCTACGCGCATGCCAAGATGTATCCGTCGCCCGTCGAGGAGAATTTCGAGCAGTGGGTGACCAACCGGTTCGGCAAGCGCCTCTACGAAATCTTCTTCAAGACGTACACCGAGAAAGTCTGGGGCATTCCCTGCACGGAAATCCGTGCGGAGTGGGCGGCGCAGCGCATTCAGGGCCTGTCGCTGGCACGTGCCATTCTCTCGGCCACTGCATTGCAGCGTCGGAACAACGACATCAAGACGCTCATTCACACCTTCAAGTATCCGCGCTACGGGCCGGGACAGATGTGGGAAGCGTGCCGAGACAAGATCGAAGCGATGGGAGGCAAGGTGCTCATGCAGCACTTCGTCACGTCGATCGACGGGCAGGATGGACGCGTCAATGCCGTGACGGCGAACTCGCCGCAAGGCACGGCGCGCTTCGAGGCGGATCATGTCATCTCCACGACTGACATCCGTTCGCTCGTACGCTGTTTCGGTGACAGCGCCCCTGACGTGGCGCGCCACGCGGCTGAAGGGCTGCGCTATCGGGACTTCCTGGTGGTGGCACTGATCCTCGACAAGCAGGATCTCTTCCCGGACAATTGGATTTACGTCCACACGCCTGGCGTCCGCGTCGGCCGCATCCAGAATTTCAACAACTGGAGCGCCGCCATGGTCCCCGACGCAGGCCACACCTGCCTCGGCATGGAGTACTTCTGCTTCGAAGGGGACGGACTCTGGGAGAGCAAGGACGAAGACCTCATCGCGTTGGCCTCCAGAGAGATCGAGGCGCTCGGACTGGCCAAAGCGGGCGACGTGGTCGACGGCTCGATTGTCCGCATGCAAAAGGCCTATCCCATCTATGACGGCGCGTATCGCGAACATCTGGACAACGTCCGCGCCTTCATCGACCGCATTCCGAACCTGCACACCGTCGGCCGCAACGGCATGCACAAGTACAACAACGCGGACCACTCGATGTACACGTCGATGCTGACGCTCGAGAACATGCTGGGTGAGGCGTCGCACGACGTGTGGGCGGTGAACACGGATTTCGAATACCACGAAGAGCAGCGCGTGGACCCGAACGAAAAATCCGATGCCGGAGTAGCGGTCGCGTGACGCGCACTCCGGACGTCGACCGCGCGTCCGCCGGCGTCCCGACACTGAGTGTCATCGTGCCGGCCTTCAAGTGCGCCGGTACTCTTCGTGAAGTGATCGCCGGCCTGCAAGGCTCCGACCTGCCGCGCGATCGGTGGGAGCTCATCGTCGTGGACGACAGCAGCCCCGATGACACGCCGGACGTGGCGCGCGCCAACGCGGATCGTATGCTCGTCACGTCCGAGGGGCCGCGTGGCCCGGCCTTCGCGCGCAATCTCGGCGCAACGGTGGCCCGCGGCGAGGTGCTTGTGTTCGTCGATGCCGACGTGATCGTGGCGCCAACCACGCTGTCGCAGTTCGCCGCCCTCTTCGCCGCACAGCCGGACCTCGCGGCGGCGTTCGGCTCCTATGATCGCTCACCGCGCGATCCGGGACTCGTCTCGCAGTATCGCAACTTGCTGCATCACTACGTGCACTCGCTGAATCCGGGCGACGCCACCACGTTCTGGGCCGGGTGCGGTGCCGTGCGGCGGGAGACGTTCGTCGCCGTCGGCGGCTTCGATGCCGACCGGTATCCGCGACCGCAGATTGAAGACATCGACCTCGGCTACCGCATTGCCGCGCTCGGACAGCGCATCCTGCTGACACCGGCAATTCAGGGAACGCACCTCAAGCGCTGGTCGTTGCGCAACATGCTCCGCACCGATCTGCGCGAACGCGCCGTACCGTGGATGGCGCTGCTGATCGAGCGCAAAGACGTCGCGGGCGACGGTCCACTGAACCTGCGCGTGGGCGAGAAGGTCATGACGGCGCTGGCGGGCGTCATCGTGCTGCTGTTCCTTGCGCTGCTCGTGACGTGGGATCCGCGCCTGCTCTTTGCGATTGCCACCGCGTGCGCCATCATCATCGCGGGCAATGCGTCGCTCATCCTATGGTTTGCGCGCGTGCGCGGACCGATCTTCGCGATCGGTGTCGTTCCGCTCCGCCTGCTCTTTTACTTTACCAGTGGCTTCGGCGCGGCGTGGGCGATCCTCACGCATCGCCCGTCGCCGAGCCACCGCTCGCGACCCGCGCCTGGAAAGGGGACCGACCATGCCGCTGCCTGACCAGAACGAACCGCAGGGCGTCGCGCCCGCGCTGGAGCGCCAGGTCGCGCTCGTCTTCGCCCCTCTCGACAAGCGCGCCCTTGGAGTCGCCCTTGGCTTCACGGTCGCTGTGGTGCTGCTGGCCGCGACTGTTGCAAGCCGGGTGCTCGACCCCGGGGGACGCTTCCCGATCGAGTTGCTCGGACAGTTCTTTTTCGGTTACAATCGCACGATTTCCGGCGCGCTGATCGGTGCGTTCTGGGGCTTCGTCACCGGATTCTGCTGGGGCTGGTTTCTCGCCTTCGCACGCAACTTCGTGCTTGCCGTCTGGCTCATGATCATGCGCGTGCGCAACGACGTGGCGTCGTCCCGCGTCTTTCTCGATCACATCTGAGGACCTGCCGTCATGTCTGCCCCCAATCACCCGATGATGCGGCCCACCGACAAGTTGCCCAGGGAGGCGCTCATCGGCATCGCGCGGCTGCACGCGCGTGCGTGGGGCGTGGCGACGGGATTGCTCTTTGCCATCGGACTGTTTGCCGCCACGATCATTCTCGTCCTGCGTGGCGGTCCGCGCGTTGGCGAGCATTTGGGACTGCTGGCTGTCTTCTTTCCCGGTTATTCGGTCACGGTCGGCGGTGCCTTCGTCGGATTCGTGTACGCCTTTGTGGTGGGATATGCGCTGGGTCGCACGATCGGGCACATTTACAACCTGTTTGCGCGACCGTAACGGCGCCCAGTGGCGGCGACATCGGCGTTAGCTTTCGGGTGTGACCCACACCGCCGCGCTCGTTTCCTCGCTTGAATCCATCGTTGGCGCCCGCTGGGTGAAGCGCCGGAGCACCGAACTGGTGCCGTACGACGCGGACGGACTGCCCGGCTACCGTGCGCTCCCGGGGTTGGCGGTGTTTCCTGCCACCGCCGACGAAGTCGTCCGAGTGGTGCGCGCCCTCGCCGACGTCGGCGTGTCCTATGTCCCACGCGGTGCCGGCACTGGGCTTTCCGGCGGATCGCTCTCCGAAGGAACTGTCGTCCTCGGACTCAATCGACTCACGCGCATTGTCGAGATCGATGCCGAGAATCGCGTGGCGCATGTCGAGCCCGGTGTGGTCAATGCCAAGCTCTCGCGCGCCGTGGCACCCTATGGGTTGCAATATGCGCCGGACCCGTCCAGCCAGACCGTGTGCACGATCGGCGGCAACGTAGCGGAAAACGCGGGTGGGCCGCACTGCCTGAAGTACGGCGTGACACTCAATCACGTCGTTGCGCTCGACATCGTCCTGCCCAGCGGCGAACCGATGCGGCTGGGAGATCCGCACGGCGAATCCGACGGGTACGACCTGCTCGGTGTGTTCATCGGGTCTGAGGGGTGCTTTGGCGTGGCGACGGGCGTGTGGATCAAGCTCGTGCCACTTCCCGAGGCAGTACGCACCCTCCTCGCCGATTTCCCGAGCGTGGACAGCGCGGCGCGCGCCGTGTCGAGCATCGTGGCGACGGGGATCGTGCCCGCCGCGCTCGAGATGATGGACAACGCGACCATTCGCGCGGTGGAAGCGTCGATCTACGCGGCCGGCTATCCGGTGGACGCCGCCGCGATTCTGCTCTGCGAGGTGGATGGCCTGCGCGCGGGGCTGGACGACGACGTGGCGACGATCGAGCGCTGTTGCCGTGAATGCGGCGCGCGCGATGTGCGTATCGCCACGACCGACGAAGAGCGCACGCGTCTGTGGCAGGGGCGCAAGAAAGCGTTCGGCGCGATGGGACGCATCGCCCCGTCGCTGGTGGTGCAGGACGCGGTGGTGCCCCGCACACGACTGCCCGGAATCCTCGCGACCATCGATGAGATCGCGCAACGGCATCGTGTGCAAGTGTGCAACGTCTTTCACGCTGGGGACGGCAACCTGCATCCGAACATTCCGTACGACGCGACGGATCCCGACGAGTCCGCGCGCGTGCATGCGGCGATGTCCGAAATCATGCTGGCTTGCATCGCCGCCGGGGGTACGATCACGGGCGAGCACGGCGTCGGCCTCGACAAGTTGCCGTACATGCCACAACTCTTCGATGACGCGTCGCTGTCGATGATGTGCGCCGTGCGAGACGCCTTCGATCCCGAACGGCGCTCGAATCCGGGCAAAGTGGTGCCGGTGCACTCGTGCCGTGAATGGCATGCGTTACCGGGCGCGCGCGCATGAACGCGGCCGATTCGCTCACGGCACGGCTCACGGAACAGCGTGCCAACATCGCCGCACGCCTCACCGCCGCGCACGAGGCGAGCGAGCCACTGCGACTCTGCGGTGCGGGTGGTTGGCTTGCCGCGGGCCGCCCAGTCCACGCCACGTCGCCGCTGTCCTCGGCGCCATTTGCCGACATCATCGAGTACGTGCCGGGCGACCTCGTCATCACCCTGGGCAGCGGCGTTCCACTTGCCACGTTGCAGGAGGTCGCTTCGGAACACGGGCAGTGGTTCGCACTCGATCCGGCCGGCGACCCGAATTCCACAATCGGCGCCACAGTCGCCACGGCCACGTCCGGGCCACTGTCGCTCGGCAGCGGCGCCATTCGGGACCTGGTGCTCGGGCTTGGCCTCGTAACCGGCACCGGGACGAGCATCCGGGTCGGCGGCCGCGTAGTCAAGAATGTCGCTGGCTTCGACCTCGTCCGCTTGAACACCGGCGCCTGTGGGACACTCGGGTTCATCACCGATATCAGCCTGCGCCTGCACGCGCGCCCTGCCACTGACGTGACGCTCGCAATAGCCCACGACGAGATGGAGGCCCTGCTGACCGTGCACGCGCGTCTCGGACACGCCTCGCTGTCGTTCCATGCACTCGAACTGCTCGATCCGTCGCTCGCACAGTCGGTCGGCGCGGGTTCGGGGTCGCAGTGGGTGCTGCTCGCACGCGCGACCGGTAACGCGGCGGCGATCGCGGCCCAACGGCTCTCGCTGTCCATACTCGGTACGGTGCACGAAGTGGACGGCGCGGTCTGGGGCGCGCTGCAGCAAGCCGACGGGGACGGCGCGACGTTTCGCGTAAGCGCACCACCGGCGCACATCGGTCGCACGATCATGCAGACACAGCGGGCACTCGCGGCGGCAGGGATTGCGCACGCGCAGCTGCGCGCGACGCCGTATCGCGGTGCCGTGCGTGTCATCGCCCGCGCGGATCGTGGACGCGGCGATGCTTGGGTGGTCGCGCTGCACACGGCGCTGGAACAGTTGCAGTTGCACGTGCATCGCGTCATCGGCGAGCGGCTCCCGGCACGCGCGTGGCGCGCGTTGCCGGCAGCGGCAGAGGACCCTATCTCCACGCGCATCCGGGACGCCTTCGATCCGAAACGCATTCTGAACCGTGGCATCTTCGGCGAGCCCGCACCGTGAGCAGACCCCGTCCCGTGTCGCGCTGCGCGCTCCCTGACACGCCGCTCGCCGACGCAGCCGCCGGACTGGACGCCTGCGTGCACTGCGGGTTCTGCCTGCAGGCCTGTCCCACTTATGTGAATCTCGAGGATGAGAACGACAGTCCGCGCGGCCGACTCGTCCTCATGCGGCGATTGCTTGACGGCGACATCGCACTCGATGATCCCGATGTCGGTCGCCACATGGACCGCTGCCTCGGCTGTCGAGCGTGCGAGACCGCTTGTCCATCCGGTGTGCCGTACGGCGAACTGCTCGAGGCGACCCGTGCGACTATGGCGCCGGTGCGGGGGACTCCCGCCATCGCACGACTCGTGCTCGGCATCTTTGCCAGTCGGCCCTTGCTGCGTATGGCGCTGCTCGGCGCACGAGTGCTTCGTACCACGCGGCTGCCGAGACTGCTTGCACGGGTGCTTCCCGATCGACTCGCGTTTCCTTTCGCCATGCTCGCCTCGACCGCGCCGTATCCGTTCGCGCGCGCGGCGACCGGTGCAACCACCATCGCAACGGAGCTGACTGCGCCGCCGGCCCGCGAGTCGGTGGCCCTGCTCGACGGTTGCGTGATGCAGGGACTGTTCGGTCATGTAAACGCCGCCACATCGCGTGTCCTTACCGAGAACGGCTATACGGTCGTCGACGCGCCGCGTCAGCATTGCTGTGGTGCGTTACACGCGCACGCCGGTGACCTCGCGGGCGCGCGCGCACTGGCGCGGGAGAACATCGCCGCCTTCGAATCCGCGGGTAACGCGTTGATCGCGATCAATGCCGCCGGCTGCGGCGCGATGATCAAGCAGTACGGGCACCTCTTGCACGATGATGCCGCGTGGTCGGCACGCGCCGGACGCGTGGCCGCACGCGCGCGTGATGTGAGCGAGTTGCTGGCCGTCGCGGGCCCCAGGCCGGGTGGGACGTTGGCGCTGCGCGTCACGCACGATCCGCCGTGTCATCAGATGCACGCGCAGCGCGTCGTGCAGCAGCCCATCGCGGTGTTGCGCGCCATTCCCGGACTCGAGCTGCTCCCGCTCGAGGACGCGGACCAGTGTTGCGGCAGCGCCGGCATCTACAACCTGATCGAGCCAGACACGTCCGATGCGGTGCTGCGTCCGAAACTCGAACGCATTGCCGACACGGGTGCGCGATTCGTCGCCACCGGCAATCCGGGATGCATGATGCAGCTCGGAGCGGGGCTCCTGCGCAGTGGATCGGCGGCGCGCGTCGTTCACCCTATCGAGCTGCTGGATGCGTCGTACGCGCAACCGGTGACGCGCACCCCGTAGACGACGCGAACGAGTGCACCGCGTCCCGCGTGTTCCCGCGACCGTCGTCGCGTTTGACGGACTCATCGCATGTACGGCGTCGGCACGCGCACTCGCGGTCTCCGACGCGGTCACCGTGGAGTACAGCACGTGCACGAGCGAGGAGGCGTTGCGCTATTTGCCGGGCCTCTCCCTCGATGAGGCGGTGGAGGCGGCGCTGCGTGATCGCTGGACCGACCCGGGCCTGCCCCTCGATGCCACGGTGCGGGATTTGACCGTGCTGCGCGCACGGCGCGGCTACAGCGCGATGGTTGCGCAAGGATTGTCGCTGCGCGACGGTGTCATCGGGTGGACGACCGCGTACGCGTCCTTGCACGGTCGACTCATTCTTCGCGCGGAGAGTGCGCGGCGCGACGTGGAGCGGATACTGGCCTTCTCCGGACTTGACGACGTGGTGTCATTTGTGCGTTGTGCGGACGATCTCCCTCGGGTGCCGGGCGCCGGCACGTTGGCATCGAGCTGGCGAGCCATCGAAACGAGACTGGGGGCGCAGGGTGTGAAGCTGTCCACCTGCACCGCCCTCGAGTGCAATGCGCTGTGTGCTGACACGGCGCGCCCGGTGGTTGCGCAAGTACGATTGACGACCGTTCTTTCCTGACGCGTGGCGCAGCGACGAACGCAATGCACGGGTTGTTAAATTGTTTGGATTGATCAGCCCGGCGCGTCGTGCGATGGGCGACCACCTTTCTGCCGCGGTGCGAGCACCCGGAGCGTACCATGAGCGACTCGACCGATGCCGGCCAGACGGCCCAGATCGAGACGCCACCTGCGTCGATGTCGCCGTCTCCCCTCACGCCGAACGAGACAGCCTCTTACCACATGCTGCGAGCAGGCGCGGTGTGGTTTGAATCGGCGGGGCATTGGAGCAGCTTTCGTGGGCCGAAGGCCAGCGACGCACTGAATGGCCTGATCACCAACGATGTCAGCACGTTGCGCCCCGGTGAGGGGCTGCACGCGGCGGCGCTGACGCCCAAGGGAAAGCTGCTGACCGACCTGCTCGTGATCCGGCTCGACGACGAGTCGTTCCTGATGACGGTCCTGCGATCGGCGGCCGACGCGTGGATGAGTATGGCCCGTAGGTATGTCAATCCGCGTCTGGCGAAGATCACGGATGAGTCGGACCAGTTTGCAACCTGGATGCTCTACGGCTCGGATGCGCGGTCCGCCGTCGCGCGGCTTGGCGGCGCCAGCTCGACTGCCGAAGATCTCGGGGATGTCATGGTGACGGCGCTGGCGGGTTGGCCGGTCTGGCATCATGGGCCGTGGAATCTGGGTCCCGTTTCTGTACGGCTGATCCGTGCGCCCCTGATGGGCGAGTTGCCAGGATTCATCGTCACCGCGAAGGCGTCCGACGCGGATCTGGTGCGTTCTCGACTGCAGGCATCCACCCTCAACTGCGGGACCCGCGCGGTCTGGGATGTGGCGCGGGTCGAGGGTGGGCGACCGGCGTGGGGTTCAGATATGGACGAGAGCACACTTCCGCAGGAAGCGAACCTCGACACGCTGGGCGCCATTTCGTTCACGAAAGGGTGCTACACGGGGCAGGAGACCGTCGCGCGCATCCACTTTCGCGGTCACGTGAACCGCAATTTGCGCGGGCTCCTGGGGAGCGCGCCGATGCCGCAGGGCGCGAGCGTGTTGGACGCGTCGGGCAAGACGGTGGGCGATGTGCGCAGTACTGTGATCTCGCCGCGGCTCGGCCCCATAGCGATGGCGATGCTTCGAAGAGAGGTCGCTAACGACGCGACCGTGTTCGTGCAAGCGGAGGCTGGTGCGATCAGCGCGCGCGCGACGACGCTCCCTTTCCCGGAGGGCGACTAAGCGTCGTGCTCCCACGCGCGCTCAATCAATGTGCGAGCGAAAGCACAGCGGGGCGCATTCCGAAGAATGCGCCCCGCTGGTGTATTGCGACGTTTGCCTAGTGCTTCGTCGTGTCGGTGGCCGGCGCCATCATGGCGGATGAATCCATCTTCATCGTGGTATCGGCCATGGAATCCGGAGCGGCCATCGCAGGAGCGGGGGCGAGAGCGGCGGCGGAATCGACCGCGGGGGCCTCTTCCTTGGCGGCACATGCAGAGAGAGCGAGAACAGCGGCGAACAGGGCGATGCGCTTCATGTGGAGACTCCGAGGCAGTGGCGTGTTTGCGCCGTGCGTCAGGAAGCGCACGGCCCCCCCGGCTGGCACCGACGGGGTTATAGCGGTTGTAACTTACCGATACAGCTCACCCTGTCAAGACAATTTCTGAGTCCACACCACTTCCCAACTGCTGACGCCATAACAGCTTTGCCAATGCGCGTGGAATGGTCACTCCGCTGGCACACCCGAATGGCTTGCCGGTTGCGCAAACCGGGCACAATGCCGGGTGATCGCGCGCTGTATCAATAGCCATTTTTCCGCTGCGACCGTACTCTGTCGCTCCTCATGCTCGCACCACATCAGTCCCGACTCGTGTCCCGTCTGCCTGACACCCTGGGCGCTCTGCGCCGCTCGCACTACGCCACGACTCGTCCGCACAGCGTCAAAGACGAGCTGCGTCGCAACCTGATCGCCCGCCTGCGCGAGGGCGGTACGCTATTCCGCGGTGTGCTCGGTTACGAAGAGACCGTGATGCCGCAGATCGTCAACGCGGTGCTGGCGCGTCACAACTTCATCCTGCTCGGGCTGCGCGGTCAGGCAAAGTCGCGCATCCTGCGCGCGTTGGTGACGCTGCTGGACGAACAGATGCCGGTCGTGGCCGGCAGCGAAGTCAACGACGATCCGTTCGCGCCGATCTCAAAATTCGCGAAGCAACTGATCGCCGAGCAGGGGGAAGACACGCCGATCGCGTGGGTGGGTCGCGACGCCCGCTACGTCGAGAAGCTGGCAACGCCTGACGTGACGGTGGCAGACATCATCGGCGATGTCGATCCCATCAAGGCGGCGCGCGGCGGTCATATCCTCAGCGACGAGCTGACGATCCACTACGGCATGTTGCCGCGTGCCAACCGCGGCATTTTCGCGCTGAACGAACTGCCGGATCTGGCCGGCAAGGTGCAAGTCGGCCTGTTCAACATCATGCAGGAAGGCGACGTCCAGATTAAAGGCTATCCGGTGCGTCTCTCGCTGGATGTCATGCTCTGCTTCACCGCGAACCCCGAGGATTATACGGCGCGCGGCAAGATCATCACGCCACTGAAGGATCGCATCGGCAGCGAGATCATCACGCACTACCCTGAGAGTGTGACGCTGGGCATGCAGATCACGCGGCAGGAGTCGTGGACGCAGCGTGACGGAGGGACGCCGGTGCGCGTACCGGATCTGATCGAGGAGGTGGTGGAGCGAGTGGCCTTCGAGGCACGCGACGACAAGCGCATCGACAAGCGATCCGGTGTGTCGCAACGCATGCCGATCAGCGCGATGGAAAACGTGGTGTCGAATGCCGAGCAGCGCGCGATTCGCGCCGACGACGTCGAAGCGGTGCCGCGCGTGGCGGACGTGTACGCGGCGTTGCCGGCGATCACGGGCAAGATCGAGCTCGAGTATGAAGGCGAGCTGGTCGGCGGTGCGGTTATCGCGCGCGAACTCATTCGTCGTGCCTGCGATGCGACGCTGCGTGACCGTGTCGGCGATCTGGACACCGACGAGATCGTGATCTGGTTCGACGGTGGGGGCGCGCTTCAGGTCGCGGATGACGTGCCATTGCCGCTGGTGCGGAAAGGCTTCGACCTGGTTCCTGGCCTGGTCTCGATGGTCACTGCGCTCGGCCTCGCGGAGCGAGGCGACGATTCGATGATCGTGGTGGCGTGCGAGCTGGTGCTGGAGGCGCTGGTGGCGCGCCGCAAGATCTCGCGCAACGACGAAGGGAAATATGGTCGCGCCGAGCGGGAGACGCGACGCCGTCCGAATCAGGACTTCTTCAACTCCTGACGGCACGGTCGGCGATGGACGGCCCAGCGTGCGGCCGTCCACGCGTATGGCTCATGTGGCGCTCTGATCTGAGGCGAAGTCGAAGCGGGGGCAGCCTCCTTTCGGAAGCTGCCCCCGCTTCAACTCAACCACATCTTAACTTAGACCATCTCGGATCTCGCGGAAGCCGAGCGCGACGTGCTCAGACAGAGCGACGACGGCGAGTGGCAGCGAGGAGGCCGACGAGGCCAGTCGCGAAGAGGGCGTACGTGGACGGCTCAGGAACGACGTTGCTCGTGAAGGTCACGTTACCCCGACCGGAGAACAGCGCCTGATCAGCCGTGCTCGACAAATCGAACCCGAGAGCGACCCGGCTGCGATCGATCATTGAGTTGACTGACTGCGTGCCCGACGACTCAGAGTCCGTAATCACCAAGCGGGACGACGGGAGCGGGGACATCGATGACGGCCGCGTGGCAGTTACCATCGGATTGAGGTCCAGTCCGAAGCTTCCTTGCGGATTGCCACCGAGCGACGTCGACACAGACTGGAACGCACCGATCGCTGCATCGTCCGTGATCGAGAGGCTGTTGAGCAGCACACTCGCGCTCACGTCAATGTTTGACGACGCGTAGTTGAAGAACATCGGAAACACAGGTACGTCGAACGCGAACATGACATTTGGAGAGGAGCTTCCCACCTTGCCGCTGAACGTGTAATCCAGGGAGTACACATACGCGTTCAGGCCCACATTGAAGAGAATCTTCGCGACGCCGTCGATCTTGATGTCCGACTCGGTGGAGAGACTCACGCCGCTGTTCGAAAACGTGCACGACCGCCCAGCAGGCAGCATAGTCGGCATGCTGCTGATGTTGCACACCGGACCAACTGCCACTCCCGTCGCGCTGGCGAAACCACTTCCGGCGATGTTGCCGGTAAGCGTCTGCGCCTGAGCGGTGGTGGCGAATGCACCGGCGAGCAAGCCGGCTTTGACCACATGTCCCAACTTCATTTGTTGATCCTCCGCGAGATTGTTTCGAGACTCGAACTGTGAGGTCCCCGCCTAAACGGAGCCACGACTGACTGCAAGTGCGATATCAGTCCCGAATCGGGAAGAACATAACGCCGGATTGGCAAAACCGCCATCCGATCGACCTGTCCTGCTCTGCTACCGCGCTACGTGCGAGCCAGCCTGGGGTCGACCGCGCAGGTCAGAAACCAGAATCCCAGCCCGTCGCCCCACAGTAGAGCAAATCGCGGGCCAGACGGAGCCATGCGTCAGCCGATCGGGGACTGGATCAGGCCGTACGCCGTTTCGGACAGAGCGGTGATCCCGATTGTGATGCCCGCGACCGGCGTTTCGGTCGATCCGACCGGGTTGAGCCGACCATGTCACGATTCAGCAATTATCGACAGGGTCGGCTGACTCCGGTAGCCCTCCCGGACAGCAGCAACCTTGCAGAATCGTACGGCGCAGGGCGGTTGCATGTCGCAGGTACGACGCAGTAGCTGATGCGACCCCGCAACAGGTCGCCCGCCAAGTTCAGAGGGCGGGTCGAACGCTCAGTAGCCACGCGGACGCGCCATCATGCCATCTTTCGGGGGCCGCATCGGCCGGGTGCGCTTGCCCGTCGGGACTGCAGCGACCCCGCCGGACTCGTACCCATCCAGCGATTGCATCGCCATCCTCCACAGCCATTCATCCGTGAAGCTGCTCCATATCGTCGGCGCCCGACCGAACTTCCCGAAGCTCGCCCCGGTGCACCGCGCCGCGGCGGCCATTGGCCTGCGTCAGATAGTAGTGCACACCGGACAGCACTACGATGAAGCAATGTCCGCAGGCTTCTTTCGCGACCTCGGCATCCCGGCACCCGACGTCAATCTCGAAGTCGGCTCCGGCTCGCACGCCGCTCAGACCGCGCGCATTATCGAACGCTTCGAGCCGGTCATCGTCGAACACATGCCCGACTGGCTCGTGCTCTATGGCGACGTCAACTCCACCATGGCCACAGCCATTGTCGCGGCGAAGCTTGGCGTGCGCATTGCGCACGTGGAAGCGGGGTTGCGCAGCGGCGATCGGACGATGCCCGAGGAGATCAACCGCCTCGTCACCGACCGCCTCGCCAACCTCCTGCTCACGCCCTCACGCGATGCCGACGTGACATTGCGCGCGGAGGGTGAGCCGGAGTCGGAGATCGTGTTCGTCGGCAACGTGATGATCGACACGCTCTTCGCCTCGCTGCCGCTCGCATCCAGGACCGGGTTCGCGGAACGCATGGGCGCGGATGGCTCTCACGTCGTGGTGACGTTGCATCGTCCGTCGAATGTAGACGAACCCGCACGCCTGGAAGCGCTGGCCCACGCGCTGCGTCAGATCGCCGAATCGCGACCGGTTATTTTCCCGGCGCACCCGCGCACGCAGGCGCGACTGCGCGAGACCGGTATTTCGCTCGATGGCATTCGACTCATGGACCCGATCGGCTATCACGAAATGCTCGATGTGGTGCGTAGCGCGCACGCCGTCGTGACCGACTCCGGCGGGTTGCAGGAAGAAACCACCGCGTTGGGTGTGCCATGCTTCACGTTGCGCCCGAACACCGAGCGGCCGATCACGATCACCGAAGGCACCAACCAGCTCGTGCAGGATCCTCGCGACGTGGCGGCACTCGTGGCCGGGGCGACGCGCTCGTCGACACTGCGTGCGCCGGAAGGATGGGACGGCAAGGCCGGTGTGCGCGTGGCCGACGCGTTGGCCAGCCGGCCGTAACAAACGGTCACAGTTCGGCGAGTACCGAGGTGCGTGCCGTCCAGATTGCGTAGCAGAGGGTAAGGGCCGCGCTCGTGCCGATGGCCCATGCGGCACCGAACGTGCGCGCGGCAGCACCCACAAGCAGCGCGCCGAGCGCCGACGAAAGGCCGACGTACACGAGCGAATAAAACGCCATCAGCCGCCCACGGTACTGTTCGGCGACAAGCAGTTGCAGGACGCCGTTGCTCAGCGAGTTAAACATGATCATTGCGCAGCCGGTGAGAACCAGCAGCGCATTGGCCAGCAGCGCGCTTCGTGTCAGCGCGAACGCGATCAACAGGGAGGGAAAGACGAGACTCGCAGTCGTCAGCACGCGACCGCGACGCCAGTGCGACGCCGGGCCGGCGATGGTCAGTGCTCCGATCAACCCGCCGATCCCCACCGAGGTCAGCAGCCCGCCGTAGCCGTCTGCACCAAGCGACAAGCGGTCGCGCGCCACGACGGGCATGAGGGTGAGAAATGGTCCGCACAAGACCGCTCCCACGGTGACCAAGAGGAGCAACTCCCGCACGGGTCCAGGCTCGGCGAAGTGCCGGAGAGCTTCACCGACCCGTGCTGTGGTCTCGCGCACGGTGTCGGCGAGCCCGAGCGCGGGGAGCGGCATAACGCGGACGCTATCGGGGATGCGAATGAGAAACAGCCCCCAGAGCACCGCCACGAAGCTCACGGCGTTGAGCGCGAAACACCACCCGATGCCAAAGCGATGGATGACGAATCCGCCGATCGCTGGTCCCACCACGCGCGCGAGATTGAAGCCGCTGGAATTGAGCGCGATCGCCGGTTGCAGGTCGTCCCGCCCGACCAGCTGAATGATCATGCTCTGCCGTGCCGGAATCTCGACCGCCGAACAGAGCCCCTGCACCACCGCGAGCAGCAGCAGCATGGGCACCGTCACCAACCCCAGCCCGGTGACGCTCCACAGTACCGCGGCCTGCAGCAGAAAGATGGTCTGCGTGACTTTGACAATGCCCAGCCGGTCGCTCCGGTCCACAAAGGCGCCGGCGTGCATGGAGAAGAGCACGACGGGGAGGGCGCCGATGGACGCGACCGCCCCGACGACCAGCGCGCTGTCGGACAACTCGAGGGAGAGCCAGCCGAGGGCCATAGTCTGCATCCAGGAACCGATCAGCGAGAGCGTCTGACCGATCCAGAACAGCCGGAAATTTCGGTGGGTCCGGAGAACCCGAAACGGATTGAGGGATCGCGCGCCGACTGTCATGCGTACACAATGATGACGGGTCGAGCGTCCGGCGGGCAGCTCGCGGCGACCCGATCGAGCATTTCACGGACGGGAATTCCCTGGGCCGGGCGCGCTGCGCCCCGGAGAGACGGCGATGCGGTTTCATACCTACACGAAGTTCAACCCTCAGCTGGCCGACGCGGTCGATCTGCAGGGGCTGTTGGACCAACTCGCCGATTTTCTGCTGCAGTCCGGTTTCGCCGGCGGCGAGCAGGGATATTGGGGCGAGCCTCAAGAAGACGGGGATCGTTCGATGGATGCCCTGAAGCAGGCGATCCTCAAGGCGCTCATCGACAGCGGGCAGCTGACGCCGGAGATGCTCAAGGCACTGCGTGGCGAAGGCGACGAGTTCTCCGAGGAGAAGCTGGCACAATTGCTCGATCAGTTGGTGCAGCGACTCGTCGAGGACGGCATGCTCACGGTCAGCGAGCCCGCGCGCATGCCCGCCGGTCATCAGCCGGTGACCGGCAAGGGTTCGCTGGCACAGGCCGCCGCGAACGACGTGCAGTTCAATCTCACGGACAAGGGCATCGACTTCCTTGGCTACCGCACACTGCGACACCTCCTCGGCTCACTGGGCAAGTCGAGCATCGGCAGTCACGACACGCCGCAGCTTTCCACCGGCGTCGAGTCGGACGCGTGGAGCAAGCCGTATGAGTTCGGCGATGCGCTGAACCTCGACGTGCCGGGCACGCTGGCCAACGCGCTTGCGCGCAACGGCTCGCTGGACGTACCGATCGATCTCGACTACAGCGATCTGATGGTGCGGCAATCGGAGTACCGCTCGAGTTGCGCGACGGTGCTCATGCTGGACACGTCACACTCGATGATTCTCTATGGTGAGGACCGGTTCACGCCGGCCAAGAAGGTCGCCCTGGCCCTGTGTCATCTCATTCGCACGCAGTTTCCGGGTGACACGATACGCGTCGTGCTCTTTCACGACAGCGCGGAGGAGATTCCCATCGCCACGCTCGCCAAGGCGCAGGTGGGGCCCTATCACACCAACACGGCGGAAGGGCTCAAGCTCGCGCGCCGCATTCTGATGTCGCAGAAGAAGGATATGCGGCAGATCATCATGATCACCGACGGCAAGCCGAGCGCGTTGTCGATGCCGGACGGGCAGATCTACAAGAATTCGATGGGCCTCGATGGATACGTGATTGCGGAGACGCTGCGTGAAGTCGCGGCGTGCCGGAAGAGCGGCATCATGATCAACACGTTCATGCTGGCGCGAGACCGGGCGCTGGTGGAGTTCGTCAAGCGGGTCAGTGAGATCAGCCGCGGCAAAGCGTACTTCACCAACACGATGTCGCTGGGGCAGTTCGTCCTGATGGACTTTCTGCGCAAGAAGACGCGGAGTGTCAGCTGAGCCCTGCGGCCGTACGCAGGGGGAAGGCACCGACGCGGAAGACATCGCACGCGCAGACGGCCGCGGACGTGGTGGCCGCGCTTGATGCGGAGGAATTGCGCGCATTTGGCCGTCGGTTGCGTGCGTGGTACCGACGCAACGCGCGCGACCTTCCGTGGCGCCGCACGCGCGACCCGTACCATGTCCTCGTATCCGAGCTGATGTTGCAGCAGACGCAGGTGTCGCGCGTGATCGACTACTACGCACGGTTCCTGACGCGCTTCCCAACGGTGCATACGCTGGCCGAGGCCCCGGTGGCACAGGTGCTCGAGGCATGGGAAGGGTTGGGGTACTACGCGCGTGCACGCAATCTGCACAAGCTCGCCACGACCGTGTCGTCGCTCGGCAATTCGAGCGCCGTGATCCCGTCCGATCCAGTCGCGTTGCGCGCGCTGCCGGGGATCGGGGCGTACACTGCGGGCGCGGTGTCGAGCTTTGCTTATGAGCGTCGGGCGCCGCTGGTGGACACGAATGTCGCGCGGTTGCTGCTGCGCATGTTCGCGCCGCGCTTTGCGCGCAAGAGCGCGTTGGGGCAGCAGGTGGCCTGGGCGCTGGCCGAAGCGACATTGCCACGCAGCGGGCGACATGCCTGGACGCACAATCAGGCGCTGATCGAACTGGGGGCGCTGCTGTGCACGGCGCGCGTCGCGCACTGCGACCGTTGCCCGCAGGCCACCGCGTGCGTTTCCGCGGTGCCACGTCGCCGCACGAATCGCGAGGCGTAGATTGGTCGCCAATGCCGCCCAGCCGAGGAGTCTCGTCGTGCACCTGTTGACTTACCATTCGATTTCCACCGACCCGGGGCCGACCAGCATTCCGCCCAGGGTGTTTCGCGGGCAGATGGCGGCGCTGGCGGAGGCGGGATACAGCGTGGCGCGCTTGCCCGAGGTGGGGGACTGGATGGCCAGGCGGCTGGAGTTGCCAGCGCGCACCGTCGTGATCACGTTCGACGATGGCTTCGTGGATTTTGCGACGGAGGCGGCGCCGGTGCTGCGTTCGCACGGATGGCCGGCGACGGTGTTTCTGCCGACGGCGAAGATGGGTGGACCCGCGGATTGGCCGGGCGAGCAAAACGCGCCCCCGCGGCCGCTGATGTCGTGGGAGCAGGTGCGTGAATTGTGTGCCCAGGGATTCGAGTTCGGCGGGCACAGTGTGACGCACCCGAAGTTGCCGTCGCTCGATGCGGCAGCGTTGGCGACGGAGGTGCGGGATTCGCAGCTGGAGATTACGCGACAGTTGGGCGTGGCGCCGGTGGCGTTTGCGCCACCATACGGGGCGAGCAACCGGGCGGTCCTGGACGAAATCCGCAAGTGGTACCGGCTGTCCTGCGGCACAAGGCTGGCGCGTGTGGCTCGCACGGACGATCCGGTCAACTTGCCGCGCATCGAGATGCACTACTTTCGCGATGTCGCGCGCTGGCGCGCCTACCTGGACGGGCGCGCGGAGTCGTACTTCCTGTGCCGTCGTGCGTTGCGCGCGGTGCGGGAGTTCGCGACGCGCGGTGGATAGCGGCCGAGATCAGCCGGCGACGATGCGCTGCGTCGACGCCTGCTGCGCGTCAGCGACCACCTGCATGAACTGCGGAAGGACCGCGGACTCCGACCAGTGCGTTCGAAACGCGGTGACGGCGGCGTGGCTCAGTCGCGATCGGCGATCTGGTTCGTCCAGGTAGCGATGCAGTGCCGACTCGAGTTCGGCCGGCGATTCGAACAGGTCGCCCGCGCCGGCCTTGTCGAGGATCTCCGGGAACGGACCAATACGGCGCGCCACGACCGGCGTACCCTGACGAAAGGCTTCGATGATGATGATGCCAAACGTTTCGAAGCACACCGAGGGAACGATGAGCGCCGCCGCATGCCGGTAATAGCGCGACAGGTCTGTCGGGGAGACTCGGCCGAGAAACTTGATGCGCGGATTGTCGCCGGCGATGGCGCGCAGCGTGTCGGCATAATCGCCGTCGCCGGCGATGAGCAGGTCGGCGCGATCGAAGCGGTCGAAGACGGGCAGCACGTCGTCGAGTCCCTTGATCTTTTCCAGTCGTCCGACGAAAAGGAAGTAAGGCCGGTCGTGCGGCGACGTTTCGTTGGCGGGGAGCGGTGCGTCGTCGGTATCGGGAAGGAAGTAGGGCACGACCGTCATATCGCGCGGGAAGTCGAACTCCTTGTGCTTGGCCCGACTGAACTCGCTCATGGCCACGAAGCGGTCCACGTGCCGCAGTTCGCGCTCGAGGAATCCGGTGTAGCGCCACAGTTGCGGTGGTCGGCGATAGCTGAGTACGCAGCGCAAGCACTCCCGTCCAGTGCACACTTCGCGGCCATGACGCCACAGCACGTGCGACGGGCACACCAGCCAATGTTCGTGCGCCATGTAGATGGTGGCGCCGCGCCCCAAGCGAAGGATGCCGGGGCCGCCGACGAGGGAGATGTTGTTGAAGACCGTGACATCGAAACGTCCGGCGTCAAGCACGGCTTGAATCTGGCGGCCGTGCACAAGCGGCCGTCCGCTCTGCTGGGTAAGCAGAGTGGAAACCGCACCCAGACCGCTGCGGAGTGTGACCACCTCGACGCCATCAACCGCAAAACCGGTCGTCGGCGTGCGCTCGGCCAGCGCGACGTACGCATCGCCGTCATGAATCACCGTGACGTGATGTCCGCGTCGGACCAGCGCCTGAGACAGGCGGATGATCCCCATACCGTCGCCGCCGAAGTTGTACGGTGGGTAGAAGGTCGTCACCATCGCGAAGCGGAGCGGAGCTATTGGCGGCTGTCCACGGAACACAAGCGGAATCACAGAAGGAGGTACTGATGGGAGTGATCGAACCGGACACTGCGACGAATGCGCAGAGGCATGAGGAGGGATCAGGATCCCCGGTTCTTCAGCGCACGATCATCAACGCTCTGAATCGACCTTGCCATCTTCGCAACGCTTTCAGAGATTAGCAAGCAATAACGACAAGGCCGGTTCGTCAGCTGCCCTGTACCTCCTTGCGCCGTTCACTTCCTTCCAATCCAGTGAAGCTCCGTCGCGCGGGATCGTCCGACCTGAAACGCCTGCGGGGCAATTCATGACATCTGTGCCTCACGACAATTCTCTTGAGCCACAGCCGGATCCGCGCCGCACGAGTCTCCCGAAGAGCAGGTTGGGGGTCAGTCGAGGCAGTCTGCACATCGTTGTGCTGTTGCTGGCACTCACGGCCTTCAGTTGGGCCAGCTGGGAGACGCGCGGGAATCTGCGTCTGCTGACGGGTGACGACACCACGTATCTGGCGCTGAGTGAAGCCGTCAGGCACGGGACATACCGAGAGGAATTCCGTCCAAGTGCCCCCCCCCACGTCAAGTATCCACCCGCGTACCCGGCTTGGCTTATTGTCGCGCGACTTGCGGTCGGCGATCAAACGGAACTGCTACCGGCGGTGAACGTTGCGTTGGTCGCGTCCGCACTGACGGTGCTGTTTCTCGTGGTTCGCAGCATCTGGGGCGCGGAATTGGCGCTTGCCCTCGTCATCGCGCTCAGCTTGTCAAAAGGCACGCTGTGGATGGGAAGTTCGTATTACTCCGAGGCTCTTTTTCTCTTGTTGACAATTGGGACGCTGGCTGCGGCGTGGCGTGCAGAACATAAGGAACGTTCCTGGGCGTACGTCGCGATCGTGCTTGCCGCCGCCGCTTTTCTTACGCGTTCGGCAGGCGTCGCGCTGGTGCTGGCCGTCGGACTGTGGCTGTTGACCGGTCGCCGGAACACGCGAGAGCTGGTGTGTTACGCGGCCGTCATGGCCGTCGTGGTTGGCGGATGGTTCGGTTACGTGTCAATCTCGGAGTCGACGGCAGCCGGGGTTCGCTCGTATGCCTACGATCTGGGTCCCGATCCGAACGCCCGCACTCCCGATGCCGGCAGACTGACGCAGTGGTGGGGCTCGGTGCACGAGTACGCGCTCTACTCCGTGCCAGCGGAGCTGACGCTGCGCGGCGGGCCCGTCCGGACGTGGCGACTTGCGCCGAGCCTCCTGGCCTTGTACGCCGGGGTACCACTGGGGGTGTGGCTGCTGTGGAAGCAGTGGCGTGCGGCCGCATGTTTTCTCCTGGCGTACGGTCCAATGCTCATCGCGTTTCCGTACCGAGACTCGCGACTCGTCGTACCTGCGTTGCCGCTTCTCGTTCTTGCCTCCCTTGCCGGGATATGGGTGCTGTCGAAACGACTACCCGTGCGCATGCGACTTCTGACGCGCATGATTCTGCCAACGCTGATGTTCGCTTCGGGAGTCCGGAACGTGGAAGGACAGATTGCCGATCGGGGAGGGTGTGATCGCGCTCGGGTGCTGGAGGATGCGAGGTGCTACGGTCCCATCGCGCGCGACGTGATTCAAGCTGCGCGCCATGTATCGGCGTATGCGCCAAAAGATGAACACGTCCTTTCGTGGCACGCCGCTTCGCTGCATCTGCTGACCGGCCGTTCCGTCGAGAGCGCGCTCGTCGTGAACAACTCGCCGCCTGATTCGCTGGCGGCGTTCCTGCAAGCGCGCTCGATCGGGTATGTACTGATTACGCCGGTGAGGGCGTTCGAGCGCCGCGAACTCGCGCAATCCCTGATGGCCTCGTGTCGCCAGTTTGTTGTGGAGCTGCCGCTGCCGAATGGCAGCCTGCTGTTGCGGACGAGGGCGAGCGCGCTGCGCAGCGCTGTCTATCCGGACGCGTGCCAATCACTCGAGAACTTTCGAGCGCGATTTCCCTGGCCAGCGCGGAGCACGGCAATGCCCCGCACAGGATCTTAATTGGTGCGTTGCGTCTGCCCGGCGACCCGGACGGGGTGCGCTGCAGTGGGTCCGCGCAGTTCCGCACGACAGAGGTGACGATTCCGGAGTCTCGTCAGTCGATCCACGTTCCGTCGTGAACAAGCTGCGATGCGTGCGGATTGGCAAAGGATCTTCCCACAGGCGAAGTTAGCCTGCTTCCCAGACCGTTTGGTCACTACGCTGGCACGTCGATAGTGCGCCCTCCTCAACACGCCCTATGCGTTTCCGCCTCTTCCTGACCTGCTGGGTGCTGTTTTGTCTGCACTTCGCCACGGATTTCGTGCGTGAGCACTATCTCGTCGTCAGTATGGTCGAAGAGAACAGCTTTGACCTCAGCCGGTACTACGGCTTGCACGATGACATTTTCCGGAACGGCCCGGACGCGCCGCACGGCGGTGTGCATCATGGCGCCAATCCGGGGATCTCCATGCTGGCGGCGATTCCCTACGCGATCACGCGGCCGCTGGTGGATATCGTGGTGAACCGCTCACTGGCCGCACGACGCGCCACCGGGACGGACACGCTCGCCGTGTACGACGACCCGCGTGAAGCGAGGGTCAAGTTCTACAAGGAGGCGCGCCGACTCGGACTTGACGTGCGCTTCGGACTTGTGGGCATCATCACGATGGTGCTGTGCATGGCGCCACTCTCCGCGTTCGGCGTGGTTGTGCTCTTTCGCATATTTCAAGGCACCGGGCTGCGTGAACGACATGCGCTCTGGGTGTCGCTGCTCTATGCGTTCGGGACGCCGGTGCTCTTTCGCACAGCATATCTCAATCAGAACCTCGCACTCGGTATTGTCGCCGTCACGAGCTTCTACCTGCTCTGGAATCCCGGTGACCGACTGACCATGCGCGAGTCGGCACGCACGGTACTGGCCGGTCTGTTCGCGGGCTTCGGATTTCTCTGCGACTACAGCGGCGCCCTCGCGCTGGGCCTCCTCGGTCTGTACACGCTGGTTAAGGCGCGCGACACGCACTCATGGCGAGGTGTCATTCGCGCCGGCGCTCTGTTTACTGCCGGCGCGCTGCCGATGATCCTCGTCCTCTGGTGGTATCAGTGGACATCGTTCGGCAATTTCATCCTGCCGCCGCAGCACTGGATGCCAAAGGCCGTGATCTTCAGCGATCAAGGATACCAGGGGGTGACGGGGCCGAATCTGCAGCTCTTCATGCAGCTGCTGTTCGACCTGCGCTACGGACTGTTCATCGCGGCGCCGTTACTCGTGCTGGCACTCGGCGCGCCCTTCGTTGTTCGTGGCGGTGGCAGCTTCCTCCCCGTGCGTGAAACGGTCGTCTGCCTTGGGGTCGGGCTGGCGTATCTCGTGTTCTTCTCGGCGATCGCCTACACACGCCTGCAGTGGAACACCGGCATCCGATATCTCATGCCTGTCATTCCATTCCTGTTCATTCCTGCCGCCGCGGTGCTGCTGCGCATCCCGCGGCTGATCGGCTATCCGGTGGTGGTCGCGTCGGTGACGGTGGCAGTTTCGATCGCGATGGTGCGCAACCAATTCGGCGTGCACACGAACGTCATCCACGTGTTCATCGAGGGGTTGCAACTGCCCTGGCTGAACACGCTGGGCAAAATGGCCGCGCAGTACACGCCCTGGTTGGACGGTCGGCCGTCAGCGCTGCCGTCACTCATTTTCGCGGCCGCACTTGTCGCCGGGATCTGGGGCATCCGCTCCCCGTGGCGTTCCCCTGCGCAGGATCTGGAGCGATAGTCGAGCTTCGCGCGATCGCCAGATGATCGCCACCGCTGCAGACTGTCCGAACACACGCGCGGCCAGCGAGGAGTCCTCGCTGGCCGCGTCTGCGTGTCTTCGGCTCGGATCAGCGCTTGCTGAAAATACGGCCGACTGTGGCGCCGGCCCGTTTCGCGAACGCCACAGTGCTGCGCCAGAACATCAGCAAGTATCCGACGATCGCCGCAATGATTGACGCCACCGGCATCATGACTTCTGGGCCGATGTACATCGCAATTGAGAGGAGCGGAATCTGATCAAGTGTCATCGACGCGGTCTCGGTTACGGTCTGCGCACAAAGTGGAAGCCGATGGTAGAGCTATTTTCGTGCCGTCGGGATGTGATCGCAAGTGCGGGGCAGAAATGTCCGCCCATTGCCCCTGAGCGACGCGCCAGTTGGTGTTTGGTCCCGTCCGGGGGGGGCGTTCGTGGTCACGCCGTCACGAGATGTACCCCAGCCCGGCCAGCCGCTGCCGGATGATCTCCTCGCGGTCGGGCGCCAGATCCTGGTGCCCCGACTCGGCGGCCTTCCCCGATACGAGCGAACGCCCCTGAAACGTCTCGGGGATCTCGTAGCCGCCCAATTCGAAGAGCGTGGGTGCGATGTCGAGCAGCCGCGCGCCCTCCACCTCGCCCGAGAGCGGACTGTTGGCCGCGGCCAGAATGAACGCGCCGAACTGCGAATGATTGCAGTCATCCGGGCCGGTGTCGTTCTCGTGCACGTGAATGGTGTCGTAGCCCACGCCCCCGATGGAGCGCCACGAGAGTGCGCCAAAGTGCACGATGAGATCGGGCGCCACGTTCTTCACGTCGTGGTAGATCTCCTCCGGCTTGAACACGAGCGTGCCAAGCGGCTTGCCGTGTTCGTCGACGGTGGCTTCGAGCTTGGCCTTGAGTTCATCGCGGAAGCGCAGGACGTCGTCCCTGGGGATCGCGCCGGTGGGCTCGCGCCCTTCGATGTTGAGGAAGACGCGCGCATAGTAGCCGCCTTCGCTCCACACCTTGGTCTGGGTCCAGTCCACATTGAGCTTGCCGAACGGGGTGACTTCGTTCGGATACTCGTTGAGCACCAGCAGCCCTTCGCGCACCAGCCACTCGTTCACGCAGAAGCCGCCATCAAGGGGCTGTGCGCCATGGTCGGAGACGACGAGTACCACCGTGTCATCGTCGATCAGCTCCAGCACGGTCCCGATTTCTTCGTCGAGATGCTGATAGTAGTCGCGGATGACGTGCTCGTACTTGTTCCCGGGCACGTGGTCCACATGCTTCGGATCGCAGTAGCTCCAGAAGCCGTGATGCACCCGATCGAGCCCGATGTTGACGAAGTGGAAGTAGTCCCATTCGGCGTTTTTGAGATAGTGCCGGATAACGGTGAAGTGCTTGCGACTCATGTCGAACACCTGCTCCAGCAGCCAGTCCTTCTGATCGGTGCGGAAGCCCTTCACGTCCACGGGAAACTCGCCCACCAGCGTACGGATCTCCGCGGCGACGGACGCGGGATGCGTATACACATCGGTGTTCGAGTCGGGCGTGAGGAAGCAGCCGACGCAAATGCCATTCACTTTGCGCGGCGGGAAGCTTGGCGGCACCCCGATCAGCACCGATTTCTTTCCTTCGGTGGCGAGATAGTCCCACATCGCCATCTGGCGGATCGATCTGGCGTTGACGATCTGCAACTTGTCGTACGAGTGATCGCCGCGATTGCGGAACCCGTAGATGCCGAGCGAGCCCGGATCCTGACTGGTGGACATACACATCCACGCCGGAATCGTGATGGGTGGAACGACGCTCTCGAGCCGACCGTACGCGCCCATGCTCATGAGGCGGCGGATGTTGACCAGCGACTCGTCGCCAAACAGCAGATCTGGCGCGGCGCAGTCGAGACCGATGACGAGGATTTTCACAGCAGGGACTCCCCTTCCATGGCGGAAATCTTTCCCGGACCGAGCGCCGAGAGGATGGTGGGCGCGAGGTCGAGCAGGCGCGCGCCCTCGGTGCGGAACGGCCGGTTCATGAACAGCACGCCGGGCACGAGCAGCGGATCGATGATGTGATCACCGCCCCACTTCTTGGTGTTGTCTTCGATGAGACCATGCGGAATGCCGCCTAATGCCGTATCCCAGGACACGCGATACCCGGCGTTGAAGAGCGCGACCATGTCGGGTGCTTCGTGTGCGTACGCGCCGGAGTAGATCTCGTCGCGCAACGCCACGCGTCGTACGGCCACCGTACCGCGCGCCGGGTCGGGGAGGCCGTGCATCTGTTCGGCGATCGCATGCGCCAGCGACGCTGCGTCCGGCGGCGCGACAATGCCTTCGGCTTCGCGGCCCGCGAGGTTGAGATACATGCTGCCCAATCCAAGTGCATACGCCTTCGTCCGCGACCAGTCCACATTCTTGAAGAAGTCGCCGGCGTCGCCGGGGGTTGCACCGTTCTTGAGCGTAAGGTAGCCGTTGGCCTGCAACCAGCTGTTGAGGTGCACACCGCGCTGAAAGCTCGAGAAGCCGTGGTCCGACAGGACGACGAGGAGCGTGCGGTCGTCGGCGCGTTGCATTGCGCGACCCACCACCTCATCGCAGCGACGGTAGTGCTCCTCGATCGCGGCGCGATACGTCGCCTCGATCTTGCCGTGGTTGGCCGGATGCGCCTCCTCGCGGAAGCGCCACATCATGTGTTGCAGGCGGTCCGGCGTGTCGAAGAGGCAGAACAGAAAGCCTTCGGTGAGGCGATCGAGCTCGTAGGTGAGCATCGCCTCGCGCTCCTTGAGTACGCCCTCGCACTGATCGAGGAATGCACTCTCGTCGAAGCGTTCGTTGTTCAGTCCACCATGATCCTCGACCATGCCCGTCGTGTAGAACGTGCCGAGCTTGCGCTGCAACTCCTGCGCATAGTCCCAAGGATGGCTGATCGGAAACATGGGCGTCTCCGGATCGAAGTTGATCGGCGATGCGTACAGTTCGACGAACGGTTCGAGACTGACCAGATGGAACCGCACCATCCCGCTCACGGACTGCAGCAATCCCATCCTGAACTTCACGCGCAGCCAATCGCTCCACTCGCCCGCGCGCACGTCGAGGGCCTTGGGCTGCCCGTCCGACCTAATCACGACCTTGCGGCCGGTCACATCGAGATCGACGGTGATGTCGAGCAGCTGATCGCCGCCCGTTTTCGGATTGCGCGGCCCGATGAGATGCGTGCGGATGCTGCGTCCGTCGCTCTTGAGCGCGACGACCGCTTCGCTCTCTTCCGCCTTCACGCCTTCCTTCGTGCTGTAGAACGTGTTCGTGCCCAGTCCACCGCGCAGATCGGGGACGCCCATGCCCGAGAGCATGCGTCCCTTGAAGTTGTCGGGCGGATACGTACACGGGCAGCGGATCACCGTGGACGGGATGCCTGCCTTGCTCAGCACTTCCCAGAGCGGCACACCGCGACGGAGGTTGACCGCTTTCGGGGGCAGGAAGCTGCTCTTCTGTTCGTAGCGATTGAGCGCGAGGTCTGGGAGGTACGTTTTCGGATCGCGCCGGATGAAGTCGAAGATGCCGTGTGCGCCCGGGTTTACGCCCGTCGCGAACGTGGACCACGCGACCGGGGTCTGTGCCGGCGTGGTGGTGGCCACGCGACCGAAGCCGCCCTGCGCACGCAGCGCCGCGAGATGCGGGAGCGAGCCCGCGTCCATCATGGGCTCGGCGATACCCGGCTCGAGGCCGTCGAGGCCGATGACGATGACCGTGCGGACGCTGCTCATGTCGCGATTGGGGAAAAATGGGACGAGGACTCGATTGGGTATCCGACCGCCAAACGAGCTAGCTGTTGCACTGGTAGTTCAGAATGTTGGCGAAACCAGCGGTAACCTACGTTGCCGAGGCAGGGATGAGGAGGAGAGAGGCGAACTGCGACGCGAAATTTCTTCGCGCGCCCCGATGTCGAGTCAGTGTCGCCGCGAACTCTACGCGATACCCAGGGGCGGATTGTGTTTGAGCGAGGACGGCGCGCAACTGCGGAAAGCCGTGGGAAGACGGCATGGGGAACGCCGCGGTCGCACTTGCGCAACGAATCCCAATCATCGGACGTATCCCGTCAAGCGAGCCGTATGGCGCAGCGTCACCCGATAATGCACTTTCGAGAGCGTCGTCGCTCGTTGACTACCAAATGCTGGATGAAACGGCTTCGCCATTGAACGCCGAGTGAGGTTGTATCACAGCGGCGCAGCACAACATCTGATCTCGCCAAGTGGGCATTCAAACGACCGAGTCATCTGGAATCCCCGGGTGATTCACTGCCTACCCTGTCCATGTTGAACCATGCTGACCTCGTGTCGTAATCAGAAGGAAATGCCAGGCTGGACCGGCAGTGTTATCGTGGCCGCCACCATGATCGCGTCGACCGCACAACTCCTCCGCCAGGCGTACCTCCGACACGTGGCTGACAGGTTTGTTTGGATGAGCCGCGACGCCTTGTGGATGACGCCTCTGGCCACCTTGCTGGTTGTATGCGGCGTGGCCGCTGCGTCAGGTCTAGCTGTGCGACTCAGCCGACGAGCACCACTGAGACCTGTTGTTGGCGCATCGTGTCTGACCGTGGCCGCGTTTTCGGCGCTGCTCCCCATACGCAGCATCCATCCGCTTGCGTTACTCTGTCTCGCGATCGGTCTCGGCGTGCGTGGCTATGTTGCATTCCGGGACGCACCTGGACGGATGGCTATTCGCACGCGAAGAATTGCCATGCTCGGCTCTGCCGTTCTTCTGAGCATAGTTTTAGCCGAGGCAGGGTTTCGTGCCCGTACCGCCGACGTGGCCGGACCAGTCGCGGCGGCGCCAAGCGAGCACCTGCCGAACATCATCGTACTGATTCTTGATACGGTACGCGCAACGTCCTTGAGTCTTTACGGGTGGGAGGCGGAGACGACGCCTCACCTCGCACAGCTGGCGAGCGAAAGTACCGTGTATGATCTGGCAATTGCACCATCGTCGTGGTCACTCCCGTCGCACGCCTCGATGTTCACCGGAGTTCGAACCGGACTGCTGAACGGCGACCCGGATCATCCCGTGCGTTTGACCACCCGGACCTTGGCTCAGGTGTTGCGAGACCGCGGATACGCCACGGGCGCGTTCACTGCGAACCTGTTCTACACCACGTACGAATCCGGGATGATGCAGGGGTTCGACGTCGTGGATGATTACCGCGTGACGCCGCGCGAGATCTTACTGCACGCCAATGTCATGCAGCTTCCGATAGTCAGAAATACGATGCGCGCGCGATCGCTTCGGGATCTTGGAATGGCGCTCAAATCGTCATTGGAGCCTATGCCCCGCGAATCCAGGCATGTCATGCGCAACGCGGCGAACGTACTCGATGCGTTTCGTGCGTGGGAGTCTGGCGTGCGAGATCGCCCCCACATGGCGTTCATCAACCTGTTTGATGCACATGGTGAAATGCCGGTCCCGCCGAGCGACAATTCCGCGTTGGCTGGCCGACGTGGGGAGGAAGGAGACTACGAGCGACGGATCGCATACATGGACGCCGAGATCGGTCGGCTGATCGCCGACCTCCGCACGTCTCACTCGCTGGATAACACGCTCTTCATTGTCACGTCCGACCACGGAGAGCAGTTCGGTGAGCACGGGTTGATTGGTCATGGCAACAGCCTTTACATGCCTCTGCTCCGTGTTCCGCTGCTTGTTCGATTGCCGCGCGCGTTCCCAGCTGGTGAGCGCATCGACAGTCCACTCTCGCTCACGGACCTGCCGGCGACGGTTGCCTCGGTCGTCGGCCTTCCATCCGACGTGTTCCCCGGCAGTCCGTGGCCGAGAGGGTCGGAGATCAGGTCCCACGGTACGGCGGTGCTCGCCGAGGTTGGACAGATGCCCACCTGGGGAGGACCCGCCGAGGACGGAGCACTTGCGGCGATTGTCACGCCACAACATCTGCTGATCGAGCGAACGGACGGAATGCGTGAGCTCTTCGAGTTCCGACGCGATCCGGATGAGCGGACGAATCTTGCGGCGACCAGGCAGGGTAAACAGCTGACACGAACACTTCGTGACTGGATGCAACTATTGAAGGGCGCGCGCCACGACGTGCCGACGGCGCGCATGTGAGCGCGAGTACAGCTGTCGTCTTCCGGAACCACAGTGTATCAGCGGATCCGTGCGGCCTCCTGCAGCGCGTCGAGCGTCACTCGCGAGGCTCGGGTCCAGGTCAGCGCGCGGGTGCGTGCAATGGCGCTGTGCGCCATCTGCGCGCGTAGCGTCTCGTCGGTGGCAAGTCGCACCATTGCGTCGGCCAGGGCGGCATCGTCGCCCGGCGCCACAAAAATGCCGGCGCCTTCCAGCAGTTCGGGGAGCGGACTGGCGGTGGTCGCGATGACCGCGCACCCGCAGGCGGCGGCTTCGACGGCGGGAAGGCCAAAGCCTTCGGCCAGCGACGGAAGCAACAGTGCCAATCCGCCGGTATGCAAATGACGGAGTTCCTCGTCCGGCAGGAAGCCGGTCCAGTGGACCAATTCTTCGGTGCCGGCCGCGGTGACGGCATCGCGAATCTCCTGATGATTGCTCAGAAACGCATCGCCACTGAGTTTGCCTACGAGCAGCAGGTGCGGCGCAGCGGAGCCAAGTCGCGCGACGAGCGCGCCGTGTGCGCGGACGATGTTGGGCACGCGCTTGTGCGGACTGAAGCCACCCACGTAGGTCATCCAGCGGGCGCCGGCTGGAATGCCGATGCGCACCGCGGCCGCCCTCACCTCGGCGGGCGCGCTCGGTTTGTAAACCTCGGCCGGGGCCTCGACGGCCACCCGCAGGCGGTCACGCGCCACGCCGAGGACGTCCACGAGTTCACGCGCGGCGTAGTCGCTGACCGTCAGCACAAGGCGGCATTGAGCCAGCGCGAGCCAGACCTTGGCTTTCCAGAACAGCCGCGCGCGCCCGCTCGGGAGAGTGAGCTCGGGAAAGCGCTCCGCGATGGCATCGTGCACCGTAACGATGGCCGGTAGTCCGGGCGGCAGCGGGAAATACGTGTACACGCTGGGCGAGAAGAACACATCGAGCGTTTCGCCCCAGACCGCGCGCGTGAAGCGAAGGATGTCTGCCGGCCCGCGGTTGCCGTCGGCGCTGGCCGCGTCGGTGGGGGCGACCGATTGCGGCACGCGTACGACGGTGACGTTGGGCGCGATCAAGTCCCATTGCCGCTCGACGGCGGCGTCGATGAAACAGACGAAGGTGTGCCCGGGGGCCATCTGCACCATTTCGCGCATGAGCTCCTGCGTGAAACGGCCGTAGCCACGTCCGTTGGCCCAGCACGACGCATCGACGCCGATGCGAAGGCCGCGGGTGCCCTGTTTGCCCTCGCCTGCCATCCCCGGCCTCCTCATCCGATGTGCGCCGCTTTTGCCACGCGGCCATGCCTCGAGCGGCAGGTCGCGACCGCCCGTCCCGAGGGCACGCTGCCCGGTGCCACCGGTGTCGGACGAACGCGAATAGTATACGTTACGGCTCGGGCGTCCCGGAGTCCCGCTTCAGTGCGTCTGCTATTGTGCGGCCCACTGGACCGGTGCGCACGGTAACGAGACGGCCACCTGGACTGACACCTTTTCGCTGCCGATGTCGGCGCAAGCAGGACTTGGAATGACGATGCGACTGGGCGTGGTGGGGGCGGGCACGATCGGCCGCCTGCGCGCCGACAGTATCCGCGAGGGTCCGGGTACCGAACTGGCGGCGGTGTGCGATGTGTCTTCCGCGGCGGCAGCCGCCGCGGTCAAGGGGAGCAGCGCAGTCAGGGCGACCGACATGGACGCGTTCCTGCGGGTACCGATGGACGCGGTGGTGATCTCGTCGCCGATTCAGCTGCACGAGGAGCAGTGCGTAGCCGCATTCGAACGCGGCCTGCACGTGCTCTGCGAAAAGCCGCTGTCCAATACGATCGCCTCATGCGAACGGATCATCGCGGCGGCGCAGCAGGCGAACCGGATTCTCGCCGTCGGCTTCAACCTGCGCTACTACCCGGCCATGCAGTACGTGCGCGACGTGGTCGACGCGGGACGCATCGGGCCAATCGATCATGTGCGCATCTTCGGGGGCCATGACGGGCTGGCCAACTTTCGCGCCGACTGGCAGTATCGCTCGCCGGTGTCGGGAGGCGGCGCGATGATGGACGTGGGGATTCACATGTCCGATCTGGCGCGCTACTTCCTTGGCGAGGTCACGGATGTCTACGGCATGATGTCGGAATCGGTCTGGCAGGTGCCGGGCTCGGAGGACAACGCGGTCGCGGTGTTCCGCAACGCGGCCGGCATCGCCGCCACCTACGAGGCCACGTGGACCGAGTGGAAGGGGTATCAGGCGGCCATCGAGGTGTACGGACCGCTCGGGATGGTGCGCGGCTCATATGCCCCGATGTCCAACATCCTCATCACGCACAGCAAGCCGGGCGCACCACGTACGACTGAACGCCGGCGTTACCTCGACGTCATGGTGCGTGAGAAGCTCAAGTCGTGGACGAGTACCGCGCGACTGACGTTCGACGGTGAACTGGCGGATTTTCTGGCGCGCATTGCGGGCCGTTCCAGTGGTGCGCTGGCCGACGGCTACGCGGGGCTGCGCGCGCTGCAGATGGCGGACGCGGTGCGTCGGAGCTCCGAGACGCGCGAAGCGGTGCATCTCGCGCCGCTCGGCTCCATGTGGACGTCATGACGCCTTCCGTGACGACGCAATCCGTGACGGCGGCAGAGGGAAGCGCCGACAGGGCGGACGACCCGTTGTTGTCGGTGATCGTTACGATTGTCGAGGGTGGCGGGGCGGTGCGTCGCCTGCTTATGGCGCTGACCACGCAGGACGACGCGCCGCCGATGGAGATTCTGGTGCCGTACGATGCGAGTGCCGAACGGCATGTCACGTTGGCTGCGGACTTTCCGACTGTGCGCTTTCTGCCGCTGGGCCTTGTTGCGACCGAACAGCCGATCAGGTCGGCCGGTGGCGAGCACGAACTGTTCGACCGGCGGCGCGCGGCGGGACTCGCCGTCGCGACGGGCGACCTGATTGCGATTGTGGAGGACCGCGGCGCGCCACGGCACGACTGGGCGCGCACGGCGGTGCGACTGCACCGCGAATTGCCGCATGGGGTGATTGGCGGGGCGATCGATCCTTTGCCAACCAGTCTGGCGGGATGGGCGGTACATGTGTGCGACTTCACGCGCTACACGTCGCCGTTCGAAAGCGGGCCGCGTGCCTGGGTGAGCGATGTGAACGTGGTGTACAAGCGGCGGGCACTGGAGCAGACCCGCACATTGTGGCGCGAGCGGTATCAGGAGCCGGTGGTGCACTGGTCGCTGCAGCAGCAGGGCGACACGCTCTATCTCTCCAACCAATTGGTGGTGGAGCACCACCGCGAAAGGGTCCCGCTCGGGCAATTGCTCCACGAGCGCTATCACTGGGGGCGCCTCTTCGGGGCCATCCGTGCGCGACAGATGGGACTGGGCAAGCGGTTGCTGCTCAGTGCCGCCGGGCCGCTGATTCCGATCACCGTGCTCCTGCGGCATGCCCGGGCCCATGCAGCCAAGGGCAACATGGTGCGTTTCATGCTCGCGTGGCCGGCGGTGCTCCTGTATCTCGTGGCGTGGACCGTTGGTGAGGTGTCGGGAATCCTGACCGCACGGGCGTAGATGGGCGGGCGCGAATGAGTTCCAGCGCGTCCTCGGTCGGACGTCGCTTCCTCACGCTCGGTGTCGGCGAGGTGTCGTCGCGCCTGTTCGCGTTCGTGGCGAGCGTCTATGTGGCGCGCACGCTTGGCGCGTCGGTGTACGGCGTGGTGGCGGCGGCGACCACGGTCATGCTGTACCTGGCGTTCGTGGCCGATTGTGGCATCGACATGCTCGGCGTGCGCGAGGTTGCCGAGCATCCGGCTGCCTTGCCTGAGACACTGCCGCCGATTCTGGGCGCCCGGCTGCTGGTGAGTGCGGCGCTCATTGCGATCACCGTCCCGGCGGCGCTGTTGCTCCTGCCCAAACCCGACGGGCCGGTGCTGGCGGTCTATTCCGTCACGCTGATCACCGTGGCGCTGGGCACCCGGTGGGTGCATCTGGGGCTCGAGCAGGCGGCCAATGCCTCGTGGGCCCGCGTGCTGAACGAAGTCACAGCCGCGGCGTGTGTGCTGCTGTTCGTGCATACGCCGGCCGATCTGTTGCGTGTGCCGATGGCGCAGGTGATCGGCGAGACGCTTGGTGCGATTTTCCTGTTTCGCACGTTGCCTGCGGCGGTGCGGACGTTCCGTATCGAGTTGCGACCCGGCGTGATCACACCGCTGCTGCGTCGCTCGTGGACCGTGGTGCTGCACGGGCTGTTGGGGTTGGCGATCTTCAACAGTGATTTCCTGTTCCTGCGCACCATGCAGGGGAGTGAGGCGGTGGGTTACTACGCCGCTGCGTACACGTTGATCAGCTTCTCGCAGAATCTCGGCGTGGCCTACACGATGAGTCTGATCCCGAGCATCACGCGTGTGCGGACGGACGCGGTCGCGACCCGCGCGTTGTTCGACGGTGCGATGGCGCAGGTGATGGCGGGGGGGCTGCCGGTGGCGATCGGCGGGGTGCTGGTGGCGGGTCCGTTGGTGGCGCTGATCTATGGCGCGGGCTACGCGGCGAGCGTGCGACCATTGCAACTGCTGCTGCTGGTGATTCCGGTGGCGCTGCTGCGTAACGTGGCGCAGGGCGTGCTGCTGGCCAACGAGCGTCCTGATCTCATGCTGCGCACGGCGGCGTGGGCGGCCGGTGCCAATGTGCTGTTGAACGTGCTGCTGATTCCCAGATGGGGGATGGAAGGCGCGGCCGTGGCGACCCTCGCCACGGAAGGTGGGCGTACGATCCTCGCGCTGCGTTACTCGGCGCAGCTGGGGCTGCCCATGACGCCGGTACGGCGGTTCGTGAAGATCATGCTGGCCGCGACGGTCATGGGTGGCTGCGTGTACCTCGTGGCCGACCGGTCGGTGTTCGTGAGCATTCCGGTCGGTGTTGTCGCCTATGTCGGGGTGTTGCTCGCGCTGGGTATCATTCGCTGGCGAGGCGGTGCGATGCCGGTGATCACGCTGTGAGCGATTGTGCTGAGCGTGATCTCCTCCTGAGCGAACTCGCGTTGCGGGAAAAGCGCGACGCGAACGTCCCTTCACTCTTTCTGTCCATCCGTGACTGAATCACAGGCTACCCATCCGGCACTCACGATCGTGGTGCCGTCGGTGAACGGATTGCAGGATCTTGTGCCCTGCTGTGAAGCATTGGACGCCGTGCGCGCCCGTATCTCTCTCGAGGTGCTCGTGGTGGACCGGCTGGGTGGTGATGTGGCGGAGACCGTGCGACGCAGGTTTCCGTGGGTGACGTTGCATGCCGTGCCGCGCGGCACCACCATCCCGCAGATGCGCGATCAGGCGTTCCGCATGGCGCGTGCGGACGCGATCGCGGTGATCGAGGATCACGTGATCGTGCCGCCGGCGTGGGGTGAGCGATTGCTCGCTGCGATGGCTGAAGGACATGATGTCGTGGGCGGACCGATCGAGAATGCAGCGACCGGGCGGCTGCTGGACTGGGCGACGTTTCTGTGCGAGTACAGCGCGTGTCTGCCCCCGTTGCCCGAGGGAGAGGTGCCGTGGCTGCCCGGGAACAACGTGGTCTACCGGCGCGAGGTGCTGCAGAACTTTCTGTACGTCACGGCTGAGGGCGCGTGGGAGAACCGGCTGCATGACGTCATGCGTGAGAGCGGTATCCGGTTGATCTCCAAAGGCGAACTGCTGGTGGGACACAAGAAGCATTTCGGGTTGTTCGAGTATGTGGGGCAGCGATTCCTGTACTCGCGGTCGTACGCGGGAGCGCGCATGCGCGGCAAGTCGTTGCCGGCGCGGCTGGCGACAGGCGCGGCCGCGCTGGCGCTGCCGCCGCTGCTGCTGTTGCGGATCACGCGCAGTCTGATGGCCAAGCAGGTGCCGATGGGACGCGTGCTTGCCACGATGCCATTCATCGGCGCGTTCGTGGTGTCCTGGGGACTTGGGGAAGTCGTGGGCTACTGGACCGGCGCCGGCGACGCCCTGTCTCGCGTGCGTTAGGCGCCGCGGAAAATCGGAACGTGCCCTTCACGCTGTCGCATCCGGCCGCCATTGTGCCTTTCCGGCGGTTGGTCAGGCCGGACCGGTTGCCGTTTGAGGCTTTTGTTGTCGGGACGATGACACCCGACTTCGAGTACCTGCTGCGGCTGGAGCCGCTGGCGTTGCTGAGTCACTCGTGGAGCGGGCTTGTCTTGTTCTGTCTGCCCATGGGCGCGCTGGCGCTGGCGCTCTGGTTGTTCCTGCTGCGAACCCCGTTGCGCGCCCTGCTCGCGCTGCCTGCCGAGCCGCATCAGTCGCGACAGACCACCGCATGGTGGGCACGCGGGCTCATAGCAGTGTTGCTTGGAGCAGCCACGCACCTTGTGTGGGACGCGTTCACGCACCGTGATGCGTGGGGACCGGTACTGTTCCCGGTACTGCGGACTACCGCGTTCACGTTCGGCACGCTGGCGGTGCCGTGGTACAACGTGCTGCAGGTGGTCAGTTCGCTGGTCGGAGGCGCGGCCGTGCTAGGGTGGTGCGTTCGCTACCTGCGGAGCCACGGCGCGTGGCCGATGGCGCGGACCACACGCTGGCGTCAGCGTACATGGCTGGCGCTGGCGCTGTGTGCGCTCGCCGCCGGCGCGTGGAATGCGGACCGCCGCGGTTTGATGAGAGACAAGACGCACGCGAAGATCGTCATCGGACGCATCGTGATCGGTGCGATGAGCGGTTTCTCGCTGGCCCTGGTGGGCTATGCATTGCTGGCGCGTCGGGGCGTGCGCCTGCCGTAGCGGGATCGATCGGGACACGCGCGAACTTGCCGCGGCGCAGATCATCCCATGCGTTCCCGGGTGCGTCTCGTCTGCAGCAGGGCGAGCACCTGCTGCGTCGCCGCCTGCACCGGGGTGTTTGTCGTATCGATCACCAACTCAGCCTTCATGGGCGGTTCATACGGATCATCGATGCCGGTGAAGTTCGGGATCTCACCGCGTCGCGCCCTGGCGTAGAGTCCTTTCACGTCGCGCTCCTCGCAGACGGCGAGCGGTGTATCCACAAAAATCTCAATGAAGTCGGTGCACATCGCGCGCACCGCCTTACGCGACTCCCGATACGGCGACACGAACGAGGCGATGACGAGCACCCCGTGGGCTTCGAGACGGCTTGCCATGAATCCCATGCGTCGCACGTGCGCGTCGCGATCAGGGCGCGTGAAGCCGGTCGCCGGAAAGACGGAACGCACGGCATCGCCGTCGAGGTGCTCGATCTTCTGTCCGCTGGCGCGCAATGCCTGCACCACCTCCTGCGCGATGGTGCTCTTGCCTGACCCGGAAAGCCCGGTGAACCAGAGCACCGCGCCGGTGGGCGGCGTGCGCCCGAACGAGACGCGATCCCAGATCCGCTCATGCAGCCAGAAAAGGCCGATCTTGGAGACGAACTCCATCGCGCCCACGAATAACGACACCGCCCACCGCCGCGTAAACGCGAAGACGATGATGGAGGTTGCGATCGTGCCGAGTACACGCCAGCTGACGGCCTTGATGACGCTCCGTGAATGCGACTCCCGCGTTGTCATTCTATCACTCCGAGCACGAACGACTGTTGCTTGAGTGATGGGGTGTTGTAAACCAGCGGCGACGCGCGCGCCTCGCCGGCCGACGCATAACGGTAGACGCAATCGCCGGCGGCTACATCCCACTCCATGGTCGGTCCGAGTCGCGGATACAAGTGCGCCTTGCCCTCCGCCACCAACCCGAACTTGAGTGAACTCCCCGCCGGCAGCCGTGACGCGACATGCAGCGTGGCGAGATACGTCTCGAGCTCCGCCGACGGATGCGAGCGGCTTTCGACGATCGTGACGCCCTCGGGACCTGGTGCATCCGGTCCGAACAGGCGCACGGTGCCGACGGCGCCGTCATGCTTCCAGCTGCCGAGCCCACGCCCCGCCGCGTAAAGCACATCGAGCGCGGGCGCGAAAATGACGCCAAGCACGGGTACGCCGTACTCGATGAGCGCGATGTTGACGGTGAACTCGCCATTGCGATGGATGAACTCCTTGGTGCCGTCGAGTGGATCGACGAGCCAGAACCGTTGCCAGTTCTTGCGAACCTCGTAGTCAGGTATCGCTCCCTCCTCCGAGATGACCGGAATGCCGGGGAACGCGTGTGCGATCGCGCTGACAATCACCGCGTGCGCTGCGTGATCGGCGGCCGTGACCGGACTCGCGTCGGCCTTCTGCTGCACGGCCACCTGCGCGTCACCCGGCGCGCCGTAGTGCGCCATGGCTGCCACACCGGCTCGGCGCGCGATGTCGATCAGCAGGTCGAGCGATTGCCAGCTCACATCGGTCGCGTTGTCCATCGTCGAATCTACCATGCGTCGGTCCGCGGAAGTCTACGCCTGTTTGCGACTGATCGCGAACGCCGTTAGTGTATCACGGTTCGCGCTTCAGTGCTGGGTTTCCTTATCTGGACTATCGCTCATCGTGTCGTTATCGGATAAGTGGCGGTTCCCGCCGGGCGTGCGCTGGTTTCACAAGTGGATTGGCGTTGCCATCGGGCTGCTCATGTTTGCCTGGCTGGCGAGCGGAATTCTTCTCGTGCTGCCGGAAACTTCGGTGGCGAACGGGGAGGGTATCCGATCGGCCCCGGTCGGCGCGGCGACGGTCGCCATCACACCCGGGCGCGCGGCTGCTCTCGCCTTCGATAGTGCCGACGCGACAACGCAGATACGGCGCATCGGTCTCGAGCGCGTCTTCGATACGCTGGTCTTCGTCGTGCAGCCGATGCGAGGCGCTCCCGTCATGGTGCACGCGACCACGGGTGCCCGATTCGTGATTTCTTCCGCGCATGCGCTCGCGGTCGTGTCGGCATTGCACCCCGGCGAGACGCCGTCGCTCGTCGAACGGCTGACCAAGGGTACCCAACGGTATCGGGGTCCGCTTCCGGCGCATCACATGCTGCTGGATGATACGGGTGAGACCGAGATCTTTATCGCGGAAGGCACTGGCGAGATGAAGCGAACGCAGCGCCGGGATCGCCTGTTGAGGAAGTATGGGCACAATGTGCACGTGCTCTCGATGCTGGCGACGTTTCCCGGAGGGCAGACCACGCGCAAGTTCGCAATGCTCGGCGGTGGTGTGTTGGCCATCGTGATCGTGACGTCTGGATACTGGCTTTCGCTGCCGCGCCGTCTCCTGCGCCGTCGTCGATAGGGCAGCGCCGCTGCCCCCTCCGGTTACAACCGTTCCGCCTTGACCGTTCGATATTTGGCGGGAACGTCGCGCAACGACGGGTCGTCATGGCTGCGTAAATTGAATTTCAACATGAACCACACTGCGGCGACCCCGTCTTTCCAGCTGATTTTTTTTCCCTCGAGGTAATTCCGCGGGAAGTACTGAATCGGGTATTCGTGCACTCGAACTTTCAAACGAGCGATCTTCGCGGTGATCTCCGGTTCAAAGCCAAAGCGATCACATTCAAGCTTTATGGGCTTCAGAATCTCCGCACGAAAGACCTTGTAGCACGTCTCCATGTCTGAGAGATACAGCCCGCTCAGCAGATTTGAAATGAGTGTGAGCAGGCGATTCACCGCGTAGTGAAATGTGCGATGCACCGTTGGGCTGTTCTTGCGGTAGCGACTCCCGTACACGATGTCTGCCTTATCCTTGACGATCGCGTCGACGAGCCCAACGAGATCTTCCGGTGCGTACTCGAAGTCGGCGTCCTGCACGGCAATAATGTCACCCGTCGCCAGCTCGAACCCCCGACGAATCGCCGCGCCCTTCCCCTTGTTAGCCGGTTGCCTGATCGCCCGAATGGCGTGGTCTTGCGCGTACGCCTCGATGATGTCCCACGAGCCATCGCGACTGCAATCGTCGACCACGATATACTCGACATCGCACGGCCAATTTACGGTTTCAAGGCGCGCCAGAACATCGCGAACGTGTCGCGCCTCGTTGTACACTGGGATGACAAGCGACAGGAGCATCGAGACAAGGGAGAGAGAAGCGCGCGCCGAGCCATGCCCACATCTGAAACATCACCATGCACGGGCGGTGTCGAAAGGGAGAGGAACGGCGAAACCGCCCAGGAGTACGCAGTAAGGACGCGCGACCTCCGGTACCATAACCTCCGATCCCCGATCGCGAACATCGACCCGACTGGGGTGCCCACCAATCATGGCTCGCGTTTGAACACCTGCACCAGTGGATTGACGTAGGGCAAGTAGGGGAGCGGACGCCCGAGCAGCGACGGAGACTGGAAGCGCTGCGCTCGCGTCCAGCCCAGCGACCCGTCCTGTAATCCGTCGTACACGGCGGCGGGCAGGAAAATGCTGCGCTTCCGCGTGGACTCCGAAAAGTAGTCGGGCGCAACGACAATCCACCGTGGTCTGATGCGTTGGAGATCAGCGGCAGCGTCCGTATCAACACCCAGCATCTCGGCATGGACGCCTCGGGGGATGTACGGCAGTTGGTGCGGGCGGCCGAAGAAGCCCACGGTATCACCGGCAACGACATGGGCTGCAAGCCACGTTGATGCGTCACGTCGTGCATCTGTCAGCATGGCGTGGGTAACTTCCACGCCGCCAACGGCGGAGGAGAGAATCAGGGCGACAGCACCCGCATCAGCGACGACACGTCCGGATGGACCGCGGGCATGGAGGCGCGAAAGCGCGCCAGCTGCCAAGATCGCGGCAATGCACGCTGGAGCGAGCGCGTAGCGGTACTGCATGTGATGCACAGGCACGATGACAAGCGCGCCGAATCCGAGCGCCGACGCGGCGAGCCATCTCACCGAGGTGGTCCCGCGCCAGCAGACAACCAGCCCCGCGAGGCCGGTGGCGAGCACCGGCCAACTGACCGCGGCTGTAAGCGCGCGCACGATGTCGCTTCCAAGGTCCAGCGTGCCTCCCACGGTTGCGTCCCGCAGGACCGTCAGATCGGTGCGATGTCGCACATTTGCGAAGGTGTTCTCGAAATTGCGGATGTAATCCAGATGGCGCAGAAACCGATCCGGCCGAATGACAATCCCTCCCGCCACGACAAACGCGGCAAAACCGGATCCCACCAGCGCAAGCAGACTGCGGATCGGAGAAATCCCCACATGCTCCGGCGGCGTGCTGCGTGCGAGGCGAACCGTGCGAATGCAGAGGGCAACCAACGGTGGAACGAGCAACCCGTAAGCCTGGTCTTTCGTTGCGACGGCCAATGCTGCGAGCGTGCCACACCAAAGTGCGCGCCGAGTCGTGAGCCCGTCGGTCCAGGCCCGCTCTATCGCGACGAAAGAGAGCAGCACCCAGAAAAGTACCGGGACATCAAGATTCCCCGTGCGCGAATAAAACATGAAGGGCGCACTGAAGAGCGAAATGGCGGCAGCGATCCACCCAGCGCGAACGCCGAAGAGTCGACGTGACAGGATGAATACAGCGCAAATCGCACCGCACCCCATGGCGATCGATACCGCGTGGCCGATCGCGTTCAACGTCGCGATCGACGCGACAGGATCGGCGAAGCCGAACGGATATTCCCCGCTGGGATCCCGCAACTGCCCGGTTGCCAACAGTCCGAGGAGGTACGGAGCGTATACGAGGGCCAGCACGAGATAGTGAAACAGCGGATACGCGACGTACCAGTCATCCCGTGCGGCAATGGTCAGATTGTGGAGTTCCGCGAGCACACCCATTCCTGCAATGCTGTCCACATCCCATCCCCGAATGGTGACAATGCTCGACGCGTACGGAAGGCCCCAGCGCCAGGCGGGCAGCAGTGCGACGAGAGCGAGCGCCGCGCAGAGGAGCACTGCGCGATCCACACGTCGGGGATCAGCGAGGCGAAAAAGTCTCATGAGGGGGAAGGAGATGGGCACTTGATGAGGCGGGGGCGCATCGCCACGGGATCGGACGCACGGTACGGGTGGAAGGCTACAATGGCCGCCCGCAAGCCGATCGTTTCGGTGGCAGAAACATGTAACGGATTCTTCTCGGCGTCGTCCTACTCGCGCGAAGAGTAGCGGAGGGTAATGTTGGGTGTCGCCCGCTTCGGCCGTGAGCGCCCAGAGCAGTTTGGTTCTTGATGGAGGTGGTTGAAGTGCGGGAGGCAGCCACGACGAATCGCATACACGAATCCCCTGTCGGGCTTCGCGGCGCACCGCTGCGCGCCGGTTTCTCCGCGGCGGCACCCACGTCCTGGTTGGTCCGCACTGCTGTGGCGGCCGCCCTCGTTGCGGGATTGATCGAGGTGGCATGTACGCAGGTTCTGCGAATCCGAGGAGATCTGGTGTTCGGGGACGCCGATTCGTGGTGGATCACGCCCCTCTCATACGCCGTCTTTCTGCTGCCGTGGGCGCTGATCCTGGCGGTTGGACAACGACTGGCCGGTCGGAATGTACGCCCGGCGCTCGTTGTCGGTCTGCTGCTTTTCCCGGCGGCGCTCGGTCTCGCCTGGATGCTGTACCCCCGGATTCATCGACTCGCGCTCTTCGCGTTGGCGATCGGACTGGCGGTGCAAGGGGGGCGCCTCGCTGCGGCTTCTCCTGACAGTTTCGATCCACTGGTGCGTCGAACCGTGCGATGGCTTGGCTTGCTCACGCTGGTCATTGGCCTGGGCATGCATACCGTGACTTTCGTGCGTGAGCAGTGGATTCTCGCCCACCTGCCGGCGCCAGACGCCGGTCGTCCGAACATCGTGCTGCTCATCCTGGATACGGTGCGGGCGAAGAGCCTGAGCCTGTATGGGTATTCGCGATCGACAACGCCGCGTCTCGAGAAGATTGCGACTCGAAGCACGGTGTTTGGTTCCGCATTCTCCGTCTCCCCGTGGACGCTGCCAGCGCATGCCAGCATGTTCACCGGGCGGTATCCCTATGAGTTGAGCGCAGATTGGGCGCGTCCTCTCGACGACGAGCCTCGCACGCTTGCCGAAGTGCTCGCGAAGGCCGGATATCGCACGGCCGGCTTTGTTGGCAACATCGAGTATACCTCGGCACAAACCGGACTCGCACGGGGCTTTGCGCACTACGAGGATTGGCCGCTGACGATCGGCCGTGTCGTTGAAGGTTCGACGCTCGCAACGTTTGTCCTGAACAATCCTCGCTTTCGGGCACTGATCGGGCATTACGAGGCCTTCACCAACAAGAACGGCGAGCGGATCGCCAATGATTTTCTGGTCTGGATTGACGGCACCAAGCAGGCGCAGCGTCCGTTTTTCGCATTCCTGAACTTTCTCGACGCGCACGAACCGTACTTCGTGCCGGCTCCCTACGAGGAGCTTTTCGGAACGCGTGAGAACCGCGGACGCGGGCTGATCTACCCGCGACGCGCCGTCGCCAAGCGACCATTGGACGCCCAGTTATCGGCGTCGGAACTTGCCGAGGAGGAGCGCGCCTACGAAGGCAGCATTGCCTATCTCGATCATGTTGTAGCGTCACTCATGGATTCGCTCAATGCGCGCGGTCTTCTGGACTCAACGCTCATCGTCATCAGCTCCGATCACGGCGAACTGTTTGGCGAGTTTGGCTTTTCCCGACATGGCAATACGCTCTATCCGCAATCGCTGCACGTTCCGCTGGTCATGCGATATCCAGGCGGGGTGCCGGCCGGTCGCGTTATCACGGATGCAGTCTCGTTGCGCGACCTGCCCGCGACCGTTCTTGATATCGCCGGTGTCCGCGACACGGAAATTCCGGGACGATCGCTCGCACGATTCTGGCGCGCTGACAGCGCGGCGGCTCAAACAACCGGGACGCCGTCGCCTCTCCTGTCCGAGCTGTGGGCGGCGCCGAATCAGCCGGCCTGGTTTCCTGTGGCTGACGGTTACATGCGGAGTGTGGTGGGATGGCGTGAGATGTTGATTACCCGGGGTGACAGTGCGCGCGAACTGATTGCCCTCACAGCCGATACCGTAATTCAGCCACTCGACCAATCCACCGACAGTATCGTCCGCGCGCTGACTGGCGCCCTGAATCGCATCCCGAAGACCGCGTTCCCGGGTCGGGACCAATCCGGGTCGCGTCCGGCATTGATCGCGCCGCCTCGTCGGCCGTGAACAGAGTGCTCCGTGCGCGCGTTCCTCTCAGTCCTGGAGTCGTGCTCGTTGCCGGGCGCACGTCTTGGCGGGTGAGTCTGCTGCTGCTCCTGCTATTTCTCTTGTGCCAGTTTGCGGTGCTTGGCTTGATCGATGCACCGAGGTACGCGGTCTATCAGCACTTGCGACTCGGCGGAGTGCTCGCAGGTCACAGCACCGTTGCGTGGACGATCCTCGGTGCACAGTGCGTCGCCCTCCTTGCGTATCGCGCAATATGGTGGCCTCAGGCCGAGGCGATGCTTGCGTCCGGCCACAGAATCGCGAAAAGCATTGTCATGCTCGCGGTCGTTGGCTTCGCTGCAGCCGTGCCGACGAGAGATCTCTGGGCGTCGAGCACCGAGGCGGTGAGCGCCACCTTCTTAATGGCGCTTTCCCTCTGCACGCTTGTCGCGTCGTTCCTGGCTATGCCGTCGACGGCCCTGATAAGCAGTGAGCAGTGGATCGAAGAACGACTGACGCTTGTCGGTTCCGCAAACGGACCTGCGCGACGGTGGGATGCGACGTGGAGTTGGTGGTGCGCGGCATGGACACTGCTCATCGGGCTGCTGGTGACGCAGTTCGTGTTCGAGAGTGTCCCGCACATCGACGACAGCGTGTCGTATCTGTTTCAAGCGAAGGTGTTTGCGACAGGTCATCTCACCGCAGCGGCTCCGCCGGATTCGGCCGCGTTCCAGATGGATGAGATCCTCATTCGCCACGGGAAGTGGTTCGGATACGGATTTCCGGGATGGCCCGTGGTGCTCGGCGTCGGGGTTTGGTTGGGTGTTCCGTGGCTGGTCAATCCGGTCATCAGCGCCGCCTCAGTCCTGGTAGCGCACGCACTTCTCAAGAGACTGCATGGTCTCGGCGTCGCCAATGTCGTTGCTGCGCTGATGGGTGCTTCTCCGTGGCTCCTCTTCATGACCGGCGAATACCTCGGGCATCCCGCGTCGTTGCTTTGGCTGTTACTCGCGCTGTTGGCGGCCGAGCGCTGTCGGGACAGTGGGCGACGCGGACTATGGGCGGTACTGCTTGGTGCCTCGGGAGGCATGCTGTTCCTTACACGGCCGCTGGACGCAGCTACCGGAGGACTCGTAGTCGCACTCTGGTCGGTCGGCGTGTTGGGAGCCGAGCGACTCCCGTACGGCCGCATCGTCGTGGCCGGTGTAGTTGCTGCTGCATTTGTCCTGCTGAGCCTGGCCTACAACAATGCGATCACGGGCGATCCGACCGTGTCACCGTATCGCATGTGGACCGACGCCGCGTGGGGCGTGGGTCGGGATCGACTGGGATTCGGTGCGGATATCGGCACCCGTGCGTGGCCGAACCTCGACCCGTTGCCCGGTCACGGCATTGCCGACGTCATTCTCAACCTGAATAAGAACCTTTTTCAGACGAATGTCGACTTGTTTGGCTGGGCATTTGGTTCGCTGCTGCTTCCCGTGCTCTACCTGTCCTCGCGTTGGGCGCGCCGCGAGGATCGCGTGTGGATCGCGTTGGCCGTGGTCGTCCCCGCGGGCTATTCCGCCTATTGGTTCAGTGGCGGCCCGGATCACGGCGCCCGCTACTGGTACCCGTTGCTGGTGCCGCTGCTGTTTTTCACCGCGCGAAGCATCGAGCATCTGCACACCGTGTGGCGTCGACCCGACGGGCTCCCGTTCATTCGGCCGATGATCGGTGTCGCCGTCCTCTCGGCCTTCCTCAGTTTTGTGCCGTGGCGCGCCGTCACGAAGTTTCATCGCTATCGGGAAATCGGCAGCGATCTTGCGCAGGAGGTTTCGCGCCGCGGGGTGCAGCGAGCGTTGGTCTTCGTGCGTGCGCCCGAACGCGAGGTGTACCAGTCAGGCTTCAACTACAACAGCCCTCGACTGGACGGCCCCGGCAACGTGTATGCGCGCTATCTCGACGAGCAGAGCCGCGAACGTCTGATCAAGCACTTTTCGGATCGCGCCTGGTGGATTGCGGAACGGGTAGCTTCGGGTGAGCCGCGATGGGAAGTACGCGGTCCGTACACCAGCCCGCCGACCGGTTTACAGCCATGAACTGCCGAGCGGGATCCGTCTTTCTTCGCGTGCCTGACGCCGGCATCGAACGTGCTGCGCCCGATGACGATTCGTTCACGCCATTGACCATTTCTCCCAGCCTCTAGATGAGTAGCGGATCCTCTTTGAAATTCATCGGGCCGATGAGCGACTCGTTCCCCTCGCCGTTGTCGGTGCGCGGGGAGTGGCGTAACGCGCTCGTTCCTTCCTCGGCGCTCCTTGCCTGGATCGTAGTGCTGGTCCTGGCAGATCTGGGTATGGAGATAGCGAACGCGTATCCAGCAGTCTCGCCACCGGTGCGCTGGCTGCTGTTGCCGCTGCTCGTGTCGGCACTTAGCTGGGTCCTGCTCGCGCCTGGGGTCCTGCTGCTCGCGAGCATGCGCTCGGAAATTTCGCTCGCGCAACTGGTGTTGCTCGGCTTCGGACTCTCGCACGTGTTGTTGATCGTCGCAACCTCCCTTGGGAAGGTGGCCGGGATTGTGCCCTTCACGCGCACGCCATTTCTGGCAACGACAGGATTGCTCGTCGCCGCGACCGCTTCCCTCTACGCCTATCGCGCGCATCGGGCTGAAGCCCGACGCTTCTCCCGCGAGGACCTCGTTCCAGCGTGCGCCATCATGCTGATCGGCGCCGTGTTTGCGGCGGCGTTCCTGCCGGAACTTTTTTGGCAGGATATCAGCGACGACGGGTTTGAGGCCGTTGAAATCGGGCGTGCGCTCCAGTGGGTGGTCGTTCCGCGCTTTCCGGTCTCGAGCGGCTTCCTCGGGTTGGGTATCGGCATGATCACGATGGCGTGGTCGAATCATTGGTGGATGCTCGTGCTTGGTCCCATCGAGGCCGCGGCGCGTCTTCCGATCACCTTGCATGCAGGCGCATTGACGGCGGGAATCGCCGTGCTCACCGAGCTTGGCGCAGGTCGTCGGTTGCTGGCGCGCGAATGGATGGCGCTGACCTCGGCAGTCGCGTGCGTACTGATCGTGCTTTCGTTCAACGCCAGCTACGGACTGTATTTCGCGGACATCTCGTCTCCACCGGCGTTCGAGGCGATGGTCGTCGCGCTCTTCTGCGGCATGCTGTACACGGCGTGGACGAAACAGTGGTCCTGGTTCCTGCTGTTCGGCACTCTCGGCGCGCTCGCCCGCCCCACCGCACTGCTTGTCGGCGTGCTGGCAGCGGCCGCGATGTGGCTCGTGGTACGCGACCGTCGCGGTGACGCCGTTCGACTCGGTGTGTACACCGTCGTTGCGTTTCTGCTGGCGTATGTGTCGTACGAGGTGGTGGCTGCGCGTGCGCTTCGCGAAACAGCCGGTATCGGGTATCAGAGTGGCGGGCTACTCGGTCGATTCCGATTTCTGACGATCAGTGACCCTGTGCGACTGTTGTGGGTGATCTTGCCGGCGGGAATCGCACCATGGCTGGCGATGCTGGCGTGGAGATGGCAGGATCCGTTCGCGCGCGTGATCACAATCGTCTCGATCGCCTACGCCGTACTGTTTCTGCCGTTGGCATTTACGAATCTGCACCAATTCGTGCCGGCGATGCTGCTACCGCTCATCGTCTATTGGCGCCTGGCGTTGCGGCAACCGCCCGCGTGGCGGTGGACGGTGGTCGCGACGATGGGTTGCCTCCTGTCATTGGCGACGGCGCTACCACGCGACCGTCGGATAGATCGTGTGAGCCGGGCGACGGGGACCGCGATCGACTATCGCATTGGCCGCTTCGACGGTGACTTCGCCGCCTATCGTGAGGCGCTGCGCGCGTCGGAATCCGTGCTGAGTATTCTGCCTCGTGACTGGAGGTCTGATCTCACCGAAGGTCGGAGTGGCGAGCGAGAACTCTTATACTACGCCATGCAGCCGAAGCCTCCGAACACACAAATCAACTACGTGATTCAGCGTCCAGACGCGCCGCCGCCAGCCGCCATGACGCCGATCGACTCCGGGAAGGGTTGGAGCGCGTTCGTCGCGGATACGGCCCGTTGGCGAGCCGCGCGCGCGCAGACCAGTTCTCTGCGCTGGCGCCGTCCTGCGTACGATGTTTCGCCGCAAGTGATGTGGTCGTTCGTCGGCGTACCGGCCAACGCCTACGACGTCGATGTGCGGGCACTGGCGGGACGGGTGCTGCGGTCGATTCGTGGACAGAAGACTCCCCGTAACGGACGCTGACATGAAACTCATGCTGTTCCTGAAGCTATTCGTGCCCAATGCGTCCGGCGCGCTGTGGATCGGCCTGATCGTGGCGGCGATGGTGTTTGGTGATCGGTCACGCGTGTGGTCGCGGCGGAACGGCGCGCTCGTCCTGCTGTTTACGCCCGCGGTGTTCTTGCTGCACGTGTTGACCTATCGCTACGACAGTTCGCCGCGTGCGGCGGCGTGGCTCTATACGGGCGTCTTCATTGCGACGGCGGCAATGGCGATCTGGGGGTTCATCCTCGCGCGCAGTGAGCGGGTGCGCGACTCCTGGACACCGAACTTGCCGCCCGCCGTCTTGCGCGCCCTGGTCGTCGTACTGCTGGTTCTGGATGTGGTTGTCGTGCTGGGGCGCGCTCCGGATGACGCGGGCATCTACTCCAACCTGGGTGGGCAGCGATGGGTCGAAACCGGAATTCTTCCATACGCTGACCAGAAGCTCCGCGGTGCGGATGCACCGGCGTATGGCGCCGCCGCCACCTACGGCCCACTGCTCTATGCAAGCCATCTGCCGTTTCAGGTACTGACGGGCGCCAAGCGGAACGCGCCGGACGCCACCCCCGGGGCGAAGGGATACAGCTGGCCTCCGTTACTCGCGACGAAGCTGGCTTCGCTCATGTTTTTTCTGCTCGGTGTCTGGGCGCTCTTTCTCATCGTTCGGAAGTTGGCCGGGACGGATACGGCACTTGGTGTCGTCGCGCTCTGGGCGTCATGTCCGTATGTGTTGGGCATAGGCGGCGACTCGTTTGTCATCACCGGGCTCGGCTTCATCTCGCACATCGCGCCATCCGCGACCATGTTGCTCGCGCTGGCGGCGGTCAGCAGGCCGTATCTCTCGGGCGGACTGTTCGCGGCGGCGGCGGGCGTCCTGTTCTTCCCGGCATTTCTGTTGCCCGCGTGGTTCGGATGGCGAACCAAGCTGGGAGATCGATCCTGGTGGAAGTTCGTTCTCGGATATGCCGTCGTCGGCGGCGCGATTGCGGCGCTCGTGCTCGCGTTCACGCCGCCTCTGGATGGAGACGGTCCAGTGCGGCTCTTTCTTTCCAGTACGCTTGAACATCAGGAGGGCGGATCCTCGAAGGAGTATGGGGCGAGCATCGACAGCTTCTGGGGCACACACCCTGCGGCGGCGGCGGTATGGCAAAAGCCGCTGTTCGGCAGCACCTCGCTCTTCAAGCCCACGTTCCTGCTCTTCGTGCTCTCCGCCGTGGGTGGCGCCTTCTGGGTTCGCGCCCGGTCAGTGGTACAGTTGGCCGCAATCACCGCAGCGCTCTCTGCCGCCATTCAGCTGTGGAAGACGCACGCCACCGGCAGTTACGTCGAGTGGTACTATCCGTTCTTGCTCATCGCGCTGGCGGCCGGCTTTCGGTCGACCGAAACCGCGCTTCGTCCGGACGACAGATCATGAGCCTCGGTGGGACGTCGTCCGTCACGCTCTCGCGAGCAGCGGTTCGCACCTGGGTGTGTGCCGCGCTCCTCGTTGGCGCGCTCGTACGATTGCCTGGTGTCTTTTGGGGGTTTAACTGGCCTGGCGCAAGCGGCTTCGCAGGACATCATCCTGACGAGTGGAGTCATGTGGTCAACGCGGAAGTCGTGATGAACCCAAGGGAGCCGCCGCGCTACGACCATCCATATCCCATGGCGCTCGGCGCCATCGTGGGCGCGCCTCTTTTGTTCGGCTCGATTGTGAAAGGGCACTTCGGCGCCACGAGACCCGACGCGCGATGGACCATTCTTGCCGGCCGACTGGTCGTCGTGCTCTTCGCGCTGGGCTCGATCCTCGTTGTGTACCTCATCGGCCGTGATGTCCTGGGGGACGCACGAGTCGGCATCGCTGCGGCCTGGCTGCTGGCGCTCGGCGGGCTACACGTCACGCAGAGTCATTTCTTTCTGTCGGATGTTCCTGTCACGACCCTGCTGCTCCTGTCGCTCTGGCTGTTGTGGCGTGATGCGATGGCTCCACCGGCTGATCGGGGAGAGTGGCTACGCTGGGGCGCGTTTTCTACCGGTGTGGCGTTCGCGCTGAAGCTTTTTTTCTTCTCCATCCCGACACTCGGGCTCGTGATCCTTCTGCGCGGTCCGCGCATCCGACGTCTGCTGCACGCAGCCGTGTTCGGTGTGGCGGGAATGTTCGTGGCGATGCTTGGCTTCGACAATCTGAAGACACTTGCGGCCATACTTGGCGGCGGTACGAACGATCCGTACGTCTTCGGTCGCACGAAGGGAGCACTGCTCTATCTCGTGGAACTTCCGGATATTTTCTCGCTTCCACTGTTGTTACTCGCCCTGCTGGGGATGGCAGGAATCGCCCGCCGTGCTGTTCGCCATCCGGAGCGATTTCGCGTGGGGGTCGGTCTTCTGCTGTTCGCGTTTCCTCCGCTGTTGTTACTGCTGTTCATCATTTTCAAGCTCGATCACTTCCCGCGACACTGGGTGCCATTGATCGCATGGGCCGCGCTGGCGGGCGGATGGATGCTGATTCGTGCGATCGACGCGATGTGGAAACGGCGGCTGGCGCCCGCCCTGCTGCTCACTCCGGTGTTTGCCTGGATGCTGGCGTTTATCGTTGATACGGAGCGGCTCTTCATTGTCGAGCCACGCAATGCCGCGCTGCGCTGGGTACAGGCCAACGTTGCTCCGGGATCATCGATATACTGGTCTCGTCATTCTGCCCCTGTCGGCTACGTGAACCTCCGTTGGCAGGACAAGGGGAACCCCGACATCCTTGTGATCGAGATGTACGACGCCAACAATTTCATCAGCGGCATCGACTGGAAGTACAGCTACCCCTCTAATCCTATCGAAGTCTTCGACGTGGAATCCCCCGAACGGCTCGCAGCGTTCCAGTCGCTATTCAAGGGGACGTCAACGTATCGGGAAGTGCAGCGCTTTTCGGAGGGATACTTCATGCCGGAGCGATGGCTCGCGATGCGCTTTGTGGGTGACCGGGCGGCCCGCTATGTGACCGAGTTGGTTCTGTTCCGGCGCGTGGGATCCGCCGCCGGGACTGTCTCTGTACCGAGGGTGTTGCCGTGACTCGGGTTGCCGTCGTCATTCCCGCCTACAACGAGGGGCGTGCCATCGGAAACGTGGTCGCGGCGTTGATTGCCCGTTGCGACTGGTGCATTGTGGTGGACGACTGTTCGCGGGATCAAACGTCCGATGAGGCGTTGCGTGCGGGTGCGCGCGTTCTTCGTCACGCGGTCAATCGTGGTCAAGGCGCCGCGATATTGACCGGTGTGCACGACGCCCTTCGGCTCGGCGCGGACATCATCATCACGTTCGATGCCGACGGGCAACACGACCCGGCGGATCTGGACGCGATGACGGCGCCGGTTCGTGAGGGCCGCGCTGACATTGTGCTCGGCTCACGGTTCCTTGGCCGATCGATCGGCATGCCCGTCTCGCGGCGATTGCTTCTGCGAGGTGCGGTTCTGGTTACGCGCGTGCTCGCCGGCGTGTGGATCTCCGATGTCTCCAATGGGTTTCGCGTGTTTTCACGGCGTGCAGCCGGCGAGCTCACGATTGTGCTGGATCGCTTCGCGCACGCATCCGAGATCCTCGAACAAATCCGAACGCACGGATGGCGTCTCGTTGAGGTGCCCGTCACCGTTCACTATTCGGAGTACTCGATGGCGAAGGGACAATCGTCATGGAATTCGCTCCGGATTCTTGCTGAGCTTCTTATGCAACGCTCGCGGCGATGACGCCATTTCAGGTATTCGGGATCGCGATCTGCAGCCTGTTCGCGTTGGCCAGCATCTGGAGACTGGTGCGGGCAGGTGGCCCGAGATGGCCCGCGCTTCTCGGCGCCGCGCTCGGTGCCGCAGGCGCGATCATGATTCACGATCCGGACATGACGACGCGGTGGGCGCGCAGCGTCGGCATCACGCGCGGCGCGGATTTGCTCCTCTACCTTGTGACGCTCGCGTTTCTCGGAAGCTGGTTTCTCTACTACCAGAAATTGCGCACGCTGTCCGAAGACATCACTCGTTTGGTGCGGGCGCAGGCACTGCGCGACGTCCAGGAGCGCGGAGATTTTGTGCCGCCCCGCGCAGTTCGTGAGAGTGACTGACGAGTGCGCCGCTCAACGCGCGTACAAAGTCAGTGCGCAGTACCCTGCCCATAGCAGCACCGTCGTCATCAGCGAGCGGTCAGTCAGCAGCGTCTCTGCGGGATTTCCACCCTCACGATTCTGGATCAGGAACAAGTAGCGAAGCATGCCGTAAAGCACAAATACGGTGCTGTATGACAGCGCGTGCGACGCGGAGCGCTGGCCAGTGGCGGAATCGAGCGTGTACATGATGTACGACAGCGACGTCACACTGACCAGAACGACCGAGACCTGGTCCAGAAATCCGAGCGAGTATTGCGAGAGCACCACGCGATGCGAGGCGGATTGATTTCCCATCAGCAGGAGCTCGTGTCGTCGCTTGGCGAATCCGAGGAAGAGTGCGAGCAAGCCCCCGCAGAGCAGGAGCCAAATCGACGGTTGCACATTCACGGCCTGAGCGCCGGCGAGGAGCCGAAGCAGGAAGAAGGCGGCAACAACGAACACGTCGAGAATCACCAGATGTTTCAGCCACACACTGTAGAGCAGATTGAGCGCAATGTAGGTCAGCACAATCAGGCCAACGCGAAAATTCAGACCGGTCGCCAGCAGCGCGCCGAGGGCGAGCAGTATTGCGGAAGCGCTCGTGGCCGCCGACACGGAAATACTTCCGGCAGCGATCGGGCGCGTACGCTTGATCGGGTGCGCCTGATCCTGCTGTCGGTCGATCACATCGTTCATGAGGTAGACGCCACTCGCCGTGACGCAGAACGCCAGAAACGCAAGAGCGGCGGCGCGCTGTGCTTCCCCGTTGAGGGCTTGCCCGGAAAACAGCAGGGGCGTGAGGACAAAGAAGTTCTTGATCCACTGTCTCGGGCGAAGCGCCGATTCCCAACGGGAAAATGACGTTTGACTCGACAGTGGGAGAGGCCCATCCAAGTGCTTCAGGTCTTGCTCTGATGTCACGCGGGTTCTCGGCGTCGCAGTCTGGTGCACGCCAGTCCCCGATGGGACAGACGTGGGAAACGCTCAAAGGCGGACAGTCGCGCCACCGTGTGAGGACTAGCCAATGTGGCGAAACGTCATGTTCGCAGCAGCCGCAGCTACACCATCGGCGTCCGCGCGATCTCCAATGACCAAACACCGCTCGGGCGCCACCTGCAAGCGACGCGCCGCCTCGAGAAAGATGGTGGGATCTGGCTTCAGCGCGAGCGGCACCAGGGATTCTCCATTGGCGACGACCACGTCGAAGCAGTGGTGGATCCCCATCGCCAGCAGTTTCTGTTCCGCCGGGTAGTCGCTGACGAGCGCGATTCGGCCGCCTGACGCACGAAATCGCGCGAGTTCATGCAAGAGCGACCGTCGCCGAAAAAGCCGAAGCCACTTCCCCGGGCGATCGAACATCCACTCGGCCACGACGCGTTGCACGGCGGTGACTGACTGCCCGGTGGCGGTTGCAGTCTCGTGAAGCTGGGTCCGAAACGGATCGGGATATCCCCGAGTGTCCGATCCGCGCAATCGCTCGTGCTCACGACGAAACTGCCGGAGCAGCTTCAGGTGACGAGGGCCAAGCACGAGAAGTTCCAGCGCCATCATGCACTTCACGCCTGGCCCAACATAGAGCGTGCCGTCCAGATCGACCAACCAGGCGTCGAATGCGCGCACTCGCCTCAACTCCGTGAGTGGATCGACGGCGATCCGCATTTGCTCGACTCTCGACCGTCGTGAAGTGGCGGACTCACGTTCGCCGAGTCGTCCTTCGTCGCGCACCCAGGTGGGCAACCTATCGCGCCACCGGCCAGACCGCCACCGATGATCATAACCACGTCAAGGCGTTCCGCAGCAAGCAGGCGCTCGACTCGCACTTTGACGGGACGTTACCAACCCCATTCCGGCACACCAGCGGACGAGGTCACCGTGGATCGAGTATTCAGTATTCCCACCGGGGGAGATCGGACCGGAGGTGAATTACGTGGTGGACCGTCGCGGCGGTCGGTGAGCGTCCAATCGGAAAACCCCGGATCGCTCCTCCTCGGTGCTCGATCATTCTCCGCAGGGCGTCGGCTATCCTCTGCTTGGCATTCCCGCGCCAGATATCAGTTGCAGGTAGGATCTGCGCCGCATGGCGCGCAGACGGGGCGCATGTTGGAGGGAGTCGAGTCGGTGCTGTTGCGGGAGCAACCGCATGCCGTTCTGGTGTACGGCGACACCAACTCGACGCTGGCAGGTGCGCTCGCCCCTCAACGCCCGGCATCGCCATCGTGCACGTGGAAGCAGGACTTCGCACTTTCGTACGAGACATGCCGGAAGAGATCAACCGCGTCCTGACGAATCGTGTGAGTACGCTCTGCTGTTGTCCGAGCAATGTAGCGCGCTTGAATCTCGCGGCAGAGGGGATCACGAACGGTGTACAGATCGTCGGCGACGTGATGCTCGACGCACTCACTGACACCGCGGAGCGAGTGCGCAACGAGGCCTGGCGCCTGGACGCACTTGGCGTGCGACCGCACGAGTACGTACTGGCGACGGTGCATCGTGCAGCCAACACGGACAATACCAGTCGTCTTCGTGCGATCGTCTCCGCGTTCGGCGCGCTGAGTGAAGTTGTGCGCTGGCCGATGCATCCGCGCACCCGACAGGTGCTCACGCGTGAATCGATCGCGCTGACGGCCAACGTGCAGATCTGCGATCGACTCGGCTATCTCGATGTCGTCTGCGCGCTGTCGCACGCGCGCGCGGCAGTCACAGATTCCGGCGGATTGCAGAAGGAAGCGTATTGGCTCGGCACGGGAGGCTTATGGGGAGATTGGTGCGGCGAAGCGGGTCGTCCTCGCGATGGAGTCGGCGCTCGGCGATTGATCGGATCACGCAACGGCAACTCCGATTCCATGTGCACACATCTGCCACGGCGGTTCTGCCCTCGGCGTGGCGCAGCGAAGTGATGATGCCAGCCCCACCACGAGCGCCCCTTTACGTGATCGAGAAAGAGTTCGTCTGTCAGTTCGCGGTAGTCCGGTCTCATGCGCCAAGCGGCCCTTGGCGCGGCGGACGGCGCGCCGGAGCCCGCGCGTCTCGCCCGGCAACGCGGCGAGCAGCTCCGCAACGCTGGAGCGTGACGTTGCATTGCGTTGGCCTGAGAGCGCGGGGCATATTCACCGCGCACGAGCAGCTTTGACTTTCTCCCGACGACGGTGACGTGAGCGGTACCAGCCAGGATCTCAGTCCCGCGCGCGCGGTGCACCACGTCCGGTCGCACTGCCGCGCCTGTGGTGAAGCGCGCCTCACGCGGTTTCTCGTGTTGGGTCCGCAGCCGCTCGCGAATGCGAATCTGCGCCACATCGACGAGGCGGCCGGGGAGCTGCGCTTCCCGCTGGACCTGTACTTCTGCGAGGCGTGCGCGTTGGTGCAACTCGCCGATGTGATCCATCCGGAAGTGCTCTTTCGTCAGTACCTCTACGTGACGGGCACGTCGGAGACGATCGCGAAGCACAACGTCGCCTATGCACGCACGGTCGTGGAACTCCTTGCGCTGACGCCCGACGATCTGGTGGTCGAAGTGGCCAGCAACGATGGCAGTTTGCTGCGCTGCTTTCACGCCGAGGGCGTGCGCACACTGGGCGTCGAGCCGGCCACGAACATTGCGGCGATCGCGCGATCGCATGGCATTGAAACCGTCGGCGATTTCTTCAACGGTGAGACGGGCGAGCGGTTGCGGGAGACGCGCGGTGCGGCGCGTGCGGTGATCGGCAACAACGTGCTGGCACATGTGGACGACCCGCAGGATTTCCTGCGCGGCGGCCGCGCGCTGATAGAAGGCGATGGGCTGGTCATCACCGAAGTGCCCTACGCCCGCACCATGCTCGAGCATCTCGAGTATGACACGGTGTACCACGAGCACCTCTGCTATTTCTCCGTCACGTCGCTGATGCGCCTCTGCGAGGCGGTCGGGCTGACGCTCGTTCGCGTGGATGAAGTAGCCGTGCACGGGGGATCGCTCCGCATGTATGCCGGTCGTCGTGAACATTACCCGACCCCCGGCGCCGATGTCTTGCGGCTGATCGACGCGGAGACGGCGATTGGTCTGAACAGTCTTGTACGGTGGCAGCAGTTCGCGCGCGACGTCGAAGCACAACGCGCGGCGCTGCGCGCGATGCTGGAGCGGTTGCGCGACGAAGGGAAGACGGTCGCCGGCTACGGGGCCCCGGCCAAGGGCAACACGTTGCTCAACTACTGCGGCATCGGCACCGATCTCGTGCCCTATACGGTCGATCGCAACGCACTCAAGGTCGGATCGCTCACCCCGGGCATGCATCTCCCCGTGCTGCCGGTCGACACGCTTCTGGAACGGCGTCCCGACTACGTGCTGATTCTGGCGTGGAATTTCGCCGACGAGATCATCCGGCAACAGCCGGCGTATCGTGACGGCGGCGGACGGTTCATCGTGCCGATCCCCTTTCCCACGATCATGTGAGCGAGCGTCGGAGCGTGGCGGACCCTGCCGCTTGGTCCCCGCTGACGATGCTCCGGTTTGCCGCCGCTCGCCCCACCGGTGCAACACCGCGGGGGAGCTGACGGCGTTGCAGGCTCACGTCACGACGGATGGGACCTCCCCGTACGCAGGCAGACCGGTGCTCGTGCTCGGCGCCTCGGGGTTTATCGGCCGATGGGTGGCACGGCGGCTTTCCGCAGCCGGGGCGGCCGTCACGTGCGCGGTCCGCAACGTGGTGGCGATGCGCGCCGTGGCGGCAGCGTACGAGATTCACGGCCGAGTCGTGACGGTGGACCTCACGCACGACGTTTCTGTGGCAGCCCTGTTTGAGGTCCATCGACCGGTGGTGACATTCAACCTTACGGGCTACGGCATCGACCGGTCGGAGCGCGACGCAGGGATGGCTCACCGGGTCAACGCCGAACTGGTCGGTCGGCTGGCCACGCTGAGCACGCAGGCGGACGCACCCGGGTGGACCGGGGCCAGACTCGTGCATACAGGATCAGCCCTTGAGTATGGTCTGATCGGCGGGAGCCTCCCCGAGGATTCCGATCCCGCTCCGACGACCCTTTATGGACAGACCAAGCTTGCCGGGACCCGACTCCTTCGCGATCATCCCGCGCGGCGCAGCGTGACAGCGCGACTGTTCACGGTCTACGGACCCGGGGAGCATGCCGGGCGCCTGTTGCCGAGTCTTCTGGCGGCGCGCGGCAGCGGCGGGTCGATGGCACTTTCTGTGGGTACCCAGCGGCGCGACTTCACCTATGTGGACGACGTGGCTGAGGGGCTGCTGCGGCTCGGCACGTGCGCGAGCGTCCTTGGGGGGTTGGTGAATCTTGCCACCGGGACGACGCACAGCGTGCGGCAGTTCGCCGAGACGGCGGCGGCCGTGTTGGGAATTCCGGTCGGGCGGCTCGACTTTGGCGCGCTGCCGCAGCGCGACGATGAGATGCCGCACGGTGCCGTTTCGTTGGACCGGCTTCGTCAGTCCATCGCGTGGGTGCCACGCACGACAATCGCCGATGGGGTTCGCCGCACGGCGACCTTCCTCGACCGCCCGGCTGCATCATCCGCTCCTGCCGTGCTCTGATCTGTTCTCATGACCGCCTCCATGTCTCCTGGTGTCGAGCTGTCGTTGGTGATGCCCTGCTACCAAGAGGTGGAGAACGTTCCACATTCGGTGCCGCGGCTGGCGCGCGCGTTCATGAACGGCGACTGCTCGTTCGAGATCGTTACGGTGGACAACGGGTCCAACGATGGGACATGGGAGAAGCTGACCGAGTTGGCCGAGCGTTTTCCCGGGATCGTGCGCCCCATCCGTGTCGAGCAGAACATCGGGTACGGCAACGGCATCCTGCAGGGGGTCAAGCAGGCGCGCGGCGCGTGGATCGGCACGGTAGCTGCCGACGGCCAGGTGGACGCGGAAGATCTTGCCCGGCTCTACGAAGCCTGCTCTGTGACCGACGGCCACATTCTCGGCAAGGTGCGCCGCCGCTATCGTATGGATGGCTTTTCGCGCCGCATCATCTCGGTCGGTTACAACGTGTTCGTGCGCCTGCTCTGGCCGCGGCTCGGCTCGTGGGACGTGAACGGACAGCCGCGCATGATGCGCCGCGAGATCTGGCAGGCAATGGATCTGCAGTCCACCAACTGGCTGCTGGATCCGGAAATGCTCATCAAGGCCCATTACATGGGCGTGCGAGTGCTCGAGGTGAACGTCTTCGCGCGCATGCGCGGAAACGGCATGTCGCACGTGCGCATGGCGACCTGCTGGGAGTTCTTCACGTACCTGATCGGCTTTCGCTTCTCGAATAAACTGCGCAGTTGGCGCGACCGGTTGCCCGCATCGACAGGGTCCACGTCCGCTCACGCGTCGTAAGGCCCGCATGACTGAGAATACGTCCGCATCGGAACAGGCGATCAAGGTCGTGCTGCTGGCCGGTGGCCGCGGCACGCGACTGGCCGAGGAAACCGGCACGCGCCCCAAGCCGATGGTGGAGATCGGCGGCATGCCGTTGCTCTGGCATCTGATGGGGATCTATGCGGGCCACGGCTTCAACGAGTTTGTAGTGGCGTGCGGATACAAGGGCGGATTGATCAAGGAGTTCTTTCATAACTACGCGGTGCATCACAGCGATTTCCGCGTGGACCTGCACACTGGCGGCGTGAACTTCCTGAAGTCGCCGGGCACGGACTGGCGCGTGTCCGTGGTGGATACCGGCCTCGATGTCATGACCGGCGGCCGATTGCTTCGCCTGCGCGAGTTGATCGGCAAACAGACCTTCATGGTCACGTATGGCGACGGACTGGGAAACGTGGACATCGCCAGGCTGCTCGCATTTCATCGGGCGCACGGCAAGCTGGCGACAGTCACCGCGGTGCGTCCGCCCGCGCGATTCGGCGATCTGACGATCGATGGCGACGCGGTCCGCATCTTTTCCGAGAAGCCGCAGGGACACGAAGGCTGGATCAATGGCGGATTTTTCGTCTTCGAGCCGGGAGTGCTCGACTACATCGCCGGTGATCGCATCAGTCTCGAGCGCGAACCGTTGGACCGCATCGCCCGCGAAGGTCAACTGATGGCGTATCGCCATCACGGCTTCTGGCAGCCCATGGATACGCTGCGCGAGAAGCTGATGCTCGAGGAGCTGTGGGCCTCGGGGACGGCACCCTGGACTTCCGAGACATGAGCTTCTGGAACGGCACGAACGTGTTCATCACCGGCGCCACCGGGCTGCTCGGGTCGCATCTTACCGAAGAACTGCTGGCGCGTGGTGCGCGCGTGACGGTGCTCGTGCGCGACTGGGTGCCGGACAGTCGCGCCGTGTCCTCGGGGCTGTTGGCGCGCTGCCAGGTCATTCGCGGCGAGCTGGAAGATCATCCTACGCTGCTGCGCGTGCTCAACGAGTACGAAATCGACACCGTCTTTCATCTCGCCGCGCAAACGATCGTGGGGGCCGCGTCGCGCAGTGCGATGTCGACCTTCGAGTCGAACATCCGCGGCACGTGGTGTCTGCTGGAGGCGGCCAAGCAGTGCATGCCGCGCATCCAGCGTGTGATCGTTGCCTCGAGCGACAAGGCCTACGGTTCGCACGACACGCTCCCCTACACAGAAGACGCGCCGTTGCAAGGGCGCTTTCCGTACGACGTGTCCAAGTCGTGCACGGACCTGATCAGCTTCAGTTACTGGCATACCTATCAGGTGCCGATCGCGGTCACGCGGTGCGGCAATCTGTTCGGTGCGGGCGACCTGAATTTCAACCGGCTCATTCCGGGCACCATTCGCAGTGCGTTGCAGGGCGAGCGTCCGGTCATCCGCAGCGACGGCACGTTCATACGTGACTACTTCTACGTGCGTGATGCCGTCGGGGCCTATTTGCAACTCGCCGAGCGCGTGCCGGGCGACGGGATAACGGGTGAGGCGTTCAACTTCGGGACGGAGACGCCGCTCACCGTGATCGAGGTGGTCGAGCGCGTCATGGCCGTGATGGGTGTGACGGGATTGCCGCCACACATCCGCGGCGAGGCGACGCACGAAATTCCCGCGCAGTTTCTCGATTGCGCGAAGGCGCGCGCGCGCATGGACTGGCATCCGCGTTTCACGTTCGAGGACGGGCTGCGGGAAACGGTCTCCTGGTATACGCAGTGGTTGCACGAGCGTCAGCACGGGTTGCGACGCGAGTGAGGGAGGCCGACACGCCGCGCGCGCTCACGCTGGTGCTCCTTTTCGTCGCACTTTTCAGTGCGCGCCTGCTTGGAGCGCACTTCTCCTGGTTCTACCAGAACGATGAAGTGATGCTGGCCAATGGCGTGGCCGCGCTGGTGCAGCACAACGACCTTGCCGAATCGTATCGATATGGCCCACAGGTCGGCTACCACCGGCTCGTGCAGGCGATCACGATGCTGCTGGCGAGCGACGTCCGCGTGATTCCGATCATCATGATCGTGCTCTCGGCGCTGGCAGGCGCGGTGATTCCGCTCTGCGGCCTGCTGCTCTTTCCGTTCGAGCTCACGCGTGCCGAACGGTGGACGCTTGGCGCTCTGCTGACGATCAACCCGATTTTGTGGATGTCGAGCAGCTACGGCAACAGCACCACGCCGTCGACGGCGCTGTGCGTCGTGTCGGTGACACTGTTGTCCCGACGTCCGGGGCGCGCGATGGAAGCCGCGGCGCTGGCGATCTTCGCGGCGGCTGTGTTCGTGCGTGCCGATACCATCCTCGCCACGCCGCTCATCGGCCTGATGCTTTGGCAGCGCCATGGCAGTGTGCGTGAGGTGCTGCTGCGCGGCACGCCGTTCGCGCTGGCGCTGGCGGCAGTATACGCGGTGCTCTTTCTGCGCGATCCGCGCATGGCAACAGCTGCCAGCGATGTCGGCAGTCACCTCACCAACGGGTTCCAGACGCACTTCTGGGAATACCTGCTCTGGTCCATGTCGCCCTTCGCGTTCGTGCTCGCCATTGTGGGCGTCACGGACACGGCGGCCACGCGACGCCCGCTGCTGGCGCTCATGGGCGCGTGGGCGTTTCCGTTCTTTGCGTTCTACTACGGCTCGACGACCACGCCACGCTATTTTATTCCGGGCGTCGTGCCCGTCGCCGTGCTCTCGGCCGTCGGGTCACTGGCGCTGGCCCGTCTGCTTGCGCCTCGTCACGTGCGCACCTCCGGAGCGCTGATCGCCGCGTTGTGCGTGGCGCCCCTGTTCATCGGCCTCGGATGGTTCTCGCCAAGCTCGTGGAAGAATCTCTTGCGTGAATCGGAGTTCGAGACGCAGGTGGGGCCAATGTGGACCGGCGCGCTGCTTTACAAATCGTATCTCACGCCAGCACCGCTGGCGCGTTCGCTGCGCCATCCAGGTTTTGGGAAAGGGAATCTGACCGAGCATGCCATCGACAGCAGTCTCGCGGCGGTGGCTTCCGGGAGCGCACGCGGTCACACGATCGTTGTCCTCATGAAGGGGTGGAACGGTCACGTCTTTCACTTTTACGCGAACGTGCACGGGGCCCGCTACACGGCCCGCAGGCCCGGTCCGATCTTTGCTTCGGAGACGTGGATGGATATCGGGGGCGCGCGCATCATGTCGATCGCGCGCGGAGAGCCGCAATACCGCGCCACCCACACGTTGCCATTAAAGCCTGACGATGAAATCTGGATGATGGCCTGGACCGCTGAAGACGAAACGTTTCTGCACACGCAGATTCCCGACGGGCTGACGCTCGCCGTACGTGGACGGGCCACCGGCCCCGTGACGCAGTACGTACTGCGTCCGACATTGCGGCCGCAATCATGAGCGGCCGCCCGACGCTGAGCGTGGTCATGCCCGCGTACAACGAGGAGGGCGCCATCGAGGCGGCCACTGCCGAGGTACGCGAGTTCGTGCTCGATCGGATTGCGGGATCTGAACTCGTAGTAGTCAATGACGGCTCGCGCGACCGGACCGGCGAGTTGCTTGATCGCATTGCCGCCGGCGATCGTCGCATCCGGGTCGTGCACAAGGCCAACGGTGGACACGGACCGGCGCTGCGCACGGCCATCGACGCGGCGCAGGGCGAGCATCTGTTGTTCCTCGACAGCGACCGACAGATCCCCCTCGATCAGGTGGATCCGCTGTGGAAGGCGATCGGGGCGGGGCATGATGCCGCGTTCGGGGTGCGCGTCCAACGCGAGGACCCGACGCTACGCCTGTGGCTTACACGCATCATTCGCATGGCGCTCCCGATGCTCTTCGGGGTGCGGATCCGCGACGCGAATGTGCCGTTCAAGTTGATCAAGCGGTGCGTGTGGGACGATGCGCGCCGGCTCATTCCGGAGGAAACGCTGGCACCGTCGCTGTTTCTGGCCGTGTATGCGGCGCGCCGCGGATTCCGGATCGCCTACGTATCGGTCACGCACCGCGAACGTCAGACAGGCGTCGTGTCCATCCGCCGCTGGAAGCTGATCAGGTTTTGCTGGCGTGCCTTTCTGCAACTGCTCACGTTCCGGCGGCAGATCTCCACGCGAGCGGCCGGTGAGTCGCTCTTGAGTCCTTCGTGAGCACGCCCCCCCGCATTCTCATCGTTGGCGCCGGCCCTACCGGGCTCGGTGCGGCGTCGCGACTCGTCGAGCACGGTCACGAGAACTGGCTCCTTGTGGATGCCGCGTCCACCGCCGGTGGCCTGTCGTCGTCGATCGTGGACGACGCCGGGTTCACGTGGGATCTGGGCGGGCATGTGCTCTTCTCGCACTACCGCTGGTTCGATCGCCTCATGACCAAGGCCCTCGGCGATGCGTGGGTGGAGCACGAGCGCGAAGCGTGGGTGTGGATTCGTGAGCGGTGGGTGCCGTACCCGTTTCAGAACAATCTCTGGCGTTTGCCGCCACACGACATCGATGCGGCCGTTCGCGGACTCGAGGCCATCGCCGCGGCTCGGGCGGCGACCTCGCCACCGGCCGATTTCCGCGAATGGCTGCTGCGCAGTTTCGGCCAGGGGCTGTGCGACCTGTTCATGATTCCGTACAACCGGAAGGTGTGGGCGTACGACCCGTCGGCGATGAACGTGCAGTGGATGGGCGAACGCGTGGCGACAGTGGATCTGGCACGCGTGAAGCGCAACATCGAGCAGCGCGCGGACGAAGTTGCGTGGGGACCGAACGCCACATTTCGTTTTCCGTTGCGCGGTGGCACCGGTGCGATCTGGCAGAGTCTCTTCGATCAGCTGCCCGCGTCGAACGTGCAACTTGGGCGCGAGGTCGTGGCTGTGCACGCAGATGCGAAGACGGTGCACTTTGCCGACGGTGGCGTGGAGCGGTACGACCAGCTCATCTCGTCGATACCGCTCGACCGCCTGCTTCCGCTCATCACCGACCGACCGGCGCTGCATCCGCTGGCGGCGGGGTTCGTGCACTCGTCGAGTCACATCATCGGTGTCGGTTTTGACGGTTCGGTCCCCGACGATCTGCGCACCAAGTGCTGGATGTACTTTCCCGAAGGCGAAGGCCCATTCTATCGCGTGACGGTGTTCAGCAACTACTCGCCGTACAACGTCCCGCGTCCCGGGAGGCAGTGGTCGTTGATGGCTGAGGTGAGCGAGTCGCCGGAGAAGCCGGTGAACGTGGACACGATTGTTGAGGAGACGATCGCCGGATTCCGCAACGCGCGGATGATCAGCGAGGACACGCGGATCGTGACGCGCTGGCATCGTCGGCTGGAGCACGGCTATCCTACTCCGTGGCTCGGCCGCGACGAACTGCTCGCGCAGGTCGAACCAGTACTCGATGCGGCGGGGATTCTCAGCCGCGGACGGTTTGGCACGTGGAAGTATGAAGTCTCCAATCAGGACCACTCGGCCGCCCAAGGAGCGGAAGCGGTAGATCATGTACTGCTCGGCACGCCGGAAACGACGCGGTTCGGACAGATGAGCGTCGAACCGCCCGACCTTACCAAACACACCCTCGGGGAATCATCGTGAAAGTCTTCATTACAGGCGGCGCCGGCTTCATTGGCTCCCACCTCGCGACCCGTCTCCTCGACCGCGGCGACCGCGTGCTCGTGCTGGACGATCTTTCCACCGGCAGCATGAGCAACATCGAGCACCTCGTCGGACGTGCGGGCTTCGAGTATCGCATCGGCTCCGCGCTGGATGTGCCGCTGGTGACCGAGTGCGTGGATCGGTGCGATGTGACCGTGCACCTCGCGGCCGCGGTCGGTGTGCGGCTGATCGTCGAGCGTCCGGTGCACACGATCGAGACGAACATCGGTTGCACGGAAACGGTGCTCGAAGCGGCGGCGAAGAAGGGGAAGTTGGTGCTCATCGCCTCGACGTCGGAGGTATACGGCAAGAGCAGCAAGGCAGCGTTCGCCGAGTCGGACGATCTGCAGCTGGGCGCCACGAGTAATTCGCGCTGGGCCTACGCCTGTTCGAAGGCGATGGACGAGTGGCTCGGCTTCGCGTACATGCGCGAAAAGGGCGTGCCGGTGATTGTGGTACGCTTCTTCAACACGGTGGGACCGCGACAAACCGGCCGCTACGGCATGGTGCTCCCCAGCTTTGCGGCGCAGGCGCTGGCCAACGAGCCGATCACGGTGTTCGGCAGCGGTTCGCAGACGCGCTGCTTCGGGCACGTGCAGGACGCGGTCGAAGCGCTGCTGCGTCTGCTCGGCACGCCAGGCGCGGTGGGCGACGTGTTCAACATCGGCTCGAATGAGGAAATCTCGATGATGCAGTTGGCGGAGATGGTGCGCGACGCTGCCGGCAGCACGTCGGAGATCACGTTGGTGCCGTACTCCGAAGCTTATCCGGAAGGGTTCGAGGACATGATGCGTCGCGTTCCCGACGTCACCAAGTTGGAGCGCACGATCAACTTCCGACCGCGCACGCCGCTCGCGACGATCATCGCTGACGTAATCGCGGATCGGCGCGCGCAGATCGCGGCCAGGTAGGGCGCGGAACGCCGCTGCCCGCCGCGAGAAGATCGCGGCGGGTGAACTGCGGATCGCGAATCACGCGGGCGGCGCCGCGAACGGGCACGGCGCAAGGCGAGGCGCCGCGCGTGTCCGCGGGGATCGCGATCGCGTTTGGGTGGGCGCGAATCGGGGCGGTCGTGCGCGTACGAGACCGCCGCCGCACAGGCCCCCACAGAAATTCCATCTGCCTCGCGCGTTACGACGCGCGCCCCCGCTGGGTTCCACGCGCGGCAACGCCCGCGTCAATCGCGATCCGCCGTGCTGCGCGCGCGGCGGCCCCGAGATCGCGACCGGAACAACGACAGATCGCGAATCACGCGGGCGGCGCCGCGAACGGGCACGGCGCAAGGCGAGGCGCCGCGCGTGTCCGCGGGGATCGCGATTTCGGGTGGGTGCGGTCGTGGACGGTCCCGCGCGCACGACTCCGCCCCCGCAGAGGCCCCCACCCCACAGAAATTCCATCTGCCTCGCGCGCAACGACGCGCGCCCCCGCTCGGTTCCACGCGCGGCAACGCCCGCGTCATTCGCGATCCGCAGTTGTACCGCTGTTCCTCCGCGATGCACCGCGATGCACCGCGAACCACCGACGGGAGCTACGCGCCGGGCAACCCTTCCGCGATCCGCGTGGCGTTCGCCATTAGCGTAAATGTGTGGTTCTTGGCCGGGAGAAACGGCAGACTCGCGCCATCGGCGATGAACAGGTTGCGGAAAACGTGGCTCCGCCCGTCCCGCCCGCACGTGAACTGCCCCGGCGTTGCAGACATCGGCATCGTGCCCGCGTAATGCACACTCGTACCGCGCGGCAACACCCGCGTCATACCCGGCGGCACGAAGCACCCCATCGCGCCCAACGCGCGTTTCACGGAGCCCACCGCCGACTCCATGCGCGCCTGTTCGGCGGCGTCCTCCGTGTAGCGCACCACCAGCGCCGTCTCGCGCTCGGCACCCTCGCGCACACGCAGCGTCACCAGGCTGTCGTCGCGGCGACGATCGGCCAGGTTCACGTTCGCTACCCCGAGTCCCGCGCGCAGCGCACGGAACGTACCGATCGCCCCGCGCAGGTCGAGCGGCAGCGTGTGCACGATCGGATGGATCAACGCCGACTTGAGCGTCGTGATCTGTCCATGCACGTAGTCCAGCGGGTCGGGGCGCGTCACACCGAACGCCAGATGGTGGAACTGATATGCCGCCGTGTTCACCGCCGTCCCGATCATCGCCGGCGTCAGGAACGGCACATGAATCTGCAGGTTGTCCATCAACCCAGGCATCGCAGCGATTACACCGGTGCGACGATACAGCGACTCGAGCACGATGCGACTGCTCGTGAGTGCACCGGCCGCCAGTGCGAACTCGTCGCCCTCGAACGTCACCCGCGCATTGTCCGCCACGCGTCGTGCCACCACGCGCGTCACGCCACCGCCGTCGCCATACTCGAAGTGATCGACCAGCACACCCGGCACGTACGTGAAGCGCGCATGCGTCAGACAATCGCGCAGCGTGTGCCGCGGGCTGTAGATGGACTCGTTCGGGCAGCCCCACAGGCAACGCCCGAGCTGGTCGCACCCTTTCCGCGTCCCGTGCGCACGGCTCAGCGTGGCGACGCGAGATCGGCCCAGATAAAACCCGTGCGTGGCGTGCAATCGATCGCGGCGCGCATGATAGCGATCCCACAGCCACTGTGAATGACGGTCGAACGGCAGCGGTTCCCGATAGCGGTCGCTGTACGGAATGAATTGCTCCAGATCGTCGCGCACTGCGCCAATCCCGATGCGATCCGCCACGATCGCGTAGTATCGCTCCATCTCGTCGTACGAGATCGGATACTGGCCGAGATCGTCGCGGTTGTACGCGTACACACCACCTGTCCACGCTTCCGCCAAGCCGCCGCGCGCAAAACTGAAGCGCGGCTCCATGGCCGTCGTGGACACATCGAAGCCACGGGGCGTTTCGAATACATACTGCTTGCTCGGCGGATACCCGTAGTACGACGCACTGGTGGATGGATAGACCACGCCCTCCCCGTGCTCGCCCAGGAAATAGCTCGCCGGATCGGGGAGATCCGTCTTCAACTGGTCGAATGTCGCCGAGGCGAGCGGCGGCACCGGACGGTCGTTGCCGAAGTCGAGCAGCGTGACCTCGTGTCCCCGCTCGAGCGCCGTGAGCGCGAAGTGCACGCCGGACGCACCCGATCCCACCACCACCACGCGACTCAATGCGCCGCCGTGGGCGGTGTCGCACCACGCCCGCTGAGCAGATGCAATGGCCCAAACAATACGAGGCCGACGACCGAACACGTCATGCTCGCCATTCCCGTCATCATCAGCCCCAACCCTACGGACAGGATCGATCCTTCCGCCGACGAGTTGAGCGGACGCTCGCTGGTCGGACTGCTCTCGAGAATCGCCAGCATCAGCACCAACCGCCGACGGAAAAGCGAATGCGGCAGGAAGAAACGTGCGTAGCCATCGGCCACACGCGCCGCGAGTGCCCCCTGACGCGCCACACCCAGCAACGCGCGCTCCACCAGACGATTGCGCGTCTCCGCCGAGATATCGCTCGTTGGCAGCAGGCGCACGTAGCTGCGCAGGATGTAGTCTGACGCGTCCACCTCGGCGAGCATGCGCGCGAACGCCCGACACTCCGCACGAACCTCGGCGGGAATCGCCGCAGCAGGCACCTCACGGTGCACGGCCGCCTCCGGACGAGAGCACAATCGTATCGAGCCCGCGCAGCGGCACGCCCGACCGCTGCCGCACCGCCGTCTGCAGCTCTTCCAACAACGGCGACGGCACGCCCGCGGCACTCTCGTTCACGAACGACGTCAACTGCCCCGCCGTGAACGGCAACACCGACAGCAGCACCGGCTCTGCCAGCGCCAGCAGCGCGCGCAACGGGTCCACTGGCACGTGCGTGAACCGCGTGCTGGCGTTCGCCCCGCGGCGCAGTCGTCGCAGCAGCGCTTCCGTGGTCACGGTATCCGCACCGCCCACGGTGATCGTGGCGCCCTGCCATGGCGCCTCGCGCTCGAGTGCCGCCACCAGCAGATCGGCCAGATCGGTCACGTGCACCGGTTGCAGCAACGGCGTCCCATCGCCGAACACGATCGGCACCGGAAGATTGGCCAGCCGGGTAAAGCCGTCCTGCACCGCACTCCCCGCTCCGAAGACCATTGTCGGTCGCACAATCAGCGTGTCCATTCCCGCTTCCGTTCCCGACGCCAGCACCAGCGTCTCGGCCGCACGCTTCGCCTCAGCGTAATGATAGTGTCGCCGGTCGGCAAATCCCGCCGCCACACTACTCACGTACAACACGCGTCCAACCCCCGCACGGCGCGCCGCGGCCAGCAACGACGCCGTGCCGTGCACGATCATCTGCTCGTGCGTGGCGCGCGACAGTTTGCCGGTCGAGGAGGCCAGATGCAGCACGGTCAGCGCGCCGGTCAGCGCCTCGTGCCATGCATCGTCCGCGCGATCGAGTGAGCCCTCGACACACTGCCACTTGGCCGGGAGCACGAAGTCGGACAGCAATCGCGCACGATCGCGCACGAGCAGTCGCACATCCGTCGCCTTGGCGCGCACGAGCGCGTCGAGGACGCGCCGACCGACGAATCCCGTGCCACCCGTGACGAAGAGCCCTGGTATCAACCGACCCGCTTGGAGACAGGCATCGCCGCGGTGCGACGAGGCGCGAACGCCCCGCGCCAGAGCGCGAGGCGCAGGCGACCGATCCCCTTGAGATCATCCCACGCCGTCTTCACGATCTTCACGCGGCTGTCGTTGTCCTCAATCCACTCCACCGCGAGATCCTTGAGCCGGTACTGCTGTTTTTCCGCCAACACCAGCAACTCCGTGTCGAAGAACCACGACTCGTCCTTGATCTGCGGTACGATGTCGCGTACGACCTCACGCGTGACCACTTTAAAGCCACACTGTGCGTCGCTGAACGACGTGCCAAGCACCAGTTTCACGATCAGATTGTAACTGCGCGAGATGACTTCCCGCTTGAACGATCGCTTTGTGCGCGACGCGCGCAGCAGACGCGATCCGGTGGCCAGATCATAGCCCTCGTGGCGCAGCGCGTGCACGAGCACCGGCAGCGCGGCGAGTTCCGTGGACAGATCCACGTCCGTGTAGCACATGATGTCCGCATCGCTCTGCGTCCAGGCGTAGCGCAGCGCTCGACCACGTCCGCGCTGCGGGAGCTGCAGAAAGCGCACATCGTCGTACTGGGCCACCAGCGCGCGCGCCACTTCGTCCGTGCCGTCGGTGGAGCCATTATCCACCACCACGACGCGCCATCGCCACAGCACGTTCGCGCCAAGAAAGCGCCGAACCTCCTCCACACTCCTGGCGAGCACGCGTGCCTCGTTCAGGACCGGAATAACGACATCGACCAAACAGGTCGCGTCGTCCGTCGTCGGACCTGGCCGTGCGTTGGAGACTGTCACCATGCGGGAAACGCTCGCGGCAAGGGTGCGGGAGAGGATGAGGAGACGACACGTCGACGAACTGCGGGAAACGATCGCGCAAAGTCGATGCCACGGCACAGGCTGGCTTCGTCGCCCCGGCACCGACCGCCTCTATTCTCGTTGCCGCCCGTCGCAAGCACAACCTACGACTCACCGTCGGACGGTGTCCAGCGGTGCATCGGGCGTCCAGGCGCAGTGTCGCCACGGCGCCACGCAAACCGGCACGGCCGCCACACTCTGACGCTCAGGGGCCCGCTGGCGCCACGATCTCCGGGGAATCGACGTGGGCCCCCCGACTGCTCTCCCGCAGCGCCGCGCGCTCCTTCCCGGACGCGCTGAGGAGCCACGCCACCACGCCGCCCAGCAGTCCGCCACTGATGATCACGACCTCGAACACCAGCCCTGTCGCCACGGCCGCCGTCGACGCCACGCCAAAGGGCGCAAACAGCACCGCCTGCGCCGCCTCCCGCACCCCGATGCCATTCTGCGTCAGCGGCAACAGCCCCGCCACCTTGGCCAGCGGCCACACGAAAAGCCACACGTAAATCGGAATGTCGATGCCGATAACCCGACCCAGCCACCAGTTCAGGATGGTGAGCAACGTCTGCAGCGCCATCCCGAGCGCAAACGCGCCGACCAGGACCTGCGGATTGCTCGCCGTCGCCACGATGGCACGACGCACCCCCACCAGCGTGCGCCGCACCTTCCACGGAAGTCGCCGCACCGGCAGCAAGGCGACCGCCACCACGCCGCCGAGTCCCACGACGGCCAGCACCGCACCCAGCGTGAGAAAGATGCGGCGACTTTCCGCATCCAGCGCGCGCGGCGAAAGCAGCGCGCCGATCCCCGCGACCGCCGCCAGTCCAACGATATCAAGCAGCCGATCGACCAGACTGCCGAGCACGAGCCCACTTCTGGACGTCGTGGCGCGCAACGCCACACCGGCGCGCACCACATCACCGCCCACGATCGACGGCAGAAACGTGTTCCCGAACAATCCCATGTAATACGCGCGCGCCGCCGTGCGGAACGTGAGGCCGGCGCCGGCGGCATTCACCAGCAGCCGCCACTTGATCACGCCGATCAGGTGCAACGTCATGTAGATGCCAAGCGCCGTCGGCCACACGACCGCCGGCACGCGCTTGATGGCGGCGGCGATCTCGTCGAACGGCAACGCCGTCAACAGCAGGCCAAGCACCGCCACGCTGACACCAATCCGGACAGCCGGATGCTTCAGCGCCGACCGACGCTGCACCACCATCGCGCCAGCCGGCATCAGACGCGATCCTGCTCGCGGTGCGCGTCGCTGCCCCGGTCGCTGTGCAGGTCGCTGTGCAGGCTGCTGCGCAGGTCGCGGGGCAAGTCGCCATTCGCATCGCGAGTCAGTTCCAGCTTCCGTACGCGGTACAGCGTCTCTTCAATCAGCTTGCGATTGTTCGCCGTCAGATCGGCCAGGAGTCCGATCAGCAGCACCTGAAATCCGACGACAATGAGGATGGCCGCGAGAATGAGCGACTGCACGTGCCCGACCCGCTCACCGATCGCATACAAATAGACGAAACGGATGGCCGGAAGAAGTCCGAGGCCGACGAGCAACGCCCCGATCGCACTGAACACGCGCAAGGGCCGGTACATGGTGTACGCCCGCAGGATCGTCACGCCCGATTTGCGGATGTAGTGCGGAATCGACTTCATCAGGCGCGACGGCCGCGTCTGCGGATTGATGCCGATCGGCACGAAGTGCACGGACGCCTTGCGGCTGCCGGCGTGGATGAGTGACTCCAGTGTGTACGAATAGTTGCTCAGCACGACGGTGCGCAACGCCGCATCGCGCGACATGGCGCGGAATCCGCTCGTGGCGTCGGGCGTCTGCAGCTCGGCCGCGCGCCCGATGACCCAGCTGCCGAACACCTGCAGTTTACGTTTGATGGCCGAAAAGTGCGGCAGATATCCGACTCCGCGATCGCCCACCACCATCTCAGCCCGCCCCTCGAGAATGGGCTGCACCAGCGTCGCGATGTCGCGCGCCTGATACTGGTTGTCCGCGTCGGTGTTGACGATGATGTCCGCGCCCTGCCGCAACGCCTCCTCGATGCCGGCGCGAAAGGCCGCCGCCAACCCGCGATTGCGCGGGAACTTCACGACATGATGCACCCCATGCGCGCGTGCCACGGCCGACGTCTCGTCGCGACTGCCGTCGTCGATGATCAAATACTCGATCACATCCACGCCGGGAAGGCGGCGCGGCAAATCATGCAGCGTGGGCGGCAACGTCTCCGCTTCGTTGTAGCACGGAATCTGGATGATGAGCTTCGTCATGGTCGATTGAGCACGCATACGAGAATGTCTCCGCCACCCACCGTTCCGCGGAACGTACGGGGCTGCGGACACTCCCGCGACAGGAGTGTGGCAATGTCCGGCGCGCTGCGTTCCAGAATGCGGGGGAACGTCCAGATCACCCAGGTGCGCGGCACGGCGAAACGTACCGAGTCGAGCGAGCTTCGAGTACTGACGACGGGCCATGGCTGTTGGTACAGCGTGTTCAACGGATTCGACGGAATGCCGGTGGTGACCACCGCATCCTCCGCCCCCTTCTGCGCCAGCACGTAGCGCATGGCCCCCGCAAAATCCTGCTTCGGAAACCGGTAGTTGGCCGACAGTGACACTGCCGACAGCACGATCGCCAACGACACGAAGACCGTCGCCACCCGATCACCACTGCCAATAAACCGGGGCCATCGCGCCGCCAGCCGGCGACAGCTCTCGAACGCACCGTGTACGGCAATGAGCACGGCCGGCCCGATCGCAAAAAAGAAGAACCGCGGATACATCGTGCCACGCGTGGCCAACGCGCCGGCAATGGTCACCAGCACCGGCGCGGTTACGGCCAGCGTAAAGAGTCGCTGCGATGTCCAGAGCGACAGCACCCCCGTCCCCGCCACAGTCGCCCCACACACCAGCACCACCGTGGCAACGACCGCTCCACCGGCGCCCAGGCCGAGCAGCAACCCGCGCACCAGTTCCAGCGCGGCCCATCCCGGCGTCGAGACACCCTGCATCCCCGATCGCTGCTCCGTAAAGAACGCGATGACCTGGGACAGCATCGGCGCGTAGAACGCCAAGGTCAGCACGGCGGACATGCCGAATGCCACGACGGCCCCGCGCACCAGCCGCCCCCGCTCGCTCGCGGGCGCGCCGGCCAGAAGCCACACCGCCATGGCAACGGCGTGGCCCACCACCACGAAAATCATCGTGAGATGCGTGTATGCACCCAACGCACCGAGCACGGCGTACACGACGAAATAGCCCATCGACGTGGCGCGCACTGCCCGCAGCAATGCCCAGAGGGTCGCCACGGCGAAGAACGCGATCGCGCTATATCCGCGCGCGTTCTGCGAGAACCAGACGTGGTGATAAGACACGGCCAGCAGCAGGGCCGCCAACAGTGCCTCGCGCCGTGAGGCGACGAGCTCCCCCAGTCGCAGCAGCATCGGCACGGTCGCCACCCCGAACCACAACGCCGGCAGCCGCACACTCCACGGCGCTTCGCCGAACGTGGCGCGACTGAGATGGGCGAGCACCGCGTAGAGCGGATGGTGGTTGTCCCCCCAGTACTCGGTAAGAATGGCACCGAGCGGTTCCCGGAAGGAACGGACCAGCGAATAGACTTCGTCCACCCACAAGCCGTCGTTCAATCCGATCGCGCGGACGACGATGGCTATGGCAACGAGAACAAGGAGTACGGTTGGCGCCGACGCTTCAGTCTTCGACGACATGCGTCTTGAAGACTTGCCTGTACTCGCCCCACTTGCGCTGGTCGAACGACATCCCGTTCAGGCAGTCCACGGCGGAATAGGCCATGAACAACGCGTGATGCGTGTTGTCGTGCGCAAACAATCCCTGGCGGCCGTACACGAGCACATTGGGCTGCGACGCGGCCCAGTCGTCGAGGATTCCGAGCGGAACCTCATAGCCGCGCAGGTAGATGGGGTACGCCTGCGGCAGGCGCTTGATCAACACGTCGGTGGGCTTTGCGGGAAACGGGATCCCCGCTGTCGCCGCATCCTTCGCCATGCGGTCGGCCAACTGCGCATCCGTCGCCGTCCACAGCTCATCGCCGACGGTGCATGGATACTCGCCGCACAACACGGTCGTGCCCTGAGGCGACGTGGAACGGAAATAATTTTTCGGCTCGGACAGTCGCGTCACGCGTACATCCTCTTCGGGGAAGTAGTGCGCGTCGGTGGTGGTGTATTGATGCACGGGCAGCTTCACGTACACGAGTACCATGGCGCGATACGCGACCTGCTTCGCCGCCGCCATCACCGACGCGTCGGGGGGCGTGGACATCATCCCCGCCAGCAGCGTGATCGGAATGGTGGACCAGATGTAGTCGGCATCGACGGTGCGCTGCCCGTCGCCACGCGACATGGTAATGCGCCACGTGTACCCCTCGACCGGCGACGGCTCGATACGCGTCGCCCCCCACCCCAGCGCGATCTCGGCACCCAGCGTCGCTGCCTGCTGCGCATACGCACGCGAGATCTGGCCGTAGCCCTCGCGCATGTAGTAGTAGTTGCCGCCGCCGACGGGCTTGAGCAGGCGCTTGATCAGCTTTCCGAAACTGCCCGCCGTCACGCGCTTGCGCGCCTGGATCGCCGAAAGCTCCTCCGGCTCGCGCCCCCACATCTTGCGGCCATACGGGAAGTAGAAATGCTCGCTCATCGTCCGGCCGAGATTGCTGCGCAGCACCGAGGCGAAGGTGTCGCCCTCGGGCGGCTTGGCGATCTTCCCCACGACCACATCACGCGCCATGCCAAACGCGAAGCCCTTGTCGAGGCGCGCCAGCAGGTCGGTGGTCTTGATGGGGAAATGCAGCCACTGGCCGCGCAGGCGGATGCGGCCATGCCGCGAGAAATCGCCGAAATCATCGCCCAGCATTTGCTTGATGTCGGCGAGGATATCCGGGGCGACCGTGTGATGCAGTCGGTGACTCCCGTAGTCCAGCCACTGTCCGCCCCACTGGAACGATCCGGCGTTGCCGCCGACCACGTCCTGCTTCTCGATCATCGTCACGGTCGCCTTGCCGGCGCGCCGCAACTGATACGCCGCGCCGCAGCCGGCCGGGCCACCGCCAAGGACGGCGATGTGCGGAAGACGGCTCACTGCGGCAGCTCCGGGAAGCGGCACACGCAGCAAAGCAGACCGGAAACATGGTGCGCCGGCGTGATCGACATGTGAAATCCAGGTGAGGGGTGAAGAGGCGGTCTCGATAGACCATCGGCCGAGACTGGCGCAACCTTAATGCGCTGGCACCGTCATGGACAGTCACTGGACCAGCAGAACTGACTCAATGCACAATCAACGCACGATCAACGCACGATCAACGCACAGCAGAACGCGCCGCCGCGAACAAGTCGCAACGGCGCGTTGGAGCGGAGACCGGCCGGGGGCGTACTACCAGCCGCCGATACGGAACAACATGACCGGCACGGTCAGGCACATGATGCGGATATCCTCCAGCAGTGACTGCCGACGCAGGTATTGCAGATCGAACTGAACCTTCTTCCGCACATCGTCGACCGAGCGGTCGTAGGTGTGGTAGACCTGAGCCATGCCGGTGATCCCGGGCTTCACACGCTGCCGCAGCGGATACTCCTCGATCTGCTCGCGCAGGCGGACGAAGATGCTCGGACGTTCCGGGCGGGGGCCGACGATGTTCATATCGCCACGCATGACGTTGAACAGCTGCGGCAGCTCGTCGAGTCGCGTCTTGCGGATGAACTTGCCCACCGTCGTGACGCGCGAGTCGTTCTCGGTCGCCCAGACCGCCTGGCCGTTGGCCTCGGCGTCTGTACACATCGATCGGAACTTGTAGATCGTGAAGGGCGTGCCGCCCAGATCCTCGCGTCGACGCTCGTGCAGCGCGCGGGTACGATTCCACCGACGATCGATTCCGACACGGGTCTGCGTATAAAGTACCGGACCGCGCGAGCTGAGGCGAACCAACAGCGCGGTCAGCAGCATGATCGGTGACGCGATGATGAACAACAGCACGGCGACCGTGACGTTGAAGACCGAGGACACTACCTCCGAACGCTCGCGAGGTTCGAAGTCTCCACCCGCGCCCGAGATCGCGATGGCCCGCGCCCGTTGGGATTCCGATGCGGGTGGCAGCGACTCCGAAGCGCCGGACTGCGCCCGGGAGCGACGATTCGCTCGCGGGGGCGCTGACCTCGAAATAGCTGAATCTTTGGCTTCCATGAACCTGTCTGGGGAACGGGGCGCTATCTACGTCTGCTGCTGGCGGTAGTAGAACTGCAGGAAATTGACGACAGCAAACATCAGCGATGATACGATGAACAAGAGCTGAATGACGCTCGCCAACGTGATCTTCTTGAGGACCGGAACGCGGAATTCGTCTCCCGACTTGATATCGAGCTGTTCCAGCGTTCTTCCCTCGTTGAAGGCCAGGCGCGTCTGCTTCTTGTTCAGCAACAGCGCTCTCCCCCGGTAGACCTGCATATCGTTGAGTTTCGCGTTGGCGGCCGCACCACCGGCAATCATGATCAACTCGCTCATCGGGCGGTCGGGCGGAACCACGAAAAACCCCGGCTGTCCCACCGCGCCGATGATCGAGATACGTGTGAAAACCACGGTTCGCACGGTAGCATTCTTCAAGAACCTTGCCACATGATCGGTCAGCTTCTCGTTGAGTTCGGAGCGGAGGGTCCCCTGCAATGAAACGTCGGGCAGTCCGACCAGTGTAACCATCAGGCTGTCGCGAATAGAGGCGGTGTCGGCGCGGGTCGCGCCCCCCTGACTGATCGTCACCAAAAACCGGTCGCCGGGGTGGAAGTCGCCGTCCTTCAGCCGGATGCGGATGGCGGCGGCCTCGGTGGAGAGGGCTGTGCCACTCTTGCCGCGTGCCGCGCCTCCTGCGAGTTCTCGGTCGATCGTCTCCAGGCGCGCCGTCAGCGACGTGCGTGTGGCTCGCTGGGAGGTGCTCTCCGACGGCGCCGCCATGTCCACCCGACCGCCGCCGAAGCAGGCCCCAAGCACCGTCGCGCAGACCAGCGCGACAAGCGCGCGCAGCGGGCGCACACCGTACGTCGAGGTCAATCCTTCGTTGCGTATCCGCGGCCGTCGCGTGACACGCAATGCTCTGTCAGTCATCGAATTGTCGAAACGGGAAAGGACTGGAATGGCACCGGCCGCAGTTTTCTGTTGCGACGACACCACAAGTGATACGGTTTTTGTACTACAGTTCGCCCGCCATATGCACCGTCGGCGGGCCGGAACATCCCAATGTCGCATACCTCCAAGATCGCGCAGCCCGGTCGTGCGTCACAACGTTGGGCTGCAGCGCCGCCGCCAAGGCAGTGCGCAGACTGCAGGCATCAGTTCCGGGAGACGACTGCCGGCACCTGCCCCTTCTCCCCTTCGACGAGACGCACCTCCGTGTCCTCGTCTTCCGCCGAATAGCCCTGATAGTACGAGTAATACTGGTAAACGCCGTCCAGCTTGATGCCGTTCAGGATGGCGCCCATGACCCGTACTGGCAGCGTATCCACCGTCGCCATCTTCGCCCCAGCCATCCGGCGGTCGGTCATGCCGGAGCGCAACACGAGCGCGAGGTTGCCGGTCGCCGTCGCCAGCGCGAACGCATCGAAGCCGGCGCCCAACGGCGGCGAATCGACGATCACCACATCGAACTCGGCCGCCATTTGACTGATCATCTGCGCCAGACGGGGCGTGGCCAACAATTCCGGTGCGCGACGACGACGCGCGCCCCCCTGAATCAGCGTCAGATTCGCGTGCGACTGCACCGGGTGCAGCACTTCGGCGATCAACGCCGTTCCGTCGAGATATTCCACCAACCCCGGCTTCTTCGGCACGCCAAAAGTCTTGGCCAGCTCGCCGCGGCGCAGGTCGCCATCGATGAGCAGCGTGCGCAGCCCCGACTCGGCAAAGGACAACGCCAGATTCGAGGCGATCAGCGACTTGCCGTCGTTCGGTCCCGGACTGGTGATCGTCATCGTCAACGGTCTCGCCGGGTCCGCCGCGTAGCGCACATTCATCCGAATACTTCGGAACGCTTCGACCACCTGCGCCGCCTGTTCGGCATTGCGACGGCCCCCCTTCGACTCGATCTGCGGCACCACACCGAGCACAAACAGTCCGAGATCGTCGGTGGCCTGCTCGGGGTACCGGAAGTGCTTGTCCAACTGGTCGATGAGAATGGCCAGCGCAATACCGAGCGCCAGCGCGCCCAGCGTGGCGCCAAGAATGATTACCGGTGCCGTGTTCTTGGTGGGCTCCAGCGGCGGGACGGCCGGGTCGAGAATCGTCACGTCGGGGATGGTGGCCGCTTCGGCCAACTTCGCTTCGCCAGCCTTCCCTTCGAGGCTTCGATAAAGGGCATCGGCAACGTCTACCATACGCGTCAATCGGCCCTCCTCGATGGTGCGTGAGGGGATGCCTTTCAGATCCTTGCTGCTCGCCTCGATATTCAGGTTCAGCTGCGCTTCGCGCAGCCGCAGCTCGGCGAGATATGTCTCGAGCGCGCGCGGCACCATGACCGACTTGAACGACTTGAGCGAGGCGAGCTCGTTCTTGACGGTCTCGAACTCGTCGGTGAAGCTCTCGCGGGCGATGCGCAGCTTGTTCTCGCGATCGGTCTGCTCGGCGAGCAGGCTGCGCAGCGGCGCGGATGCCGGATCGTTCGTGACCATGGGGACGGAGAGCACCGCCTCCGGCGTGATGATTCCGTCCTGCTTGCCGGTGGCCAGAATGCGCTCGAGCGCGATACGATCCCGCGAGAGTCCGTCGACCAGCACCTTCTGCTTGTAGTAGTCGTCGAAGACGGGGTTTCGCGTCAGCTCGATCCCCGGCACGTTCACCAACTGTCGCTCGTTGGGCTGCGTCACGGTCTGAATGCGGAACTGCTGCAGCGCGCCTTCGGCCGCCGAGAGGTTGTCAGCGGCGTACTGCCGCTGCCCCTCGAGAATGGTGGCGTACGACATCACGTTCTTCTTCTTGAGCGCCGTCGCCTTGCTGACGAACTGTTCGACCCAGGCGTTGAGCGTCGCGGCGGTGCGCGCCGAGTTCTCGCCGGTGAGCGTGACGAACATCAGCGAGCTACCGGGCTGCAGCCCGATACCCATCTTGGCGATCAAGTCCTGCGACGTTTCGCGCGGCGTCTGCACGCGGAACGCGACTTCCTTGCGCCCGGCGAACATCTGCGACGTCGGCTGCCAGAGGAACCCGACATTACGCCCGATCGAATCGCCGACGACGCCCTTATCCATCTCGATGCCGGCCTTGAGGGACAGGGTGTAGCGATTGCCGTTCAGGGCGAGCACATAGTCGCCCGGCTGCAGCCGCTGCTGCTCCACGCGGAACGAACGGAAGGCCGCGCTGTCGGCGGCATCGTTCGGCTTGACGAAGAGCGCGAGCTGCATGACCACCGGATCGGCGATCGAGAACGAGCGCATCAGGTCCGTCCACCCGGCCGAGCGCAGCAGTTCCTGCCCCTGCACCGGTCCGCGCGCCGAACGCGTGTCGGTGTTCGACCCGGCGGCCACCTCGAGGAGGATGACCGACTTTACCTGATACTCGGGCTTCAGGAATTTGGTGGCCCCATAGCCGCCCGCCGCGCCAATCACGACCAGGATGGCGATGAGCCACTTGTAGCGCTTCAGCGCAGAAATGTACCGCCCAATCTTGAAGCCACTCGGTCGCGGCGTAGCGTCCTGTCCACCACCCCAATCCTGAACCGGTGCGACGTCAGCCGCAGTGGCGACGGCGCCGCCCTCGGAGGCGGAAAATGGTTGAAGCTGTTTAGCTGACATAAATGGGGCGGGATGAGGGCAAGCATCGTGGTGCGTCCACCACGCTGTCGTCGAATCTGATCAACACAGTGGCCAAGCGTAAGCACGAACGCCACGACGCATAAACGCTACAGATCTTGTGACGATTGCGACGCTGTGGTAGTCGTGACACGGAAACTGTCGCATGTTTGCTACGAAATAGTTGACTCTTGAAGCTCAGCACGGTATGAACTCTCTTGCAGAGTCGCTACCCGTACCGTGGAACCCGCTTGTCAGCAAGACGCGTGACCGGAACAATGGTGACGCCCGCGTGGCCGGACCCAGTCGTTTCGAGAGACGATTAAGTACCGGCTGCGAAACGCCAGGCGCTTTTCTCATCCCTTTCACGAAGATTCGCTTCGATGTCTGACGCTCCCCTTTCCGACTCCGCACCGAGTACTGCCGCCGACCGGAGCACCGGCCTGCGGATCCTCGTGGTGGACGACGACCGGACCCTTCGCGAAGGCTGCGCGTCGGTACTACAGATGGACGGCCATAACGTTTCGTCAACCGGCCGGGGCGACGAAGCGCTCGATCTGGTCCGCCGCCGCCGCTTCGATATCGTCCTCGTGGACCTCTATCTTACCCCGATCTCGGGGATGGAGGTGCTCAAGGCCACCCTCGAAGTCCACAAGGACGCGATCATCGTTGTGATGACCGGCAATCCGAGTGTCGCTTCCAGCATCGAGGCGCTGCGCGCCGGTGCCTGGGACTACCTCCCCAAGCCGTTCTCGGCATCACACCTCCAGGTTCTCGTCGGTCGAGCCGCCTACGCCGTCAACTCGGCCAAGGAGACCGTCCGCGATATCAAGCCCACGCTGATTACGCAGAACGGTGCCGGCGAGCGCATGGAGCTGCTCGGCGTTTCCCCGACCTTCCGGAAGGCCGTCGATCTGGCCCAGAAAGTTGCCGCCACCGACGCGTCTGTCATGATCAGCGGCGAAAGCGGCACCGGCAAGGAACTGATCGCTCAGTATATCCACCGGCACAGTCGCCGGGCGAACCGCAAGATCGTCCCGATCAACTGCGCGGCCCTGCCGGAGAATCTGCTCGAGTCGGAGATGTTCGGCTACCGCAAGGGGGCATTCACGGGCGCGGATCGCGATAAGGCTGGCCTGCTCGAAGTCGCCAACGGCGGCACGCTCTTCCTGGACGAGCTGACCGAAATGACGATGCCACTGCAGGCGAAGCTGCTGCGGGTGCTGCAGGACGGCGTCGTGCGACGGCTCGGCAGCGAGACGCAGGATGCCGTGGTGGACGTGCGCTTCGTTTCGGCCACCAACCGGGATCCGCAGGAGGCCGTGCAGCAGGGGATCCTGCGAGAAGACCTCTTCTATCGGCTCCGCGTGGTGCCTATCAAGCTGCCGCCGCTGCGCAAGCGGCTCGAGGACATTCCCTTGCTGGCCGAGCATTTCCTCGCCAAGTCGTGGGAGCGTCACCGCCCGCACGGCACGCCGGCGCCCCAGCTCACGGCGGAGACGATGGCCTTCCTGCAGTCGCGCCCGTGGCGTGGCAACGTGCGTGAACTGCAGAATGTGATCGAGCATGTGGCCGTGATCGCCGAGCCGGGTCGTCCGATCCAGCCGGATGACATCCCGGTATACGATGATGCGCCCGCTCCGGCCGCCGAATCCGGCTTGCCGCCGACGATCATGAACGATGCGTTTCACATCGCCAAGGACAACCTGATCGCGCACTTCGAGAAGGAATACCTCACACGCCTGACCACGCGCGCCGGTGGCAACATGTCCAAGGCCGCACGGCTGGCGGGGATCGATCGGACCACCCTCTATCGTCTGATGGAGAAGCATGGCTTCCGTCGGGATGTGCTGACGGGCGCTGCCGACTGACGGCGCGCGCGCCCCACTGACTGCATTTCGACTCCGTGCTCTTCAATAGTCTCGAATTCATCTTTGCGTTCTTACCGCTGGCGTACATCGTGTTCTGGCTGCTGCCGAACGCGAAGGGGCGCTATGTCTGGTTGACGATCACCGGCTACGTCTTCTACGGCTGGTGGGATCCGCGGTTCTGTCTGTTGATGGCGTTCTCGACGATGGTCAGCTACCTGGCCGGCCTCGGGATGCTGCGCTACGGGAAGGGAACGCGCGAACGCAAACTGTGCCTGATACTGCCGATCGCGGTGGATCTCGCGCTGCTCGGCTTCTTCAAGTACATGAACTTCGCGCTCGACAGCGTGCGGTCCGTGGCGCACGTCGCCGGTCTCGACATCGCCGTTCCGCACCTGAACATCATCCTGCCGATCGGCATCTCGTTCTATACGTTCCACACGATCAGCTACATCGTGGACGCGTACCGCGGGACGATCACGCCGACACGCAACCTGTGGGAGTTCGCGACGTACGTCTCGCTCTTCTCGCAGCTGGTGGCCGGTCCGATCGTGCGCTTCCGCCAGATCGAGGCGGATCTGGAAGCGATCGGGACGAGTGACCGCACACGATGGCTCGGGCGGGGCGTGTCGTTCTTCTGTATCGGCCTCATCGAGAAGGTGCTGGTCGCGGACACGCTCGCTGCGATGGTCGATCCGTCGTTTGCGCACTGGCGCGAACTGTCGACGGGCGGCGCCTGGTTCGCCGTACTCGGCTACACCTTCCAGCTGCTCTTCGATTTCTCCGGCTACAGCACGATGGCTGTAGGACTCGGATACCTGTTCGGCATACGCATTCCGCAGAACTTCAATTCGCCGTATCAGGCGCTCAACCCGTCCGACTTTTGGGAGCGGTGGCACATCTCTCTCTCGAGCTGTCTGCGCGACTATCTGTACATCCCGCTCGGCGGCAATCGCCACGGTACGTTCAACACGTATCGCAACCTCATGTTCACGATGCTTTTCGGCGGCCTGTGGCACGGCGCGTCGTGGACGTTCGTCTTCTGGGGGTTCTATCACGGCGCGCTGCTGTGTCTGTATCGCGTGTTCAAGTCGAGCTGGGATGCGATCCCGCGCATTCCGCAGCAGCTGCTGATGTTCTACTTCGCCATGACGGGGTGGGTGTTCTTCCGCGCCACCACGTTCGAAGAGTCGCTGGGCATTCTCAAGCGCATGTACGTCCCAACGGAGGGCACAGTGTTCAGCGACACGTCGCTCTCCGTGGTGACGGCAGCGTTCGTCATCGCGGCGGGCTGGAGTCTGGCCGGAAAGAACCCGTTCGAGATGAATCACGAATGGACGTGGCGTCGACAGGTCGCGCTCGCGGGTGCGTTCGGCGCCGTGCTCGCATTGATCGTCACGGCGCGGCCGTCGCCGTTCCTCTACTTCCAGTTCTGAGCGCCGCATGAGCGTCTCATTCGGCACCGTTGTGCGCGCCGCGACGCTCGGCGCCATCATGCTCGTCGCCATCGAGGGTGCCACACGCTTCGACGACTGGGCGCGGTTTGGCGTGGCGTTCTCCAGCAACGTGCAGGCAATGGACGAGTTGCTGGTCATCGACTCGCTTGGCGCGCATGCGCGTCCGGGGGCGCAGTACCGGCAGTTTCGTATCAACGCACTCGGACTGCGCGGTGCGGAAATCCCGCCGGAACGGTTGCGCACGGCGCGTCTGGTCGTGGTCAGCGGCGCGTCGGAATCGTTTGGACTGTATGAGGCACAAGGCAAGGAGTGGCCGCGTCAGCTCGAGGACAGCCTGCGTACACATTGCGCGCGCGATGTCGTGGTAGGGAACGCTGCGTTCGCGGGCATGTCGCTGCCGACGGTGATTCAGGACGTCGAACGCCGGTTACGTCCACTGGAACCCTCGGTAATCGTGTACTATCCGACCCCGATGCAGTATCTCGAAGAGACAATTCCGGTCGCGGCCAAGCCGCGAGAGGTTCCGACCAACGGCGCCACGGGATTCCGCTGGCGTGCCAGAAAGCGATTCCGCGACGCGATCAAAAACGTCACGCCAGCGCCCATTCTCGACCTGTTGCGTAAACGCGAAATCGCGGCGGCACAGTCGGGCATGAGCGCGGGACCGGGCACCAGTGCGCCGATGGATCGACTCGATGCATTCGAGCTCAATTTGCGGCGACTCGTGGGTGCCATTCGCGCGGCAGACGCCATGCCCGCCCTCGGCGTGCATCAGAATCGGTTTTTCGTTCGGGAAGGCGTCGAACAGGAACGGTGGCTCCGCGCGTGGGAAAAGTTCTATCCGCAGTACACCGGCAATACGATCCTCGTGTTCGAAGCGCTCGCCGCGGAGCGCACGCGTCAGGTGGCGCGAGATTCGGCGGTGGTATTGATCGATCCGACCGTAGCATTGCGGCGGGAGCGGCCGGTGCCCTTCGCCGACTTCTCCCACTTTACCGATCGAGGTGCCGCGATCATGGGTGGCACCGCCGCGCGTGCGATCGCCGGATCGGTGTGCGGGCCGCGGTAGCAGCGTTGGCAGCCGAGACCGTGTCCGGGGTGGATCCCGAAGAGCAGCGAGGGTACAAGTCGTCATGTGCGGCATAGCAGGCTTCCTCGGAGCACCGACATCCGGCACCCCGGACATCGCAGTCAAGGCGATGACCGACGCCATCGCGCATCGTGGCCCGGATGCCGATGGCGTTTGGTGCGATCACGACGCCCGCATCGCGCTCGGCCACCGCCGTCTCTCGATCATCGATCTGTCGCCGCTGGGCGCGCAGCCGATGCGCGCGGTCAGCGAACGCTATGTGCTGGTGTTCAACGGCGAGGCGTACAATTACGCCGGCGTGCGCCGCGAACTTGAGACGATGGGCACCACCTTTCGCGGCCACAGCGACACCGAAGTGCTCCTCGCCGCCTTTGACCGGTGGGGGATTGAGGCCAGTATTCCGCGCTTCGCGGGCATGTTCGCGATGGCGATCTGGGATCGCGACGAACGCACGCTCTGGCTCGTGCGCGACCGGCTTGGCGAAAAACCGTTGTTCTACGGAAACTTCGACGACAGGTGGCTGTTCGGTTCGGAGCTCAAGGCGTTGCGCGCCTTCCCGGGGTGGAAGGCGCGCTTCGACCTGACGGCGATCGCGCAGTATCTCCGCTACGGCTACATCCAGGCACCGGCCTCGATCTACGAAGGCATCGCGAAGGTGCGCCCGGGGTGCATGATCGCACTGCGCACTGGACAGCCGCCGCGCGAAGTGCGCTACTGGTCTGCCGAAACAGCGGCACGCGACGGGTTGGCGAACCCGCTGACGGGTGACAGCGCCACGATCGCGGACGCACTCGACACCACGCTGCGACCGGTGGTGCGCGACGAAATGATGGCGGACGTGCCATTGGGCGCGTTTCTCTCGGGCGGGATCGATTCGTCGCTGATCGTCTCGCTGATGCAGACGCAGGCGTCGCGACCCGTGCGCACGTTCACGATCGGCTTCGACGACCCGGCGTTTAACGAAGCGACCTTCGCGCGTGAGGTGGCGGCCCATCTTGGTACGGACCACACGGAGCTGACGGTGCGCGGCGAAGACGCGCTGGAATTCGTGGAGCGATTGCCGGCGATCTACGACGAACCGATGTCGGACTCGTCGCAGTTGCCTACGCTGTTGGTCGCGCGACTGACTCGGCAACACGTGACGGTGGCACTTTCGGGCGACGGCGGCGACGAACTGTTCGGCGGCTACAACTGGCATCGCACGCGTGGCGCGGCCGACCGGTTGACGCGCAATTCGCCGGCGGTGGTGCGGAGTCTGGTGGGGACGCTGCTGCGCGACGTGCCGGAACCGGCCCCGGATTTCGTGATGCGCGCGGTGTCGCTGGCTCGTGCCGGATCGAACTCCGATACGCAAGCGGCTACCTCGCTGGCCCGACTTGGCGCGATGATGCTGGCCGGTGGAGAACGGTCGTCGTTTCATGCGGGTCGAGCGCAGAATGTCTCACCGACGGATCTGTTGCTGGCCGAGCATCGGCGCGCGATTGGTGCGAACGAGTTGACGGGTCCATGGCTTGGCGACGACCTGGCGTTCGAGTCGCGCATGTTGTTCGACGCGGTGACCTACATGCCGGATGACATCTTGGTGAAGGTGGATCGCGCGGCGATGGCGTTCAGTCTGGAGACGCGAGCGCCGCTGCTCGATCATCGCGTGTTCGAGCTGGCGTGGCGCATCCCGCATGCAGCGAAGGTCGTGGGCGGCGTGGGCAAGCAACCACTGCGTCATCTGCTGGATCGCTACGTGCCGCGTGCGTTAGTGGAGCGTCCCAAGCGCGGCTTCTCAGTACCGCTGGCGACATGGCTGCGCGGACCGCTGCGGCCGTGGGCGGAGGAGCTCCTCACGCCAGCGTCGATTGCTGACACGCGACTGCTGGATCCGGTACGGGTACGGCGCTTGTGGTCACAGCATGTTTCGGAGCTGGCCAATCACGCCGACGTGCTTTGGTCGGTGTTGTCACTTCTCGCGTTCGTGCGCGCCGTGTCCGTGGATGGCGAATAAGGCTACGGGGGCCGGTGCGGGCGGGACTGGGCATTCGCGGCCCCGCCCGCGTGGTTCGCGATCCGCCGTTCCGGGGTGCTCGCGCTCTGGGGCACGGCGGATCGCGAACGACGCGGGCTTCGCCGCGAGCGGGCTCGGCGCAGGGGCTGGTGCCGACGCGTGTCGGCGGGGCGTTGAGCTTGTTGGGGGGGCAGGGATCGGGTGATGGCGCGTCTTCCCGCGATTGGGGCCCCGCCTCGGCCCGTTACAGCAATTGAGACGCCCGCTCGCGACGTCGCCGGTCGCCCACCCGGTTGTTCCATTCGCGGCCCCGCCCGCGTGGTTCGCGATCCGCCGTTCGCCGTTCCACAGCGAACGCCCGACCGCACGTTCGTGGTGACCTTCGGCACGAGGCAATGGTCGTGTGACGACGGCCGACGCAAACGACTTGCGATCCGCCCTGACCCGTCTGACCGCGCTATCTCATGGCTTCCGCTGCTTCGTTCGCCCGCGCCTCTACTGCTGCTCCCGAACACGACGAATCATGCGCGCACCATAGCGACATTTTCCCGACGGCATCGGCACCGTCCATCATTGACGATGCCGCGAGCGCTGTCAAATCGCGCTGGGCTGCAGCCGCCACCATGGCCGGAGATGCCGATCAGGCCGTCCTCGCGCTCTCCGTTCTGTGCGACGCAGTGCGCATCGGGCTCGCCGGCGGACCCATCCCTTCTCTCGCGTCCCACACGTGGACGGCGGAAGGGCCGAGACTGCTCACGGCACTCCGTCGCGAGCTCATCGCGCAGTCTACCGGATCGAGCGTGCCCGCGGCCGAGGTCATCCGCGTCCTCCAGCAGATCGAGCAGCTGTGCCTCCTGCTCGAACAGGACGCCTCGGCGCAGTTCGCGGAGCATGTGCTGGGCCCGAATGCGCTGCAGTTGCTTGTCGAGGTCGCGCACGACATGCGGTCGCCGCTCACCTCCATCCAGTTTCTCGTCGAGAGGATGCGAGCCGGACAGACGGGCCCCGTATCCCCCATGCAGGAGCGGCACCTCGGGCTCGTCTACGCCGCCGCGTTCGGGCTGTCCGGGATGGCGAGTGATGTGACCGAACTGGCCCAGGGCGGTGCTCGTCTGGTGGGACCGGCCGTCGTCCCGTTCTCGATCAGCGAAGTGCTTCACGCCGTGCGCGACGTGGTGCAACCCATCGCTGAAGAAAAACGACTGACCGTGCGTTTCAGTGGCCCCCCGGTCGATGTGCGCCTCGGACATCCGGCCGCCCTGCATCGCGTCCTGCTGAACCTGGTCACCAACGCGCTCAAGTTCACCAACAGCGGCGCGGTGACGGTGCAGGCGGAGAGCGCCGGTGACTCCGCCGTGCGTTTCCTTGTGGCCGACACGGGTCGCGGTATGCCGCCGTTGGTGACCGCGCGCTTCCTGAATGCGCCCGCAGAGGGCGCAGCCAATCACGACGCGCCCGCCTTCTCCAGCGCGGGGCTTGGGCTCGCGATCTGCCAGAAGCTCATCGGCGCCATGCGCGGTGACCTAGCGCTCGCCTCGTCCGACGGGCGCGGCACACGCCTCGCGTTCACGCTCGATCTTCCGGCCGTTTCCGCGACCTGAACCGGCCCGCCGCGCGCGGTTAGCGCTTTACATTAGTAGTGACCATCACGATTCCCTCGATGATCCCTGGAGCCGTTTGAGATGACCTCGACGAACGTTTCGGAAGCTTCCGCCAAGGACGCGCTCGAACTGCGCGATGCCCGCACCGGCTTGCAGTACAGCGCCACCATTTGCACGGAGGGTCCGGAAGGCGATACCTACATCCGCGCCGCCGACCTGCGCGCGGTGAAGAAGGATGCGTCCGAATTTGGATTGCTCAGCTACGATCCGGCGTTCATGAACACCGCGTCGTGCCGAAGCGCGATCACGTTCATCGATGGCGACAAGGGGATCCTGCGATATCGTGGCTACCCCATCGAGCAGCTCGCGGAGAGCGCGACCTTTCTCGAGGTCGCGTACCTGCTGCGCAATGGCGAGTTGCCGAACCAGTCGCAGTACGACAGCTGGGTGCATGACGTCACGTATCACACGTACGTGCACGAAAACATCCGCAAGTTCCTGGAAGGATTCCGCTACGACGCGCACCCGATGTCAATGCTGTGCACCGCCACGTCGGCGCTGAGCAGCTTCTATCCGCAGGCCCACGACATTCATGATCCGCACCAGCGCTACATCTCGATCGTCCGCCTCATCTCCAAGCTGCCAACGATCGCCGCGTTCGCGTATCGCCACGTGAAGGGGTTGCCGTTCATCTACCCCGACAACGACCTCTCCTACGTCGAGAATTTCCTGTCGATGGTGGCACGCATGTCGGAGCCCAAGTATGAGGGAAATCCGGTCTTCGTGCGTGCGCTCGAGGTGCTCTTCATCCTGCATGCGGACCACGAGCAGAATTGCTCGACGAGCGCCGTCCGCGCCATCGGGTCCTCCGGCGTGGACCCGTTCTCCGCCGTCGCTGGCGGCATCGCCGCCCTCTTCGGCCCCCTGCACGGCGGCGCCAACGAAGCCGTGCTGCGCATGATCACCGAGATCGGCGACAAGAAGAACATCCCCGCGTTCATCGAGGCCGTGAAGAGCGGCAAGGGCGAACAGCGCCTGATGGGCTTCGGCCATCGCGTTTACAAGAGCTACGATCCACGGGCGCGCATCGTCAAAAAGCTCGCCGATGAAGTGTTCGCACAGGTCGGCATGGACAAGGACCTCGAGATCGCCCTCGAACTCGAGCGCATCGCCCTTTCCGACGACTACTTCATCGCGCGCAAGCTGTATCCCAACGTGGACTTCTACACGGGCCTCATCTATCGCTCGATGGCGTTCCCGACAGACTTCTTCACGGTGCTCTTTGCCGTGGCGCGCGTCTCCGGCTGGCTGGCGCAGTGGGAAGAGATGATCCTCGACAAGGAACAGAAAATCGCGCGCCCGCGACAGATCTACATCGGCGAAGGCGAGCGCCAATACGTCGATCCGCTGACGCAGAAATTCCCGCGCGCACGCAAGGACAGTATCCGCAAGTAAGGACCGTCTGCGTCACGCGCCGCCCGCATCGATGAGCAAGACACCGACCGGCACCGCGACCAGTCGTCGCACGCTGGACCGAAGCCTGATGACAGGCGTTGCCTGGTCCGGGGCGGCACGCGCAGTGGCGCAGGCGTTTTCATGGTCCGTGTTCGTCGTCGTGGCGCGTGTGCTCACGCCGGCGGATTTCGGCGTGTCCGCCGCCGCCAGCACGGCAGTCGGGCTGATCGGCCTGCTTACCGAATTCGGACTCGGCGTGGCGATCGTGTCCAAGTCCGACCTTACCAGCCGAGATATCTCGCAGCTCGCCGGCGTCGGTGTAATCGGCGCCATCATCGCTTGGGTTGCCGCCACGGCACTCGCCATCCCCATGGCCAGCGCACTGCGCCTCCCCGAACTGCGACTCGTACTGCCCGTACTCGGCATCTCCATTGGCCTGGGTGCCATGATTGCCGTGCCCACGTCGCTGCTGCGCAAGCAGCTGCGCTTCAAGACACTCTCCGTGTTGGAGATGCTGCGCGCGTTCGCCGCCGCGGCCGCACTACTCACGCTCGCGTTGAGTGGCGCAGGCTACTGGTCGTTCGTGCTCAGCGAAGTGCTGGCCGGACTGGTCATGCTCGGCCTGCTGGCGTACAACGCGCCGGTCCGGATCATGAAACCGGTCTGGTCGGAAATTGCGTCGTCGCTCAAGTTCAGCCGCGACGTACTGGTCAGCCGCTTCGCCTGGTATGCGTACACCAACGCCGACTTCGCCATCGTCAGCCGCGTGCTCGGCAAGGCGGCGCTGGGCGCGTACTCCATGGCTTGGACGCTGGTCACATTGCCGAACGAAAAGATCGCCACGCTGATCTTCAGCGTCACGCCCAGCATTTTTGCGCGCGTGCAATTCGACGATGCGGAGTTCCGCCGGTACGTGCTGCTGCTGCTCGAAGGACTGTCCGCGCTGCTTTTCCCCATCTGTGCCGGACTGGCGCTGGTGGCCCCGGAATTCGTGCCCATCGTACTTGGCGACAAGTGGACGAGCTCCATCCCCATCGTGCAGAGTCTGGCCGCCTTCGCTGTGTTTCGCGCCGTCTCGCCACTTGGCGCGCAGGTGCTCGTGAGCCGCGGCCGCACGCGTGCCGCGATGTGGTACTCGATCGCTGGCCTGGCCGTGCTGCCCACCGCCTTTTGGTTCGGCGCGCGCTGGGGCACGATCGGCGTGGGTCTCGTGTGGACCGTGGTGTACCCGCCGCTGGTGGCCTTGCAGTTGCGCGCGGCTGGCAACGAAATCGGCCTGCCACTGCGCACGATGCTCGCATCGCTCGCGCCAAGTCTTATCGGCACGGTACTGATGACGCTGACGGTCTGGTTCCTGCGCGAGTATCTCGTCGGCGCGAATGTACCGCCGGTGTGGCGCCTGATCGCCTGCTCAGTCGCCGGTGCCGCGGTGTATGCGGGTTGGCTGGCGCTCACGGCGCGCGAGCGGATGAAGCAGGCCTATCGCGTGATCCGCAACCGATGATGGGTGCTCGCGCGATGGCACCATCGATACGCCATGAAATCTGCCTTATATCCCTTTGAGATGAAGTCACCGTTGATTTCCTGCCGAACCCGAGTGTTGATGACGCTGTTCGGGATGACACGTTGCACTGGCTGACCAAGACCTTCGAGCTGCAGCGAGGAGGGAGCACCGAGAACGTTCGCCCGATGGAAGGGCTGCGTGGCTTTGCGGTATCCCTGGTCTTTCTGGTGCACTACGCTGCACTAATGCTACCCTGGATCCCGCAGGACTCGGCGCTGGTGGCGATGTCGTCGTGGCTCTCCTCGTTCGGCGGAACTGGTGTCGACCTCTTCTTCGTGCTCAGTGGCTACCTGATTTACGGGTCCCTCATTGCCCGGCCTCAGCCGTTCTTCCGGTTCATGAGCAGGAGGATTCGAAGGATCTACCCCGCCTTCACTGCGGTCTTCTGCTTATACGTGGCTCTCTCATTTGTCTTCCCTTCTGAGAACAAGATTCCCCGCTCGCTGTCCGCCGGAGCGCTTTATTTGCTGCAGAATTTCCTGCTACTGCCGGGAATATTTCACATTCCGCCGATGATCACGGTCGCGTGGTCGCTGAGCTACGAGGTCTTCTACTATCTCGCCATACCGCTCGTCATCGGACTGTTTGGGTTACGTGGCCGCAGCGTACGGTGGCGCGTTGCCTTTGTCATTCTGACGTCGGCCGCGGTCGGGCTATATTGCGCGGGCAGTCGCGGACCAATCCGCCTGATCATGTTCGGTTCAGGCCTGCTGCTCTACGAGGGTGTCCACAACCGCATGCGGTCACCCGGTGGAATCGCTGGCCTTATTGCAATTTTGTGTGTCGCGCTCGCCGCTCTCCTACCGGATGGCCGGCCCATCGTTGTCATGCTGAGGCACACGGTACTGTTCGCGTCCTACCTTGTACTCTGCTTGGCGTGCTTTCGCGATGCCAATGGCTGGCTGGCCATCGCATTCTCTTGGACGCCGCTGCGCTGGCTGGGGAACATCAGCTATTCGTACTACCTGCTTCATGGCCTTGCGCTCAAGGGAGTTGCGCTCGCGATGGATACACTGCTTTCAGCGGGTGCGTTCCCGTGGTGGATGTATTGGGCGTTAATGCCGCCAATGTTCATTCTTACCCTTCTGCCAAGCGCGCTGCTGTTTATTGGCGTAGAGCGACCCTTTTCTCTTGCGCGCCCTGCAAGCGCTGCGCGTGTGAGGCAGGGCACGCTGAATGCAACTTAGGACAGCATGCTCTGACGACTTTGTATCGATAGAAGATCAACCCAGCGATAGTTCGTTACTTCGACCACCGAGATAAAACGTTACGCCGCACTAGCCCCGGCGCGCTGCCTTATAGTGCGCGATCGCGACGCGATACGACACTTCCACACGCGCGCCGACATCGGGCCATGAATGCCCGCTCGCATACGACACCAGCCGCTCCTTGCTCCACGACGTGGTGAGTGCGCGCTCGAGACCATCGGCAATGCTATCCGGCGTCCGATCCACCAGCACGCCTAGCTCGGGCGAATTGATGACCTCCGGTGTGCCCCACACATTGGTGGCGACGACCGGTGTCCCGCTGGCCAACGATTCGAGCAGCACGTTGGCCCATCCTTCCTTCGAGCTGGCCAGACACGTGATGTCCGCCGCCGTGTACCACGCGGGCAGCTCTTCGTTCTTGCGCGCCCCCGCCATGAACACGCGCCCCTGCAGCCCGCGCCGCGCCGTCGTCGCCTCGATCGTGGCCCGCATGTCGCCCTCTTCGCCGGCACCACCGACAATCGCCAGGTCCACGTCACTGTAACCGCGCGCGTTCAAGAGGGCCAGCGCTTCGACGATGAGATGATGTCCCTTGCGCTCCACGAGATGGCCGACCGACACGATCAATCGGCGGTCGCGCGCCAGATGGAGTGTCTCGCGTGAGGTGGCCTGATCGCGCGGAAAGAAGACGTGCGTCAGCACACCATTCGAAATCGTGATCGAGCGCGCCGGCGTACAGCCCAACGCGATCGCCTCGGTGCGCAGCGCTTCGGCAACGGATACCACACGGTCGGCTTCGGTCAACACCGGAACGATCTGCCGGCGGCGCGATGGAATGCGCGGGAGGTCGTTGACATCGTGGCCGCGCAGCGTCACCGTGAGCGGTTTCCCCAGCAGACGCGCCAACAGCAACGCACCGTAGCCATCGGGCCACGCGAGATGCGCATCGATGATGTCGAAGTCGAACTCGCGCTGCAGTTTCCGCGCGCGCCACCACACGGTGACGAACAGAAAGAGCGGATCGAGCGGCTTGAGGTACCGCGGCACGGAGAGGAAGCGCGGATACTCCGCCGACAATCCGTCCATCACGGCGTTCGCCGGAATGCCGATGCGCTGTCGGTAGCGTGCGAAGATCGTCGTGGCAAACGGAAACCACGCGACGGGCGCGAGCACGCGAACATCGCAGCGATCGGCGACATGCCGCAGGCGTCGGAGCACGAACACCCCGTGCACCGGCTGCGCGGGGTTCGGGAAGAGCGTGGCGATGACCAGGACGCGCAGTCGCTGCGCCGTCACGGTCACCGCAGTGGTTGCGTCGCTCAGGTGCTCGGGAACGTCGGAAGCACCTGCTTCACGGCGGGTGCGAGTTCTCGCGCAATCCGCTGCGCGAGTTCGTCCGCTGCCGCGACGGAGGCATCATTGATCGTCGGTGCCTGGCCAGCGCCGAGCGGCGCGACCGGCACGACAATACGCACCAACGCTTCTTCGGTCCGGCCGTACATGGCCGCATCTCGCAGCAGATCCCACTTCACGCGGTACTCGTTCGACGCCACGCGACCGCGCCCCTGATACCAGTAGTACACCATCGCACGCACGCCCTTGTTGCCGAGCAGCACGCGATTGACCGTGCCATCAGCCGCGGACCCGCCCGGGAGCGGCACGCGGGTGCTGGTCATGATCTCCCAGCCCGCGCCGGGCAGACAGTTCTTCGGGGAATGGATGGACTTCCCCTGCACCTGACGATCGTAGTATCCAACGTACACCGTGAACAACGGTGCCGAATCGGGCCCGAACGAGCGCATAACGTAGTCCGACATGCCGGCGATCTTGCGCTCTTCTTCGGCCACCACGATGTCCGTGCTGGGCATGTCCAGGAACGTGCTGGGGATCGCCTTCATCGGCTGTTTCGGCTGCACCTGGTACTGCTCGCGGATGCCGGAGATCAGTAGCACGCCGCCAAGCAGCACCGCCGCCGGCAGGAAGATTACCGTCTTCTCGTTCATACCGACGCCTGTAGCTGAGAGGGAGACTTGCGTGCGAAGAGCCGCTCGCCGCGGCCGAGCAGCCAGGTGAGTGCGCCAGTGAGCAGGAACGCACCGCCGAACATGACCATCCCTTCGCTGGTGTGCATGAACCCTTCACCCATTTCCGGGCTCACGAAGAGCACCAGGAAACCCGTAAGGAAGATGCGCACGCCGTTGACGAGGATCGCGACAGGAATCGTCAGCGCGACCAGCAGCCAGCGCGTGGGCCACTTGTCGAGGAACAGCGCGCCAAGCAACACGCCCAGACTGAGCAGCGCCGTGAGTGATCGCAGCCCGCTGCACGCCTCGGCGACGAACAGCTCCTGCCCCGGAATACGAATGACGTTGCCGGAGAGCATGACCGGGATCTGGCGCCACTCGAGCAGCGAGGCTCCGATGCGCGACGCGGTGAACTGCAGCGGCAGCGCCACCGTATTCAATACCACTTCGGGGAGCGGCACCGAGAGGATGACCAGCGTGAACGGCAGCCACCAATGCAGCACCTGTCGCACACCGGCGTAGAACACCACGAGCCCCATGATGGCCAGCACCATCGAGCTGCGCATGACGAACAGTTCCGAGGCGAGATCGGATGCGTAGCGTGCCGCCACAGCAAGCAGCAGCATGAGGACGCCCAGCGTGCGCTGTGATCGGGCACCTGTGACGATTCCGCTCTTGTACCCGAACCAGATGGCGAGCGGGGCCAACAACAGCCCGTGTCCGTTGTTCGGATCGTTCCACCACGCGTCGAGCAGCAACCCGGCCGGCTTTGCGAACAACAACGCGAACGCCAGCGCAGTCAGCCCGTAGGCGGCCAGTTGCGCTGGGGCAATCTCTCGTACGGATGACCAGGCAGCTCGGGAGGTGAGCGGCGCGGATGCCGGAATCGTCACATGGACCTCGAAGATTTCACGCTTGCACGACGACCGGGAGCTACCGGCTGTCACCACCGTGCCGCTCTACCACACATATCCGGGTAATCTACCCATCCTGGACCGCTCGGTGCATTCCCCCTCTGTCACCGTCAGGTCGCGGCGGCCAGAAACGAGGTCCAGCGCGCCTCGGCCGGCGTGTCCCCCTTACGGGAGGCGTAGTCGGCCAGCTGGTCCGGAAGCACCTTCCCCACGCCAAAATACTGGCTTTCCGGCCGCCAGAAGTACCAGCCGCTCACCGCCGCCGTCGGGTGCATGGCAAAACTTTCGGTCAGCATCAGTCCCGTCCGGGCCGGCGCGTCCAATAGTGCAAAGAGGGTGCCCTTCTCGGAATGGTCCGGACAAGCCGGATAGCCGGGGGCTGGTCGGATCCCTTGATACCGCTCCTTGATCAGGCCGCCGTTGTCGAGCGACTCGTCAGGAGCATACCCCCAGAACTCGCGTCGCACGCGTTCATGCAGCCGCTCCGCGAACGCCTCCGCGAGGCGATCAGCCAGCGCCTTCACCATGATGGCGCTGTAGTCGTCGTGCGCGCCCACGAATTCGTTGGCCCAGTCATCCACGCCGTGACCCGTGGTGACCGCGAATGCGCCAACGAAATCCGGCACGCCGCTCTCGCGCGGCGCGACGAAATCGGTGAGGCAATAGTTCGGCCGACCGTCCCCTTTTTTGTCGAGTTGCTGTCGGAGCATGTGTAGCGTGGCCACCACAGTCTGTCGCGATTCGTCAGCATAAAGCTCGATATCGTCGCCCACCGCCGAGGCCGGCCAGAAGCCGAACGCCGCGCGCGCCTCGATGCGCTTCTCGCGCACCATCCGGTCGAGCATGGCCCGCGCGTCCGCGTAGAGCGTTGTCGCGGTCGCACCGACCACCGGATCAGTCAGAATGGCCGGAAAATGGCCGGCCAGCTCCCAGGTGTGAAAGAACGGCGTCCAGTCGATGTATTCCACCAGCTCATCCAACGGGTAATCGGCCAGCGTCTGCACGCCAAGCGCGTGTGGCACCGGCACCGTTTTCGAGAGGTCGGACTTCGCGCGATTGGCACGGGCGGCCTCGATCGACACCAGCCGATCGGACATGCCCCGCGCTTCCCGCGCGACACGAATGGCCGCGTACTCCGATCGCACATTTGCGATGAAGGCATCGCGCCGCACGTCGCTGAGCAGCTGACTCGTCACGCCGACCGCGCGTGATGCGTCGAGCACATGCACCACCGGCCCCGAGTACGCGGGCTCAATGCGCAGCGCCGTGTGCGCCCTGGATGTGGTCGCCCCGCCGATGAGCAGCGGAATGGTGAAGCCCTCGCGCTCCATCTCGCTGGCCACGAAAGCCATTTCGTCCAGCGACGGTGTGATCAGCCCCGACAGGCCGATGACATCGGCGCCGACTTCGCGCGCCTTGGCCAGTATGTTCGCACACGACTGCATGACGCCCATGTCCACGACATCGTAGCCGTTACACTGCAGCACCACGCCAACAATGTTCTTGCCGATGTCGTGCACGTCACCCTTCACGGTGGCCATGAGCACACGGCCCGCGGCCTTGCTGTCCGCGGTCTTGGCCGCCTCGATGTACGGAATGAGATGCGCGACGGACTTCTTCATGACGCGTGCGCTCTTCACCACCTGCGGCAGGAACAGCTTCCCCGCGCCGAACAGATCGCCCACGATGTTCATGCCGCGCATCAGCGGCCCTTCGATCACATCAATCGGCTTATCGGCCAGCAGTCGTGCCGCTTCGGTGTCCTCGACCACGAACGTATCGATGCCGTGCACCAGCGCATGCGACAGCCGCTCCTCGACGGCCAGACTGCGCCACGCCACGTCTTCGACGGCCTTGGCGGCGCGCCCCTTGAGACTGTCCGCGACCTCCATGAGCCGCTCCGTCGAATCCGCACGACGATCGAGCACCACGTCTTCCACCCGCTCGCGCAAATCGGCCGGAATGTCCTCGTACGGCACGAGCTGGCCCGCGTTCACAATGCCCATGTCCATCCCCGCACGGATGGCGTGGTACAGGAACACGGCGTGCATCGCTTCGCGCAGCGGATTGTTGCCGCGGAACGAGAACGACATGTTGCTCACCCCGCCGGACACGTGCACATGCGGCAGGGTGCGCTTGATCTCGCGCGTGGCGTCGAAAAATGCGACGGCATAGCCCGCGTGCTCTTCGATACCGGTACCGATGGCAAAGATGTTCGGGTCGAAGATGATGTCTTCGGGCGGAAAGCCGATCCGTGCGGTGAGCAGTCTGTACGCACGCGTGCAGATCTCGATCTTGCGTTCGACGGTGTCCGCCTGTCCCTGTTCGTCGAACGCCATGACAATCACGGCGGCGCCGTATGCGCGCACCAGTCGCGCCTGCCGCAGGAATTCGGCCTCGCCCTCCTTCATGCTGATGGAGTTGACGATGCCCTTCCCCTGCAGGCACTTGAGCCCCGCCTCGATGACCTTCCACTTGCTCGAGTCCACCATGATCGGCACGCGCGAAATATCCGGCTCGGCCGCCACGAGATTCAGAAACGTCACCATCGCATGTTCGGCGTCGAGCAGCCCCTCGTCCATGTTCACGTCGAGGATCTGCGCGCCGCTCTCCACCTGCTGTCGCGCGACCACAAGCGCTTCACCGTACTGCCCGTCGAGAATGAGCTTGGCGAAACGCGCCGACCCCGTCACGTTGGTGCGCTCACCCACGTTCACGAAGTTGGTGGTCTCCGTAACCGTGAACGGCTCGAGCCCGGCCAGCCGCAGATACCTGGGCACCTCCGGAATCGCGCGCGGCTTTATGTCCCGCACCGCTTCGGCGATCGCGCGGATGTGCTCGGGTGTGGTGCCGCAGCACCCACCCACAATGTTCAGCAGTCCCGCGCGCGCCCACTCGGCCAGATGCGTGGCCATCGTCTCCGGCGTTTCATCATAGCCGCCGATGTCGTTGGGAAGGCCGGCATTCGGGTGCGCACTGACGTGCGTATCGGCAATGCGCGACAGCTCCTGCACGTAGCCGCGCAGCTGCGCGGCGCCCAGTGCGCAATTGAGTCCCACCGAAAGGGGACGGACATGCGAGACCGAGATCCAGAACGCCTCGGTGGTCTGTCCGGAGAGTGTGCGTCCGCTGGCGTCCGTGATCGTGCCGGAGATCATCACCGGCAGGCGTGTGCCCGTCGCCTCGAAGAAACGCTCCACGGCAAAGAGCGCCGCGCGTGCGTTCAGCGTATCGAAGATCGTTTCGACGAGGATGAGATGCGCGCCGCCATCCACCAGGCCGCGCACGGCTTCGGTGTACGCCTCCACCAGGGCGTCGTACGTGACGTTGCGGGCGCCCGGATCTTCCACGTCGGGAGAGATGGACGCGGTACGGCTGGTGGGGCCGAGCACCCCGGCCACGAAGCGCGGTCTGTCGGGCGTGCGCGCCGTGTAAGCATCGGTGAGCGTGCGCGCCAGACGCGCGCCCTCGAGATTCAGTTCGTAGGCCAGCGCCTGCATGCCGTAGTCGGCCAGCGAAATGGCGTTGGCATTGAAGGTGTTGGTCTCGAGGATGTCCGCCCCGGCCGCGAGGTATGCCTCGTGAATGTCCGAGATGATCTGCGGCCGCGTGAGCGTGAGCAGATCGTTGTTCCCCTTGAGATCCGACGGCCATGCGGCGAACCGGGCCCCACGATAGTCCGCTTCGGACAGCCGGTGGCGCTGGATCATCGTCCCCATCGCACCGTCGATGACGAGGATGCGTTCCTTGAGGAGCGAGGCGATGCGTAGCTCGTGAGACACAGAGGGCGGTGCTGTAGGGGATGCGCTATCATTCGGGTCATGCCGGCTGTCGCCATTAACGGCGGCACCGGCTGCCTCCTGCAATAATAAGGGAACGAGAGCCGCCATGTCCCCCGTCGATACCGTAGCGCCCCCGATGGAGTCGTCCGCCGCCGACGCGGCGGTGGCGGTGCGTCCGCGCGTCGCGCAGTTGGCGCGCCTCCTCGATCCGGCGGATGTCGTGCTGTTCGACGGCGCGATGGGGACGATGTTGTACGCGCACGGCGTCTTCATCAACCAATGCTACGACGAACTGGTGCTGCGCACGCCCGATCTGGTGCGCGACGTGCACGCCGCCTACGTGAAGGCCGGCGCCGAGGTGATCGAGACGAATACGTTCGGCGCCAACCGTCGCAAGCTGACCACGTTCGGTCTGGAAACGCAGGTGGGCGAGATCAACCGCCGTGGCGCCCAGCTCGCGCGCGAGGCGGCGGGGCAGTTTCGGCTGGTGGCCGGCGCGGTGGGCCCGCTTGGCGTGCGACTCGAGCCGTACGGTCCGACCAGCCGCATCGAGGCGTTCGACATCTTCCATGAGCAGATGACCGCGCTCAAGGTCGGCGGTGCGGACTGCTTTTTGCTGGAGACATTCTCCGATCTCGAAGAGATCGAGCAGGCCATCCTGGCCGCGCGCGCCGTGGACGCCGAAATGCCAGTGATCGCGCAGGCCACGGTCGGTCCGGATCTGCGCACCACGTACGGTGCCACGCCGGAAGACATCGCGCGTTGCTTCGACGCGTGGGGGGTGGATGTCATCGGCCTGAACTGCTCGGTCGGCCCGCAAACCATTCTGGAGGCCATCGAGCGCATGGCGCCGTTGACCTCCCGCAAGCTCTCCGCACAGCCGAACGCCGGCATGCCGCGTGAAGTGGGCGGACGGTCGATGTACATGGCGAGCCCCGAGTACATGGCCACGTACGCCCGCCATCTTATTCAGGCAGGCGCCAAGATCGTGGGCGGCTGTTGCGGCACCACGCCGGAGCATATCCGGGCCATGGCCGAGGGGATCCGGCCATTGTCGCCCCGCACGCGCGTGACCGTGACGGCAGAGCCGACGCAGGCTGCGGCCGATACGCGCGCCGCCGGTGTGGAGCCGGTGCCTTTCGCGCAGCGTTCGCGGTTGGCGGCGAAGATCGCCCGCGGGGAGTTCGTCACCTCGGTGGAGATCGTGCCGCCGCGCGGCGTGGACACGCAGCGGCTCGAGAAGGATGCGATCACGCTGCATCTGGCCGGTGTCGATGCGATCAACGTGCCCGACGGTCCGCGCGCGCAGAGTCGCATGGGGGCGATCGCCACCAGTCTGATCATCGAGCGGTCAGGGATCGAGGCCGTCACGCACTACTGTTGCCGCGATCGGAACCTGCTGGGCATGCTCAGCGACCTGTTGGGGGCATCAGCGCTCGGGCTCCGCAACATGCTGCTCATCACCGGCGATCCGCCGAAGATGGGGCCGTATCCAGATGCAACCGCGGTGTTCGACATCGATGCCATCGGTCTCACGAATCTCGTGCGGCAGCTCAATCGCGGACTGGATCCGGGGGGCAATCCCATTGGCGCGCCGACGCGGTTCTCAATTGGCGTGGGCGTCAATCCCGCGGCAATCGATGCGGCCCATGAACATCGCCGCTATGGTTGGAAGGTGGAGGCGGGCGCCGAGTATGCGATTACGCAGCCCGTGTTCGATCCCGATCAGCTCGAGAAGTTTCTCGGCAGTATCGAGGACATCCGCATTCCGATCGTGGCCGGAATCTGGCCGCTGGTGTCGGCGCGCAATGCGGAGTTTCTGGCCAACGAAGTGCCCGGCGTGACCGTGCCGCAGGTGGTGTTGCAGCGCATGCGCAAGGCGAGCGAGCAGAGCAAGGAGCACGCGGTCGCCGAGGGCGTGGCGATTGCGCGCGAGATGCTGGAGCGGGTGCGCGGCGCCGTGCAGGGTGTGCAAGTGTCGGCGCCGTTCGGGAAAGTGGAGCTGGCGTTGGAGGTGTTTGGGGGGTAAGGAATGCACAAACGTCCTGCCCCGCGCGATCGCGGAGCAGGACGTTCATGCTTGATGTCGCGAGTTGCGAAAGGGTTAGCGATCCCCCAGCCAGCGGTACGACATTTGGTACTGCTGATTGAACTGCTTGTCGTCGTTCAGGTACCCACCGGAAACCCCACCCTCGAACACCGCTTCGCCTAGTGCGCGCCACTTCGGGTCATTGCTGCGGCGATAGAGAAAGCCTAGACCATCCAGGAACAATCCGTTCAGGTCGCCCGCGGCGGTGGGTCCACCCTGCCCCGAGCAGGTCAACTCCAAGTACTTGAACGCCTTGCCAGCCGGCATCCATTGGGTTGTCTGCATGAAAGTGAACGATTTGGCGACCGCGTTGAGCACGGCAGGGTCAGCCGATACTTCCTCGTAGTACAAGCCAAGCACACCGTCCAGCAGTCCACTCATGAAATTCTTACTGCCGTAACACTGGGACTTCCAGCGCCATGCTCCGTCCGGGTACTGGCTTTTAATGATGTCAGAAACGTCCTGGATCATTTCCGCGCGCAGGTTCGCGTAGGCGGCGGTTCTGCCTCCGTTGTTCGGAAGCGACGTCGCACCGAGCATCCACGACAGCACTTTGGAGCTGAGCACGCGCGCTTGGGCGCGGTTATCCATCCAAGAATGATTGACATCAGTCATTATTGTGCTCGTGCCGCGGAACATCTCGAAGTATGACGCGACGTTCAGAATTGCGGTACGCGACGCTTCGTCTCCAGTAAACAGATAGTGCACCATCAGTCCGTCCAGCGAGGAAGACACTTCGTTGATGTTATAGCCGTTCGCTTCGACGTACTCGACACGATAGCGGCGTGCGAGCTCGGCGCCACGCGCGAAGTAGACGGGATTCCCGGTGCGGGCAAAGAAGGCGAAGTAGGCGAGCCCGCGGTCGTAATAATTGAGGGTGAAAGCCGCCTTGGCCGGAGACCAGAGCGTCGCTTCCCACTTGGCAAAATCGCTGTCGTACTGGGCGAAGTGAGCCGGCGTCGTAGGCGTCTGGAGCAGCGACTTGGTTCGGCCAACAATGCCCGTCGCGACCAGATCACTCGGGTCGGCGTAGGTGATGATGGCTGTCGGCTCGCTGCGGGTAGCACCCTTGGCCACTTCGGGAATGGTGCGGCCGCTCAATGCCAGTTGGAACGTCTGGTTGACGCTCGACGCCGGCACGGAGAACTGCAACAGCACCGAGCGCACCGAACCATCGGTGTGCCGTCCCTGCAATGCCGAGGCGTGACGAGCGATCTCGGCAGAGCCGGCGAGGAGACGTACGTTAGAGACTGCGTTCGGCATGAGCACGCCCTTTGCCAGTGGCAAGCCGGACGAGACCAGCACGTTCCCTGGCAGCGTCGGATCGAGACGGACGACCCGAAGATTTAGTGCGCCGGCCTGCGGCGTGGGTGGAGGCGTCTGCACCGTTGCGGCGTCGACCGTGAGCGTGGCCGCGAAGGCTGCCGACCCGTCGCAGGAGGCACTGACGGTTGCCGTACCAGCCGAGAGGCCGATCAGCGTTGCCACCACCTGCGAAACACCACGCTTGAGTTGCACGATCCCGCTTGTCGGTGAGGTGGACCAGGTGCTCGTGTTGCACACCACGGGCTGTCCACCGGCATCACGAAAAGTCGCGGTGACGGTGGTGGAGTCGCCTGCTACGAAACGGTTTCTTGCGAGGGCAAGGCTACCGCTGGTGATGGGCGCCAGCACCGTGGCGTTGAGCGTGATGGATTTCGTACCAGAGGCCGCCTCGATTTGTGCCGTTCCGGAGGTGCGGAAGGTGAACAGACCGCTCGCGGCATCATACGTAGCGTTGGCGTTGTTGCTGGCCCAGTTCGCGAAGACGGTACGAGTCTTGACCGTGTGGATCGTGTATTCCAGGCGCGGGCGAACCGAGGTGCCGACTTTGACCGTGCTTCCAACGCCAACGATCTCGACGCTGGTGACATTTATGGGATCCGCATTCCAGAGAAACGACGTGTCCGAGCGGCCCGAAAGACTGGCAATGACCATTCCCTGGCCGGACGTACTGCCGAGGTTCAGCGTGGCGGTGGCGCCGGTTCCTGTAATCGTGGCAATCGGCTTTTCGGTGACAACCCTCCACGTGGTAAAGCGCACGCGCGAGGACGTGGAGCGGGCCTTTAGTGTGATCTTGGTATTATTCATGGCCATGATCGTGTCGCCGATGGTGCCGACCAGATCATTGCCACTGAGCGCGGATGCGATCATCGGCGCGGCCACGCTGCGAGCGGCGGAGGCGAGGGAAGGCGCGACCGCTGATTCTCCGGAACAGCCGGCGAGTGCCAAGGCGGAGGCGACCAGTGTGATGCGGGCGCCGACGCGCGGTGCGACGACGAACGGGCATGGGAGCTGCACGGACATGATTGAAACAGGCTGCGAGAAATTGCGTGGTGACGGCGGCGTCGTCCGGCAGACGCATCTGGCCAAGAGCGCGCAACGCTACGGCTCGCATTCTCGTCACAATGTGACGGGAGTCACCTGTGACAAAATAGTTCCACAGCTATTGTGATGGATAGCTCAAATTTTGATAGGATTTCCAGCGGACTCTTCCAATCGAATACGCACGCGCTCTCCCAAGGCGATCATCCCAAGCAGTGCATACAGCGCGGTGGAGTACGCGGAACTGAGAAAGATCGAACACACGAGAAAGGACGCGAACGCCGCCGGGATCTCCGGTCGGAAGTCGGCATTTGCGGGCGCGCGTTGTCGTGGAAGCGCGCCCCACTTGAGCGCCCGGCGTGCCGAATGGACCAGCATAGTCACAAATATTGCAAAACCGGGGAAACCGAGCTCGGCGGCAACTTGGAGGTACGCATTGTGGGCGGCTGACCATTTTCCGGTCGTGCCCATTTCCGCGAGTCGGTCGCCTTCGGCGATCGGGAAGTTGCCGATTCCCACACCGAATACGGGGTGCGAGTAGGCATAGCCGCGGCCGCGCTTCCAAATCTCCTGACGGCCTCCGTACGCGCTGGTGTTGTAGTCGTCCTCGAGATTCGCCATGCCAAGAATGCGATCTCGGAACGTCGCGGGCGCAAAAGGCCAAGAGACAACGACGCCAATGCCGAGGAAGATCATCCATCGGACCCGCGACACGCCGGGCGTCAGCAATGCAAAAAGCAGCGTACCTGACACTAGGCCGACCACCGCGCCGCGCGATCCGGTCCTCACCAGCACCAGAGTCGCCAGCATCACGATAACCCCTGCCCACACCCGCGTCAGCATGGACTTCCGCCGCATACAGCCGAGCGCCAACGGAATCGTCATAGCCATGATAGCGCCTAGATCGTTGGCGTCGAGCGTGTACGTCACCGAAAGACGCCCCTCCAAGGTTGCCCCCAGTGTCAATGCGGCCAGCCCAAGTGCGCCACCGCCGGCGGTGAGCAGCAGCACAAGACGGTCCAGCGCCACCAGCGAGGCGGGGAGCAGCACCAACACCAGCATCAGTGCGATCGCGGGGAACGAGCCGTTGATTGTCGCGAGGGCGACGCCGGTGTACAGCGAGGTCGGCACAGTTATGGCGCACCAACAGAAAAACATCGCCACCAAAGTGAACGACTTATTGCGGAAGGCGCTGCCCTTGTCAGCGACAGAGGCGGCGTTCCAGGCCAACACGACGCCGACCGCCGAACTGAGCAGCGCCGGCTTTACGAAGCGCAAGACGAGCGCGAGTTCGTTTAGTCGATAGACCGACGTCGCGAGCATCGCCAGCAGTACGGCTAATACCGCCATCGGTACGGGTTGTGTCAGCGCGTCCGCGATGCGCCGGGGGGCACCGGCCTGAACCGACGCATTCAGGCCAGAGGGCGCCCGTTTGGGCGCAGCGAACCGAGTGGCTCGATTGGGACTGCCTGCTGTGCGCATGGGTACTAGCGGGACGAAGTGGATGTAACGAGACGACGATACAGACGGAGGTACGTCTTCGCCATGCGCGAAATACTGTACCGGCTCCCTACGGCCCGCAGCGCGTTGGCTGCCAGTTTCTTACGACCGTGATCGTCGCGAACCAACGCCATGAGTGCTGCAGCCAGCGCCGCCACATCGCCCCTCGGCACAACTATACCGGCCTCGTCCGCAAGGACGCTGGCCACCTCACCGACATCGGTGGCAACGATGGCGCAGCCGGCGGCCATCGCTTCCAGTACCGCCAGCGGCAGCCCCTCCGATCGGGAAGGCAGCACGAATATGTCGAACGCTTGCATGAGTCGATGGACATCGTTGCGCATCCCCAACAGCTGCACCGGGACCGCGGCACCGGTCGCATGGGACTCGACGAGCGCGCGATCCTCCCCGTCACCCGCCACGACGATGCGCACCGCCCGCCCAAGCCCGCTCATCGCCTGCGCGGCCTCCATCAACCGGTCGATTCCCTTCAGGTGATGCAGGCGGGCGACGGCGCCGATGACGATGGTGTCGTCCGGGATCTCGAGTTCATGGCGGACTTCCGCGCGCACCGCAGCGTTTGGCGCGTACCGTTCAATGGGAATGCCATTGTCGATGCGCGAGAGTCGCCCCTCCGGTACGTGATAGCGCCGGCTGAGTTGCGTCTGCAACCCGGTGGAGACGGCCACCACCGCGTGGGTGAGTCTCGCCGCAACGTACTTCTGGCTGGTCACCTTGAACGGCTCATGCATCGATTGGATGCCATGCTCGGTGTGACACATCGGAATGCCCAGCTTCCGCGCCGCGAGGGCAGCCGGCAACCAGACGCCATTCTGCGAATGAAGCAGATCGGGAGCGACACCCGCAATGTCCCGCACCAACCGGGTCGGCCGCAGGTTGTCCCAGCGGGAGGCGAAGGGCGAGAAGACGATCTGTACACCGTCGGCGCGGGCGATTTCCGCAAGTTCGCCCTCCAACTGGGTGCAGATCACCGTCGCCCGATGCCCAGCGCGCACCAACTCGGTGCCGAGCAGCACCACGAATTGCTCCATACCGCCAATGGCGAGCGACGGCAGCACGTACGCCACATGCATGCGCGCATCGCTCATGGCATCACCGCAGGAGTCCCGCGCAGCGGATGGCCACTTCGCGCTCGATCGCCGACCACTCGTAGCGCCTCTGCGCAGTGCGGGCAGCGGCAACGCCGAGCGCCGTCCGTCGTTCTTTGTCCCCCAAGAGCGAGATGATGGCCTTCGCGTGCGATAGCGGATCGTCGGCAAGGACGATGTCCACGCCATCCTCCACTTCAATCCCTTCCGCGCCAAGCGCAGTGCACACGATTGGCGCCGCGGCGGCCATCGCTTCGAGTACCTTGAGCCGGGTGCCGCTTCCCACGCGCAGCGGCACCGACACGACATGGCACCGCTGCAGTTCCGCCCACACGCTCTCCACGCGTCCAACCAGCGACACGCCGGCGGCCTCGCTGCACAACGGCGCCAGATCCCGCACTGAGCCCGCACCGACAATGCGCAACTGCGCGTTGGGAACGCGCGCGCGCACGAGTGGAAAAATCTCTTGGACCAGCCGCCGCACGGCGTCGCTGTTGGGGAAGTAGTCGAGCCGGCCGAAGAACAGCACCGTCGGCGCGTCCGGCGATTCGGCGCGTGGCAGCGCGAGACTGGTGTCCACCCCGTTTGGCACCACACGATACGTACCTGCCCCATTGATCGTGCGTGCTTCGGTCGCGTCGTCGTCGGAGCAAACCCACGTCTCCGCCGCCTCGGCGAACGCGGAGCGTTCGAGCGCGTGCATCTGTCGCGCGGTGCGACGCGAGTACCAGCGACGGTGCGGCATGCGCTCGGCAGCGGCGTACCGCCCGAAATTCACACTGTCGATGTTGTGCGTGTCGATGATGAGCGGAACGCGCGGCGCAAGCGCCTGCCAGTAGTCGCGGAAGAACGTCGTCACACTGACCAACGCATCGAACGGATTCTCGACGTGATCGCCGGTGAGCATCGACGTGAGACCAGCAGACCGCTGCGCGAGTTGTGGCAGACCAGAGTCGGTGATGGCACCCATCAGCATCCGCCGAGAGCGCGAGAGGTCTGGCCGATCGACGCGACGCACCGAAATGCGATCATCCAGCGCGCACGTCAGTGCAGCCGCACGTTCGGCATCGGCGAAGCTGTAGACGGTGACATGACCGACATCGCACAGACCGCGCAGTATGTGATAAGTGCGCATGTTCCAGCCATCGTCGGTAGGCCACGGAATGCGATTGGCCAGAAACGCGATGCGTCGCTCGCGCCCGCTCATGCGGCCACCGGCGCGTGCCCGCCAAGGGCCGCAGCAAGTCGGCGGCGCGCACCAGAGGAGAGCCGTGGATGGACGGGAGCGGTGTAGAGCTCCCGGGCCAGCAGACGGGCGCCGGCCAACGCATGCCCACGCCCGACCACCGCCGCACTCCCCCATTCGTCGAGCGTGCGCGGGTAGGCAAGCCGAACGCCCAGGCGATCCGAGGCGTCCGATGGCGGGGCGCTGAGACGGAGCGGCATGCGCAGGAACCCCGCCGCATTCTGCTCGAGCGGCTGCAGCACACGCACACCCGTCGCGCTGCCAAGTCCCGTTGCCAACTCGCGCCACGCGTATCGTCGTTCGAGACGCTCCGGCTCCACCTGTGTCAACCGTCGCCACTGCAGCGCCGCGGCAAAGCGCGACATGCCGCGCACCGGCGAGGCGGGGTGGTAGTGCGTTTCGCCAAGACCAAGAAACGGCAATGCGCTGGGCAGGGCGAACCACCCCGGGCGCAGCAGCAACCAGAGCGCCAGCGTGCGCAGCAGCTCAGCCACCCCGAGGGCGTCGTGCCGTGTCGTCACGGGATCCTCACGAAACCGCGCGTCGTTCACCACCAGCATCCCGCCACGTCCGGCCGTGGTGCCCTTGCCGGCGCCAAAGCTCAACACACCCACGTCCCCCCAGCCGCCCAGCGGTCGCGCGTGCCACATCCCGCCTGCCGCCTGCGCGGCGTCCTCGATGATGGCAACGTTGCGCGATGCCGCGAGCGCACGCATGTCGGTCATGTCCACGGGAAAGCCGAAGAAGTGCACGACCACGAAACTGCCGACGCCGTCCGCGAGGGCGGCTGTGAGCGATTCAATATCCGGCTGCAGTGAAACTGGATCCAGATCGTAAAGGACCAATTCGACGCCGGCGACTTCGGCGGCGGAGAGAAGATCTGGACAGGCGTAGGCAGGTACGGCGACGCGCCGCACACTGCCGACCGTGCGTCGCATCGCATCGGCCAACGCCGACGTGCCGGAATCGAAGAGCGCGATCTCAGCGGCGTCGAATTGCTGTGCATACGCGGCCTGCAATCGCGCGATAGCGGCGTCGGACAAGCGGACCGCGTCGGACGCTGCCAGCAGGATGTCCCTGAGTAAGAGCCGAGACGCCGTGGGCGGCTGCCAGCGGAACGATGTCACGGCAGGAATCGGACGATGCGCGGCCCCAGCACGTTTGCCACCGGCAGGGGGAGCTGCTGCCACGCGCGCACGGCCAGCTGGAACTTGCGCGAGCGCGGATCAGGCGCCGCGGCACCCGGATTCGCGGCCAACGCATACCACGGCAGCGGTACATCCTCCCCGCCCCACTGTTTCTTGAAGCGGTGGGTACCGCTGTCCGGCGTACAGCGGCCGAAGTCGAAGTTGGTCGCACCGCTCCGGGCCGCCGATTCGATCATGCGCCAGTACAGCAGCATGTTGGGCGCCTTCGGTGCGAAGTCCCGCAGCGACGATGCCCAGGTAATCTCGAATGTATCCGCCCACCGGAAGCCGAGGCCCGCCGCGATGGGTTTCGTTCCCTCGTACACGCAGCCGACGCGCGCGAACGGCTGCATGCGGGAGGCCACACATTCGAAAAAATGCCGTGACAGCGTCGGTGTACCTAGGTCACGCATGTGTCGCGCGAAAACGCTGAAAAAATCGCCGACGAGCTCCACCCCGCCTTCGCGGTAGGTCAATCCCTCCTTCATCGGACGGCGCACCTGACTGCGCAGCTTGGACGGCAGCGCGCGAAATACCGCATCGGCATCGGCGACCAGGGGCAGCACGACCGTCAGGCGCCGGTGGGTGCGTGGCAGGTCGAGGTCCATCTCCGCGCGATTGCGCAATTCGAGCAGGTCGGTGCGCGCGACTTTCGCTTGGTCGACGGCAGCGTGCACCACGTTGGCGGCCGCACCGGGGTCTCCCACCGGCCCACCGAAGCTGATGAATGGCATGGAGACCGCAAATCGTCCGAAGACTTTGCTCTGTACGTCCACCATCGGCAATCCTGCGCGCAGCCGACCGGCTTGATCGCGCGCAAGATGAAAGCGCACGCGATGTCCGAGGCCGTCGCGCATCACCGACGCCCACGCCTCCGAGTGAAACGGCGTCCAGCTCGCATGACAAGCCAGCGCCTGCTCCCAATCCGGAGGCGGTGAGGACGAGACGGACATCTGGTATGACTCGGTCATGCAGTCTGTCCGGCGCGTTGCGGAGTCGTCGCTGGTGTCGTGATGGACGCCGTGAACTGCGACCTCACCGAAGCGAAGCGATACTGCGACAGCAGCACGCCAAGGCGATGTTCGAAGTCGGCCAGCCCACGGTAGTGCCGCCAGCGCACGAGCGCCGGCACGTCGAGGCGCGGCTGCGCGTCGTCCAATTCCCACGGATGCAGGTAGAGCATCGCCGGCGCGCACTGCTCATCGGCACGCCCGAACAGCCAGCGGGACACGGACAGCGGGAACTGGCGCAGATAGCCGCCGCCGGCCGCGGGCAGGCTCGCTCCGAAAACGCTGGCGGTTGCGAGCGGCAGCTCCAGCAGGTCGCCGGAAACACGATGCACCAGATGCGGCACGCGCGGCACATGCGGTGAGCCGTAATCGGGACGGCTGATCGGAAAGCGCGACGAGTCGTAACGATGACCGGTCTCGAGCAAAATGTCGAGCGCCCACTCCGTCGCGCGCATGATGCTGAAGCTCGGCGCGCGATACCCATCGACTTGCTCACCGACTACATCCTCGAGCAGGCAGCGCGCGTCGTGCACATCGGCACGGAACCTCGCGGGATCGAGTGTCGTCACGCGCTCGTGATGAAAGCCATGACTGGCGATTTCGTGGCCGCGTGCGGCGATCTCGCGCACGAGTGCAGGTTGTGTGCGCGCCACCCAGCCCAATACGAAGAAGGTGCCGTGCGCTTCGTAGCGATCGAATAAATCGAGCAAGCGAAAGGTCGAGGCGACCACGCGGGATTCTCGCGACGTCCAATCGGCACGGTTCACGTAGCGCTCCAACGCGCTGACGTGAAACCATTCTTCCACATCCACGCTCAGGATTGGCCGCATGCGAGGCGGCAGCGGCACGATCGTGTAGCGATAGTCTCCCGAAGACGCCGACGCGATTGGCGCGGCGGTCACGTGCGTGCCGCCCACTGTCGCACTTCCTGCAACGGAAACGGCCACCACCACAGGGCAGCCCAAGCGGCGCGCATCGCATCGACCCGCTGTCCCTGACTGGCCAGCCGCATGGCGGACGCGAGTCGAATGCGACCGCGAAAGCGCCGGTGTTCGACCCAGCGCTGCAACCCGCTCACCGGCAGTTGCGGGGCGAACTCCGTAGCAATCCAATCCATCGCCCGCTCGCGTCGGCCGATCTGCATGCTCTGGCTTCCCGCACGAATGCGATATGCCCCGAGTACCGCGGAGAGGATCTCCACGACCACGCCGGGCGTACTGCACAGTCGCAACCAAAGCTCGAAGTCCTCGGCGGATTCGAGATCCGTACGAAATCCGTTACTCTGCACAAGCCGCGCACGACCGATGCTCACGGCCGATGTCGAAAACGGATTGCGCCGGAATACCGACACCAGGAGCGGCACCGTGCGATCGAGCAGTGGAGCGTAGTCCACGGCGCGTACGCGGCCGTCCGGGTAGTGCCACTCCTCACCATGGCAGACGATATCCGCCCCGGCGGTGTGCGCTGGGACCACCGCCGCCAGCTTCTCCGGCATCCACCAGTCGTCATCGTCCAGAAAGGCCACGATGTCGCCGGTTGCCGCAGCGATCCCCGCGTTCCGGGCGCCGGCGGGGCCGATCCCCGGGCCGTCCACGACGGTGACCGCGCACAATCGATGCTCGTCGATCCAGGCATTCAGCAGCGCACGCGATCCGTCGGTCGATCGATCATCCACGGCGACCAGCTCGAAGTCCCGATACGTCTGCGCCGCCAGCGATCCGAGCGACTTGCCCAGGGTGAGCGCGGCGTTGTGGAAGGGCAGAATGACGGAAACCCGGGGCATCAGGAGGTGGCGATCTGTCGAGGGTTGAGGCTGTCGAAGAAGGAGCAAGCTAGCGCCCAGCGCCTGCGCGGCGAACCCCGCGCGCGACCGGTCACCACGTCGTGACGTGCTGGATGTCCCCAGGGCTCCTGTGAGACGCGTCACGCGCTAGTCCGGTCACGAACAGCGCGGTGCACTGGCGTGCAGCCGTACTTCGGATCACCGCGCTACGTCTCTCCGCTCATCACGCTTGGGCACGCGGCACGACGGACTGCACGAGAGTAAGGAAGCGAGTTGCCTGCTGCTCGACTCGATACCTGTCGTCCTTCACTGCTGGGGTTGGGCGCACGCCATTTCGGTACGCGCGCAGGCGCTCTTCAAAAACGCGCGCGATGCGCTCGACGTCGTGCGGCTCGACAATATCCACACCCGTCTGCTCGAGCAGCGAGCGCGTCGCGGTGTCTTCCGGCTCGAGCGCGAGCACCCACGCGTGCTGATACAGATTTTCGTAGACTTTCGATGGGATGGCCAGCGTTGCGCTTTGCGGCAGCACCACGAGCATCGCCGCTTCCTGCAGGTAGCGCGCGAGCTCCTTCCTCGACACCGGTGGATGAATCTCCACATATTCGCTGAGCCCGTGCGCACTCGCCAGATCGGCCAAGGGCATGCCAGCGTAGCTATCGCATTCGCCAATGAAGCGCAAGCGCAACGCACCCGGCGCCACCTCGGCACGATTGACGGCGAGCGCAAGCCCGGCCAGCAACGGCCGTGGGTCGCGGTCAAGGTAAACTGCGCCGGCATAGAGGACCGAAAACGTGTCGGGGGGGTGCGCCGGTGCCGCCGGCGTGCCGCTGTACCCGTTCGGAACGGTTTCGATGCGCTCGTTGGGGTAGATCGCACGCATGGCCTGCGCGGCACGCTCCGTATTCATCACGATCAGGGAGGCTGCCTCAATGCAGGCGCGCTCGGCATGACCGGAGAGGGAGAACCACAGCGGCGATGCAATCTCCCATGGCACTGCGTTCTGTGCGGACCATGGATCACGAAAGTCGAGTATAAGCGGAGCGCCGAGGTCCTTGGCGATCCGCCGCGCCGCCATGTGGCTGGCGAACGGCGGGCCTGACGAGATCACGCACCGGTACTGTGTCGATAGCCGCAGCCGCTGAGCGGCCCGTACGGCGGCATCCGCCCACGGCGAGTGTGCCGTGAACTTCAACCAGCTGCGAAGGCCGGCCCGGAGCGATGACGTTGTGAGCGGGAGCCAGCGCAACTGATCGCGCCGGAAGACCTGTTGCGGGACATCCTGAGTCGCGGGGACCGTCTCCGCGGGCGATTTTTGTGGGACGTCCCGATGTGATCGAAGCGACTTCAGGGCGCCGAGGGCGCTGTTCGCGGCGCGCTCACTGCGAGAGAATCCGTCCGGCAACGCGAACACCCGAATCGGCGCCGCGGCGTGTTCCTTAGCCCAAGACGATGACGTGCCGGCCGTCAGGACATCGAACTCCACGCCATGTGCAACGGCGTACCGAGTGAAAGCGTCCCAGCGATTGGCTCCGGCTGCATTGCTTGGAGGGAAATGGTAACTCAGCAGCAACACTCGCGATTTATCGCTCATGTGCCACAGTCGCGGGTTCCGACCAACGCGGACGGTCCGTTGGCCCCATCGGCGCCGACGCGGTCGGCGAAGGAGCAGCGCGCTGCGACCGGCAGACTGCAGAGCGCGAAGCGAATACCCCGATTATTCGAATAAGTGGGCGAGACGCGCAGTAAAGTCGCACTTTCACGGGTATAGATGGTCATGAGCCGGTCTATCGGAGACGTGCCATGCAGGTTCGGAGCGACATTATGTCGAATTTGAGCTAAGCCCGTATGAAGTAAGCAGTCACGCGCAGGGTTGCGTAAAAGCATCGACCGCGTCTCGCCTGAAGTGTAATTGCGCAGCGACGCCACCCACCGTAGCTCCCACTGACTCGCGGTATAAATTCCAGCTCTGCGTGGCGAAAGCCCGTTCGGTTAGCGAGAGCCGCCTCGCGACGCGAAATCGCGCTTGTGGTCGGCATGGTTACTAATCCAAGCGATTCAATCGAATCGCAATACTTCCGGGATCGAATCGTGATACAACGTCGGTGCGATCTGACGTTCCTGAGTTTACAAGGAATGAGTACAGGCGAACACGCCAAGGGCCACTGATGGCGCTCGTTTCCATCGTTCAATATCGAAAGGAGCGCGCGCTCTCGCCGTGGCGGGTGCATCTACGCAAGCCTTTCTCCGTACTGGCGCAGCACTGGTTCGGCTGGAAGCTGCGCGGTCGGTTTTGGGCGCTTGCCGGTGTGCGCATCAACACCGCTTACATCGGTCGCGAATGCTTCTTTGATCAAGAAGTTCCAGAGCTGATCACGGTTGAGGACGAAGTGACTATGTCGACTCGCGTGACGGTGATCGCGCACGACACGCAGCGCGCAGTGGTCGGCACCGTCGTAATCCGACGTCGCGCCTTCATCGGCGCAGGGGCGATTATTCTGCCAGGGGTCGAAATCGGAGAGGATGCGGTCATTGGCGCGGGCGCCATCGTTACCAAATCGGTTCCACCGGGCGTCACCGTAGTCGGCAATCCCGCTCGACCTTTGGTTTCTCGCTCGGCCGCTCCTTAAGCCCGAAGTTTCGCGAGAATCTGAAGCTGTCATGATACGTGACGTAAACCCGAACGCTCATGCAGATATAAGGTCAGTCGTCACGAGGAGGCATGCAAGCCAGCGAGACGAAGCGTTAGAGGGCGCTCAAGGTAGAGAATCGCCAAATCGGAACTGGATCAGAGTTTGGGGTCACGTCATCACCGTGTCGATCGGTTCTTGCGCAAGGAGGTCTGCGCACAATACGATACGATTCTGCTCGTGCTCTGGCGAGAAGCAGATGGCGCTCAGGAGCGTCGGGCGAGGGCCAAAATCGAGACGCCACAGGGCGGTCGCAGTACGGGTGCCGTCATGACATCGAACGAAAACACTCGCAGCAAGATCCGGTTGAGCAGCCCAAAGTTGAGGTCGTTCTCACTCCGAATTCGAAGCTTGAGCGCAAGCAGGAGCTTGCGTGCGATCAATATCGGAACGAACAGCACGTAGTTGAAATGGAAGAGTAGCGTGACCTCAAAACCGGCTTCCTCAAGGACCTCTCGAAGCTGCCCCGCACGGTAGCGACGGCAATGCTGCGCAACAATGTCCTGCGGACCCCACAAGAGCGGAAAAGCCGGAACCGTGATCAGTGCGAGACCGCCAGAGCGGAGAACGCGATGCAGCTCCTTCAGCGCCTTGCCATCGTCCACAACATGTTCGATTATGTCGGTGGCGAGCGCGACATCGAACGTGGCCGCGTCAAATGGCAAGTCGAGAATGCTGCCCAGTCGAACATTGTTGAAGCCCTTGGATACGCAGTACTCCAACGCCGCACTACTGATGTCGACTCCCTCGACATTGGCAAATCCAAGCGTGCTGAGCATGCGAAGGTTAGTACCTGTGCTCGTGCCGACGTCGAGCAAGCGTGCGTCTCTCTGCACCGACGCATCGCGCAGGATGCGCCCGAACAGTTTTCTGCGACCCACGAACCACCAGTGATCTTTTTCGACCTCGGCTTCGGCTTCGTAGGCGGCCGCTTCCATCTACTTTGCTCCCTGGTATTGTAAGAGGCACTTGGCACTCTGCGACCTCTCCCAAATCACGTTTCACCGAACGAACACCGTTGTCGACCCGCTCTCGAGCGGACCTCAGGCAGCGATACATCGCGCACCGAGCCGCTGCCTTCCTGGACGGCAGCACTAGTGGAGGGCTTGGGCCGACAGCAACGCGAGGTGAGATGAGCGTGAGATCACCGAGAGGCGATAACCCTCCCATGTGAACACGCTGTCCTGCGCTGGCACGGCGATCCCCAGCGGATCTCGTGCAAGTCCGTCCGTGAATCCCTGCATTCGGCTGCCGGTCTCGACGAGCACCAAACCGTCGTTCAAGATCTGTGCCTTGACTGATGTAATGTATTCGTCGCGCGTCCTGACGTACGTTCCATTCTTGTAGATCGAAGTGTATCGAATCTGAAAGGTCGCTCGACGGAAGCCTTTGGCAAGATAGATATACGATCCGGGAACGAATCCGGAGACGAGCAGGCGACGTGGCCGCAGCGAGTCGAGTTGCGCGAGCACTTGGCGGGTGGAGAACGGAGCGTACTGGATCAGGCCGGTGCCGGAAAGCTGTCGCGAGAGCATTCCGAGCGGCTTAAGGGTTGCCACGGCGACGACGATCTGTACGAGGGCAGCGGTGGCAAATCCGACCGCCCAGATACGTGACAAAGGACGAATTTGCCCCGCGAGCGCGCGCACGCCACGCGCACCCTCCGCGATAAAGGGCAGCAGGAGGATTCCGAGAATGGCAGCGTAGCGAAGTTGCGGTTGCGTCAGAAACGTGACGGTTCCACGCATGAAGAACAGCCCGTAGGCGACTATGGCCATCGTCAACGGCAATCCTCGTCGCAGGCGAATGCAGCGCCAGAGGCCCCACATCGCGAGCGCAAAGAAAACGGGTGAGAGCGTGTACGCCGCGCCAAGCAGCGGAAACACAGAACCGTACATGCGATAGAACCACGTCGGCCACCGGGGGTGCTCACCGCCACTGAGGAACTGCTCACTGTTCGCCTGCGCCGTATGCATGTAGTGCAGCGGATCGCCATAACGGGCGTTCCACTCGATTCCGAGCGCGAGCGGGTAGGCAAGACTCAATGCCGCAAACAGCAACAGTCCGATGATCAACTGAGCGGTGCGAACCGATTTGCGACTTTGCCAGGCAGCAACGAGCATCGCGAATCCCACACCGGCGGCGACCACGACGCCATCGAAGCGAAACCCTTCGGCCAGCACTGCTCCGAGCGCGGCGACAACAATCCACCGCAGGCGGTAGCCGGATGAAGACCACCGTTGAGCGCCGAACACACACAGCAACGCGGAAGCCGCAAACAGCGGTTCACCGCGTGCGCCGTCGGTGGAGAGGACGAGGAGGTACGGCGTGAGCGCTGCCATCCAGGCAGCGGCGCGTGCACCACGCTCGTCGCTGATGTCACGTCCGATGACATACGCGAGCGGCACAATTGCGAGCGACAGCACTGCGTAGAGCACGCGCACGCCCCAATACATCTCGCCCGAAAGCGAGATCGCCGCTGCAGGAAGCAAGTAGTTCAATTCTGGCCATGTGTGCGCACCGAACAAGCGATAGTGCTGCGTGAGCCAGTCTGCCGCCGTCGCTGTTCTTACTACACCATCGCCGGGATCGCCCTCGATGAGAAGCAGCAGAGCTCCGCGCGCAAGCGCCGCGACCAACAACGGCAGCAGCATCCCCCGTAGGCCGTCAGATGGGCCGCTCTCCGTCTGAGCTAGCGAAGCCATCGATCCGCCCAGACGGAAAGCACGAGCAGTGCCCACAACTCCTTGTACAGATTCTGTCGTCCGGCGAGATGCACCGAGACGAGCCGCTCACGCTCAGCGCGCTTCACAAAGTCAAGTGACCCCGGCCACGCGTCGAGAACGCGTTCCCGCAGCATGTCCTTGAGCGGCCCACGCAGCCACGTGGCGACGGGAATGCCGAAGCCGCGTTTTTCGCGGTGGAGGAGGGACGCGGGAAGCTTGAGTTCTGCCCACGACGCTATCGCGCGGCGCAAGAGTACCTTCCGCTCTCCTCCGGAAAGCTTGAGCGAGAGTGGGAGCGCATTGACGTAGTCGGCTAGATCGATATCCAGAAACGGCGAGCGAACCTCCAGCGAGTGCATCATGCTCGCCCGATCTCCCTTGTAGAGGATGTCGTCCGTCAGATAGCGTCGCTGATACCACTGCAGCAGCGCCGCCGAGTCCTCCATCGGCTCGTCGTCGTCGATGACAACCGTTCCGAACTGGACAGCAAGTTCCGGTGCGAGTGCGTGTAGCCCGGGAAGATCAAACGGCCCTTGCCAAGCCGTGATCATTCGTGCGCCACCCAGTCGGAATCCCCGCAGGAAGCGGCGCGCCTTAAACTCCAGCGAAAATCGGGTACTGCTGCTATCGGCTGGCAATGTCGCTGCCAACTTCCCTAGGAGAGGATCGAGCGCCGACGGAATGAGCCTCCGCGCAATAGCGGCCGGTCGCACCGCAACGAATGGGTCATAGCCCGCGAAGAGTTCGTCACCGCCATCGCCGCCGAGGGCAACGGTCACCGATTCGCGGGCAAATTCGCACAGCATTGCGGTAGGCAGTATCGACGGATCGGCGAAAGGCTCGTCGGCGTGCGCAACTATGCGCTCCAACTGCGCAAGACAATCCTCGGGTCGAAACACCCTCACATGGTGCCTGGTACCGACGGCCTCGGCGACTTCCTTGGCGAACGGCGACTCGTCGAAACGGGGGTCGTCGAAACCCATCGAGAACGACGCAACCTGACCGCGGCCAGCAAGCTTGGTCGTTAGCGCCGCGACGACCGACGAATCGATACCGCCTGACAAGAGGATCCCTACGGGAACGTCGGCGATCAGGCGACGCCGGACCGCGGTCTCCAATCGTGTGCGAACGCCAACAATCGCGTCGCCCAGCTTCACGGCGCTGCCGTTCACCGCGGAGACGCGAGGACGCCAATGCTGCCACATTCGCCACGTGGACTGGTCGTTGACAGCTCGCGTGAATGCGAACCCGGCCGGAAGCCGACGAATGGACTCGAAAGCGCTTTGCTCGCCCGTCACATAGTCGTGAAGCAAAAAGGAGCTGATCGCCTCATGCGATAATTTCCGCTGGGAGGCGGGCAACAGCGCCAGCAGCGACCTCGGCTCGCTGGCGGCGGCGAATGCGATACGCTTCCCAGGTTGTTCGGTGTAATAAAGCGGCTTCTTCCCAAACGGATCACGAGCGCCGAACAGCAGATTTTTCCGTCGATCGTGCAAGACGAACGCGTACATCCCGCGGAAGTGGCTCAGGCATTCGGTACCATACTCGACGTAAGCGCACAGCAGTGTCTCCGTATCCGAAGTGGTAAGGAACCGGTGACCGCGCTCGGCAAGCGCGGCGCGTATTTCGAGATGGTTGTAGATCTCTCCATTGAACGTCACACTTACCCGATGAGCGTCGAGCACCATCGGCTGCGCTCCGCCGGCAAGGTCGATGATGGAGAGACGCCTGTGCGCAAGCGCCACGTCCCCCTCTTGAATGGCGCCGTGTGCGTCGGGACCGCGATGTGCCATGAGACGGGCGGCCTCGTCCAGTTCGGCCGCGGTGGCACCGACGGCCGCAAGAATTCCGCACATTCATGCCCGCCGAGCGTGCAATGATTGTTTCGCCACTTATCGCATCGCCGTGCGCTGCGGTACGGCCGGTGAGATGAACCGGGCCGAGATGGCATACGGGACAGTGTTCTGCGATTCAAAGAGCACTCGTACAAGCAATTCGGCCACGATTCCGATGAAGATCGAAAGTACGGCTGCGACGAAGAACGTGCCGGCGAGGCTGGGCAGCGGCGTCTGTACGAAGCTGGCCTGATAGCTCGATCCGATCAGCCGAAACCAACCGTACTTGAGCGCAACCATGAGTGATACCGTCCCGCATAGCATCGCGGTGAACAGTAGTGCGGTCTTGCCGAAAAAATGTAGCGGGCGTGTGGAGTACCGGACCATGAAGCGAATCAGGAACAGATCGAGAAACACCTTGAAGATACGTCGGCTGCCGTACTTACTCGAACCGAAGACGCGCGCGCGATGATCGACCGCCAGCTCCGTGACGCGCGCACCGATTCGCGCAAGATACAAAGGGATGAACCGATGCATCTCGCCATAGAGTCTGAGCTCCCGAAGGATTGTGCCCCGATACGCCTTCAGGGTGCAGCCGTAATCATGTAGATGGACACCTGAGAGCCGACCAATAAGCCGATTCGCGACAGCGCTCGGGATTTTGCGCGAGATGGCCTTGTCTTTCCTGTCACGCCGCCAACCGCTCACGCAATCGAAGCCGCCCTCGAATACTTCAAGAAGTCGAGGAATGTCCATGGGATTGTTCTGACCATCCGCATCCATCGGCACGACCACAACGCCGGCCGATTCCTGGAATCCAGCCGCCATTGCAGCCGTCTGCCCGTAATTGCGCCGGAGATAGAGAGCCTTCACCTGGACCTGTGCCGCGGGAGCGGTCGACGCCATCTCTCGGAGGAGTTCACGCGAACCGTCGCTCGAAAAATCGTCCACATAAATCACTTCCGATGGGTACGGTTGGCGTTCAAGCACTTCCATCAGCTCGCGATGCAAGGGTGGCAGGCTTTCCAACTCATTGTAAACCGGAATCACCACCGACAGATACGGGCGCTCATCCGGCGGAGTCTCAGCAGCGTCGTCGAAGGGCTCAAGCATCGGTTCGCGGAGCATGGACATATCGGTGTCGATCCTGAACAGGTCGATGGAACATGGAAGTTGGCCGTCACGTGAACGTTCGTGTCCGGTACGGTTCGCGTCGTAGCGGCCGGACGCCAACTGGATTGGCTGCGCGAAGGCCGTTCATGGAACTTAGCGAGATAAGCACCGGCGCGTCGTGAGACGTTCGGCTCGCCTCACCTGTTTGTTACCTCCTCTCTCGCATCGTCGACTTCGTTGTGCAGGGGGGTGGTCCGCGCTCCCGCGACCTGCCGGCGGGCGAGCGCCGCGTCGGCACCGGCGGCACCGGGGTGCACTATGTCGTATACATCGGCCACGGCGGTCCCGCGTAGGGGAGCGGTCTGAACCTCGACGCGCTGGCCGACGTCACGGACGCGGACGTTCGTGCCGTTGGCGCCGACCGAATGCCACCCACCGGGCGGCGCACGATTCCCCAGCAGCATCTGGTGCGCGGCATCGCGCTTCTGCACGACTTCGGGCGCAAAGATCGTCTTCTCGCCGACCTAGCACCGCATCGTCAGCGTGAGCGTGCCGAGCTACACGGCAATGACGGCGATTCGCAGCCACGATCGCACCCTTGGACGCTTCGTGCGCGGCAGGGATGTGCAGGACAGCGCGTAGTCGCCAGAATCACGAGCTGCGGTTCACACATGCGCAAGCAGCGGCCGCGCAGAATGTAGCTCGCCCCTGCTACTCCACGCGCACAATGGCCACGCGCAGTGTGCTCGGCGGCACCAAGGCGCCATTCTCGCCGCGTAGCTCCAGTAGTTGACTGCCGAGCTGATTCCCTTCGAAGGTGAAATAGCTGCTGGAGAAGGCGCGCAGCCGTGCGACGGGGAGTGTGAACGCGCCGAAGCTCATGGCCCGGGCGCGAAGTGGCGCGGCGAGGAAGCTGGTCGGATACGTGCCGGCCAGCCCGCCGTTCATATCGGCCACATTCCAGCTTGGGAACGACAATTGACGGCGCGCCGGGGCGAAGTTGGCGAGGTCGTCCACGGCGTTGGCGAGGGCCCAGTCGGCGAGCATTTCGACGGCAGGCCGGCCGGTTCGCTGCGCGAGGTTGGCGAGGCCGGTGGCGGGGCCGCCGCGCACGAGTTCCTTGAGCCAGGTGCCTTCGTCGGCGGCGTACTGGTCGGCCGCCCAGCGTACCAGCGACCAACCGCTGGCGTAATACGTGAAGTCGCCGCTGGCCGCCGCGCCGATGGGCGTGAGCGTGTCCACGCCGCGGTGGTACTGCTGCAGGACGGAGAAATGCTTCCACATCATGAGCGGGCGATCGTCGCAGCGCACGACTTCGCAGTGCACGGTGGTCTGGTATCCGACGTTCCCCTTCCACCGCCCGCCACCGGCAAAGCTGCGCGAATACAACTCCTCGGCGATGCGCGCCGTGGACTCCTCGAGCCACGCCTCCTCGAGGGGCACGTTGCGCGCGAACCGTTCGGCGAAAGCGGCCAGGTGCTTGGCCTCGTGCATGACCGTGCTGCGCATGGCGCGGCGCCAATCCGACGCCGACTCGGTGGCCGTGGCGACGCGGGCGTAAAACATTTCATCTTCGTTGCTGGCGGCAAAGGCCGGTGCCGATTTTTCGTAGAAGTTGCAGGCCGCCACGTAGCCGGCGATGCCGGGCAGAGAGTCATTGACGAAACGGGTGAAGAGCATCGTCACGCGACCGTCGCCGCCCATGGCGGTGTTCATGGCCAGCGGATCGCCGATACGCGACTGCAGCAACGGATACATGACGCGGTCGAACTCGTCGCCCAGCTGGCGATATTGTTCGTCGACCTGCCCGGCACGCGGGGCGGCGATGTCTTCAAGCACCAGTGACTTGCTGCCGGCATACACGACGCGCGCGCGGATGTCGCGTCCGGCGCTGCAGCTGCCGTACAGCGCCTTTACCGTGAGCGTATCGCCAACGGTCACGTTGCCGCGGGCGGAGGCAACCCGGGCTGCGGACCGAGCCGCGACTGAATGCGCGCGTAATGCTACGCGTGTTGCAGCGCGAGTGCGCCATGCCTGCCCAGGCAGACCGGCACGAGTGGTGAGCGCGCGCTGCGCTTCCAGAAAATCGTCGTGCCCGCCCTCGGCGCGCTGTTCCACCGCCGAGAGGCGGGGCATGAGGCCGGCGACGGTGGCGTCGGTCAGGGGAATTATGGGCCCGAGGGCGGCGGCGAAGGCGTTCGAGAGAGCTTGCGCTCTGGAGACCGCGGTCTGACCGGACATCGCGCCGGCGCCGGCACCGCGCAGTTCAAAGCCTGAGGTTGCGGCGACGCTGACGCTGGTGTTGATGACGGCCACGACGTATTTGGCTCGCGGTGCGCCCATTGGCGCGATGAGCTCCGTGCAGCGCACGTCGTCGGCGTCGAGCACGCTGGCCGATTCACCGCGTGCGAGGGAGACGCGCGACCCGACGCGCAACTGCGTCAGCGCCTGCCCGGATCCGCCGGCGATGGTGACCTTGACCGCGTGGAGACCGGCCGCCTGGCAGGGGAGGACCCCCTGCGGCAGCACGGCGTCGATGTGATTGGCGGTGGCGCGCAACACGGTGGCCTTCACGCCGGCGACCGTGACGTCGATGACGCCGGGGCTCAGGGCGAAGCCATCGCCGTCGATCCGGATCGTGGCACCGGGCACGATTGTGTCGGGTCCGACGCGCGAGATGGTGGGTGTGGCGGGGTCAATGAGCACCGTGTGGAAGGTACTGCTGGTATCGACTGTAGCCTTGAGGACGGCGGTGCCACGCGCCCGGGCGACGACGACGTTGCCGGCGACGTCCACGACCGTGTTGCCCGACGCGATGGAGTAGGTGGGCATCGTGGCGACCGAATTGCCGAAGCGATCGAGAACGACAGGTGCGAGGCGGAGTGTGTCGCCGAGGAGCGTGGCGCGACTGGTCTGCCGCTCGAAGCGGATGGTGGCGGCGCGATCGGCGACGGCGGTGGCGCGAAAAACGATCGGCCGGAGTCCGGGCACGTGTGCCGTGAGGGTGTGCGTGCCGGCGATCGGGCCGAGCGTCCAACGACTGCTCGTGACGCCGCTGCCGTCGGAGATCGTTTCGGCGGGGGAGACGATGCCGCCGTCGGCGGCGGTCCATACGACGCGCACGCCGCGCAGGGTGCGACCGTCGTTGCCGTTGACGGTGAGGCGGATTGGTGCGGCGATGGTGGTGCCGACGGTTGCCGTCGCGATGGTGCCCGCAGCGAGCACATTGCTTGGCGTTGCGGGCGCGATCGCGTCAGCGCCGTTGCACGCTTGCAGCAGTCCGAGTGTCGCCATCGTCACCATCACGGCACGACTCGTACGTCCCTTTCGGGCCGAAGCGACGTAACTCGCGATGGAGGAAGCGATTCGGGGCATGACGGCGACCGTTACGGGGTGAGAACAAAGCTGCACTCCCGGGAGCTAGAAGCAAGTCACGTGCCGAACTCAGCCATAAACCCCGCGTGCTGTCGAGTCCCCGCCAGAGGGCGCGACTGGCCTAGATTGCGAAGAGTTGCGAATACGAGTCGAGATCGTGCCCGAAACGTGCGACGCCAGCTGCGGTCGTTCGACCCTCTCCGTTCCCTCCACGTCGCTGCGTGCCATGACCAGCTCTGTCGACAGTATCCGTTTGCCGCTCACGATTCTCTCCGAGGAAGAGGAACTCTTTCGGACGGCGGTCGTCGATCTTGCCACGAGCGAGGTGTTACCTCGGGTGCGGGCGATGGAGGAGGCGGGGAAACTGGACAGCGCCCTGACGGCGAAGTTCGTGGAACTGGGGTTGATGGGAATCGAGATCCCGGAGGAGTTTGGCGGGGCGGGCGGTTCGTTGATGATGGTCGCGCTCGCGGTCGAGGCGTTGAGTCAGGTCGATGCGGCGGCGGCGATCCAAGTGGACGTGCAGAACACGCTCGTGAACTACCCGATCAACCGGTACGGCTCGCACGAACAGAAGCAGCGGTTTCTGACTCGGCTCACGTCGGGCACGATCGGCGCGTATGCGCTATCCGAGCCGGGTTCGGGGTCGGATGCGTTCGGGCTCGCGGCGCGCGCGTCCAGGACGACGGAGGGCTGGACGTTGACCGGGTCGAAGGCGTGGATCACGAACGGCGCGGAGGCGGACCTGTTCGTGGTGTTCGCGAATGCGAAGCCGGAGGATGGTTACCGGGGCATCACGGCGTTCGTGGTGGAACGCGGGACGCCGGGGTTTTCGATCGGCCGCAAGGAAGACAAGCTGGGGATTCGTGCCTCGAGCACGACGGCGTTGCATTTCGACAATGCGCACATTCCCGAGGCCAACGTATTGGGTCCGGTGGGGCAAGGGTACAAGGTCGCGATCGACACGTTGAACAAGGGGCGCATCGGGATCGGCGCGCAGATGATCGGGATTGCGCAAGGCGCGTTGGACGCGACGACGGCGCATCTCAAGGAGCGCAAGCAGTTCGGCAAGTCGCTGAGCGAGTTTCAGGGGATTCAGTTCCAGCTCGCGCAGGTGGCGACGGAGCTCGAAGCGGCGCGGCTGCTGGTGTATAACGCGGCTCGCCTGGACGATGCGGGCCACGACATTGCCCGGCAGGGCGCGATGGCCAAGCTGTATTCGTCGCAGATGTGCGAGCGCATGACGTCGTTGTGCGTGGAACTGTTCGGCGGTTACGGTTACACGCGCGAGTATCCGGTGGAGAAGTTCTACCGCGATGCGAAAATCGGCACGATCTACGAGGGCACGAGCAACATGCAATTGCAGACGATCGCGAAAGCGGTCCTCAAGTAAGGATCACCGGCCACTCATGCTCGGCTCGATTGCTGACGTATTGAACCTCGTGGTCGTGTTCATGCGCCCGGTGGTGTTCGTGGCGGGCGCGTTGACGGCGGTGGCGACGATCGCGTCGTGGGCGGTGCGTACGCGCCGCATCCAGCCCTTTTCCCAGGCTGCGCGCCTGATCCGTGAGCGGGTCGATCCGTGGCTGATCGCGCCGATGGAACGCAAGCTGCTCCGCGCCGGCGGCACGCCGGCATCGGCGCCGTGGTGGACGCTTGCTGCGGTGGTTCTTGGCGGCCTGCTGCTGTTGTCGGCGCTGCAGTTCCTGCGCGATCAGCTGTTGATGCTGTCGTACGCGACGACGAGCGGGCCGGGCGGGATCGCGGCCATGCTGATTCGCTGGACGTTTGGTGTACTGCGGATCGCGTTGTTCGCGCGGGTGATTTCGTCGTGGGTGGGCGGATCGCCGTACTCGAAGTGGTGGCGGTGGTCGTACGTGCTGACGGAGCCGATCCTGGCGCCGCTGCGTCGAATTGTGCCGACAATCGGTATGATCGATATCACGGTGATCATCGCGTACTTCGGGCTGCAGATCCTCGAGGGCGTGCTCGTTTCCGCGCTGCTGTAGTCAGGGATCGCGGCGGAAACGGCAGGGATCGCGAATGACGCGGGCGGAGCCGCGAATGGAACCGCGCGTGGGGCGGGCGACGTCTCGCGGGCGCTGAGTCGGTCGGTCGTTGTGGGGGGGCGTGGCCGAGGCGGAACGGGGTCGGCCGCTGGAGCCCAATTCAAGAAAGGTCGGGTCGGCGGGGACGCGACGAGCCCTGACCAGACACCGTGCCGGTTCGCTGCCAGGCTCGCGTCAGTGGTGATCCGGCAGTTTGCGATCCGGCAGTTTGCGATTCGGCAGTTCGCGACCCTGTAGTTCGCTATCGTCTTGCCCGCGATTCTCGCTGGTTGCTGATCGATGCGCTGATCGCGTTCCGTGCGGCTGATCGCGTCGTGCCTGACGCGCGTCGCGATAGATCACGCGCTTGAACGACGGCGCTGGTCCGAAATTCAGGATCAAGCCGAGGTCGTAGCGGGTGGCTTTGAGGTAGCTGAGCACTTGGCTGCAGTGCACTGGTTCGATGCGCTTGGCGACCTTGCACTCGACAATGATTGCGTCTTCGACGATCAGGTCCATGCGGTAGGTGGCCACCGGCCGCCCCTTGTACAGGACCTCCACCGGCGATTCGCGCGCGTACCAGATGCCTTCATCGCTGAGTGCGAGTGCCACGGCGCGCTGATAGACGTGTTCAGAGTAGCCGTGTCCGAGTTCGCGGAACACGTCATAGAAGGCCGCGGCGATCCGGCGACTCAGTTCAGGAAAGAGAATGGCAGCGTGTGTCATGGCGCTCCGGTGGGGACGTCGGAAGCGTACATTCGACCTCGCGACGCTCCATCACCGAATCTGTGCGGCAGGTTACCGATTCACGCCGGTCGAGAGGCGATTTTGCCTGTAGGGGCATGCTGGATCACCAACGAGGTTGGATCGCGTTCTTGGACTTCAAAGTCCGAACTGTAACTGTTGCAGATAACAGGAACCGTTCGATGCGAACAGTGTTCAGTAGTGTGTGCGGACCGTCTGGTCCTACCACCCTACTCTGTCTTTCGGAGCTTTCTGATGCGTAAGATCTCGATGCTGGTTGCTGGTGCTGCCGTGATCGCGTTTGCGGCACCGCGTGCCGCGCAGGCGCAGGACAAGGACATCGTGGAGACGGCGGTTTCGGCCGGCTCGTTCAAGACGCTCGCCAAGCTCCTCACGGACGCGGGCCTGATCGAAACGCTCAAGGGCCCGGGCCCGTTTACCGTGTTTGCCCCGACCGATGAAGCGTTCGCCAAGGTGCCGGCCGCGACGCTCGCGGCACTGGGCAAGGACAAGGCCGCGCTCAAGAATGTGCTCCTGTATCATGTCGTGCCGGGCAAGGTCATGGCATCCAGCGTCGTGACAATGAATGGCAAGTCGGCGAAGACGGCCGAAGGTCAGGACGTCAAGATCATGGTGATGGGCGACAAGGTCATGGTCAACCAGGCCAACGTCGTGAAGACCGACATCGTCGCGAAGAACGGCGTGATCCATGTCATCGACGCGGTGATCCTGCCGCCGACCAAGTAACTTCGCAGGTCGCGTTTGAAAAACGTTTCGCCACAACGCCCCCGCTGCGATCGCAGCGGGGGCGTTGTGGCGTCTACGCGTGCAGCGGGTTCCGCCGCGGGTGCTTCGCGCAGCGAGGTTGGGGGGAGCCGCCGCTCTTCGCGGAACGGTCGCCGGGCTGTTTATTTCACGGCGTGTCCAGGCTTGAATCGCCGCTCACAGCCGTGTACGTCTGCCACCCGTCCGACCCGCTTCCTCCCGCCCTGCCCTATGCGCGTCTCCGTGCCTGTCTCGCTCCGTGTTGCGGCGACCCTGTCGGTCGTCGCCCCACTGCTCGCATACGCCCAGCGCGGTGTGGAACCTGCTGATCTCATCGTCACAAACGCGCGCGCGTACACGGCCGACGTGGCACGACCGCTCGCCGAGGCGTTCGCGGTGCGCGGCGGGCGGATCGTGTTCGTCGGTTCGAGGCAGGAGGCGTCAGTGCTCAATGGCACCAACCCGCGGCTCGTGGATGCGGGCGGTCGTGCAATGATTCCGGGCATGGTGGACGCACACGCGCATTTTGGGGGTTGGCGCAGAAGCTTCGCAGCGTGGACCTGGTCGGGACGCGGAGCTATGACGAGGTCGTCGCGCGCGTGGTGGCGCGTGTGAAGACGCTGCCGGCGGAGACCTGGATCGAGGGGCGCGGCTGGGATCAGAACGCGTGGGGCGATAAGCGCTTCCCGACCCACGACAAGCTGTCGGCGGCGGTGCCGGGCCATCCGGTGGTGCTCACGCGCGTGGATGGGCAAGCGACGTTGGTCAACATGGCGGCGATGCGCGTCGCCGGACTGAGGGCCGCGCCGAAGGATCCGGGCGGGGGCAAGGTCGAGCACGATGCGCAGCGGAATCCCCCGGGCTTGTTCATCGACAAGGCGCAGGCGATCGTGGATCGCAAGGTGCCTGCTCCCACATCGGCCCGGTTCCGTGCCGCGCTGGTGGATGCGGTGCGCGAGATCCATCGCTGGGGGCTCACGGGTGTGCACGATGCGGGCGCGAGTCGTAGTGCGCGCGCGTTGAAATCGGGCTTTCAGGTGAACACGCACGCCATCGGCGACCGCGGCAATCGTTTAGTGCTCGATGCGTACGAAGCGGCATGCAAGGCCAATCCCGCGGTCGATCATCGCTTCCGTGTGGAGCATACGCAGATCCTGCACTACGACGACATTCCGCGTTTTGCGAAGTTGGGTGTCATTCCGTCGATGCAGGCGAGCCATCCGTCGAGCGACATGTACTGGATTGGCGAGCGCCTCGGCCCGACGCGTGTACTGGGCGCGTACGCGTGGCGCTCGCTGATCAAGAGCGGCGTGGTGATTCCGAAAGGCAGCGACTTTCCGGTGGAGCTGGTCAATCCGCTGATCGCGTTCTCCGCAACGATCGCGCGCCAGGATGCCAACGACTGGCCGGCCGGTGGCTGGCTCCCGGAGCAGCGCATGACGCGTGAGGAGGCGTTGCGCAGCATGACCCTCTGGCCGGCGTACGCGGCATTTCAGGAGAAGGAGATGGGCTCGATCACGAGCGGTAAGCTGGCCGACTTTGTCATTCTCGGTCAGGACATCATGCGCGTACCGGCGGAGTTGGTGATGCGCACGAGGGACGACGCGACCTACGTGGGCGGCAAGGCAATGTTCCATCAGGGGACGTCCCAGTGAGAGTCGTCTCCCTGCTGCCGGCCGCCACGGAGATCGTGGCGTTTCTTGGTGCGTCGGAGCATCTCGTCGGCATCACGCATGAATGCGACTATCCCGACGTGGTCGCGTCGCGCGCGCGGGTGACCCGCAGTGCGATCCCGCACAGCAGTGATCCTGCGGTGATTGACGCAGCGGTCAAGCGGCTCACCGGCGACGGGCATGCACTTTTCACGCTCGACGAGGCGCGCATCCGTGCGCTGCACCCCGACGTGCTCTTCACGCAAGCGTTATGTGACGTGTGCGCAATCCGTGAGACGGACGTGCAGGAGCTGGCGCAGCGTCTTTCGCCGCCGCCACGCGTGGTGACGCTCGGCGGCACGACGCTCGAGGGGATCTACGAGGACGTGAACGCGGTGGCACGCGCGCTCGATGCCGAGGACGATGCGGAGGAGTTGCTGGCCGGTCTGCGCGACCGCGTGAAGCATGTGCATGACTCGCTCGCCGCCGCGCGGGCGCCGCGTCCGCGGGTGGCGCTGGTCGAGTGGACGTCGCCGGTCTACATCGCGGGGCATTGGGGTCCGGAGCAGATCAAGCGCGCGGGCGGCGTGGACGTGCTGGGGAACGCGGGACAGCACTCCGTAGCGGTGGCGATGGAGCCGCTGATCGCCGCCGAGCCGGAGTACGTGCTGATCGCGCCGTGCGGTTATTCGCTGCAAGCCGCGACGGTCGAGGCGCGCGGTTTGCTGAGCAGGCCGGAGTGGGCGTGGCTGGCGGGTCGGCAGGTGTGGGCGCTGGACGCGAACGGGCTTGTGAGTCGTCCGGGTCCGCGTCTGGTGGACGGCATCGAGGCGATGGCGCGCATCTTCAATCCCATGCAGTTCTCGGCGCTGGACAAGCGCCATGCGGTGCGCGTCGCGTAGGTCGCGAGGGTCGTAGTTTGGGCTGGGATCGCGGATCGACCGACGGGATCGCGAACAGCGGGATCGCGACCGGCGCGAACGGTGCCGCGAATGGAACCGAGCGGGGACTGGCGACGTCGCGGGTGCGGCGACATGCAAACGCGTTGCGGATCGCGCGGGTTCCGTGCTACGATGCCGAGTCTACGATGGCACCCCATTTCGGAAGCGTGGATGCAGCCGGTGCGCGCTGCACTTGCCCGTGCACCGTGCCCGTTCGCGGCTGTGCCCGCGTCCTTCGCGATCCTGCAGTGCGCGGAACAGCGGATCGCGACCGGCGCGAGCGGTGCCGCGAATGGAACCGAGCGGGGACTGGCGACGTCGCGGGTGCGGCGACATGCGCACTATTTGCGGGCCGAGCGGTGCCGTGCCTGATCGTCACGTCCAGGACGGCGTCTAAATCCAAAAGCGTGGATGCAGCCGGTGCGCGCTGCACTTGCCCGTGCACCGTGCCCGTTCGCGGCTGTGCCCGCGTCCTTCGCGATCCGCCGTTTCGTGGCGCGCTTCCCGCGCCCACTCCGCGCCGGCCGCGATCCGCGGCACGATACGGAGTGGCGGGCGGTCGGCTATTTTGGGGGATGCTCACTGAATCCTCGATTGCCTTCCTGAAGCGGCTGCTGGATACGCCCGGTCCCTCCGGCTTCGAAGCAGCACCCGCTCGCGTCTGGCGCGCTGAAGCGTCCACGTTCGCAAGCGTGCGCGCCGATGTCGTGGGCAACAGTCTTGCCACCGTCGAAGGCTCCGGCGGCCCGACCATCCTGCTTGCCGGACACATCGACGAAATCGGTGTGATCGTGACGTTCATCGATGACAACGGCTTCGTGTATTTCGAGCCGATCGGTGGATGGGATCCGCAGGTGCTGGTCGCGCAGCGCATGCGCTTCACTGGACGCAACGGTGAGGTCTTCGGCGTGATCGGCAAGAAGCCCATCCATCTGATCAAACCGGACGAGCGTGAGAAGGCGTCCAAGATTACGGATCTTTGGGTCGATATCGGAGCGCGCAACAAGGCCGAAGCGATGGAGTATCTCGAGATCGGCGACGCGGGCGTGATCGACGCGCGGCTGCTCGAATTACCGAATGGGCGTATCGTCTCGCGCGCCATCGACGATCGGATCGGCGCGTTCGTCGTGCTCGAAGCGTTGCGGCGGTATGCGGCGGCGCCCGGTGCCGCACGCGTGGTAGCGGCCGCAACAGCGCAGGAAGAGATCGGCTATTCGGGGGGCGGCGCCCGCGTTGCCGCGCAGTCCCTCGACGCAAAGATGGCCATCGCGGTCGATGTCACGTTCGCCACTGATCATCCGGGCGTAAAGAAAGAGGAGTTGGGGGAGCACAATATCGGCGGGGGGCCGGTGCTGACGCGCGGTTCTGTCGTGAGTCCCGTCGTCTTCCGGTTGCTCCGCGACGCCGCATCGCGACTGAAGATTCCCGTCAGCGTACATGCGGCCGGACGCTTCACCAGCACCGATGCCGATGCGATGCACCTCACGCGCGAAGGCGTGGCGACGGCGCTTCTGTCGATTCCGAACCGCTACATGCACTCACCCAACGAGATGGTATCCCTCGACGATCTCGATCGGGCGGCGGACGTGATCGCGGAGGCCTGTCGCGCCGTAACGAACGAAACGGACTTCACGGATCGCTGACACCGCTCGTGATGTCAGCGAGCAGTCGGGCAGCGGCCGCCGCCACTGCGCGATCGGCGTCGTTCAACAAGCTCTCGATCGCCGGCAGCACGGCGTGACCGCGGGCACGCGCCAGCGCTTCCATGGCGCCGATGCGCTGCCATGGATCGCGTGCGACGGCGGCACGTTCGCCGCTGGTGAAGTCCTGCGAGCCCGGTATCGCAATGCGCAGCAGACGCTGCACGGCATCCGCACTCCCCAGCCGGCCCAGCGCGGCAAGCATCTCGAGTGCGACGTCTTCGTCCGCTTCGCGTGTGAGTGCGACGGCAAGTCGCGCGGCCGGCGGACGAATGCCCCCGACCGCGCCACCCGCCAGACCGAACGCTGCCGCCGCGAGTCGTCGGACCTCCGCGTTGCGGTCATCGATCGCGGCGTGCAGGCCCTGCAGGGCCTTCGGAGTGCGCACCCGAATCAGTGCGCGCGCTGCGGCCATGCGAATACGTGCGTCGGCGTGACGCAGCAGCGGCAGCAGCGCCGTGTCGGTTTCGTTCACATGCATCTCACCCAGCAGTGCGGCGGCGTTGCGCACCACAAACCAGCGCGCGTCGCGCAGCAGATCGAAGAGCACCGGCGAACCGACGTCCATCGCCACGATCCCGTCGAAGTAGGCGCGACGCGCCAGCGGATCGTCGCTGACGAGCAGCTGACCAAGCAAAACATCCACACCCGCATCGCCTGCACGCGAGATGACTTGCAGCAGCGGAACCCGGTCGTCTCCAATGGGCAGCCGCTGCGCAAGCAGCGACAGCAGCGCGGGACGCAGCAGCACGCGCAGCGCCGACTCGAGCGCCACGCGTCCCCCGCCGCTCCCCACGATCTGTAGCTGCGACACCACGCCGCGCGCCACGGCTTCCACGGCGGCCGCGTCACCACGACGCTGCGCGTCATCGAGTAGTTCCGAGAGCGTGGCCACTGCACTCACCGCCGTATCGTCCGAGCGCACCGATGCCAATCGGGCGAGGGCGGTCCCCGGAGCGAGCGTGTGTGCCGCGGCGGCGCGTGAAGACACGACCGGCGTGACGAGGACACTCCAGCTCCGCAGCAACTCCTGCGGCGGATCATCGTTCAGCGCGAACGCGTGCACGGTCGTGGGCGTCTCGCTACCCTGCGGCGGCGCCAGATCGACGCTCTTGCGGGACGAAGTGATCAACCGAGCCAGCGTCAGCAACTCTCCAGGTGCGGCACCATCCCGAATCGTGATCGACGCGGCGCCGAGGGCGAGCATGCGCTGCTGCAACGCCTCGAGGGACGTCTCCGCGTGTGGTCCGCTGTGCGCGACGTGGACGCCTTGCAGCACCAGTGCGCCGTCGACGATCCGGCAGAGCAGCGCCCCATCGCGCGCGCGCGCCGCGAGCTGACGCAGCGCATCCCGGGCCGCTGCCTGCGCGGCGTCCATCGCCGCACTATCCGACGCTGACGTCCGGGCCATCTCATCGAGACGGTCGACCAGCAGCATCAACGCACGAACGAGACCCTGCGACGAGCGCGCGTCCACGTCCGTGCGCAACGTCCCGGCCTCAGGCGTCCGCAGCGGGGCTACGCCACTCGCGGGCGTGGCGCGCTTCGACGGCCCAAGTGGCGTCATGCCGCCGGCGCGCGGCCGTTACACTTCGTGCATCGAATCACCCGACACGATCTCTCATGAGTCTCTCGCTCTGGTCGCCCGCTGCGTGGAGTTATCCGCTGCCGCCGGGTCATCGCTTTCCCGTCACGAAGTATACGCGTCTCGCCGAGCGTGTCGTAACGGAGAGGATTGCTTCCGAAGGGGCGATTCTGGCGCCGGACGCCGTTGACGACGACGCCTTACTGCGCGTGCACGAGGTCGAATACCTGCACGCGTTGCGCGACGGGACGCTGAGCGAACCAGCCATCCGGCGACTCGGCTTCCCGTGGAGCTCGGCGCTGGTCGAGCGCGCCGCGCGTGCGGTCGGCGGCACGGTGGCCGCGTCGCGTCATGCCCTGCACCACGGCATCGCGATGAATCTGGCCGGCGGCACTCATCACGCGTTTGCCGGCTACGGGGAAGGCTTCTGCGTGTTCAACGACGTTGCAGTGGCCATACGCGCGTTGCGCCACGAGCGGCTCGTGCGCCGCGTGGCGGTCATCGACCTCGACGTGCATCAGGGCAATGGCACGCACCACATTTTCGCGGGGGACGACGACACGTTCACGTTCAGCATGCACGGCGCGAAGAACTTTCCCTTCCGCAAGGTGCCGGGCACGCTCGACATCGAACTGGACGATGGCACGGGCGACGAGGTCTATCTCGCGTTGCTCGCAGCTTCGTTGCCGCGCGTTTTGCGCGACGCACGTGCCGACCTCGTGTTCTTTCTTGCCGGCGCCGATCCGCACGAAGGGGACGCATTGGGCCGGCTCGCCCTTACGTTCGACGGGTTGCGACGACGCGATCGTCTGGTGATCGAACAATGCCGAGAGATCGGACTGCCGATCGCGATCGTGATCGCCGGTGGGTACGGCCGTGATGTCAACGACACCGTCTCCATCCACGTCGCGACCGCGCGGATCGCCGCCGAGTTCGCGTAGGAGCAACAGCGGGTCGCGAATGACGCGAGCGCCGCGAGGGGCACCGAGCGAAGAGGGCGACGTCGCGCTTGAGGGAAACACGGCCGATGTTTGGGGGAACTGTGGCTGTGCCCCCCAGGAAACCCCGATACCGCGGAGCCGCGACGCACTCTCCCCGGCACCGTGCCCATTCGCCGCCCCGCCCGCGTGATTCGCGATCCTGCCGTGTGCGGGCACAGCGGATCGCGAACCACGCGGGCGTTGCCGCGAGGGGAACCGAGTGGAGGCGGGCGACGTCGCGCTTGAGGGAAACACGGCCAATGTTTGGGGGAACTGTGGCTGTGCCCCCCAGGAAACCCCGATACCGCGGAGCCGCGACGCACTCTCCCCGGCACCGTGCCCATTCGCGGCCCCGCCCGCGTGATTCGCGATCCTGCCGTTCCCGCCCTTCCCGCGTCGTTCGCGATCCACACTATTTTGCGCCATGACGATTCCGATGCCACGCGCCGACGGCTTCACGCGCTCGACCAGCGTTCCGCTCTATTGGAGAGAGGACGGCCCTGCAGATGCGTCGCCATTGCTGTTGCTCCACGGCGGTCCCGGCGCGCACCATGACTATCTCTACCCGCAGCTGCTCACGCTCGCGGACACCCATCGCGTCATCACCTACGATCAGCGCGGTGGCGGGCGATCCAGGACCGACGATCCCACACCGGTGACGTGGCGCACGCAGGTAGAAGATCTGGCGGCCATCGTTACCGAATTCGAGCTCGGCGCACCAACCATCATCGGCTATTCGTGGGGCGCGCTACTGGCGATGCTCTACGCCATCGAGGCGATGCGTCCCAACGCGACGTCCGCGCCCATCGTCATGCCGGCACGCCTCGTACTCATCTCGCCGGCCCCCGTCACGCGCCCGTGGCGCAACGCGTTTGAACTCGAGCTCGCCGACCGGCAGCGCGGCCCCATTATGCAAGGCATGCGCGCTCAGCTGGCCGCCTCCGGGCTCCGCGACACCGATCCCGTCGCCTACCGGCAGCGCAGTTTCGAACTCAGCGTCGCCGGTTATTTCGCCGACCCGGCGCGCACCCGCGCGCTCACCTCCTTTCGCGTTACCGGCCGCATCCAGCAGTCGATCTGGGACAGTCTGGGCGATTTCGATCTGCGAGACGATCTGGGCGCATTGCGGCGTGCCGTTCACCTCCCTGTGCTCGTCGTACACGGTCGGGAGGATCCCATTTCCCTCGACTCGGCGGCCTCCGTTGCCGAGACGCTCGACGCGACGTTCGTGGCGATACCGGATTGCGGCCACGTTCCCTACGTCGAACAGCCGGAAACGTTGTTCGAAGCCATGGCGCGCTTCCTACCGTCCTGACGCATACCTGCAGTGCTTCGCGAGAAACAATGATCCCTTACGGCACCGTGTCGCAGGCCGGCATCGCCACCATCGATGTGGACGGGCGACCGTATCGCGTCTCCGTGCGCACCGCCCACGACGGCGTCGAGTTCGTCGGCCGCCTCTGGTTCGCCGATCTTGCGTGGGACAACGCGGGCATCCCGGATCGCGGCGTCTTGCCGGGACGCACCGAGGACGAAGTGCTCGCCCTGGCGCAGCGCCTCCGTCCCGATGAGTTGCTGCACCGCTACCGACGCGCCAACGCGGAAAAGCGCCGTTTTCACGGGCTGCGACAGCTGACCCTCGAAATGCTGGCCAAGATTCGCTACCTCAATCAGGTCGGCGTCGGTATGCGCACCGGGCTGCTCGACCGCGACGCCGCCGCCCAGGAAATGGTGCTTACCGAAGAGCAACTCGTGGAACTGGTGCGGCAGGCACGAATGTTGGCCGGCGTGGAGCGCTAGCAGGACCGGCCGTATATTGCGGTCATGGATTGCCATGCCGCCGCACACGCGCTGACCCAGATCGCGACACTCCTCGAGCTGCATGGCGAGGATCGGTTCACCGTGCGGGCGATGCAGACCGCCGCGCGCGCGGCGGCCAGTCGCGGTGACGCGGCGCTGGACGTCGTACTCGCAACCGACAAATTCGCCGCCGAGACCCTCACACCGGCCGCGATCGAGGTCCTGCGTGATCTCGCGGAGAGCAACGGCTCCGCCATGCTCGAGCGGCTGCAGGAAGAGACCCCCGAAGGACTGCTCGAAATGCTGCGCGTCCCCGGACTGGGCCCGGCGCGCATCCGGCAGATCCACGAGGGACTGCACGTGGAGTCGCTGCAGGAACTCGAACAGGCCGCTCGCGATGGCCGCCTGGCCGGACTTCCCCGCTTCGGCGACCGGACCGCCTCCAAGATCCTCAAGGGTATCGCCGATCTGCGCGCCACCGGCGCCTTCGTGCTTTGGCAGCACGCGCGCGCCGAGGCGGAACGACTGCGCGAGAGTATCGCCGCGCATCCTGACGTGCTGCAGGTGGAGATCGCCGGTTCGATTCATCGCCGCAACGAAGTCGTGCGCGATATCGATCTCGTCGCTGCCGTGAATGGGTCGCCCTCGCTGGTCGCCGCCTCTCTTTCACAAATGCGAGGTGTGCAAGCCGCATTCGCCGGCAGCGGCAAGGCGCTCACACTGCGATTCGATGACGGCCTGCATGTCAACCTGACCTGCGTCCGCCCGGAGCAGTTCGTTCTCGCCTTCTGGCGCTCGACCGGCAGCGCGGCACACGTCCGGCAGGTGACCGAGCGCGCCGCATCGCGCGGTCTGGTGCTCGCCGGTGATGAACTGCGCGGTGCCGTCGGCGCCCTGCTACCCATCCTCTCGGAGCGCGACCTGTACGCGCACGCGGAACTGGCGTACATCGCGCCGGAACTGCGCGAGGCCACCGGCGAGGTGGACGCGGCCGCGCACCGCTCCTTCGACAGTCTGCTCGGCGAGCGTGATCTCGTGGGCGCGCTTCACTGTCACTCGCAGTACAGCGACGGCGGTGCGACCATCGCCGATATGGCTGCCGCCGCGCTCGCACGCGGACTGCGCTATCTCGGCGTCTCCGATCATTCGCAGTCGAACACGTACGCCGGCGGACTCACGCGCGATGCGATCGTGCAGCAGCATGCCGAGATCGATGCGCTGAACGCACGGTATGCGAGCGAAGGCGTGGAGTTCCGCGTGCTCAAGGGGATCGAGGCGGACATCCTTCCCTGCGGCCGGCTCGACTACGACACCACGTTTCTCGATCGCTTCGACTTCGTCATCGGCTCCGTACACACACGCTACGGCATGAACGAACGGCAGATGACCGACCGCGTGCTCAAGGCACTCGACGATCCGCATCTCACCATCCTCGGCCATCCCACCGGGCGGCTGCTGCTCACGCGCGAACCGTACGCCATCAACCTCGCCGAGGTGATCGCCAAGGCCGGCGCCGTGGGTGTCGCGGTGGAGCTCAACGCCGATCCGCACCGTCTCGATATCGACTGGCGCGCGTGCAAGCTCGCTCACGAAGCGGGTACACTCGTGTCGATCGGCCCCGACGCGCACTCACCGCAAGGACTCGATCATCTCGAGATGGGCGTGGCCATCGCGCGGAAAGGCTGGCTCACGGCCGCCGATGTGCTCAACAGCCGCAGCGCGGACGACGTGCTGGCTTTTGCGCAGGCACGTCGGTCGGGCGTGCGGGCGCGCGTTGCGACCTCGGCGGCCGTCGCCCGCTGACCGCGGCTGCACCGATGGCGCGAGGGAAGGAAGACAACACCAGCGGCGGTACGCGCAACCCCCGACGCCGATCGAAAAGCGCGGGCGAAAAGCTGTCGCAACGGGCACCGCTGGTGGCCAGGTCGCCGCGGACCAAAGTGGCCAAACTCGCGATCGCCGGCGTAGTGCTGGAGCGATTGAAAGCCGAGTACCCCGACGCGCACTGCGAACTCGATCACCGCAACGCGTTCGAACTGCTGTGCGCGACCATCCTCAGCGCGCAATGCACCGATGTTCGCGTAAACATGGTTACGCCGGCGCTCTTCACGGCGTATCCCGATGCGAACGCGCTGGCCGACGCGCAGACCGAGGATGTGGAGAAGCTCGTGCGCACCACTGGGTTCTTTCGCGCCAAGGCAAAGAATCTGGTCAGCATGGCGCAGGCGTTGCGGCGCAGTCATGTTGGCGCCGTGCCACGCACCATCCCGGAGCTTACCGCGCTCGCCGGCGTCGGTCGCAAGACGGCCAACGTGATCCTTGGCAACGCGTTCGCCATCAACGACGGCATTGTGGTGGACACGCATGTGCAGCGGCTCAGCCGTCGCCTCGGACTCACCCGCGAGCCCGATCCGATTGGGATCGAGCGGGAGCTCATGCCCCTGTTTTCGCGCGACGACTGGGCGCTGCTCAGCCATCTGTTCATCTGGCACGGACGACGGGTGTGCTTTGCCAGAAAGCCCGCGTGCCCTGCGTGCGTCCTGAGCGACGTATGCCCCAGTGCTGAGCCTGGCCTCTTGTCTGCCGCCTCCGGGTAGGCCCACGTTGGCCCCCCTCCCGTCCGCGATTAGGTTTCCCACCTCAACTTCTTTCCCGACCCGAGGACTCCGTGCGCAAGCTGGCTACGATCGAAACGAACAAGGGGACCATGGTGGCCGAGCTGTTTCCGGCCGAGGCGCCCAAGGCAGTCGAGAACTTCGAGAAGCTCGCCAACTCCGGCTTCTATGATGGCGTGAAGTTTCATCGCGTCATCGCCGACTTCGTCGTGCAGGGGGGCGATCCGCTCTCCCGTGACCTGCCGGCGGGCGACCGCCGCATTGGCACTGGCGGCCCTGGGTGGACCATCGAGTGTGAAACCGCCGGCAACCCGCACAAGCACAACGTGGGTGCCCTCTCCATGGCGCATGCCGGCAAGAACACCGGCGGCAGCCAGTTTTTCGTCGTGCTGAGCGAGTCGAACACGCGCCACCTGAACGGCGTCCACACCGTCTTCGGTCAGGTGACCGAGGGGCTGGAGCTGATCCCGTCGATCGTGGCCAACGACGGCATGGTGACCGTGCGCGTCGCGGACGCCGAGTGACCCCCATCCCGACGGCACACATGAGCGACCATCACCCCTCCGGCGGCAGCGACATGGGTGCCGCGTTTGTCGGCCTGATCGGCGGCGCGGCCTTCATCGGCGCGATTCTCTGGGGCATCGTCATTGTGACCAACCGGCATTTCGAGGCCGAAAAGGCCGCCCATGGTGCAGACGGCGCCAAGAAGACGTCGGCAGTCATGACCACGCCAGTGCAAGTCGCGTAAGGGCGTTCGGCGCACAAAAACGGACAAGCTCGGTCCACCATCCGTTTCCACGGTCGCGGTCGGCGTTCCCTCTCGGAATGCCGACCGCGCTTGTTTTTAGGGTGGGAGAAACTAAACTGACTGGTCAGTCATTAAGAAATCCATGACCAGAGTTGACGTGTCCCATCTCGATACACCCACACTCCCCGATGCGGCCGACGCGCGTCGTCGCCGCACGCCGGAAGAGCGTCCGGCGCAGATCCTCGACGCCGCCTTTCACGAATTCGGTGAACGCGGACTGGCAGGGGCGCGGCTCGACGACATCGCGCGACGCGCCGGGGTGGCCAAGGGGACCATCTACCTCTACTTCCCAAACAAGGAAGCGCTCTTCCGCGCGATGGTCCGCGCCACGACCATTGCCGCGATCGAAAGCGCCGAACAATTGGTGGAACAGGAAGGACGCGAGAGTGCCGAAATGCAGCTCCGCCGCCTCGGTGTAGGCTGGTGGACTTTTCTCCGCTCCGATCGCTTTCAGGTGGTCCAACGGCTGGTGCTGGCCGAGTTGCACCACTTCCCCGACTTGATGCAATTCTATGCTGATGAAGTCGTGGCGCGTGGACGCCGACTGATCGGCGCAATCGTGGAGCGCGGCACGACCCGTGGGGAGTTCCGGCCGATCGTTCCCGGCACCGCCGCCCGCATGCTCTCCTCGCTGACGATGATGCAGGCCATCTGGTGCGGCCGCCGCCAATACTTCTCTGATCTCGCGCTTGCCACCGACGACGAGATCCGCGACGAAATCCTCGAGTTCTACCTGAGCGCGCTGCGCCCGAACCTGCCGGTCGGGTCAACGACCGACGCTTCTCGCCCGACCCCATGATTGCCCGACAACGCGCGCCGCGACTGCACGGCTCGACTTTCAGACGGCTGACCTCCATCGCCGTTGCCGCATCACTCGTTGCGACGGGCGTCTCCACGCTCGCCGCGCAGCAATCACTGTCGCTGGGCGACGCCGCCCGCCTGGCCGCAAAGCAGAACAGTTCGGTGGACGTCGCACGCGCCCGGGTTGCCCAAGCTGACGCACGCGTTATGCAGCGACGCGGCGCGCTTTTCCCCGATGTCGCGGCTGGCGTTCAACAGGCCTCGCGCACACTCAACTCGGCCACGTTCGGCTTCAACTTCCGCGATCCGCAGGGACGCCCGCTGCTCAATCCGAATGGCGAAATCATCGGACCCGTCCCGATCGTCGACATCCGCTATCGCATCACGCAACCCATTCTCGACCTCGGCACCGTCGCGCGCTGGCGCGCCGCCCAATCGTCGTCACTCGCCGCAGCGGCCGACGTGGATGCGCAGGCGGAAGGCGCCGCGGCCGTGGCCGCCGCCGCGTACATCCGCGCCGCGCGCGCCGAGGCACAACTCGCCGCGCGCATTGCCGATTCCACGCTGGCGGCCGATCTGCTGCGTATCGCGCGCGATCAGCTGCAGGCCGGTGTGGGCATCGCGCTCGACGTCACGCGTGCCCAGTCGCAGCTGGCCGCCTCCCGGGCGCATCTGATCGCGGCGCGCAACGATCGCGCCCGCACCTCGCTCGAACTCAAACGCGCCATCGGCATGGCGCTCGATGCACCGCTCGTGCTCTCCGATTCGTTGGCCGGGTTGCCGGTGGACGACTCCGTCCCCGACGAACCGGCCGCGCTCGCGCGCGCGTTTGCGTCACGACAGGACGCGCGTGCGCTGCAAGCGCAGCAGGTCGCCGCACAAAAGACCATCGCGTCGATACGGTGGGAGCGCACACCGCAACTCGGTCTCACGTTCGATCAGGGGCAGATCGGCAAGGCGTGGAATCATCTGCTGCCGACGTATACGTGGGGCGTGCAGCTCGCCGTGGGACTCTTCGATGGCAACCGACGTGACGGGCGCGTGCAGGAACAGGTCGCCGCATCGCGTGAGCTCGACGTACGATTGAGCGACCTGCGCACACAGAGCGCACTCGACGTGCGCACGTCGCTGCTCGATCTCTCCGCGGCGCGCGAAGCGGTCGATGCCGCGCGCGAACGATTGGCTTTCGCCGAACAGGAAGTGGGACAAGCGCAGGAACGGTTTCGCGCCGGTGTCGCCGGCAACGGGGACGTGATCACCGCCCTGCTCTCGCTCAATCAGGCGCGCACGCTGCGCATCGATGCACTCGCCGCGTTCCAGGGTGCGCGCGTTTCCTTCGCCCGCGCCACCGGCGCGGTGCAGCAGCTCCCGTAGTCCGTCGAACCGACAACACAACGCGCCGTCATCCCATTCATTCGCTTTCATTCGATCACCGGCACCACGACAATGACCACGCCAACACTCGATTCCGCTCCAGCAAATCGCGCAACCAGCACCAGCACCAGCACCAGCACCAGCACCAGCGTGTCGAGCGCTGCAGACGGCATGGCGTCCACGTCACGCAATCCGTTGCGCATCGTGATCCCGCTCGTGCTGCTCGCGGGTGGCGTGTGGTGGGGCTTCGACCGCTGGAGCTTTGCACAGTCGCACGAGAGCACCGACAACGCGCAGGTGGATGGTCACATCGTCCCGATCGTCGCGAAGGTCGGCGGCTTCGTCACCGCCGTGAACGCGGGCGAGAACGTGCATGTCGGCGACAGCGCGGTCCTCGTGCGCATCGACGAACGCGAGTATCAGGTGCGTCTCGCGCAGGCGGACGCGGAACTCGCCGCCGCCCGTGCGTCCGCCGGTGGGCCCGGTGTCGAAGGACAGGCCGATGCGATGGTGCGCTCGGCGTCGAGTCAGCGCGATGTCGGCAACGCGCAGGTGATCGCCGCCCGATCGACCGTGGTGAAGACGCAAGGCGATCTGGCGAGAGCCCGGGAGCTCTCCGCAAAACAAATCATCAGCGTGGCGCAGCTCGATGCCGCGCAGGCCGCGTACGATGCCGCGGTGGCCACGCTGACCGCGACGGAGCGTCAGGTGAGCGCTGCCGCGTCGGGGATCTCAAACGCGCAGGCCGGTGTGCGACTGGCGCAGGCGCGGTTACAGGCGGCACATGCAACACGCGCCAACGCTGCCTTGCAGCTTTCGTTCACGTCGATCACCGCGCCAATGGCCGGTACCGTCTCGCGCAAGACTGTCGAAGTCGGCCAGCTCGTGCAGCCCGGCCAGACGCTGCTCTCCATCGTATCGGACAGCGGCGTGTTCGTCACGGCGAACCTTAAGGAAACCCAGCTCGCGCGCGTCCGTGTGGGGCAGCAGGTGGAGATCGAAGTCGATGCCTATGCGGCAACCGCCGAAGGTGAGATCGAGAGTATTGCATCGGCAACGGGCGCCAGGTTTGCGCTGCTGCCACCGGACAACGCGACGGGCAATTTCACCAAGGTCGTGCAGCGCGTGCCGGTGCGCATTCGCGTGACGAAGGATTTGGGCCCTGATCGTCCGTTGCGTCCGGGGATGTCCGTGGTGGCCAACGTCATCGTCAAGTAGGCGAACCGTGGCGACACGTGTGCTCGCGCCCGCGCAGGCGGCGCGGCGCCCTGTGCGCGGGGCGCAGGAAGCGGCGGCCGACGATCCGTACAAGAACCGCTATCTCATCGCGATCGCGGTTACGCTCGCCGCCGTCCTCGAGCTGGTGGACACGTCGATCGTGAACGTGGCCATCCCGCACATGATGGGGACGCTGGGTGCCACGCTCGACGAGATCGCGTGGGTCTCCACGTCGTACATCATCGCCAACGTCATCGTGATCCCGATGTCGAGCTGGCTGTCCGCGTACTTCGGCCGGCGGCGCTATCTCTTCGGCTCGATCGTGCTGTTTGTCGTGGCGTCGTTCTTCTGCGGCGCGGCGTCGTCGCTGCTGGGGCTGGTGGTGTGGCGCGTCATTCAGGGATTGGGCGGCGGCGCCCTGCTCTCCACCGCGCAAACGACCATCTTCGAATCGTTCCCGCCCGAGGAGCGCGGCATCGGGCAGTCGATCTTTGGCATGGGCGTGATGGTGGGTCCGACATTGGGTCCAACGCTCGGCGGCTACATCGTGGATGCGTACGCGTGGCCCTGGATCTTCTACATCAACGTGCCGCTTGGCATTGCGGCGGCGTGGATGGTGTGGACGTACGTGCGCAACGCGGCACATCAGGTGCGCGCCACCTCGATCGACGTGATGGGCATCGTGTTGCTGGCGCTGGCCGTCGGCTCGTTGCAGTGGATGCTTGAGCGCGGGGAGCGCTTCGACTGGTTCGAATCGCGTTTCGTCCTCGCGCTGGCCGCGACCAGCCTTTCGGCGACCGTGCTACTCGTGTGGCACGAACTGCGCACGCCGGAACCGATCATCGATTTCCGCATTCTCAAGTCGCGGCAACTCGCGCCGGGTGTGCTGTTCGCGTCGTTTCTCGGCTTGGCGCTCTACGGCTCGGTGTTCGTGCTGCCGGTGTTCCTGCAACAGTTGCATGGCTATACCGCGTGGCAGACTGGCAAGGTCATTCTGCCGGGCGCACTGGCGTCCGCGTTCACCATGGCGGCGATGGGACGACTGGCCTCCAGGCTCGACGCGCGACCGCTCGTCGTCGCGGGATCCGTCCTCTTCCTGCTCTCCATGTGGTCGCTGTCGCGCATCACGCTGGATGTAGGGCAGGACGAGCTCTTCTGGCCGCTGATACTGCGTGGCGTCGGCCTCGGGCTGATCTTCGTGCCGCTGACCAACGCCACTGTCGCCGACTTGCCCGTGCGTTCACTCGGACAGGGGACGGGGATGTTCAACCTCATGCGGCAGCTGGGCGGCTCGCTGGGCATCGCCATCATGGCGACGCTGCTGTCGCGGCTGAGCACAGTCGAGAAAGCAGTGCTGACGGAACATGTCGGCGCGTACGATCCGCTCACCACAGAGCGACTGGCCGCGTTGACACGTGGCATGATGGCGCGCGGGTCGGATGCCGCCATGGCTGCCCAGCAGGCGTTGCTGACGCTCGACCGTCAGATTTCCGCGCAGGCGAGCGTGCTGGCCTTCTCGCGATTGTACCTCATCAGCGGCATCCTGCTGGTGGCGGCCTTGCCACTATTGCTGATCTGGCGGACGGGGCGCTCGTCGGGACGGGCACCAGTGGACGTCCACTAGCCAGGTACGCGCGGGCGGCCCGAAACGTGCCGCCCGCGCGTACCTTACTACGCCTTGCGCTCCCAGCCCGTCCTGCCGTTTCACTTTGCCCCTCCGCGTCCGTGACCCTCCCCACTCGCGCCGAAGCGCTCGCACTCGTCGAGTCCTGGACGGCGAGCGATTCCCTTCGCAAGCACATGCTCTCTGTCGAAGCGGCGATGCGCGCCTATGCCGTGCGTTTCGGCGAAGATGTGCAGCGCTGGGCGGTCACCGGCCTGATCCACGACTTCGATTACGAGCGGTTTCCGAACGAATCGCAGGCGGCCGACGTCGAACATCCGGCCGAGGGCGTTCGGCACCTGCGGTCGCTGGGCTGGCCTGAGGATGTGTGCGAGGCTGTGCTTGGCCACGCGCACTATACGGGCGTGCCGAGGACGACGCGCATGGCGCAGGCGTTGTTTGCCGTGGACGAGTTGACCGGGCTGATCACGGCCTCGGCGCTGGTGAAGCCGTCGCGTGCCGTGGCCGACGTGGACGTGGCCGGCGTGCGGAAGAAGATGAGGGACAAGGCGTTCGCCAGGGGCGTCAATCGCGATGACATCATTCAGGGGGCGGAGGCGTTGGGCGTCCCGCTCGACGAGCACATCGGCATCGTGCTGGTGGCCATGCAGGAGATCGCCGGAACGCTCGGGCTGGCCGGACCGACCCGTATGGATTCAACGCCTCTCGCAGGAGACGCGTATCTCTGATGACCCCACCAGACCGAATGACTTCTCTCGCCCTTCCCATACCAGCCATGAGGCCCGCAACCGCGGACGCGGGTGCGGTCGGGGGCGGCGAGAACGTCGGGCGGTCGGTAGGGCATCGGGAAGACGGCGTGCACGATGAGAACGTCATTCCCCTGGTGCCGGTGAGCGAGCTGCCATCTCCATCGGCGGATGTGCTGGAAGAGCGCGCACTTGTGCTCGCAGCACAGCGCGGCGACAACACGGCATTTGCCGGACTGGTGCAGCGGCACCAGCGTCGGGCGTACGCCGTCGCGCGGTCGATCGTCCTGTCGCATGACGACGCGGAGGACGCGGTGCAGGAAGGATTTCTGCACGCCTTCCGCGCCATGGAGCGGTTCCGTCCGGAGCAGGCGTTTGGCGCCTGGTTGCACCGGATCGTGGCCAACGCCGCGCTGGACATTGCGCGGCGGCGCAAGGTACGTGACGCGGACGAGTTGCCGGAGACGTTGTCGTCGCCGCATCGCGATCCGGCAGAGGCTGACGAATTGCGCACGCGACTGACGCGTGCGCTGAAGACCCTTGGCGAACGGCAGCGGGCGGTGATCGTACTGCACGACGTCGAGGGATATAAACACGCGGAGATCGGCGCACTTCTCGGAATTCCCGAGGGCACCGCTCGATCTGACCTGCACCATGCCCGATCGCACCTGCGGCGATTGCTGGGCAACCTGCGGAGCATCGAATGACGGACTTCCAGCGGACAGACAAGGGACGGAGCGACGGTGCAGATCCGGCGCTCACGAACCTGCTGCGCACCGCCTATACCGCCCCCCCGGGCGACACCTATTGGGCCGGGCTCGAACAGCGCGTGATGGCGCGGATCAAGGAGTCCGCTCCGCTCGCGTGGTGGACGGTCTTCTCCGAATGGCGCACGGCCGGCCTTATCGCGGCCACGTTTGCCCTGCTGCTGGCCGGGGCGGCCATGGTCCGCGATCGCGCCGGCGACCATGCGCCACAGACGGCGATCGGTGACAGCTACGGTCCGGCGTACGAGCCCGCGTACGAAGCGGCCGTCGAGGCGCTGCTCGCTGGCGACGCGGTCACCTTCAGCGCCGGTTCGCGTCGCCGCCTTCCTGAGGACGCGCCCGAGCGCTACCTCAATCCACTCGGCTGGTAGCCGGTACCCGTCGTGACCACTTCTCCCCGCTCCAAGTCGCTCGCGCTGATGTTCCTGCTCGGCGCGTTCCTTACCGGCGGCGCCGTCGGCTTCGTCGCCGATCGCGCGGTCACGCTCTCGCGTCCGGAGCGCAGGCAGGAAATCGAGCGCAGCATGCGCGACAGTCTCGATCGCGAGCTCCAGCTCACTGACGCCCAACGGCGCACCGTCGATTCCGTTCTCGACTGGCGTGGCTCCCGCTTCAAGGAAATCATGGATTCCGTTCGTCCGACGTTCAGTGTCGCGCGCGACAGCGCGCGCGTGCTGCTCATGAGGGAGTTCGATCCCGCGCAGCAGGTGGCGTTCCGGCGCATCATCGAGCGCAACCGCATCGCCGACAGCGTGCGCAAGTCCGAGGATGGCCGCCGATGAGTCGACGTCTCTTCCGCCACGCGCGCGTTACCACTTGCGCGGTCTTTGCCGGGGCGGCTCTCGTGGTCGCCCCGCTTGGCGCCCAGACCCCGGTGCCCGACGACGGCGCCCGCTTGGTGACGTTGCGCGAAGCGATCGATCTGGCGCAGCGCAACGCCCCCGCCGCCGTGCAGGCGCGCGGACTCGACCGCAATGCCGCCGCAGCTCGCCGGCAGGCGCTCGGCTCGTACGTGCCCAACGTCAACCTGACTGCCGGCACCGGTCGCACGCAGGGCACCACGATCAACAACTTCAACGGCCAGCTCACGGCGCTCTCGGGCAATCCGTGGAGCTACAACAATGGCCTCGGACTGAACGTGGAGCTGTTCGACGGTGGACGCCGCTGGTCGGAAGTCAATCGCATCCGCGCCACGGCCGATGTGGCCGACGTGTCGGCGGTCGCCGCCCGGTTCGATGCCTCGCTCCAGGTGAAGCAGGAGTTCTACGCCGCCCTCGCCGCGCGTGAATCGGCGGCTGCCGCCAAGGCGCAACTCGAGCAGGCAGAGCAGCAGCTCAAGGCCTCGTCGGCGCGCGTGGCGGCCGGTGTCGCCACCAAGTCCGACTCGCTCCGTTCGGCGATCCAGGTGGGCAACGCGCAACTGGCCGTGCTCACGGCGGAGAATGATTTGCGCGTGGCCAACGCCGCATTGACGCGTGTGGCCGGCTCCACGACCACGATCACCGCCTCGCCCGACGACACGCTCGACACGCAGGTCACGCTGCCGACCGAAGACGAGCTCGCGACCTTCGCGGTGGACGGTCCGGCGGTGCGGCTGGCCGAGTCGAACGTGGCCGTGGCGCGCGCCGCCAAGCGCACGCAGCGCTCGACGTATCTCCCAACGATGACCATGTCGTACAACTATGCGTTCAGCCAGAACAGCGGCGGATTCGCGGGACGCAACCTGCTGCTGGTTGGCGGTGACAACGCGAGTCGGCAGACGTTCAACTTCAACATGTCATATCAGCTCTTCAACGGCTTCTCGCGTGAAGCGCAGACCGTGCAGGCCGATGTCGCGCTCACGAACGCGGAAGCGCAATTGCGTGATGCGCGACTGGCGGCGCGGCAGAACCTCACCTCGTTCGTGCGCTCGCTGCAAAACGCGCAGGCGCGGGTGCAGGTGCAACTCGCCGCCATCGCCGCGGCCGATGAAGACCTGCGCGTGCAGCAGCAACGGTACGCGCTCGGGGCGTCCACACTGCTCGATCTCCTCACCTCGCAGACGCAGCTGAATCAGGCGCGACAGGCGCTCATCCAGGCGCGGCTCGACGGTCGCATCGCCCGCGCGCAGCTCTCCTCGCTGCTCGGTCGTGAGCTGTGAGGTCGTTTCGTGCGTTGCCATCCCGCCCGAGTGTCGCCGTCCGGTCTCTCCGGACCCAATCCGGAATCGCTGGCGCGCTGACGTTGGTCGCCGTCTCGGCGCTGCTCTCCGCATGCTCGTCGAAAAAGCAGACCGTCGTACCTGTCGGCACGGTGGTGGTGGACCGTCGCACCATCGTCGTGGACGCACAGGCAACCGGCGCCGTCGAACCGATCAACGTCATTGAAGTGAAGTCGAAGGCATCCGGGCTGATCACGCGCATGCCGGTCGAAACGGGCTCGTTGGTGCGCGCCGGCGAGTTGCTCGTGCAGGTGGATACGCGCGACGTGCAGAACCAGTACGACCAGTCGCTCGCCGATCAGCGGTCGGCGCAGGCCAATCTCGACGTGGCGGCGGCGCAGAAAAAGCGCTCCGACGAGTTGTACAAGTCGCGCATCATCACCACGCAGGAATTCGAGACGGCGCAGTTGGGGCTCACGCAGGCGCAGGGGCAGATGGTCCGCGCTAACACGAACCTCGATCTTGCCAAGCAGCGCCTCGAGGATGCGACCGTGGTGGCCCCGGTCGCCGGCACGATCATCTCCAAGCCGGTCGCGCTCGGCCAGGTCATTACCTCGGCCACCGGCGCCTTCGGCGGTGGCACGACACTGCTGACCATGGCGGACCTGAGCAAGGTGCGCATGCGCGCGATGGTGAACGAGACTGATATCGGTAACGTCAAGAGCGGCCAGCCGGCCCGCGTGACGGTCGATGCGTACCCCGACCGCCCGTTTCAGGGCGTCGTCGAGAAGATCGAACCGCAGGCCGTCGTCGTGCAGAGTGTGACGATGTTTCCGGTCATCATTTCGCTCGAGAACAACGAGGGGTTTCTCAAACCCGGGATGAACGGCGAGGTCTCGCTGTTGATCGAGCGGCGGGAGAACGTGGTGGCGGTTTCTAACGATGCCGTGCGCACGCTGCGGGAAGCGGCAACGGCGGCGGGCTTTGTCGGATTGAATCCCGATTCCGTGGTCGCGTACGTGCAGCAGGCGCAGGCCAGCATGGGCGCCGATCGCAGTGGCGGTCGCAGTGGCGGTCGCAGTGGCGGAAGCAATGGCGGCGTCGGACGTCCCAGTGGCGACACACCGGCAACGCAGGCAGTGCCGATGCCTGACGCTGGCGCGACTGCGACACCCGCCGGCCGGGGCCCGCGCGGCCTGGCCACCGGCAGCGGCGCCGCCGCGACGGGGGCAGCACGCGGTGCCGATGTCGGCGCGAGCAACGGCGGGCGAAACAACGGTGGCCGCGCCGCCACTCGTGCGCGCAGCGGACTGGTGTTCGTTGAAGTCTCCGCGGGCAAATACGAGCCACGTCTCGTCCGTCTGGGGGCGTCCAACTACGACTACTCGGAAGTGCTCAGCGGTCTCAAGGAAGGCGACATGGTCGCCACGCTGAATGTTGCCGCGCTGCAGGCCAAGCGTGATCAGGCCAACGATCGTTTCCGCAGCATGACCGCGGTTCCCGGTGCACCGGGCGCCACGCCCGCCCGTGGCGGCGGGGCGCCCGGTGGTGGTGGTGGTGGGCGTCCGAACGGTGGCCGCTGATGCTATACGCCGAGGTCTTCCGTGTTGCGCTGACGGCGCTGCGCGCCAATAAGCTGCGCTCGCTGCTGACGATGCTCGGCATCGTCATCGGTGTCGGTGCGGTCATCGCCATGGATGGCATCGGACGCGGCGCACAGCGCGCGATCAAGGCGCGCATCACCTCGCTCGGCACGACACTGCTCACCGTCTCCCCCGGGCAGGTGCAGGCGCGCGGTGTGGCATCAGAGTCGGATCGGGCCAGACTGACCATGGCCGATGCTCAGGCGCTCGAGGACCAGGCCGTGCTGGTCACCGCCGTGCAGCCGGAAATGTCGCGGCAGTTGCAGCTGCAGTTCAATTCGAAGAACACCAGCACGCAGATCGTTGGCACGACGGCGAACTACCTCGACGTCCGCAAATACGAGTTGATGGCCGGCCGCATGTTCACGTCGCAGGAAGACGTGGGGAAGCAGCGGCTCGCCGTGCTCGGGCCGCAGGTGCTCACCAACCTCGGCATCGAAAACCCGGAAGCAGTCATTGGCGAAGCGGTACGCATTCGGGGTATTCAATTCACCGTCATCGGCGTGCTCAAGTCGAAGGGGCAGACCAACCCGTTCCAGAACCCAGACGATCAGGTGCTGGTCCCGTTGAACACGGCGCGTTTCCGCGTCATCGGCACCGATCGTGTGCGTTCGATCTCCGTGCTCGCCGCCTCGGAGGAGAAGATCCCCGAAGCGATGGCCGAGGTGCAGAAGATCATCCGTCGTGAGCATAAGATTCCGCGCGAACGCGACGACGACTTCCAGATCCGCAATCAGGCCGACTTCCTGACCACCGCGGCCGAAACGAGCGCCGTCTTCGGCTCGCTGCTGGCCGGCATTGCCTCCGTCTCGCTGATTGTCGGCGGCATCGGCATCATGAACATCATGCTCGTCTCCGTCACCGAACGCACGCGCGAGATTGGTGTGCGCAAGGCGTTGGGGGCGACCAGCAACAACATCCTCTTCCAGTTCCTCATCGAGGCGATCGTGCTCTGCCTGCTCGGTGGCGCGATCGGCGTCGCGCTCGGGACTGGCGGGGCCATGGCGCTCAGCGCGTTCGCCAACTTCACGACCGAGATCTCGTCGCAGTCGGTCATGCTGGCCTTCGTCTTCTCCGCAGTCGTTGGCGTGGTTTTTGGTGTCTGGCCAGCCCGACGGGCCGCCGGGCTCGACCCGATCACCGCGCTCCGCTACGAGTAGGCCGACGCGGCATCGCCGCTACACACCCGCAATTGGCCCCGTTGATGCACTGTGCACAACGGGGCCAATTGCGTATCCCGGGCTTTGTCTCCCGGGTGAGCAGGCTGATACATTTCGCCGTCAGCAACAGACCATGTCAACCGATTCCACTCCGATGCCTCCGGCCACACCGGTCGGAGGCACCTCCGATGCGTCGACCGCGGGCGGCCCTCCGGCGTCCTCTCCCTCCACGGAGACGCTGAGGCACCCGACCGGTCCCGCTGTCGCCCAGCCGGGAGGCGTCGACGCCAGTGCGGCGTCGCCAGGGACCGAGCTTCGCCCCACGACCGGGATGTTTCCCGTCACGGCGCCGGCTCGGGCGCAGCACCATCGCGACGAACATCCCACCGGCAAGCGGCTCGCCGTGCTGACGCTTACCGCGCTCGGCGTGGTGTATGGCGACATCGGCACGAGCCCGCTCTATGCCGTCAAGGAGTGCTTTGGCCACCTGTACGGCCTGCAGCCGACGCGAGAGAATGTTTTCGGCGTTCTGTCCCTGATCGTGTGGGCGCTCACGCTCGTCATCAGCGTCAAGTACATCAGCTTCATCCTGCGGGCGGACAATCACGGTGAAGGCGGCACCTTCGCGCTGCTTGCCCTGATCTTCCCGAAACAACAATCGGCAACATCGAAGACGCGCGGACGCTTGATCGTCGCGCTCGCGCTCTTCGGCACGGCCCTGCTCTACGGCGATGGTATCATCACGCCTGCCATGTCGGTCCTTGGCGCGATGGAAGGGTTGAACATCGCATTGCCGGACGTGGCGCGGTACATCGTGCCGATCACACTCGTCATCCTCGCGTCGCTGTTCTTCATTCAGCCGTACGGCACCGACAAGGTCGGCAAGGCGTTCGGGCCGGTGATGCTCGCGTGGTTCTTCACGATCGGGTTGCTTGGCCTGCTGGAAGTGGTCCATTCACCGTGGATCCTCGGCGCCGTCAACCCGATGCATGCTGTGCGCTTCGTGGCGGCCAATCATACGTTGGCGTTCCTCGTGCTCGGGTCGGTCGTGCTGGTCATTACCGGCGGTGAAGCGCTGTACGCAGACATGGGGCACTTCGGGGTGCGTCCTATCCGACTTGCGTGGTTGCTCCTCGTGTTTCCCGCGCTGCTCCTGAACTACTTCGGACAGGGGGCGCTGTTGGTGCGCGACCCCGCGGCCGCGGCGAACCCGTTCTTCCTGCTGGCGCCCAAGGCATTTCTCATTCCCTTGCTGATTCTCGCGACGGCGGCGGCCGTCGTGGCCTCACAAGCGATGATCACGGGCGCGTTCTCGGTCACGCGGCAGGGTATTCAGCTCGGCTACATCCCGCGGCTCGAGATCCGACACACGTCGCAGACGGAAGAAGGACAGATCTACATCCCCGAGGTGAACTGGTTCATCGCGGTCGGCTGTCTCCTCATCGTCGTAGGTTTCAAGAACACGTCGGCGCTCGGCGCGGCGTACGGCATCGCCGTCACCGGCACGATGCTTATCACCACAATCCTGTTCTACTTCGTGGCGCGATTGCGCTTTCGCTGGGAGGCATGGCAGGCACTTGCACTCACGGCGTTTCTGCTCGTCCTCGACATCGCGTTCTTCAGCGCGAACGTGATCAAGCTGATGCACGGCGGTTGGGTGCCGATGGCGCTGGGCGTGGTGCTGTTTATGCTCATGCTCACCTGGAAGCGCGGGCGGCTGCTGCTGCATGAGCGGCTGCGTGAAGGCTCGATGCCGCTCACGCTCTTTCTCGACGGCGTCGAAAAATCGTCCGTGCATCGCGTGGCCGGCACGGCTGTGTTCATGACGGGCAATGACGACGGCGTACCACCTGTGCTGCTGCATCATCTCAAGCACAACAAGGTGCTGCACGAGCGCGTGCTGCTGGTGTCGGTCAAGACGTCGGACTCGCCGGATACGAGCACCAGCGATCGGGTGCGCGTGATGCCGCTGGGTCAGGGCTTCTGGCGCGTCGTGGCCACGTACGGCTTCATGCAATCGCCGAACGTGCCGCAGGTACTCGAAGTCGTGGACCAGATGGGCATTCGCTGCCGTCCGATGGAGACGAGCTATTTCCTCGGCCGCGAGCGGCTCATCCCCTCGAAAGGACGCGCCGAGGACACGTTCACGATCTCCCGTTGGCGCAAGGTCGTGTTCGCCATCATGGCGAGAAACGCGCGATCGGCAACGGAGTTCTTCGGCATCCCGCCCAATCGTGTCGTGGAGCTCGGTACCCAGATCGAATTCTGACTACCGAAGACGCCCGAAAACGGCGCCTTGCGGCGCTCGTCAGTCGCCCAGTGCCGGCACGGCGTCGATCCCCTGCTGCGCCGTACGTCGCCGTGCCTTGCGCCGCGCGTGCCGCGACTTGAGCTCGTCGAGATAGGTGTAGACCACGGGCGTGACGTAGAGCGTGATCAATTGCGAGAACGCCAACCCACCCACCACGGCAAGACCGAGCGGTTGCCGCGACTCGGCGCCCGCCCCGTAGCCGATCGCGATCGGCAACGTGCCCATCAGCGCGGCCATCGTCGTCATCGTGATCGGACGGAAGCGCACGCGCGCCGCCTCCATGATCGCCTCGGCGGGCGACATGTTGTGATCGCGTTCGGCTTCAATTGCAAAGTCGATCATCATGATCGCGTTCTTCTTCACGAGTCCGATCAGCATGATGATGCCGACGTACGCGTACACGCTCAGATCCTTGCCGAAGATCAGCAGTGTGATGAGCGCGCCCACCGCGGCGAACGGCAGGCCGGAGAGAATCGTGATCGGGTGGATGAAGCTCTCGTACAGAATGCCGAGCACCATGTAGATGACGAAGATGGCGACGAAGAGCAGCGCCAGCAGGCCGCTCTGCGCCTGCGCGAACGCCTGCGTGTCGCCGGAGAGCGCGGTGCTCACGTCCGAGGGCAGCACGGCGCGCGCCTCACGCTGCACCGCTTCCACGGCCGTACCCAGCGCAACCGTCGGACGCGTGTTGAACGAGATCGACACCGACGGAAGCTGGCCGTTGTGCTGGATGGACTGCGGCCCCACGCCCTTGGTGAACCGGGCCACTGAGCCCAGTTCGATCAGGCTCCCGGTATTCGACCGGATGAACAGCTGGCTGAGCGCCGCCGGATCCGTCTGAAATTCAGGCTTGAGCTCGAGCACCACCCAGTACTGGTTGGTCTGCGTGTAAATCGTGGAGACCTGCCGCGAACCGTAGGCGTTGTAGAGCGCCTGCTCGATCTGTGCCGCGGTCACGCCCAGCGCCGAGGCACGTTCGCGATCGATCTCGATGCCCACCTGCGGATTACCGACCTGCAAGTCGCTGGAGATGTTCTCCAGCTCGGGCAACTCCCGCATGCGCGCCTCGAGCTGCCGCGCTGACGTGTACAACAGCGCGATATCCGCAGCCTGCAACGAGATCTGATACGCACTGTTGCCGCGTCGCCCGCCGATGTTGATGGGCGGCTGGTTGCGGAAGAATACCTGCACGCCTGGCACCTTGGATGTCTTGCGCGTGAGCTGGCGCATGATCTCGTCGACATGCGGGCGATTGCCGGCATCCACGAGTGTCATCTGCAGACGGCCACTGTTGCTGCCGCCACCACCGCCGCCACCCACCGAGCCCAGCACGAACTTCACGTTCGGGTCCTTCTCCACGATCAGCGCGACTTCCCGCACCTTCGCGGCCAGCGCATCGAAGCCCACGCCCTCCGGCGCCTCGACGGAGCCGGACAGGCGGCCCGTGTCTTCGGACGGCAGGAAGCCCTTGGGGATGTAGATGAACAGGCCAACCGTCAGCGCCAGCATCAGCGCACTGAACGCGAGCGTCAGACCGCGATGGTTCATGACCCAGCCGAGCGTCCGCACGTAGCCGCTTTCGGTCTTCTGATACAACCGTTCGACCGATCGCCACTTGCCGTTCACGTCGGTATGGGCGTCTTCTGCGCGCAGGAATCGCGCGCAGAGCATCGGCGTGAGCGTGAGCGAGACGAAGCCCGACACAAGGATCGCCACGCCGATCGTGACCGCGAATTCGCGAAAGAGGCGACCGACCAGTCCCGGCATGAACAGCAGCGGAATGAACACCGCGACCAGCGACAGCGTCATCGAAAGGATGGTGAAGCTGATCTCCTTCGATCCATCGAGCGCCGCCTGCATCGGCGTCTTTCCCTTCTCGATGTGACGCACGATGTTCTCGAGCATCACGATCGCGTCATCAACCACGAACCCGACGGCCAGCGTAAGTGCCATCAGCGACAGGTTGTCGAGGCTGTAGTCCAGCATCCACATGATCGTGCACGTGCCGATCAGCGAGAACGGCAACGCCAGCGACGGGATGATCGTCGCGCGCACGTTCCGCAGGAAGAGGAAGATCACCATGATGACGAGGAACAGCGTCAGGAGCAGGGTGAACTTCACGTCGTCCACGGAATGCTTGATGGACACCGCGCGGTCGAAGATCGTCTCCACCTCCACGCTCGGCGGCAGCTGCGGCTTGAGCTCCTGCATCACCGCGTCCACGCCTTCCGACACCTTGACCGTGTTCACACCGGGCTGCCGGATGATCGCCAGCGCAATGTTGGAGCGGCCGTTCAACTCGCTCATGCCCCGCGTGTTCTGCAACCCGTCGATGACGTTGCCCAGATCGCCGAGTCGGACCGGCGCGCCGTTGCGATAGGCCACGACCAGTGCGCGGAATTCCGTGGCGTTCCTGAGCTGTCCGGACGCCTGCAGCGTGAAGGACTGGTTGGGTCCCATCAGGATGCCGGCCGGCGTGTTCGAGTTGCCCTGATTGATCGCCGCCTGGACCTCATCGATGCCGATGCCGCGCGCCTTCATCGCGTTCGGGTCAAGTTGCACACGCACCGCGTACTTGGCCGAGCCGTACACCTGCACCTGCGCCACGCCGGTCACGGTGGAAATCCGCTGCGCGATGAACGTTTCGGCGTACTCGTTCAACTCGACGCGGGAGAGCTGGTCGGAGTTGAGGCTGTACATCATGATCGGCGAATCGGCGCCGTTCGCCTTGTTGTACGACGGCGGATTGATGCCCTGCGGCAACTGGCGCAGCGTTTTCGAGATGGCCGATTGCACGTCGGCCGCCGCCTTGTCGATGTCACGGTCCAGGTTGAACTGCAGCGTGACGTTGGTGCTGCCCTGCGAACTCGACGACGTGATGTTGTCGATGCCCGAAACGGTCGTGAAGGCCTGCTCGAGTGGCGTCGCCACCGAGGTCGCCATGACCTCCGGACTCGCGCCGGGCAGACTCGCCGACACGGTGATCGTCGGGTAGTCTATTGTCGGCAGGTCGCTCACCGGCAACTCGCGATACGCGAGCACGCCGAAGACGAGAATGCCGAGCATGACCAACGTGGTCATGACCGGCCGCTTGATCCAGATCGCGCTCAGATTCATCGCGTGCCGCCTCCTTGCTGGCGCGCGGTTGACGCACCCTTCCCGGACGACCGTCCAACCCGTGTCCCGACTGCGGAATCTCCGCGCCCACCGCCAGCCGGTGCGAGCCCGCGGATCTCCACCTTGGCGCCGTCCGTGAGGCGCGTCTGACCATCCACGATGAGCTGCTCGCCGCCCACCAAGCCGCTGTCGATCTTGCTCAACTGGCCAACCTGCCGGCCGACTTTCACCAGCACACGCCGCGCTTTGGACGCTTCGCCGATCACGTATACGTACGACCCGGACGCCGTCGTCACCACGGCGACCGAAGGCACCGTGATCGCCTGGCTGTCCACGCTCAACTCCAGTCCGACCGATACGAACTGTCCCGGCCACAGCGCGCGGTCCTCGTTGGCCACGCGCGCCTTGAGCAGCACGGAGCCGGTCGCCCGATCCACGAGATTGTCCACGAACGTCAGCACGCCCGACACCGTTCGCGCCGTGTCCCCGCCGCTCGGCGTCACGCGCACGGGCAGCGCTTTATCGAGGCCCGCGCGCCGGCGCATTTCCTCGAAATCGCGCTCCTGCACGCTGAAGCGCACGAGCACCGGCCGCAGCTCGTTGATCGTCACCAGCGGGACATCGGTCTGGGCGCGCACAATATTGCCGGCCTGAATCGCGAGCTGCCCCGTGCGTCCGGAAATCGGCGCACGCACGGTGGTGTTTTCGAGGGCGATGCGGGCCGCTTCCAAGGAAGCCGTCCCGGCGGCCACGGTCGCGACCAGCGATGAGGCTTCGGCAAACGTTTGGTCGAGCTGCTGACGCGTGACATAGCCGTCCTTGGCCAGCGCGGCGAAACGCGTCGAGTCGGAGCGGGCCCGGACGAGCGTGGCCTGATCGCGCGCCAGTGTGGCCTGTACCCGATCGACTTCCGCGCGGAACGGGCGCGGGTCGATCTGGAACAGCAACTGCCCCCGAGAGACCTCGTCGCCTTCCTTGATGGCCACGCTGGTGAGCATGCCGGAAACCTGCGCCTGCACCGCGACCGTGCGATTGGGCTCGACTTCGCCGTTGGCCGTCACCACATACGGCAGCGGACCGCTCACGACGGTGTCGATGGCGACAACAGGCGAAGGCCGCGGTGGTCTCGGTTTCTCCTTGCAGCCGACCTGAACCAGAAGCAGAGACGCCGCAGCAATGCGCGTCAGCGATAACGGAGTGGGGCGGCGCGAAAAGCGAGGCCCAATATCAAGAAGATGCATTCGCTGGGAGAACGTCTGTACGGAAGGGCACGTGTTGACCTGCGCCCGTAAAAGGCGCAGTCAGGCGCGCCTGTTGGACTGAAGGCGTTCTGTCTCAGAAGATAACGCCCTCTTGCAACATTCCGTTGCCCGCCAAGCCCCCGGGGTACAGCGGGGCAGAGTTCGCTTACAGAACCGTGATGGTACGCCGGATGCTTGCCGGCGGGCGGGGCGACGTGAACATCACCCCCCCATTGCCGTCTCGGATGCGGACGCGGAGCTCGCGCCCCATCTCCTGCAGCCCGCGACGGATCCCGTCCATCGCTCGCTCGATCGCCTCGCGCTCGATTAAAATCGAGCCGCCGTCTCCATCGCCAAAGATACGGATTCGCCCGTTTCCTCCCTCGAACTGGAACGACTGTGGCATGGGCGCGAGCATCCGCATTTGGTCCAGTCCATCGCCGATCCGGATGTTGAACCCGGACGACGGCAGGTCGGACTGCCTGACCGACTTGACGGCGACTTCGCGATAACGCCCGCCACCGTAGACGCGTAGCGTGACCGTTGCGCCGGCCTCGCCCTTCTGCACCTCGCGGATGAAACGGTTCACACGCGCCTCGGCCCATCCCCAGTCGTCGGCGTCCTCTCGCGGAACGCGCACGTCCACACCGTTGACCGCCGCCACGCGTTCCCCCTCCACGATCCCGGCCAGTTCCGCGGGCCCCTTTGCCACAACCGAGGAGATGAACAGGCCCAACGTGTCCCGGACACTGCCGCTGGCGCCGAGGGTGAGGCCGATTGCCGGACGATCGCCGCCGGTCGCCCAGCCGTCCTGTCCCATGCGACGTTCGCGCACGCCCTCCAACTCGGCCGCTGAAACGGACCTTACGGTCGCCGATCGGGTGGAACCGCCGCTGGCGACGCGCAGCGTGACGTCATCGCCCGGCTTGGCCTTCGCGAGCGTCCGCTGCAGCCGACGGTGCGCGGTGCCGGCCAACGCCGGATCAGCGGCGTCGACGGCGCTCAATCGCAGGCTGACGCCGTTGATCTCCGTGATCACGTCGCCCGCCTTCAGCCCAGCCTTGGCGGCGGGTCCGTCCGTGCGAACGTCATCGATCCTCACGCCGTCGGCGCTGCTGGCGTCGTCCGACGCGAGTGTCACGCCGAGCACTGCGCGGTTGCCGCCGCCCATGAAAACGGCCATACCGCCGGGCAGACGTTCGATGCGCACCTCGCCCGGCTCGCGAGGGCGCGGCGGCTCGGACGGTCGCGATTGCGCATCGAGTGCGCGCAGCGTGGGCAGCGTGACGGTCGCGGCGATCAGAAAGGTGGTGCAGAGCGTCGTTCGCATAGTTCGGTCCCGGGCAGGAGGTGACGATCATGCGACACGCCACGTCGTGCGAAGGTTTCCAGCAACCGACTCAACGGGCGGTCCTCGAAGCCGAGCGCGCGAACGGAGTCAGGCGGTACAGGAACGGTCCCATCGCCGCAGCGCCGAGCGCGGCGACAACGGCCGTGGCGCCGAGTTCACCGCCACGAATGGACAACCAGACCGTGATGCCAAGAATGAGCATCGGGATGGCGGCGAGCGTGGCGACGCCGGCCACGCCGACCGGCAGACGGAACGCGCCGCGCAGGGAGGGCTCGCTGCGTCGCAACTGGACCAGTGCGCCGAACTCGAGGGCCATGGCCATCGAGTAGAGCAGCACATCGGCGACGACCAGTTGCGCGAAGGGAAGCAGCGCAAACACCGAGTAGCACAGGGCGGAGATGAGCACCGCGCGCGCCGGATTGCCACGCGCGTCGAGTTGCGACAGGGCTTTGGGGAGCAATCCGTCTTCCGCCATGGCCAGCGGAATTCGCGAGTAGGCGAGCAGCAGGGCATTGAACAGTGCGAGCGCGCTGACAATACCGGCAACGCCAACCGCGACGGCGAGCGCAGGCCCGAATGCACCGCCGGTGGCGAGTGCGATGTCCGGCCATCCGCCATCCCGCCATGTGCGCCAGTCGCTGGCGGCAAGAGTTGCGGACACGGGAAGCAGATAGCCCGCAGTCACGACGGCGAGCGCGATCGCCAGCGCCTTGGGATAGGTATGCGATGCGTCCTTGATCTCACCACCCACTGTGCTGGCGTTGTCCCACCCGAGGTAGTTCCAGAGCACGATCGAAAGCCCCACGCCAAGCGCATCGGATTGCGAGGCGCCCAGTGCGAGCGCGCTCGACGTGGTGGACGCCGTCGCGCCCAGTGTCTGCCATGGGACATGCGTGATGTTCGGCACCGCCGCGAGCGTGATGGCGAGAAAGGTGGCGAGAATGACGCAAGCCGCGACGACCGACACCTGCCCGACACGTGCCGCGCCGCGCAAGTTGATCGCCGTCGCAATCCAGATCATGGCCAGCGACAGCAACCATTGCGTGGACTGCGACAGCGCAGGGAAGAAGAACGCCAGGTACTGGTTGAACAGCACCGGATAGATGGCCATGTCCACGAGCGAGTAGCACCACGTGAACCAGCCGTTCTGAAACGCCCAGAACGGGCCGAAGGCGCGCCGCACCCAGCGGTAGTAGCCGCCTTCCTGCGGCAGCATGCTGGCCAGCTCGCCGATGAGCAGGGTTTCCGGAACGCTCCAGAACAATGGCACGAGAACGAGCAGCAACAGCGCGACGCCGGGGCCGACCGACGCCACCAATCCTTCCATCGAGAACGCGCCGCCGGATGTGTTGAAGAACATCACGGCGGCGAGGCTCAGCGTGCCGAGCGACCGCTGCAGCGATGCGCCACGTCCCGACGTCAACCCACGACGATGTTGAGGAGTCGTTTGGGCACGAAGATCACCTTCCTGATTTCACCGACGCAGAACTTGGCGATGTTGGCATCTGCCAGCGCGGCTGTAACGGCGGCATCCTGCGTGATGTCCGCGGCGACGTTGAGCTTGCCGCGCACTTTGCCGTTGACCTGCACCACCAGTTCCACGGTGTCGTCCAGGAGCATGGACGGATCGAACATCGGCCACCCGGCATCGAACACGCTCGCGTCATGACCGAGCGTGTTCCAGCACTCCTCCGCGAGATGCGGCGCATACGCGGCGGCCAGTTGCACGAGCGGCAACACTTCGTCGCGGTGTACGTTCCGTTCGCCACGACGCACCGCGTTCAGATACTCCATCATCGCGGCAATGGCCGTGTTGTAGCTCAACCGCGCGGTGTCGTCACCGACTTTCTTGATCGTGCGATGCAACTTGCGGAGGACCTCCGCATCGGCGACACCGTCGCTGCTGCAATCGCGCACCGAACTCCACAACCGGTCGAGGAAGCGACGCACGCCGCTGATGCCCGCATCGCGGAAGTCGCCGCCTTCCTCGTAGGGTCCGAGGAACATGAGGTACATGCGGAACGCATCGGCGCCCCACTCTTCCATGTACACGTCGGGATTGATGACGTTGCCCTTCGACTTCGACATCTTCGCGCCTTCGCGGATGATCATGCCGTGCGCGCGGAACTTCGTGAACGGCTCTTCGAAGTCGAGATGTCCCGCGTCGTGCAGCACCATCGTCACGAATCGCGAATAGAGCAGATGCAGCACGGCGTGCTCGTTGCCGCCGATGTACGAGTCGACCGGCAGCCACGCCCTGGTGCGTGCCGCATCGAAGGGGACATCGTCGCGCGTCGCGCTCGGGTAGCGCAGGAAATACCAGGAGCTGTCAAGGAACGTGTCGGACACGTCGGTCTCTCGGCGCGCCGCTGCACCGCAGGCGGGGCATGGCACATGATACCACGCCGCATCGCGCGCGAGCGGTGATACGCCCGAGTCGTCCGGCTTGAAGTCGGCGAGGAACGGCAGCTCGACCGGGAGCTGCGAATCGGGGACCGGCACGGTGCCGCACGCGTCGCAGTAGATGATCGGGATTGGGGGTCCCCAGTAACGCTGGCGTGAGATGCACCAATCGTGCAGGCGGTAGTTGACCACCGCGGTGCCGTGTCCGCCGTCGGCGAGCCATGCAGTGACGCTGGCCTTCGCCTCATTCACCGGCAGTCCGTCGAATTGCGCCGAATTCACGAGCCGTCCGCCGGTGTCGTCGGTGAACGCCGTATCGCCGAGTGGTGTGTCGGCCCGATCGTCCGGTCCGGCGACGACGCGCACGATCGGCAGGGTGAATGCCTGCGCGAACTCGAAGTCGCGTTCATCGTGTCCCGGCACGGCCATGATCGCGCCGGTGCCGTACTCCATGAGCACGTAGTCGGCGATCCAGATGGGGATGGGCGCGCCGGTGGCCGGATTGATCGCGTGCGCGCCAGTGAACACGCCGGTTTTGTCCTTGACCGACTTGCGTGTGATCAGGTCCTGCCTTTTCGTCGCGTCCTGATAGGCGCGCACGGCGTCCGCCTGTGCGGCCGTGGTGACCGTGCCTACAAGCGGATGCTCGGGGGCCAGCACCAGATAGGTGGCGCCGTAGATCGTGTCGGCGCGCGTGGTGAAGACGCGCACATAATCGCTGTGTTCGTCGATCGCGAAGGAGAGTTCCGCGCCTTCGGAGCGTCCGAGCCAGTTGCGCTGCGCATGCTTGGTGATGTCCGACCAGTCGAGCGTGTCGAGATTGTGCAGCAACCGTTCCGCGTACTGGCTGATGCGAAAGAACCACTGCTCGAGAAAGCGCTGTTCGACGGGCGTACCGCACCGTTCACACAGGCCGTTCTCGACCTGTTCGTTGGCGAGTACGGTCTTGTCGGTCGGGCACCAGTTGACGGCGCCGGCTTTTTTGTACGCGAGCCCCTGCTTGTAGAGTTGCAGGAAGACCCACTGCGTCCACTTGTAGTAGTCGGCGCGGCTGGTATCGACCTTGTAGCGCCAATCGATCATGAGTCCGGCGCGTTCGAGTTGTCGCTGGAAGTTCGAGACATTGCGCGGCGTCATCTCCATCGGGTGCGCGCCCATCTTGAGCGCGTAGTTCTCCGAGTGGATGCCGAACGCGTCGTAGCCGAGCGGCTGGAAGACCTGATGGCCCTGCAGGCGGTGGAAGCGGGCCGAGATATCGCTGCCGGTGAAAGCGAAGAGATTCCCGACGTGCAGCCCTTCGGCTGACGGGTAGGGGAACATCATGAGCGAGTAGAACGGGCGGGTCGTGTGGTCGAGATCGACGGCGTTGGTGCCGCGTTCTGCCCAGCGCTGCTGCCAGCGGGGCTCGACGGTGGACGGCTCGTACGGGGCGGGGATGGTCGGGTCGGCGTGCGTCATGGGTGAAAGTTAGCGGGTCCGGCAGGGGCAGTGCGTACGCGCCGGCCGCGATCGGCAGTTCACGGACACGCCGCGAACGACTACCGCGAACGACTATCGAGCCCGCGGCCGCTCCGACGCCTTGAACAGGTACGCGCTCGGCTCCGTTCGCGCTCCCTTCTCGTCGCACACCGCAAAGCGGCTCCCTTCGTAGCAGGAGACTCCGGCGTGGCGACCATCCTTCGTCACCGCGTAAAAATCGAGATCGAAGGTCGGCCGCCCGTTCGCGCCAAGCAAGCGATCCTCCGTCATGGCGATCACCCGCTCGACCACTTTGAGCAACGCCTGCTCCGGCGCCATCCCCTGCCGCATGAACTCGACCGCGAGAAAGGCGCCGCACACTTTGATGTTCGCCTCGCCACGCCCCGTGCTCCCGGCCGCGCCCACGGTGTTGTCGCAGTATTGACCCGCCCCGATGATCGGGCTGTCGCCAATGCGCCCCGGAATCTTCCACGCCATGCCACTCGTCGTGGTCACCGAGGCGAGATCACCGGACGCCGTCACGGCGTTCATGTTGATCGTGCCCGTCGTGAACTTGATCTTGATATCGTCATCGTGATCGAGCCACGCATCGCCCCGGTTCAACCGCGACTTCCACCGCATCCAGTCCTGTCGCGTCTTCTCCGTCAGCAGGTTCTGCGCCGTGAACCCCATCGCCAGCGCAAATCGCTTCGCCCCGGGACCCGCCAGCATCACGTGGTCGGTGTAGTCCATCACCGCCTTCGCCACCAGACTCGGCGTCGCGATATCCTCGATGCAACTCACCGACCCCGCACGGCGCGTCGGGCCATGCATGCAGGACGCGTCGAGTTGCACCACCCCCTCCTCATTCGGCAGCCCGCCCAATCCAACGCTCTGATCGTTGGGGTCGAGCTCCTGGATGTTCACACCGGCGATCGCTGCGTCGAGGGGATCCGCCCCGCCCACGATCTGGTCGTACGCCACCTTCACGCCGCGAATCCCGTTCGCCGACGCGATCACGACCGGCCGCGCCCGCGCACCGGCGGACGGCCCGACCGAGGCCGCAGTGCCTTCCACCGGATGCGGGGTATCAACGCGCGGCAGAAAGCCCGCCGCCGCCAGGGTGGCCGAACGTTCGAGAAAAGCACGACGCGAGACTGACATGCACACACTCCGGTGGAAACGTCGGCAACACCGCGCGGAACGGGACGGCGGCGGAATCGTCTGTCCGACCGCTGGTTATCGGCGCACGGGTAGCCTCCGTCCCTTCAACGACCCGCCGCCGAACCGCGCGGACACGGTATCACCACGACGCCCCCGTAGCGAGAGCACCGTCCATCCCCCCACCTTGTCCGCCCACCCGATTGCGACACTGCCGGGTCCCCCCTTCCGATCACCCCCATGACCACTCCCGCCGAAATCGCCGACGCGCTGCGCGCCACGGCGTTCCTTGAAGGCTTCAACGACTCGCACCTCTGGAAGCTCGCGCGACACGTCACCCCGCACGAGTTGACCATCGACGACACGATCTTTCACGAAGGCGACGAACGCTCCCGCTTCGCGATCCTCGTCAGCGGCTCCGTCGCCATCGAAAAGTCCTCCGAGGGACGCAGCGTGCGCCTCGTGACACTGGGCGCCGGCGATGCCGTCGGCGAGGGACTGCTGCTCGACGACACGCAACACGGCACCACGGCACGCGTCATCATGCCCGGCCTCGCGATGCTCATGTCGCGCCTGCAACTCGACGACGTGACCCGCGAATCGCCGCAGCTCTACGCCGCCCTCGTCGCCCGCGCCGCGCGCACCATCTCCGACCGGCTGCGCCGTGCCGACGCGACCCTCGTCGGTCGCGGACGCACCCTCGGCTTCGGCGGACATCGCACCCGTCAGGAGAAGGACCTGCTCGGCGAACGCGACGTACCCTACGAGGCGCTGTACGGCGTGCAAACCATGCGCGCGCTGGAAAACTTCCCGATCACCGGCACCCCGCTGCGCGAATTCCCGCTCCTCATCGAAGCGCTCGCCGCCGTGAAAGAGGCGGCGACGCTGGCCAATCTCGAACTCGGTCTCCTCGAGCCCGACGTCGCCGACGCCATCGTGCGCGCGGCGCGCGAAATCCGCGCGGGACGGCACCACGAACACTTTCTGGTGGACGTCATTCAGGGCGGCGCCGGTACGTCGACCAACATGAACGCGAACGAAGTGATCGCCAATCGCGCGCTCGAATTGATGAACAAAGGCCGCGGCGACTACGAACACGTCTCGCCCAACAGTCACGTCAACCTCAGCCAGTCCACCAACGACGTCTATCCGACGGCGGTGCGCGTCGCGCTGCACCAGAGTCTGGGCATCTTCCGCGCCGAACTGGCGCGCCTCGCCGATGCGTTTGGCGACAAGGGCGTGGAGTTCGCCCCGATGCTCAAGATGGGACGCACGCAGATGCAGGATGCCGTGCCCATGACGCTCGGGCAGGAGTTCACCGCGTACGCGAACACGTTGCGCGAAGACGTGGAGCGCCTCGCCGAAGCACAGTCGCTCATTCGCGAAATCAACCTCGGCGCGACAGCGATCGGCACCGGGATCAACGCACCGGTCGGTTATGCCGCGCTCGCGGCCACGCGACTCGCCGAAATCTCCGGCGTACCCGTCATCACCGCACCCGATCTCGTCGAGGCGACCAGCGACACTGGGGCGTTCGTGCAGGTCTCCGGCATTCTCAAGCGCACCGCGACCAAACTGTCGAAGATCTGCAACGACCTGCGCCTGCTCTCGTCAGGACCGCGCTGCGGCTTCGGCGAGATCAACCTGCCACCGATGCAACCCGGCTCGTCGATCATGCCCGGTAAGGTGAACCCCGTCATCCCGGAAGTCGTGAATCAGGTGTGCTTTGAAGTCATCGGCGGCGACGTCACCGTCACCATGGCGGCTGAAGCGGGGCAGCTGCAGCTTAACGCATTCGAGCCGGTCATCGCCTATCGGCTGCTGCATGGAATCGACATGATGCGGAACGCATGTCTCGTCCTGCGTGAGCGGTGCGTGACCGGCATCACGGCAAACGAGGATCGCATGCGCATGTTCGTAGAGCAGTCCATCGGTATCGTAACTGCACTCGTTCCCGTCATTGGGTACGAGACGGCCACCGACATCGCGCGCACCGCGCTGGAAACAGGACGCGGCGTGTTCGAACTGGTGCTGGAGCGCAAACTTCTCACGCGCGCGCAACTCGACGACATCCTCAATCCCGCGGCCATGACTGCACCGCGCCCGGTCATCTGACCCAGAATGGGCACGCCCTGCAGCGTCCGGCCAGCCGGTGCTGGTACTCGGTGGTTCGCCAGTCTGGCGCTGCTCTGCGGCGCGGCTGCCTGTGGTGGTGGCGATGGTGGCCCCAAGCCGGCGGCGAGCATTGCCGTCTCACCCGCCGCTGTGTCGCTCACCGGCGCCGATGCCACGTCCACCGTGAGTGCCGTCGTGCGAGACGCTGCCGGCAATCTCCTCTCGGCGGCGCCGCTGTCTTGGAGCAGCGACGCACCGTCGGTCGCAACGGTTAGCGCCAGTGGCAGCAGTGGCTCCTCCGCCACCATCACCTCGCGCGACGCCGGGGCGACGGTGGTGCGCGCACGATCCGGTGCGGCCATCGCCACCGTCGCCGTGCGGGTGCTCGGCGTGCGCGCTATCGCAGTCCTGCCCCTTGTTTCGGCGCTGCGGGTCGGCAGCACACAAGCGCTCACGGCCACAGTCGATGCCGACGAGGGCGTCTCGGGCACGGTCACGTGGGCGAGCAGCAACGTCGCCACGGCCACGGTCAGCGCGAGCGGCGTGGTCACCGGCACGGGAATCGGGAGCGCCCTCGTTCGGGCCACCTCGGTCGCCGACAGCCGCGTCAGTGCCAGCGTCGCGGTGAATGTCAGTGCGCAGCGCGTCGTGACCATCACGCCGGCCACATCCTCGCTGGTGGCCGGACAACAACTGCCGCTCGTCGCCGCGGTCACGATCGAACCGGGGCTCAGCACGGCGGTGGAGTGGCGCACCGGCGCCGGCGCGATCGCCACGGTCAGTGCGCAGGGTGTCGTCACCGCCGTCGCCAACGGTACCACGACCGTAACCGCCATCGCCGTGGCCGATTCACTCGCGCGCGCCACGGCGACCATCACGGTCGTGCCGAGTGTGCGCACGGTGAGCGTGGCTCCGGCGGCGGTGTCGCTGTTCCTCGGCGCGTCACGCCAGCTCACCGGCACCGTGGTCGTCGATGGCGCGCTCCCCACCGGTGTGCAGTGGCGCTCCAGTCAGCCGTCGATCGCGAACGTGAGCAACAACGGGACGGTAACCGGTGTCGCGGTCGGCAGTGCGACGATCGTCGCGGTGTCGGTCGCCGATTCCACCAAGCGCGCCAGCGCCAGCGTGACGGTGGAATCGCGCCCGACGTCGATCGCAATCGTGCAGCGCAATGTGGGCCTCAATCCCGCCACGCAGACCACGCTCACGGCCACCGTCCTCGCCGATCCGGGCATCCCGACCGCGGTCGACTGGACATCATCGGCGACCACGGTCGCGTCCATCGATGCGAGTGGCGTGGCGCGCGCGATCGCGCCCGGACAGACCATCATCACCGCGACTGTGCAGGCCGACGCGAGCAAACGGGATACCGTCACCCTTTCCGTCGTGCCCGCGCTGTCCCCGACTTGGACCCCCGGTCGGGTCAGCGGTCCACTCTTCGAAGACGTCGTCAGCACGGTTGCCTTCGGCACGACGAGTACCTTCGCCGTCAATTTTCTCGGCGACATTTTTTCGTACAACGGCAACACCTTCACGGTGGCCGTGCGCGGTGCAACGTACGGCACGCGCTTTACGGCCATTCACGGCAGCTCGTCCGATAACGTCATCGCCGTCGGCACGAATGGCGTCATCCTCCAGTGGAACGGCACGCAGTGGTTCCCGATGGCCTCGGGTACGACGCGCACGCTGACGAGTGTCCATGTCGAGTCCCCGTCGATCGCGTTTGCCGTTGGCCTGGAAGGCACCGCGCTGCGATTGGCCGGTGGCGCGTGGGCCGTCACGACCACGCCATCGGCGGCGGATCTCTTCGGCGTCTGGTCCTTCGGCAGCACGGCCATCGCCGTGGGCGCCGCCAGTACGGCGCTGCAATTCGACGGCAGCGGGTGGGTGGCGCTGCAACTGCCCACCTCCGAAACCCTGAACGCGATCAGCGGCACGGCGCCCGACAACATCTATGTGGTAGGCTCCGTGGCCACGGTCGTGCATTTCGACGGGACCTCGTGGTCGATCATCGGCAGCAGCGGATTCAGCGGCGAGCTGTGGGCGATCCGTCCGACGATTGGTGGCACCGGACGCATGCTGGTCGCCGGCGACGGCGGACTGCTGCAACTCGATGGCACCACGTTGACGCGGATTCCCACGCCGTACGCGGCGCGTCTATACGATGTGAGCGTGGAGGCGAGTGGTGCGATCTGGGCGGTGGGCGAGCGTGGACTCGTGTATCGCAGCGCGCTGTCGGGCGGGGGATTGCAGACGCTCAATCTCGCCCCCGACCTGCTCGACGTCTGGAGCACCGCCGCCAACAATGCGTGGGCCGTTGGGGAGTTCGGCTTCATCTATTCATGGGGCGGCACCTCGTGGGCCCGGCAGTCCTCGCCAACCACCGCCGCGTTGAACAGCGTATGGGCGAGCGGCAGCAACGACGCATTTGCCGGCGGCGATCAGGCAACCATGCTGCGATGGAATGGCGGCAGCTGGAGCACCATGGGGATCCCCACAAACGCCAACGTCACCGCGATCTGGGGATCGGGCAGCAACAACGTCTACGCCACCACCGACGTCGGCGAGATCCTTCGTTTCGATGGCACGATGTGGCGCGTGGTCGCCACCGCCGCGTCGCCCCTCTGGTCGATCTTCGGTGCCTCGGCCAACGCGATCGTTGCCGGCGGGGACGGCGGCACGATGCTGTATTTCGACGGCACGAGCTGGCAGACCTTCGCGCCACCCGCCAACGGCGGCATCGCAGGCGTGTGGCTGACGGGCCTCGCCGACGTGCTCGTCGTCGGCACCGATGGCATCGGCACCGGTGGGCTCTCCTACCGCTTCACCGATACGAACTGGCAGGTGCTCTCATTCGCGTCGAGCGCGGTGTTCTCATCCGTGTGGGGCGCCAGTCTCACCGATCTGTACGTGACCGGCGACGCGGGCACGCTGCTCCGCTTCAACGGTACCGTCGTACTGCCGGTCTTCACCGGCGTGTCCGAGTTGCTGTGGAGTGTGACCGCCGCGCCGTCGGCCACGGGCGCCGCCTTCGCCGTCGGGTACAACGCCATGATCCTGACCAGCGGCGGCGCCGGCATCCCGACGCTCGCCGCCACGTCTGTCCCCTCGCGCGGCGCACTCGACCCGGCACGCAGCGCCCGGCGCGCGCGAATCTCCGGCATCTCGCGCGTCGGCACTGCCCGCGCGGTCGGCATGCGCGCGGCCGGTATGAAATCGGCCGGTAGGCGATCGGCGGATAGGCAATCGGTGGCGACCCGACCCGATCAGCTGCGCGGCCCCCGAAAAGGCATGCCGCGCGGCGTGATGCGCTGACCCCACCACACCGGCAGCACAGCGCGTCGCTCCACGGTACGCGCGAGACAGGGCCGGCCCTTTTCAGGCGCCGGCCCTTCGTGCGGGTTCGTGCCCGGTCTGCCGCCGGTAGACTCTGCCTCGTGAGCCATTCACGCCGAGCGCGTACCCACACACCGGGCCGCGGCGTCACGCAGGCGGCAGCCGATCAGGTCTTGAAACGGTCGGTGCTTATGGCAGAACGGGTCTGGATTAGCGTCGTCCGTCCTCATCGCGAAGGGCCGCCACCGATGGGGCGCGCCCCCACACGACGGTAGGCGACCCGACCTTCCCGGCAGTCGGCTCCGTCGATGTGCGTTCCGTTTCGCATCAGACGGCAGATCACCGCACCGCGGTGGTCGCTGAGGAGCATCATGTTCTTTTCGCTTTGTGCTGCGCATCGCGCGGCCCTGCATCGCGCCGCCGCGAAGATGTCACGTCCGGCGTTCGCCGGCGCGTTGCTGTCTTCGGTCCTGCTCGCCTCCTGCTCTGCAACAGGCGACGGCCTGACGGGTCCGACGCCACCCACCGGGCCGTCGGGCCCCGGAGCGGCGGCGCTGATCGACCTGTCCGTGCCCGCCGTAACCCTCAATGCGATCGGCACCACGGAGAACATCAGCGCCACCATCCGCGACGCGACCGGTCGCACGCTTACCGCGCCGTCCGTCACGTGGAGCAGCGAAAATCCCACTATCGCCGATGTCGCCGGCGGCGGGGGGTCCGCCGCCATCATCGCGCGTGCGCCGGGCGTGACGCGCATTCGCGCGAGCGCGGGGACTGCGGCCGCGTTTGTGGATGTGCGCGTCCTCGGCGTGCGCGCTATTTCGATCTCCCCCGCCGTGACCAGCGTGCGCGTCGGCGACCTGCAGCCGCTCCGCGTTTCCTTCACCGGCGACGCCGGCGCATCGCAGTCGGTGCGCTGGTCCACGCTCAATCCGTCCATCGCCACCGTCGATGCCTCCGGCATTGTCACCGGCGTGGGCATCGGCACGACGACGGTCCGCGTCAGCGCCGTCGCCGATCCGAACATCCTCGCAACGGCGGAAATCACCGTCACGCCGCCGCGCGGTATCGCGCTCGCGCCGGGTCTCGACGCGATCACGCTGTGGGTCGGCGACTCGCGCACGGTACCCGTCGAAGTCGATCTCGACGCGACCCAAGTGCGCACGCTCCTCTGGTCCAGCGGCAATCTCTCGGTCGCCACGGTGAACGCCAGTGGCGCCATCGCGGCCGTCGGTGCGGGCTCGACGATCATCACAGTCACCGCGCTCGCCGATCCGCGCGCGAAGGCGGAACTGCTGCTCACCGTGCTGCCGGCCCGGCGCGTACTTGTCAGCCCGGCCGCACTCGCCCTTGGCGTGCAGCAGCAGGCGACGCTGACGGCCTCGGTCACGCTCGAACCCGGGCTCAGCACGGCCGTCAACTGGACCACGAGCGATCCGTCCGTCGCCGCCGTGTCCGCTGCGGGCATCGTCACCGGCTATGACATCGGTGTCGCCGTGATCACCGCCACGTCCCTTGCCGACCCGACCAAGTCCGGCACGTCCGTGGTTTCGGTGAGCGCCTCGGTGCGCTCCGTCTCGATCGCACCGAGTACCGTCTCCTCGTTCGTGGGCGACCAGGACCAGCTCGTGGCCGATGTCGTGACCGACGGCCCGATCGCCCGTACCGTCACCTGGCGTTCGAGCAACAGCGGGGTCGCCTCCATCTCCACGACTGGCGCGTTGAACTCGGTGGCCGCGGGCACGGCGACGATCACCGCGGTGAGCACCGTGGATACGACCAAGCGCGCCACCGCGCAGGTCACGGTGGTCCCGGCGCCACTGGTCGGCATCACGCCCACGCAGGCCAGTATCGCCATCGGCGAACAGCGTACGTTCAGCGGGCGCGTGACCGTGTCCCCGGGACTGAGCACGGCCGTCATCTGGCGTTCGAGCGATCAACGCGTGGCGACGGTCGACGCCTCCGGCCAGGTCACCGGCGTTGGACTCGGAACGTCCTCCATAACGATTCGCTCCGTCGCCGACTCCACCAGGATTGCGACAGCGACAGTCACCGTGGTCCCGATCGTCCGCTCTGTCACGCTCACGCCGAGCAACGCCACCGGCATGGTGGGTGAGGTGGTGCAGATGACCGCCGCCGTCGTTGCCGATGGACCGCTGTCACGGGCCGTGACATTTCGCTCGAGCAATGTGCTGGTGGCCACCGTGTCATCGCAGGGCACCGTCGCGTTCGTCGGCGGCGGCCAGGCGTCGATCACGGCCATCGCGGTGGCCGACACCACCAGGCGTGCGACCGCGATGGTCAACGTGAGCGCGCCCTCCGTGCAATCGGTGTCCCTCTCGCCCGGCGCCGCCTCGCTGTTCCCCTCGGCGGTGCAGCAGCTGAACGCAGTCGTTATCGCAAACGGCGGCCTGTCGACGGCGGTCGTCTTCCGATCCAGTGCGCCCGCGATCGCCAGCGTCTCGCCGGTTGGACTCGTCACCGCGCACACGCCGGGCACCGCGATCATCACGGCACTCAGCGTCGCGGACACAACGAAGCGCGCAGTTGCCCAGATCACCGTGACACCGCCGAGTGTGCAGAGCGTCCGCATATCGCCGACAACCGCTTCACTGCAGATCGGCGGTACGCAGCTGCTGGCTGCATCGATTACGAGTTCCGGCGGCTTGCCGACGACCGCGGCCTTCCGATCCAGCGCACCTGCGGTGGCGACAGTCGGCAGCAACGGCCTGGTGACGGCCATCAGCGCGGGCACCGCGACAATCACCGCGATGGCTTCCGCCGACACCACCAAGCAAGCAACCTCCACGATCACGGTGGTCGCCGCTGGGGTCCTGAGCATCGCGATCTCACCCACCAGCGACTCACTGCTGGTCGGTCAAAGCCAGTCTGTCACCGCAAGCGTGGTGGCCACCGGCGGCTTGCCGACCACGGTCATCTTTCGAACAAACGCCGCTGGGGTCGCGACCGTCAGCGCCAGCGGACTGGTGACCGCCGTCGGTGCGGGAACCGCGACCATCACGGCGATTGCCACGGCCGATACGACGAAGCGGGCGACGGCCACCATCACCGTCGTGGCTCCCGCTGTGCAGAGCGTCACGATCTCGCCGACGAGCGCGTCGCTGATGGTCGGGCAATCGCAGGCACTGAACGCTGTCGTTACGACGACCGGGGGTCTGCCGACGACCGTTGTCTTCCGGACGAGCGCACCTGGCGTCGCCACGGTCAGCGCGTCGGGCGTTGTGAGCGCCGTGAGCGGCGGCTCCGCGCTGATCACGGCGATGGCAACGGCTGACACCAGCAGGCAGGCGACCGCGACGATCACCGTCGCTTCCGCCGTTGTGCAAAGCATCACCATTTCGCCCACGAGCGGTTCGCTGCTGATCGGCCAGGCGCAGGCGTTCACCGCGAGCGTCATCACGACCGGTGGTCTCCCCACCACGGTCACCTATCGCACCAGCGCACCTTCTGTCGCCACCGTGAACGGTACTGGCGCGGTCACGGCGGTTGGCGTCGGCGCCGCCACCATCACGGCGGTCGCCACCGCCGACACGACCAAGCGCGCGTCGGCCACGCTCACGGTCACACCGCGACCTGTCGTCGTTACCGTCTCGCCGCGCCCCGTTTCGCTCGATGTCGGCGCCACGCAGCAACTGAGCGCCAGCGTCACCGGCGATCCCGGGATCAACACCGCGGTCACCTGGTCGTCGGCTTCGGCAAGCATCGCCGCGGTGAACGCCAGCGGTCTCGTCACCGCGGTAGCCTCGGGCTCGGCGGTGATCCTGGCCACCTCCGTCGCCGATCCGGCGCGCCGTGATACGGTGACGGTGGCCGTAAGCAGCACGCAGCTCGCCACCACCTGGGCCTCGGTGCGACTGGGTGGCGCGCTCTACGAGGAGATTCTGTCGACGGTCGGGTTCGGCACCGCGTCCGCGTTCGCGGTGAACATCGTGGGTGATGTGTATCGCTTCGACGGCGCCAACTGGACGCTCTCGACGACCGGCGCCCAGCATGGCGGTCGCTTCCAGGCGGTGCACGGCTCGTCGGCCAGCAACGTCATCGCCGTCGGTTCCAACGGTATTGCCGCTCGCTTCAACGGCAGCAGTTGGACAACGATGTCGTCCGGCACCACCAACGCACTCAACGATGTGTGGGTGGAAGGTGCGAGTGCCGCCTTCGCCGTCGGTGGCAATGGTACAGCGGTGCGCTTCAACGGGTCGTCGTGGGCGACTACCAGCACCGGTTCCGCGGCCACACTCAACGCCGTCTGGACGACGAGCGGTGCGTCGTTCGCCGTCGGTGGCGCGGGTGCGGTGCTGCGCTACAGCAGCGGCGCCTGGACTCCGCTCGCGTCGAACACCTCGGAGACGCTGTACGGTGTCTCCGGCACCTCCGCCAACGATGTGGTCGCGGTGGGTAGCGTCGGCACCATCGTGCGCTTCGACGGCACCAGCTTTGCGATCGTCGCCAACAGCGTCAGCTCCGGTGATCTGTACTCGGTGGACGGCACGTCGGTCAACAATGGACGCATGTACCTCGGCGGGGACGCCGGCCTGCTGCAACTCGACGGCACCACGCTCTCGCTCGTCGCGACCCCGTACCGCCCGCGCCTCATCACCGTGTCCGCCGACGCCATTGGCACTGTGTGGGTCGGTGGGCAGCGCGGTGCCGTCATGCGCCTGAGTGGTGGCAGCTGGACCACGGTCAATCTTGCGCCCGACCTGCTGGATGTCTGGAGCTCGTCGTCGAGTAACGCGTGGGCGGTCGGCGAGTTCGGCTTCGTCTACCGCTGGAGTGGCACCGCCTGGACACGGCAGTCGACACCAACCACGGTCACGCTCAACACCGTCTGGGGTGCCAGTACGTCCGACGCGTTCGCCGGCGGTGACAACGGCACCATGCTGCGCTTCAACGGCAGCAGCTGGACGGCAATGAGCTTCCCCTCGACCGCGACGGTGACCGGCCTCTGGGGCTCGAGCAGCAGCAACGTCTACGCGACCACGTCGAGCGGGCAGGTGCTCCGTTTCACCGGCGCCTCTTGGTCGGTCGTGGCCACCAACGCCACCCCGCTCTGGGGTGTGTTCGGTCTCGCGTCCGGCGAGGTATATGTCAGTGGCGACGGGGGCGCGTTGCTCCGCTTCAACGGCTCCGGCTGGACGTCGTCATCACCAACCGGCAGCGGCACGCTGGCCGGCGTTTGGGGGAGCACCAGCAGCAATCTGTTCTCTGTCGGCGTGGATGGCTCCGGCGCGGCCGGCTACGCCTTCCGCTTCAACGGGTCGGCCTGGTCGTCGGTCAACGTCGGCACGCCGCGACTGCTCACCTCCGTCTGGGGGCCAGCGCAGAATGATGTCTACGCCACCGGCGATCTGGGCACGATGCTGCGCTTCAACGGCTCGTCGTGGCAGATGATGCCCACCGGCACCACCGATCTGCTCTGGAGCGTCACCGGGGCACCGACCGGCGGTGGCGGCGCCTTCGCGGTGGGATACAACGGCACGATGGCTACCGGCACGCGTGCCGCGACCTTCCGCGGCTCCGCGATGCGCACGGTCACACGCGGCAGTCTCGAACCGTCGGCCGCGGCGCGCGTATCACGAGACCGCACCCAGCCGCTTCCCGAAGGGCAGGCGCGCCGTCAGCGGAAGACCGCGCGGGCGGCGCTGGTCGCACCGGCGCGGGCCGTCGCGCGGGCGCGCTGAGCGGCCACACGCGCTGCATCGCTCCCCGAGACTGGGTCACTCGCGGGAGAACGCGGCCAAGGTGGGCCCCATTGCATCGATCGTTTCGCGCGCATGCCAGCGATCGGTGCCGTTGTAGAGGAAGGCGAAGGCGAGAATCTCACCGTTCTCCGCCGTCACGTAGCCTGAAAGACCGATCACCTCGTTGGTCGTGCCGGTCTTGGCGTGCAGATTCCCCTGCGCCGGTGTGGCCCGCATGCGATTGCGCAGCAATTCGGACTCGCCGGCGACGGGCAGCGACGCATGAAACGCGCTTCCCCACGTCGCGCCGTGCGCATGGGACAGCAACTGCACCAGCGACCGCGCCGTGACCCGATCCAGCACCGACAGTCCACTGCCGTCGCTGGCACTCACTGCGGTGGGCGACGCCCCCACCTGCGAGACGAGAAACTCCTGCAGTGTCGCGCTGGCCGTTTGCGCGGATCCGATGGCACTCCGGTCCACACCGCGCGCCGCGTCGCGCCAAAGCAATTCGGCGTAGTGATTGATGCTCTCGCGGTTCATCACCGACACCAGTCGCGCCAGTGGCGGAGATGTCAGGCTCGAGACGAGCGTGGACGTGGTGGACGTCGTGCCGGCGCGAATCTGCCCGTCCACCACGATCCCCTGCGCTTCCAGTGCCGCGCGAAAAGCGCCGGCCGCGAATGCCGGCGGATCCCCCACCACGAGTTGGTAGCGCACCCCGCTCGACCGCGCGCCGATCGTCCCCGACACCATCACCTGATCGTCGCCCATCCGCCGGGCGGTAATGCGCGCGCCGCTCCCCGCAACCACGCGCACCGTGTTCGTGATCGTCATGCCGCGCGTCGCCGGTTCCAAATAGACCGTGGCCCGCCCCTTCCCGTCCGGCGTGACCCCCACAATCACGATGTTTTCGTTGAGCGAGAGCGCCGAGAAGGGCGCGGCATAGCCCGCCCCGGCGTAGCGCGTCAGCCACCCTTCGGGGATGCGTCGCGACTCGAAGCCGGAGGCGTCGGCCACGAGATCGCCGGTCACGCGCCTCACGCCGGCCCCCTTGGTGAAGCGCGCCAGCATCGTCATCGACGCGTCGGGTCCACCGGGAATGAAGCGAGGTGACAGTGCCGGATCGCCGTCGCCGCGCAGCACCAGATTGCCGCGCACCGTCCCATCCGCTTCCAACGGTCCGTCGCGCAGCACGTCCGTGGTGAAGGTATGATCAGGTCCCAACTTCTCCAGCGCGATCGCCGAGGTGAACAACTTCATCGTCGACGCGGGGACCATCCGTTCGTCGGGATCATGCGCAAAGAGCGTGTCCCCGCGTGAAAGCGACACGACCATCGCGCCCCACGTGCCGCGCTTCGTGCGACTGCCAAGCAACGTCGCGAGATCGCCGCGCAGCGCATCACCACCGCGCGGCACCGTGAAGCGCAACACAGGGACGACCGGCGCCCGTGTTGCACGCACGGGACGACGGGTCGTCTTTCGCGTGGTCGGCTTCTTCACGGGCCGCTTGGCGCCCGTCGCCTGCAGCAGCGGCGTCGCCGAGAGCGGCAGCGCTGTAAGCGGCAGCGCGTGCAGCGACGAGATAGACAGCGGCGAGACGGACCGCGGCGAGACGGACAGCGTTGTCGCGAGCACGAGCAGCGACAGCGGACGGGCGATGCGATGTGTCATCACAACCCAGTGTATCGGCAACGCACGGACCCGTCGAGAGGGCACACAACGCTGACGCGCAATTGGCGTCAGACCTTGAGCACGATCCCGCGCTTCCACGCGCCCCACAGAATAACGAACCACAGCGTCACGAAGCTGGCAGCATACGCCAGCGACGCTTCGCGAGGCGGCAGCAACGGCGCATACACACTCTGGTACACGAGACCCTGCATGGACACGCGTGTTCCGTCTGCCTGCTCGAACATCCAGATGGACGAGATGAGGCGCGCCATCAAACCGGAACCCAGAAACGCCAACATGGGGTTCATCCCATACACGACAAACGGAAACGTCCAGCGGCGCCACTGCAGCACATCGATCAGCCAGAGACAGGTCGCCAGCGTCACCGCGCCCGTCCCCGCCGTGAAGACGACGTACGAGCTGCTCCAGATGCTCTTGTTGATCGGGAAGCCCCAGTGCCACACCAGCCCCGCCATCATGGCCAATGCCCCCACGGAGAAGAGCGCCGCCAACCGCTCCGGCAGCGGTCGCTGCTGCTCACTCATCCAGCGCCCGGCGAAGGTGCCCATGAGCATCGTCCCGATCGCCGGCACGGTGCTCAACAGTCCTTCGGGATCCCACGTCTTGCTGCCGCTCCAGAGATGGTTGGTGCCGAACACGGTTCTATCGAGCCACGCGCTGAGCAACCGGTCGGGTTGGTCCGCGACGAAGCGGCCCGCGATCCCGGTGTCCGGCACGGGCACGAGGGTCATCAGCGCCCAGTACCCGAAGAGTAGCACCGCCAGCAGCACCAGCTGCTGGCGCCACGACGTGCGCAACGTGAGCAGGGCGCCGCACAAATAGGCCACGCCGATGCGCTGCAGCACGCCCATGATGCGCACGTGCTCCATGCGGTGCACGATCCGGTCGAACCACGACGGATTGGCGATGTCGGGGATCGCCGTCCACGTGAAGAACGGAAACGCGGAGAGCGCGAGACCGAACAGAAAGATCAGCGTGCCGCGTCGCAGAATCTGGCGCACGATCGCCTGCTCGCTGTCGCCTCTCGCGCGGCGTACCCGCAACGACAGCTCGGTCGTAATGCCTACGATGAACAGGAAGAACGGGAAGACGAGATCGGTGGGCGTCCAACCGTTCCATGGTGCGTGCTCGAGGGGCGGAAAAATCGCACTCCACGTCCCCGGGTTGTTGACCAGCAGCATGCCGGCCACGGTCATGCCGCGAAAGACGTCCAGCGCGAGCAGCCGCTCCGATTTCGCCATCAACGCGCCGAATCGACGGTCGTCGAGTCCACCGTCGTCGTCGCGATCTTCCAGTGTGTCGAATCGCACGCCACGCCGAACGTCTTGGCCGCCGCGCGCTTCCCTTCGTGTTCGCCGCCGATGTACTGCCCGCCAAGTGTGATCGTGACCGAGTTGCCGTCCGCCGCCTCCGACTTTCCCTTGAAGAGCACGAGCAGCGACGCGTACGGTCCCACCGAGGCCAGTTTTTCGCGGATCTTTCGCTGCGCGACGGAATCACCGCCGTAGAAATAGGTCGGCCCCTTGTCCTGCAGCACCTTGAAGCCGTCCTCCGGCACGGCGGAGTCGGTCCCCGCCGCACTGAGATAGCGCTGCGGCGTCGGTGAGGCGGTCGAGATGTACTCGCGCACCGCCACCATGACCGCGGTCGTATCCGACGCCGCGCACGACGACAGTGCCGGTCCATCCTTCGCCTCGGCCGACGGCCTGTCCCCACCGCCACCGCACGCGCTCAGCAGCAGCGCGCCCATCGTGAGGGTGGCGCCGCAGCTCGCGAACCGGCAGTGACGCCAAGGAACCGAGCGGTACAGTCCGGTTCCCGCTGCTGGCACGCGATCTGCAAAAATGCGTTCCGTGGGGACACGTGAGGTGGTGACGCGTGACGGCATGAAATCAGAGAGCGGGAGGGAGCGTACACGAGAAACGATCGGCGCGTCGCGGGGTACAAGCGAAGCACTCTGGCGGAAGCTCGCGCAAGTGCGAATATAATGTCGTCGATCGCTGTGGACGCCGCTGTTCCCGCCGTCACCTCCGCTGCCCTCCGCCGTTGGCGTCTCTCGCGTGTCGCGTCTGGCGTCTCCGCTCTCCGAACCGTCTCGACAGGAGCAACGCCCCACATGTCCACGAGCAATCGAGTTGTACGCGAGGGGATTTCGGCCGGTCTCATCGGCGCCACCTCCATCGCCATCTGGTTTGCCATCCTCGATGCCGTCCGGGGGGAGCTGCTGGCCACACCGGTGATGTTGGGCAAGTCGTTCGGGTCGCTCTTTCTCGCCAACATCGAACCGAGCTTCGCCGCTTCGTTCCTCGGCTACACGGTGCTCCACTTTGCGCTGTTTACACTCATCGGGCTCGTCTTCTCGTGGGTCGTCAATGCCGCCGAAAAGGTGCCCTCGGTGATCATCGGGTTCCTCGGGCTGGTCGTCGTCTTCGAGGTCGGCTGGATCGGCTGGACGACGGTGCTCTCGCAGGGCTTCGGCGAGCTCACGTGGCTGCAGGTGTTCATCGCCAACCTGATCGGTGCGGGCGCGATGGGACTGTACATGTGGCGCCAGCATCCAGCGCTGCCGAGTCGCGTGGGGCGCGTGCTCGCGGGGGGACTGGAATAGCCACCGAGCAACCCATACACGGTTGGTCGCGCTGCGCTTGGTGCGTGGACTATTCGTCCAGCATGGCGGCCAGCCGCTCCAATGCACCACGCCATGCCTGCCGCGCGCGTTCCGCCGCAGCGGCATCGGCAATACGCGATTGCTCGAGACTGACCAGCGTGCGCGTGTTTCCCTGCCGCTGAATGGTCACCGTCACCACGCTGCCGTCGGGCATTGCCAGTTTGAGCATGCGCGGTGCCACCGCGGCCTGGACACTGTACAGCCGCTCGTGTACCCAGCCGCGTCGGGTGGGATCGTTGAACGCGCGAAATACCGCCGACACCGAGGCATCCAGCGTGCGCGTGGCCGTCACGCTGAGGCCATTCACCTGCTCACGCAGACCGCGCGCCTCCTCGTAGCCGGCCGCGACGCGTTCGCTCCACGTATCGTGCAGCTTGTACCCGCCGCGCAGATGCGTGACGAGTTCCTGGCGCGTCATGCGGCGGCCGTCATCAGCGTCGAGCGCCGCAATCCAAGCGTCCCATCCCTTGCCGGTGCCCTGCTCCACGGCGGCGGACACGATGCCCTGCAGCGTGCGCGGGCCGTCCCCTTTTGCTGACCCGTTGGGCGCCGTCTCAGCGGACGGCGCCACGTAGACCGGGCGCTTTGGTGCTTCAGACTGCCGCCACGGCGCCGGTTTCTTGCCTCCCTTCTGCGCCGCGACCCGCGCCGCCTTCCCGAACTTGGTCTCGGTCGCCTTCACCGTCTTGTTGCTGGCGCGCTTTCCACTCGACGGCTTTCTGGCTGGCATCAATCGGCACCTGAAGAAGAAAAGGAGCGGTGACCCGACCGGTCAACCAGAAACAGGATCGGTTGGCGTCCAGCCAACCTGCGCACTCGCCTCTGTGTCCTCGCCGCGCCCGGACCACTTGAAGAAGACGACGGTCATCACGGCATAGAAGAACACGCCGCCCGGAATCCACATGATCAACCCGCCGTACTGCTGATCCATCATTGGCGCGATGCCGAATACGCGCGGCGCCACGGCATACGCCGGATACAGCAGCGTGTCCGCCATCGCGATGTAGATCGAGATCACGGACATCGGAATGACCATGATGAAACAGTACAGCATCTGGATCGGATACGACGCGCGCGGCAGTTCAGGCAACGGCGACGTGAGCGGCCACCACATGAACACCGACGCGGCGATGAACATCAGGTGCTGCCCGATGTGCACCGGATGATTGGCCAGCGCGAGATTGTACAGCGGTGGAAGGTGCCAAAACGCCAGCACCAGGTTGAAGATCGCGAAACAGGCGCCGAAGCCGGTCAGGCGCCGCGCGACGCGAAACACCGTGGGATGGCGCAGCAGTGGTCGCACCATCCACGCGGGCGTGCCGAGGATCATGAGCGGCGGCACCATCAGCGTGAGAATGAGGTGCTGCACCATGTGCGCGCTGAACAAGTAGTAGTCGCTCAGGTCGTGCAGCGGTCCGTTCAGCGTGAAGAACAGGAGCGCCAGCGACGTGATGAAGCTGGCGCGCTGCCCGGCAGATGGCCCCTGTTCCGCGGCCGCCAGGTCCAGTTGTCCCGAGGAGGCCCGCTCTGCCCCCGCCACCGTGACCGGAAAGCGATCCAAGGCACTGGGCCCCCGGCGCGCGCGCAGAACATACGCCGCACCGAGGGCCGCGATCCCGATCGCCGTACTCGGATGAACCGTGAAGTTCGTCCACGAAAGCTGCGCAGCGGGATGTAGTAGCATGCTCAGAAGTTAATCCTCACCACTCACCGCTTACACCCGGCACCCAACACCGGGTGGTTGGCAGCTCAAGCCGTCAGCTCAGCAGTCCCAGCTTGATCGCCAACTTGGAGAAGAGGAACAACAGGCCGATCAGCGTCACCGACGCGATGATCAGCGGCCCCGTGAACAGAGCGCGGAACAGCTTGTGTTCGTACTTGAGGTGCATGTAGAACGCCACCACGACGACGAACTTGATGCCCGACATGATCAGCATACTCGGCACATAAATCCACGACGTTTCCCACGCCGGGATGTAGTACGCCGAGACTTCGATTGCGGTGACCACCGTGAGGAACAGCGCGACCTTCCAGTAGGTCGGCCACCCCGGATGGTAGTCGTCGTGCGCCTGACCGCTGGCCTGAACGTTTTCTGCCATCGTCTGCTCCTTACTTGATCAGATAGACGAGCGTGAAGATCGCGATCCACACCACATCGACGAAGTGCCAGTACAGCGCGCAGATGTCCACCGTCGTCGCGTCCTCGGGACGCAGACCACGCTTGTAGTCGATCGCCAGCAGCGTGAAGAGCCAGATCACGCCGGCCGTCACGTGTGCGCCATGGAAGCCGGTGAGGGTGAAGAAGCTCGAACCGAAGAGGTTCGTGCGCATCGTCAGCCCTTCATGAATGAACGACGTGAACTCGTAAGCCTGAAATCCGAGGAAGCCGATGCCGAGGAGACAGGTCGTCCACAACCACAGCTTCGACGACCCGAGGATACGATCCCACGTCGTGTGCTTGGGCAGGTTCCTGTTCTGCACTGCCGACAGTGCAAGCACCATCGCGAGCGAGGACATGAGCAGCACGAACGTGGACGCCGACGTAACCGGGATATTCAGAATGGCCGGGAAGGTCTCGCCCGTGGCCGGATTGGTCCATGCTTCGGCGGGATAGGGTCCTTCCGGGCTTTTTCCCTTGTAGATCAGGTACGTTGAGATGAGCGACGCGAAGAGCATGCACTCGGACCCGATAAAGGTCCAAATGGCGACTTTGCGGTTGTCGAGGCCGAGCGTGGTGTAGTGTCCACCGCCGCCGCCGTGCGCGTGGCCGTCGCCGTGCGCGGCGGCCTGGGGATTCGTGGTCGCAGTCATTCTAGTGATGGTCCTCGAGCGGCGTCAGCAGCCACTTGTAGAGCGCGCCGATCCACCAGAGCGCGCCGGTCAGCGTGATGCCCACGCCGAGCATGGTGCTGCTCTCAAGGAACAGCAGACCCGCGAACATGCAGATGATGCCGGCCGCGGTGATGAGCGGCCAGATCGACGGATTCGGCATGACGATGCCGAGTTCCCTGGAAGTCGGAATGCGAGTGTTCTTCTCTTCCTCCCAGGTCGTTTCGTGTACAAGCGTGTCGCCGCCCTTCACGTTCCACAGCGGGTAGCGTGACTTTACCGTCGGTATTTCGGCGAAATTATACTCCGGCGGCGGCGACGGAATCGTCCATTCGAGCGTCGGTGCGCCCCATGGGTTGCTGGACGCGCGGGCGCCGCTGCGCCAGCTCATCCACATGTTGATCACGCCGAACAGCACGCCAATGGCCTGAATCACGTAGCCGACGGAAGAAAGCATGTTGAACAGTTCGAGTCCCTGTCCAGAATCGTACTGGTAGATGCGACGCGGCATGCCAAGCAGTCCGCTGAAGTGCATCGGGAAGAACGTGAGGTTCATGCCGAGCAGGAACACCCAGAAGTGCCAGTTGCCGAGCTTCTCGCTCATCATGCGGCCGGTGAACTTCGGGAAGTAGTAGTACAACCCGGCGAACAGGCCGAACATGGAGCCGCCCACGAGCACGTAGTGGAAGTGCGCCACGACGAAGTACGTGTCCGTCTGCTGCAGGTCGGCCGGCGGCGAGGAGTGCATCACGCCGGAGATGCCGCCAACGGTGAACATGCCCACTAACGCGATGGCGAACTTCATGGCCACCGTGAAGCGGATCTGACCGCCCCACAAGGTCGCGATCCAGTTGAAGATCTTGACGCCGGTTGGCACCGCGATCAGCATGGTCGTCAGCGCGAACACCGCGTCCGCGATGGCGCCCATGCCCACCGAGAACATGTGGTGTGCCCACACGCCAAAGCCGAGGAAGCCGATCAGGATGGTCGAGTAGACCATCACGGGATAACCGAACAGCGGCTTGCGCGAGAACGTCGGCAGCACTTCGGAAACAAGACCAAAGGCCGGCAGAATGAGGATGTACACTTCGGGGTGACCGAATACCCAGAAGAGGTGCTGCCAGAGCAGCGGGTCGGCGCCCTTGGCAATCGTGTAGAAGTTCGTGCCGAAGAAGCGGTCGAACTGCAGGAACACGAGTGCGATGGTGATGACCGGGAACGCCAGTACGACGAGGAACTGCACCACGAACGACGCCCACGTGAAGATCGGCATGCGCATGAGCGTCATGCCCGGTGCGCGCATGTTGATGATCGTCGTGATGAAATTGAAGCCGGCGGCCAGCGACGAGATGCCCAGGATCTGAAGGCCGAGCACCCAGAAATCCATGTTGATCGCCGGGGAGTACGCCTTCGTGCTCAGCGGCGCGTAGCCGAACCAACCGCCATCAGGCGCGATCTGGAAGAAGATCGGAAACGTGATGAACAGTGCGCCGAGCAGAAACACCCAGTAACTGAACGCATTCAGCCGTGGAAACGCGACGTCGCGAGCCCCGATCTGCAGGGGAATCAGCAGATTGAAGAAGGCGGCCGACAACGGCATCACGGCGAGAAAGATCATCGTCGTGCCGTGCATCGTGAACATCTGATTGTACAGATCCGCGGACAGGATCGTGCCGTTCGGCGTCGCCAGCTGTGCGCGGAGCAGTCCGGCTTCGAGGCCGCCGAAGACGAAGAAGAAGAGCGCGGAAATGAGGTAGAGCACCCCGATGCGCTTGTGATCGACCGTGGTGAGCCAGCTCCAGATCCCGCTGTTGCTGGGCTCCGTGTGGCTCTCGGTATATGGGGGCGCCGCGGCGAGGGTAGCCATCGCGATGGGTTCTGGGGAGCGGTCGGTTACTTGAGAGCGAGCAGGTACGCCACGATGTCAGAAATCTCGGCGTCCGTGAGGGCGCCGACGTTCATGACCATCTTGGTTTTTGGATCCGTCTCGCCCTTGCCGAGCGTCGGCATGATGCTGCCGGGCTTCATGTGCGGGGCGTTCTTCAGCCAGTACGCGAGGTGCTTCGCGTCGTTGGGATACAAGCCGCCGGCGATCGTGTGGCGCGCGCCGATGTGTGTGAGGCTCGGGCCGATGTTCCCCATGCTCATCCGGTTGCCCGACACGACATGGCAGCCGATGCACGACGAGCGACTGTAGATCTGCATGCCGCGCGTTGGATCGCCGTTGGGCAGCGTGGACTCGTCGAACTTGAGGCCGACCGGAATCGGCGTCTTCGGAATGACGTGCGGGAATTCCCTTTCGATTCGCTCCATAGGGAACGTGTACGCCACTGGGGTGGCCGACACGGGGGTGGCCGACGCGGGAGTCGCCGTCGCGGGAGTCGCCGTCGCGGGAGTCGCCGTCAGCAATGCCGTATCCCGCTGCGCGGCTGCGACTTGCAACACCGGCGCGCTGCCCGCGCCAGTCGGTGCCGGAGCCACGGCGGACGCGGTCGAGTCGGGCGACGCGAGCGGAAACACCGCCGGACGCGCCTGATGCTTCTGCCACTGATCGAACTCGTCAGGCGATACCGTATAAACACGGAATTTCATGTTCGCATGGGATGGTCCGCAGAACTCCGCGCAGAAACCGTTCCATGCCGACGACGGCAGATCCTTATTCGGTGTGAACCACAGGAAGTTCGTACGGTTCGAAATCAGATCGCGCTTGCCGCCCAACTGTGGAATCCAGAACGAGTGCAGGACGTCAAACGTCTTGAGCTGGAAGTTCACCGTGCGGCCGTTCGGCAGGTACAACTCGTTCGCCGTCGTGATGCCGTACTGCGGATACTTGAACTCCCACCACCACTGATGACCGATCACTTCCACCTGCAACGCATCCGGCGCGGCCTTGGCCTGTGTCTTGAAAATCGTGCGGACGGTGGGGATGGCGACAAAGATCAGGATGACCGCAGGAATCGCGGTCCACGCGATTTCCAGTGCGGTGTTGCCGTGCACTTGCTTGGGAATGCCGCCGTCGGGGCGACGACGATAGCGGAAGATGGTGTAAACGAGCGCGACCTCTACGACGACGAAGACCGCGGTGCCGAGAAACAGCAGACGATCCCAGAGTGCGTCGATGGCCGCGTTGTATTCCGTATTCGGATTGAACGTCGAATTCGGATAGGTCTCGCCGCAGGCCGCGAGCCCGAGCGCCAGTGCGCCCAGCAGCGCGACGGCAACCAGCCGCCGCGGGCGGAACGTGCCAACCATGCCGGTTCCTTGAGAGTGGAGAGCCGCGCGGGCGCGCGCGTTGGCGCGTTTCGGCGAGGCGGTCGATTGAGACAGCAAAGCGAAGCTAAACGGGGGTTTCGGCCCGTCGCAAGGAAACTCGAGCGGATTTACGAAACGAACGCAGCATGGTCAGACAACAGTAACCATCAAAGGTGAAATGAGAGGGTTTTCATCGGCTCTGGTCGGCCCGCGCACCCAGCCAATTGCCTCGCCGCACCCTGATCGTCTGCATGATGCACGGCACTACACATACAGCATGACACGCGGACCGCAGGCGCGCACTGAGACCATTCAGTTCGGAATCACGCACTTTGTGACCTTCGGCCGCATCCCTTTCGCTTCTACAGACCCCGGTGAGCTCTTCCGCACGCGCTCGCGCGGCACGCCCGCGCCCCGTCACCGCCAAGGCCCCGTGCCACGGCCCTCGCCGCGTGCGACCCGTCGCCACCGGCCTGCTCGGCGCGACACTTCTCCGCGCGACACTCCTCCGCGCGACACTGCTCGGCGCGACACTCCTCGGCGCGCTCGGTTGTGGCAACGAGCGAGAGGCGGTTGCGGCGGTGTCACCGGACGGAACGGTGTTGCTTGGCGTTGGCGCACTGCCGGGCAGGCCGGGCTATGAGAGCGTGCTGCAAGGCCTCGAGCTGGCTGTCGCACGATTGAACGAGGAGACTGGTATCGCCACGGCCGACGGCACGCCGCTCCGCTTTGGACTACGCACTCCCGATTCGGGATCGGTCAGCGCGGTGCAGGTCGCGGCGCAGCTGCGGGGAGACGACGGGGTGATCGGCGTCATCGGGCATCCGGAGAGCGGCAATATGCTGGAAGCCATGCCCATCTACGCGGATGCGGAACACGCCGGCGCCAGCGCTGTCGTGGCAATCTCCCCCACCGCCTCCTCGCCCGATCTCAGCGGCATCAGCCCGTGGTTCTTTCGCGTCGCGCCGAGCGACAACGAAGCTGCGCGATTCGTGGCACGTTGGGTGCGCGACTCGCTCAAGTTCCGGCGCGCGGCCATCATCTACCGAAACGACTCCTACGGACGCGCTTGGTCATCCACATTCACCGACGCGTTCAGCACCACGTTCGATAGTACCAACGCAGAGGCGCGGGACGCGGCCGCGCGCGTTGTTGAACGAGAGCCGTATCTCACCGGAATCACCGAATGGGATGCCTACGCGCAGCTGCTGGCGCGTCGGCGCCCCGACGTGCTCCTCTTTCCCGGCGACGCTGCCGACGCGATCGCACTGCTGCGTGCCCTCGCCGCCATCAACGTCCGCATTCCCTTTGTCGGCGGTGACGGCACCGAGGGTATGCGCAACGCACCCGAAGCGGTCGGCGCGCGGTTCGTCGCCTTCTTCCGCCCCGAGCGCGCGACGAGCGCCGAGGGACAGCGCTTTCTGGAACGCTATCGCGCGGAGTACCGGACCGAGCCGGACATGTTCGCCGCACTGTCGTACGATGCCGCGCTGGCCATCGGTCGCTCGGTGCAGGCCGGGGCGCGTACCCGCGTCGCTGTGCGCGAGGCGCTCGAAAAGCTCGGGCATGGCACGACACCGATTGACGGGGTGGCGGGACCGATCGCGTTCGAACTCAATCACGACATCGCGGGTCGCAGCGTCGTCGTGACAACGATCGGTACACGCTGATGCTGCTGCGGACGATTCGCTCCCGACTGATCGCCGGCTTTGGCACGTCCATCGGTCTGCTGCTCCTCGCCGGCCTGCTCGGCTGGTACGGACTCGTCGCCAGCAATGCGCAGTCCGATGCCACCGTGCGCCGGCTCGCCGACCGCTCCGAGTTCACCGAACGATCCACCGCCACGATCCTGCGCGAACTCATTGCCGGATTGCGCTACCTGAATAGCGGACAGGAAGCCGATCATGTGCAGTATCTCGCACTCGTCGACGAAGCCGATCAGTTGCGACGCGATGCAATCCGTCAACAGCTTTTGGGCGCCGACGAACGGCGCCGGCTGGAGAATCTGGGCGCGCTGCAGGCCACCCTCGAAGCACGCATCGCGCTGACGCGCGCGTGGCAGATGGTCGGCCGCACCGCCGACGCCGAACGGGTGCTGCAGCAAACCACGAAGGACATGCAAGCCGTCGAGGGCGAGCTGCAGGGGCTCCGCCTGATGGCGCGCACCGGTGCAACGGAGTCGATGGAAGACATGCGCGATGGATTGCATCGCGCCGAAGCCAGTCTCGCAATCGTCGTCGCGCTCGCCTTCGGATTGGCGGCGTTCTTCGGGCTCTCCACCGCGCGCGCCGTCACCACGCCGCTCGCGCAGTTGCGGGAAGAGATGGCGGCCATCGGCGCCGGCGACCTGCGCCTGCCGGCCACCGCCACCAGCACGACGCAGGTTGCACAGGAATACGCCGATCTCATCGCCGCCATGCAACAGGCGCGCGAACGTTTGCGCTTGCTGCTCACGCGCGTGCAGGACGAAGCCGACCAGGTCACGCTGGCGGCGAGTGAGCTGAGCGCATCCGCGTCGTCGGCCGCGGCGTCGTCGCAGCATGTCACCACTGCCGTCATGGACATGTCGCACGGCGCCACGGTACAGTTGGGCGCGCTCAACGCCGCCAGCGACACGGTCAAGCAACTCGCTGAAGCGGGCGCGATGATCGGCGAAGCGGCCGAAGAGACAGAGCGCGTGGGCCGTGAAATTCGTCGCACCACCAACAGCACGCGCGATCAGGTGCAGGTGGCCATCGACACGTTGCTCAGTGCGCGCGAAGTGGTGATCGAGTCCAAAAAGGAAATGTCTGCCCTGCGCGACGCAACGGCGCTGATCGACGATTTCGTCGGGGTCATCTCCGAGATCGCCACGCAGACCAATCTGCTCGCACTCAACGCCGCCATCGAGGCGGCGCGTGCCGGCAGTGCCGGTCGCGGCTTTGCGGTTGTCGCGCAGGAAGTGCGCACGCTCGCCGAGCAGAGTGCAAACGCGGCGAACGAAGTCACGGAGAATGTGAAGCGCATCCGCACGCGTATTGCCAGCGCTTCCAGCTCGGTCGAATCGGGCACCACGCGGCTCAAGGACGTGGAGCTCGTCACCTCCGGCGTCTCAAGCGCGCTCTCGCGCATCGACGACGCCGTCGCGCAGGTGGAGGGCGCCGCCACACGCGTGTCGAGCGCCGTGACGGCCAACCGCTCGTCGCTTGGCGCGGTGCAACGATCGCTTACCAGTGCGCGCGACACGTCCGAAGGGCACGCCGCCGCCGCCGAACAAGTCGCCGCGAGTACCGAACAGACCAGCGCCTCGGCGCAGGAAGTTTCCGCGACAGCGGAAATGCTGCAGACGGCAAGTATGCGGGTGCGAGGGTTGATCGGGGAGTTTCGGACCTGAATCGCAACTACCCAGCTTTGCGCCGTGCGTGGACGCATTGAGCGGTCAGTGACGGCGCAACGCCGTCCGTCCGCACCATCTTTCCCACTTTACACTCACAGCTTTCACTCACGGCTCTCCGCCGGGTCGTTGACTCGGCGGTCGCGTCGCCGGCTCAGCTACGCTCCCTGACCACGATCCCCCGCGTCCCCAGCTCGTCAAGGTACCGCTCCGCCGGCATGCACTCATCCGGTGTGTGCACCCCCGGGGCGATCTCGCCCCCGGCCTGCAGTTGCGCCGTGATCGAGAGCGTGTAGCCCGTGGTTCGCATCATCGCCGTGATCCCGTGCACCGCGTCGAAGTGATCGACGACTTCCCACGCGCGCTGTCCATGCAGGCCGTCTTTCGTGCCCGACACGACCACGCGCAATGCCACCAGGTCCGGCTTCCGCTTTTGCAGCTTCTCTCCGGCCACGCCCACGAAGACATCGCGCGGCACGACCTGCTGCCCCTTCACATCCACCGCGTCGTCGCCAAGCAACCCCAGATCGCGAATCGCTCCCATGATCCGCGCGTGTCCGGGATAGCGCAGCGTCTTGTATTCCATGCTCGCGATCCGTCCCGCATAGCGATAGACCATCGTCGAGAGTCCGCCGGCCGTGTGAAACGCCTCGAGCTCGCCAAGTGGTGCATCGAACGTGACGGATTCAAGTTCCGAAAGCGCGGCAACCTGAGTCGGCACGCCGTCGCGCAGCACCAGTGACTGCGTGGTGTAGTAGTCCACCATCCCTTCGATGGAGTAGGCGATCTGATACCCCAGTGGTGGCTCTGGCATCTGCGGCAGGCCGCCCACGAGCAGCTGCACGCGCTCGACCGTATCGAACTGGTCGATGCCGTGCTGGGCAATCACGTTCACCATGCCCGGCGCGAGACCGGTGTCGGGGATCAGGCTGATGCCCTTGGCCTTGGCCGCAGCATCGAGCAATTTCTGTTCACGTACGATCTCGGTGTTGCCGCCAAGATCGGCGAAGTGCACTCCCGCCTCCACGGCCAGCTGCGCGAGTTGAAGGTTGAAGTAGTACGGAATCGCGCTGCACACGGCGTCGCACTGCGCGAACATCGCGCGCACGGCGTTCGTATCACGGACATCAAGAGCGACCTGCTGCAACCGCTGGGCGACAAATGACTGTAGGAAGGCTGGCACCACGCCGACACGCATGTCGGCCAGCAGCACACGCTCAACCGCGGGATTCTGCAGCAAATCGTACGCGCACGCCGTACCTTGCAGCCCCGCGCCGAGAACGAGCATTCGCATGAAACGTCTCCAAACAGGATGGGGGGAGTGACGGACGAAAAGTTAATGAGCGAGGACGACTCGTGGGTCGCTCTGCTCGACCAACGCGCCGCGGCGATCAACGAGGTCGTCACGCGGGCACGTCGGGTAGCCGTGATCGGGATCAAGACCGCGGAGGCGGGCGGGCCGGCATATTCGGTGCCCGATTACATGCAGCGCGCGGGCTACGACATCGTGCCGGTGCCGGTGTACTACCCGGAGGTCACGCAAATCCTCAGCGTTCCGGTGCACCGCACGCTGGCGACGATCACGCCGCCGGCGGACCTGGTAGTGCTGTTTCGGCGCGCACAGGACGTACCGCGTCATCTGGACGAGCTGCTCGCCGCGAAACCGCGCGTCGTCTGGATGCAACTGGGCATTCGACACGACGCGGTCGCCGAACAGTTGGCGCGGGCGGGAATCGCCGTGATTCAGGATCGGTGCTTTCTCGTGGAGCATCAGCGACGGGCGCCGTAACGAGCTGGTGCCGCAACGCGGTGGCGCCGTCGAGACGCAAGGTCGCCCGCTCAGGCGATTGCCGCCGCACGACGCTACATCCGCACCCGGTTCCGTCCATCCGCCTTGGCGCGGTAGAGCGCAGCGTCGGCACGCGCGAACAGATCTTCCACGGATTCAATCCGCGCGGCGGGAAACATGGCCACGCCGAGACTCGCCGTCAGTCGCAGCGTGGGATGTTCCTGCGCTGCACCAAACCGGTGCGCCTCGATGGCCGCACGAATGCGTTCCGCGAACGTCTCCGCGCCCGCGTCGTCGGTCTCCGGCAGCAGCATCAGGAATTCCTCACCGCCGTACCGCGCCACGATATCACTGCCACGAATCGTTTCGCTCAACAGCAGTGCGACATCCCGCAGCACATCGTCGCCCACGAGATGGCCGTACGTATCGTTGACGCGCTTGAAATGGTCGAGGTCGATCATCAACAGCGCCAGCGTGGAGTCGTAGCGTAACGCGCGCTCCATTTCGGCCGTGATGCGCTCCGTCAACGCGCGCCGGTTGAGCAGTTGCGTGAGCGGATCGGTCTGTGCGAGCTGCTCGAGGCGTGCGTTATCCGCCATCGTGCTTTCGACCATCTGCGCGCGCTGAATCACCGCCACCGCTGCCGTGATCACCGCTTGCGCGAAATCGAGATCGGCCGGACCAAAGCGCTCCTGATCGCGCGTCCGTCGCACAAGGAACACGCCGTACTGTCCGCGCTCGATGGAGAACGGCAACGCGATGACCGAACGGATCGGCACTTCGATCCCCTCGATACCCCACACATGCCGTACGTTCGCGTACAGCGGATGCGTATCGAGATCTTCCACCAGCACGGGCTGTCCGCTGTCCAGCGCTGCCTTGAGCTCCGGGTAGCGATCGAGCTGAATCGTCAGCTGCTGCAGGCCGGGGTTTTCGTACGCGGCGACCACCACCGCGCTCATCTCGCCCGGCCGCGCCAGCACGACCGAGCAGTGGGACACGCCCAGTGCGCGCGCGGCGCGACGCACCAGCAGATGGAACAGTTCGGAGACGGACAGATCGCCCGTCACTTCGTGCAGAATGTCCACCAGCTTGCGACGACTGTCGGCATCCTGCTGGGCGCGTACGAGCGCCTCTTCGGTACGGATGAGCGCCATGCGGGTGGAGCGCAGGATGGCACCAGTGCGCAGCTGCGCCTGGACGCGCGCCAGCAGCTCCTTCGGGCGGTACGGCTTCCGGATGAAGTCGGACGCGCCAAGTCCGAGCGAGCGCACCGACGACTCTTCGGGGGGCTGCGCGGAGAGCATCAACACGGGCAGATCACGCCACCGCTCGTCGCTCTTGATCTTTTCGAGCAGCTGAAGCCCATCGGCATCCGGCATCAGGATATCGAGCAGCAGGAGATCAGGTGATCGCTTTTCGAGCTGCTCCAGACACGCCACGCCACCGCTCGCGGGTACGACGTCGTATCCGTTTTCCTTCAATAACCACGTCACGGACTCGAGAACGGAGAGATCGTCGTCCGCAACGAGGATACGAGAGGATGCCATGCGCGCTCAGCCCGGCGGGACGGACGTGGTCACCGGATCGGCGATCAGCGGCAGCAGACCGTTCCACTCGATATTGCCACCGCTGAGCACAACGGCCGTGGGTCCGGTCGGTGTGACCAACCCTTCCATCAACGCGGCCAGCGTGATCGCGCCACTCGGCTCCGCCACGAGCTTCATGCGATCGAGCAGAAAGCGCATCGCGCACCGGATCGCGCCATCATCCACCTGCACGACCTCGTCGCAATAGCGATCGAGATGCACGTAGTTTCTGGTGCCAATGCGGACCCCCAGCAAGCCATCGGGGAGTCCTCCGGAACTCGCGAGTGTGACCGGGCCTCCCGCCGCGCGCGCAGCCGAGAGTTTGCGCGCGCCCGCAGGCTCCACGGCCACCACGCGGACGCCGGGGTGACGCAGCTTGACCGCGGTCGCCACCCCCGATGACAATCCGCCGCCGCCCACCGCCACGATCACCGTCCCGACATTTGGCAGATCGTCGGCAATCTCGAGGCCGAGCGTTCCCTGCCCCGCAATGATCCGCGGGTCATCGAAGGGCGGCACCACGGTGGCGCCGCTGGGCTCCGCGATCTCGTCAGCCTTGGCGATGCGTTCGATGGTCGTGGTGCCGGCCAGCACGACCGTCGCACCGTAGCGCTCCGCGCCGTCACGCTTGGCCGCCGTCACCGTGGTGGGCATGACCACGGTGCACGGCACGCCGTACATGCGCGCCACATACGCCACCGCCTGCCCGTGATTGCCGGAGGACGGCGCCACCACACCGCGCGCGCGATCGGCGGGGTGCATCGCGCGCATGAAGTTGTATGCACCGCGAAACTTGAACGCCCCGGTGCGCTGCAACATCTCCGGCTTGACCCACACACCGGCGGGAAAGCGCTCGCGCAACGCCTCGACCTCCAGCAGCGGTGTGCGCACGGCCACACCGTCCAACGCTGCGGCCGCCGATTCGAGATCGGCAAGTGTCACCAGCGCATCGGATGTCGTGTGCGTCATCGCGTGCCAACCTCACAGGGGTGTACGGCGGCCGCGGTGTGTGCGACAGCCGTCATGCAAATCGTGCGTCAGGCGTTCAAATCGAGCTCACCCGTCGGACCGGTTTCGGGCTCATCCGGCGCCGGACCGCCCGATCCCGCCGAATCCGTTGCCCCTTCCTTGTCGTCGGGAATAACACGGGCCACGGCCGACAACACGTCCTTGTCGTCCAACGCCACCAACTTCACGCCCTGTGTGGCTCGGCTCGCTACGCGAATGTCGCTCACTTTGATGCGAATAGCCACACCCTGACGCGTCATCAGCATCAGTTCGTCCTCGGGTACGACTTCCATCAGCGCAACCACATCACCCGTCCGGTCGGTGCGGTTGAGCGTGAGAATGCCCTTGCCACCACGCTTTTGTACGCGGTACTCGCTGATGTCCGAGCACTTGCCCAACCCCTTTTGCGTGACGACCAGCAACGTGGAGTCCCGCTTGATGACGACCATGCCCACCACGGAGTCGCCCGGGCGCAGCTCAATGCCCTTCACACCGGTGGTGTCGCGACCCATCTGGCGCACATCGCTCTCATGGAAGCGGAGACTCAGCGCATGGCGCGTGGCCAGCACCACATCGTTCGTGCCGCTCGTCACCTGCACGTCCATCAACTCGTCGTCGTCCTCGATCTTGATCGCCTTGATCCCGTTCGCACGGGGGTTCGAATACTGCGACAACGCGGTCTTCTTCACGGTGCCCTTCTTCGTGCAGAAGAGCAGGAACTCCGAGTCACTGAACACGCGCACCGGCACGACCGCACGAATGCGCGTGTCCGGGGTGACGTTGATGAGATTCACGATCGGCTTGCCGCGCGTGTCGCGCCCGGCCTGCGGCAGTTCGTGCACCTTGATCCAGAAGCAGCGACCGTCATCGGTGAAGATCAGGATATACGTGTGCGTGGAGACCACGTAGAACCGCTCCATGAAGTCGCCTTCCTTCAGGTCGGCCCCCTGCTTGCCACGGCCGCCGCGCAGCTGACGGTTGTACAGCGAGACCGCCGTGCGCTTCACATAGCCCTGATGCGAAATGGTCACGACCATCTCTTCTTCCGCGATCAAATCCTCAATCGAGAACTCGCCTTCGTCACTGACGATTTCCGTGCGGCGGTCGTCGCCGTAGGTCTCGGCCATCTTGAGCATCTCGCCCTTCATGATCTCCATGCGACGTGGCTTGGACTCGAGAATGCCACGCATCTCCGTGATGAAGACGCGGACCTCCTTGAGCTCCGCTTCCAGCTTCTCGCGCTCGAGTCCGGTGAGCTTGGCGAGACGCAGGTTGAGAATCGCCTCGGCCTGACGCTCGGAAAGTCCAAAGCGCGTCTGCAACTGCGTGCTGGCCGACGGCGTGTCCACCGCGGCACGAATGAGCGCAATCACTTCGTCGATGTTGTCGACGGCGATCTTGAGCCCTTCGAGGATGTGCTCGCGCTCGAGCGCCTTGTCGAGATCGAACTGCGTACGGCGCACGATCACTTCGTGCCGGTGCGCGATGAAGTGATCAAGACACTGCTGGAGCGTCAGCACCTTGGGCACGAGCTGCCGCGTGTTCGGATCCGGAACCAGCGCCAGCATGATCACGCCGAACGTGGACTGCATCGTGGTGTGCTTGTACAACTGATTCAGCACCACGCGCGGAATCGCATCGCGCTTGAGCTCGATGACGACTCGGATACCGTCGCGGTCGGACTCGTCGCGCAACGCGCTGATGCCCGTCAGCTTTTCTTCCTTCACGAGCGCGGCGATGTCTTGCACCAGACGCGCCTTGTTGACCTGGTACGGCACTTCAGTCACGACGATCTGGGACCGGCCACTCGACTCGCGCTCCTCGATCACGGCGCGTGCGCGCATCACAATACGGCCACGACCCGTGTCCTGATAATCCGCGATACCAGCGCGCCCGTAGATGTAGCCGCCGGTCGGAAAGTCCGGTCCCTTCACCATCGCGCGCAGTGCGGCGGGCTCGAGATCCGGAGTATCGATCAGCGCCACCACCGCTGCGGCGATCTCGCGCAGGTTGTGCGGCGGAATGTTTGTCGCCATACCCACCGCGATACCGGTGGACCCGTTGATCAACAGGTTTGGCACGGTGGAGGGCAGCACGCGCGGCTCTTCCAGCCGGTCATCGTAGTTGGGCGCGAAGTCGACGGTGTTCTTGTCGATGTCGGCGAGCATCTCCATCGACATGCGCATCAACCGCGATTCGGTGTAACGGTACGCCGCCGCTGAATCGCCGTCCATACTGCCGAAATTGCCCTGGCCATCCACCAGCGGGTAACGCAGCGAGAACGTTTGCACCATACGCACGAGTGCGTCGTAGACGCTGCTGTCGCCGTGCGGATGGTATTTGCCGAGCACGTCACCAACCACCGTGGCGCACTTCTTGTACGGGCGGCCGGGCACCAACCCCGCCTCGTTCATCGCATACAGCACGCGACGATGGACCGGCTTGAGTCCATCGCGCACGTCGGGCAATGCCCGCGACACGATGACGCTCATGGAATAGTTGATGAACGACTCCTTGACCTCCTCGGTAATGAGGCGCGGCAGGATACGTTCGCGGGCGTTCGGTGCAGTCATGGGACGTCGAAGAAGGAGGTCCGGCGGCGGGGGAACAGCCATGAAATGTACGCGACCCGTGACGTAAAATCAACGCGGCGGGTCGCTCATAACTCATGAATTTACAACAACTTACAAACTGACCTTTCCGGGATCACGAGCCCCAGCTGCGGACAACCGAGAGGAGGCGCCATTCGGTGCCCACGCGCCGCAGCATGTAAACCGCGCCGCCGTTGCTGGCCCCGCCCACCTCCACCCCGCCCTTCTCCCTCGGGCGGTCTACCGCCACCAGCGCCCAGTCACGCCACACGAGCAGCGGTGCCACCAGAACGTAGGTCAGTTCAGCCTCCGGATCCGCCTTGCCGCGCACCGCAAAGAACTCGTCGCGGGCCCGTCGCTGCCCCTCGGGGCCGAAATACGCCTTGACCCGGGGACGGGGAGCCCTGGGGAAATCGAGCGTCTGCGCCCCCGGCAGCACAAAGGTCACCGTATCGCTGGCCATCGGCGACGGAAGGCATCCGCTGGAGCGCGGATCGGGGACTTCGCCGGTCAGTCCCGCCGCGACGGCCTTGCGCGCGTCCTTGTCATCCGAATCCCAAGACGGGCGATCGATCCCCGCCTCCCAGCCCACGAGCACCCTGAAGAGGGCGCGCGCCTCCGGAGTGTCGAGCGGCTGTCCCACGCCCCGGGCAATGATCGTGGACTCCATCCGCTCCACGATGCGCTGCAGCGAGTCTTGTTGCACCGACGAGGTGTCCTGCGGAAACACACGAAGGTCACCCGGATTGCATCGGTCGCCCAACTCGGCCCACGATGCGCCCTTGAGATAGAGCGCTCGCTCGGAGAGGAGTCGCGTCGCGTAAAACTGCTCATCGGCCTCAAGAAAGGCTCGCACCATCTTGGCGCTGTCGCTCTTGTCCGGCGCAGCCGCCGACGCCGGCGCGACCGCCTGTCTGCCCTGCGCGTTCGCGGGAACCGCCGCGAGGGTCAGCGCCGCCGCCACCCTCCAGATCCCACGACACCGCCTCGAAACGCTCGGTATGTCACCCGTCGTCATGCCACTCGAAGTCACGAAAGCCGGCCTCACGCCAACCGTGCCGCGTCCGAGCCGGCAGACACCGGAGATCTCGCCGCCGTGCGGCGCGCCAGCGCTTCTTCCTGCTGGCGCTCCTCGGCGTCCTCGCTGGCATCCTCCGACGCCTCCTCAGCGAGCTCCTCCGCCTCCTCCGCCGCCGCCTCCGCCTCAATGGCCTGACGCTCGGCGCGGTACCGCTGATACCACTCGCGCGTCACTTCCGCCGCCAGATCCCGGTTGCCGAGGCCGAACGACAGTGCGAGCGCCAACGCCACCGCGCCAAAAAGAATGGCGAACGCAGTCGTGACGATGTCCGTGGCGATCCCCAGCTCCTGCAGCGCCATGAACACGGCCAGTACGATCACCCCCACGCGTCCGGTGCGCGCCAACCACGGTCCGCCATGCAATGCACCGGCGGATGCCATGATCAGCCCCCCCACAAAGCCGCCGAGCACGATGCCGAGAATGATGATCACGATCGCCGCGATCACGCTCGGGATGTAACTCACCAGCTCGGAGAAAACATTGGCCAGCGACTCGAGACCGATCGCATTGGCAGCCACCAGCAGCACAGCGAACATGACGAACCAGAAGAGCAGGTTCGCGATGACTTTCGCCGGGTTGAGATGCGACCCGGAGCGCTCGACGGCTTGCATCACGCCGCCACGCTCGAGCAGCTGATTGAAGCGCATGCGACGCAGCAACCGCTGCGTCCCCTTCTCGATCACCTTTGCGACCAGATACCCCGCGAAGAGGATGACCATCGCGCCAAAGAGCGCCGGCACGAATTCGCCGAGCAGCGAAAAGCTCTGCTCCAGCCGCTCTGTGAACGTGGAAGAGACCGCGGACTGGCCATTCCCGCTCGGCGAGCTCGCCTGCGCCAGGAGCAGGGTGTCGGACAGTTGAGTGGTTGTCACTGCGAAAAGAACGGGCAAAGGGGCGCCGGACGCATGGCGCGGACGGGTCGTGAGACCAAACCAAAACCTAGCGGGGTATGTCCGCGCGTGCACCAGTCGGCGCGGACCGCGTGCGCCGCCGCGCCGGTCATCACTACAACCGCGTGCCCCGTTTGGTGTCGAAAATCGCGCTGCGCTTGCAGGACGGGCAGAGCAGCCATTCGCGTTGCCGGTGGTAGCCAAGTCCGAACGAACCGCCGCCGATGGGGCGTTTGGTCATGATCACGGCACAACGCGGGCACACCGGCCGCTCGCCAGCCGTCACTGACGTGCGGAGTCCCCGCTCTTCGTCGGCGGTATAGCGCGCGGCGTCGGTCACAGCCGGACCACGACCTTGCCGAATTGCGCCCCTGAGGCCAACCGCTCATACGCGCCGCGTCCCTCTTTCAGCGCCCACACTGAGTCCACCGGCGGCTGCAGCTCTCCAACACGAAACAGCGTCGTCATCGCTTCGAACTCGGCGTTGCTGCCCATTGTCGAGCCCATCAGCGTCCACTGGTTCCAGAACATCCGGCGCACGTCCAGTTGCACGAACGGTCCCGACGTGCCGCCACAGGTGACCAGCCGCCCGCGCTTGCCGAGCGCCACGAGCGACTGCGCGAAAGTGGCCTCGCCGACCGAGTCGATGACCACGTCCACGCCGCGCTTGCCGGTACGCGCCCGGATCTCCTTCCCGAGCTCCGCGCCGCGATGGTCGAGCAGATGGTCTGCCCCCAGGGCGGCGGCGCGCTCGAGCTTCTCCGGACTCCCCGAGGTGACCCACACCGTCGCCCCGATGCGCTTGGCGATTTGCAGCGCGGCCTGCGCCACCCCGCCGCCGATCCCCCAGATCAGCACCTGATCGCCCGGCTGCACCTGCGCCCGCGACACGATCATGCGCCATGCCGTGAGCGTCGCCAACGGGAACGCGGCCGCCGTCTCGAACGGAATGCTGTGGGGAATCGCGTGCACGTTCACCGACGGCATGACGAGGTACTCGGCCATCGTCCCGGTGCGGTGCTCGCCCAAAATGCCGTACGAGAGGCAGAAAGGCTGATCGCCGGCGCGACATACGTCGCAACGGCACTCGCGCGCCGTGATACCGGGATTGAGGAGCACATGATCACCGACGGCCACATTCCGCACGTCGGCACCGACCGACTCCACGACGCCCGCCCCGTCGGATCCGACGACCCAGCCGTCATGGATCTTCACGCCGGGAATGCCGCCCAGTACGAACAGATCCAGTCGGTTGAGTGCGGCGGCATGGATGCGCACGCGCACGTCATGCGGATGCAGGAGCGCCGGCACCGGGAGGTCGTCACGATAGCGTAACTCCTCCACGCCCCCGTGAGCGTTGATGGTCAAAGCGCGCATCGTGCCCGCGGTCATGGCTTCATCGGCACTGGGTGACGCTGATCCTGCGGGGCAGGCCGAGCGTCATGGAAACGCGGAATTCGGAACGCGAAGAGATCATGGAGGAGAGCGTGGGCACGAGCATGGAGGTTTGGTCCGGCCCATATATTTGTCGCTTCACACTCCCATTGTCAGTCCACCGCCTCCGCTTTTCCTCCATGGCGTCCATTAAGGTCCCACCCCTCGGGGAATCCATCGTCGAAGCGACTGTCTCCCGCTGGCTGAAGAACGAAGGCGATGCGATCGCTGCCGGGGATATGCTGGTCGAGCTCGAAACGGACAAGATCACCGTCGAAGTGCCGTCGCTCGAAGCCGGTGTCCTCTCCAGGCGATTGAAGCAGGAGGGGGATGTCGTCATCGTGGGTGAGTCACTGGGCGAGATCGGCGCGGGCAGCGGTGTCGGGTCCGCGCCCGCTACGTCGGCTACCGCTCCTGCGGCTACCGCTCCTGCGGCTACCGCTCCTGTCCTCGACGCCCCTGTCGCTTCGGCCCCCGTCCCCACCGCACCGTCGACACAGGAGGTACCGGGGGCCGGTGCGCCGAAAGTCTCTCCGGCCGCGCACCGATTGGCGACGGAGGCAGGTCTGGATCTCGCGACCGTGGCGGGCACCGGCCGTGGCGGTGTGATCAGCAAACCCGATGTCGTTGCTGCGGTCGCCGCGCCGGTTGCTGCTCCAACGCCTGCAGCGACTCCAGCGCCCGCGATTCCAGCGCCTGCGACTACGCCGACAGCGTCGGTACCGGTTGCCGCAAAGGCTGCAGCGCCGACTGTTCAGACGGGTCCGCGCGAAACGCGCGAAAAAATGACGACGCGCCGCAAGCGCATTGCCGAAAACTTGCTGCAGTCGCAGCACAACACCGCGCACCTGACCACGTTCAACGAGATCGACATGACCGCGATCTCGGCGCTTCGCGAGCGGCTGAAAGAACGCGTGGAAAAGGAGCAGGGCGTCAAGCTGTCGTTCATGCCCTTCTTTGCGAAAGCGGCGGCCCAGGCGCTACAGGCCTTCCCGCTCGTCAATGCGCAGCTCGACGGCGAGCATATCGTCTACAAGCACTATGTGAACCTGGGCATTGCCGTCGCCTCCGAGGGCGGACTGGTCGTACCCAACGTGAAGGACGCGCACACAAAAAGCATCGTGGAGATCGGCAGGGACATCGCCGCCGTGGCCAAGCGCGCGCGCGACGGCAAGCTGTCCATGGACGACCTGACCGGCGGCACATTCACGATCACGAACGGCGGCGTCTTCGGCTCGCTCATCTCCACGCCGATCATCAACTATCCGCAGGTTGCGATTCTTGGCCTGCACAAGACGCAGGATCGCCCCGTCGCCATTGGCGGCAAGGTGGAGATCCGCCCGATGATGTACATCGCGCTGTCGTACGATCACCGACTCATCGACGGACAGCAGGCCGTGCTTTTCCTGGTGCGGATCAAGGAGCTGATGGAAGATCCTGCCGCCATGCTGGTGCTGTAGGATGTCCTCCCCTGCCTCTCCCTGCGATGTTCTGATCCTCGGTGCCGGCCCCGGCGGCTACGTCGCCGCCATTCGCGCCGCGCAACTCGGCTTCTCCGTCACCGTCGTCGAGTCCGACAAGACGCTCGGTGGCACCTGCGTCAACGTCGGGTGCATTCCGTCCAAGGCGCTCCTGCATTCGTCGGAGCAGTTCGAGTGGTTGCGACTGCACGCGGCCGAACATGGCATCGCGGTGGACAACGCGCGCATCGACCTGCCCACTATGATGGCGCGCAAGACGGACGTCGTGGCACAGAACACCAAGGGCGTCGAGTTCCTGTTCAAGAAGAACAAGATCACGTGGGCGCGCGGCCGTGGTGAGCTCAAGCCGGACAACATCGTCGAGGTGACCGGCAACGACGGCTCGGTCACGCACTGGCAGGGGAAATCGGTCATCATTGCGACAGGCTCAATTCCTGTTGAACTCCCGTTCCTGCGCTTCGACGAACAGCGCGTGCTGTCGAACATAGGCGCGCTGCAGATTCCCGAAGTCCCCAGGCATCTGATCGTCGTTGGCGGCGGGGTGATCGGCCTTGAACTCGGATCGGTATGGCGTCGTCTGGGTGCCAGGGTCACGGTGGTGGAGTTCGCGCCGACCATCCTTGTCGGCAACGACGACGACGTGATCAAGGAAGCCGACAAGGTCTTCCGCAAGCAGGGTCTCGAGATTCACGTGGGCACCAAAGTCACCGGTGCCGATGTGCGCGCTGAGGGCGTGACCATTCACGTGGAGAAGGACGGCGCGACGACCAGCATCGCTGCCGACTACGTCCTGGTGTCGGTCGGACGCCGGCCATTGCTGCGTGGTGTGGATGCGGCGGCGCTTGGTCTCACACTCGGTGCACGCGGCGAGATCGTCGTGGACGATCAGCAGCGCACCAGTCTTCCTGACGTGTTTGCCATCGGCGATGTATGCGGTGGCAAGCTGCTCGCGCACAAAGCGGAAGAAGAGGGCGTGATCGCGGCTGAAGTCATTGCGGGAAAGCCGGTGCACATGCATCACCGCACCATGCCGGGCGTGGTGTACACGTGGCCCGAGATCGCCACGGTCGGACAGACGGAAGCCGAGGTGAAGGCCAGTGGCCGTGCGTATCGCGTGGGCAAGTTTCCATTCAGTGCGAACGGTCGTGCGCGCTGCATGGGTGAATCGACGGGGTTCGTGAAGTTCGTGGTGGACAAGGACACGGACGAGATTCTCGGTGCGCACATGATCGGCCCGCACGTGTCCGATCTGATGGCCGAGGTCGTACTGGCCATGGAGTATCGCGGCAGCGCCGAGGATATCGCGATCACCGTGCATTCACATCCGACGCTCAGCGAGACAGTGAAGGAAGCGGCGTTGAGTGCGATCGGGCGGGCGTTGCACATGTAACGGCGGATCTGATGAGGGCGCGAACACAGCCGAAGGGAACCCAGTGGGGGCGGGTGACGTCGCGCCCCGGGGAGATGCGCGACTTTTTGTTGGGGACGCGAGCCGCCTCCCCTGAAGCACCGCGATCTCCAGGCAACTCGACGTCGTCAGCCCTGCATCGGTTTCATTCGGCTGTGTTCGCGTGGTCAGTGCGATCCGCTGTTCCCCACCGATCACGGCTGACGTAACACGAGCGTCACGCGACTCCCGATCGGCTGCAGGCTCCGCGCCACCAGATCCTGCGACGCGACCAGTAGCCCCGGGCGCGCAGTCACGGCAATGCTTTCGCCCCGTGCATCCAGCGTGACCGCTTCAAAGCCGAGCGTCTCGAGTGTGGCCACCGCATCCTCCGCCTTGCGATCCACAAGGTTCGGCACCGGGCGGGTATCGTCGAGTGCCGACGGCGGTGGCACGGGCACGATCTTGAACGTGAGCTTGGCCGCGGCCTGCGCCTGAAAGCCAAAGCGCGTCGCGAAACCGGCATCGACGGGTGTGATGTACGTGCGCGCTTTCGATACCGCGCCCGGCACCAGCGCCGTACCGGCGCTGCCATCGGGTCCTCCGCTCCCGCCGATGCGCATCGAGACGTGTACTTCGCAGCTCGTCTCGGGGAGCACGTAAAAGGTGGGGCGATAGCCGATATCGCGCAGCAACGTCAACGCCGCGTCCCCTTCGGTGTCATAGAGGGCGAGCGTTTGCGAGAGCGACGCGGCATCGAGTGCCGCCTGCGCCTCCGCCACCCCGCGCCCGACCGCTGCAATCACATCGCCAAGTGGTGACGCGAGACCATCGCTCATGAGACTTGCCACATCGTTTGCCATTACGTCCTCGTCAGCTGTCGCTGCGTGAGAAGATTACGAGAACACGAGCGCCACGCGCCGCTGGCGCACCACCAACCGGAGATTGGAGCATCGCTTGCCCTTCCGCGCAGTTCGGATTGAGGCTCGGCGGACCGGCACTCGCATCGAGCACGTAGCCCAACGATCCCAGCACGCGCCGCGCGGCGCTCTCCGTGAGTTGCACGACATCAGGCACGAGTAGCTGCGCTTCAGCCGTCGTAACCCGATCGGGCGTGAACTCGAGTTTGAGGTCCGACAGCGATCCCGCGGGCATCGCTTTGAGTTCGTCCTTGTCGAGCAAATTGATCGTGCTGCCATCGCCCTGCACGAGCGCACGTGTCGTCAGCGAGATGTTCCCGATCGAAAATCCCGTCGGCTTGAGCGCGAGCTGCGCGCCATCGAGTTGGCCGCCGATGTTCGTCGCGAATGCGCCCATGCCCACCATACGACTCCCGGGCAGCAACACCCCAGCATCGACCGCGCCGAGTCCACTCGTGCCCGCACCGACCGAACCCGGACCAACCGACGCCGCCGTCGGTCCCGCCGCACTCACATCGCGAGCGGCGGCGACATCCGCGCGCAGCTGCACGATCGTGGTCTCCGCGGTTTTCAACTCGCGCACCGTGTCCGCCGTCAGCTGTTCGCTTTTGACGCGTGCATCGTCACTCACCTGCAGCTTTGTCGTGAAGTCCTGGGTCAACCGCGTGGTGACTTCCTTGCGCAGGTCGTCCAGCTTCGCCTCCAATTCGGCCGACGGGAGCGTGGCCAGTGTCGGACTCGCCACGGCACCAATGATGAAGGGATCGTCGGCGACGCTCGGCAGCGACGCGCGAGGTGGAACGAAGAACGCATTTGCCTTGAGTCGCGTGAGTTCGCCGAAGTCCACCATCAGCGCCACTGGTCGCGCGTTCACCGTGATGCGCGGACTTGCCGACAACACGGTCGGCTGACGACCCGCTACCTCTATCAGGCGCATTGCCGGTGCGCTCACGGCGATGACGCGTCCGTTCGGATCGACTGTTCCCTTGCCACGCAGCAGCCCGGTCGGCGAGGTCGTCGCCGTAGACACCGTTGCCCACGCATTCGACGCGATGTCGAACACTTGCACCGCGACCTCGACATCCGGTACACCGTTCGCATCGGTGTCCAGCAGACGCGCAAACCAGTTGAACGGCGTACTCATCCCACCAGCTCCAGCAAGACAGCAACACGACTGCTGAACGGGCCGATCGATGCGATCACCATGACGACTTCTTTGCCCGATTGTGCCGGATCGACCAGCAGCGTCGTGAACGCGCCTCCCTCGGCATCGGTGGTCAGCAGGGCGTCCTTCAGTCGGGTGCCAGGCTGCCGTTTGATCACGCCGCCACCGCGCGCCGCGGTGATCTCCTTCGAGTCTGCGTCGTCGATGTTCAACTCCACCAATTGATCGGCCAGTCGCTCCCCGGCACTGTTGGTCACGGTCAGCGTGATCGCCGCTTCACCACCGACGTTGCCGCCCGATGTCAGCCGGATGCGTGGCACCGGCAATCCATCGCCCGGCGGCGTGGCCACCAGCCGTCCGCTGATCGTGCTCTTCACCTGACTGACCGCGCTGCTCTGCGATTTCGCCATGAAGATCAGCGCAACCGGACGACCACCGCTGTCGGTGCGCGTCTCCATGTCCACCTGAATCGTGAAATCCAGATATGGTAGCTGATAGCTGCCGAGCGGACGACCGGATGGGCTGACCAACGGCGCGTCATTGAGCGCGAGTTGGGCCTCGCGCACGCCTTCCGCCAGCGAGACCAATAGCTCTTCGATCGAACTCCCGACAAAGCGTCCCTGATCGCTCATCTCACGCACTCTCCGCGCGACGGCCCTTCAATCGCTCGAGTGCTCGATCGCGGCGCGCGTCGTCGTTGGATTCGTCCGCCTCCTTGAGCTCGCGCACCGCACGCGCCGACGCACGCAACTGGTCGCCCTTGGCCGAAAGTTCGTCGATCGTGCCGACCGCCACGGACAGCTTGCGCGCCGTCTCACGCACGTAGGGATCGGCGCGTCCAAGTCCCGGTATGCGCTCGCGCGCACGTTCCAGCCACGCATCGGGGATGGCGGAACGCGCGCGCGACAACGCCTGCTCCGCCTTCGCTCCGTTCTTGCGTGCCCGCGACACGAGATCACGCGCGCGCACCAGTCGACGCTCCAATGGATCGCCAGCTGTTGTCGTTGCAGTACGCGTTGTCGCTCCGTCGGGCAGCGGCGTCGGCTGCTCGGTCGCGCGCGACGCCGGGAGCGGTGTCGCGCGGGTATCCGGCCGAGTCTTCGGGAGAGGTTTCGGACGTGCCCAGTCGTCGTCGGGTGCGGCGACCCGTACCCTCTCGACGATCCCCGACGACGCATCGCGCGCCGTCATCCATGCGGAGGGATCCGTGGGCACGCGTCCGGTCGGCTCTGTCTCTCCCCGCGTCGCGCGCAAGGCGGGAGCCGGCCATTTCGGCGAGACGGAAGCACGCACGCGCTCCGTGTTCTCCTGTGAAACGGTCGCTGCGCCCCGCACGCTGTCCCGCTGCTCGCTCCATCGCGAATGCTCGGCGCGCCGCGCTGCCATCGGTTGTACCGCATAGCGCGGATCGGCACCGTCGCCGCCGGTCACAGCACGCATGCCCGCCTGCAACTGCTCACGCTCGGCCATGAGCGCGGCGAGTTGCGGCGATACGCGCGCCGGATCGAACGGAACCGTTGCCGCCGATGCACCCGCACGGGGGGCGGTCGTTGGCGCGGCCGACGCGGGTGGCGACCCGCCTGCAGCCCGGCGCAGCGCATCTCCCCAGGGCGGACGGACGCTCATGGCGTGCGACGTTTGGTGAGCAGATCCCGCACCCGCTCCTCGAAGATTGCCGGTGCCGGAATCGGCACCAGCTTGGTGCGCATCATACTGCTGCCTTCGGCGCTGTACTGGTATTTGGCCGCGAAGCTCGCGCTGACACTGCTCGCCTTCACGGCACCACCCCCGCCGAACGGCGTCCAGAATGCGCCGCCCGCCGCAACACTGGACGACGACTGAGACGTTTGCTCGACCTCGGTTTGCATCGAGATCGACATCTTCAATTCGATGACCGTATCGACAAACTGATAGAACGTCGGCGTGAATCCGAGTTCCATGAGGCTGTACTCCTGACCGTCGCCGAAGCGGATCAGGTACGTCTTGCTTTTGTTGCCGTCGCCGGGCGGATCTTTCTTCTCTTCTGCTTCGTCGTAGCCCGCCATCAGCCTTGCAATGCGCAGCGAGACGAGATCGAGTTGCAGCTGCGCTTCGGCAACGCCGACGCCGAGGCGTTGAATCATCTCGGGGAACGGGACGGCAAGCAGTTCGGTGCCGACGCTCATACGGCCACTCCTCTCTCGAATGTTTCGGCGTGGATCACGTCGGGGTGACCGGGGCGGGCGCGGGGGCGGGCACTGGGGCGAGCGACTTGTCGATCAGCTTGCGGCGCCGCTCCACATCTTCATCGAGCTGACGACGGATCCGCTCCTCCAGGATGGGTGGCGGCGGCAGCGGCACGAGCTTCGTGCGCAGCAAACTCGAACCCTCGGCCGAGTAGCTGTATTTGCTCGAGTAGGTCGCATCCACCTGACTCGTCGACACATTCGTCGCCTCCACCTTGGGGCCGCCGAAGATGGCACCGAACACGCCACCGCCGACGTTGAATTTCCGCGTCTGCTGATTCGTATTCTTCGTCGTGCGGGTGGACTCGCTGGAGCGGGTGATCTTGATGGCGATCTTCACTTCGATGATCGTGTCCACGAACTGGTAGAACGTGGGACTGAAGCCCAACTCCAGCATCGACATGCGCGTCGGCACGCGGACGAGTGTCGTGGACTTGTTGGCAGTGCTCGGGATCCCGTCGAGCGTGCGCAGTCGGTCCATCATCGCCGTCGTGTCGCCGCCGGTCATCCCCACGTCTGCCGCAAGATAGGCCTCGGCCTGCGCGATCGTCATCAGGTCGTAGCCGAAGAAGATGCGGCTGTCGTCGAAGGTCACTTTCCCCTCGTCATCGTACACGACCTTGAGTCCGCCCATCATCTCCGCGACATCGATCGACGTGGAGTCGAGCTGCATCTGCCCTTCCGCAATGGCGAACGCCATTTGTCGTATCATGTCCCCCATGGGGACGTTCAGCAGTTCCTGGCCGATCGACATCGAATGACTCTCCGTATTCAGGTAGGCGTCGTGGACTGTTCACTGAGCTTGCGCAGCAGTGCTTCCAAAATCTCCGGCGGCGGCAGCGAGACCACACGGGCCGCAATCGAACTCATGCCCTCGGCGCTGACCGAGAATTTTCGCGCGTACGAGACGCTCACGCTCGCGGCGACCATGACCATGCCGGCGTTCACGCCCAATTGCGCACCTGCCGTGACACCGAACTCGGTGCCTTCGGTCATGGAAAAGCTCAGCTTCGCTTCCACTGTTGCTTCGGTGAAGCTGTAGAACGTCGGTGTGAAGCCGAGCGCCATCAGGTTGTAGGTCTCGCCGCCGAGCGTGACTTCACTCGTGGCCATCAGCTCCGCCGACTTTACGCTGTTCAGGTCGAGCGCGCGCTGCGCATCAGCGACGGCGATGCCGAGTCGTTCGATGATCTGCGGGAGTGGCGCCGAAAGCAGTTGCCGCGTGACGGCGGGGACTTCGCTCATGGCGTCGGCGCCGGCGCCGGCGTTGCTGGTGTGGCAGGTGTGGCAGGTGTGGCAGGTGTTGCAGGCGCAGTGGCCGTGGATGTCTCGAGAAACTTTTTGATGCCGTCCAGGAACTGCACCGGTGCTGGTACCGCCACGAGTCGCGCAGTAATCGAGCTGTTGCCGTTCACGGACTGTTCGAACTGCCGACTCGTGCGGTAATCGACTGCAATGCCGGCAGCCACGGTGATATTCGGCTTGCTCTTCTCCGCGGTCGGTCCGGCCGGCGCGAGCGCGGCCAGCGGCTTGGTCACTTCGGCGCCGCCGGCTGCGACCAGAGTGATGTCAGTCGACGATACGGAGACCAGTTCGAGTGTCACCGCATCGTCTGCACTGGCGAAGACAACCACGCTGCCGCGACGTGTGGCGCGCACCTTGTTCACGTCGCTGCCATCGTTGGTGGTCTTGGCGAGGTTGAAGGCGAACGCCTCTGGGGAGTTCGCGGCGAAGTTCCCGTCCGGAGACGTGACCGCCGCACCGCTTACCGCGATCGACGTGAGCGCGACACCGACTTTCACAGCCGTCGCGTCCACTGCCTGCGCGGTGAACTGCTTCACCACGATGAACCCATTGCCTGCACCAGCGTTGGTCTTGTCCGGGAGCGGTGTGGCCTGCAACTGCGTCGTGTCGCTGTCCACCACGATGAACAGGTCCTGACTGCCGGCCAGCGTCACCTCCACGCGACGGAACTGCGCGTTGGCGACATCCGGTGGCGTCAGTTTCCATCGGTCCTCACCCCCGCTCGTCACGCTGGTGATTTTCGTTGCATCGACACCCAGTGCCTTGAGTTGCTTCGCGACGGCATCGGCACGTCGCTGTCCGAGTCCCTTGTTGTACTCGTCGGGCGCACGCGTGTCGCCATAGCCGATGATGCTCACCGTCTGTCCGCCTGCAATGAGAAGCTGCGCCGCCAGTCGCAACTCGGACAGCGCGTCGGGTTTGATCGTTGACTTGTCGGTGTCGAACAGCGCGATGGCCAATGCGCCCGGCGTGTCCGGCGATTTGTCGTCGCCACCAGGATCGTGCGCGAGTCGGGCGTTGAAGCCGCCGAATGCCGTGATGGCCGCCAGCACCTTGCGCGCGTAAAGCAGGCGATTCGCTTCGCTGGAAACAGTCGCCGTCTTGCCCGTCGCCAGTGTGAACGTTTCCGACTGTCCGGTGGTGGGCGTCTCAACGATACGAATGACGCCGGCACTGCTCGCACCGGCCGGTAGAAAGGCGACCGCGCCCGGCGTCTTGATTGGATTCTTAGCCGTTGCCGGTTCCAGCTCGACATTGGGCGTGGTCGTCACACTCGACACGAACACGCGCTCGAATTTCCCCGTTGGCGACCGTAATGCAGCGGCGACCGTTTCCGCAGCCGCTTCCAGATCGGCGCCCGTGGCATCGGTCTGGGTGCCGTTCATGGTCACACTGGCTGGGAGCTTCTTGAGCTTGATCTGCGCCGTACGAGCCGCCGCCGCCCCGGCGCCGCTTCCGGTCGTCAGCCCGAAGTCGAGTTTACCGCCGATCCCGAACGCAGACGTCTTGCCGACCTTCATCATGATCTGCATCGACACGGTGAGGTCGGCGTGCTGATAGTGATAGAATGGCGGCGACAGTCCGAGTTGCATCAGCGACTGCCCGCCCAACCCGGCACGCGGCTCCACATACTCGCCGACCTGCGCGATGGAATTGAGATCGAGCGCCTTCTGTGCCTCGGCGATCGACAATCCCATGGCCTTGATGAACTCGGAGACGCTGGCGTCGGTGAGTACCTGACCCGGCGTCAACTTCTCCATCGGATTCTCGTCGTCAGCCATGCAAGAGCTCCGCCGTAAAACGTTGAGGGTCGCGTGCGCGTGCCGGATCGACCGCGTCCCTGCGCACGATGAAGTAGCCGTACTTCCGCTGCGCCTCGATCAGACGTGAGGCGTTTACGCTCAGTCCGCGTGCAGTCCAGTCCAAAACGACGCGCGTCAGGGGGAGCGCCTCGTCGAGCGTGAGCGCGGCGACGAGCGTGACACGCGCCGCAGACACGTCGCCGGCCTTGAGCTGATTCATTCCCTGGCGCTCGAGCAGGTACGCACGATCGCGACGCTGAAATGGAGTGGGTGTTTGCGCGTCCGATTCCGGTGCGCCCGCTTCCGTTGCTCCCGCGCGCGCGGCTTCACCGGCCAGTGCTGCAGCCTGATCGTGCGAGCCCATATGCTCCAGACTTTCCAGCACGCAGTGCAGATAGTGGCGCGCGAAGAGCTGTGGCGCCTGGACCGCGCGCGCCATGCGCAGCGCTTCGCGGTATCGCTCCAGGGCGTCGGCGTGACGCCCCTTGAGCGCAAGCATCTTCCCACGCTCTGCCACGTCAATGTGCAGCGCATGCACGTTGCGGTCGCTGCCCGCACGTGCGCGATCGTTGCTCGGTACATCGCGTGTGGTCACAACGCCTCCACTACATCGGCACCCGCCGCTTCCAATCGTGCACGCATCAAACGGGCGCGCGGTTCAGGCATGGGCACCGTGCGAAATGGTGGAATGCCGGCAAGTCCGGCCGATGCCAGTGCATCGGCAGTCGCCGCGTGTACATCGAGCGTCACCGTGGCAAAGGTCTCCAGTTCGGCACGCGCACCGAAACCAGCGTCGGCATAGGCGGCAAGCCGCGTCGAAACCTCAACGAACGGCACCCGGACTTCGACGGGCACTGGAAGCACCGTGGCGAGCATCGCGTAGTCGTCGCGCGGCACCGACGCCAACACCTCCAACGCCTCTGCGCCGCGCTCGGCATTCTCCGGCACTGCAGCCAGCAGGATCGTGAAGCGCAGAAACGCCTGGTTGACGATGCGCACTTGTTCCGGTGCCTTGAGCCGACGCCAGATCGCGTCTGCGCGTTCACGCGAGAGATCGAAGAGCGTGACGCTGCCGTCGCGCGCGATCACCGTACCCTCCGGTAAATGCGAACGCACCGCACCCTGCTGCAGTGGCGTGAGGCCGGCGGCGAAAAGTGCATAGCCGGAGCTGTTCGGCTCTGCCGCCGTGAGTGCGACGGCGCCTCGGGGCAGAACGCGCTCGAGGGCATCTCGCGTTGTCGCGCTCACGTTACCCAGCAGAATGCCCGGAGGCGTGAGCAGCGCATCCAACGCAGCGGCTGGCGTCACGCCAAGAAAGGTGCCGAGCGCCGAGGCTGTGACGTCAGCCTGCGCTGCGTCCAGCAAGTCACCCGCGATATCGAAGACCGGGCCGCGCGTCGGGACGCGGCCGGCGCGCGTGGTCGTGGCATCAAGTCCGAGCGACCGTACGATCTCGACGAGTCGGGTTGCATCGGCCGCCGGCACATTGGCCAGCAGTCGAGCGGGCGCGCGGTAGACGGCATCGACAACCAGTTCGATGGGCAGCGCCAGCGCTTTCGCCAGGGCCGTGACCTCGCGTGGCGAGGCGCGGCCGACTCCCAGCAGCACGACATCGGCGCTCGCATCCGTGGTCGCGTCGTCCACCCGTGCGTCGTCGATTTCTCCGTCTACACTCTGCATTGCACGCGTCTCCAATGGCCAGACTTCGTCGGTGTATCAACCATTCGCCTGCTACCAGCGCGGAAACACGAACATGGCGTGGCGTGGACGTCTGCGATAGCAAACCCAGCTGTGCAAAGTGGCACGACCGCACATGCGAAACGGGGCGCCTTTCCAGGCGTCCCGTTCTTTGGTACTCGCAACGTGAACTGCTCAAACTCAACTTACTTGCAATGTCCCGGGCCCGTCACGCCGTTGTTGAAGTCGTGTCACCTGCACTTTCACTCGACAGTCGTCTGCAACAGGCGCGGGCCTTTCAGAGCACCAGCGTACCGATCACCAGTCCCATGGTAAACATGCCGGCGCCGATCGCGACCGCCATGTTCATCGACAGCCCGCGCTCCGTCTCAGCCGACGTCACTGTCCGCTTCTCGGTCGCGGTCGCGGTCTGCGCGTCCACCCGCTGCTCCGGCAACGCGGCCATGATGTTGGCCGCAACGTACGCCGGCGTGACCATGCGCTTGCGACGCTCGGTTTCGGTGGCGATCCGGTTCCAGAGTTCGACCTGCTTGGTATCGGCGCGGCGTGCGTCGGCTTCCGTCACATCTCCATCCAGCCACTGGTTGATCGCGAGCGCATTTCCGTCCTCTGCCGCCATCGAACCGGAAAGCGGTACTTCGCGGTCGACCGCAGGACGATTGGCACGCGGACGGTCGCCCGTCTGCCGGTCGCCCGCGTCGTCGCAGCGCTCCACCTGCTGGCCAGCGTCGAGCTGGCGGTCGTTCGCTTCGTGTGAGTCGAGCATCAGGCGTATTTCTCCTCGAGCAGAGCCTGAAGGGCTTCGCGTGCCCGATGCACGCGCATCTTCAGTGCACCTACGGTGGTCCCCAGAAGGTCCGCCATCTCTTCGTAGGAACGACCTTCAACATGCTTCATGATGAAGGCTTCCCGGAGCGATGTGGCCAGCTGCGCGAGCGCATAGTCGAGATCGGATCGCAGTTCCGTGCGGTCCAGATCCTCATCGGGGCTCGCGAAGCCAGAGGGCTGATCGTCTTCGTCGTAACTCAGGTGCGTGCGCCGAATATTCTTCAGCCAGTCCTTGCACCCGTTTGCAACAATCCGGAACAACCAGGCGTCGAAGCGGCCACGCACCTCGGTGAGGTGATGGTACGCCTTGATGAACGACGTCTGGAGAATGTCCTCGGCCACGTCCGGACTGCCGGTCATGCCGAGTGCATGGCGGTACAGCGGATCGCTGTACCGACCAATCAGCGTCGCGAACACATCGCGATCTCCCGCGAGCACCCGCGAGATGACATCCTGGTCAGAATCGACCTCTGGGACCTGAGCATCGGTTTCCGTCATTTTCACGGCGCTGGTATAACGCCGCACGTACGGGGCCGACACCCCAGCAGACCACGGAATCGTAGAGGACATCGTTGCTTCTCGTCTCGCAGTGTGGACGAACCGATGGAGTAGGAGGTCACATGACCTCTTGGGCGAGTATCGGCACGTGGTCGAAGACACTCCACTGTTTGCTGCGAATTTCTTCAGTATGCGCACTTAGTGACGGTGGCGGGTAGCGCACGCTCCCGCCCGTAGCTGGCGGAACACCCGTTTCCGGCGACGCTGGCGCGCCCTGTAACGCCTCTTGCACGGAGCGTACCAACCCGCATGGCACGCCGGCTGCCTGCAGCCGACCCATCCACAGGTCCGCGTGGGCCTCGCGAACCCGGGCTGTGATGGCAGTGACGACATCCGTGCGGCGGGCGATCCGACCGGCGTTGGTCGCCAGGTCGGGCGCCGCCGCCAGTTCGGGCAATTGCAGCGCCGTTGTCAAGTCCCGCCATTGGGCGTCGGTCCCGACGGCAATGACGAACGGGCGGTCCGCCGCGTGAAACAGTTGATACGGCACCAGGTTGGGATGCGCGTTTCCCCACCGCTTCGCGTCCGCCCCGCTGACGAGCACGTTCTGCGCGACATTGACCAGCGCCGCTGCCGCGCTGTCGACCAACGACAGCGAGAGCTTTCTATTGAAGAGGCGGCCGCTTTCCCGTGCGACCAGTGCCGCCAGAATGCTCACCGCCGCGTCCTTGCCGGTCAGGACGTCCACCAGTGCGACGCCGGTACGGAGCGGTGGCCCATCCTCCGGACCGTTAATCGACATCCAGCCAGACTCCGCTTGGACAGCAAAGTCGTATCCAGGTCGCGTGCTTTCGACACCGAAGCCAGAGATGGTGCACCAGATCAGCCTCGGGTGTTGTGCCAGCACAACGGCGCTCTCAAGCCCGAATCGCGCCAAGACACCGGGGAGGAAGTTGTCGACGACGACATCGGCGCCGGCGATCAGTTCGCGCAGCAGCGCGCGGTCTTCCGATCGCCGAAAATCCGCGGCCAGCGAGAGCTTGTTGCGGTTGGCGCTCAGGAAGTACGCCGCCCGTCCCGTCGCGTCGAACGGAGGTCCCCAACCACGCGTGTCATCGCCCCCGTCCGGTCGTTCGACCTTGATGACATGCGCGCCGAGATCGCCCAGCATCATGGTGCAGAGCGGACCGGCAAGCACGCGTGAGAAATCGAGTATTCTCACACCGAGCAAGGGTAGCTGACTCATACTGCTCCTGTTCTGGCGCTCTACTGTTGAGATAAATCTGAAAACTCTTCGCCACGTCCACCTTCGATAACGTGCGACGAAGTCTGAGCGTCTTCCTATATCATGCTCTGCGAGTCGACGTCGAGACGCCGTACGCCTTGCATAGATGTCTGAAAATCATATAGTTACCACATTCTGGACGACCCGGAAGCCACGATTGGCGCGCAGGCATCACGCGACTGAACGACTCCTGGTTGGCCGCTACTCACATGTTTGGCGGAAGGAGTGCGTTCGACTCATGGCCGATAAGCCGCAGACTGACGACGACACGATCATCGAAGGCGAGGCACCCCCCGCCAGCCCACCACCGCGCCGTGGCCCTGGTCATCGGGCCGCCGACGCGCGCGATACTGCCGCCGAAATGGCGCAGCGCGCGCACGAGATAAGTCTCGAGGCCGGCAGCAAGATGGCCGGCGCGATGCGTGAAGTCATCGGGGCGGCCGCTGGCTTCAGCGCGTTCGCCATCGAAAGCGCACGCGATCTCGTACACTACATGGTCCGTCGTGGCCAAATGGCGCAGGACGAGGCCGACGTGCTCATCGGGCAGGCCGAGGCGGCGTACATCGCTAAGCACGGCTCCCTCCCCAAGCCAGAGCCCAAGGCCCCGCCGCCGAAGCCGATCCCGCTCGGCCAGATGCCCAAGGCTGTCGCCGCGCCAGCCGCGGCCGCCGAAGCGGCGCTCGAGGCCCGCGCCGCGATGCGGATCGAGCCGCAGCAGCGACCGGCCGACAAGGCGGCCGCTGCCGTCGCCGCCGCCAAGAGTGCGGCCGCGAAGGTCGAGAAGGCCACGGACAAGGCGGTCGAGCCCGTCGCAGAGAACGCGGAGGAGCCGTTCGCGGAGAAGGCACCGGCCAAGGCCGCTCCCCCAGCCAAGGCCACCCCATCCGCTCCGGCCAAATCGGCTGCGAAGGCAGCGCCTGCCGCTCCGGTCAAGCCCGCGGCCAAAGCGCCGGCCAAGGCCCCGGCGAAAGCGGCGCCGGCAGTCAAGACGGCCTCAAAGGCACCAGTCAAGGCGGCACCGGCAGCAAAGAACGGCGCCAAGGCGACGCCGAAGTCCGCCGGCAAGGCACCGGCAAAGAAGGCCGCGAAGAAGTAGATCGGGTCGGATGGCCACGACCGTACCGCGCCGTCTGCTCATCGCGACGGCGCCGACGCGCCTCGACTTTGGCGGAGGATGGACAGACGTCCCTCCCTTCCCCGAAGAACGAGGCGGCTTCGTTTGCAACCTCGCCATCGAACGTCGTGCCAGAGTATCACTGCCGATGGACGGGGGTGCTTATCGGGCGAGTGTCGTCGCCGACCCTGAATTGCCGCTGATCTCAGCGGCGCGGCGGCGAGCCGCCCGCGACGGCGTGGTGCCACGCGCACACGAGATCGATCTCCGGTCGGACTTCCCCGTCGGCGCCGGGCTGGGCGGGTCGTCCGCCGCTGGTGTCGCGCTGGCCGCCGCACTGGCGCACCTGCAGGGGCGGAACCGGGACGCGTCGGCGCTCGCTGAGTGGAGTCGCGCGGTCGAAGTGGAAGAGCTGGGAATCGCCGGTGGGCGGCAGGACCACTACGCGGCGGCTTGCGGCGGTGCACTCGGGCTCACTTTTGGCAGCGGCGTCGTGGTCGAGTCCATCCCGCTGAAGTCGCGCTTCCGGGACTCGCTCGAAGCGCGATGCCTGTTGCTCTACACCGGCGAGTCGCGCATTTCGGCGACGACCATAACCGCGGTGTTGGACGCTTATCGCAATCGGGAGTCGCGAGTCGTCCTCGCGCTCGATCGCATGAAGTCATTGGCGATCCAGATGCGCGATGCGATCGCGGCGGGATCCGTGGAGCTGCTCGCGCAGTTGGTAGACGAGCACTGGGCGCACCAGCGCGCGCTGCACCCCGGAATCAGCACGGCGCGCATCGATGCGCTGGAGTCGGCGGCACGCGGCGCCGGCGCTACGGGGCTGAAAGCGCTGGGCGCTTCGGGCGGGGGGTGCGTCATCGTGTTCGTCCCGGACGGTCGCGCCGACGCGGTTCTGCGCGCAACCTCCCCGTTCGCCGAGCCGCTGGCGTGGCGCGTGGCGACCGACGGCGTGCGCGTAGACGAGCAGCACGGCGATGAATCTTCGATGGCGGAGCGCTGATACATGCACTCACGATTCCCGCTCGACCCGATCGCGCTGACCGAAGCCTTGGTCGCCATCGATTCGCGCAATCCGAGCCTCGTGCCGGGTGCGCCGGGCGAGCGTGAATGCGCAGCCTTTCTGGCCGAGGTGCTGAGTGGCTGGGGGTTTGCCGTCTCGGTGCAGGAGGTTGCGCCGGGACGCCCCAATGTCGTGGCGCGAATCGGGCCGACGGGACGCGCACCGCTGGTGCTCAACGGCCATCTGGATGTCGTGGGCACCAACGGCATGACACATCCGCCCTTCACGCCTGACACGCGTGACGGCAGCATGTACGGGCGAGGCGCGACGGACATGAAGAGCGGCATCGCCGCGATGTGTGTTGCCGCCGCCCGCGTGGCCGCGCGCGGGTCGCTGGCGAGCGAGTTACTCGTCACGGCCGTGTGCGACGAAGAATTCGAATCGATCGGCACCCGTGCCTTGCTCGAGGGCGGGCTGCGCGCGACGGGCGCGATCGTCACGGAGCCGACGCGCCTCTCCATCTGCCCGTCGCACAAGGGATTCGCCTGGATCGAGGTCGTCCTGCGCGGCACCGCCGCACACGGCAGTCGCTACGACGTGGGCGTGGACGCGGTGCGACACGCCGGTCTGCTGCTGGCCGCGCTCGACCGATTCGAACACGACGTGCTGACCACGCGGAGTCACCCCCTGCTTGGCCGCCCGTCGTTGCACGCGGCCATGATCTCCGGCGGAACCGGATGGTCCACCTATGCCGACCGCTGCACGCTGCGCATCGAGCGGCGCACGATCCCCGGCGAGACCGGCGCCAGTGTGCTGGCCGAGGTTGAGGCGCTCTGCCGCGCGCTGGCCGACGAACGTCCGACGTTCCGCTACGATGTGTCACTCGCGTGTGCGCAGCCACCCAGTGATCTTGCGTCGGATGCGCCGCTGGCCGTCGCCGTGGCGGCGGCAGCGCGACGGCTCGGGGCGGAGGGGCGGATCGAAGGGCTCTCCTGCTGGACCGACGCCGCGCTGTTCAACGCTGTCGGCATTCCCGCGCTGTGCTTTGGCCCGGGGGATATCGCCCGGGCGCACGGTGCAACGGAGTGGGTGGAACTCCAAGCGATCGAATCCGCGACCAGCATTCTCGAGCAGGTGTTCGCCAACTGGGGGCGTTGACCGGCGTCGATACGATTCGTTGTTTCAGTGCATCATCGAGACATTGATACGCCACAATAGCGCGACTTTTTGCAGCGCGCTTCGACTTTGGAGTGCCATGGACATGTCGGTGAAGGACTACGATCGGCTGGAGCGCGCCATTGTCGAGGGGCGGCGGATCTCGTTTTGGCGACGAGGCACCGAGTATCTCGTGATTCCGGAGCGGCTGCGGTTGGCGGGGAGTCGCGAGGTCATCATTGCCCGCCATCCGTCAACCGGTCATCTCATGGAACTGTTCCTCGACGAACTCGACGCCATCGAGTTGGTGCAATGAGCGCGTCCTTCCCGCTGGTGTCGGTGTACGCCGACGAATCCTGTCTTGGGAACGGCAAGGCTGGCGACACGCCGGGCGGTTTTGGCGCGCTGGTGGAGTTCCGGCGGGCCGATGGGTCGTTGCAACGCTTTGACCTCTGGGCGTCGGAGCGGAACACCACCAACAACCGCATGGCCCTCCGCTCGGTCATCGACACCGTGCAAGCACTGTCCAAAAAGGGAAATTCGCTCTCGATTCACTTCACCACCGACTCGCGCTATATCGTCGATGGCATGACCTCGTGGGTCCGGGGTTGGATGTCCCGGGGCTGGAAACGAAAGGAAGGGGCCGTCGAGAACCTCGAATTGTGGCAGCAGGCGGTCGAGGTCATCGCGTCGCACGAGTGCATGTGGGCGTGGGTGAAGGGGCACGCCGGACATCCACAGAACGAGTACGCCAATCATCTGGCCACGCGGGCGGCGGCCGAACAGCACGCCAGCGACCGTCTCGTCGTATCGCAATTCGAGGCGTGGATGGACTCGTTGCCGGTGCGCGCGGGGAAGACGTCGCCTCCCATCGCCCCATTTCCCGACGTGGCCGGCTTCAAGGCGGCGCCGCCGCTCGGCGGTGCGTTACGTGCGCCCGCGATCGCGCGTCGTCTGGGGTAGCTCCGCTGACGCCATCGCGTCCGCTCAACCCTGGGAATCCATGTTCAAATTTCTCCTCGTACTCGGCCTCGGTGTCGCCATCGGCTACGGCTACGGCTGGAAGGACGCGCACAAACACGAGCAGAATGTCGCGGAGCGACTTGTCGGCCAGATCGGCGGCGCCAGTCGCGACATGGTGAGCGGCGACATCGACGACAAGATGAAACAGGCCGAGAAGCGGTGACGCCACCGTCACGCTCGATGGATGATCTCGACCGGCTCGCCTTTCGGCTCGCTCGCACCATCCGGCAACAGTATCCGCAGTTGCAGGAGCGAGGCTTCACGTTGGCGGACCTCGAAGAGCGATTGCTGCTCCATCGCGAAGCGCGACGGGAAATGGCGGACGGCGGCGCGGCGGCGTGGGAGCGCACGGTCCTGCGGCTGCTGAGCGGTGAGCGCCGCTATGTGCATGCGCCCCCTGAGGTGCAGCACGCCAGCCGGCAGGCGCTCGATTCACCATCACCGACTCTGGCACTGGTGCGGCAGTTCTCCAGTGCCTCGCTCTGGGTGGGCGAGGCGTTGAGCACCGTCGGCAGCGAACGCACGAGCAGCTCGGTCGAGGACGCGTCCTTATCGTCGTCCCTGTCGTCGCCGGAGAAGTCGCAGATAGGGTCGCACCTGTCGGCTGGCGTGCGCGTCCCCGTCGAAGCGGCGTCTACTTTGCGCGCCGACGCATCGGGCGAGCGTGCACCGCGTCGGACCACCCCGTGCTGCCGCTTCTGCGGCGGACATCTCCCGGACGCACGTCGGGTGACCTTCTGTCCGCACTGCGGCATCGACCAGACCAAACGTCAGTGCCCGGCCTGCAGCACCGAACTGGACGCCAGCTGGCGCTTCTGCGTCACCTGCGGACGCAGCGCCGATCTGCCCGAATCGCCGGCGATCCTGAAGCGCGCGACCGGTTAGCGGGTACAGAGCACTGAACCGTCGGTGGCATGACCGCGATCGCGGCGCTACCTCCTGCCGACGCCACACAGTGATCTTGTACAGCATGTCCCTTCTTACGTATTCCATGGCTCGCGCCCTGACGACGGCGTGTGCCGCTGTCGTGCTGGCGTCCTGCGCGCGTCCCATTCCCGTGGGGCAGCCGGCGCCGTCCGACGACGCACCAGGCGCGCGCACGGCGGGGTCGGCGCGGCCGCGCGCGCCGTCCGCGCGTAGTGGCGACGCGCCGGTCGGACCGTACGCTCAGGCGCGCTGGCCGATCAAGACGTCGGAGCATGTGGACCTGTGGTTGCATTCCTTCGCAATGATCAGCGCGGACACGACGACGGTGCCGCTCTATCGTCGCGGCTATCGCGACTCGCTGACCGTGGTGAAGAATCGCGCCGGTGTGCTCACGTCACTCGATGTCAATCGGGCGACACTCACCAAGCGACTGGCCGCGACGCCGCGTTACCTCCAGGCGCAGTTTCTTCCGTTCGAATTCGCGAACTGGGAGCAGATGCGCGCCGCCGCCGAAAAGGTCGCGCTGGTCGATACCGATGCATCACGAATCCCGGATCGTACGCCAGGCGTACAGGCATTCGCAAACATCTTCCCGACGGCGGAGGACCGGGAATGGTTGCGGCTCTTTCTGTCCGGGGTGACAGACGAACAGGCACGTTTCTTCGACGCCGAACACTCGCGCGCACTGCGATCGCGCAGCGCCGTGGTCACGGCGGTGGATTCCTTGTGGCAGCAGGTGTATCGCATGCGCTTCGACCGGTTTCTGAACAACACCAGCCAACGCACGGGCGACATTCTGCTTTCCATGCCGCTCGGCGGCGAAGGGCGGACCGGCACGGGTCGCGATCGGCAGTCAGTGATCGCAGTGCCGTTTCCGGACCGCGTCGGGGACGCGCTGGACGTGATTCTGGTGCTGGCGCACGAAGTGACCGGATCGTTGGTCAACGGCGTGATTGCCGACAACACGACGCCAGCGGAGCAGCGGGCAGGGCTGACGGATCGCTATGTGGCGCTGGCGCAAGTGCGTGCCGGCGCGCTGTTGCTGGAGCGGATTGCGCCCGAGCTGAGCGGGCCGTACGAGCGCTACTATCTGGCGCAGTCGGGCATTCCGGCGGACGTTGCAACCATGAACTCGCGCTTCCTGCAGACGTACGACATTCCCGTCGCGATTCGCGACGCGATTCAGCGTCAGGTGGACATTGTCCTGGGCGGAATCTGATGGCGGGCGAACCGGACATTCCGCGCGCTGCACTGGAACGTGTGCTCGCGCGTGCGACGGAACTACAGGGCACCACCGGCGAACCGGTTGAGGCCGTGTCCGAGAGTCGACTGCTTGAAGTTGCGCGCGAGGTCGGCATCGATGCGCAGCATTTGCGGCAGGCGATGGCCGAGGAACGTGCACGCATCGCTTTCGACGCGCCGGAGGGAGGCATGCTGCTGGATGCGCTGGGGAGCGCGCTGGTCGACGGGCAACGCGTGGTGCCCGGCAGCGCATCCGATGTGCAGACGAGATTGGACGCATGGCTGCCGCGCATGGAAGGATTGGGTGTCCGACGCAAGCTTCCGCAGCGCACCAGCTGGGAGCCGCGTCGCGATCCGCTCGGAAACGCGCTGCGTGCACTGGGTGCGGGCGGACGACGCTTTGATCTGGTGCGTGTCGATCAGCTCATTGCCACGGTCACCCCGGTGGACGAGCAGCGGTCGGTGGTGCGCTTCGATGTGGAGTTGAGCGGGGTGCGCCGGTCGCAGCGGAATCTCATGCTTGGCCTTGGTGTGGGGCTCAACGCGGCGGTGTTCGCAGTGCTCGCGGTGCCCGTGCTGTTCATCGCCAACAGCAGTCCGAACGCCATCGGCATGATGGGTGGATTGGCGGCGCTCGGCGCGGTGCATACCGGCGTTGGATTCGGCATCTGGCGCGCGATCAAGAGTTCGTATCGCAAGTCCGTCTCACGCGTGCAGCTGCGCGTGGAGCAGTTGCTGGACGATCTGGAGCAGGGCGGCATGCAGCCGCCACCGTCGGTGCTGGGTCAGGTGACGAACGCCTTGCTCAGTGCGGGCAAGGCCGCCAACAGCAACACGCCGCGCTGAAGGTCGGCGCGGGCGCGGCGCGTCTCAGGCGATGGCGAGTTCGAACGCGCGGCGGCGGACGCGTTCGACGAGGCGTCGGACGGCCCAGTTGCTCATCACCAGCATCGAGCCGGTCATCAGCAGGGACTTCACTTCCTTGCGTGAAATCTTGACCGAGCCACCCGGCTTGAGCATGGCCGTACTTTGCACGAGGTCACGCAGCGTGGCGTACGCCAACAGCAACGGCAGAATGCAGAACAGTCGGATGGAAACGGCGCGACGGGGAATGAGCAGCAGATAGTTCCGCGCCTCCTCGAGATCGTGCCACGCGAGTTGGATGAGCTGCGTGAGCGCCTCGCGATTCCGGGCCAGCAGCTCCGGTGCCAGGATGCGGCTCTGGGTGCTGCCGTGCAGGCGCAGCAGCTCCTCGGGGACGTAGACGGAGTTTTCCTTTTCCGCGTCGACGGCCACGTCTTTCAGGATGTTCACGGTCTGCAATGCTTCAGCAAACGCGCGGCACCGTTCGCGCAGAATCGCGTAGCGCTGCGACCCGATGCTCGACGAATGCTCGTGCCACAGGTCGGTGAGCATGTAGCCGACCGTGCCGGCCACGTAGTAGCAATACTCCTTGTACTCCTCGATGGTCTGGATGCGGATGCCATCCGGATACAGCAGCACGAACTTCCGCATGCCCACCGACATCTCCGTCACCCACTTCTGCACCACGGCGCGCGTGTCCGGCGGTAGCGCGGCAAAGTGCGCCAGCACAAGGTCGCTGTTGCGCGTGAGCGTGATGTGCGCGAGATCGCCGGTCAGGACTGTCACGCTGTGCAGGAAGCGCGCGAGCGCCTCGCGATCATCGAAGGCGGCGAGAAAATCGTCGAACATGGCGGCCTTCACCTGCGGGTCGACGCCCGGCGCGTCCTCGACCGTGTCCGCGATGCGGCACAACAGATACGCATCGAGCACGGCCTGTCCCAGCGCTCCGGGCAGGACCTTGATCCCCAGCGCGAACGTGCGGGACACGGCGGGGAGGATCGCTTCGCAGAAGCGGGCCGCGTCACGGCGGTCGAGGGCGCTGCTGATGCGAGGGTCGAGTGGCATGTCACACAAGATACGAGGCGTCCGACGGTTCTGTCACACGGACGGCACGTTGGGGTCTGGACCGACGTCTTACACGCTGAAGGGTTTCGGCTGTGCGGTCGCGGCCGGGCGATTCCGGCGGGGCGGTCGCGGCTGGACAGTCCTCGTCGGACGGTTAACCGCTTGTCGGCGCCTCCACGCCGGGTGAGACTGCGATGTGACCCAGACCTCTCATCTCAGCGACGGCGAGCGCCCAGCGGATTTCCGCGGCGTCCTTCGCACCGATTTTCTGGCGCGAAGTCTGTACGCCGAGGGGGCGGGGATTGCGCGCTGTCTTCCGGCTGGCGTCGCAGTGCCCGCGGACGCCGCGGATACCGCCGCGCTGGTGCGCTGGGCGAAGCGTACCGGTCAGGGGCTCGTGCCGCGCGGTTCGGGGAGCGGGATGGCGGCCGGTGCGGTCGGTCCGGGTCTCGTCGTGGACCTGAGCCGGTTCACGGCGCTCGGACCGGTGGACGTGGCGAGACGCCGAGTGCGGGTGGGGTGCGGGGCGCTGCGGGGCGCCGTCGATGACGCGGCGCGGGCGGTCGGGTTGCGCTTCCCGGTTGATCCGTCCAGCAGCGCTTTCTGCACGATCGGCGGCATGGTGGGGGCCAACGCGGCCGGTGCCCGCACATTGCGTTTCGGCGCCACCCGTCCGTGGGTGCTGGGGTTGCACTGTGTCTTCGACGATGGGCAGACCGCCTGGATTCGCCGGGGCGCTGCTCCTCCGCGCGGCATTCCGGCGGTCGATCGGCTGCTGGCCACGCTGCACGCGCTGCGCACGCACGGTTCCGCCGGCGCGTTCGAGCACGCGGGGGTACGCAAGGAGTCGTCGGGGTACGGTGTCGCGGCCGCGCTCGCGACGGGCGGTGATCTGGTGGACCTGCTGGTCGGGAGTGAAGGGACGCTGGCGCTGTTCCTCGAGGTGGAGTTGGCGCTCATCCCTTTGGCCGGTGCCACGGCCACCGTGTTGGCCACCTTCGCGTCGTTGGAGGCAGCGACCGCCTGCGCCGTGGAAGCCAGTGCCGCCGGGGCCAGCGCCTGTGAACTGCTGGACCGCACGTTTCTGCGTATCGCGGCGACCGGCGGCCCGACCGGGATCGCAGCCGGCGCCGAGGCGGTACTGCTGATCGAGGTGGAGGGCGCCGATCGCGCCGACGCGCTCGATGCGCTGGCGCGTGTATCCGTGAGCTGTCGGTCGCACGGCGCCACCGATGTAGCAGAGGCGTATGACGCGATGGCCGAGCACGAACTGTGGGCATTGCGCCACGCGGCGAGTCCCATTCTGTCGCGCCTCGCGCCGGCGCTGCGATCGATGCAGTTCATTGAGGACGGATGTGTGCCGCGCGAGCGGTACGCGGACTACGTGCGTGGTGTGCGCGCCGCGCTCGATCGGCAGGAGATGGTCGGCGTGATCTTCGGGCATGCGGGCGACGCGCACGCGCACGTGAACCCGCTGGTGGATGTGACACGCGCCGGGTGGCGCGACCGTGTCCACGGCATTCTCGATGAAGTGTGCGAACTGACCGCGCGGTATGGTGGTACCTTGGCAGGAGAGCATGGTGACGGGCGGCTGCGGGCACCGTTGCTGGGCCGCGTGTGGAGCGCCGAGGCGTTGGCGGGATTCGCGAATGTGAAAGCGGCGGGCGATCCGTCGGGCGTGCTCAATCCCGGGTGCAAGATCGCGCGGCCGGGCGACGAGGCGATCGGAGCGCTGCGGCATGATCCCGAGGCGGTGCCGCTGGACCCGCGTGCGCGGTCGGCGTTGGATGCCGTCGAGGCGCAGCGGGCGTGGGGAAGGTTTCGGTTAACGCTGGTGACCGCGGAGTGAGCGAGTGGCGGTCGCACGCTTGCCGTTCTGCTCCACAGACAACCGACCACCGACGACCCGCGCAAACCCCCAGTTCGCGATGCCGACACCAGCGAACCCATGATGCCGGCCCTTCGCCGATCTCACTGTCGCCGGACCCACCACCGAACACCGAAGACCGGCACCCCCGTGCGGCTGGCCGACTAGTTTTCCCGCATCACACACCCTCACTCCACCGATTGCTCATGCCCCTCGCGGACACCGCCATACTGTTGCAGCCGACCGTCACCGTGCTCGCGCGACCACAATTCGTCGAGCCGGCGCACCTTCCGGTGCAGTGGATGGGCGAGGCCACCGATGGTGAGCGGCTGGCGGAGTTTGCCGGTCGACTGTGCTACATGAGCCAGCGCAATCCGGCGGGCCGCAGCACGCGCGAATATCTCGAGAACATCAAGAAGCAGGGACACGGCAGTGTGCTGGAGCACGCCAACTACTCCATCCTGCTGGAGGGTGTGAGTCGGTCGCTGACCCACGAGCTCGTGCGCCACCGCGCGGGATTCGCGTATTCGCAGCTGTCGCAGCGGTATGTGGACGAAAGCGACGCGCATTTTGTGATGCCGCCGGCGATGATCGGCGACGAGGCACTGGAGACGGCATGGCGTGCGCAGATCACGTCCGCACTGGACAGCTATGTCGCGCTGGTGAATGCGCTCATGACTCGTTACGGCTGGGTGGACGACAAGGTCCATCGGCGCAAGATGGCCCGGGAGGCGGCGCGTGGCGTGCTTCCGAACAGCACGGAGACGAAGATTGTGGTCACCGGTAACGCGCGCGCCTGGCGTACGATGCTGGAGCTGCGGTCGAGCGAAGGTGCCGAACTCGAAATCCGCCGACTGGCCGTTGCGGTGCTGCGCGTCCTTGTGGTCGAAGCGCCCGCCTTCTTCAGCGACTTCGAGATGTACGAAGGTGCCGATCGTCGAGAGGCGGCGCGCATCGGTTACCACAAGGTGTGAGCGGCGGGCTCTGCTGCGACAGCGGGAGCGGCGACCGATGTGACGATACTGCGCGGCGGGGATGCACGAAACAGTGCGTTCCCGCCGCGTGACGTGTCCGACATTTGACGTGACCAGCGGCACGTCAACTGCGTCAAAGATGAACTGATATCGAACATCATCTTTTCCGTACCACATCCGTGACTGCTCCGCGCCTGCTTCGACGACGAACTGCGCATGGCTTCTCGCTCATCGAGTTGCTGTTGGTCATCTCCATGGTCGGCATTCTTGCCGCGTTGGTGCTGCCAAAGGTTCGCGTGGATAATGCGCAGGTGGATGCGGCCGCCCGGACGGTCGGACTGTCGCTCATGGTGGCGCAGCGTGAAGCGGCGTCGCGCCAGCACAACGTCCTGCTCGTCTTCGATACGGCGGCGCACAGCATCACCACGGTGTGGGATGCGAACAACAACGCGCGCGCCGATGCCGCCGAAAAGACGCGCCCGTTCCTGCTCCCTGAGCGCGTGGTGCTGGGCCGTCCCTCGTCGGTCAGCGCGCTGGGTACCGCCAGCGCCAGCGTGCCGCCCATGCTTACCAGCGGAGACAATCCAATGCTCGTGCTGCAGCGCAACGGCAGCGTCGATCGCAGTGTCACGCTTTATCTGACGACGCATCGCGCGATGGCAGGCGGTGCGGACAAGGATACCCGCGCGCTTGTCATCGCGCGCGCCACTGCGCGCCCGGAATGGTACGCGTGGACCGGCACCGCATGGCGACACGGGCAATGAACCGGGCACAGATACCGCAGCGGCGCGACCGCCGCGGATTCACACTTATCGAAGTGATGATGGCGATGGTCATTCTCGCCGGCGTCGTGCTGGCGATGGGGATGAGCACGACCACACTGTCGCGATCCGTACGAAACTCCGACGTGCGCAATCGTGCGCAGTCGGCGGCGGACATGCAGATCGGGCGCGCCCGCGCATGGCCCTCCTACGCCACGCTCAGCCAGTTGACAATGGCCAAGTACAACGGCACCAGTGACGGCCTGACGAGCTCCACCACAGTTGCCATGGACACGACCGCCGGCCAGAGCATCACGCTCGTCACCGTGCGCGTTTCCGCCGTGCAGTCCGCGCTGATGCCGATTCCGATCAGCCGCACGATCACTATCGCCGCGCCATGACCTCACCAATGCAACTCCGCTCACGACGCGGCTTCACACTCGCCGAAGTCATGGTCTCGCTGGTCATCTTCGGCGTGATCATGAGCGCGGCGTTCGGATTTCTGTTGGCGCAGGGCAAGGGATTCCGCACCATGGCCGAAAAGTCCGCGCAGATTCAGAACGGCCGGTTCGGCCGCGACATCATGCGTCAGGAACTGCGCACGGCGGGCACGAACGTGACTGATGAGCAGCCCGTGGTTGTTTACGCCAGTGACAGCGTCTTCGCCTTCAACACGGACCTGACGACCAATCGCGCAGACTCGGCCAAGTTCACCGGCGCGGTCTATGTCGATCTTTATGCGTCGAGCACCGAAGTCAATGCGGTGGCCCTGGCCAACGCGCTCACCATTCCGGGTTCGTCGCCATCGTTTCAGTACCCGCTCGCCGACTACACCAACGTCGCCGGCACCAGCGGCGAGGCGGAGTTGATCGTTTTCCGCTTCACCCGCGACACGACTTCACGCAGCGCGACCGATTTCATGCTCCTTCGGCAAGTGAACAACGGCACGCCCGAGATCATCGCAACTGGGCTGCGCAAGTCGCCGGCGGCTCCGTTCTTCCGCTACTGGTACGATCCCTCGCGCTACAACACTGCGCTCACGGCGCTGGACACGGTGCCACGCGCGTGGTTGCCCCTGGCAAAGACCGTTGCCTTGCGCGGCGTCACGCCCGACACCGGCACCGCTCCATCGACCCGCATCGATCAGGTGCGCGGTGTCGAGGTGACATATGAGTCCACCGCGCCGACAGCGGGCGGCACGCGCAACGTGGTGCGGTACACCGTCCCCATGCCCAACACGGCGGTATCCAGACAGGCGCGCGCGTGCGGTCGGCCTCCGCTGGCACCGGGCGCCGCGTCGGCCACATGGCAGTTGGATAGCAATGCCGTGATCCTCTCGTGGGCGCCTGCGATTGACGATGGCGCCGGCGAGTCGGACGCGGTGCGCTACGTACTGTGGCGCCGACTCTCAGGGGCGAGCGTGTGGGGTGAACCATTGGCGACCGTCGGCGTGGTGGGCGGATCGGCCACGTACCGATACAAGGACGGCGGCGTGGAGCGCGGTCTCGGTCGCTCGTATCAGTACGGGCTCGCGGTGCAGGATTGCACGCCGAATCTCTCGACCGTCGCCGGATCGGGCGCGGTGGTGGTGCCATGACACTTCCTGAGATGACGGGTGACGACATGCATGCGCCGTGTCTCGCGGAGTCCGCGTCACGGTCGCGCCGCCGCCGGCTGGTCCGTGATCGACGTGGCTTTGCCATCATCGCCGTATTGCTCATCGCCATGGTCGCGACGGTCATGACACTCGCGTCGGCCGTGATGGCGATGTCCGGAACGCTCGTGCAAAACGGCTCGGACCGTGCCGCTGCCGTGGACGACGCGGCGATCTCCGCCCTGGAGAACGAGCGCTCGCGCATGAATGCGAAAATCGACACCGTACCGGTTGCGGGGTTCCTCACCGTGGAGAACGAACAGCCGATCGGTGGGACGGGACTCAAGCGCTCGGTCTGGGTATCGCGACTCGGCAATTCCGACTCACTGCGAAACGCGGGCGAGTTCGGCGTGCAGGCGGAAATCGTCGCCAAGGTGTCCGATCAATTCGGCAACGTCGCCATCCGACGCTCGCAGTTGTACCAGGAGTCCTTCGCGCGTTACGCGTCGTTCACCGATCAAGCGCGCTCGACGGCGGGATGGTTGCTCTACTGGGCGCTTGGTGCGCAGGCGCAGGGTCCCGTGCACAGCAACGACACGATCTACGTCTGGAACGGCGGCACACCTTCGCCGCAGGCCACATTCCATGACGTGGTGACGACCGCGCGCATCGTGCGGAACAAGACGTTCGCGCAGTTCAAGAAAGGCCCGCCGACCGAGCGCGTGGCGAAGATCCCGATGCCCACAACGGCGGATCTGAATGTGTTGAAGGGCATAGCCACGCGCGCCGGGTACGTGTTCACGCCGAACGTAGTGGTCGGCGACAGTGCACTGGCCACGATGCGCATCGAGTTCGTGGCGATCGATCTTAACGGAGACGGCAACACGACTGGGGCGGATGAAGGCTACTTCAAGGTCTATCAGCTCAACGCGATCATGCCGTACGGCACCGGCTACGCGCTGGCGAGGCCTCCTGTCCCGCCGACCGCGGCCTCCGGCGCACCGGTGCCATCCGGCGCGGCGGTGCCGATCGACAGCCTGCTCTACTCGTACAATTGCGGCGTGACCACAGTAGTGGGTTTACGCAGCGCGGCTCCAGTCAAGTTCGGCGAGATTGCCCATCGCGGTTCGGGCACGTATCAGGTGCGCATGACGGACAAGTCGGCCGCGTTCGATAACGCGAATGCGCGATGCTATCTTGGCGGTGACGACCGCCTCTCGCCGACGGGCGTGTTCCGCGCAGTCGATCCGGCGGGTGCCTGGATGCTGCGTACGGCGGGCAGTGTGCCGGCCGCCGTCGCGGCGCGCGCCGATGGCGCGTATCTCTGGCCGCTGAGCGCCTCGTACAATCCAAACTTTCGCGGTGTCATCTTCGCCGAAGGCAGAGTTGCCGTGAGCGGCGTGGTCCGCGGTCGTGTGACCGTCGCGTCGCGCAACATGCTGGTCATCGCGCACGAGCTGACGCAGGCCACCAGTCCGGGGATTACCACGGGCACCTGTCGCGCGGACGACGACGTGGTGGGGCTGTTCTCTGGTGAGTACGTGATGTACGCCGACAACTCGCTGGCCACGCCGCAGTGGCGCCGTACGGGCAGCGACGGCAGTGCGTGGACCTGGCCACGCAAGGAATTCGATCCGTCGTCGCGCCGTCCCGACATGGCAATTCACGCGTCGCTGCTCGCCCTCAAGTCCGTCGCTGCGGAAAACGCGTCGCCGCCAGCGGGGCTCCCGGCAAACCGCTTCGTCGATCGCGGCACGACACGACTGATCGGCGGCACGATTGAGTCGCGCACTGGACAGACGGGCACGATGAACGGCTCCGGTTTGCACGGATATCACGACGACCTCTCGTTCAACCGGTGCCTGCTGCAGTACCCACCGCCGTATTTCCCGACGACCGGCCGCTGGTCGCGCAGCCAGTACTACGAAGTCAATCCGCAAGGCTTCACGCCAAGCGACTGGTTCACGGGTCGCTGAGGCGACCCGTGAACACGATGCTTTCGAGGCTACGTGCGTCCGGCCCTCCGCCTACGCATTGACGAGCTCCGTTTCACGCATTTGTTCGGCCATGAGTTTCTGCGCAGCCTCCGCGGGCACCTGCTCGTAGCCGTTGAAACGTCGCGTGAAGGTCCCGTGTCCATGCGAGAGTGAATGCAGCTGCGTCGCGTACAGATGCAGCTCCGACCGTGGCACGACCGCGCGTACGGTGGTGCGCCGTTCGTCAGCGTCCGTGCCGAGAATGTGGCCGCGGCGTGCGGAGACATCACCCAGGACGTCGCCCATAAAATTGTCGGGCACGGTGATCTCGAGCAGGTCGAGCGGTTCGAGCAACACGGGGCGGCACTTGGGCACGACGGTTTTGAACGCGAGTATGCCGGCCATTTTGAAGGACATTTCGTTCGAATCCACGGAATGCGTCGATCCGTCAAACAGCTCGACGCGTACATCCACCAGCGGATAGCCTGCGATCACACCGCGCGCCGCGGCCTCCTGCACGCCGCGGTCGACGGCCGGGATGTATTTGGACGGAATGACGCCGCCGACGATGTTGTCCTCGAACAGGTAGCCTTCGCCGCGCGGCGTGGGGCTGATGCGGATCCAGCAGTCGCCGAACTGTCCGCGGCCGCCGGTCTGCTTCTTGTGACGCCCCTGCCCTTCCCCGCGCGCGGTGACAGTTTCGCGGAAGGCGATCTTCGGTTTCGACAGTTCGGCCTGCACGCCGAATTTTCGCTTCAACACGGCCATTGACACGTCGAGATGCCGTTCGCCGAGGCCTCCGACGATCGTTTCGTGCGTCTCCGGATCGTAGTGAACCTCGAACGTCGGGTCTTCGTCGTGCAGCCGGTGCAGTCCGAGTTGCAGTTTCTCTTCGTCGCCGCGCGCCGTTGCGCGCACGGCGAAGTGCACCAGCGGCTCCGGAAACGCAATGGAGGGCAGACGGATAGGATGTTCGCGTGTCGAGAGCGTGTCGTTCGTGTGCGTGTTGCGCAGCTTCGCCACACAGCCGATATCGCCCGCGTGCAGCGTGCTCGTCTCACTGCGCTCGCGGCCGCACGCGATGGAGAGATGTCCAAGCTTCTCCGCGGTGTCGCGTGTGGCGTTGAAGACATCCTGTCCCGAGAAGACTGTCCCCGAGAAAATGCGGAAGTAGCTGACGTCCCCCACGTGCGGTTCAGCGAGTGTCTTGAAGACGAGCGCCGCGAACGGTCCATCGTCTCGCGCGTGCAACTGCGTGGTGCCCGGCCCGTCGGCGCCGGTGAGCACGTGCTGCTCCTCCATCTCGTACGCGTTCGGCATGAGTTGCACGAGTTCGGTGAGCAGCGCGCGCACCCCGGTCATCGTTTCCGACGAGACGCAGAAGAGCGGGAAGAGATCCATGCGCTTCATGGCTTCCTTCATCCCGCCGATGGCTGCATCGCGATCAATTTCGCCGCCCTCGAGGTAGGTCTCGAGCAGCCGATCATCGGTCGCGCTGATGGCCTCGATGAGTTCCTGCCGGTAGCGCGCGAATCGCTCCTCACATTCGGCGGGCACGTCGGACTCGACGTATTCGCCCTTCGCGCCGGCGGTGTACATGTACGCCCGTTTCGTAAAGAGATTGATCACACCGCGGAATGTGCTCCCCGCCCCGATAGGGACTTCAACCGGAATGACCTTGGTGGTCAGCCGCTCCTTGATCTGCTCGTAGATGCGATCGAAGTCGGCGAATTCCTTATCCATCATCGACACGGCGACGAGCACCGGATCCTTGCGGTCGAGCGCGGCGCGGAACATGCGCTCGGTGCCGACCTCTACACCGGCCGTTGCACTGATCACGCACAGCGCGCCGTCAGCCGCGGCGAGTCCGGCGATCGCGTCGCCCTGGAAATCGAGTGAGCCCGGCGTGTCGATGAAATTGATCTTGCTACCCATCCACTCGGCGTACGCACAGCCGAGCGAGATGGAATAGCCACGCTCGATCTCTTCCGGGAGATGGTCGGTGAGCGCGGTTCCACTCTGGATCGTGCCGTGTCGTCGTCCGGATCCGGCAGCGAAGCAGAGTGCATCCACCAGGCTGGTTTTCCCGCCTCCGCCGTGGCCGACCACGGCGATGTTTCTAATGCCGGCGCTATCGTACTCCCGCATCGTGCCTCCGAGCGCAGCGCCACCGCCGCGCGGTGAATCAGGCTGAACGGCTGCGGATCGCGCGGAAAGAAGCGACCCACATCGCGAGCATGCGCGTCGAACCGGTTTTCGTCAATCCGGAGTTTTCCTGATGCCTGCGCTGGCAAGCCGAACAGGAACGGGGATGGGGGCGGGGGGTGGGCACGGGGTACGCCGGGCTTCGGCGGGGTCGCGGGGCAGGAACAGCGGGGATCGCAGGGTAGGCGCGACGGGCGGGCGACCGGGCGAGGCGCCGGGCCGCGATGTCGGCCGCCACGGTTCGGTTCTGTTCGGCAGCGTTCGCGAGCTTCGCGATCCGGCTGTTGTGTCGCCAGCGACTGCATCGCACCGGAGAGGATCGCAGCGTGCGCGCAACGGGAGCCGAGCGCGAGGGGCGAGATACAGAAGGGGGGGGGGGGGGGGGGGGGGGCGGCGCCCCCCAGCCGGGCACGACAAGAGAGGGGCGGGGCGCCCCCCCCACCCCGCGCCGAGGGAGGGGCGGGCGAC
>JBBQTA010000002.1:0-242094 GCA_038213465.1 Gemmatimonadales bacterium | reverse complement strand
TCACCGGAGTTCCGCTCGCCGCCGCTTCCAGATTCGTGATGCCCCAGCCCTCCTTGGGTGATGCGAACAGGGTCGCCCATGCCCGTCGCAGCATGGCGATCTTCGCGGCTTCGTCAATACGCCCCAGAAACTCTACCCGGTCAGCCACCCGCAAGGTTCCTGCCAGGCGCTCCAACTCCGGCCTGAACTCGCCGGCGCCAGCCACCTGCAAGGTCGCCTCGGGGACTTCGCACTGAGCAAACGCCCTGAGCACCGAATCGACACCCTTATACTTCTTCAAGCGCCCGAGATATGCAAATGTCGGGGTGGCGGATCGCACGGACGGGTCCGGCGTGTAGTGCTCCGAGTCGATGCCGGGGAAGATCACGCGGATCCGCTCTCTGGGGACGCCGCGTGCAACGAGGTCGTCACGGGTGCTCTCGCTGATCGCCTCGAATGCGTGGTGCCGGTAGAACCACGGCATCGGACGCTCGGACAGCCAGACGGTAGCCGCCAGCGGCGCGGAGAGCTCCTGAAATGCCGTCCCGCCAAAGAGATGCGGCACCAGCGCCACCAGCTTGGGCAGCCGCCAGGTGGGCGTGTACAGCGGCACCTTGTTGATGTCCTCGACCACAACATCGAAGGCACGATCCACCAGATGCTCGTGCCAGTAGCGCCGAGCCTTGAAGGGGAACGACTGCCGCGTCCCCACCCGGTGCACCTCGATGCCGTCCAGCGAGGCGCGCGGCGGGCAGCCGGGCCAGCCGCCGCACAACAGCACGACCTCATGCCCCGCCTGCGCCAGACGGCCGAAAATCTCGTGCAGATGAATCTCGGCACCACCGGCGAGCGGGTTGTCACGGCACTGCCAGTTGACCACGGCGATGCGCAATCGCGACCCGCCAGGGGCGCCTCCGCTCACAGCCGACCGAGCCGCCGCGCGTAGGCGTCCAATACGCCATTCACGAAACGCGCGCTGCGTGCGGTACCATACCGTTCGGCCAAGTGCACTGCTTCCTGGATGACCACCTTCACCGGCGTCTCGCCGCGCTCCATTTCCGCCGCGCCCAACCGCAGCACGCTGCGTTCGATGGCGCCGAGCCGCTCGAAGCGCCAGTTGGCCGTGACTTCGGAGAGCGCCTCGTCGAGCGCCGCGCCGCGATAGGCCACTGTGGCAACGATGCGCGTCGCGATCGCGCGCTCCTCCGCATCCACCGCCAGGTCATCGAACACATGCTGGGCGATCCGCTCGAGACGCGTCAGGTCGCGCAGGTCGGCGGCGTAGAGCGCCTGTAGCGCGCGCGCGCGTCCACGTGTCTCCACGCGCTCCGACTTGGCCGCAACCGCGTCCGCGCCGACGCGACGTGGACGCTGCGGAGGCAGCGGTTCCCGCGATGGACCGTCCCAGAAGGACTCATCGCTCAGATCGGCCATCACGTGCCACTCTCGTCGTCCAACGGTTCATCCAGTGATTCATCGGGCAACACCTGGTCGAACAAGTCGAGCAGCTCGAGCGCGGCCAGCGCAGCGTCCTTCCCCTTGTTGCCGTGCGCGCCGCCGGCACGCGCTTCCGCCTGCGCCAGCGTGTCGGTGGTGAGGAGTCCCAGCGTGACCGGCACGTCGAAGTCGCGCGAGACGTCCATCAATCCGCGGGCAGCTTCGCCGGCGACGAAATCGAAGTGCGGCGTTTCGCCGCGAATGACGGCGCCGACGGCCACACACGCATCATAGCGCTCCGTGCCCAGCGCGCGGCGCGCAGCAATCGGCAGCTCCCACGCCCCCGGCACCCAAAGCACGTCGATGTCGTCGAAGAGCACCCCCTTCTCGACCAGCGTGCCCACGGCACCTTCGGCCAACGGCATCGTCACCGACTCGTTGAAGCGGGCAGCGACCACCACGATGCGGCGGCCCGCGCCGCGCGGATTCCCCATGAACTCGGCCATCGGATGACAGACTCAGATTGCGAAAAGGTGTCCGAGCTTGGTGCGCTTCGTTTCCAGATACGACGCGTTCTCCTCGGTGGACGGCGCCTCGATGCGCACCCGGTCCTCGAGCGTCAGGCCGTACCCGTCAAGGCCCACCAGCTTCATCGGATTGTTGGTCAGCACGCGAATCGTTCGCGCGCCGAGGTCGAGCAGGATCTGCGCACCGATCCCGTAGTTGCGCAGGTCGTCCTTGAAGCCGAGCGCGGCGTTGGCTTCGACAGTGTCCGCACCTTTGTCCTGCAACTCGTAGGCGCGCAGTTTGTTCAGCAGGCCGATGCCGCGTCCTTCCTGATCGAGATAGACGATCACACCGCGCCCTTCCGCCTGAATCTTGCGCATGGCTTCTTCGAGCTGCCACCCGCAATCGCACCGCCGCGAGTGAAAGACATCACCCGTGAGGCACTTGCTGTGCATGCGCACGAGCACGCTGTTCTCGGGGCCCACCGTGCCGTACACCAGCGCGATGTGTTCGCGCGCGTCGACGTCGTTGCGATAGCCGACAATGCGCCATTCGCCGAACTCGGTGGGCAGACGCGCCTCCGCCACGCGATGCACGAGACGTTCGGTCTTGAGCCGGTACGCAACGAGCTGTGCGATCGTGATGAACGTCAGTCCGTGTTCGACGGCGAACGTCTCGAGCTGCGGACGACGCGCCGTGGTGCCGTCGCGATTGAGAATTTCGCAGATGACGCCAGCGGGACGCAGTCCCGCCAATCGCGCCAGATCGACGGCCGCTTCGGTATGTCCGACGCGCTGCAGCACACCGCCATCGCGCGCGCGCAGCGGATGGATGTGTCCGGGCAGGCGAAGGTCGGAACGCGTGGACGCGGGGTTCACCGCCACGCGAATGGTTGTGGCCCGATCGCTGGCGCTGATCCCGGTGGTGACCCCGTATTTCGCCGCCGCATCGATGCTCACCGTAAACGCGGTGTGCATCGACTCGGTGTTGTTCTCCACCTGCGGCGCGAGTTCGAGATGATCGGCCCACGCGTTGGTGATTGCGAGACAGATCATCCCCTTCGCGTCGAGCATGAAGTTGACCATGTGCGGCGTCACGCATTCGGCGGCGCACACCAGATCGCCTTCGTTCTCGCGATCCTCATCGTCGGCCACCACCACAAACTTGCCCGCCGCGATGTCGGCGAGTGCCTGCTCCACCGTTCCGAAAACCATGTCCTGCTCCTGTGACGCGCCGACCGTCGGTCGCACGCCGTTCATGAGACGTCCACGCTGACCGTGAGCGGCGGCGACATCGCCAACCGCGCCATCTGCGGCGCGAGCAATCGTGCCACATGTTTGGCCAGCACATCGGCCTCGACATGCACGCGCGCACCGGCGATCAGTTCATCGAGCGTGGTGTGCCGTCGCGTGTATTCGATGATTGAAAGTTGAACGCCGCTGGGCCGCAGCTCGTTCACGGTGAGGCTGACGCCGTTCACCGTGATCGATCCATGCGCGACCATGAGCGGTCGCAACGCGGGGGGCAGTTCGAGATCGATCAACCACGCGTCGCCCTGCATTGCGGTGTGCGTGACCACGGCCAGATCGTCCACGTGCCCCAGCACGAGATGGCCGCCCAGCCGCTCGCCCAGCTTCATGGCCCGTTCGAGATTGACGCGCGAGCCGGCATGCCAGTCGCCGATGGCGGTGCGATCGAGGGTGGTGACGACGGCGGCCACGGTGAACCAGCAGCCCCCCGCATCGTGCCCGTGTTCGCGCACGGTGAGACAGGCGCCGTTCGCGGCAATGCTCTCGCCATCGACCAGATCGCAGTACCGACTGCGCAGGCGCAGCTCACGCCCGGCCGCGGTGTCCGCGACCTGCTCGATCGTCCCCACGTCATCGACGAGTCCCGTGAACATCCTGGCGTCAGTCTCCGGAAAGAGCGGGTGCGGCGGCATCGCCATCGTGCCCTGAAGCGGCCGGTGACGCACCTTGTGAATCCGCGTCGGGCAGCGCATAGACGGTCATGAGGTCGTCGCCCAGGGCCAGCCGCGACACGATGCGCAGACGCGGCGCCAGCGAAGCCCGCTGCGAGGGCAGCAAGGCAAAGGCGGACAGCGCACCGGCACCAAGCACGACGGGTGCCTGAAACGTAATCAGTCGGTCGGCCGCACCGGCCTCCAGTAACGCTGAGGCGAGTGCGGCGCCCCCTTCGACGAGCAAGTGTTGCACCCCGCGCTGTTGCAGCAGCGCCAACGCCTCAGCGAGCGTACTGGCCGACTGCTGGTGGACGCCCGCGTCGCGGAGCCGCTGCTCGGCCCTCAGGTTCGACCCATCGGTGATCACCAGCACCGGCGTCTCGCGGGCACTGCGTACGAGCGCACTATCCAGCGGCAGACGCGCCTGCCGGTCGAAGACCACGCGCACCGGCGCCACGCGCGGGGGCGGCACTCCACGCACCGTCAATGCGGGATCGTCGGCCAACGCGGTACCGATGCCCACGGCAATGGCGTCGGCGGTGGCGCGGAGATGATGCACCGCCAGCCGCGCCTCGGGGCCTGTCAGCCAGCCGCGTCCGCGGGACGCGTCCACAATGGCTCCATCGATGGACAGCGCGACCTTGATCGTCACGAACGGGCGCTGCCGTGTCTCGGCGGTGCCGCTGGCCGAGAACAGAAATGGCGCGATCGCCTCCATCGCCGGTTCGACGAGCACGCCGCCCACGACGTCGAGGCCGGCCTCGCGCAGCCACCGGGCGCCCCCGGCCGCTACCGGATTGGGGTCGGACACGGCGTACACCACGCGCCGCACGCCGGCCGCCAGCAGCGCGCCCGTACAGGGTGGCGTCTTGCCGTGATGCGCACACGGTTCGAGGGTCACGTACACCGTGGCGCCTTTCGCCGATACACCGGCCGCCGACAACGCCATCACCTCGGCGTGCGCAGTGCCAAAGCACGCGTGCCACCCCTCTCCCATCACACGACCGTCTTTCACCACGACCGCTCCGACATGCGGGTTAGGCGCGGTCTGCCCGGCGCCACGCTGCGCCAACTCCAGCGCGCGGCGCATGAAGCCTTCGTCGGAGTACAGCGTCTCGGCGGAGGCGGCGGGCGGCGGGCTCAGAAGCGTGCGGTCAGGCCGATGGAGCCATAGCGATACCCTTCGTTCGCCTTCCGACTGCCAAAGGTGTTAAGCGTGGAGCGCGCGTCGCCCGCGTTGCTCCATCCGTATTCGCCAACCAGACGCGCAACAATCAGATTCAGCGACGCGTTCACGAACGCACTGTTGCGCGTGATTTTTTCGGCGAGCAACGGCACGGACACGGTCGCGCGCTGCGGTACGCCGGCCACCGACTCGTTGACCACGGCGTTCACCGAGCTACGCCCTTCGATGTTGTCGCGACCCACACCAACGGCCAACCCGAAGATGGCCAGCCGCTTGCTCGCCACGACGCGAATGGAATTGGACTGCACATCGGTATTGGAGACACGCAGGGTGTCATTCCCCGGCGTGTACGCCAGGTCGACGGTGGGCGACTGCCGACGCATGAAGCTGACGCTCACCCCGGGTACGACGGCGGATTCCTGCAACGCGCCCACGCGAAGGCCGTACGCGAACGCGACCCCGCCGTTACCGCCCGGATCGAGCTGGAACAAACCTTCGGAGACCTTGGGCAGCGCCGTGGCGCCGACCAGCAGATCGACGCCGCCGACGTTCGTCAGCCCGAACGGTACGCCTGCCGTCAGACCGATCGCCGCATCGAGCGATGGCAGCGGCACGATGGTGCGCGTCGCACCGAAGTCAGTCGACACGGCATCGCCGGTGAGGTTGAGCGGCACCACGTTGCGTGGCAGGTAGCCATCCACGCCGATCAATCGCAAGGAGAATGCCCGACGTCCCCATCCGCCCATCGTACCGCCTTCGCCCGGCACGGGGTTTCCCGCGGCGACGGCCACGCCGACCTGCGGCACCAGAAACCGGAAGAGATCCTCGGCCTTGCGACAGACATCAGCGCCGCTGAAGCGATTGGACGGCGTCACCGCGCAACCGGCGGAAGCGGGCTGTGCGCCAAGGGTGCGCGGTTGCCACGTTGCGGTGGCGACGAGTGCGCCAAGACCGGCCATTACGCCGCGCAGCCAACGCGGTGATATCCGACATGGTCGAGCGTGCATCAGAACTCCTTGCCGTTGAACCGCACCCTGCCACGGCCGGGCACGAGGCGTCCGAGTTCCCACGCGTCGAAACCGCAAGCCAGCGCGCGTGTGCGGATATCGCGCGCGTCTTCGGGCGCCGTAATGACGACCATACCGACCCCCATGTTGAACGCCCGGAACATCTCGGGCGTCGCCACGGCGCCAGCTTCCTGCAGTACTCGAAAGGTGGACGGAACGGTCCACGTGCTCGGGTCCACCTCCGCATCGAGTGTGACGGGGAGCGCACGATTCAGATTGCCGGGCAGTCCACCACCGGTGATGTGCGCCATCGCGTGCACCCTGTCGAGCACCGGTCGCAAACACGCGAGATACGAGCGATGCACGCGCAGCAGCACATCCGCGACCGACGCCCCGTCGGCATCGGGAAACGCGTCGTGCGGTCCGAGCTGCAACCGTTCGCGCACGATGCGACGCGCCAGCGAATAACCGTTCGTGTGCAGCCCGTTGCTGGCCAGCGCCACGAGCACGTCGCCCGGCTGCACGCGCGCCGACCCGAGCACTTTCTCCTCTTCGACCACACCGACGATGAAGCCGGCCAGGTCGTAGTCGGGGGGCGTGTAGACGCCGGGCATCTCCGCCGTCTCACCGCCGACCAGTGCTGCTCCGTTCTCACGACACCCTGCAGCTACGCCGGCCACCACGGCTTCCACGACCGCAGGCTCGAGCTTGCCGAACGCGACGTAGTCGAGGAAGAACAGCGGTAAAGCGCCCTGCACGAGAATGTCGTTGGTGCAGTGATTCACCAGGCAGTGCCCGACGGTGTCATTTCGGCCGCTTTCAATCGCGGTGCGGATTTTCGTTCCCACGCCGTCCGCGCTCGAGACGAGCAGCGGTGAGGTGTACCCTGCCGGCACCTTGAACATGCCGCCGAATCCGCCAAATGCGCCACGCGCGCCCGCCGTCATGGTGGACGCGACATGCCGCGCGATGCGATCCTTGGAGTCCTCGGCGGCGTCGATGTCGACGCCGGCCGAGCGATAGTCGAGCGACGTTCCGGGTGTCGGCAGGGTCATGCGGTCAGTTCCGCGTCGAAGGCGACGAGCTCGCGGAACTCACGCACCCGCGCGTCGATGTCGTCGCGCGTGATTTCGAGCAGGCGCGCGTTGGAGAACTTCTCCACGGCAAACGATCCCATCGCCGAGCCCACGACGACGGCGCGACGCATGGAGCGCTCGCTCAGATCACCCGTCGAGGCCAGATACCCGAAGAAGCCGCCCGCGAACGAATCGCCGGCGCCCGTGGGGTCGAACACCGACTCGAGCGGATACGCGGGCGCGAAGAAGATGCTGTCGCGCGTGAACATGAACGCGCCATGTTCGCCCTTCTTGATCAGTACGAAGCGCGGCCCCCTGTCCATGATCCATCGCGCGGCCTTGACGAGATTGACTTGCTCGGTGAGCTGTCGCGCTTCCGCATCGTTGATGGTGATGAGGTCCACATGGCCCAGCAGTTCGAGCAGTTCCGGACGGCGCGACTCGATCCAGAAATTCATCGTGTCGCAGGCCACCAGTCGCGGCTTGTCCACCTGTTCCAGCACCTGCAGCTGCAGTCGCGGATCGATGTTGGCCAGGAAGACAAACGGCGCGCTGCGGAACTGCTCCGGGATCTTCGGGCGAAAGTTCGAGAACACACCAAGGTGCGTCTCGAGTGTTTCAGCCGAGTTGAGATCGTGCCGGTAGCGTCCGCGCCAGCGAAAGCTCGAGCCGGGAATCTGTTCCAGCCCGGCGAGGTCCACACCGCGATCGGCCAGCGGCTGCAGCTTCTCGATCGGATAGTCGTCGCCGACGACACCCACGAGCTGCACCGGGGCGAAGTGCGCCGCCGACGACGAGAAGAACGTGCCGGAGCCACCGAGCACGTCATCGGCCCTGCCGAAGGGCGTTTCGACGGAATCGAGCGCGACCGATCCGACGACGAGGACGGTGCCTGGCGAAGATGCTGTCACATACGCTCCGGTGCGGAGAGTCCAAGGATGCGCAGGCCGGCCGACAAGCCGAGCTGCGTGGCGCGCGCCAACACGAGTCGCGCACGGGTGATTGCTTCGGGCTCGCCGAGGACGTGATGCTTGTGGTACCACGTGTGCGCTGCACGGGCCGTCTCGAACAACCAGCCGGCGATGCGCTGCGGCTCGAGGTGTTCGGAGGCACCGCGCACCACGGCCGGGAAGTCGAGCAGCTGCTTGATCAGCTCCTGCTCCGCCGTTTCCGACAGCACGCTCAGATCGACGCCCTCTGCGGTCACCGTGGTCGCATCGATTTCGCCAACGCGGAAGATGCCGCACATGCGCGCGTGCGCCATCTGCACGTAATAGACAGGGTTCTCTTCCGACTGACTGCGCGCGAGGTCGATGTCGAATACCAGCTGCGAGTCGCCCTTGCGCATGAGGAAGAAGTAGCGGACTGCGTCCCGCCCGACTTCGTCGATGAGGTCGCGCACGGTGACATACGCGCCGGCGCGCTTGGAGATCTTCATCTCCTCGCCGCCCTTCATCACGGTGACCATCTGGTGCAGGACGTATTCGGGGTAACCCGTGGGTATGCCGATGCCGAGTGCCTGCAGTCCGGCACGCACGCGTGTGGTGGTGCTGTGATGATCGGCGCCCTGCACGTCGATGGCGCGTAAGTATCCGCGCTCCCATTTGGTCACGTGATAGGCAACGTCGGGCACGAAGTAGGTGTAGTCGCCTCCCTTGGCCGCGCTCTTCTTCATGACGCGGTCCTTGTCGTCGCCGAACGCGGTGGTGCGCAGGAAGAGCGCGCCCTCTTCCTCGTACGTAAAGCCCGAGTCGCGCAGTGCGGACACCGTGCGATCGACACGGCCGTCGGTGTAGAGCGAGCTCTCGAGGTAATACGTGTCGAACTTCACGCCGAATGCCTGCAGGTCGAGATCCTGCTCGTGACGCAACGCCGTCACGGCGAACGCCTGCATCGCAGCGAGATCGCTGCCTTCCGGATCGGTGCCATGCTGCGCGACGTAGGCTTCGGCGATTTCGCGAATGTACTCGCCGTGGTAGCCACCGTCCGGGATTGCCAGCGGTGCACCGCCCAACTCGCGCACGCGCGCCTGCACGCTCCGGGCAAGGTTGGCAATCTGCACCCCGGCGTCGTTGTAATAGAACTCACGATCGACGTTCCAGCCGGTCCATTCGAGCAGGGTGCTGATGGCATCGCCGAGCGCCGCCTGTCGCCCGTGGCCGACGTGCAACGGTCCCGTCGGGTTGGCGGAGACGAATTCGACTGCCACCCGTGCGCCCTTGCCGATGTCGGTGCGTCCCCACGTTTCGGGGCTGGCGAGAATGGGCACGAGTCCGTTCGCGAGAAAGCCCGCGTCGAAGCGGAAGTTCAGGAAGCCGGGGCCGGCGACTTCTGCGGCGGTCACGCCAACGCTGGGCAAGTCCATGGCCGACAGCAGCGCCTGCGCGATGTCGCGAGGCTTGCGTGCGAGCTGCCTGGTGAGCGTCATGGCGACGTTCGTCGCCCAATCGCCGTGGGAGGGGTCGCGCGGACGTTCGATCAGCGGCGCAAAATCGGCGGGCGCACCAAGAGTGCGCGCCGCGCGCGCGATTTCGGCGCGCAGAGCTTCAGCCTGATTCACGTGCATGGGATGTTGAAAGGGGGAGCGACGTCGTGCCGCTTCACTCGCGCTTGGGCGCGGCGGGCGGCGCAGACGGCTTGGTCTCGGCCGATTTCGAATCGCTTTTCGACTCGCTCTTCGAATCGCTCTTGGGCTCGCTCCTGGAGTCGCTCTTCGACTCGCTCTTGGACTCGCCTTTTGACTCGCCCTTGGACTCGCCTTTTGACTCGCCCTTGGCCTCTCCTTTTGACTCACCCCCGTTCGCGGCGCGCTGGTCCTTTTTGCCGTCCTTGCCATAGTCCGTGATGTAGAATCCACTCCCCTTGAACAGGAGCGCGGCGCCACCGGAGATCATGCGTGTGGCTTTCCCCCCATCGGGAAGATCGAGGGTTTCCGGGACTTCGCTGATCTTGAACATGCGCTCGATGACGGTGCCATCGGGGCAGCGGAACTCGTAAGTCGGCATGGATGCTATACTTGGCTTGGGTACGGACAGCCTTTAAACGTAGCCGCTCCCGTCACCGCAAACAACGGCCTGCCCCCACGGCGGCGGCGGCCCTGCGCGTAGCACCGTAAACGTCATCATTATCGTCACGCGTCCCTCATCCGGTTGCCATGCAGCCGGTTGCCATGCTGCGGGCCCCGGCGCAATTCATCAAAGGTGGAGATGGAACCCCACTGAATTCCCTGCAGCGACCGGAGGGGCTGGTGTACTCCACATGCTTGTTCTGCCACGCGCGGCTCGAGCGCAATGAGGAATTGGAGTCGTTTCCGGTGGGACGTCGCCTGGCGTTCGACGCGGCGCGTGGACGGTTGTGGGTAGTTTGTCGCAAATGCCGGAACTGGAACCTGTCGCCGCTCGAGCAACGCTGGGAGGCAGTGGAAGCGTGCGAGCGACTGTACCGCGATACCGTCATCCGAGTCTCGACCGACAACATCGGTCTGGCGACGCTGCCGCATGGACTCGATCTAGTGCGCGTGGGACAGCCGTTGCGCCCCGAGTTCGCCGCGTGGCGCTACGGACCGCGGGTACGTCGTCAACGGCTCAGTGGTGCACGCCATTTCGCCCAGAGCATCCTGACCACTGGCGCGCAGATTGCGGTGGGCGCCGCGGTCGTAGGCGTCACGTTCACGCTGTCCGGCAGGCAGTCACTGCGCGCGGGCTTGGCTACGCTCGCTGAGAATGAAGGAGGCCAACATCGCCTACGATCGTGTGTTGGCGCATGTGCGCACGCCCGACGGCGAGCTGCGTGCCCTCCGCTTCAGTCACATCGCCCGACTGGAAATCCTGCCGGGGCGCGACGCGCGGCACTGGAGCTTTCGCGTGGCGCACACCGAGGGGACGGCCGACTTCGAGGGAGCGCAGGCCGTGCAAGTGGCGGGACATCTGCTGGCACACCTCAATCGGGATGGCGGGAGCGCAGCGCAGATTCGCGAAGCAACCCGCCGGATCGCCGATGCCGGCGACGCCGATCGCTACATCCGCGACAGCAGTGCGCTGCGCACGACCCGGACGGCGCAAGAATGCGATCTTCTGGGATGACGACGTGGGCGCGCTCGGCCTCACCACGACCGAGCGTATCGCCCTCGAAATCGCGGTGCACGAGGACGCCGAGCGGCAGGCGATGCACGGCGAACTGCAGGCGTTGGAGGATGCGTGGAGGGACGCGGAGGAGATCGCCGCGATCGCTGATGAGATGTTTCCCGATACGTCGGCCGACCTGTGATATCAGTCCAGTGCTTCGAAGGCATGCAGGAGACGCAGTGAGGAGCTTGCGCGTACGGAAGCGTCCGGCGCAGTCATGCTCGCGATCAGCTCGGCGAGTCTGGCCGATGACTGATCGGTTCGAAGATGTAATGGGGTCTGCGCCGTGCGTATCTCCGCCGTGTCGGTCGATGTCGTCGACACGAATTTATGTGCAAAGAATGCCATCGGAGTGTCCGCTCCGTACGGCGTCATTCCAGTGAGCGATTCATGAGCAATGATTCCGGCCGCGTAGATGTCGGTGGCGAAGGACGCGTCGCCGCCGATCAACTGTTCGGGCGCCATGTACTCCGGCGTGCCGAGCGTGGCGCCGACCAGACGTCCGACGCTGTCGTCGCCAGTGCCGTCCGGTCGCGCCAGGCGACGTGGATCACGGACAAGGCGGGCGACCCCGAAGTCGGTCACCTTCAGAACGCCATTCGCTCCAATGAGGAGGTTCTGCGGCTTGAGATCGCCATGAACGATCTGCTGGTCATGCGCGGCCGCGAGGGCGCGAAGCAGCTGCCGGGCGATGGACACGACGGCGGAAGACGATAGGGCTCCCCGTGCGTGAATGATGTCGGCAAGCGAGCCGCCGTCCACGTGCTCCATCGTGAAGAACGGCACGCCATTGCTCTCGCCGATATCGTGCGTACGGACGACGTTTCTGTGCGTAATGCGTCGCGCGATGCGCAGTTCGCGCTTCACCGCCTCGAACGCATCCGGCTCGCGCGACAGCACCTCGGGGCGCAGCACCTTGATCGCCACGACTTCGCCGAGCGACCGGTCGACCGCGCGATACACCATGCCCATGCCACCGCCGCCGATCAGCGCCTGAATACGGTAGCGATTGGCGAGCAAGTGGCCGGTGGCGAGCACAACGCCGGCCCGGGCCACGTGACGTGGAAACGCGAGCGGAGCACTGCCGGCGTTGCCAGCGCCCGCGATCAGATCGGCGTCGCCGTTCGAGTCACCGGGCAAGTGGCCCGGCCGCTCGTTGCTCACACGCTGCCGAAGTAACGCGCGCGTACTGGTGGGCGGCGGCGCGATCCCGCCGCCCGGGATAGTGGCTGTGGTGATCGACGCGGACGCACCGGCGCTCCCGGTCACAGCGCTGCCAGTCATGGCGATGAGGGACTCCTTGTCGCGCAGGTCAGCCAGCAAGGCATCGACTGCAGACGCGAGCTCGTCCACCTCGGTTCCCGCAGAAGAGTCGGCGAGCTGAGTGCGGATGACGAGTGCGTAATCGCCATCGGCGGCGCGACGCACGGCTTCGGCCAAGGTGCGCACGGGCCGTACCACCCGCCGCGCCGCTCCGTACGCGACCAGGAGCGTCAATGCGAAGCCGATGAGCCCCGCGATCAAAATGGAGCGGCGCACATCGTCCAGATCCGCTCGGATCGCGTCACGGGCGCGGAGCACGAGAAATCCACCAATCACCTCGCCGCCCGCCGTGCTGAGGGCGGCACGCTGGGTGATGAAGTCGACGTTACCCACACGCACCCCCGTACCGGTATGCGGCACCTCCGTATCGGCCGTGCGGGTGGCCAGCCTGCGTACCAACTGCAGCAGTTCGTCGCTGCGCGTCAGGGTGGCCGCTGCCACATGCACACCGCCATCGACATCGCGCGTGAAGAACACCAGCTCACTGGCCGTCGCCACTTTCACATCCTGGGCCAGCAGCGAGTCCACGATCTTGGTCGCCACCAGCACCCCGATCGAGGCGCCGCCGGGAATTGAGATCGGCACCGCGACCGCCTGGAACAGCAACGAATCGCGCGACACGCCGAAACCGGTCGTCACACGTCCGTTCAGTGCGCCCGCGATCAGCGGCACATCGCCCATCTCCTCCCCAGCCGCGCGTGGTTCGTCAGACTTGGCCAGCAGCACGCCGCGCCCATCGGTGATGAACACCCAGCGCGACTCGAGCTGCGCCGCCGCCTCGATGGTCTGGTCGAGAATGTCGGCGCTGCGCCGCTCGGACACCAACGTGCGAAAGTACGGTCCCTGCACGAAGACGCGTGCCCCGCCGGCGAGACTGCGCTCGCGGCCCGCAAGAAACTGTGCGACGAGATCGGCCGACTGCTCAAGTCCGCGTTGCGCCGTACGCTCGCTTGCGCGCTGCACCGAGTCGGTGGCGACCACCAGCGCGATTACCACCACAAGTCCGACCAGCGCCGCCGTGACGGCGAACACGCGCCACGTGAGACCGAGCGAGGACCGACGGGGCTCAGTAGCGATCAGCACGCGTGAGCGCGTACGGCGCCCCGAACTTATTCTGGTGTGGCTTGGCGACATAACCGCGTGCATCGAGCGTGATGCTGATGCCGCTCGAACCGGTGGGGCCGACGATCACGTGTTGCACGACTTCCTGCGTCCGCTCGTGCCATGCATGCAGCCGGTACGTGCCCGGCGGCACCGCGGGGATCGTGAAGGAACCATCGCTGGCGACCATGGCCACCCACGGCGTATTGACGGCGACCACGAAGCTGACCATCCGCGCGTGGATGTTGCAATAGATCGCGTACACGCCGGCACGATCGAAGGCGTGCCCGCGCGTGACGCCGGAGCGGTAGAGCCCGAGATCGAACGCGCCCAGTGCCGTGTTGGAAAAAGCGTTGTGGCTGAATGGATCGCTGTTGGGGAACGTTACGGTGCCGCCGACGCGCACGACCTGCACGTGTGGATCGAACTCCCGGCGCCGCATGTCGATCTCGGCACGTGCGTGCGCTTCGCGCCGCTCGTTGACGGGGCGGCCGGGCGCATCGAGATAGACCACCGCGTATGCCACATCGCGGGCCTTGACGCCGCCACGCTCGAGCAGTGCAACGCTGCCGCGCACGCTCCCCTGCCCTGGCGACGTGGTGGCTTGCGCACTCGCCGTCGAGCGGATGCTGACACTGCACGCGAGCAGCACGGCGATGCAGTGCACGACCGCGGCCACGCCGACGCGTCTGCGACGTGGTGTCGCAGCTGACCGTTCGCTCGGGTCTCTCGTCACCATTCGAAACCCATCGCGAGATTCAGATGTGTCGCACGCTCGGCACCGGTGCTGTATACCGTACCGATACGTCGGACTTCCAGTCCGACGAGCACCGGCTGTGTCGGACGCCAGATCAGATGCGCCTCGCAGCTACCGTTTCGCAGGCGGCGCGGCAGGTCGCGCGCGTTTGCCGCCGCGAGCCCGCATCCGACACCGCTCAACACGGTGGGATGCACCTGCGCGTTGAGCTGCAGCCAACCGGCGATGTCACGAATCGGGGCGCCGAGCAACGCACCGGCCGCCGGCGTGCCGAAGGTCTGCGCGATTCCGCCGCCGCCCAGCGACGCGATGGCGCGTCCGGCGTAGCCCTCTGCGAGCAGGCTGACGCCGTGCGAAAGACCTATGCGCGCGTCCGCGGCAATCGCGCGGGTGACCGTGCTGCTGTCCCCCGACAGGCGCATCCAGCCGCGGTGCACTCCGAGTCCGACTTCAGCCCGCGCGTCGTTGGCGCCGTCGGCGGCGCCCCAGTGCATGCTCGCCCGCCCTTCCATCGCAGGTCGTGCGGATCGTTCACCGGCATCGATGGCGTCGGGCTCGCCGAGATGCCGGACGCCGACGACTGGCGCCAACGCCGCGCCGTGCAGCCGTACCGCGACCGGTGTGCTGCCTGCCGCCCCGCGAAAGATCGTGTGCGACAACCGCAGCTGCGGAATCCAGTTCCACAGATTGCCGGCGACGGCAAAGCCGGGTGTCCCCGCCGCCGCAAGTGAAACCGGATTGAGACCGGAAATGAGCGGCGACTCACTGCCCACCATCAACGTGGTGCGCGACCACTCCAGTTGCGCGTTCACGGTGCGTAATCGCACCTGCGGAAAGGCGAACGGTTCCGCGGCCGCCGCCGTGCCGCCGGCAAAAAAGTCGACGTCGATGTCTGCCACGAACGTTCCGCCGAGCACGCTGTCGACGCTGAGCGCAGCGCCGACCAAAGTCTGCCGGAGCGAAACGCCGACGGCGCGCGTTCCGGGGCGTCCGCCGGCCCCCACGGCGGCCGCCAGCGGCTCGCGCACGAAGAGCGGGAGTTCCGCGCTGTTTCCCCGCCCTGACGTGAGATAGCTGTTGGTCAGGACGCGTCCGGAGAGTTCAAGCTGCAGTCGCGATCGTGTGCGCACGGCGGTCGTCGCCTCGACGGCGAGCTGCTGCTGCAGCAACGCGATCGCCGCCTCGGCGCGCGCCAATCGTGCCCCGAGCGAATCGGCCAGCACGGCAACGCTGTCACGTCGCGCGCTGTCGGGGGACGTCGGCGATCGCTGCGCACGTCCGGGCATCGCCACGAGCGCGGACACGCAGAGCAGCAGCGCCGCGGTGCGTAGCGGTTGTATGCACGATTTAGAGACCCGGCGATCCTGCAGACTGATCATGCGCGAAATCAGCGTCCGCCGACAGAGTGACGCAACACGGTGGACGTGCGAGAGCGCACCGCGCCCGACGATCGCCTGCGCGGCAGGCCGGCCCGGCGACTGCCTCAGCGACGAATGCACGGTCTCCTGCCGCGACTACTTCGGCGAGGCAGCGACAGCGCGAACCCTCGCCAATTCCGCAACCGGCAGCTCGCCGACGATCAGCGCACCGCCCGCGACGGTGGGCCAAGCGATCATCGATTGCTCCCCGGCCCGCGCGGCCAGCAATCGACCGCCGGCAAACGCACGCCGCACCTCGGACGGCCGGAAGAGCTGCTGCTCCGACACGACGTACTGCAGCACGAGTTGGTCGCGCCAGCGATACGCGAGCACCGCCGCCGGCTCGCCGTCCAGATCGGTCGTCCACGCGGCCAGCAGCCGGAGTCCGGACATCGTCAGGGCCTCCACCGGAAATGGCACCGCCTGGCGTACCGTCGCCAGATCGCGCGATCGGCCGGGCAGATCGTGAGCGGTCACCCGTCGATAGTCATCCAGGACCAGTCCGAACAGCGGCAGCGATGGCACCGCGACCTCCGACAGTTGCGGCGTCGCCGACGCCCGGGCGTCGTGCACGGCATTTCGCAGCACGGAGCCGACCGCGGTGATCGTCGCGACTCCAGCCAGCAACAGCGCGCCGCGCGCCGCCCGCGACCTCGCCCGCCACCATGCGGCACCCCGAGACGCCGCCCCCCGTAACAAGCGCGTGTCGCTGGCCACCTTGAGCGGGTCCCGCTGTGGCGGCGCCGCGGCGGCGATCCCGGATAAGATGCGCGTGCGCAGTGCGGCGGAGGCGGCCGGAATAGCGTCCTGCTCGAGCGTGAGCCGAAGGGCGCGATGCGCGTCAATCTCGCGACGGCAGCGCGCGCATCCCAACAGATGGGCGTCAATCTGCGAGGCCGTTTCCGCCGGCACCTCGTTATCGGCGTACGCCGCGAGCAACGTCGCCAATACCTGATGGCGCGTTTCCCGTTCGGCGTCGTCGGGTCCCGGCAGCGCGAACGCCCCAGTCTCTCCACGCAGGTTGCTCATACACGCCTCGTACGCTGTTGCCGCCGTGCCAAGTTGCGTTGTTCGTCGCTGCCGTCGGTGCCCAGCGCCCATGCGGCACGATTGCCGGCGAGAGCGCCCGCCAGCAACCGGCGCCCACGGGAGATGCGGCTCATCACCGTCCCGATCGGTACCATCGTGATCTCGGCGATCTCCTGATACTTGAAGCCGTCGATGTCATGCAGTTCGACGGCGACCGCAAAGTCGTCGGGGATACTGGCGAGGGCCGCATGCAGCGCCTCCCGATCAAGCCGTGTGACGACTTCGGCAAAGGTGAAGTCCGGATCGCCACCAACCATTGCTTCGTGGGCCTCCTCGAGGCGCGTGATGGAGACGAGCTGACGTCGGCGACCATCCTTCTTCAGCGCATCGCTCAGGACCGTGCGCAAGATGCGATAGAGCCACGCACGCACCATGGTTTCGTCGCGCAATTCGTCGAAGGCGCCCCAGGCGCGCAGGCACGCATCCTGCACGGCATCCTCGGCGTCGCCCACCGAGTTCGTGCGGCGTCGCGCGAAGCCGCAGAGGCGGTCGAGATGAGGGAGCACCAACGCCTGGAAGCGGCTTTGGCGTTCGGCCAGCAACGTGTCGGGGAACGGAGGCATAGGCTGCACGAACATAGCGGACCGACTGAGGGCGCGGATTATTCCAGGCCCCTGCTGGACGGTCGCGCACTTTGTCGTCAGTTTCATCGAATGACTATCACGCTGAGTCTGGGTGACCTCCTGCATGCGCCGCTGACGACGTCACCGTCGCTCGACGCGCTGTGGATGCCGTTTACCAATAACCGCGCCTTCAAAGCGTCCCCGCGACTGCTCGTGTCCGCGCGGGACATGCATTATCAGGACGCCGACGGGCGCCGGATTCTCGACGGCGTGTCAGGGCTCTGGTGTGTAAATGCGGGCCATTGCCGAGAGCCGATCGTCGAGGCGATTCGCGCTGCGGCGGGCGCGCTGGACTACGCGCCCGGCTTTCAGATGGGGCACGCGCTGGCGTTCGCCGTCGCCGAACGACTGACGTCCATCCTGCCGGAGGGCCTCGACCGCGTCTTTTTCACCAACTCGGGGAGCGAGGCGGTAGATACAGCGCTCAAGATGGCGCTGGCCTATCATCGCTCGCGCGGCGAGCCGGAGCGCGTGCGCTTCGTGGGGCGATTGCGCGGCTATCACGGGGTGGGGTTCGGTGGCATTTCGGTTGGCGGGATCGCGCCGAATCGCACGGCGTTCGAGGCGCAGCTGCTGCCGCATGTGGACCACTTGGCACACACCCATGACCTGTCGCGCAATGCGTTCAGTCGCGGGCAGCCGCTGTCGGGCGCGGAGTATGCCGAGGATCTCGAGCGCATCATCGGCGAGCGTGGCGGTCACACCATAGCGGCGGTGATCGTGGAGCCGGTGGCCGGTTCGACGGGGGTGCTCATTCCGCCGGTCGGCTATCTCGACCGGCTGCGCGCGCTGTGCGATGCGCATGGCATCCTGCTGATTTTCGACGAGGTCATCACCGGCTTTGGTCGGACCGGTGCTCCATTTGCGGCACAGCGCTTTGGCGTGACGCCTGACATGATAACGGCGGCGAAGGGGATCACCAACGGTGCGGTGCCGATGGGTGCGGTAATGGTGCGCCGAACGATCCACGACACGGTGGTGAACGGCGCGCCGTCGGGGATCGAGTTCTTCCACGGCTACACGTATTCCGGTCACCCGCTGGCGGCGGCGGCGGCGCTGGCCATGCTGGACTTGTGCGACGACGAAGCGCTGCTGACGCGCGCCAATTCCATGGAGCGCACGCTTGAAGACGCCGTGCACGCGTTGCGCGGGCGGCCGCATGTGATCGACGTGCGCAATATCGGGCTCGTGGCGGCCGTGGAGCTCGCCCCGCTGCCGTCGCAACCGGGCGCGCGCGCGACGGCGGTCTTTCAGGAGTGTTTCCGTCGCGGGGTGCTGGTGCGACAAACCGGCGACACGATCGCACTGGCACCGCCATTGATCGTCTCGCCGGCTCAGGTGGAGGAGCTTGTCGGCACTGTGGGCGAGGTGCTGGACGCGCTGGCGTAGCGGCCGCGCGTCCAGTCCAGCCGGTCAGTGGCGGCGACTCATGGCACGCGTGTCTGCCCGCGGATCTCGCCGCCCGGGAAGGTGGCGGTGTGCAGGTTGACGTACGCGTTCCCGTTGCGGAGCATCGTGACCATCGAGTCAAGCGATACGCCGGCGGTGCGGATGTTCGTGGCGGTGAACGTGCCGGTGAGGACGCCGCTCAACCCCGTCAACGGGGTGGTGAGCAAGTCCACGCTGATCGGCGCAGTGACGTTGATGCCGCCGGGCGAATGGATGTGCAGGCCAGTCGGCGCACCGGTGATCCCCTGGTAGGCCACGGTATAGTTGATCGTGTTGCCGTTGACGGCGATCGATGCGGCGCCGCTGCCGGTGGAGGTATTCGGGGTCGGTCGCTCGTTGGCGCCGTTGAGCAACGCGAGGAAGCCCGGCTGCTGCACGATCACCGTGCCATTCATGCCGGCGTGCAGCGTGCAGTTGTACGGAAACGTGCCGGCGTTGGCGAACGTGCGCGAGGCTGCGGTGGCCGACGTGGTGGCGATGGTCTGCGGCGCGCCGGCCGTGTTGAAGGTGACGTTGTGCGCGATCTGCCCGATGTCCCAGGTGACCATGCCACCCACGGCGATCGTGACCGATGGCACCGTGAAGGTGTTGGCGGTCGTGCCCACGTTCGCGGTCAGTGCGCCTCCGAGCGGCGCCGCGACAGTTACCGCCGCCGATCCGCTGGCCGTCGCGCCGTCGCGCGTGAGCGACGCGTTGACGGTCGTTGACCCCGGGGCAATGCCGGTGATCACACCCGTCGAACTGACGATGGCGGTGCCGGCCGCCGCCGTGGTGTAGGTGAAGCCGGTTGCGCCGACGATCCCGTTGCCGCGCGCGTCGCGCGCCGCCGGGGCCAGCGTGACGGTGCCACCAATGGTCAGCGCGGGCGAAGCGGGCGTGAGCACGAGCGCGCTGAGTCGCTGGGCCACGCTGAACTCGACCGACGCCGTGGCCGCGCCGCTGGTGGCCGTAATGGAAGTCGTGCCGTTGCCGACTGCGGTGACGGTCGCGGTCGTGCCGCTCGTGGAAATGGTGGCGACCGCTGGATTGCTGCTCGTGAACGCGACCGTGGGATTGGCCAGTGCAGCCTGCGAGGCATCGCGCACCAGGGCGGCGACCGTGCGTGATTCGCCGAGGGAGGCGAACGGCGCCGTCGCTGACGGGGTGAGAATGATCGAGGCCGCCACGGGCCCTGTCGCGCCCCCGCCTCCGTTATCGTCTGACGAGCCGCCGCAGGCGAAGAGTCCGACCAACAGCGCCAGTGCGGCGACGGCGTGCGCGGTTCTGCGATACGACGCGGGCCGATGCGTCCGGTGTTTCATCCCTGATCTCCGTGGTGCAGGTTGCTGCCAGCGGCCGTCGAGAGGTGGACGGCCGTCTTCGCGAGTACGGACGGCGTCAGCCGCCAGAACATTCCCGCCCGATGTGGTGGAGCGCTGGCCTGGGGCGCTCCTCAGACGCTTGCCGCGGCCGGCGCGCGGGACGTAGGCTCCGACATGCTGAGACTTTTCCTGCGCCTTGCGTTCGCCGCCGCGACCCTGATGCCGTTCGCGTTTCGGGGGCAGTCCGCCCCGACCGCGCGACCACGTGCCACCGCCGTCAGCACGCCGGCCATCACCGCCGGCGTTTCGCGCGAATTGGCCACCTGGCGCGCGGCGCGCGTGACGTCTGTCCGCTACCAGCTCTCGCTCGACGTGACCCGTCGCGACACGGCGATCGGCCGCGTCGTCGTGGAGTTCCGGCAATCGCATCATGGCGAGGCCGTCCTCGATTTCCGCGGACTTTCGGTGGGCACGATCGTCGCCAATGGCGACACGTTGCACGGGTCGTTGCCAGGCGCGCGGGCGCGCGACCGGCGCCACCACTGGGACGGTGCGCACATCCGCATTCCGGCAGCGCACACGCGCGCCGGCCGGAATCGCATGGAGATCGCGTTCGTCGCGCCGGTCGCGCCGGCCGGTGCGAGCATCATTCGCGCCACCGACGGCACCGACGGCGCCGACTACCTGTACACCTTGCTGGTGCCGGCCGACGCCAACCTGCTCTTCCCCAGTTTCGACCAGCCGGATCTCAAAGCGCGCATCTCGCTTTCGCTCACGACGCCGCGTGACTGGCGGGCGCTGGGCAACGGCGCGCTGCTCCGCGCCGACACGGCGGAGGCGCGCATAACGCACGTGTTCCGCGAGTCGGCGCCGCTCAGCACGTACCTGATCGCGTTCGCCGCCGGTCCGTGGAGCACGGTGACGCGCGACGTGGTCATCGCGCCGGGCGGTGCGCCGGTGCCACTCACTCTGTGGTCGCGCCGCTCGAGGGCGGGCGAGGTGGAGGCGGATACGCTCATCGCCATGAACGCGCGTGCGCTGGAGTGGCTCGGCGGCTGGTTCGGCGTGCCATATCCGTTCGGCAAGTATGAATTCCTGCTGGCGCCCGCATTCCCCTTTGGTGGCATGGAGCATCCGGGCGCGGTATTCTACAACGAGGAGAGTTTCATCTACCGCGAGCGGCCGACGGTGTCGCAATTGCTCGGCCGACAGGCCACGACCTTTCACGAAGTTGCGCACCAGTGGTTTGGCGACTACGTGACGATGCGCTGGTTCGACGACCTGTGGCTCAAGGAAGGATTTGCGACGTACATGGCGGCCAAGATGCAGGCCGCGCTCGAACCGTCGTCGAACGCGTGGAAGACGTTTTATCTGCGCAACAAGCCGGTCGCCTACGCCACCGACGCGACGGCCGGCACCACAGCCGTCTGGCAGGCGCTCGCCAACCTCGATCAGGCCAAGAGCAACTACGGCCCGATCGTCTACAACAAGGCGCCGGGCATTTTGCGTCAGCTGGAGTTTCTGGTGGGCGAGCGCGCGTTTCAGGTGGGGGTGCAGTCATTCCTCAACGACCACGCTTTCGGCAACGCCACGTGGCGCGACCTGCTGTCGGCAATTGGTCGTGCATCGGGTCGCGATCTGACAGCCTGGGGCGCCCAGTGGATTTTGCGGCCCGGCATGCCGATCGTGGAGCAGCAGTTGCGGTTGGACAACGGGCGCATCGATCGACTGGCGCTCGTGCAACGACCGGCACAACCGCACGTTTCGGGACGCGGTGCGTGGCCACTGAAAGTGCAGCTGCTGCTCCACTACGACGACGGAACGGCAGCGGTGCAGCTGCCGGTGCTGATGGAACGTGACACCACGGTGATCACCGCCGCACGCGGTCGTCCGGCGCCGTCATTCGTGTTTGCCAATGCGGGCGACTACGGATACGCCTTGGTGCTGCCGGACTCCGTGAGCGTGGCGTGGCTCGAGCGTAAAATCGGCACGATCGAGAATGATTTGGAGCGCGCGATGCTCTGGGGCGCGCTATGGGATCTCGTGCGCGAAGCACGTCTGTCGCCGGCGCGGTATGTCGCGCTGGTGCTGCGCGAATTGCCAACCGAACGCGATGAACAGGTTGCCGGTGCGCTGGTGGGACGTTTGAGCACGGCGCTGACGCGTTACAGTGACGGCGCCAGTGCCGATTCGTTGCGGCAGCGCGCCGAATCCGTGCTGCTGGCCGGTGCGATCGACAGCACCCGGCCCTACGGACAGCGCAAGTCGCAGCTCGACGCTGTGATCGGACTGGCGCGCGATCCGGCGGCGTTGGCGCGACTGAACCGTTGGCTGGACAGCACGAGCGTGGCCGGGTTGCCGCTGCGACCGCCCACGCGTTGGGCGATCGTGTCGCGACTGGTCGCGCGTGACGCACCGGCGTCGGGCCAGCGACTGCGCGCCGAAGCGGCACGCGACTCGACGAGCGAGGGAAAGCGTCAGGCCTTCGTGGCCGGCGCCGCGCGTCCGACGGCCAAGAACAAGGCGCAGTACTTCTCGCGCTGGTTCGGAAACGGGGAGTTGAACGAGGAGTGGGTCACTTCGAGTCTGCGCACCTTTCACGATGCCGATCGCGCGGAGCTGACGGCGCGCTACCTTGTGCCTGCGCTGGATACGTTGCCGTGGATTCAGCAGAACCGCCGGATCTTTTTTCTGGGCAGCTGGCTCGGTGCGACGCTCGGTGGGCAGCGCAGTGCGGAGGCGCTGCGCGCGGTCGACGGGTGGCTGCGTGCGCATCCCGGACTGGCGCCCGATCTCCGGCAGAAGATTCTGCAGTCGCGCGATGAGTTGGAGCGCACCGTCGCGATTCGGCGTGCGTTTGGCAATGGGGTGATGTGAGCCAAGCGGTGCGCGATCGGTAGTAGGGCGGGCGCAATGGCCGCCGGGGACTACGGGGACGAGTCGTCTTCTTTCGTGACGAAGCCGTCACATTTGGCGGCTGTGACGAGCGCCGCGTCACATCGCCACGCCGAGCGCGTCGCAGGAAGTGAATCGCTCCCCATTTCATTCGGGGACCCGGTCCCGCGGAGCCGCGTCCGGCGACGGATGCACCGCGTATCGTCCGCCGTCGTTACAGTGACGAGAACTGGACTGCGGTTGTTCGTGACATAGTTTGTTGCCTCTCGTGTCTGCGCGAAGTGGTTTGAACGTCCGGTCTGTCACGAACGACTCGGTCCGAATCGCGCGAACACGTAACGACGGTCAGTAGTGCAGTCCTCTCGCCCCCTCCTTTGGAGACCCGCTATGGGTAGGTATTTCAAGTTCGTGGCCCTTTCCGCTATGCTCACCGTGCTGCCGCTTCGCGCGGACGCACAGACTCGTGATGTCACGGGTAAGGTGACGCAGACGGGCAGCGGCATCTCGATGTCGGACGTCACGGTCAGCGTGGTCGGTCAGCAGATCGGCACGCGGACCAACGAGCGCGGTGAGTACCGCCTGCGCGTGCCGGCTGGCGAGATCGTGATTCAGGCGCGGCAGCTCGGGTTCAAGCGTGCGACCAAGCGGCTCGCGCCAAACGAGACCTCGGCAGATTTCGTGCTGGAAAAGGACGTGCTCCAGCTGGAAGGCGTGACGGTCACGGGTCAGGCGACGACGACGGATCGCAAGGTTGCCGCCACGGCCGTCGCGACGGTCAGTGCCGCGGAGCTCAATCGTGTGCCCGCCCGCTCGGTCGAAGGCAACCTCGCCGGCAAGGTGGCCGGTGCCCGCATTTTCGATAATAGCGGCGCGCCGGGTGGTGGTGGCCAGGTGCAGATCCGCGGCGCCACATCCATTCTTGGTCAGGGTGACCCACTCTATGTCGTGGATGGCGTCATCATTTCCAACGCCGGCGTCTCGTCGGGCGCCAGTGCGATCTCGCGGGCGAGCGGCTCGACAGGGTCCAGTCAGGACCAGGTCGTCAACCGACTGGCCGACCTGAACCCGAATGACATCGAGAACATCGAAGTCCTGAAGTCGGCCGCTGCCAGCGCCATCTATGGTTCGCGCGCCACCAACGGCGTGGTCGTCATCACGACCAAGAAGGGCTCCTCGGGACAGACGCGGTGGAACGTGACGCAACGCGCCGGCACCCAGCAGCTCATGCGCTCCTTGGGCCATCGTCAGTATGCCACGCTCGACGATGTGCTGCCGTTTACCGGCGGCCCGGTTGGGGACGCGGCGGCCCGCGCGGCGTGCACACCCAACTGCACCAACTACGATTGGCAAGGCGACCTGTACGGCCGCACCGACCCGTCATGGGAAACGCTGTTGTCGGCCTCGGGCGGGGTGAACAACACGCGCTTCTTCGCGTCGCTCAGCGATCGCCAGGAATCGGGCATCATGATCAACACCGGCGCGCGCCGCACCGGTGGTCGCATCAACATCGACCAGAGCATCGGCTCCAAGCTGACGGTGAGCATGGGCCTTGATGTCACGCGCAACTTCTTCCAGCGTGGCCTCGGCAACAACAACAACGCGGGTGTCAGCCCGACTTACGAATTCGGTTACACGCCGGCCATCATTGACCTGCAGGCGCGTGGCGTCGACGGCCGCTATGTCAGGATGCCGTTCAACGGCGGCGGCAATGCGACGGCGAACCCCTTCGAGACGCTGAGCGCGATTCAAAGTGATGAGCAGGTCTTCCGTCAGGCCGGCAACGTACGTATTGGGTACACGCTGCTGAGCACGGCGCGCAACAGTGTCCAGCTGTCGATGCTGAATGGCTTCGACCGCTTCCAGCAGGAAGGCGTGCAGTATTCGCCCAACTTTCTACAGTTCGAGCCAGCCGACGGTTTCCTGGGTACGGCCGGCCAGAACAATGTGTCGAGCCTGCAGACCAACACGGGCGTGAACGCTGTGTGGACGTGGACGCCTGCCACATCGCTCATCACATCCGTGACAACGTCGGTCGGCGGTTCGTACGAGCGGCAGAAGCAGGAAGTGTATCGAATCCGCGGCCGAGGACTGCTTCCGACCCGACGCACGGCGGCAAACGCTGCGGACGTGGCAACAGAAGACTTCCGCACGGAGTTCCGCGATCAGTCGTACTATGTCAACGAGCAGTTGCTGCTGCTGGACGAGAAGCTCGCCCTTAACGCAGGCTTCCGCGCCGACCGCTCCAGCGCCAATGGCGATCGCGAGAAGTATTACCTCTTCCCGAAGTACTCAGGCTCATATCGCTTCGTCAAGCCGCTCACGGACAAGATCGACGAATTCAAGTTCCGTGGTGCGTGGGGCCAGTCGGGCAACCGTCCGCGCTGGGCCGACCGCGACATCCTGTATGCAGACGGCGGCCTCATCGGTGGTCAGGGCTCGCTGGTCTCTGCTGGCCTGCTCGGCAACCCGGGGATCAAGCCAGAAGTCATGAATGAGCTCGAGTTCGGTATCGATGCTTCCTTCCTCGGATCGCGCATCGGCTTTGAACTCACGCGTTATCAGCGCCAGATCAAAGACCTGCTGCTCACGTTCCCGCTGCCGCCATCGTCTGGACTCACAAATCAGATCATCAACGGTGGCCAGCTATCCGTGCTTGGAACGGAAGCCGTGCTATCGCTCATTCCGATCCGCAAGGGCAGCTTTGAGTGGACCAGCCGCATCTTGTACAACCGCAATGCGCAGTTCACCAACAACCTGCCGGTGCCGTCGTTCGCGGCACCAGGCTCGTTCGGTTCGGCATACGGCCGCAACTTCTTCGTGGCCAACACGCGCTCCTCGCTTATCTGGGGCAACGCACCGTTCGGCGTGAATGGCGCCGTGCGCGACACCATCCTGTTCGACTCGAACCCCGTGCACACGACCACGTTCAATAACGACTTCGCGTGGAAGCGGTTCACGTTCTCGTTTCTGGCCGACTGGCGGAACGGTGGCAGCGTGTCGAACATGACGAACAATTTGTGGGATGAAGGCGGACAGTCCCGCGACTACGACAACGTGGCGCCAAGCTCGATCCTGTCGGGTTCGCGCCCGTGCACGGCGAGCGGTCAGGCCGGTGGCACGCCGACCACGCTTGGCGACTGTCGCTACGCAACGTTCAACGGCGGCGACGTGCGTCCGTACATGCAGAAGGGGACGTACGTAAAGCTCCGTGAAGTCACCGTGAACTTCCAGGCGCCGGATTCCTGGGCGTCGAAGATCCCGGGCGGCAAGTCGCTTCGCTTCAACCTGAGCGGACGCAACCTCGCGCTCTGGACGGACTATTGGAGCTTCGATCCGGAGTTCAACAACTTCGGCAACACGAACTTCAATCGCTTCATCGACCTCGCACCGTTCCCGTCCAGCCGGCAGTTCTTCTTCAGCGTCGACGTGGGGTTCTAATCCATGACGACCTCTGACACTTTCTCCGGCGCGACGCGCTCGCTGATGACACGCACGCCTATCCGCACCCTCGGTGCAATAACTCTCGCTTCGCTGTCCGTTGCTGCCTGCAGCAAGGACACGCTGAACCTTACCAACCCCAATATCCCGACCGTGGCCGGCGCCAGCGCCGACCCGCAGGCACTACAGCTGCTGGCCACGGGTCTGCTGCGACAGAACCGTAACGGCCGCAGCGGGTTCATCACGGAAACCGGCCGCTTTGGTCGTGAAGCGTACGTGTACACGCCGCAAGAAGGGCGGAACACTTCAGCGTACCTGATCGGCATCTCGGGGGCGAATCGTCTCGATCCGTCCGGCTTTGCCGTGGGTAGCTGGAACGGTCCCTACGGCAACCTGCGCGACGTCTTCAACTTCAAGAACTCGGTTGCAAGCTCGACGCTCACTGCGGAGCAGAAGCGTGCCGCGTTGGGCTTCGCCAAGACGATTGAAGGCATGGAGCTGTTGACGGTCATCGCCACACGCGACACGATCGGCGCCGTCGTTCAGATCAACCTCGATGCCAGCGACCTTGGGGCCTTTGTGTCACGTGACTCGGTGTACCGCTACATCCTGAATACCCTTGATGAAGCGAACACGGATCTCGGTGCCGGTGGCGCGGCGTTCTCGTTTACGCTGCATTCGGGCTTTGCCGGGTTCAACACGCCAACGACGTTTCGGCAGTTCAACCGGGCCATCGCAGCGCGTGCCGCGGCTTACTATGCCACGGCAGGCGGCGGTCCGACGGCGTGGCAGCGTTCGCTGACCGCGCTCGGCGCCTCGTTCTTGAACGCGTCGGCGACCACGGCCGCTCAGTACAACGCGGGCGTGTACTACCCGTACGCGGCGGCGCCGGACGTGACCAACCCGCTGGCCACGGCGACGAATACCGACCTCTACGCGCATATGTCCATCGAAACCGACGCACCGCTCAAGGCCGACGGCTCGAAGGACAATCGTTTCCTCGCGAAAATCATCGCGCGTCCGACGCGCAATGCGCCGCAGGGACTCGGCGTTTCGTCGTCACTGGGCTTCAATGTGTACCCGACGATCTCCTCGACCATTCCGGTCATCCGGAACGAAGAGTTGATGCTCCTCCGAGCAGAAGGCCTGCTGGCCACGGGCGACAAGGCGGGCGCGTTGGCGATCATCAACAATATCCGCGTGAACGCGGGCGGTCTCGCACCGTCCACGCTCACCGCCGCGTCCTCCGACGCGGCGATCGTCACGGAACTCCTCGTGCAGAAGCGGTACTCGCTGCTGCTTGAAGGGCACCGGTGGGTGGACATGCGTCGCTATAACCGACTCGCTGACCTGCCGCGGGACATCACGTCGGGCGTGAATGCGCACTTCGTGGCGAGAGTGCAGCCGCTGCCGCAGGCCGAATGCCTGCAGCGTCGAGGCAAGACGGGCGCACTGGCGGGACCGGGCTGCTAAACGAATTGTGGGCTTGTGGGCGGTGTCTGCGCCCACAACCTGCCAGCCCTGAGTTTTGAGCTGGAGTGTCAAGCCGGAAAAGTCAGGCCCCGCGTGAGTGATCACGCGGGGCCTGGTTTCGTTTGATCGCTTCGCCGTCACACGAGCGATGGACTCAACCTCTCAGCACTTCCGCTTTCCGCTCAACACTGGGAAGTTTGCCGTTTGGTCGAGCCCGCTCGCTCGACGCCGACCTTAATATCCGTCTCTCGTCCAGAACGCCACCACCCCGCAGCGCCGATCAGGTCCACCGAACTGGGGCGGCGCCGTGGCTGCCCCCGAGTAGACCTCGATACCGGCGATCTGCTTCGGCGGCGGCAAGAGGTCGAGATTGAAGTTCTTAGGCAATACGATACCGTCGAGAAACACCTGCATCGCGCAATACGTTTGCTGGAAATTAGCATCGACGCCGCCACCTTCACGGCGCGAGTACACCTGCGTACCGGCGAAGGCCTCCGTGGTCACGCGCGATACTTCGAGTCCACGCAGGAAGCGCAGATAATCCGACGCCTGCAGCGACCCGCGCCGCTCGATCTCCTCCTGTGTGACGAACTGCCCCTGTGCCTGTCGACGCCGTGTCTCGAATTCCAGCATGCGCATCGTCACGCGCCGTTCCTTCACGCGCACCGTATCGAGCATGTTACCGGAGCGGATCAGCGCATACGCGAGCCGCAGCGTATCGTCGGCGGGAACCTCCACGATGCCTGACGTGGGCGCGAAGCCGATGCGGCGCACCACCAGCAGATACTGCCCCGGCGGCACCTGCAGCAGCCGGAATCTGCCGTTCTCCGACGTCACCACGCGGGCGCCGATGCCCACGACTGAGACATCGGCCGCGCCGAGTGGCCGCAGCAGGGTGTCGGTGACAACGCCGTCCACCACGCCATACAAACTGACCTGTCGCACGGCCTCCTGTGCGGCCCGGTCGCGAATGGTGGTCCCGCGTTGGGCGTGCGACGCACGCAACGGGCTGCTGAGCAGCACTGCGGCCGCCGCCAACGCGACCAGCCGCGCCATCGGCGCGGAGACCGCGAATCGTGTGGCGGTAGTCTCGATTGTCTGGCTCGCTCTTGAACCCGGTCTGGAACTCGGTGTAGTGCGCATGGCGAAAGATAGTCGGGTCTGTTCAAAGAACGGGTCGGATGTGCTACCCCTCACGCCGGATTGGGTTCGGCCGCCGAGGCACTGTCACCGGTCGTGGCGCGCGAACCATCCGGTTCTGGGGCAACGGACGATGGCGCGGGGACGCTTCTGGAACGAGATTCGCTCCATGCGAATACTTCTTGCTCTCAGAGCGCGCACAGCTTTGCTGCTGTGCGGCATGGCATCCGCGCTCGCGGCGCAGCCTGCGACGACCGCCGCTCGTGCCGGTGCCGCCGGCAGCACCACCGAACGCACCGCGGCACCGGAGTACGGCCCACCGAACGGCTCCCTGCTGATCGTCGGTGGCGGCGCGCTGGCCGGTACGGGTATCAGCGAACGTTTCGTCGAGCTGGCCGGTGGCAAGAGCGCCAGGATCGTCATCGTCCCCACCGCCGGCGGCAATCGCGGCGCCGATAGCGCCATCACGCCCTACGAGGCGGACAAAGTGCTGGCCTCGTGGCGGGCGATGGGACTGACCAATGTGCACATGCTGCACACGCACGATCCAAAGGTTGCCGACACGAAGGAGTTTGCGGCGCTGCTCGCGGACGCCAAAGGCGTGTGGTTCAACGGCGGGCGTCAGTGGAACATCGTGGACTCGTATGCGGGGACGCGCACCTATCGCGCCTTCCATGATGTCCTCGCACGCGGCGGCGTCATCGGCGGCAGTTCGGCCGGCGCCACGATTCAGGGGCAGTATCTGGTGCGTGGTGCCATCAGTGGTTCGAACGTGATGATGGCGCCCGAGCCCGACCATCAGAACGCCTTCGCTTTTCTGCGACGCTCGGCGATCGACCAGCACATCAATGCGCGCAATCGGTGGGACGATCTCATTCCCGTGATCCAGCGCTTCCCCGACCTGTTGGGTATCGGCCTCTCCGAGGGCACCGCCATCGAAGTGCACGGCGACCAGTTCACCGTGATGGGCAAGGCGCAGGTCACGGTGCACGACAACACGCGCAGCTACCCCGCCGGTGAAAAGCCCTACATCAAGCTCAATCCGGGCGACGGTTACGACATGAAGAAACGCGCCGTCACGAACGCTCCACAATCCGGTCGATAAGAAAGCTCGACTGCTCCAGCGCCTCAGCGGTGAAGTCGCCAAAAAACGCGCGCACGTCATCGAACATGGCGGTGAAGGCGGCCTGATCGCCGCTTGCCAGCAGCTCGGCGATGTCACGCGAGGCGCTTGTGAACGCGGCCGTTACTTCCGGCGTGCGCGGATTGCGCATCTCGATCGGCCCGTAGAGTCCGGGCTCCTGCGCGAAGTGGCGCGCCGCCACGTACAGCTCCATGAGGTACGCCGGTGAGGTGAACGGCATCGTCTCCGCGAGCGGGACGCCGAGTCGCGCGAGCGTCACGCCAAGCACCTGCGTCTGGAAGTGCGTGAGCACCTGCACGATGGACATGGCGCGGTCGTGCTGCACCGCGGTGGTCTCGGTGATCACCAAGCCGCGCGACGACAGCGTGCGCGACACCCAATCGGCCCAGGCATCGCCGCGCGCACGACAGAGCACCACGCGCTGCCCCTGCAGTGTGTGCACGCTCGGTCCGAACATGGGGTGCGTGCCCACCACGCTGGCGCGCGTGGCTGCGAGCATGGCCGCGACGGGCGCTTCCTTGATGCTCGTGACGTCCATGAGCAGCGCATCGTCGCGCACCTGTGGTCCCACGTCGCGGATGACCTCTTCGGTGCGATCGATCGGCACGCTGATGATCGTCACGTCGGCGGCAGCGGCGGCTTCTGTGGCACGCAGCGCGGTGTCACGATCGGCGATGAGAATGTGATGGCCCAGATCGCCGAACAGACGAGCAAGCACTGTGCCGATCCTGCCGCTTCCGCCGATGATCGCCACGCGTTTGGGTTCGTCGTGGAGCGGCACTTCCGCGCGCATGGCAGCTTGTTGATCACGACTGGTGCGCAGCAAGACGCGAAAGATCGATTCGATCTCGCCGCTGGGCAGTCCAAGCGCCTCGGCGCGCGCACGACGATCTGAAATGACATCGCGCTCGCGCTCGGCGTCGCGGATGCGCAGACCGTGTTCGCGCTTGTACTCCGCGACTTCGGACACGAGCGACATGCGTCGCGCCATGATCTGCAACAGATCACGATCGAGCGCGTCGATCATCGCACGCAGCACGGGTAGCGGACGGGCGTCCGACCGCGACGCGGGCGAGCCCGACTCCGCGTGCGCGCCCAACCCGGGAGGCGTGCTCAGTTGCTCATCTTCCAAAAGGCGATCCCGCTGGCCTGCTGACCGACATCAGCCGTGCCGACCTTTGTGACCGTCTGCAGGTCAATGACGTCGACCTTGCCGGGCGCAGCGCCCACGCCCTCGCTGCTGACGAACGCGTACCGGGAGTCGGGGCTCAGGGTGACCCCGTGTGCGATCGTGTTCGTCGTCTTCACCTGGCCGAGGCTCTTGCCGGTGGCGAGATCGAACACTTCCACGGCGGAGCCCTGCTTGAGCGTGGCGACGAGCCACTTGCCGTCGTTGGAGACAGCCAGATTGTACACACCGCGCCCAGTCTTGAGGCGACGCGTGACGGTCCATGACGTCGTGCCGACCTCGAGAATTTCGTCGGCCTTGTTGCAGGCGACAAAGATGCTGCTGCCGTCGAAGGATGGCTGCGCCCACGTGGGCGAGCAGGATGCGGGCGTCATGACGTGCTTTTCCATGCCCATGGCGACGCGTCCCTGCTGCGCGGGATCGACTGTGGGTGCGGGCGCCTTGGTTGCGGGCTTCGCGCCCGTGTCATGCCCGCTGTGCGCGTCGTGGTTCATTCCCGCCATGCCGGCCATCTCGCCCATGTTGTCGGCAGACAGCGGTCCCTCCTTGCCCTTCGCCAGCGAGAACCGACGCGCAACGGTGAAGTCGCGCGTGTCGATCTCGACCAACTGGTCATCCATCATGCAGGTGGAATACTGGCGCATGCCGTCGGGGGAGACGCGACTGCCGTGTGGCATGGTGCACGTGACGATCCGTGCGACTTCCGTGTTGTTCTGCGTGTAGACGACGGAAACCGTGCTGGGGATCATATCCCCGTGCAGGTTGAAGTTGGCCGACAGTGTGTACAGTCCGTCCGGCGTGACGTCGATGGACGCGGGGAAATTGCCAAGCGAGAGGCCGGGTCCGATGAGCGTGTCGGGGCCCAGTTCGTAACGCCAGAACTTGCCATCGGGGGTGCCGTGTCCGGTGGTCAGGTACAGGTATTTGCCGTCGCGCGAGATGGCGATGCCGTGCGGGCCCTCCATCTCGGCGGCCAGTTCGCCGATCGCGATTGTCTTTTCGACGACCGTACCCGCCGGCCCGAAGCGCACGCGGTACATCTTGTCGGCGGACTCTGCACCGACGTAGACCCAGTAGTCGCGCGCCGGCTTGACGGCAGCGGTGGCAACCTGCGCGTGCGCGGGGTGAAGCGCCGGCGCGAGCAGTAGCGCGGCCACCGCATGACGCAGATGCAGTCGCATGGCGTTCAGCTTGCGGGGGGAAGTGACAGAGGGCATGATGGGCGTACTCGATCCCCGGGCACGTGCCGCAGGGAGTTTGGAAGACGGACAGGCACGCAGCAGGTGGGCCGCTGGAGTTCACGAACGCACACGCAGTCGCTCTCCGACAGGAGTCACCGCACTATGAACGTAGCGCGCAACATGCGGTTCGTCACGACCGCGCTTGGCGTACTGGCCCTCGTGCCTGTACTGCCGACCGCGCGCCTCATCGCACAACAGGCAGCCACGGCACAGCCGGCTGCCGTCGCACGACTGGTTGCCGAACCGGCTCGCATCACCTTGCGTGCCGGCGAGTCGCAGCCGTTCAAGGTCACCGCGTTTGACGAGCAGGGGCGAGAAATCAGGGATGCCGTGGTGCGCATTGGTGGTCCCCGCGCCGCCGTTTCGTTCCAGAACGGCAAGGTGACGGCGTTCAAGGCGGGCTCCTACCTCGCCACGGCGACGGCCATGGGCGACGGCATCCCCGTCACGCTGGACATCCCCGTGCTGATCACGTGGCCGGCGCTGAACAAAATCGCCATCGTGGCTGATTCGGGACGGTTGTACACCGGCATCACGCTCGCGCATTATGCCGTGGGCACGCACGCCGACGGCAGTCCGCGCGGCGGCATGACGGTGACGTGGCGCAGCAACAATCCTGCGGTGGCATCCGTCGATCGGTTCGGCAACGTGTCCGGAATCAAGGTCGGCCCGGCCGTCATCACGGCAGAATCGGAAGGCATCACGGCAACCAGGTCGTACACTGTTGCCAACAATCCCGTGAGCCGCATTGCAATGGCGATCAGCGAGGATGTGATCAACACCGGCGATGTGATTCGGCTCAAGGCCACCGCGATGAACGCGGCCGGGACGGCGGTGAAGGATGCGCCGATCACGTGGAGCTACACTTACACGCCCGACGACACGACTGCGGCATCGGGCGGCCCCGGCATCATCGATTGGGGACGCTTTACGGCCAACGCGCCGGGCCGCTTCACGTTGCTCGCGCAATCGGGGAACGTGACGGCGCGCAAAGTGCTCGAAGTGAAGCCGCGCGATGTCGTGCGGCGCATCACGGTGACGGGACGCGGCGAAGTGAACACGACGGCCACGTCGGATTTGTGGCCGTGGACGGGCAAAGACGGCCGCGACTATTGCCTCGTGGGCACGTGGGGCGGCGACGGGTACGCGCTCGTGTTCGACATCACGGACATGAACAACATCGTGAAGACGGACTCGATCAAGATCGACGCGCGCACGATCAACGACGTGACGGTCTCGCCCGACGGCCGCTACGGCGCGCTGTCGCGTGAAGGCGCGTCGAACCGCGTGAACGGTGTCGTCATTCTCGATCTCGCGGTCCCGGCGCATCCGAAGATTGCGAGCACGTTCGATCAGGAGTTGACGGGTGGCGTGCACAACTTGTTCGCCACGAACGACCATCTGTTCGCGATCTCCGGCGGCCAGAAGTACGTCATCATCGACGTGAAGGACATTACGAAGCCCAGGTATGTGAGCGAGTACCAGCATCCCAACGCGCGCATTCACGACCTGTGGGTGAACGATGGCATCGCCTACTCCGCACAGGGCGGCGCGGGGGCAGTGCTCGTCGATGTGGGTAACGGCAAGTACGGCGGCACGATTGAGAAGCCGAAACTGATCAACGTCTTTCCGATCAATTCAGGACACGAGATCTTCCCGTACTTTCAGAAGTCCACCGGTCGCACGTATCTCTTCCTCGGCGACGAGGAGATGAATCGCGCCGGCCGCGTCTGGGAAGGCACGAACTACGGCTCCTCGCTCGGCTCGGCAGGTGGCATCGCGCAGACGTCCGGCGGCTACACGCACATCGTGGACGCGACGGACCCGATGCACATGCGCAAGGTCGGGCGCTATCATCTGGAGGACTACGGTTCGCACGACATCATCGTCGAGAACGACGTGCTCTATCAGGCGTACTACGATGGCGGCGTGCGCGTGGTGGACGTAAGCGGTGAGCTGATGGGCAATCTGGCGGAACAGCGTCGCGAGATCGCCGTGTTCAAGCCGATCGATCCGAAGGCGTTCACGGCCAACGCACCGTTCGTCATGAACGCCATGCCGTGGAAGGGTCGCGTGATCTTCACCGACTTCAACTCGGGACTGTGGGCCGCGAAGCTGGAACCGAAGACGAAGCCTGTTACGCCGTGATCGAACGGGTGGCGGGGATCGTGAGCACTGCCCCCAGTGTCATGAACCCCGCCATCGCATACACACCGTACGTTGCGCTGCCGGTCGCGTCGGTAATGGCACCGATCATGTATGGGCTGAGAAAGCCGGCGAGATTGCCGACCGAGTTGACGACCGCAATGCCCGCCGCTGCCGACGCACCGCGCAGGAATCCCGTCGGCAGCGTCCAGAAGAGTGGGAGCACCGACAGAATGCCAACCGTCGCGACCGTGAGCGCGACCATGCCGGCCAGTTGCTCGGTGCTGAACCATCCGGCGAAGGCGAGTCCGAGCGCGCCGAGGAGCGCCATCGTCACCAAATGCCAGCGCCGCTCGCGCATCCGGTCGGAATTGCGCCCCACCAGCACCATGATGATCGCCGCCGCCCCATACGGAATCGCGCTCAGCAGGCCAACGCGCCACGGATCGGCCACGCCCATCGTGCGAATCAGTTGCGGCAGCCAAAAGCCTATGCCGTACAGTCCGATGACGAACGTGAAGTAAAGCGCCGAGAGCAGCAGCACGCGTCCGTTCCGTAGCGTTTCCCCAACGGAGAGATGCACCCCGGCGCCCTGCTCTGCGTCAATGTTGCGTTGCAGCATCGCCTGTTCCGCTTCCGACAGCCAGCGCGCGGATTGGATGCGATCGTCGAGATAGAAGAAGACGGCGATCCCCATCACCACCGACGGCAGTCCTTCGAGCAGAAAGAGCCACTGCCATCCGGCCCAGCCGTTCACGCCGGCGAGTGAGACGAGAATCCAACCGGAGAGGGGGCCGCCCACCACGCCCGACACCGCGACAGCCGTCATGAACAAGGCCACGATGCGCGCCCGCATCGACCCTGGATACCACTGCGTCAGGTACAGGATGATGCCGGGGAAGAACCCCGCCTCGGCCACGCCCAGCGCGAAGCGGATCGCGTAGAACGCATTCGCACTGGTGACGAACATCGTCGCCGCGGAGAGGAGTCCCCACGTGATCATGATGCGAGCGATCCAGACCCGAGCCCCGGTGCGATGCAGAATCAGATTGCTCGGCACCTCGAACAGGAAGTAGCCGATGAAGAAGATTCCGGCACCGAGACCGTATGCCGTTTCACTCATGCCCAGCTCGGCGAGCATTTGCAACTTGGCAAACCCGACGTTCACCCGGTCGAGATACGCCACCACATAGCAAAGGAATAAGAAGGGCAGCAGTCGCCACGTCACGCGACGGTAAGCGCGTCGCTCTTGCGCCGCGGCATCGGGCGTACGAATGGACGGATTGGTCAGAGCGGCTCCGGAGCGATGGTCGGCGCGGCGAGTGCGGACCACGGGGAGTATCGCGCGCGTTGCATAGGTTGGCGAGCGCCCGACGGCAAGCTAGCGTACTTCGCGTGCACGTCCCCCTGCGTACACTACAACTGCCCCCCACCGCGAGGCCGCCATCGATCCGCTCGGAGTGAAGGCAGACGTGTATCGCGACCTTGCGGTGGAGCAGTGGGGGCCGGTGCTGCGGCGCACGGACGTGCGCCAGGCGGTCGGGATCGGTCTGAGCGGGCTCGTGCTGCTGGTCGTCGGCGCCGTCACCGTGGTGATAATGCACGACCCGACGGCAATTGCTGCGGGCATCTTCTTCGTGGGCTACGGCGTCAGCGTGCTGTGGCCACTCCGTGCACGTTGGCTCGCCTGGCGCGTCATCGGCGACGTGTCCCTGCAGATGTCCGACCTCAATATCGTCCCGGGCGACCTGAGCCCGTGCGCGGTGAACATCATCCCGCGACGTGATGGGATGGTGCAGGAGATGACCCTCCTCTTCGAGTACCGCGAATCGCGCGGAGGCGGTGGGCCGACGGCATGGCAAGTCGATGTCGCGGTGCCCGATCCACAGTTGCGTCCCGGCGTCGAGCGCGCATTCCCGGCGGAGATTCTGCTGCCACCCGGCGTGCCTCCCTCCCGCTTCGATGCCGGCTGGACACGGCAATGGACGGTGAGCGCACTGGTGCGACTGGCGGACGGCAGCCGCTGGGAGCGGGTCTACCCGGTGCTCGTCTACCCGACCCCATAAACGCACAACGGGCCGCCACTTGGGCGACCCGTCGAACCTCGCGTACAATGCCGATCGGTTACGCCTTGCGACGCCGTGCGACGGCAGCCATACCGGCAAGTCCCGCGACCATAAGCGCCCATGTGGACGGCTCCGGTACTACGTTGGTCGAAGCAGCTGCGGCATACAGGCCGCGGCCGAAGATCTGCGAGTTGTATCCGGCCCCGTTCGATCCACCCTGCGAGAGCGTGTTCCCGAGGTTCTGATACAGACCGCTGACGTTGGTGAACAGCGGTGCACCGTAGGGCCCCTGCGCCGCATACGTAGTCGTGTTCTGCACGCCAACAATTCCGTTGTACTGCAGCGCAGCCTGAATGCCGAAGTAGCCGAGAAACGTGTTGAAGGCGTTCGCTTCCGAGGCTGATCCGCCGATGCCGGTGCCGAAGTTCACGAAGACACTGCCGCCCCCCAACACGTAGCTCTGCAGATCAGCCTGCAGCTGCGCGTTGCTGCCCGGTCCGGCGGAGGACGCGTCGACGAAGAGCGCACTGTAGCTCGCCCGGTTGGCCCATGCGCCCGCACTGTTGTTCTGGGTGGTGGTAAACGCGAAACCACCCGAATTCAGGTCGCTGGAGATCGTCGACGGCGGAAAACCGAAGTTCGTGCTGGCAATCAGCACACTCCCAGTCGTTCCACCCGTCAGCCACGACGTGACGTTCCGCGTGAACGCGGTCACGTTCGCCTGACCAGCGAAGGAGACGCCTGTGGAGCTCAAGGTCCACTCATCGCTGTTGACGAAGACGCGGCCTTGCGCGTCGGCCGTGGCCGAAATCACGACAAAACTCAGCGCGGCAATACCTTGAAGCATGTTGCGAGCGAGCATGAGAGGTACCGGAAAGGGATGGTGACCAACGACGACAGCACGGCGACGAGGTGCAAGATCGACGCCGGCCACACCTCGCTGCTAAAGTGTTCCTTCTCAGCGAGTTACGAGGACGATAGCAGCCGAAGTCGGGTCAGTGTGGCTGCCATGCCCCGTCTGACTGCGGCGCCGGCGCTACAGCGACGGCTGGTAACGCGCCCACGCAACCTCGAACGTATCGGCGATTTCACCAACCGACGCTCGCGCACGCACGGCATTGATGATGCGTGGCATGAGCGGTGTCCGCGCACCGACGTGCCCCGGCAAATACTGCGGCGCCGCCTCGGCGAGCGCGGCGAGCGCCTCTCTTACCGCGACGTTGTCGCGTGCCGCCCTGACCCGGCCGAGCTGGCTGACTTGCCCGCGCTCGAGCGCCGAGAAATCGGGAGCGGGGATGATCGGCGGATCCTGTCCATCGCTGAAACGATTCAGGCCAACGACGACCGTCTCCCCGGCCTCCACGCGCAATTGGTGCTCGTACGCGCTCCGGCCGATTTCGTCCTGAAAAAAGCCTGCACGTATCGCTTCGGCAGCGCCGCCGAGTTCGTCCACTCGCGCAATGAGCGCCAGGGCCCGCGCTTCCACCTCGTCGGTGAGCTGCTCGACATACCAACTCCCAGCCAACGGGTCCACGGTCTGCGTCACTCCGGACTCGAACGCGACAATCTGCTGCGTGCGGAGCGCCAACGTGGCCGCCGCAGCGGTCGGGAGCGCGAGGGCCTCGTCGTACCCATTGGTGTGCAGCGACTGTGTGCCACCCAGTGCCGCGGCGAGCGCCTGCAGGGTCACCCGTACGACGTTGTTGAGCGGTTGCTGCGCGGTGAGCGTGACGCCGCCGGTCTGTGTGTGAAATCGCAGGCGACAGCTGTTGTCATTCGCGCCAAAGCGCTCGCGCATCAGACGTGCCCACATGCGGCGTGCGGCGCGGAACTTGGCCACCTCTTCGAAGACATCGCTGTGCGCGGCAAAGAAAAACGACAGGCGCGGTGCGAACGCATCCACGGCCAGACCGGCCGCCACGGCCTGCTGCACATATGCCAGCGCATCGGCGAAAGTGAACGCGAGTTCCTGCACCGCGGTAGAACCCGCTTCGCGGATGTGGTAGCCCGATATCGAAATGGGATTCCACAGCGGCACTTCTGCAGCGCAGAAACGGAACATCTCGGCCGTCAGCGCCAGCGACGGAGCGGGCGGATAGATGTAGGTGCCGCGCGCGATGTACTCCTTGAGGATGTCATTCTGCACGGTGCCCGAAAGCCTGGCGCGTTCGATACCGCGTTCTTCCGCCACGACGATGTACATCGCCAGCAGCGTCGCCGCGGTGGCATTGATCGTCATGCTGGTGGACACCTTGTCGAGCGGAATGCCTTCGAGGAGCACGTGCATGTCCTCGACCGTGTCGATGGCGACGCCGACGCGTCCGACTTCGCCCAGCGCGCGCGGCGAATCCGAATCGATGCCCATTTGCGTGGGCAGGTCGAAGGCGACCGAGAGTCCAGTCTGTCCCGCCTCGAGCAGCAGCTTGAACCGCTCGTTGGTGGACTTCGCGGTGCCAAACCCTGCGTACTGCCGCATGGTCCAGAGTCGCCCGCGATACATCGTGGGCTGGACGCCGCGCGTGAACGGGAAGGCGCCGGGATCGGCGAGATCGCGCGCGTAGTCCACGGTGACATCGTCCGGGCGCACGACGACGGGGACGGGAATGCCGGACGGCGAAAGGTGTTCTGAAGAAGACATGCCCCAAAATAGCGACGACGGCGCTCGATGGAGCGCCGCCGTTCACGACTGGTACCAATGACCGGTCAGGCGGGAGCCACATCCACCGCGCGGCGGCGGTAGTTCGCGTAAGGCGGTTCGGCCGGCGCGAATTCCGCGACCGTCTCCACTTCGGCCTTGCTGCCAAGGTAGAGCGGCGTGCGCTGGTGCAGTTCGTTGGGTTCGACGTCCATGATGCGGCGATGACCGTCCGTGGCCAACCCGCCGGCCTGTTCGGCGATGAAGGCGAGCGGATTGGCCTCGTACAGGAGACGCAACTTGCCGCGCTGCGACTTTTCGTTGGCCGGATAGCAAAAGACGCCGCCGCCGAGGAGGTTGCGATGAAAGTCGGCCACGAGCGAGCCGACATAGCGCACGTTGAGCGGTTTGCGCATGCCATCCAAGCCGCGGTAACGGCGCATCAGCTGCTTGGTGTGCTCCGGCCAATCCTGCTCGTAGGCGTCATTGACGGAGAGATACCGTGCACGATCGGGGATCCGGATATTCGGATGCGACAAGAGAAACTCGCCGATGCTCGGGTCGAGCGTGAAGCCGTGCGCGCCCTGCCCTGTCGTGTAGACGAGCATGGTGCTCGAGCCGTAGATCACGTAGCCCGCCGCGACTTGCCGGCGACCCGGCTGCAGCATGTCTTCCATCTCGCCGCGTGAGCCACGCGTGATCTTGCGATAGACGGAGAAGATCGTGCCGACGGGCACATTCACGTCGATGTTGGACGATCCGTCGAGCGGATCGAACAGCAGCACGTACTTGCCGTTCCGAAATCCTTCGGGGATGTGGATGATGTCCGGCTCTTCCTCGGACGCCATGGCGCACAAGCGGCCGCCGTGATCGAAGGCCTTGATGACGATCTCGTTGGCAATGACATCGAGCTTCTGCTGCACTTCCCCCTGCACGTTCGTGTCGGTCGTCGCACCGAGAATGTCGGCGAGTCCGGCGCTGCGCACCTTGTTGGCGATCATCTTACCGGCCAGCGCCATGTCGTACAGGATGCCCGAAAGTTCGCCGGTGGCTTCCGGGAACGCCCGTTCCTGCTCGATGATGAATCGCTCGATCGTGACGACAGAGGTGGCGGTGTGCTTTACCACGGTCAGACTCCTCGGGACGGGAGGTCCTGTAGACGCGCGCTGTGATCGTTGTGCGATGCAGGCGCGGTGAACTTGGCGGGATGCGGCGGATCGGACGCGAGTATATGCGCGGCCCACGCATCGGCTTCGCGTTCGAAGCGATTGGCGTGGTAACCGTGTCGCAGGCTTTCCCACAAATAGCGCAGCGGGAAGTTCCGGATACGCTCAAACTGGTGAACGTGGGCAAGCTCGTGCAAGAGCAGAGCCACATCGAGTTGCGTGTGCGGCGCGAGAAAGACCGTGCGCCCGAGCGCGATGCCCAGCACCGTCGACTGTCCCAGCGCCCAACCGCCAACACGCGGGGGTAGACCGCCGCGGCGCCAGCGCGCGCGTGCGAGCACGGGATGACGCGACAGCAGCGCATCCGGCAGTGACTCTGCGCTCCCGATCAGCGCATGGCGCACTGTTTTGAAAAGCGCCCTCACGACGCCCTTACGACGCCGCCACGGAGCGGGGCGATCCACCGTTGCATCCGGTCTCAACGCACCGCCTCCGCTATCAGGGCCGTTGGTCGGGAACGACGGCACGCGGCAGGCGCCAGCGACCGTGCCGATCCTCGACTGCAATCTGTCGACCATCCGTCCGGAGCACTATCGCGCCGTCGCGATCGCTGCGCAGCAGGGGAATCCCCCTCGCTGCGAAGCGCTCGAGGATTTCGGGCGACGGATGGCCGTAGCGGTTGCCGGCGCCCACCGAGACGAGCCCGACATCCGGTCGCACGGCATTGAGGAAGGTGGTGGTCGAACTCGTCTTGCTGCCGTGGTGGCCAACCTTGAGGACGTCGGCGCGCAGCCGCTCCCTCGGCGTATTGGCCACAAGCCAGGCCTCCTCGGCGGCTTCCGCATCGCCGGTGAGCATGAACACGATCTGTCCGTACTGCACGCGCAAGATGACCGATGTCTCATTGGCGTCGGTCTGCGCGGCGGTCCAGCTGGAGTCGGGGGCGAGGACTTCGATCTCCACGCCATCGAGCCGCATGGCGTCACCGGGATGCACACGCTGCCACGGGATTCCTGCCTGCTGCACGGCTTCCAGCGCAGCGCGATAGCTCTCGCTCCCGGAGACGAACGCGGGCTCCCACCATCGCGCCGGGTGCAGCGCTTTGGCGATGCTCCGGGCGCCGCCCATGTGATCGTCGTGCGCGTGCGTCATCACAAAGGCGGCCACCGGCCCACCGCGTCGCTGCACGTAGGGCACCACGACCCGCCGCCCGGCGTCGCCGCCTTCCCAGCGTCGCCCGGCGTCGACCAGAATCCACCGGCCGCGCGGTGTGCGCATGGCGATGGCGTCACCTTGTCCGACATCGAGCAGGTGCAGCTCGAACGTCGCCGAGTCGGTACCGAGCAGCGGACTCCAGATTCCCACGCAGAGCGCAGCGGCTGCGATGATCAGGCCTCCGGTGGGGCGACGAGCGGCGGTTGCGCGAACGAAGGCCACGCTGGCAATTCCGGCACAGCACGCGCCCAAAAGCGTTGGCGCGATGTGCAGTGCCGCGTGGGGTATCTGGGCCGCCATGGTGGCGACCCGATCGAGCAGTGCGATCGGTACGGCGCACGCATCTGCGACAAGCTGCGCGGCAGCGGGCCACGGCTCGAGCAGGATGCTGAGAAACAACGCGGGCTGCAGCAATGCCATGATCGGACCGGCGGCGAGATTGGACAGTGGCGCGACCACACTGACGCGCCCGAACGTCCAGGCCACCAGCGGCGCGGTGACGGCGGTCGCGACCGCTCCGGTCAGCAGTTCGCGCGCGATGCTGGAGCGCCATCCATGCAGTTCGCGAAAACTCCGCAGCGATCGCCGGAGCCAGCGCTGTCTCACGTCGACAATTTCGATCGAGCGCAAGCGGCGTATGATAGCGCGCGCCGACACCAGTGCCGCCATGCCGGCGACGCTGAGCTGATAGCCGAGGTCGGTGACCACGTCTGGCCGCACGGTTGGCAGGAGCGCGCCGAGTGCGAGGGCCGTCCAGGGGTGGACGGGTCGTTGCCATCGTTCGGTGATGGCCACGGTGCCGAGCATGACGGCACTGCGCACGGCGGGCGCGGGTGCGCCGAGCATGATGACGTAGAGCGAGACCAGGATGAGGGCGGCGAGCGTGGCGGCATTACGTGGCAGGCGGCACGCGCCGGCGACGGTCAGCAGTGCGCCGGCGATAATGGCGACGTGCAGTCCGGAAATGGAGAGCATGTGGACCAGTCCCGCGTCGGCGAATCGATCGCGTACATCGGGTGCGATGCCATCCTGATCGGCGATGAGGAGCGCGCGCACCAACGCGGCATGTTCGCGAAAGCGCTGATCGATCGTTTCGCCGAGTCGTCCGCGCCAGGCGCGGAGCGTCTGTACGGGTCCGATCGGGCGAATGTCTCCGTCGAGCAGGAGTCCGCGAGTGGTAGCGCGCACGGTACCCGTGCCTTTGAGCGTGATGGCAACGATCGCACCGGGTGGTGCGCGTCCGTTCCGTACGCGGACGGAGGCGTGTATTCGGCATCTGGCGAGAGGGCCGGTGCCGAGTATCTCGCCGGTGGTGCGCGCGTTGGGGGTGGTGCGTTCGTCGAGGGCGACGAGGAGCTCTATCTGTCGCCCCAGCGCCACGATACACGTACTTCGATGGCGAGCCGAGTGGCTGCCGATGAGGAGCGCGGAGAGGAGGAGGAGTGCGAGTGGTGCGGTGATGCGCGCGGGAATGCGCGCGTCGTGGCGGGTTGCGTGGTGCGCGGCGCTGACCGAAGGGGCGCTGATCGAAGGCACGCTGAGCAGCACGGCGAGCGCTGCGGTCACCGTGACGAGCAGGAGCAGTGCGGGCCACCAGCGCGCCGGTGTGAGCGCGCTATGCGCGAAAGCGGCGAGGAGCAGTCCGGCGAGCCAGATGGCGACGGCGTGAACGAGATGGGGCACGCCGCATCATGCAATGCTGCGTGCCGTGCACGATCATCGAAATGCTGCAGCCGGTGTGCGCATGCGGCCGAACGCTCGCGTGTTATGGGACGAGTTCAGGCTCGTGGGGCCAATGCTCGTCGCAGCAGTTCGCTGCATATCCGACGGACGCCCTGTCGGTCGACGAGACGTAGACCGACGGCGAGTCCGTGGTGTATGACACAGACGTGGTGGAATCAAGCCGCGCGCGACGTCGCGCCCCACCCGTCTCCCCAATTGGTTCACGAGGTTGATATGCTGAAGAACAAGGTCGCGCTCGTCACGGGCGCAGGGTCCGGCATTGGAGAGGCGGTCAGCCTCCTGCTGGCGCGAAACGGCGCCCGCGTGCTGCTGGCCGATGTCGACGCCGACGGCGTTAAGGCGGTCCTTGCACGCATCGAGCAGGAAGGCGGCACCGCGCGCGTCTCCAATTGCGATGTGTCCCAGCCCAAAGACCTTGAACGCACGGTGGCTGACGCCGTGGACACGTGGGGCCAGCTCGACATCGCGGTGAACAACGCCGGCATCGGTGGCGAGCAGCAGCCGCTCGGCTCCTACCCATTGGAAAGCTGGGACAAGGTCATCGCCATCAACCTGTCGGGCGTGTTCTACGGCCTTCGCTACCAGATCCCGGCCATGCTCAGCTCGGGCGGAGGTGCGATCGTCAACATGGCGTCCATCCTGGGCGCGGTCGGCTTCGCGACATCGGGCGCCTACGTGGCCGCCAAGCATGGCGTGGTCGGACTCACGCGGAATGCCGCGCTCGAGTATGCCACGCAGGGGATACGCGTGAACGCGGTGGGTCCGGGTTTCATTAAAACGCCATTGCTCGATGACAACCTGGAAGCCGAGCAACTCAAGCAGATTTCCGCGCTGCATCCGATGCAGCGGCTCGGCACGGCCGATGAGGTCGCGGAGCTCGTGCTGTGGCTGGTCAGCGAGAAGGCCTCGTTCGTAACTGGCGCGTACTACAACGTCGACGGGGGCTACCTGGCGCAGTAGGGTACGCTTTCACGCGGCCACGACGTCACCTCGCATCGGATCGGCGATCGTGGTCGCCTGCTCTTGTGCCCCAGCATCGTTCTTCAGGCTGGCCATCTCGATGACCTGACGGAAACGCACGTCCTCGTTCTTCATGCGCGAGAAGGCATGGTCGATATCCTGCATCCGGATCTTCTCGATCCGCGGGCGAATGCCGTGCGTGGCCGACAGGTCGAGGATTTCCTGGGTATCGGCAACACCGCCAATCATCGAGCCCGCCAGCGTCACATGCTGGAAGACCATGGCTGCGGTATCGACATTGTCGAAGCCGACGAAGTTGCCGACCACGGCAATCGCCCCCTTAGGTGCTACGAGGGCGAGGTACGGATTGATATCATGCTTGTACGGGATGGTGTTGACGATCAGATCCATGCTCTGCGCGTGTTGCTCGAGCGCGTCCTTGTCATCCATCGTAATCACCTCGTCCGCACCGAGGCTCCTGATCGCCTCTGCCTTCTCCGGGCTGGTGGTCAGCGCCACAACCCTGGCTCCAAGCATCTTGCCGATCTGGACCGCCATATGGCCCAATCCGCCAACACCGGCGACACCAAGCACCTGCCCTTTCTTGAGCCCGAAATATTTCATCGGCTGGTAGGTAGTGACGCCTGCACACAGAATCGGTGCTGCCTCGGCCGGATCAATGAGAGCGGGGATGGACAAGACGAACTCCTGTCGTACGACGATTCCAGTCGAATAGCCGCCGTACGTATTGGTACCGTCCGGCTTCTTGGGGCCGTTATAAGTCAGCGTGCAGCTCTTGGGGCCGGTGCAGTATTGCTCGTCGCCCATTGTGCACTGGTCGCACTGCTGGCAGCTATTGACCATGCAACCGACGCCGACAATGTCGCCCTCGGCAAACCTGGTCACGCCGTCCCCGACCTTGGAGACAGTGCCGACCACTTCATGGCCGGGCACGCACGGCCAGACGGAATTTTTCCAGTCGTCGTTCACCTGATGCAGATCCGAGTGGCACACGCCGCAGTGGGTGATGGCGATCGCCACTTCACCCGCGCGTGGATCAATGCGAGTGAACGCCATGGGAATCATGCGGGCGCCAGCCGAGGGCGCGCCATAGGAGAGAACTTTCATTCTTCGGCTCCGTAATGCGGGTCTATAGTTGCGCAGTGCGTCTTTCGCGACGGGTCCGAACGGGTGCAAGTGCCGTGCCTGTTCGCCTCGCATTCGTCGCACCATGCCTCAACCTGACCCGCTTCCGTAGAGCCAGTGCGCGTCAGTCTCGAACCGGCGGCTGGTGCTTCCGTGCGTCGGCTCGCGCCATTTCCCGGTCATGGCTCGTGTTCAGCAATCGGTGCGCGGTGGTGCCGGTGATCAAACGCACGCCACGCTGATAGGTGACGTACTGAAAGGCCCACTGCACCAACACCGTGAGGCGATTACGGAATCCGGCGAGATACAAAATATGAATGAAGAGCCACGCGAGCCAAGCGATGTTGCCTTGCAACTGCAGTGAGCCGATCGACGCGACGGCGCGATGCCGACCGATGGTGGCGAGATCCCCTTTGTTGAAATACTGAAAGGGCTTGCGTGGCGTGCCTCGGAGATCATGGAGAATGGACTCTGCCGCGTGGGCGCCCATTTGATTCGCCGCCGGCGCGACCGCGGGCACCGGTGTGCCCGCGTCTGTGAGAACGGCGGCGATGTCTCCGACGGCAAAGACATGACTGTCGGCGGGCAAGGTAAGGTCTGGCCCCACGATCACGCGACCAGCGCGATCGAGCGGGGCGCCGAGTTGCTGGCCGAGTGGTGAGGCTTGGTTACCGGCGCCCCAGAACACCGTGTGCGCGAAGATCCGTTCGCCAGACGCAACGGTCACGCCGGCGTCGTCCACGTTCGTGACAACTGTGTTGGTGCGCACGTCCACGCCGAGCTCACGCAGGTCACGCTCGGCGCGTGCGCTGAGCGATTCGGGGAACTGCGACAACAACCGCGGGCCCGCCTCCAGCAGCACCACACGAGCGGATTTGGGATCGAAGCGCCGGAAGTCGTGCTGCATGGCCTTGCGCGTAATCTCGGGAATCATGCCAGCCAACTCGACGCCGGTCGGGCCACCGCCAACAACCACGAAGGTAAGCAGGGCCTCGCGCTGTCCTTCCGCGCTGGCGCGCTCGGCCGCTTCGAAGCTGAGCAGAAAGCGTCGACGCATTTCGAGCGCATCTTCGATGTCCTTGAGACCCGGAGCGTGGCGTTCCCAATCGGGATGCCCGAAGTAGGCATGTCGGGCGCCGCTGGCCACGATGAGATAGTCCCACGCGACGGTGCTGATGCCACCATCGAGCGTGAGTGTGTGCTGCGGCACATCGATGCTGTCCACCTCCGCCATGATCACTGTGGCGTTCGGCTGATCGCGGAGCATCCAACGAATCGGAACCGTGATGTCGGCCGGGTTGAGCACCGCCATCGCCACCTGATACAACAGCGGCTGAAACAGGTGGTGATTCGTGCGGTCGACAAGCGTGATCCGCACCTCGGCGCTGGCAAGCGTGCGCGCGGCGGTCAGTCCCGCGAAACCACCACCGACAATGACCACATGCGGTCGAGGGTCGGTGGCGTGCATGCTGGTGATGCGCGTGCTCGTGTTCGGTTCAGCTTTCACGACGTGCCCATTGACGAAGCGTCCGAGTTCGCTCGCGCTACATGCCTGACGGTGTTCTGCAAACGTAGTGCGTCTATGGAGGATAGTCGCCGAAAGCAGCACGTAGGGACTGCGCCGACAAGTCGCTCACTTGGAGTCGATGGAGCGTACGCCCTCCACAGCGTCTTCGTACGCTGGCGAGCGGAGCAGCGTGCGCGCCGACGTCATCGCTCCGGCCCCGTTTCTTGCCGCCCGACCAGCAGAGCCTATGACGCAAACCCAAAGGGCCGCTGAGAGGTGCGCGTGAGATGGGCCGCGTCGGCGAACCCGGCTTCGTGCTCGAATGTCGCGCCGAATCCGGCGCGCATGCCGGGCTTGCCAAGTCTCGAGAAAGCGCGGGCCCCTCTGGCGATGTGTAAGAATGGGCAAGGCGGTAGAGTCATCCTGCCGGCCCGATGCCTGCCGATGCGACTCTCAACAACCCTTGGTGGAGTGCGCTTGAATGAACAAGCCAGTGAAGCGACGCCTGATCGATGTGAGCCACGTGGTCGAAGACGGGATGATCACGTTCAAGGGGTTTCCCGCGCCGATCGTCTGCGATTGGATGAGCCGCGAGGCGTCTCGCGACCGCTATGAGCACGGTACGGAATTTCAGATCGGGAAGATCGAACTGCTCGCCAACACCGGTACGTATATCGATAGTCCATTCCATCGCTACGAACACGGGAAGGATCTGTCAGCGCTTCCGCTGGAGTCGATCGCATCGCTCGAATGCCTGGTGGTGCGCGTGGATCCGTCCGCCGGGGCGGCGATCGATTCGATCCCGCTTCCCGCGCATCGCGTCGGTGGTCGCGCAGTGCTCTTTCACACGGGATGGGACAGACACTGGCGTACCGACGCGTACTTCGATGGACATCCGTTTCTCACGGAGCGTACCGCCGAGTGGCTGCGGAAGGCGGGCGCGGCAATCGTCGGGATCGACTCGCTGAACATCGACGGAATGGCGACCGGCGAGCGTCCCGTGCACACGATATTGCTTGGCAGCGAGATCCCGATCGTGGAGCACATGCGCGGACTGGCTGCTGTGCCAGACGAAGGTGGTTTGTTCACGGCGGTGCCAGTCAAGGTGAAAGGCATGGGCACATTTCCCGTGCGGGCATTTGTCGCGGCGCCGGTGTGAAGTATGCAGCAGCCAACTTCTCCTCGATCTTGGCGAGCGAGGTGGCCCCCTGCGCGCGCGGTGAGCGGGAATGCGAGACAGACGATGAGTGCGAGAGCAGCGCGCGGCACGAGAGACTGACGAGCTGGCATGAGGGCGTGGTGAGGGACGCGCGAAACGTACCGTGCGTGACTCGATGCATCATCACACAGACACTACCCCTGCCGTCCGGCCCACGGGATGACCAGTGACACCACACCGACCGCCAGCAGCACCATGCACGACATCAGCGCCCACTTGAGCGTGTAGCGCTGGTGGTCGTCAAAGTCGACGCCGGCGAGGCCGACCAGCAGGAACGTCGAAGGGACGAGCGGGCTCAGCAGATGCACGGGCTGCCCGATCAATGAAGCGCGTGCCATTTCAGCTGCGGTAATACCGTACGTTTCGCCTGCCTTGGATAGAATAGGCAACACGCCGAAGTAGAACGCGTCGTTGGAAATGAAGAAGGTAAATGGGATACTCAGCATGCCGGTGACGATGGCGAGGTAGGGCCCGAGCGACGCCGGCACCAGCGACACTACACTGCCGGCCATCGCGTCCACCATGCCAGTTCCGGACAGGATGCCCGTGAAGATCCCTGCGGCGAAGATGAGCCCCACCACCGCCAGCACGTTGCCGGCGTGCCGCGAGAGCAGCGCTTTCTGTTGCTCGATGGACGGGTAGTTGATCAGCACGGCCACCGCGAAGCCCAACATGAACAGGACCGGCAGCGGCAGGATCGCGAGGACGAGCGCGACGAGCAGGGCGACGGTCACGATGGCGTTGATGACGAGTCGTTCCGGGCGACGGTGCGCGCGATCCTCCTCGAACCCCGGGTTGGCCAGCTCTTCCTCCAGCCCCTCCTCGGCCTCCGCCGCGGTGGACGCGCGTTCGAGCCGGCGGCGCTCCGACACTCCGAGGCGATGTGCCACGAACAGCACCCAGAGCGCGCCGACGATCATGGACGGGATCATCGGGACAAACACGTCGCTCACGTCCACGCCGAGTGCGCTGGCCGCGCGGGCCGTGGGGCCGCCCCACGGCAGGATGTTCATGATCCCGCCCGCAAGCATGGTCACACAAGCGAGAATGAGCGGCCGGATACGCATGGCGCGGTACAGCGGAAGCATCGCCGCCGTGGTGATCATGTACGTCGTCGAGCCGTCACCGTCGAGCGACACGAGCAGGGCCAGCACGGCCGTCCCCACGACAACCTTGGTCGGATCGCCCTGCACGAGTGCCACGAGCCGCGAAACGAAGGGCGCAAAGAGCCCCGCATCGATCATGACCGCGAAAAACAGGATCGCGAACATGAGCATGACGCCGGTGGGCGCCAGCTTGACGATGCCGGCGACCATCATCGCGCCCAACCCGGGGGCAAACCCGGCCGCCACGCCCACCGTGGTGGGTACCAGGATCAGCGCGGTCAGGGGGGACAGCCGTTTGGTCATGATGAGCGCCATGAAGGCGATCACCATGCCGTACGCCCAAAAAGTAAGCATGACGATGGCGACCGTTACGGAACCCACGCGAGGCGTGTGCGCGGGCGGAGGGGAGACGCAGGAGCGAGCCTTGTGGGCATGCGGCGTGCCGTCATACGGCCTCTCCGGCGAAGTACGCCTGTGCGCCGACGAGTCCCCCGGCGTTCGCGTCGCGCTCGTAGTGGCCGCTCGCCGTGAGCGTCCACGCAGTCGGATCAGTGAGATAGCGATCGAGGATTCCGTCAAGACGTGCGCGATGCTCGGCGCCCGTTAGCGGCACCAGCACCTCCACGCGACGACGCAGGTTACGTGAGCGAAGGTCCGATGACCCGATGAAATACTCGGGTGCGCCATCGTTGGCAAAGCGATAGATGCGCGAGTGCTCCAGGAATCGTCCGACCACCGACACCACGCGCACGTTCTCGGTGCGTCCCGCCACACCGGGCCTCAGCGTGCAGATGCCCCGCACGACGAGCTCGATCTGTACGCCGACCTGCGCGGCGCGCTGGAGGGCACGCACGATTTCCGTGTCGGCAAGACCGTTGACCTTGATGCGGATCCGCGCTGCCCGTCCGGCTCGCGCGTGTGCGGCCTCACGCTCGATCCGCATGAGCAGCGACGGGAGCAACTGCTGCGGCGCGACCAGCGTGCCGTGCGCGAGCCCCGGGGGTGAGCTCGATGCGCCGGCAAGCGCGTTGAACAGATCGGCGATATCGGTCGTGAGATCGTCGCGCATCGAGAAGAGACTGAGGTCGGTGTACAGACGTGCCGAGCGCGTGTTGTAGTTTCCGGTGCCCACGTGCACGTAGCGCACCAGCCGGCTCGCTTCGCGTCTGATGACGAGGGCCACCTTCGCGTGCACCTTGAGTCCGACCAGTCCGCACACGACACGACCGCCCGCGCGTTCCAGCGCCCGCGCCCACTGCACATTGTGCGCTTCGTCAAATCGTGCCTGCAGCTCCACGAGGGCGAACACCTGCTTGCCGTTGCGGGCCGCCGCGAGAAGTGCCTCCACCACCGGCGACGGATCACCAACGCGATACAGCGTCACCTTGATCGTCGTGACGTCCGGATCGCGCGATGCCTCCTGCAGAAAACGGACGACGGTCTCGTCGAACGATTCGAACGGGTGATGCACGAGCAGGTCGCCGGCGCGAATCGCGGCAAACATCGACAGCTCCGCGGCAATCGGCAAACGCGTCATCAACGGCGCGAACTCGAGTGATGCGCGCTCGCCGACCGGTAGCGGCAGCAGTTGCAGGCAACGCAGGTCGAGCAGACCGTCAACCACCTGTACCGCGTTCACCGTCAGTTCCATGTCGCGCCCGATCGCCTCGCGGCGCAGGCTGTCGAGAATCAGTGTCCCGACGTGCGGCGGCATGCTCCGCTCCACTTCCAGACGCACCGCCGGATTGTGCGGACGGCGCTGGGTTGCCAGCTGCACCGCACCCAACAGGTCGCCGGCATCGTCGTCGTGCATGGGCAGATCACCGCCTCGCGTCACACGAAAGAGATACGCACCCTCGACGAGGGCGTTTGGATACAGCAGCTGTGCGTTGGCGCGCAACACCTCCTCGATCGCAATCACCGCACCCGCGCGCCCTGGCACCGCAAGCAATCGCGGCACATCACGTGGCAACTCGTGTTCGGCCAGATGCGCGCGCTCGTTGGGCGACGCGCGAAAGAGCACGGCGACGAAGAGACCGAGATGCGGCAGATGCGGCAGTGGATGCCCCGCCGCAAGTGTGATCGCCAGCGGCATCAGGTCGGGGTGAATCTCGTCGAGATAGCGCTCCCTGAGCGCCCAACGCTCCGCGTCCGAGAGCACATCCCACGTCAACAGTCGCACGCCGAAGCGCGCGGCTTCGCTCAGGCACGCAGCAGCACAGCGCGCCTGCGCCGCCAGAATGTCGGTGATCTCATGTTCGACGGCGGCGAGCAGGTCGGCGGGCGCATACCCGTGCGCATGTCTGGTGAACACATCCTCGCGCGCATCGAGCGCATCACGGCGTAACTCCGCCATGCGCACCATGTACAGCTCATCGATGTTACTGGTGACGATGCCAAGGAAGCGAAGCCGCTCGAGCAGTGGAAGCGACGCGTCTTCGGCGAGCGCCAGGACGCGGCGCTGGAATGCCAGCAGACTCAGTTCCGCGTTCAGCAATTCAGCGTTGAGCCGGTCGGCGTCCGCGCGACCGGTGAGGTTGCCTGTTGCAGTCATCGTCTCCGTGGGTGGCCGGCTCGCCGGGTGACGATCCGCGCAAGCACGCTTCTACCGCGAATTCCGCTTGACTTTGCAGACAGTTGCTGACGCTCGCTACCCCGCCAACGGCAGTGGTTGGCGAACGTTACCGGCCGGTGTCCGTTGCGGCGCCGGAACCGGCGTGCCGGTGAAGGTTGCGCCCGTCGTGCCGGTGAGTTGCACCGTGAGATAGTCCCCGATCGCGCCCGCATCAGCCGGGACCATGACGGTCTTGAAGTCGCGCGTGCGCGCCTGCAACAGTTCGCCGTCGCGCGCGACCTTTTCGATCAACACTTCGGCGGTGCTGCCAAGTCGCGTGAGATTGCCTTCGCGCGAGATGCCGCGCACCGTCGCCATCAGCCGTTCAAACCGTTCGGAAACGACCGCGTCCGGCACGTGCCACTCCACCGGCATGCGTTCCGCCGGTGTCCCCTCGCGCATGCTGAACTTGAACATGAAGGCATCATCAAACCGAACCTCACGGCACAACGACAGCGTATCCTCGAACTCGGCGTCCGTCTCGCCCGGGAAACCGACAATGATATCGGTGGTCATCGACAGTCCGGGAATGGCCGCACGGAGGCGCGCCACGCAGGCGAGATAGTCCTCGCGTGAATAACGACGCAGCATGCGCTTGAGCATGGAGGTCGAGCCGCTCTGCATCGGCAGATGCACATGCTCGCAGACGTTCGGCACTTCGGCCATCGCGGCGATCACGCGGTCGCTGAAGTCGTTCGGGTGCGGGCTCGTGTAGCGCACACGGCGGATGCCCTCGACCGCGCCGACGGCGCGCAGCAGGTCGGCAAAATCGTGCGTGCCGTCGTTGTACGAGTTGACCGTCTGGCCAAGCAGCACGACCTCGGACAGCCCCTGCGACACGACGTCACGTGTTTCGCGCACGACGTCAGCCAGTGTACGACTCCGCTCGTTGCCGCGCGTGTACGGCACGATGCAATACGTGCACCGGTAGTTGCAGCCGCGCTGCACCGGGATCCACGCCTTCACGCCTTCGAAGCGGCGCGCGACCACGTCTTCGTAGTGCTCCTCGAGATCGAAATCGGTCGCAGAAAAACGTTCGCCGCGACGCGCGCCGTCGATCAGCTCGGGCAAGGCGCGGTAGCCGTCCGGTCCGACCACCAGGGAGACATGCTTGGCCTGCGTGAGGAGCCGCGGGCCCAGGCGTTGCGCCATGCACCCCGTCACACCGACAATCGACCCCTTCTTCATACTGCGCTTGAGTTCACCGAGCCGGCCGATCACACGCGTCTCCGCGTTCTCGCGGATCGCGCACGTGTTGACGAGAATGACGTCGGCCCCGTCGGGTCGGTCCACCGCCTCGTACCCATGCGCGGCAAGCGTGCCGTACATCAGCTCCGAATCGGATACGTTCATCTGGCAGCCGTAGGTCTCGATATAGACCGTTGGCTTGTTCGTCGCGGACATTAGGGGCGGATCTGCAGGCCGAAGCCCACCAGCCAAGCGGATTCCTTCACATCGCCGCCGCGCAGCGTCCGGTTGGCCCGCTGCAGCGAGAAGTCCACCGAAGCGAAGTCACGGGCGACGGGCAGACCAAACCCGCCGGTGACTCGCGATTCGCTTACCCTCTGGTTGTTCACACCGAACGGCAGATCGTTCTTGGCGTAGCCGACACGAAGCATCATCGGAAAGCCGCGCAGTCGCGGTCCGGCCACTTCCGCGCCGGCGTGGATGTTCGTCGCATCGTGCGACTGCACGAGATCCGAACCCAGCCGCCTCATGTTCGTCCAGGACTGTTGTTCGATGCCGACGGCGAAGATCGAGCCGGCGATGCCATCGTAGCGCAACGCAAGACCCGCCCGATCGGGCACACTGCCCTGCGTGCGTACGGTATCGCGGATACGCGACTCGAGTGAGCCGCCGGCCCGGTACGATCCCTGCACGGCCAACCCCTTGATCAGCTGCACCTCGCCGCCCACGGAGAGCGCAGTGCCGAAGTACGTCACGCGCGACGAATCGTTCACACTGCCGAACGACAGGGTGTCGGCGAAGGTGCGGCTGCGCGCCACGAGATTGTCGCCAGTGAACAGGTGTCCGCCAAGGCCGACTTTAAAGCGCGCGTTGATCCGCCAGCCGAGCCCCGCGCGCAAGTCGCCGATGGAGCCACGGACGTCGTTGCGGTCATTCGTGGCCAGCGCATTCCCCTCGACGTTGACACTGCCTGTGGTCAGCGTGGTGTAGCTGCGATCAAGAAACGTCGTGCCGCTGACGGACACGGCAAAGCCGCGCCGTGCCGGAAAAACGAGCATGATCAGCGGCACGCGCTGCGACGTGGTGCTTTCGGTCGCGGAGCCGAAACGAAGGGTGCGGAACTCCGGCTCGGTTTGCGCGGTGACAATGGTCCGCTGAATGCCGCCCAACGATGCCGGATTGATGGGACTCAAGGGATCGAACTCGGCGAACGCGCCACCCGTTGCTGCGGCGCGCGTGCTGGTACCTCCCACCGGGTAGCCGAAGCCGAGACCACTGAGCGTGCCCTGTGCTTCGGCGGCAGTGCCTGCGGCGGCGAGTGGCAGCAGCAAACGAATCAGTAGCTTCATCACGGGATGGCGAACTCGGAGCGGGGTTGGTAAGTGATGCGTAAACGAGGCCGCAGACCTGGCGTCGCCTTGCTCGAGAAGAAGAGCAGTTCCGCAGGATTCGCGCCCTCGAAGCTGATACGAAACGCGAGGGCGCGCGGCACGTTCGCGGGAAGCGTCGGCCAGGTGCGCACGAGACTGAGCACGTTGAGCGCCCGCACGCCGCTGTCCGCCGGCACGAGCGACGTGGCGTTCAGCGAGGCGAAGGTGCCGTCGGCCGCCAGATCGAGGATGCGGCGCAAGTCGCTGATCGCCGAGGTCGTGGTGGGTACCAGCGGCAGGATGGTCACCGTATCGCGGAAGCTCGCAAACGATGATCGCTTCTGCGTAAGCAGCACCTCGGCGCGCACGATCGTGGACGAGTCGGAGATGCTGGCCGGAAGCGCGAAACGCAGATAGGTGCGATACGCCGGATAGCCACCGACTATCAGGGTGCTCGCGTCCGGCGCCGGAGAGCCCCTGTCGACGAGCGCGTACACCTGATAGGCGAGCGCCGCGTCGGAGGTGGGCGCCGCGACGGTGGAACTGGTGTTGATCGAGAGCGGCGCGTACGTGGTGTCGGTGCTCGGATCAAACGTGACGAGAGGGACGCCACTGCCGAGCGCGTAGCTAATGAGCCGCAGCTGCCCGCTTCCGTCGCGAATGCGCAGCCCGAGCCGCAGACGTGCACCGGTGGTGATCTTCGACCGTAACACTGTGCGCGAGAGCGGCACGCGAAGGGTGTCCCTCGTTGAATCGGGAACGAACGTCAGCGACCCGACCAGTCGATCGGTGCGGAACAGACTCCTGATGACGCTCGCCGACGTGTCGGTCTGGGTGCTGTCGACGTCGAAGACATCGAGCGTCACTCGTTGCCTGCCAAGCCTGGCCGTGGAATCCAGCGGCAGCTTGAGAAAGACGGAGTCAACGGCGGTGATGCTGTCTGTCGTGGTGCCGCGATTCGCGCTGAAGGTGCGCGGCAGCACATCGAAGCGGAGTACAACGCGCGTGACGAGCGTGTCCGGCCGGTTGGCCAGCAGCAGCGTGGACGAGAGGCCGAGGACGGGATAGCCCGACAGCGACGTATCCTGGATCACGGCCTCGAAGGTGGTGTCTCGGAACGCCGCGGGACGCACGGGACAGAGCGACGGGCATGCCGCGCCGCCGTCGAACGACTCGGTGCACCCGGCCGCCAGCACGACAGCGGAGGACACGAGCAGGAGGGCGACGCGCGCACAATGGCGACGGAACCACGAGACTACGGGAAAACGCTCAGGCATTCTCGAGCGAAGCAGGCGTGAAGGGAGCAGGAAGCAAATCGGCAAGCGACCAGCGCGCCGTCTGCCCCTGTGGAGTGATCGCGATGACCTCGAGGTCGGGCGCAAACTCCACGAGTGCCTGACGGCAGATGCCGCAGGGCGGGGTCGGTGCAACCGCAGCCGACGTAATCACGACACGTGTGAACCGTCGGGCCCCAGCCGCGATGGCCGTGCCAAGAGCGACACGTTCGGCACAGGTCCCGGCGGGATACGACGCGTTCTCGACGTTGCAGCCGACGAACATGCGACCGTCCACCGACTCCAGCGCCGCCCCAACAGGATAGCGGGAGTACGGGCACCATGCGTTGGCGCGCGCCGCGTCAGCCGCTTCGCACAACGCCAACAACTCGGGGGGGAGAGGTCCGTTCGCGGCTGACAACTCGGTCACGGCGCGAGCAGCGCTGGCAGGAACGACGTCCCCTGTCCACGGAAGTCGAGGCCGAACCACTCGGCGACCGTCGCCCCGAGGTCGGAAAATGTCTGCCGCTCACCCAATGGTCCGCCGCGAACGCGCGCGCCCACCGCCAGCAACGGCACGCGCTCGCGCGCATGGTCCGTGGACGGTGTGGTGGGATCGTTGCCATGATCGGCCGTGATGAACAGCAGGTCGTTCTCCCTCAGTGCAGACAACAGACGCGGTAGCGCTCGATCAAACGCCTCGAGGGCGTCGCGAAATCCGGCCACATCGTTACGATGGCCGAACAGTTGGTCGAAATCTACCAGATTGGCGAAGCAGAACCCACGCGCCTCGCCCGCCAACCACGATTCAACACGCCGAATGCCGTCCGCGTTGTCCGTGGTGTGTCGCGATACGATCCCCCGCCCCGCGAAGAGGTCGTCGATCTTCCCAACGCCCGCCCGCTCGACACCCGCCGCCTCGAGCGCATCCAGCAGCGTCGTCCCCGGCGGCTGCAGGGAATAGTCGCGCCGGTTGGCGGTACGCCTCCACTGGCCCGGAGTTCCCGTGAACGGCCGCGCGATCACACGCGACACATCGTGCGGTGCGACCAGCTGCGCTCGGGCGATCCGGCAGGCCGCGTACAGCTCCTCGAGCGCAATGCACCCCTCGTGTGCCGCGATCTGGAACACGGAATCCGCCGAGGTATACACGATCCAAGCGCCAGTCCGCTGCTGCTCGTCCGCAAACTGCTCGATGACGGCCGTCCCGCTGGCCACGCAGTTGGCGATAACGGGGCGCCCCGTGGCCTCGACGAACGCGTCGATGACTTCGGACGGGAAACCGTGAGGATAGGTGGGGAACGGCGCGCCGAGATGCAGACCGGCAATCTCCCAGTGCCCTGTTGTGGAGTCCTTGCCGGGCGACCGCGGCAACAGCGTGCCCCACGACCCGACCGGGCGGGCGACGGGCGGCACGCCGGCGATCTCGCTCAGATTGCCGAGCCCAAGCCGTTCCAGATTGGGCAAGGTCAGCCCCCCGACCGCGCGCGCCACATTGCCGATCGTATCGCTGCCCGTGTCACCATAGGCGTCCGTGTCGGGCGCGGCACCGCATCCCACCCCGTCGAGCACCAGAATCATGGCGCGACGGGACATGGGCGGGATGTGGCCCAGCGGCTCAGCGCGAGACTGCATCAGGCGAGTCGAAGCGGTGGAAAGCTGGGAGTCGATGGCTCGGCATGGCGGTCGCGCGCGCGCAAAAGTTCGCTGGAGAACTCGCGGTAAAGTCTGGGCAGTCGCAGGCGCAGCCCGACCAGCAACTCGTACGGCGAGAGGCCGCCACTCGCCGCGACGTCGTCGGTCGTCAGCAGCTGACCGCCGTCGGCCCCGATCAACGTGATCACGTCGCCCAGCGCTGCGGACACTGCGGTGACATCGAGCATGGTCATGTCCATCGACACCCGACCGACGACCGGAATTCGCACGCCGCGCACGAGCCCTTGCCCCCGATTGGACAGCTGTCGTCGATACCCGTCTCCGTACCCCACGGGCACCGTGGCGATGCGCCGCATGCCGGTGGCCACGTAGGTGGCGCCATACCCCACCCCTTCGCCCGCATAAACGTCACGCACGTCCACGATGCGCGCCCGCAGATGCACCGTTTGCTGCAGCGCCAGCGTCGGCAACTGCTGCGCGCCATACATCGCGATCCCCGGGCGCACGAGCGACGCCGCGCCGCGCGCCGGAGTCTCGCGCATCGCGATCGCCGCGCTATTGTCGGTATGCAGCAGGAGTTGCGCGGGTAGCACATCACGAAGAGTCGACAGGGCTTCCGCAAAACGCACCTCCTGCTGTTCGCGCGATCCGTCCTCCGCCTCGGCCGAATGGAAGTGCGTGAAGACGCCCTCCGGTGCACGTCCGGCCTGCAGCGCCTTCGCCAGCGCAGCGCGCAAGGTCGTCACCTCGTCCCAGCGCACCCCCGCGCGCGCCATTCCAGTGTCGATCGCCAGATGCCAGGCGCCGCCCTGCTGCGCCGTCCACGAGTCAATGTCCGCGATGGCGTGCAGTGCCGGACGCACATCGATCGCCATCGCGTCGGCGAACTCCGATGCCAGCAGCGGCGTGCAGCACAGGATGCGCGCCGTGCATCCGGCCGCGCGGAGCACCCGCGCCTCTTCGAGTGACGCGATTCCCACGCCCCACACCAGATCGTCGGCGAAGTCGGACAGCGCGCCGCTGAAGGCCGGGTTAGCAAAGGGCGCCCCCAGCGCGCGCGCCACGGCGACCGCGCCGAGCCCGTAGCCATCAGCCTTTACCATGGCGACGAGCGGGACACCGGCGCGCGCACGAAGCGCCGCCGCGTTGTCGCGGACCGCCTGCAGGTCGACCTCGAGCCACGAACCGGACGCGTGGGGCGGATATATTGACGCGGTCATCACCGGACTCTAAGCACGCCATGTCGCACGGAGAAGCGAGCTCCATGAATGTTCCTCACCCGCCGACCCCGCCCGCGCGCACGCTCGACGAGGCGCTGGCCCTCATGCGCGACCTGCGCGCACGGTGCGACTGGGACCGGGTGCAGACGCATGCGTCCCTCCGACCGTATCTGATCGAGGAAGCGCACGAGGTGGACGATGCCATCGCCCTGGGTGACGATGCAGTGCTGCGCGACGAACTGGGCGACCTGCTGCTGCAGGTGCTTTTTCACGCGGTGGTGGCGGAGGACCGCGGCGCGTTCGCCATTGGCGATGTGGCCGGTGCGCTGGTGTCCAAAATGCACGCGCGGCATCCGCACCTGTACGGCGATGGCGTGAAGCGCTCATGGGAAGCCATGAAGGCGGAGAAGTCGCGACGGTCATCACTCGACGAAGGGCTGCCATCCGGACTGCCGGCGCTGCACCGTGCCCACCGATTGCAGGATCGCGCCGCCGGCGTCGGGTTCGATTGGCCCGATGCGCTCGGCCCAATGGAAAAAGTGCGCGAAGAGGTGAACGAGGTGTTCGAACACATCGCCGCCGATGGCAGCGTGGTGAACCGGGACGAGCTGGAGTCGGAGTTGGGCGATCTGCTTTTTGCCGTAGTGAATCTGTGTCGCAAGACTGGCGTGCACGCCGGACTAGCGCTCGATCGTGCGAACGGGAAGTTCACTCGCCGCTACGGCGCGATGGAAGCAGTCGCGCGCACGCAGGGGCTCGAACTCACGACGATGTCGCTTGCCGAACAGGACGAGGTGTGGGAGCACGTCAAACGCTCGGAACGAGCAACGGCTCCATCGTCACCGCCGACGCCGGACACGCACTCGTGAACTAACGCGTCTCCGGCTTCGTGGCACGCACGAACGCGGCCATGATCCGGCCGTCGATCGCCTCGAGATCCGCTTCCTGATCAATGCCGGCGCCCGCGAGCAACGTTCGCGCATCCTCCACGCGATAGACTCGCGTGGGCTCGATAGCCGCCTGCTCGAACCCGACTTCGGCGAGCAGCGCGGTGAACTCGGATTCTTCGAGTGCGCCGGCAACGCACCCCACCCACAGCTCCATGCTGCGGCGTACGTTCGCCGGTACCTCGCCGCGCACCACCACATCACTCACGGCAAATCGGCCGCCCGGCGTGAGCACGCGGAACGCCTCCGCAAGCACACGATGCTTGTCGCCCGAAAGGTTGATGACGCAATTGGAGATGATGACGTCCACCGAGTTGTCGGGGAGCGGAATGGACTCGATCTGCCCTTTCAGAAACTCGACGTTGGTCACGCGAGCGTCGGCCGCGTTCTGTCGTGCCAGGGTGAGCATGTCGTCGGTCATGTCGAGCCCATACGCCTTGCCGGTGGGCCCGACACGCCGCGCCGAGAGAATGACATCGATGCCGCCACCGGAGCCAAGGTCGAGCACCACATCGCCCGCCTTGAGCTGTGCGAGCGCGGTGGGATTGCCGCAGCCGAGCGACGCGAGCACGGCGGCTGAAGGAAGCTCGTCGGTTTCGCCATTGACGTACAGGTTGGCCGTGATCGGATCCACCGTCCCGTTGAACTCGGCGCCGCCGCAGCACGAATTCACCGGGCCACAGCATGACGCGGGCTGTGTCGTCTCCATCACGCGACGCGCCGCTGCGCCGTACCGGTCCCGCACCATCTCCGTCCGTTGTCCGTGGAATGATTCGGTCATCGCATGCTCCGTTCGTGATATTTAGAACAACAAATGTTGATACAACGTTGAAACGAATCTCCGGGGATTCAGCCGCAGCAGGTGTCGAGGACGTTCAAGGTCGACTTGGCTCGTCGCGGTGGGCGCGCGGAGGCACGGCTGATCTTCGTCCGGTCGGCCGTCAGCGCACGCACCATGTCGTGCGCCTCGTCCACCGTGTCCATCGCCAGCTGATAGTACGACCACCGACCTTCCTTGCGGTCCGTGACCAGTCCCGACTCCTTGAGCACCTTGAGGTGGAAGGAGAGTCGGGATTGCGCCACATCGAGAGCGTCCTGCAGATCGCAGACGCACCGCTCGCCGTCCGCCAGCATCTCCAGCACGGCAAGACGCGTCTCGTCGGAGAGGGCGTGAAAAATCAGCGCGGCGCGCTGCAGATCGAGTTGCACGGTGGGCATGGACGGAACGTATCAATAAATATTGATCCGTCAACCTCCGCCGCCCGCTACGGCCGGAGGCGGCCCATCATGCGCGGGAACGGGATCACTTCGCGAATGTGCTCGATCCCGCAGATCCAGGCGATCGTGCGCTCGAGCCCCAGGCCGAAGCCCGAGTGCGTGAACGTGCCGTACTTGCGAAGGGCGAGGTACCAGTCGTACGCCTCGACCGGAAGTCCTTCTCCAGTCAACCGGTGCAGGATCTTGTCGTAATCGTCTTCGCGCTGCGATCCGCCGATGATCTCGCCACGACCTTCCGGAGCGAGCAGATCGGCACAGCGCACCGTGCGGGGATCGAGCGGATTCTCCTTCATGTAAAACGCCTTCGCTTCCTTCGGATAGTTGACCACGAAGACGGGGCGCTCATGATGATCGACGATGAGCGCTTCGTCGGGCGCGCCCAGATCGTCGCCCCACTTCACGTCACTCCCCTTCGACTGTGCGAGCGCGACGGCGTCGCCGTAATCGAGACGGATGAACGGCTGTGCGACGCAATCGAGCTTGCTCGTGTCGCGTTCGAGCACCTTGAGCTCTTCCGGCCGTCGCTCGAGCACGCGTTCGACGAGATAGCGGACGAACTCTTCCTGCAAGTCCATGTTGTCGTCCTGATCGTACCACGCCATCTCGGGTTCGATCATCCAGAACTCAGTCAGGTGCCGTCGCGTCTTGCTCTTCTCGGCGCGGAACGTGGGACCGAACGTGTAGATGCGCCCGAGTGCGGCCGCCATCGCTTCGCCATAAAGCTGACCGGTTTGCGCGAGATAGGCCGTGCCTTCCTCGAAGTACTCCGTGCCGAACAGCCCCGCGCGTTCACCAATTGCCGCCGTAAGGATGGGCGAATCGCAACGCACGAAATCGCGCGCATAGAAGAAGTCGTGCACCGCCTGCTCGAGTTCACTACGCACACGGAGGATCGCCGTCTGCCGTGGTGTGCGCAGCCAGAAGTGCCGGTGGTCGAGCAGGAAATCGACGCCGTGCTCCTTGGGCTGCATGGGGTAGTCCACCGGACTCGCGCCAATCAGTTCGAGCGACTGTACGCCCATTTCGTAGCCGCCGGGCGCGCGCACATCGGCACGCACTTCGCCAGTGAGCGCTATCGATGCTTCCTGCGTCAGCGTGGCAAACGCGTCCCACGATTCGGCGGGCACTTGCGACTTGACCAGCACCGCCTGCAGCGAGCCGGAGCCGTCACGGGCAACGACAAACGCGACCTTGCCGGAAGAGCGGAGGTGCGTGACCCAGCCACGTACGGTCACAACCGCGCCGACATGGTGTTTGAGATCGGCGATTCGAACGGACGTAGCGCGCATGGGCATCAACATGGTGAAGGCGGACAGGCAAGCTAGACGGACTACTCGGCGACTTCAACCGCGCCGTCCGTCGCGCGTTCACGCGCGCGTGCACGATCTATCTCCTCCTGCACGCGGGCCGCCAGCGATACTGGCGTGAACGGCTTGGCGATGAACGCGTGGCCGTCCGTATCGGGGCTGGTGGGATAGCCGGACATGAAGAGGATTGGCACCTGCACGCCGAGACGGCGGATTTCCCGGGCCAAGGCTGCACCGTCGAGACCGGGCATGACCATGTCAGAGAGGATCAGATCGTACGGGTCCGTTGCGCTCTGCAGCTCGACCAGCGCGTCGGCCCCATCAGTCGCGACGGTGACGTGGTACCCTCGTCGCGTCAGTACCTCGGCAACCAATCGTCGCAATCCGCTCTCGTCCTCCACGACCAGCACTCGCGCGCCCGCGACTGTTGCATGCACCAAGCGCGGCGTAGTCCGCGTCACGCGCTCCAGCATCGCGAGGTACGGCAACGCCACGCGCACCGTCGTGCCCACGCCGGGAGTGCTTTCCACGAACACGCGTCCACCGGCCTGCGTGACGATGCCGTACACTGTGGAGAGGCCGAGACCCGTGCCTTCGCCCACCGGCTTCGTGGTGAAGAACGGCTCGAAGGCGCGCGCGAGTACGTCGGCCGACATGCCGACGCCGTTGTCGCGTACCGCCAGGATAACCCAGTCACCGGGTGCGAGTCCGGCGTACGGGGCGTCACCCGTGGCGTGCAGCGAGAGACGCTCCGTGTCGACGCGGATGTGTCCACCTCCGGGCATCGCGTCGCGTGCATTGACCACGAGGTTGACCAGCAACTGCGCGATCTGCCCCTGATCGGCGCGCACCGGCAGCGCTTCCGCGCTGAGCGACGTGTTGAGAGTGACGCGCTCGCCGATCAGCCGCTTGAGCATGCGCTCAACATCGTGCACGGCCACGTTCGCGTCCATCCGCGTCGGGTGCACCACCTGTCGGCGACTGAACGCGAGCAGTTGCGCGGTGAGCATCGACGCGCGCTCCCCGGCACGCAGGATCTCGTGCAGATCGTCGCGCACTTCGGCAAGGCTCTGCGCCAGTTCCTTGCTCACACGATCGTCGGTCCACACCGCCGCCTCGGCCTGCGCGAGCTGCGTGAAGCCCATGATCGCGGTCAGCAGGTTGTTGAAGTCATGCGCGATGCCGCCCGCCAGTGTACCGACCGCCTCCATTTTCTGCGAATGGAGCAGCTGCTCCTCGAGCTGGTGCCGTTCGGTCACATCGGCGAGGATGCCGATCAGCCGGACCGGCTTGCCGGTCGCATCGCGCAACACTTCGCCAGTGCCGTAGAGCCAGCGATCGCGTCCGTCCGCGAGTTGCACGCGATACTCCGCATGCCCCTCCGTGCCGCGAAGTGTCGACCGCATGGCATCACGCACGACCTCCCGCGACTCGGGAACGAGCATCGCGTAGAACGCCTTGCCGGAAAGCGGTGTCTCGTCTGGTGTGCGGCCCAGCAGCGTCAGCGCACTGTCCGACCACGTCAGTTTATCCGCGGTCGGATCGTATTCCCACGGGCCCATTTTCCCCGCGTGCAACGCCAGTCGCAGCCCTTCCCCCTGCTCGCGCAACCGTGCCTCGACCGCTTGGCGTTCCTCGACCTCGCGGCGCAGCACGGCGTTCGCGTCGCGAATTTGTCCGGTGCGCGCCTCCACGAGATGCGCCAGTCGACTCTGGCGCCCCACGGTGAGATAGGTGACCCACACCAGCAGTGCGACAATGAGCGCGGAAGCGACGCGTGTCGGTACCAGTGCGGGAGCGACGGCTGCGCGCCACCCCGCGCGCGGTGCCGCTTCTACGCTCCAGGCGCCGTCTGGAATGCGCAGCGCCACCGCCACCGGATCGATGATCGCCTCGACCGACGAAGGGAGCGGTGTACTGTCCCGATCGCGCACCATCACGCGCACGTCGCCCGGCGGCAACAGCAAGCTCGCTTCCTGCTCGAGCGCCGGCAGGTCGAGGACCATGGCCACGAGATCGGGGAACGCGGAGTCCGATGATGTCACTCGCTGACGCACTACCAGCCCGCGCCCGCCTTGCAGCAAATCGACCGGGGTGGAGACGGTGATCTGACCCGTCTCCATCGCCCGTCGCACGTCCGCGGTTACACTCGGGCGTGCGTCGGAATAGAGATCGTAGCCGAGCGCACCGCCGTTGCTGTCGAGCGGCACGATCGTTTGCACGAGACCGTTACGAACCAGCTCGAGCGCGCGGATACCCGTCGTTCCCGCGCGCAATCCTTCCGCGTAGGGCTGGAATTCCTCATCGAGGCGTGCGCGCGAGATGCGCGTCTCGACGAAGGTGCGCAGTCCGGAGAGTCGTGAGATGCGCCGACTGAACGCCGACTCGAGTCCGCTCGCGTAGGAGGTCAGCACGCCCGACACGCGCGCCCGCTCGCGGGACACCAGCACGCTCACGTACCAGGTGTCGAAGACGACGGCGACGAAGAGCGCCACCATCATGACGCCCAACGTCGCCGGGGTGGCGCGACGCCGAATCGACTGCTGTTTCACATCAGCGGACACTATGGGGTCCGGCATCGGTGTCCTGTCGTGAGCGACGGGCACGCGACCGGCGACTTCGCCGCTCGAGCTTCGGGCAAATGGGAATATGCCCGACGCATCGAGAGCGGACCACTGTCAGCCGACGCGGAACAGTTCCAACGCCCGCGCGTACCCGACCGCCAGCAAATGCCGGAGCGGCGCGTGCTCCGCAGATTCGAGCGCCGGATCCGCGGACAACAGGCGATCGGCGATGGCACGGGCCCGCTCATTCAGCGCCTCGTCACGGAGCGGGTCGGCGACGCGGAACGCCGGGAGGCCGTGCTGCCTGGCGCCGAAGAGGTCGCCCATGCCGCGCAACTGCAGATCGGCGCGGGCAATCTCGAAGCCGTCTTCGGTTGCCGCGAACATGGCGAGACGTTCACCTGCGTCGACACCCACGTCGCCAAGCAGAATGCAGTACGACTGCTCCCCTCCGCGCCCGACGCGTCCACGCAGCTGGTGCAGCTGGGAGAGGCCGAAGCGCTCCGGGTGCTCGATGATCATCACCGTGGCGTTGGCGACATCGATACCCACCTCGATGACCGTCGTCGCAACCAGCACGTCGACCGTGCCATCGCGGAACGCGCGCATCACCGCGTCCCGCTCGTCGGCGGCCATGCGGCCGTGCAGCAGCGCCACGCGACGATGCGCGAACGGACCCGTCACCAATTCCTCGAACATGGTGGTCGCCGCTTTCAAATCGATCTTTTCCGACGCCTCGATGAGCGGATATACCACGTACACCTGACGACCGGCGTCGAGCTGTACGTTGGCGAACTCCATCACGCGTGCGCGCGCCGATGCAGGTCGATGCACCGTGGTGATCGGCTGACGACCGGGCGGGCGCTCATCGATGATACTGACGTCGAGATCGCCGTAGACCGTGAGTGCAAGTGAGCGCGGGATCGGCGTGGCACTCATGAGCAGCACGTCGGGCGTCGTTCCTTTGCGTCCGAGCAAGGCGCGCTGCTCCACGCCGAAGCGGTGCTGCTCGTCGACGATGACCAGCCCCAGGTCGGCGAAGTTCACGCCGTCCGACAACAACGCATGCGTGCCGATCGCCAGCACGGGCGCGTGCTCGGCAATCCGCGCCAAGGCAGCGCGCCTGTCCCGCACGCCCAGCCGGCCGGTGAGCAGCACAGGCACGATTCCCATCGGCTCGAGCATGGCCGTGATGCTGCGCGTGTGCTGCTCCGCCAGCAGTTCCGTAGGCACCATCAACGCGGCCTGCGCACCATTCTCCATGGCCAGCAGCGCGGCGAAGAGGGCAACCACCGTCTTGCCGCTGCCGACATCGCCCTGCAGCAGTCGGTGCATCCGGCGCACCATACGCATGTCCGCTACGATCTCTCGAAGGACCCGCACCTGCGCGCCAGTGAGCGTGAAGGGGAGTGCGGCGCGCAGCTGGGTGGTGAGTTGCCGGCGATTGGCGAAGGCGCGACCGCCCTGCGCATCGCGCGCCAGTTGATTGGCGCGACGATGCAGCAACTGCACGCACAGCAATTCCTCGAACGCGAGTCGCGCGCGTCCCCCGGTCGCCTCCGCCACCGACGTCGGCTTGTGCACACGTCGCAGCGCCTCGCGCAGCGGCGGCACACCGGCTTCGAGCAGCAACGACGGCGGCAGCGGCTCCTGCACCAGCGGCAGCAGCAGGTCCACATGCTGCAGGACGAGCGCGCGCAGTACCCGCACCGACAGGCCATCCGTGGTTGAGTACACGGCGAGCACGCGCCCCTCGCCGGTTCCCTCCTCCTCCGGACCGAGATTGACGAATTCACGCGGCTGCAAGCGGCGCCCATGGAAGAAGCGCACCGCGCCGGTGCATAGCAGCCAGTCGCCCTTATTGATGGTCCGATCGAGAAACGGCTGACCCGGCCATGCAACTTCGATCATCCCGGAGGCGTCCTGCAGCACGGCTTGAAAGACGCGCAATCCCTTGCGTGTGGGCAGCACACCCTTGGCGATCACGCGGCCGAGCACGGTGACATCCTGCCCGAGATCGGCGTGGACGATCGGGGTGACCGTGGTGGCGTCTTCGTAGCGGTGGGGCACGTGCCGCAGCAGGTCACCGGCTACGGTGATGCCCAGGCGCGCGAGCATTTCGCCGCGCACGGGGCCGACACCCTTCAGGTACGTGACGGGCGTATCGAGCGCGAGACTCGGCGCCGGTCGCGAAGGCGGACGCCGGCGCCGGTCACGCTCACCCGCGGTCACGCTGCCCGGCGGTCACGCTGCGCCGCGGTCACGACTCGACGAGCTCCCGCGCATACTCGGCCGCATCGAACGGGGCGAGATCTCCCACCTGCTCACCAAGTCCGACGAACTTGATCGGCACGTTGAGCGACTCGTGCACGGCGACGACGATGCCACCCTTGGCCGTGCCATCGAGCTTGGTGATGACCACGCCCGTCACCGGTACGGCGGCGGAAAACGTGCGCGCCTGCGCCAGCGCGTTCTGCCCGATCGTGCCATCGAGCACGAGCAGCACTTCATGCGGCGCGTCGGGGAGTCGCTTGGCGATCACCCGATTGATCTTGCGCAGCTCCGTCATCAGGTCGTCACTGGTGTGCAACCGTCCGGCCGTGTCCACAATGATCACGTCCACGCCCCGCTTGACGCCCGCATCCACCGCGTCGAACGCCACCGATGCCGGATCGGATCCGGCCGCACCCCCCACGAAATCCACACCGGCGCGTTGTGCCCAGACGCGCAGCTGATCGATGGCACCGGCGCGAAAAGTGTCGGCGGCGCCGAGCAGCACTTTTTGTCCGCGCGCGTTGCAGTCGGCGGCGAACTTGCCGATGAACGTCGTCTTTCCAGCCCCGTTGACGCCGATCACCAGCACGACCGTGGGACCCGTCGGTGCCTTGAGCAGCGCCGGATCGGCGTTGCCGGTTCGCAGCGCGCGTTCGATGCCGGCCGCCAGCGCATCGCGAAACTCCACGTCGGTCTTCACGTCGCCGCGCTTGGCCAGCCGCTCCACGTCGGCGACGAGGGCCAGCGACGTGGGCACCCCGAAATCGGATTCGATCAGCAATTCCTCGAGCGCCTCGAGCGAACCCTGATCCACGCCTCCGCGCAGCAGCACACCGACGTCGGTGCGCACCAAGTCTTTGACCTTCTCCCAGAGCGAGCGCTTGGGAACGTCGTCCTTCTTGCGAAACAGGCGAGCCATGCGGAAGCGATACCGAGGTCAGGGAAAGAAGCGGCGCCGCCGAACATTGCGGGGACGCGTCAGCTGGACGCGTCAGCGTGCAGGGGGCGTCAGCGTGCAGGGGGCGTCAGCGTGCACGGCGCGTCAGTGTGCACGGCGCGTCAGCGCAGTCCGGCCAGCCGACGCCCCAACCACTCGCCGCAAAGCAGCAACAGTGCGAGCACGAACGGCCACCAACTGTCCACGAGGCGCGGCGCATCGGCGGAGACAGCCGCGCGGGCCTGTGCCCCGTCACGCAGCGCTGCCGCACGTGGCACCCATTCGCGCGATGCATTCACGACCAACAGCGACGCGCCACCGGCGGTCACGACATCGTACACGCCGGCGGGCAGCGCAGGTCCGGTGGTCTCGAACGCCACGCCGTTGAACCGCAACTGTAACGGCGGCAACGTGGCTCCCGACGAACGTGCGGTCAACGTGACATCGACCACCGAGTCCGCCCCGCCCCGTCGCCAGCGCACCGGCTCTCCCGCACGCACGGAGCTGAGGGCCGGGCGCGCCGCACGAAGGTCACCACGCCCAGCGGCCAGCCAATCGAACATCGCGCCCCAGAGTGCCGTGAAGGCCTCGGCGCTCCGCCCTCCGCGCAGCGCCCAGCCGGCGTAGCCCGACCCCGAGACGATCAGCGTTCGGGCCCCTGCGTCGTCGCGACCAGCGATCGCGGCCACTGCCGGTCCGGCCTTGCCCAGCTTTGCTTCGAGCACGGTGAATCGACCACGCGCCGGTCCGGCCAGTGTGAGCGGCGGCAGCGTATCCCATGGCAGCCCCGCCAGCGCGCCGGACAAGGGGGAGACCGGCGCGCCCGTCGCATACCACTCCGGGACGCGCGCCAATTCGCCGGCGCGGGCGACGGCAGTGGGCGGCGCGGGCGTCCACAGCGCACGCGCGCCGCGAGCACCGGCGCGCCGCGCTCCCGCCCACGACGTATCGCCGTGCACGACCAACATCCCGGCGCCGGCCGCACGCGCCCGCACGTCAGCCTCGCTCACGGGCGCCAGCGTGCCCTCCTCGCGCCAGACATTCGGCGCCACACGCAGATACGCGCGCGTGGGGACCTGCAGCGCCCCGCGCAGCACCACCAGCGCCTCGCGCACGTCGAGATCGGGCGCGGTCGACACGAACACGGCGGGCGGCCGGTCGGCAATCTCCAACGCGGCGCCCAGTGTGTCGTTTCTTGACTCCACATCGCCGGGCACCTGCACGACGGCGCGCACCACCGCTTGTCGCGCTCCACGCGGCACGGCCAGCGGCAGGGTGACACGCGTCGAGGCAAAGGCAGCGAGCGAGGCGATCGGCGCCGAGCCCGACACGGTCGAATCCAGCAGGACGCTGACGCGGCCCTCCACGCTGCCAGCGCCACCGGCCACCACCAGCATGGTTACCTGCAGGGTATCGCCCGCGGTGGCACTCGACGAAACGGTCATCTCGGCGAGCGCCGCGTCACGGCGCGCGGTGCGCGGCAGCACGCGCACGGCCGATCCCGGTGGCGCTTCCGCCATGGCTTCCGGATCGTCCACTTCGCCGTCGGTCAGGAGAATGAGCGGACGTCCAAGCGCCGCGGCGCGATCGACGGCAGGTCGGATGCGCGAGGCCCCATCGTCGGGCATGACACGGGCGAATTCACTGGCATCAACATCGCGCGTGGAATCGCCGACGAACACCAACTGGTCGCTGCCACCGGCCGCGGCCGTCGCATCGCGTCGCAGTGCGGCGACGGCGGCAGAATCGTCCCCCATGGCGCGACGCCACGAGGCCGACACATCGAGCGCGACAAGCGGCGACGCGGGGCGCGCGGGCGCCGACGGGGCGCCCAGCAGCATCGCGGTGACCAGGGCGACGGCGGCCGTGCGGAGGGCGGCAAGTGCTACCGCGCGTACACGCTGGCCACCGCCGGCACGCCCATAGGCGATCCAGGCAACCAGCAGTCCGAGGGCGAGTGCAATAGTCCAGCGGATCACGGGCGTAACGTCACGGAGCGACACCCGACTGTCCACCGGGTCGGGCCATGCGGCACCGACAACGGACGATCACCGACGATCAGTCTCCGCCGTTGCGCGTCGTGACCGACGACTCGAGCATCGCGAAGAGTCGAGCCTTGAGGGCGCCGAATGATCCGCGGTCGACGGCGGCCAGTGGTTCGCCGGCGATCGCCTTGATCGCCACGCGCGGATCGCGATGCACACCGCCCACCAGCACTTCAAAGTGCAGATGCGGCGCCGTGGCGAGTCCGGTTGCTCCGACAAACCCGATGGTGTTGGAAATACTCACGTTGGCGCCGGGGCGAATGCCCGCCGCAAAGCCGCGCAGGTGGCCGTAGCGGGTGACGTAACCATTGCGATGCCTGATTTCGACCACGCGGCCGTAGCCACCCTTCCAACCGGCAAAGAGGATACGCCCATCGCCAAGCGCGCGTACCGGCGTGCCGGCGGCGGCGGCGTAGTCCATGCCCTGATGCGAACGCCAGATGCCCAGAATGGGATGTTTGCGGCGCCCAAAGACGCTGGAAATCCGACGGAAGGCGAGGGGCGCACGCAGAAAGGCGGCCCGCATGGACTTCCCTTCACCATCGAAATAGGTGGGCTTATCCGACGCGACCGTGAAGCGCACGGTCTCGACTTTCCGTCCGGCTACGGTCAGGCGCGCCGCGAGGATGTTGCCGGGACGCACCGCGCCGTTCGGCGCCGTCTGTCGCTCGAGCAGGACCCGGATGGAGTCGCCGACACGCAGGTCGCGGCTGAGGTCCACGCGATATTCCAGAATGTCGGCCAGCGCGTAGGCCACCTCGGTGCGCACGCCGCCGGGGAAGGCATCGGCGCCGTTCTGCACCGCCGCGGTGAGCGTGGACACGATCTCGCCGCCGACGACAACGGTGTCCGTCTGCCACGGGAGTTTTTCCTCCGACTCGGCCCAGGACGAATTTTTCTTGCTGAGGCGCACCAGCCGGTCGATGGCCAACTGCAGCACCACCTCACTTGCGCCGGAGTCGGGACTGACCCGCGTGGTGACCGTCGTACCGGCGCGGATGCGGCGCGCATCCACAGTGCTGGCGGACGCGAGCGCGGTGACGGCTTCGCTGGCCGAAAGGCCGGCGCGTTGCAGCACGGAGACCAGCAATTCGCCACGCTGGACAGTGTCCACGCGCGTTTTCCATCGGGAGGCCAGGGAAGCACGAGCCCCCGCGTGGAGTACATCCGCCGCGGGGCGCTCACGGACCGGACGGCCGAGGGAGATCGCGCCGGCGCCGATCACGAAGAGCGCTGCGGCGACCAGCAGGGACCATCGGGACCGGTTCAATCCATCTGTCTCCGAATGAACGTCGGGATTTCCATGTCGTCGAGCTCGGAACTGGACGTTGTGCTGCTGGGCGGGACGCGTGGAGGGCGCGGCGGCGCGCCTTCCCACGCGGGACGAACCGGCGGGGCTGCCGGTCTCGGCGCTGGCCGGTCCCGGGTGGGGAACGGTAGCACCGACGGGTTCTTTTGGCCAGCCACGGCATGACCGGCGGGCACCGACGCATGGCCGGTCGTGCCACCATGTGACGCATGGCTGCTGCCGTTGCCCAGACTTCCCTGCATCAGACGATCGAATCCGGTCGCAATCACGGTGACACGAATCTCACCCATCATGGCCGGCTCGTGCACCGCGCCGAAGATGATCTCCGCCTCCTCGCCGACCGCGTCGTGCACGATGTCGTTGATCTGGTGCACTTCGCCGAGCGTGAGGTCTTCGCCACCGGTGATGTTGACGAGGACGCCCGTGGCACCGGAGATGGAGACGTTGTCGAGCAGCGGCGAGGCGATGGCCTGCTGCGCGGCTTCCATGGCGCGGTTCTCGCCGCGACCGATGCCGGTGCCCATGAGCGCCGACCCGCCATTCTGCATGACGGTGCGCACGTCGGCGAAGTCGACGTTGACCAGACCCGTTTCGCTGATCAGCACCGAGATACCCTGCGTGGCATGCAGCAGCACCTCGTCGGCTTTCTTGAGCGCCTCATGAAACGGAATTCCCTTCCCCACGACCGCCAGCAGTCGCTCGTTGGGCACGATGATCATCGTGTCCACGTGCTTGCGCATTTCGGCAATGCCCTCTTCGGCCTGACGCATGCGTTTGCGCCCTTCGAAGAGGAACGGCCGGGTGACGATGCCGACCGTGAGCGCTCCGGCTTCGCGCGCGAGCTGGCAGATGACGGGCGCGGCACCGGTGCCCGTGCCGCCGCCCATGCCGCACGTGACGAAGACGAGATCGGCGTTACCGAGGACGCGCTTGGCGTCTTCGCGATTCTCTTCGATGGCCTGCCGTCCGATCTCGGGGCGCGCGCCGGCCCCGAGGCCGCGCGTGAGCTTCTTGCCGATCTGGATCTTGACGTCGGCCTTGGAGTTCATGAGGGCCTGTGCGTCGGTGTTCACCGAGATGAACTCGACACCTTCAAGATGCTCCTCGATCATGCGGTTGACGGCATTGCCGCCCCCGCCGCCGACGCCCACGACCTTCATGCGGGCGTTCTGAGAGGACGTCTCTTCGAACTCGAAGGTCATTCGGGGTAGCTCCATACGGGCTTCGGCAGGGCGCAGGGTGGATGGCGCGACGGTCCGCACGCACGCGGAACGGCCAGCACTGAGCAGACGCGAGCATCGCCGGCTTCGACGATCCGCGTAACACCGTCTGTGCAGTCGATACGGTGTTGTAATGAGCCTAGAATACACGTTCGATTGGCCAGCGCAACCCATGCTGTGTGATGCACTTGGCAACATCGATCACCTGCGCAAACCAGTCGTCACGTCAATGCGCGTTATCCACACCTCGGCATGCACACACGCGATGTGATATTAGCGACGGCGCGACTGAACACGCGAGACGCAATCCTGCGTTGCCGCGATACATCGGCCGCTTAAAAGAACTCCTGCAGCCAGGTTTTAACGCGCGACGCGATCTTGTCCACGCCGCCCGACCCCGACGCACGACGCGCCATCGGACCCGACGCCGCATGACGCGCCGCGCCGTACATCGCCAGTCCGACGACGGTGGCGAAGGATGGCTCGCAGACCGTCTCCACGAGTCCGTCCACTTTGTCACCGGGCATCCCGACGCGCACGCCCATGCCAAACACATCGGCAGCGAGATCGCTCACGCCGTCCAGCGACGCCCCGCCCCCCGTGAGCACGATGCCGGCGTTGAGCTTGCCGGCAAAACCGGCCTGCTGCACCTCGAGCTGCACCTTGGTGAAGATCTCATCCATGCGCTGGTGGATGATGTGCGTCATCAACTCGCGCGACAGGTGGCGCTCGCCGTGCGCCGCCGTGGCGGGCAACGCGATCAACTGATCGGTCGTGACCAACGGCTCGTACGCACATCCGTACGCTTCCTTGAGCTGCTCGGCGTCGTGCTGTGTCACGCCGAGCCCCTGCACCAGATCGCTGGTGACCGTGTGGCCGCCGTACGGCATCGTGCCAAGATGACGGATCTTTCCTTCGTGGAACACCGCCAGATCCGTCGTGCCGGCCCCCAGTTCGACCAGTGCGACACCGAGCTCCTTCTCTTCGTCGGTGAGCACGGCCCACGCGCTGGCCAAAGGCTCGAGGACCAGTTCGCGTACCCGGAAGCCCGCGCGCTCGATGCTCTTGCGCAGATTCATGGCCGGCGACGCACCGATCGTGATGAGGTACATCTCGGTCTCGAGCCGCGTGCCGATCATGCCGACCGGATCACGAATGCCTTCGGCGCGATCGACGCGGTACTCCTGCGAGATCGCGTGCAGCAGTTCGCGGTCCTGCGGAACCGCCATGGCGCGGGCGACGTCGTTCACCCGCTCCACGTCGGCGCGTGTGATCTCCGACCCGCTGATGGCGACCACGCCGGAGGAGCACATGGCGCGCACATGTTCGCCGGCGATGCCGACGTACAACGACTCCGGCGTCACCCCCGCCACCCGGCTCGCCTCTTCAATGGCCTTCTTGATGGAACGCGTCGCCTCTTCGATATCCGACACCACCCCGCGTCGCAGCCCCTGCGTGCGCGTGCGACCAACGCCCAGCACACGCAGCACCGGCGCACGCGGAATGTCGCCATGCACCGTCGCCACGATGGCGGTGGTGTAGGCGGTTCCGATATCGAGCGCGGCGACGATTGGTTCGGTTGTCATGGCTGCCTGGCGATCACCTGGTCCCGGAAGCGGAGATCCAACTCCACGACGCGCAGTTGATTCCGCGCGAGATCCGCCTCCACCGGTAATATGTCGCGGAAGCGGCTTACGGTCACGTCACCGGTGGTACGAATCCGCACGGGACCGAGCATGAAGTGCAATTCGTCCGGACCGGCCCGCCGCGCGTCGGTCACGCGCGCATAAAGCGCGGGCGCATGCTGGCGCAGTCCATCGAGCACGCGCAACAACATCGGGTCCACTGCGGCCAGGATCGGCACATCGAGTGCCATCTGGGTCGGATCGATCGGCAATGCACGGCCGCGCACGTCGACGGAACGCAACATCCCGTCGAGCAGTGCCAGCGCCACGAGTTCACGCTCCGTGACGCGCACGAGCAACGTTCCCGGCAGGCGTCGCACCACCTCCACATCCGCCACCAGCGCGTGCGACGCGACGCGCGCACCGAGTGGCGGCAACGGCTGCCAGACGGACTGCGTCGTGTCGACGTCGAGGAGTCGAAGCAACTCACTGCCCTTCGCGTAGCGCAGTCCCTCAAATTCGACGCGACGCACATGGAAGTAGTCCAAACGCGCGAGTGTCAGCGGTCCCCACCACGGACTCCCGACCAGTGTCACCGCTCCCGCCGCGACCAGCACGCCGCGCAATACGCGCCACCACATCGGACGCGGCGCAGGCGCGGGCGACGACGTGACGGGCGCGCGTTCGGCCGGCGTGGACCGGGCGCGCGACGCGGAGGCGGTGGTCGTCACGCGGCGCGCCTAAGTCACCGAAAACGGCGACGACGACGGCGACGGCGACGACGGCGACCGCGCGAACGTCGCGGACAGCGCCCGCAACAGCTCAGGCCCCGTCCGCGTGATGTCACCGGCCCCCATGGTGATGACCACATCGCCCTCACGCACGAACGCCTGCAGTGCGGCCGCCACCTGGGCGCGCGGGCCGCGCCACTGCAGCGTGCCGGCAGCGACGCGATCGGCGATGAGCGCGGACGTCACGGCGGGATCGGGCGTCTCGCGTGCGCCGTAGATGTCGCACAGGAATAACGCATCGGCATCGCCCAGCGCACGCGCGAAGTCCCCCTGCAGATCGCGCGTGCGCGAAAACAGATGCGGCTGGAACGCGAGCACGAGCCGACGAAGAGGAAACGCATGGCGCGCCGCAGCCAGCGTGGCCGCAACCTCGGTTGGGTGGTGCGCGTAGTCATCCACCACCTCCACGCCGTGCGCGTTGCCAAGCCGCTGGAATCGCCGCTCCACACCTCGGAACGCCGCCAGGCCCGGAGCCATGGCGGGCACCGTGAGTCCGAGCGCGAGTCCGGCACCGAGCGCGGCCAGTGCGTTGCGCACGTTGTGCACGCCAGGCACGGCGAGTTGCATGTGCCCCAGCATCGCACCGTCGAAGTGCACCTCGAATCGTGCACCGTGGGCGTCGAGCGTCAGCGCGTTCGCCACCAGGCGCGCATCGCCCGCATACCGCGCCGCGGCCGTACCGGTCGCGGTCGCCGAATACGCGATCACTTCACTGGTGCTTCGGATGCGCAGTGCCATCGCGCCGTCGTCATCGGCGCAACGCACCACCACGCGCGCCGGCGTCGCAAACTGCTCGAACGCGCGCGAGATGTCGTCGAGATCGCGATAGATATCGAGATGATCGGCTTCGACGTTGAGTACCACGGCGATGTCGGGGGTCAGCGCGAGAAACGATCGGTCGTACTCGTCGCTTTCCACCACATAGGTGTTGGCACCCAGACGCAGATTGCCGCCCCACTGCCCCACGCGTCCGCCCACCACGCCGGTGGGATCGCGTCCCGCGGCCGCCAGCGCCTCTGTCGTCATCACGGTCGTGGTCGTCTTGCCGTGCGTGCCGCTGATACCAACGAGCGTGCCGCCACCGACCGCTTCGGCGAGTGCTTCCGCACGACGCACCAGCGGGAGACCGAGCGTCCTCGCGGCGACCATCTCCGGATGATCGGCGGGAATCGCGGAGGAGTAGACGACCGCACGCGCCGGAGACACCAGCGCCGCATCGTGCGCGTGCACCACGATGCCCAGCGCCGCGAGATCGGGCGCGCCGGTGGGATTGGCGTCGGTGCCCGTGACCGAGACGCCGCGACGGGCCAGCAGTTCGGCCAGTGCACTCATCCCTGCACCGGCGATGCCGATGAAGTGTACCGGGCGCGAATCTGCGATGTTGGCGAGTGTCATGATCTACGGAATATGCCGGAGCGCGTGCTGCGTCTCAACGGACGTGAGAAACTGCAGCAGCGCGCGCGCAATCTCCGTCGCCGACGTCGGATGTCCACGCGACAGCGCGGCGCGGCGCATCAGCGCCAGCTGCTCCGGTCGCTCGATCAACACGCGTACGGTCGCATCGAGACTGTCGGCGGACAGCTGCACTTGCGGCAGATGCACGGCGGCGCCGCTGCCAGCCACGGCAACGGCGTTGAACGTTTGATGGTCCTGCGCCGCGGTCGGCAGCGGTACCAGAATGGACGGGATCCCCCACGCGCACAGCTCGGCGATCGTCATGGCGCCGGCGCGCGTGATGGCCAGATCCGATGCGGCGTACGCATCCGCGATGGGCGCGAGATACGGACGCACCCGCACCATGCGCGATTCCCGATCGACATACGCCGCTGCTTGCGTCGTGCCCGTGCCCCAGATGAGTGCGACCTGCTCCGGCAAGCCGCGCGCGCACCAGGCAGCCACGGCGTCGTTCAGTGCGCGCGCCCCCTGACTGCCGCCGGTGACCAGCACGACGAACGCATCGGCGGGCAGTTCCCATCGATCCTTGGCCTGCGCTCGTACCGGCAACGGTGACGGAGGCGAATCGATTGGGCAGCCAAGCACACGCACGTCGGTGTCCGCGCCGGCGCGCAATCGGTCGGCCGCTTCGGGAAAGGCGAGAAAGACGGCCGCGGCGCCACCGGCGAATGCGCGCGTGGTGAGGCCCGGATGACTGTTGGACTCGTGCAGGACGGTCGGAATGCCACGCGCTCGCGCCCACGCCAACGCCACGCCCGCCGCGTAGCCACCCGTACCAACCACCAGCCGCGGCGGATTCTCCGCCGCGAGGCGCGACAATGCACGCCACGCACCCACAGCCCCCTGCACGGTGCGCCAGTTGTTCCACGGCGTGCGTCGGTACAACGGATGGAGCGTGAGCAACGCGTGCGGGAACCCGGTCGTCGGCAGGATGTCCCGTTCGATGCCGCGCTGCGCGCCGATGAAGAACGGTTCGACCTCGGGGGCTTCATGCACGAGCGCGCGCGCGATGGCGAGACCGGGATAGAGATGCCCGCCCGTACCGCCGCCCGCAAAGAAGACGCGCAGACTCACCCGGTGATCGTGGTCAACGGATCCGTCGCGGACGCACCGTACACGCGTTCGCGCGTACTGCCGATGTTCACGAGAATCCCCGTCATGAGCAATGTCAGGACGAGATTCGACCGGCCATACGACACGAACGGCAGCGTCAGTCCGGTGTTGGGTAGCAGTCCGATCACGACGCCGAGATGCGTGAACGCAGTCAACACGGTCGTGAACGTCAGTCCCACCGCCAGCAGCGAGGTGAAAGGCGATCGCGCCTGTCGCGCAATGCGGAAGCCGATCCATCCATAAAGCACGAACGCGATCGTCAGCGCGGCCAGGCCCACGAACCCGAGTTCTTCGCCGACCACCGACCCGATGAAATCGTTGTACGCGAGCGGCAGCCAGCCACGCTGTTGATTCCCCTCGCCGAATCCGACGCCCAGCAAGCCACCGGATCCCACGGCGATGAGCGACTGCTTCTGCTGGACGGACACCGCCGACTCCGCCGTTCGCGAGCTGTCGGCCTGTTCGTTGCCGATGAAGCTGTGCCAGCGACGCTTGGCGTAGTCCCTGGTGCTGACTTGATGCACCAGCAACGGAATCGCGAGCATGCCCAGGAACACAAAATGTGCGACGCGCGCGCCGCCGACGAAGAGCAGCACCCCCATCAGCACGCAGTAGGTCATGGCCACGGAGAGATCGGGCTCGCGCAGGGCCATGATCACCAGCGCGCCGATGACGACGATGAACGGGAGCAGGCCCTTCCCCAGCCGACGCACCGCATCACCCTTTTTCACCAGCAGCATAGGCACCCACACCAACAGCGCGAACTTGGCCAGTTCGGACGGCTGCACCGAGCCGCCGAACAGAAAGCGTCGTGATCCGTCCCGCTTGGGCACGATGGATTCAGTCCCGGGAATAGCGGTAAGCAACATTAAAAAGAGGCTGAGGCCCATGATCGGCCAAGCCAGTTTGCGCCACCATTCGGCCTCGAACTTGGCCGCGATTGCGAATACGACCACGCCGAGCAGCACACCAAGCGATTGCCGATACACGAACGCGTACGCCGGTTTGGCAGTAAGTGCGCTCGCACTGTAGAGCACGGCCAGTCCGAACGCGACCAGTGCCGCCGTGACCAACACCAAGGCGCGCGCTTCAACGCCCATGCGCCATCGCGCGCGAACGTCGGTGCCGCTGGTACCGCCGGTCTCCGTTCCGCCGAACGCGCGCGCGCCCGGTGCATCGAATGCGCCAATCGCTGTCATGAGCCCTCGTGCGCCAGCCGCGCGAATGTCTGGCCGCGCTCTTCGTAATCGGCAAACATATCGTAGCTGGAACAGGCCGGCGACAGCAGGATCGCATCACCACGATGGGCCAGGGCGCGGGCGCGTGACACGATCGCGGCGAAAGTTGCGCCGGCGTACTGCTCGAACGACACGCGCCCCTCGAGCGGCGCCGTCAGATCCTGCGCGATGATCGGTGCCGCCTCCCCATAGGCGAGGACCGCACGCGCAGTGCGCAACAACTCCGGCACCAGCGACGAATACGGCTCGCCTTTGTGCCGACCACCCAGCAACACGACCGTCGGCCGCATCATGCCCGCGAGCGCCACCTGCGTCGATGCGACGTTGGTTGCCTTGGAGTCGTTGAGCCAGAGGACATCATCGAGCTCCGCCACCGGCTCCAGGCGATGCGGCAGGGCACGGAACATCGGTACGGCGGCCGCCAACGCCTCGCGCGCCGAATGTGTAGTGTGCACCGGATCGGCGACCATCACGGCCAGCAGCGCGGCGAGCACGTTGGCGACATTGTGGTCGCCGGCCAACGCCAGTCGGTCACGGGGCACCAGTGATGCGCCCAAAACGTGCAGCATGCCGCTGACGCGATCGAAATACGCATCCACGTCCGTGCGGTGCGTCGAAAATCGATGCACATGGCCCATGACGCCGTGCACCATGGCGTCCACCTCGGCGTTGTCCGCCGTCACGACCCACTGCGAGACCACCGTGCCATTGGCGAAGAGGCGCTTCTTGTCGGCATAATACGCGGTCACCCCGTCGTAGCGATCGAGGTGATCGGGGCTGAGCGTCGTGAGCACACCGACTTCCGGCATGATCCCCGGCGTGTCGTGCAGCTGGAACGAGGACATCTCGAGCGACGCCCAGACGGGCGGAATCTTGTGCAGTGCGATCTCGGACACCGGCGTGCCGATATTGCCGATGTCCACCGCATCGTGCCCCAGCGCGCGCAGGAAATGGCCGATCATCGCGGTCGTGGTGGTCTTCCCGTTTGTGCCGGTCGTCGCGATGTACCGCAACCCCGGCTGCAGGCGCAGCGCAATCTCCACTTCGCTCACCACCGGCACGCGCGCGTCGCGCGCAGCGCGCAGCGGCGGTGCGTTCGGCGGTACTCCCGGACTGACCACGACCACCACGGCACGTGCGATGCGCGGCAGATCATGCCCGCCGGTTTGCGTCGAGGCCCCCTCGAGAGCGAGCTCGGTGGCCGCCGCTTTCGCCGCCGCCGAGTCGCCCCCATCGGACGCGTAAACCAGCACGCCCGCCGCGCGCAGCAAACGCGCGACCGCCAGTCCGCTTCGACCAAGGCCAATCACGGCGAACTCACCCCGACGCTCCACCAGATGGCGGGCGACAACGGAGGCCAGATCCTGCGGAAGTCGCGCGTCACCCATGCATACCGCCCATGAACTGATTCTCCCGCACTAGCGCAGTTTCAGTGTGCTCAGCGCAAGAATCGCGCACAGCACACCGACAATCCAGAAACGAATCACCACCTGCGTCTCGGGCCACCCCGACAATTCGAAGTGATGATGCAGCGGCGCGCGCTTGAACACGCGGTGCGCCTGCGCGTGCTCGAGACCGTATCGCTTGCGACGGTACTTGAACACGCTCCGCTGCAGGATCACCGACATCGTTTCGGCCACGAACACGAACCCGACGATCACGAGCAGAAATTCGCTCTTGAGCAGAATCGCGATCGCTCCGACGGCACCGCCGAGCGCCAGCGATCCGGTGTCGCCCATGAACACCTGCGCCGGATGCGCATTGTACCAGAGGAAACCGATGCACGCGCCCACCACGGCGGCGCAGAACACGGTCAGCTCACCCGCGCCACGCATGTAGAACAATTGCAGGTACGCGCTGGTGTCCACACGACCGATCAGGTACGCGAAGAGTCCCAGGGTGAGTACGGCGATGGCCACGAGTCCCGCCGACAGTCCGTCCAGCCCATCAGTGAGGTTCACGGCATTGCTGTACCCGGTGAGGATGAACGTCACCCAAGGCACGTACAGCCACGCCAGCGTGGTCGTCATCGGCACCACGAGGACGTACTTGAAGAACGGCAGCGTGGTGGATGCACCGGGTAACGTGGAGAGCGGCCACAGCCAGAGAATAAGCCCGAGTGCGATGCCGCACGTCACTTGCCCCGCCAACTTGTAGCGCTCGACGAGTCCTTCATTCTTTTTGCCCTCGCGTTTCTGCTTGAGCTTGAGATAATCGTCGAGAAACCCGATAGCGCCCATCCACAACATCGTACCCACCGCGAGCTGTACGTAGCGATTGGTCAGTCTCGACCAGAGGAACACTGGCACCACGGTTGCCAGCAGAATGATCAATCCGCCCATCGTCGGCGTCGTCCCCTTCCCCGCATGCGTATCGGGCGTTCCCTCACGCACCACCTGATGAACGGCCATCCGACGTAACCGCCGGATGATGACGGGTCCCACCAGGAACGACACCAACAGCGCGGTGACGAACGCCGCCGCCGAACGGAAGGTGATGTAGTTGAGCAGGTTCAGCAGGCGAAGATCGCGCGCGAACGGTTGCAGCAGCGCGTAGAGCACTTAAGCGGTCGCCCAGGACGTGAGAGTGGGAACGAGACGTTCGAGGCGCAACCCGCGGGATGCCTTGAGCAAGATGACCGCCGACCTGGACAGGCGTGGCTCGAGCACCCGCCAGAGCTGTTCAAGCTCAGGCGCGATCACCACGCGAGGATCGTTCGGTGCCAGCTCGGCGAACGCCGCCGCGAACTCGCCGACACCGACCAGCAGCTCGGCCGGCGACGCCAACGCGGCCTGCGCCACGGCGCGATGTTGCGCGTCGGCCTGTGCGCCCAGCTCACGCATGGTGCCGAGGATGGCCACGCGCTGTCGTCCGGCGCCTACGTGTGCCAACAGCTCCAGCGCGGCGCGCATGGACGCCGGATTGGCGTTGTACGCATCGTTGATGAGCACGGCCTCACCCAGCGACTCCCACACACCACGCATACTCGGTACCGGCATCGACTTCATCCCCGCGGCGGTATCGGCGATGGGCACACCGCAGGCCCGCGCGGTGGCAAGCGCCAACATCGCGTTGGCCGCCTGATGTGCGCCGCGCAACGGCAGCGTGATGCGCGTGTCGTCCACGTCCAGCCATGGCCGGCCCTCGGCGTCGAGTCCCCACGAGGTCGGTGTCACGTCGGCGGGTGCGGATTCCGTATTGGACAGCCCGGCCCGCACGACGGCGCGCGCGCGTGTGGCGGCGAGCGTCGCCACCTCCGGATGCACACTTGGCACGACGGCGAGCGCGACACCCTCGAAGACTTCCGCCTCTTCGCGCAACACGCCCGCCAGATCGCCCAGTCCTTCGAGATGCTCTTCGCCGATCGACGTGAGCACGGCGACGTCCGGCTCGACGATCGCGCGCAGCATCGCGATCTCGCCCGGCGTATTGGTGCCCACTTCGACCACGGCGATCTCCGCGTCGGCGGGAATCGCCAGCAGCGTGAGCGGCACACCGATGCGGTTGTTGAGATTACCCTTGGTCGCATGGACCGTGAGCGTGCGGCCGAACGCCGCCTTGAGCAGCTCCTTCGTGCTCGTCTTGCCATTCGAGCCGGCCACGGCGATCACCGTGCGCCCCCATGCGCGTCGCCATGCGGTGGCCAGCTGTCCCAGCGCGACCAGTGTATCGGGCACGACGTACACCGGCAGGCCGAGTCCCACGGCCATGGCGGCATCCTCCACCACGAGCGCAGCCGCACCCGCCTCGCGCGCGGCGCTCAGGAACTGGTGCGCGTCGTACTGCTCGCCGCGCAGCGCGACGAACAGGTCGCCGCGCACGATCGACCGCGTGTCGGTGGAGATGCCGGCGATGGGCACGCGGGTACGCGGACCGGTACCGAGCGCGCGTGCGACGCGTTCGAGTGTCCAGTACGGATGCGGTGACGCCGGGAGTACCGGTATGACGGCGTCGACCGCGGTACCTGTGGTGAAGAATGGAGTCACGGAAACGATGTCGGTGTGGCTGTCGCGGAGCCGGTGAGCTCAGCGACGATGAGACGTTCGTCGAACGGGTACGACGTGGTGCCGCGGATCTGATACGTCTCGTGCCCTTTTCCCGCGAGCAACACCACGTCCGCACGCGATGCCTCGGTGAGCGCGTACGCGATCGCGGCACGCCGATCGACGATGCGTGCATGGGTGCGATGCTGCATCCCTGCTTCAATGTCGTCGAGAATGCGCTCGGGGTCTTCGGTGCGCGGATTATCGCTGGTGACCACGACGATATCGGCCAGCGATTCGGCGATGCGCCCCATCTCCGGACGCTTGCCGCGATCACGATCACCGCCGCACCCGAACACGACGATCAGTCGGCTCTGCGTCTCGCCCGCTACGGCGCTCTCAGGCCGCGTAAAGGGTCGCACCGCGCGCAACGCGCGGTCGAGTGCATCGGGCGTGTGGGCGTAGTCGCGCAGCACCGTGGGGTGCGCATGCACGATCTCCAATCGCCCGGGCACCTGCGGCGCGCTGGAGAGCCGCGCGGCCACCTCGGCCAGCGGCACACCGATGGCGAGCGCCGCCGACGCTGCCGCGAGCGCGTTGGCCACGTTGAAGTCACCGATGAGCGGCAGCGTCACGGGCACCGCACCGGACGGCGCCACCAGCAAAAATCGACTACCCTGCGGCGTGAAGACGACATCGCGTGCCATCACGTCCGACGGTGTATCCACCCCGAAGGTCCACGTACGCGGTGATGCGGACGAACCCTGCGCGCCACTGCGCCACGCCGGATCGTCGCCATTGAACAACGCAACGCCGTCGCGCGCCAACAAGCCGAGCAGTCGCAACTTGGCCGTGCGATACGCGTCCATCGACCCGTGATAGTCGAGATGATCGCGCGTGAGGTTGGTGAACACCGCGGCATCGAACGCGATGCCATCGACACGGCGCTGGTCGAGTGAGTGCGACGAGACCTCCATGGCCACCGTGCGCACGCCGCGCTCCGCCAGCGCGCGCAGCACGCGTTGTAACTCAACCGGTCCCGGTGTGGTGAGTCCGCCGCCGCCCGGCATGGGCTCCCCTTCGCTGCCGATCAGCACGCCCAATGTGCCAATGGACGCGGCCGCACGCTCCGCGCGATCGCACACATGGCGCAGCAGCCCGACCGTGGTGGTCTTGCCATTGGTGCCGGTCACGCCCACAATCGACAGCGCGCGTGCAGGCCAGCCGTGAAACGCCGCGGACGCCACGGCGGCCGCACGTCGTCCGTCGCGCACCGCGATGTGCGGCAGCACGGTCGTCGTCTCGCTGGCAGCAGCGACGCGCGCCGCGTCTTCCGCGAGCACCAACGTCGCTCCGGCGGCGCGTGCTGCGGCGATCCAGTCGTGCCCATCCTGTGCGTGTCCGCGCACCGCAACGAAGCCCGAGCCCGGCTCGACGCGGCGACTGTCGTCAGTCAGGGCAGCAATCGTGTCCGGCAGCGTGGCGCTGGTCGCGACGAGCAGCCCCGCCTCACGCAGTGCGTCGAGGATGACGGCGACGGAGCGTCCGACCGACGGGTCTGCAGATGGATCGTGCGAAGACTGCGGCGCTTCACTCATGGTGCGGCAAAGAGCACGACAGTACTCCCGGCGCGCGCCGTGCTCCCCGCCGCCGGGCGTGTCTCTCCCGCAATGCCCTTGCTCACGCGCACGTGAAAGCCGGCCTTGTGCAGGGTGCGGGCGGCCTGTCGCACATTGAGCCCGTACACGGAGGGCACCGGTACGGCGATGGCTGGCGCGTCATCGCGCGCTGACGTCGCGACAGTCATGGGCAACGCGAAGACGACGCGTCCCGCGGCGGCAACCGGCGGCGCCGGCTCGGGAATCGGCGCGCGCAGCGAGTCGAACCGGGCCGAGTCGCGCGTGGCGGATGCGATCGCCTGCGGCGACAGTGGTTTGACAACCGGCGCGGGCAGCGGCTTGGCGTACCGCGCCAATTCCCGCCGGTCGAGCGATGCATCGCGGGTCGCTTGCGCCGCCTGCAACACGTTGTGCACGATCACTCCGGACACCACACCGCCATAGATCTTGGAGCGCGGGTCGAGCAACTTGGCGACGATCACATATTGCGGTGCCTGGGCGGGAAACATCGCCGCAAAAGTGGCGTTGTATCCGCCGACGACGTAGCGCCCGTTCTCCGACCGCCGCGCCGTGCCGCTTTTCCCCGCGACGTCGAATGTCTCCAGACCGGCCGCGACGGCCGTGCCACTGTCCACCACAGATGCGAGGATCGTGCGCATCTCGCGCGCCGTCTCCTCGCTGATCGCGCGTCGCAGCACGCGGCGCTTGTGCTGATAAAGCAGCGTGCCGTCGGCGGAATGGATTTCGCGTATGAACACCGGCTGCAAGAGCTCGCCGCCGTTGGCGATGGTGGAGTATGCCGACGCGAGTTGCAGTGGCGTGGCCGACAGCTCGTAACCCATTGCCAGCGCGGAGGGCGTCTGCGCCGTCCACGTGCCCTTGGGGCCTGGCACCGGCAGGCGGCCGCGCGATTCCGCCGGGTACGGCACGCCGGTGAGAGTGCCAAAACCGAAATCGCGCAGCCCTTCGTACTGTTCGCGCGGCGACAAGCGCTGTGCAAACTTCACCACGCCGATATTGCTCGACAGCCGGATCACGTCGCGAAACGTCATCGACGCTTCTTTGTGCTCATCGTCGATGACGCGGCGCGCCACCATCCACTGCCCGCCTTCGGTGTTGACCACCTCGTCCAGCCCGGCGCGCTTCATGTCGAGCAACCGCGCCATCACAAACGGCTTGATCACCGAGCCCGGTTCGTACGGATCCGTGAGCGCGGTACTGCTGACACTCGGTTGGCCGTTGCGCGCACCCGCCAACGCCAGCACCGACCCGTCACGCGGGTCCATCATCACCACGTCGCCGCCGCTTGCCCCGGTGCGCTCCATGGCCAGCGCCAGTTCGCGCTCGGCGATCTCCTGCAACGACCGGTTCAGCGAGAGCGTGATGGTGTGCCCCTGCGTCGCCGACACGCGTTCGAGCGCGGGCGACTCGAGGCGATCACCGCGACCGTCGCGCAGGAATTCGTCGCGGCCATGCACGCCGCGCAGGAGGGGATCGAGTTCGAGCTCGAGACCGCTTTGTGGCTGTTGCTCGCTGTTCACCGCGCCGATGATGCGACGGATACCGGCGGGCGCGGAGACGTTGCGCAACAACACCCGCTCGCTGCGCACCGCCCGCAGTTGCTGCAGCATCTCCACATCGCTCGGCGCGAAGAGGCCGGGAATGCCGACCCATTTCACCGATTCGTCGAGGGACCGACGGATGAGGGCAGGCTTGACGCCGAGCGTTGTGAGTTCACGACGCAGCACGACGCGCGCGTCGCCGTAGCGCTTGGTTGAATCGAGCGCGCGCGGATCTACTCCGAAGCGGATCAACTCTCGCGATTCGACGAGCGTGATGCCGTTGGCGTCGAGGATGCGCCCGCGCAGGGGCACCACATCGAGCGTGCGCACCTGCTGATCGGCAGCCGCTTTCTCCCACTTGGTCTGATCGACGAGCTGCACCTGCACCGCCTTGCCCAGCACCGCCAGTGCGAAAGCGACGAGCGTACCGTGCACGAGCACCATGCGTCCGCGGCTCACGAGGGGACGTGCGGTGGACGGCACGGGGACTGCTGCAGCCGGCGCCGAACGCCCAGCGTCGCCCGCGGCTTGCGCAGCACTGAATGGCATCAGTGGCAATGACGAGTGCCGTGAGCTCATGGCACGCCAGCCGGCTCGGCGAGCGTGCGCGTCTGCACCTCAGTGGCAACGTGCATCCCCAGCCGGCGTTCGGCTTCGGGAACCACCCGCTGGCTACTCATCGCATCGCGCAGGTTGCGCTCGAGCAGGGCGCGATCGGAGCGCAGCGACGCCAACTGCGTTTCCAGTGCCGCGCCCTCGCGGACCAGTGCCACGCCGGTGCTTCGCCGCCAGATCACCAACGCGGTGACGGACATGAACAACACGAGACCGAGGGCGAAGGTTGTCCGCCCCCGCAGGGGTGTGTGCGCGTGCCGTCTGGCCGTGGCCATCAGGCGGCGCGCCGCCAGGCGCGCAGTCGCGCGCTGCGCGCGCGCGGATTCTGCTCGATCTCGGCCGCGGAGGCGTTGATGGGACGCTTGGTCAGCGTTTCGCCAAGCGGCACGCCGCGACAAGTGCAGATGACCTGCTTGGGCGGACAGGTGCAGGATGCGCTCCAATCGCGGAAAGCGTTCTTCACCAGCCGATCTTCACCGGAGTGGTAACTGATGATGGCGAGTACGCCGCCCGGCGTGAGACGGTCACGCAGATGCGGCAGTGCGCGCTCGAGTCCTGTCAGTTCGTCGTTCACCGCGATACGCACGGCCTGAAAGATGCGCGCGAAATCCGGTGCGCCACTGCGTGGACCGAGGACGGCGCGAATGGCATCGACGAGATCGTCGGCCGTGGCGAACGGGCGACGCTCGCGGCGCCGGATGATCTCGCGCGCCAGGCGCGCGGCACGCGGCTCGTCTGCATACGCGCGCAGCAGCGCCGACAGGTCGACTTCGTCGATCGTGTTGAGTAACTCCGCCGCGTCCACGTCGGCGTCCGTCCCCATGCGCATGTCGAGCGGCGCCCCCTCGCGGAAAGTGAAGCCACGTGTGAGATCGTCGAACTGGTGCGAGGAGACACCCAGATCGAGCAGAATGCCGTCGAAGTGCTCGACATCGGCGAGGACATTTGCGTCGAGCGCCGAATAGTTCGCGAGAATCGCGCGGAACTGACCGGCCCGCTCGAAATCAGCCAATCGTTCCCGCGCAGAAGCCAGCGCGCGCGGATCCCGGTCAATGCCGGTAACCCGGCACCCGCGTTCAAGGAGCGCAGCGGCGTGACCACCGCCGCCCAGCGTACAATCGAGCACGGTCGAGGCACGCTCGAGGAGCGACTCGACTTCGGCGAGCAGGACTGGGACATGGTAGGCGCCGACGCGCCCCGAGGGGATAGTACGAACCGGGCTCACGCGCGATGGTTTGGGCGCGGCATGTTAGCGAACATCGCAGAGGAGCGTCAAGCGTCGTACCGTCGAAGCGTGATGTGCATTACCGCAGACTGTAAACGGATGTGATGCACCGAAAATGGGTGGCGCGAGCGCGCCACGAGATAGTGAAATGCACGCGAGCCCGCCGTCGCAGGCGACGGCGGGCTCGCGGTGACACGCGATCTGGTCAGACTGCTACTTGCAGAACGCCTTGATCAGTTGGTCTGCGCCGGTGTCGAGCTGCATCGCGGCACCCATCATCTGCCGCATCTGATCCGCGTAGAGTGCGCCGCCCTTGGGCAGCTGGATCTGCGCTTCAATCAGCAGATCCTTGGCTTCCTTGGACAGCGGACAGGACTTGGTGGCCTGCGCCTCTTGCAACTTCACCTGGCTGAACTGCAGGTACGTGGAGCCGAGAACGAATCCCGCGATCTGCTTCGCCTGCCCGGTCGACACGGAGTCGGCGTAGAGCAGCGTCCTGATGGCGAGAGCGAAATCGGACGGGGACTTGGACTTTGCCGCCGCCACGCCCTGCGCCTGACCAACGACCGCGATCATCTGACGAACGACCGTGCTGGTATCACCCGCCGCAATGATCGCGCGCGCTGCCGGCACGATCTCGGCGTTCCGGTCCAGATCCTTGAGCAGCGAGAGGCGGAGGAACGCCCCGTTCTCGACCGCGATCTTGGCATCGAGCGCCTTGTTCAACGATTCCAAGGCCTGCTGGTTCTGGCCGGCTGAGCGCAAGCCCAGAATCTGCTGATACGTCAGGCTTGGCTGCGCCGGAAACTTCACGAGTCCTTTCGCCGCGAACTCGGCCGACTTCTGGAACTGGCTGTCGGCGGCGAACGCGGCTGCGGTGCGAATGAAGTACGTCGTGTCGGCGAACGAGGTGTCCAGTTTGACCAGCTCTTCGCCCTGCTCGAACATCGCCTTGTAGTCCTTAACGGCGCCAAGGATCTTCCAGCGAAGGCCGAGAAGCTCCGGATCGCCCGGATTCATGGCGACCGCTTCATCGATGATCGGACGCGCGATGGCCGGATTCGCCATACCGGCGACGGCATCGACTACATCTTTCTGCAGACGCGGGTTCGAAGGATCCGTGGCCAGCAGTCGCGTCAGCGTCACAACCGCTGAGTCCGGCTGCTCGAGCGCGCGGTACGCCGTTGCCTGCAGGGCGAGGCCTGGACGACTACGCGGGTCGAGCGCCACGATTTCCTTCGCGATCGCGAGCTGTTCGGCGGCCGGCGCGTTCTGCGTCTCCAGCACACGCGCCCAGCAAATACGCGCCAGGGTCGCCTTCGGATAGGCCGCGATGCCTTCCTTTGCGAACGCGATGGCTTCCGCCAGCTTGCTGTCTCGCGCCGAGTTGACGCACTTCTTTTCGAATTCGAGCTGCTTGCGGGCTTCCTTGAGCTCCCTGGACAACTGGGCGGCCGCGTCGTTCAGTTTCCCTGCTTCGTAGACCCCGAGCGGTTGGACCAACGCGTTGTCGCGAGCCAGCACCAGTGCGCCTTCGACCTTGTAGCCGGCCTCGGTTTTGGTGGCCGTGCCGGTCAGGTACTCGTCGGCGCGCAGCAGATTGGCAAGCGCGCGAGCGTCATGCGGCTGCAACGCGTCCGTAGTGGGGAAACCTGAGGCCTCGAGCGTGGCGTTGATGTCCTGCTTCGGCAGAACATACACCTGCTTGAACGGGAACTCTGAGGTCATACGAGAGCGCAAAGCATCGGCTGCCTGCACGCCAAGCCCCTTCTCGCCGGCCTTGAAGACCGAGACCATGACGCGCGTGGCGTTGGGATCGGGGACACGGTTGTATTGTGCCGAGGCCATAGCTGGCAACAGCGCAATGCCGCCGAGTGCAAAACCGATTCCAGACAGCGCCTGGAAATTCCGTGACATCAAAGTCGTAACCTCCGCACAGAGGAGCCGTAGGACCCGACAGGGCACAGAGCGGCGGCGCTGTGTGCTTATCGGGGGCGAATACCAACCTGCCGGTCGTGCGAAAGCCGGTCAGGCTTGGGGGGACATCAAGGACGAACCGTCAACTTGCTGCGTCCCGGAATTCCTCGCAAGACGGGGGCCGTAGTCGCGGCGGGACAAACCTGCGTACATCGACATGCCTCCTGCAAAAAACCACGACGTATGGGCGAAGAGGGACTCGAACCCCCGACATCCTGTGTGTAAGACAGGCGCTCTAACCAACTGAGCTATTCGCCCGAACAACCCACAGCGGGACGAGTCAGCCCTTGAGAATGGCGAGCGGTACCAGTACTACATACCCCAGCACCAGCAAAATGGGCGCAATCGTTTCCCCGCCTCGCGCCAGGTCGAAGTAGCCACCCAGCAGCGCGAGTGCGGCAGCGCCCCAGAACATGAGCGCGCGCGAACGGTTCTTTTCGATCGTTGTCATCAGCACAGAATACCCGCGTCGCCCCCGCCCCAACAAGGGCAGCCCTCGCTTCAGCGTCCCGCGCCGGTGGGACGATCGCTCCCGAGCCCGACCTCGGCCGCATCTGGATCGGGACCATCCCCCCGCAGGATCGCCTCCAGCGCGCTCTCCCGCGCCGCCCGGTCCTGCGCCGCATCCAGCATCCGCATCGCCTCCAGTCGCGCCCGGTCCCGTCGTCGGCGCATCCAAAGGAGCGGTCCCAACAGAATGGCGAAGAACCCCAGCACCGCGGAGGCGCCGGTGACCAACGCCAGCGCGCCAAAGCGCTTGCGCGTCTGCTGGTGCCAGTGCTTGTCGAACTGCTCGCCCGTCATGCCGTAAGCCAATCGCAGCGCGCGCTCAAACGAGCCCTCCGCTTTCCACTCGCGAAACAGGTTGGTCAGCCCGCCCCGCGGATCCAACGCCGCCAGTTCGTCTACGGCGCGATAGGCCAGCGCGTAACTCCACGTCGCCCTCGATGCGCCGGCATAGAAGCCGTCCTCGAGTTCGGCGAGCGTGGGCAGCGTGCGCCAGATCATCCCGCCCGACGTTTCGATGGTGGACTCGCGCGTCCATTCGTGCGCCGCTACGCTCGCGTACCCCTCGTCGAACCAGCGGGGCGGCAGACGACCCATGGCCTCGTGCAATGCGAGATGGGCCAACTCATGGCGCAGGACGACCAACGGGTCCCCGGCGGAGCTTCCGGCATCGCCGCCCTGCATCACGATCCGCTGCTCGCCGGGTATGGCGATAGCCGCGCCCCACTCCGGCGCCGAGGGGCCGACCCAGGCGCGAAAGCGACGCGCGTCCGGCGCGATGGCGATCAGCACGCGTGCCTGGGGACGGGGCAATCCCGGAAAGCTGTCCTGCGACAGTGCGCTCGCCAGTAACGCGTTGGCCATGCGGGCGTCGCGTTGCTCGGCCACCATGGTGAAGCGTCCCCGGTCCAGCCGAAGGCTGGTGGATGGTACTCGCGCGACGGCGCGCTCGGTCGCGGGATCGGGCGCGGGCTGCGGCGTGGCGCGGCTTGCGGCGACGCGCGCGGAACGACCCGCGACGCTACCTGACGGCGGCTGCGCGCCTATCGCTGGCGCCGAGATCGCGAGACCCATCAGCAGAGAGACGAGTGCGCGACACACGTCCATGCGTGAAACGCTACTCAGCCATCGCGCGGCGGAGCCCCGCCCCGTTCGACCGACTCCAGCGTCTGCGCGCACCGCTTGCCCCATGGATTGAACTTGTTCGTGTTGGCGCCGTCACGCCACGCGCGTTGCGCGCCGTCACGATCGCCGGCAAACCAGCGCGCGCTGCCCAGTTCGTACCACGCCTGCACCAGGTTGGGTCCGAGCTCGATCGCCTTGCGAAAGAACAGTTCGGCGTCGGCGTACATCTCGCGCTCCCGATACACCATGCCGAGGTAGAGATGCGCGTAGAGGGTGGCCTTGCGGTCGGTGTCCAGCTTGATCGCGCGCGAGAGATGTTCGATCGCTTCGCCGTAGCTCTTTTTCCGCAGACAGATGAAGCCGACGTTCGTCCGCGCCAGTGTGTTCTGCGGGTCGCGCATGAGCACATTGTGGAAGGTGAGCAGGGCGCTGTCATACTGCTCCTGCAGCATTTGCGCCCACCCCAGCAACGTCTCCGCTTCACTGTTGCCCGGCGTGAGTTCGAGCGCACGGCGCAGCGCGACTTCCGCACCGGCGGCATCGCCGACCGACAGCTTGGACCACCCCTTCTCCACGAAGGTGGACGCACCCAGATGATCCACCCGCCCCGACGCGACGGCGTGCGCGCCCGATCCCGGCTGCCCGTCGAGTTGCTTCCACGTCTCCGCCAGCGCCTTCACCTCGTCCTTGAACGTGGCGAACGCCGACACGCCGGCGTCGGCAGCACGGAACAGTGCGATGATCTCCTGCTTGAGCTGTGCGCGCGTCTCTGCGCCCGGCTTGGCCTGGAGCGCTGCGGCCAAAGCCGACCGGCGCGCGGACAAGGCGGCACCGTCGGGCAACCGTGGTGCGATTGTGTGTTCACTGATCGGGTCACTCATGCGCGCGCACCCATCGTGTCATCGGATTCCGTCGATTGCGCGGGAACCACGTCCGCGTGGTCCAGCAACACGTAGCGCGAGGTGGGCTGTAACGCACGGCCGACATCAAGGACGATGACCGACTGCTCGTGTCGCGTGAACACGCCGCGTGCCCCGACCGGCAGATAGGTCCGCGACCCGTCGAACGCGAGCGGCGAGATCATTGCCGCATCGATCGTCGCGACTTCATGCACCGCGTCGACCACCGCCGCCACCCAGCGCTCGCCCTCGACGAACACCAGCACGCGCGACAGGATCGATGGCGCCAGCGCGAGCCCAAGCGCCGACGCGAGGTCGGTCAGCGCCAGCGATTGACCGGCGTACGTCACCGCGTTCGCGACGCCGTCCACACGCAGCACCCGCTCCACGCGCTCCACCAACACGCCAAATCGATGTCCGCCAATGGAGAATACCACGAACGTCGCGCGATCGATGACGTGCACCGGCGCCCGCACGCGCGGTGCGAAGGCGGCCGTCGAGCGGAATCGGCCGATGCTCATGCCGCCGCCTCACTGGCCCAGATCATCGACGCGATGGCATCGGCCATGTCATCCAGCATCACGATGCGATCCGCGCCCGCAATGCGCAGCGCCGCATCCGGCATGCCCGAGATCACCGCCGAGTCGCGATGCTGCACGATGCCCGTGCCACCGGCCTGTCGAATCGCGGCGAGCCCGTCGGCACCGTCGCGTCCCATGCCGGTGAGCACGACCCCCACCGACGCCGCCCCGAAGAGTGTCGCCGCCGACGTGAAGAGCGGATCAGCCGCCGGGCGCACGCCCCACATACTCGGCCCGCTGTCGAGCGCCAACGTGGGCTCCTGCTGTGTCCCGACGAGACGAACGTGCAGACTGCCCGGAGCCACGTACGCATGTCCCGCGAGCAATGGCTCTCCCTGCACCGCTTCATGCACACTCAGGCGCGACGCGCCGTGCAATCGTGCGGCCAGCGAGGCTGTGAAACCGGGCGGCATGTGCTGCACGATCACCACCGCCGCGTGCGCGAAGCGCGGCAAGCGCGGAATGACCCGCGCCAGCGCCGCTGGTCCGCCGGTGGATGCGGCAATGCAGACAACCTGCAACGCAGCGGATGCGACCGTGGAACGCGTGACCGCTGTGGTCACTCCGCGCGACGATACAGCACTCGCAGGCATCGGTCTCGGCAGCGTGTCGAGATTTGTGCACGCCGCTGCACGGAGGGCGTCGAGGAGCTCGTCGCTGACGTCCTCGAGATCGAGACTGATCGCCCCCGACGGTTTTCGGACAAAGTCGACCGCGCCCAGTTCCAACGCGCGCAGCGTGGAATTCGCGCCACCGTTCGCCCCGCCGGCGCTGAGCATGACCACGGCGCGTGGCCGCTCCGTCATGATGCGTCCGAGCACGGACAGTCCGTCCAACTCCGGCATGTCCACATCGAGCGTGACGATGTCCGGATCGAGTGCGATGACCTGGCGGAGCGCATCGATACCGTCGCGCGCCGTGCCCACGACAGTGAACTCGCCGCTCGAGGCCACGATATCGCTCACGACGCGGCGCATGAACGCGCTGTCGTCCACCACCAGCACGCGGTGGACGCGCGGAGCCCGGCGGTCAGAGATGGACATCGCCCCTGGCGATCGAGCGCACGTGGACACTCCCTGTATCGAGATCGAAGGTCACGGAGCGGCCGTGGTCGCCGCCGACATCCTCACCGACGATCGGAATACCCGCCTCCGCCAGCGCCGTGCGCGCCGACGAGACATTGCGCGCACCGAGCGACGGGGCGCCGGCTACGAGCAGGGGCGCGAACATGCTGGCGCCGCCAACGAGCCGCGCCTCGATCCCGCCGGTGCCCTTGAGCTCGCGCATACGGCGCACCATGACCGGAATCGCCGACGAGGCGAACTTGCCCGGCAGCTCATGTAAGGCCGAAAGCACCTCATTGGGCAGGAGGATGTGCGCCAGTGCGCCGACCTTGGCGTCCCTGTCGTACAACACGATGGCAACGCAGGAGCCGAGCCCGTTGGTCACCAGCTGCGTACTGCCGGCCGCGACCGCGTAGTCCGCGATACGCACGAGCATGTGCGACGCCGTATGCGCCGCCCCGCTGTGGGCGATCATGCGGCCTCTCCGGCGTGCGGCTGCGCGCGATGTTCGGCGCGATCGAGCGCGCCGAGATTGGCGCGCACGATCTGGTTCGCTGGATCGAGCACGCGCGCGCGTTCCCACGACGCCTGGGCCTCGGCGAGCTGTCCCCGACGGTAATGGATGTTGCCGAGCTTCAGGTGGACATCGGCACCGTGGCGCGGCTCGAGCCGGGCGACCCGCGTGAGCGTGTCGAAGGCTTCGTCGTAGCGCTGCGCGCGATACAGGTAGTCGCCGAGATTCTTGTGGAGATGCACGTCGTTCGACGCCTCGAGCAGTGCGTGTTCGAGTGTGCGGGCAGCCATTTCGTAGCTGCCCTGCCGCTCGTGCACCACTGCCAGGTTGTTGTGCAACACGGCCGCATGCGGATGCACCCCGATCCCTTCGTCGAGAATCGAAACGGCGCGCGGGAGATCGCCAGCCAATGCGGCAGCCAACCCGGCCGTATGATACCACGCGGCCGACGGCTGCCGCGCGCCCCACTGGGCCCGCGCGGACGCGAGGTGCCCGTCGGCGGTGGCGGTGTCGCCCTGCAACAACGCTACTGCGGCGCGCGACAGCGTCGTTCGCGGATCGTCGCTGGTGCCACGTCGCGCCGCGTCGTCCAACGCGGTGCCGGCCTCGGTGAAACGCCCCAAGCGCTCGAATGCGTACGCCAGGTTGTGATACACCGCCGCTGGCGCGTCAGGCTCCTGCGCCGCGCGGTCGAGCACCGCCACTGCATCGGTCCATTCACCGCGTCGCAGGTGAACGAGCCCGAGATGGAAGTGCGCGGCGCCGTCGGCATCTCGCAACTCCAGCACGCGGCGGAACTCGCGCTGTGCCTCGTCGAAAAGGCCGGTGCGATAGAACGCCACCCCGAGGTTCCGGTGTTCGGCCACGCGACTCTCGGGCGGCGGCTGCCGACGCGCGGCGCTGCGACCGACCCGCTGGGCGTAGCCGGCGGTGACCAGCCCGAAGATCGCCTTTCCCACCTCGAACTCACCAAGTCCGGAGCGCTCCACGACGCCGTGCACATCGTGCGTGCCGTCCAACAACGCCAGCAGCTTCTCCTGTGTCGCGCTCAGCGGCGTTTCGCGGGTTGCCAGTCGCGGTGCGTCGATCTCGAAGATCAGGTCGAGACTTGGAATCTTCTTGGCGATCTGCGTCCACTCGTCCACGCGGCGGGCGCCCTCGAGCAGGAGCGAGTCGGCGCTGACGGACACGAGAATGTCCCCGTCGTCCAGGCGCGGTGCGGCTTCGAAGGTGAACGTGCCATGCGTCCATCCGAGCAGCTGATAAACGGCCTCCTCAATGTGCACGCGGAAGTGCAGCTCGAGGACGTCGAGGTCCACCAGCCCGCGATCGAGCAACGTCACCGCGAGCGCGCGATCGTCGGGCGGCGCCGAGGCGGCCACGACACGCGCCAACGCATCGGCGGCAATGACGCCATTGCGGACCAGACGGTCGCCCATACGGTCACGGCGGTTGACGATGGACGCGAACACAATGCGTCCCGCATCGAAGTGGATGGTGCCGAAGCTCCCTTCCCGCGCGACGCTGAGAGAGCCGGTCTTCTGTCCCAGCGCGAGCAGCTGCAGCACATCCGCCAGACTCGCTTCGCTGAGATTTCCGCGAATGGCCATCAGCGGTAGTCCTCGATCACACGTCCGCCGATGTCGGGCCAATCCCAGACGACCTTCTCGCGATCGAGAAAGAAGTCGTCGCGTTGCGCATCGCCGGCACGGCGCGCGACCATCCGCGGCGGTGTGCGATGGGCGGCGGGCGGCGGCGTCAGGCCGAGCGCGCGACGCGCCGACTCCGCGCTGATGCTGAAGCCGTGCAGATCAGCCGCGGCCGTGATCTGTGTGAACATCCCACTGAGCTCACGCACGCTCGACACGTCGCGGTCGGCCAGCAGCGCCACCAGCTCCTGGGTTGGCTCCGCGCCCGTCTCCTGCAGCCATCGCTGCACCAGTCGTTCGCGCAACGCGCGGTCCGGCGCCTGTACCGCGACGACCAACCCACCCTCGAAACGCGAGCGCAGGCGATCGACGATACCCGTCAGTTCATGCGGTGGCCGGTCTGCAGTGAGCACAATCTGCCCTCCGCGATCGTACACATGATTGAAGAGATGAAACACCTCCTCCTGTGTTCGCTCGCGGCCGTCCATCGACTGCACGTCGTCGAGAACCAACACGTCGGCCGCCCGATAGCGTGCACGCCACCGTTCCACGCGACCGTCCTGCATGGCCGCCACCAGTTCATCGCCAAAGGCCATCACCGACAGGCACGCAACCGCGCGATCCGGCCACGCCGCGCGCATCGCATTGCCGATCGCATGCGCGAGATGCGTCTTCCCAACGCCGCTTGCCCCGTGGAGATACAGCGGATTGTATCGCGCACCCGGATGCTCGATGAGCGCATCGAACGCCTTGAGGGCGAGCTGATTGGCGGCGCCAGGTTCGATGAGATCGCGTGTGAGCGTCGCGCTCGGCGCAGGCAACGGCTGTGCCGTGGCCGTCGCGCGATCGAACAGCGTTTGCGCTTCTGCTACGAGCTCGGGATTGCGGAATGCCGCATGCCCGCGCAACGACGGGTCCATCGCGACGGCCTGCGCCTCGATGCCACGCAGGTGTGCGACGGCTGAGGCAAAGGTGGTCAGCAGCCCGTTCACGTCCGGCTGCACCGGATGGGACATCGCGCGCTCCAGCACCGTCGTGGCGATGCCTTCGGTACGCCAGTACGCGCACGCCTCGCCAAGCACAATGCGCCACGGCTCCACCCGCGTCTCGACCTCCTGAAACACGTCCGCGAGAAAGCCTTCGTATTCGGTGCCTGGCTCACGCGTCTGCGAGGTCGCGGCGAACGGCTGCGCCGGCGATCCCGCGCGATCGCCCAGCACGGCGCGTACGTCAGCCGGCGCAATGTCCTGCCCTTCGAGTTGTTGGTACGCCGTGAGCTTGTTCAGCGCCCCCTTGAGCTCGCGCACATTGCCGAACGCGAGGCGCGCCACTTCCTCGAGCACACCGTCGGCAAAATGCAACGCGCGCGTCGCGCACGCGTTGCGCAGGATTGCCAGACGCATCTCGTAGTCGGGCGCGCCCACGTCGACAATCAAGCCGCCCGAGAGTCTCGACACCAGGCGCTGGTCGACGTCGGGGATCTCGGCGGGCGGGCGATCGCTCGTCATGACCAGCTGCCGTCCGTTCCCCTGCATGAGGTTGAACAGTCGCAGCAACTCGCTCTGCGTCTCGCGCTGGCCGGCGAGAAACTGCACATCGTCCAGCACCAGCAGGTCCACCTGTTGATAGCGCTGCGTGAAATCGTTCTGCTGTCCGGCGGCGATGGCGCGATGCAATCGCTGCGCGACCTCTTCGCCGGAGCTGAACTCCACGCGTAACGACGGCATCGCCTCGAGTGCGCGGTGCGCGATCGCCGCCACCAGATGCGTCTTGCCGAGCCCGGACTGCCCGTAGACGAACAGCGGATTGTACGACGCGCCCGGCGCATCGGCCACGGCCATCGCCGCCGACACAGCTAGCCTGTTGGAGGACCCGATGACGAACGTGTCGAACCGGTAGGTGACGTCGAGCGGTCCGGTCACGCGGCCGCGTCTCCACCCTTCGCGTGTGCATCGTCGGCACCGAGGCGTCGCAACACGCGCATGCCGAGCGAGCGCAGTGTATCGAACACCCCGACACCGCGCGGGGCATCCGCCGCGTAGTCGGGTACCCCACGAAAATTCAGCGCGGCCGACAGCTCGTCGACCGTTGCCGCCAGCGATGGCGGAAGGTCCTGCTTGTTGTACTGAATCACCATGGGCAACAGGCGCGCGTCCACGCCATGCTCGGCGAGGTTGGCGTGCAGATCCTGCATGCTGTCGATGTTGTCTTCCCAGCGGTGACGCTGACTGTCGGCCACGAACGCGATACCGTCCGCCCCCTGCAGCACCAGTTGTCGGATGGTGCGGTAGTACGGCTGGCCAGGCACCGTGTAGAGCTGAAAGCGCACCTTGTAGTCACCGACCGTCCCGAGATCGACCGGCAGATAGTCGAAAAAGAGCGTGCGGTCGCGACGCGTGGCGAGCGACGTGAGCGAACCCACCTGCGCGCGCGGCAGCGCCGAGTGCAGGTAGGTGAGATTGGTCGTCTTCCCCGAGCGCCCGGGCCCGTAGTACACAAGCTTGCAGGTGATCAGCCGCGTGGCATGGTCTACGATGGGCACGCGCCGGCTCCGTGTTGCAGGATGGCGTGCAGGCGCGCCGCGAGCGCGAGCGCTTCGCGCACGCGATCGGCGTCGATGGTGCCCGCATCGGTACGCAACGCCGCGCTCCACAGCGAGAGCGCACCCGCCAGATCGCCGCGACGCGCGGCCTCGTCGCCCTGCGCGCAGAGCAATGCCGCATTGGTGGTCGCGTGGGTAGGTGACAGCGCAGCATCCGGAAACGCGAGGGCCGACGCGGCGTGCAGCACCTGTCTCGTGGCGCGGATGACGTCCGGCGCGTCGTACTCGCGGCCGGACCACTCCTCGATACCGTCGAGCGATGTTTCCGCGACCCCGGGTGTCGAAACGGCCGCGTGCGACGGTGGCGTGGGACGGCACCGCGGCACCGCCTCGAAGTCCCGCAACGTCAGCACGCGCGCACCAATCAGCGCGTGCACCATCTCCACCACGTCCAGCAAGTTGCGCCCAAGCACGGCGGCAAGCTCGGAAACATTGCGGCGTCCATCCACGCGCGTGAGCACCTCCCACTCCTGCGGCACGAGTCGGAGCGACGGGAGTTGCTGCGGCTCGATATCCACGAACGCCGGCACGGCGCGCGCGTGCGGCACGCGGTCGCGCACGCGCTCCCACACTTCGGCACGCTGTGCCGCTTCCACCAGCAACGGCTCCACAGCCATGCGCACGGGACTGTTGGAACGACCGGACGCCTGCTCCGGGTGGAACCGAAAGTCTCCGTCGCTCCACGTCAGCAGGTCGAGCATGCACGTTTCCAGCGCGCGCACATCGGCCGCCGGGGGCACCGGGCGCTCCCATGCCTCATCGCTCGTCGGCGCGTCCACACGCCAGTGCGCCGCATCGGTCAGCACGCCGTGCGCAAACCGAATCTCGGCCGCACGCGCCTGCAGCGGCGCCTGGACGCGCAACGTGCCCGACTTGCGGCTGGAGCCGAGCAACTGGCACACCTCTGGAAGTCCGAGGTCGCGGAGCCGACCTTCGAGACTCATGCGCGCGCCCTCATGACGCCATCCGCAGCGACTCGATATGGTCGCCGCACTGCGGCAACCGATCGAGCGCGCGCGACGCAAGCGATACGAAGCGTTCGTGTCCGGTCTGCTGCGCCCGCCGCCAACGATCGGCGGCCTCACGCACGCGCGATTGCCTCACCAGCAGCACGCCGTCGAACCAGAGCGCGCCGGCATTGTCCGCATCATGGCGCAGGACACGCTGGAGTACCACTCGCGCGTCTGCATCACGCTCGAGCATCACGAGCACTTCGATCAGCAAGAGCAGTGCGTCAATATCCGTCGCATTGGTCGCCAGATGCCGGGTCAGCGGTCGAAGTCCCTGCTCCGGCGATCGCGCGGCGAGACCCACACGGGCGATCTCGAGAATCGCGTCCCGCAGTGTCGGGGCCGACGCCAGCGCGGCAAGCAATTCCAATCGTGCCGCCGCCAGATCGCCACGCGCACGCAAAACGCGGGCGATCGCCACGCGCGGCGACGGACGCATGGGGTCGAGCGCGAGGGCGCGACGATAGAATGCGAGCGCCAGTCCGAACTCTTCGATCAAAACCGCCGTATCGCCGACGAAGTGCAGGAGCGCGGCACTGGACGCACCAGCCGTCAGCACGCGTCCCATCAGGATACGCGCCACCTCCGCGGGCAGTTCGCCGCGCCGTGTCGCCGACGCCGCGGCGCGAGCAAAGAGCGCGAGCACTTCGAGATCGTCCGGGAAGGCAGCGGCCAACGCTCGCAGTCGCGGTACGGCGACAAAGCCCTCGTCCAGCAGACACTGACAGCGCGCCTCGCCGATGGAAGCACGGCGCCACATCGCCTCGCGGGCCGGATCGACGTCGTGCATGCCGATACCCATCGTCTCGAACGAGTCGCGCGCACCGCTGTACCGCTCGAGCGCCTCGCCATGCAGCGCTCGCACAGCGAAGCCGTCAGCCTCGTCGCACCGTGCCACAGCCCGCGCCACCGCATCGGCCGCGGACACCAACGCGACGGCGTGCAGCGTCTCCGGCAACAGCGCCGCCACATCTGCCGCACCGAGCGATACGCCGGCCAGCGGATCTTCGGCGCGCACGGCCAGCAGATCGAGCGCACCTGCTGCATCCGGACATTCCACCTGCAACTCGATGCCCACCGTCAGGCGCGACTCGATGCGCACCGGCGCGAGTCCGAGTGCGTGCTGCGTTTCGCGCAGCGCGCCGTCTTCGTCGCCGAGCGAGCCCAGCACCTGCGCCAACGCATAGCGTGCCTCGGCATGCTCGGGGCGCTGTTCGATCGCACATGTGAACGCATCGCGCGCCTCGTCGGTTCGATGCAGGACCTGAAGGACCAATCCCAGTTCGTGCCAGGCATCGGCGTCATCAGGCTGGAAGGCGACCAGCTCGCGCAACATGGACAACGCCGCCAGCGGATCGCGATGACGCACGTACCAGCGCGCAAGATTCAGACGGGCGCGCGCCATCGCGGGATCGAGTTCCGTGGCGCGCACGAGCGCTTCGCGCGCCGCCGAGGCCTCGCCGAGATCGGCAAGCGCCACGCCAAGGTTGTTGTAGACGAGCGCGTAGCGCGGATCGGTCCGCAGCGCGCGCCGGTAGCTGTCCGCGGCCGCTTCCACCGCACCGCTTTGATGCAGGGCGACGCCGTGCTCGTTCCAGTAGCGCGGCTGATCAGGATAGTCCGCCAGCAGCGCTTCATACGCCGCACGCGCGGCCGCTGACCGACCGCCGATGAGGTCGAGCTCCGCAATCGCGTGGCGGGCGAGCCGGGCGTCCTCGCCCTGTGCGAGTGCACGATCAAACTCGCGGCGTGCCTCGTCGAAGTAGCCGCGCTGACGAAACGCCATGCCCAGACCGTAGCGCGCCAGTGCACTGCGCGCGTCGGTGCTGGTCAGCTCGGGCGCTGGCGTGATCTGTAGCGCACCCGTGTCAAGCGAGAGATCCGGCTGCAGTGTCTGCAGCGCCGGATTCAGCGCGGCCGCCTGCTCTGCCGATGCGCGGGCGGCCTCGTGGTGACCCATGTCGCCCAGCACGAAACCGTGCAGCAGATGCGCTTCGGCAATGGTCGGGTACTGCGCCAGCAGCGACGTCAGCACATCGAGCGCCTGTTCGTTCTGCCCGCGCTGATAGAGCACTTCGGCCAGATGGAGCCGCGGAATCGGATCGGCCGACTCGGCGTTGACCGCGCGCTCGAACCACCGCTGCGCACGACGAAGGTCGCCGGCACGCTGCTCGATCAGGCCGCGCTCGAACAGCGCGACGGCGTCATCGGGATCGTTGGCGATGAGCGCGTCGAGTTGCTGCGCGGCCTCCGCATGCCGGCCGATGAGACGCAACAGCCGTGCGCGCTCGCGCTGCGCGTCAACATCGTCCGCATTCTGCTGCAGCCGTACGGCGAGGCGCGCAAGGCGCTCATCGCACGCGCCATGCTGCGACGCGGCAATCTCGAGGTTGCGCGCCGCGGTACGCATGCGCGGATCGAGCGCCAGCGCGCGCAGGAACGCCTCGACCGCATCGGCATAGAGCGCCTTGCTGTAGTACAGGACACCGAGGTTGTTGAACGCACCCGGGTCCTGTTGGTCGATGCGATGCGACATCGCGCGGAGCAGCTCCACGTCGCGTGCATCAGGAGCGACGGAGGTCATCTCCACGGCTATCGTTCTTTGGCTCAGGCCAGGCGCAGCGCGCGAAGCATGACCTGCAATGACGCAGGGTCCGGGAGCAGCAGGAAGAAGCCTCGCAGCGAGTGCGCCGTTTCGGTCAGCATGAACTCGCTCTCCACGCAAATGATCGCGTCCGGATCCGGCGCGAACTCGGCGAACGCGCTGCTCAACACCGCGGCGGACATGTCGATCACCAGCGTGGGCGGTGACGGCAACAGCAACATGCCCAGGAAGTCGCTCAGCGCATTCATGTACGCGCCGCTGAGGATGTTGCCCGCTTCCTTGATTGCCGACGTTTCCATTTCGCCAAGCGCGAGCGAGGAGCCGACCGGTCGCCGGAGCATCAGCTCGGCGAGGCGCATGACCGTGGGACGCGGAAATACGAGGAGCGTGCGCCCACTGAGGTCGCCGAGCATGTGCATGAGCACCGCCGCGACCGGCTCTTCATCGCTGGTGAACTGCGCCGGCAGTTCGTCCATGCTCGCAATGCTGATGGCGGGCACCTTGATCATGATCGTACTGCCCGTCATCTGCGACAGTGCCGTGGCGGCGTGACCGGCCCCGATGTTGGCCGTTTCGCGCAGCGCGTCGAGCTGTATGGTCTTGAGCGACCGGATCGCCTCCATCTTCACTCCGAATGCTGTGCTGGCTGCGCGATTGATGTGCGGTGAATGTCCCGCGTCCGCGAGGCGCGTCTCGGCAGAACGTCAGCCGAGGCTCCCTACATCGACGATGAGCGCCGGTGTCCCGTCACCGAGTACCGTTGCACCGGTGAACATCGGAGTGCTGCCGCGCACAACATCGAGCGTCTTGACGACGATGTCCTGTTGCGCGAAGAGTCCGTCCACCACGACCGCCGTCCGGCGACCGGACGCTTCGACGATTGCGACGTAGCCCTCGCTGTCCACGGTCGGCAGACCGAAGCGCTCACGAAGACGCACCACCGGCACCTGTTCGTCCCGCAGCCACATCCACTCGCGCGCCAGTGATGTGACGATCGTGCCCGGCGCGTACTCCAGCACCTCCACGACATGCGCGGCCGGCAGCGCGTACGTTTCGTCCGCGACGGTCACAAGCAGCGCACGCGTGATGGCCAGCGTGACCGGAAGACGCACCGTGAAGACCGTCCCTTCACCGTCGAGTGTCTCCAGCTCGAGTGTGCCTCCAAGGGATCGCACCCGGGTCAGGACCACATCCACACCGACGCCTCGCCCAGAGATGGACGTCACGGCGCGCGCCGTCGAGAATCCCGCATGAGCGAGCACGCTGAGCAACGCGTCGTCGTCGAGATACTGCACGTCGTTGGGCACCACACCCTGATCCTGCGCGCGTGTCAGGATGGCCCCACGGTCGATGCCACGTCCGTCGTCTTCCACCTGCAGCACGACCGCCGCGCGGTCGCGTCCGGCGCGGAGTACGAGCTGTCCCATTTGCGGTTTACCGGCGGCGAGGCGCGTGGCGGGATCCTCGATGCCGTGATCGAGCGCGTTGCGCAGCAAGTGCATGATCGGATCGCCGATCGCATCAAGCAGCGAGCGGTCAAGTGCGATGTCGCTCCCTTCCGTGCTGAAGTGCACATCCTTGCCGAGGTCGCGGGCGATGTCGCGCACCAGCCGTGGGAATCGATCGAACACTTGTCCGACGGGCACCATGCGTGCCTGCAGCACTTCGTCCTGGAGGGCGCTGACCAGACGCGCCGTGTCCTGCGCGGCGCGCGCGAGTGCGCGACTGGCGCCCTGCTCCACCGCGGCATCGGCCTCGCACAACAGCCGGTCGCGCGTAATGACCAGTTCGCCTACGAGATCGAGCAGGGTGTCCAGGCGTCGCAGATCGATGCGGACGGTGCGCAGGACGTCGCGCCCGGTCTCGTTCGCGCGCGCCGACGCGTCGTGGTCGGGCGTGCGCACCACGACGCGCGCCACCTCGCCGGCCGCCCGTACACTCGCTTCGAGCGCGCTTGCCTCCCCGTCGCTGGAGAGCGAGACGCTGAACACGCCATCGAACTGTTCGTCCTGCCAGGTGGACTGCGCGGGCGTGATCGACTGCACCGCTCCCAGCGCCTGCAGCCGGGTCAACACGAGCAGCGCGCGCACCCCCTTGAGCGGACAGTCCGCCGTCAGTCGAACGTCCACGATCAGGCTCGCGCGCGTTGTGCCGGGCATGCTCGCGGCGTGCGGTACGGCGGTCGCTCCTCTATCTATGTCGCCGGCAGTCGCCGGTGCCGCAGCATCGGCCAGACGCTGCAGCATGGCCGACACAGCGCGATCGACCGTGTCGGCCCGACCGGCGTTCACATCGTCGATGGCCCGTCGCAGAGCGGCGCTGCCATCGAAGAGCAATGCGACCACGTCACGGTCGATACGCCGGGTGCCGGCGCGGAGTGGATCGAGCAACGACTCCAGCGCGTGGGAGACCTCCTCCACCACGCCGTACCCCATTGCACCGGCCATCCCCTTGATGCTGTGCATGTCGCGGAAGAGCCTCGCCACGTGCGCCGGGTCGGCAGACTCCTCGAGCGCAAGCAGGGCGGCATCGATCTCGGAGAGATGTTCCTGCGCCTCGGTGCGGAACAGCTCCGCGTAGCGTGCCTGATCCATGCGACCGTCGCGCGGCGATCGCCGCTGTTACGCGGCGAGCACCCGCGTCACCGCTTCGAGCACACGACTGGGCTGGAACGGCTTGACGACGAAATCTTTCGCACCCGCCTGGATTGCTTCGACAACAAGCGCCTGCTGTCCCATCGCGCTGCACATGAGAATTCGCGCCAACGGATCCTGCTTCGTGATCTCACGCACGGCATCGATGCCGCCCATGTCGGGCATCACGATGTCCATCGTCACCAGATCCGGGCGCAACGCGCGGTATTTCTCGACCGCCTGCACACCCGTTTCCGCCTCTCCCACGATCTCGAAGCCCGCCTGCTGGAGGATGTCCCCCACCATGGTGCGCATGAAGAGCGCGTCGTCGCAAATCAGTACGGTCCGGCTCACTGTCCTACCTCCTCGGAAGAGAGCAGATGCCGCGCGCAGAGCGCGACCGCGTCCAACGGCACGACGTCTTCCCTGTTCGCGCGCACATCCGCAGCATCTGCTGCAGCACCTGTGGCGCGGACATCGCGTACCGTCTGCACGGCCAGCCCAACCAAGCGGGGCCCATGCTCGATGAGGACGATCGACCCTGCCGTGACGGCACGTACTCCGGTCAGGAGCGCCGCGAGATCGAGCAACGTGACGACGGCGCCGCGGACGTTGACGATGCCGAGGACGCTACGCGGCGCGCCGGGAACGCGCGTAATGCCGACCGGTCGTATGACCTCGCGCACTTGCCCGACGGGGATGGCGTAGAGCCGCCCGTCCACCACGACGATCAGATCCTGCGGGCACAGGTCGTCATCCTCGGGCACCGGCCGACCAGCCGCCGGATCACCCGGCGGCGTCGTCGTCCCCGTCGGAGCCGGCTGGCTCGTCGCGGTCATCATCCCGTCCGTCGTCCCGGTCGTCGGGCTCGGGAGCGGTCGGTTCGTCGGCGTTGAAGAACTTGAAGACATCGAGCGGTGCATCCTGCGTGGCGAGTTCCGGCATGCCGGACAACGCCGCAATGGAGCGACACAGATCGTCCGGCAGCGGGGAGCGCAGGTCGACGAGCTCGCCCGTCACCGGATGACGGAAGCGCAGCCACGCCGCATGCAGAAAGAACCGTTTCGGCGGCAACCCGGCGAGCCGACGTCCCCCGCCCCCACCATAGGTATCGTCACCAACCACCGGATGCCCCACGGATTGCAGATGCACCCTGATCTGGTGCGTACGGCCCGTGTGCAGGTGTGCGCGCAGCAGATCGCACGAATCGAAGCGCGCCAGCCGGTGAAAATCGGTGCGCGCCGCCTTGCCGCTCTCGACGATCGCCATGCGCGTCCGATCCTTCGGGTCGCGATCGATCGGCTTGTCCACGCGCAGCAGATCGTTCCTGAGATGCCCCCAGCTCAGCGTCGCGTACCGGCGCGTGACCTGCCGAGCGGCAATTGCCGCACTGAGCGTGCGATGCACCTGATCGGTCTTGGCCACCACCAGCAGCCCCGACGTCTCCTTGTCCAGACGGTGCACCAGCCCCGGTCGATCGTTGCCGCCGCCCTCGGCCAGCGGTTCGCCACGGCCCATGAGCGCGTTGACCAGCGTCCCCGACCAGTTGCCTGGCGCCGGGTGCACGACCATGCCGGCCGGCTTGTCGATGACGACGAGGTAGTCGTCTTCGTAGGCGACGTCCAGCGGAATCTGCTCAGGAACGATGTCACGTCCGGCTGGCGGCGGCACGGTGACGTTGAGGCGGTCCCCCGCTTCGCAACGATGGGACGCCTTGTGCGCCTTGTCGTTGACGGAAACGTGGCCATTGGCGACGAGCGTGGCGGCCTGCGTACGCGAGAGGTCGCACCGCTGCGCGACTACGAGGTCGAGCCGCTGCCCGGCGTCCTCGTCGATCGTGAATTGGTGGATGACGGCGTCTGAAGTGCTCATGAGGTGGCGTCGTGGTCCTGACGCCAGAGCGCCAGCACCAGACACGCCGCGCCGATCGTCACCGCAGTGTCAGCGACGTTGAATGTCCAAAACCGCACGTCACCCACTCCAATGTCGATGAAATCCACCACGCCGTCCCGAAAGCGGATCCGATCGAGCAGGTTGCCGATCGCCCCGCCGATCACGATCGGTACGCCATACGCGGCCAGTCGCGACTCCTTCGTCAGCTCGGCGGTCGCGCGCAGGAGCACGATCACGATGATCACGCTCAGTGCGGCGAAGATCCAGCGAGAAGCCGACCCCAGGTGCATGCCGAATGCCGCACCCGGATTGTAAGCTAGCGTGAAGCGCACCACGTCGCCGATGACGGGATGCGGCACATGCCGCGGCACCAGTCGCTCGGCGGCGATCGCTTTCGTGATGAAGTCGATGGCGGTGACCACCGCGACGATGATCCAGAACGTCGGAGTCGATGAGGCGGCCGGGGCGAGTACGCGCTTCGCCGTGGGCGGTGAGGTGACGGACGCGCTCACGACACGTCTCCCGCGGGCGATGTGGCCTTGGCCTCGTCCCGCGGCGGCAGCTCATCCGCACCTTGCTCCGCCTCCTCCTCGCGGTGCTCCTCGCCCCAGAGGACGTAGGCCAGCAGGAACGCACCACCGCTCACGGCCATGTCGGCGACGTTGAAGGTCGGCCAGCGATGTGAGCCAAAGCCCACATCGATGAAGTCCACCACACCGCGCTCCGACATGATGCGATCGATCAGGTTGCCGATCGCGCCCGCCGCCACCAGCGCGATGGACAGCACGCGCACCAGCTCGGTGTCACGGGACTGCCGGTACAGGCGCCACAGGATGATCAGGGCGCCGAACGTGAGCGCCATGAAGATCCAGCGGGAATACCCGCCGAGGTACAACCCGAACGCCGCGCCCGGGTTGTAGACGAGCGCGAATCGCACGCCATCACCGATGACCTGCCGCGCGGTACCGGCCGGCGACAGCACCGCCACGGCGACCTGCTTCGATATGACATCGAGCAGGACGACAAAGAGGATGACCGGCCAGGATACGAGCGCTTTCACAGGGAACCCTTCACAATGACTCCGTCACGTCAGCCCTTCTTCGCCTCTTCTTCGCGCGTCTTGCACGCAAAGCAGAAGCGCGCATGAGGCAACGCGTCCAGACGTTCGAACGCGATGTCCTCGCCACACTGATGACACTTGCCAAACGCTTCGGGCGTCTTGTACAGCCGCCGCAGCGCCTGATCGATGTGCCAGAGGAATCGTCCTTCCTGCGAGGCGAACAGGAACGCTTTTTCGCGCTCCATGGCATCGGTCCCCTGATCGGCCATGTGGAACGAGTATGCGCCGGAGTCGCCGTCGGACGAGTCTCCGTTCGGACCGAACGTATCCCCATGATGCCCCAGTTCCTTCAGCACGCGACGACGCTCTTCCATCAAGCGCTTTTCGAAATGTGCGAGCTGCTTTTTGGGCATCGCCTTCGGCTTCTTTGCAGCGTTCGATCCAGCCATCACTTGCCTTCCCCCTTAGAGAGCGCGAGTCGGACGGGACGCCCTTCGACGTCCGCCACCTGTGTCGCCGTCCACGTGGAGCCGTCTCCGTTGTCGCGGAAGGGCGAGCCCGTCTCCTCCCCGAGCAACAATTGCACGGCGAGGACCTCTTCGGCGATGCGGCCCCGATGGGCGGCCACGGCGCTTTCCAGCTCTGCGTCACCGGCAACCGCGACGGTGATTCGATCGCTCACGTCGAGCTGAGCTTCCTTGCGTAGACGCTGTACCCTGCTGATGACTTCACGAGCCAATCCCTCCAACCGCAATTCCGGCGTGACCGTCGGATCGAGCGCCACCCCATACCCGCCATCCTCCTGCACCACCGCCGCGCCGGACGCGCGCCGGATGATGGCGACGTCCTCCGGGTCGATCAAGCGCCCATGTCCCGCCGCGTCAATCGTGACCGCACGTCCTGCCGCCAGCTCCCGCAGCACGTCCACGGGCAGTTCGGCGATTGCCGCAGCCACCAGCGGCGTTTCCTTGCCGAACTTCTTGCCGAGCGTGCGGAAGTTCGCCTTCGCTTCGAGCGACACCAGCGCGTCGGTGGAGGTCACGAATTCCACTTCCTTCACGTTCAGCTCTGCCGCCAACAAATGACCCAGCGCCGCGGTGGGTGCTGGATCGCCCGGCACGACGCACTGCAGCGACAGCAACGGCTGACGCACCGGTACATCGGCGACGTCGCGCGCTGCGCGTGCAAGCCCCGCCAACGTGCGGATGTCTTGCATCGCGCGCTCGAGCCCCTCGTCGGTCGGCGCGGACGGCGTCCGCACGAAATCCGCGAGATGCACCGAGCTGCCAGTCAACGAGCGATGCATCGCATCGGTCATGAAGGGCGCAAACGGCGCCAGCAGTCGACACGTCACCATGAGCACTTCGTGCAACGTCGCGAACGCGGCGCGGTTATCGTCGCCGTGCGTTTCATAAAAGCGCGCACGCGACGAGCGCACGTACCATTTCGACACGTCGTCGTCCATGAACTGCATCACGCGACGCGCGGCCAGTGTCGCATCGAAGTTCGTGAGGTGCGCGTCCACCTCGCTTTCCACACGCGCGAGCCGCGACAGGATCCAGCGATCCAACGGCGCGCGGTCGGCCACCTGCGGATCGCGATCGCTTGGCGACCACCCGAAGTTGGCGTACTGCGCAAAGATGCCGTTGTAGACGTTGCGGAACGTGAGCAGGAACCGCCCCGCCGTTTCGCGAATCGCGTGCTCGTCGAAGCGGCGCGGTACCCACACCTGACTTGATGCCACGAGAAACAACCGCACCGCATCGGCACCGTGGCGAGACAACACCTCCCACGGATTGACGACGTTCCCCTTGCTCTTGGACATCTTCTGTCCAGATGCATCGAGCACGAGATCGTTCACGACCACGGCGCGATACGGCGCCGCGGTTCCAGCGCCGTTGTTCGGCAGCGCGTCACCCAATCCCGTGGCAATGGCAATCAGCGAGTAGAACCAGCCGCGTGTCTGATCCACGCCTTCGGCAATGAAATCCGCCGGGAACTGCTGCGCGAGCATCTCCGCATTTTCGAACGGATAGTGCCACTGCGCAAAGGGCATGGCGCCGGAGTCGAACCACGTGTCGATCACCTCGGGCACACGGCGCATCGTGCCACGTCCACTGGGCGAGGGCCACGTATACTGGTCGATGTTGGGCTTGTGCGGGTCGAAGTCTGCGCCCATCAGGACGGCAGCGCGTCCCAGCGCGAGCATGTCCTCGGGCACTTCCGCGATGCGCCCCAACCGCTGCGCGAGCTCGGCGAAGCTGCCGATGACATCGATCTCCGTCGGATCTTCGTCGTTCACCCACACGGGCAACGGCGTGCCCCAGTACCGGTCGCGCGAAACGGCCCAGTCCACGTTGTTCGACAGCCACTCGCCAAAGCGACCGGTGCCGACTTCGTCTGGATTCCAGTGCACTTGCGCGTTGCGCGCGAGCAGGTCGTCCTTCACCGACGTCGTCCGCACAAACCACGACCCGCGCGCGTAGTACAGCAACGGCGTACCGCAGCGCCAGCAGTGCGGATACGAGTGCACGAACGTGCTCGCCTTCCAGAGCACATCTCGCTCGCGCAACACTTCGAGGATGCGCGCGTCCGCCTGCTTCACGAACATGCCGCCCACTTCAGGAACATCGGCGGTGAACTCGCCCTGCGCATTCACCGGCTGCAGGAACGCCAGCCCGTGTCGCTGACCCGCTGCATAATCGTCCGCACCGAACGCGGGCGCCATGTGCACGATGCCGCTGCCGTCGGCCGCCGACACGAATTCCTCGGCGACGATCACCTCATGGCGGCCCTCGGCGGGATACTCCACCCAATCCAGCGGGCGCGCATACCGCTTGCCCACGAAATCCGTGCCCACGTGCGCACCAATCTGCTCCCACCGGTCGGCCCAGTCCCCACCCAGCACAGCCGGCACCCGCGCCTCGGCCATGATGATGGTCCACTCCGTGTTGTTCGTCTTGCGCAACTCGACGTAGTGCAACTCCGGATGCACTGCAAGTGCGGTGTTCGACACCAGCGTCCACGGCGTCGTGGTCCACACGAGCATGCGACGGCGCACACCGGGCGTGGGCGCGCCGCTCGCGTCGAGCAGATCGAGCGCGACATACACGCTCGGATCTTCGACGTCGTCGTACCCCTGCGCCACTTCGTGACTGGACAACGCCGTGCCACAGCGTGCGCAGTACGGCAGGATCTTGTGCCCTTTGACGAGCAATCCCCTGTGATGCAACGTGCGCAGCGCCCACCATACACTCTCGACATAGTCGTTGTGGTACGTGACATATGGATCGTCGTAGTCCAGCCAGTACGCCGTGCGCTGCGACAGCTTTTCCCACTCGCCGCGATACTTCCACACGCTTTCGCGGCAGCGTCGGTTGAACTCCGCCACGCCCGTCTGCTCGATGAGCTGCTTGCCACCGAGCTTGGCGATTTCCGACGGGTCAACGCCCTGACGCTCCGCTTCCTCGCGCTGCAACTCCTTCTCGACCTCGATCTCGACCGGCAAGCCGTGCGTGTCCCACCCCGCCTTGCGGCGCACGAAATACCCCTGCATCGCGCGATGACGGCAGAACAGGTCCTTGATCGTGCGCGCAAACACATGATGAATGCCTGGCCGCCCGTTGGCCGTCGGCGGCCCTTCGAAGAACACCCATGGCTTCGCATCCTTGCGCGCGGTGAGTGTGGCCTCGAACAGCTTTTCGTCTTGCCATTGCGCGAGCAGCGCCGTCTCGAATGCGTCGGCGCCAACGTCTGGCAGGAGCGGGTACCGCGGTTCAGTCATGGACGAGCATTCGGGAAGCGGGAGAATCCGGCAGAGGCGGCCTACAGACGGGCGACAACGCCCTTCACGACCGCAGACAGTTTGGGTTCGGCGGTGCGCGCGACGGTGATGATCTGTTCGAGGCTGGCCGCCTCGAGCGCATCCGGCAGACACTGATCCGTGATGATGGACAGGCCAAGCACACGCATGCCGCCGTGGCGCGCCACGATCACTTCGGGGACGGTAGACATCCCCACCACATCGGCACCGACCGCGCGCAGGAACCGGTACTCGGAACGCGTCTCGAGGTTGGGGCCCTGCACCGCAGCGTACACTCCCTCACGCAGCGTAATGCCGTTCGCAATCGCGACCTCGCGCGCAATCGCGCGCAGCTCGAGATCGTACGGTTCGCTCATGTCCGGGAAGCGCGGACCGAGCGTATCGTCGTTCGGACCGATCAGCGGATTATCGCCGAGCAGATTGAGATGGTCGGCGATGAGCATCAGGTCGCCCGGCGCCCAGAGCGGATGCATGCCACCGCAGGCGTTGCTGACGATCAGACTCTCCGCACCAAGTGCACGCAGCACCCGCACCGGAAAGGTGACCTGCTGCAGCGAGTAGCCTTCGTAGCGGTGAAAGCGCCCCTGCATGGCCACCACCGTTTTGCCACCCAACGTGCCGCACAGCAGCCGCCCCTTGTGGGTCTCCACCGTGGAGAGCGGGAAGTTGGGCAGGTCGCTGTACTCGATGATCGTCTCGATCGCGATGTCGTCGGCGAGTGCGCCAAGTCCGGTGCCGAGGATGATCGCCGCATCCACCGGCTTGCTGAAGCGCGCACGCACCGACTGCGCGCACGCTTCAATGCGTTCGCGCGCATGCAGCCCCAACGCCGGATGCGCGAGGCCGACCGCCTTGTGCTCCTGCGTGTACTGCAACTGCGGAAACGTTTCCGGTTGGTTCAATTTTCCTCCACCACGTCCAGCCAGGACGGTGTTGGCGCCGCACCGCGTGGCGGCAGCTCGCGCAACTCCTGCATGAGCTCGGGGGCTTCGCTCGCGGGCACGGCGCCGGGCGTCTGTCGCGGAAACTCACGCGGCGCCGCACGAGGCGTCTCACGCGACAGTTCCCGCGTGGAGTCCCGCACGGTCTCACGGGACGGCTCGCGCATCTGACCAAACGACGGCACCGGCTCGTCTTCGGCCGCGTGCAGTTCAGTCAATTGCCGTTCCAGATGATGCCGCAACTGCGCCAGATACGTGCGACGCGCGCGCCACAACTGCTGCAGCTCTTCTTCGGCGCGACGGACATCGTCACGCACATGCTGCACCGCCTTGGCCGCTTCCGCCTGCGCCTCGCGCACAATCAGCTGCGCCTCACGTTCGGCCTGCTGCCGGATTTCCCCGCGCAACTGCTGTGCGCTGACCAGCGCTTCATTCAAGGCCTTGTCGCGCTCGCGAAACGCCCGCAGCTGCTCATGGAAATTGCGCGCCTTGGTCTCGAGCTCCTGATTGACGCGTGCCATGCGCTCCAGTTCCTCGGCCACCTGATCGCGGAACTGATCCACGCGCGCACGATCGTAGCCACGCAGCGCGTTGCCGAAGTCGTACCGTCGGACATCGAGCGCTGTGAGGTGGAAAGCGTCGTCCGTCATGCAAACTCCCGGAGATGGCGGCAGCGAAGCAGCGGGTGGCGGGGCATGGCAAACATAAGCGGTTGCTACGACCGCTCACCGAACAGGATCGTACCAAGGCGAACGTGGGTCGCCCCTTCTTCGATCGCGATTTCGTAGTCGCCGGACATGCCCATGCTGAGGACCGATGCGGGATGGCCCGCCGCACGCAGCTGCTCGTGGCAGGCGCGCGCGCCGGAAAACACCGTCCGCAGCACTTCCTCCGCCACATCGAACGGCGCCATGGTCATGGTGCCGATCACGCGAAGACCTGGCAGCGCAAGGAGCCGTTCGGCAATTGGCGCGATCGCGTCCGACGCGAAACCGCTCTTGGTGGATTCGCCGCTCACGTTGACCTGTACCAGCACGTCGAGCGTCCGTCCGGTGGCCTGCGCCGCCGCCGACAGGGACTCGGCCAAACGCGCGCTGTCCATGCTGTGCACGAGATCGAAGCGGGTCGCACCCTTGGCCTTGTTGCGCTGCAGGTGACCGATCAGGTGCCACCGGACCGGACAGCTCACCGCCGCCATCTTGGCCTCGGCTTCCTGGACCCGGTTCTCCCCCACGTCGGTCACGCCCGCATTCCAGGCGGCGACCACCGCCTCGGGGCCGTGTGTCTTGGTTACCGCCACCAAGGTCACCCGCTGGCCGTGCCCCCCCCGCGCCCTCGCGGCGCTGATGCGGTCACGAACCTCCGCCACGCGTGCAGCGACCAGCGCGTCGTACACGGGCGCGACAATCGTGGAAGAGGCCGAAATTCGCATAGCGCCTAAGGTTAGGCACCCCCGCAAGCGGACACAAGTAACGGGTCCGACGGCTGCGTGATGGTGGTGCAGCGGAGGAGAGCGTGCAGCTGACGCGCGCCGGCATCCGACCCGGCCGGCAGCGACCGCAAAAGCGACGGAGGCACCCGCTCACGCGCCGCGTTCAGTGCGGGAATGTCCAGTCCGAGCCCACCCGGCGGCAGCGTCGAATCGGGCGCGTACACCAGCCCCTCGAGTGCCCACCCGACAGCCGGATCGAGCAGCCGGCGCTGCTCCGCCGCCAGCAGCGCACTCACCCGCACGACGCGACGAGAGGCGTTGGCCCGTGCCACGATCTGCTGCATGGCCGCTGCGAGCGATACCGTGGGATCGGTCATCGTGCGGTCCAGCAACGTCGTTCGGGACGCCAGCTCTTGCCGGTACCAGCGTGCGCCAAGCAACGGCACGGTCACCACGGTCACGTCGGTACGAAGGTCTTCCACCTGCTGCAGATACCAGAGCGGGAAGCTGTCGTTGTCGCCGGCCGTGAACAGCACGCCACCCATCGGAACCGCATCGAGCAGGAGGCGGGCGTAGCCGCGCGTGATCGACGCGACTGGTTCTCGCGTGCGATTCATGACGGTCGAGTTGGCCAGCAATGGCACGCTGGCCAGCGCCAGCGCGGCCGTTGCGACGGCGGCGGGCAGTAACCGGGCGAGCCGTTGTGCGATCGCGCCCATCCCCGCGCCGGCGAGCATCCCCCACGCCCAGAACCCAAGCGCGAAGAAGTAGTCGCGTTCCCGCGCCTCGTGGAGCGCACTCTCCGGCAGTACACCCGCGCCATACGACGGGCCGGCCTTGAGATTGAGCCACAGGGCCACCCCGACGGTCGCACACCCAACCAGCATGACCATGGCCCGGCCCACGCGCTGGTCGTGCCGCCACAGCGCGCGCGCGCCAAGGAGGGCCAGCCACGCCCAGAGAACCGACAGCGTCGTCCGCGCCCATGTCGGCTCGGGCCGCGGAGCCAATCCAAAGGCCACCTGCCAGTCGGCCCACTCGAAGACATTTCCGAGCTGAATCCAGAGCGGCGCCATGCGGGGCCACAGGCCGGCGACATCGTACTGCGCCCGCGTGAGCACGTCGAAGAGCGCCCCAAGCGAAAGCGCGCGCCCGGAGTTGAGCATCGGGGCCTGCGCCGCGCGCAGCGGCAACACCGCCACCGCCGAGAGCGCGAGCGCGCCAAGGGCCATCCAGGTGAGCACTTCGCCAATGCGCGGGCGGCTCCCCCGCCAGGCGAACGCCACCGCGGCGGGCAGCGCCACGAGCGCGCTCAAATGCAGCGGCACAGAGAGCAGCGCGAGGAACGCGAGCAGTGCGCGCCAGCGCACACGGGCGTCGGCTGCGATCTCCTGTCGTCCAGCGCGTTCACCCGCGGCGAGCATGGCCACCGACAGCAGCAGCGCGACGGCATAGACCTCTGTCTCCGTCGCACTGGCCCAGATGCTCATCATGGTGCCGGCGCCAACCGCCGCAGCGACCGCGGCGCGCGCACCAATCCACCGCGTGGCCATGGCCGCCCCAAGCGCGCCGGCACCTGCGGTCGCCCACACCGAAAGCAGCGTCACCGACCGCGCCGGTCCGGCCGACGAGAACACCAGGGTCGCGACCCGTCCGATCAGCACCCACAACGGCGTACCGGGCGGATGCGGTATGCCCAGCGTATGGGCCGCCGTGGCCAGTTCGCTCGCGTCCCATACGGTAAGGTCGGGCGCGGCGGTGCTCAGATACGCTCCAAGCAAGACGACGAAGGTGACCACCGAGGCGATCACCGACGGCGGAAGCTTGATCGCGCGACGCGTGCGAGAGCGGGAGTCCGACGCGTGGCCGACGAGGACCCGCCCGATCGCTCCGGCGCTGGATACTCGGGCCGTCACGCGCTCCCGCGGACGACGGCAAATTCCGCGGTGTGGCGGATCTCGCGACCCGCGAGCAGGTCGCGCACCTGTGTGGAAGTGAGCCGCTGCCGCAATACGCCGTTCTGCGCCACGGACACGGCGGCGGATTCCTCGGAGACCACGATTACAACCGCGTCGCTCTCCTCACTCAGCCCCAGCGCAGCGCGATGACGGGTGCCCAGCGAACGGTCCGCGACCATCGATTGCGAAAGCGGGAGAATGCATCCTGCGCCGATGATGCTGTCACCGCGCACGATGACGGCGCCGTCGTGCAGTGGCGAGTAGGGCGTGAAGATCGTCGTCAGCAAGTCGGCGGTGAGCTTCGCCTGCATCACGGAACCGCTCTCCACGTACGCACTCAGCGGCACCTCGCGCTCGACGACGATGATCGCGCCGATCCCCGAGCGCGCGAGCCGCTCGACCGCGTCGGCAATTTCGTCCTCGATGGGGCCCTGATCGAGGCGGCGGAAGTAGCGGGTGACCGGCGATTGCCCAAGATGCGCCAGCGCGGCGCGCAGTTCCGGCTGGAAGATGATCAGGAGCGCGAACGCGCCGTACGTGAAGACCAGTCCTAGCAAATAGCTGATCATCGTCAGCTTGAACAGCCATGCGAGCACGTACGCGGCCACCAGCACCACGATCCCGACCAGTATCTGCAAGGCCCGCGTACCTTCGATCAGTCGCAGGACGCGATGAAAAATCAGCGCAACGACCAGAATCTCGAGGCCGTTCCGCCAGGTGAAGGGCAAAGCACTCAGCAGATGGAGATCGGTCACACCGTGTGGGAATCGCGCGAGCGGGAAGCGACAAGCGGGTCCGGATTACACCTCTCCGGACCCGCTCGCGTACGGGTTTCACAAAGGCACCGCGTCGACCAACTCAGGCGGGTGCGATCTCCGGACCGCCGAGCAACGGCGGGGCGACCGGACGCGGCGACGGCACAATCACCGGTGCGGCGGGCGTCGGCAATCCAGGCATGCCATCCGCTTGCGGACGCGGACCGAGTGGCTTCCCTTCCTTGAGCAGAATGATGTCGTCGCGGGTCAGCGTCTCACGCTCCAGCAGCTGCGTGGCCACGATGTCGAGCAGGCTGCGATTCTCCGTGAGCACCGATACGGCGCGCGCATGCGCTTCCATCACCACGCGTTTCACTTCACTATCGACCAACTGCGCCGTCTGCTCGGAGACTTCACGACGCGACTGAATTTCGCGACCGAGGAAGAGCTCCTGCTCGTTGTCACCCACAAGGATCGGCCCGATGGTGTCGGACAGCCCCCACTGCGTGACGTAGCGACGGGCAATGCTGGTCGCCTGTTGAATGTCGCTCGAGGCGCCCGTGGTCACGCGGTTGCGGCCGAAGACGATTTCTTCCGCGGCACGGCCACCGTACGCCATGACGAGTCGCGCTTCGAGTTGCTCACGCGTCACCGAGACACGATCGTCTTCCGGCAACGTGAACGCGATGCCCAGCGCCCGACCACGCGGCACGATGGTCACCTTGTGCAACGGGTCATTCCCCTTGACCATCATCGCACAGACAGCATGTCCCGCTTCGTGGAAGGCGGTGAGGCGACGCTCGTCATCTTTCATGACGAGCGACTTGCGTTCGGCACCAAGCATGACGCGATCCTTCGCTTCCTCGAGATCACTCATGTAGATCTTGTCGTGCCCCTTTCGAGCCGCGAGCAAGGCGCCTTCGTTGACGAGATTCGCCAGGTCGGCACCGGCCATGCCCGGAGTGCCACGCGCCAGCGACGTCACACTCACGTCGTCCGCCTGCGGCTTGTTGCGCAGGTGCACTTTGAGAATGCCTTCGCGACCACGCAGATCCGGCGCGTCCACGACGATCTGGCGATCAAAGCGACCCGGACGGAGTAGCGCGGGATCGAGCACGTCGGGGCGATTGGTTGCAGCGATCAGGATGACGCCATCGTTGGACTCGAAGCCGTCCATCTCGACAAGCAGCTGATTGAGCGTCTGTTCGCGCTCGTCATGTCCGCCGCCCATACCAGAGCCGCGATGACGACCCACCGCGTCGATTTCGTCGATGAAGATGATGCACGGCGCATGCGCCTTGCCCTGTTCGAACAGGTCACGCACCCGCGATGCGCCGACGCCGACGAACATTTCGACGAAGTCGGAGCCGGACATGCTGAAGAACGGACGTCCCGCTTCGCCGGCGACGGCCTTGGCGAGGAGCGTCTTGCCGGTACCCGGCGGGCCGACGAGCAGCGCACCCTTGGGAAGGCGTCCACCGAGCTTGGTGAACTTCTGCGGATCCTTCAGAAACTCGATGATCTCCTGCAGCTCGACCTTGGCCTCATCCGCGCCGGCAACATCCGCAAAGGTAATTTTGGGCGTGTCGCCGCTGAGCAGCTTTGCCTTGCTCTTGCCGAACGAGAAGGCCTTGTTGCCGCCGGCCTGCATCTGGCGGAACAGGAAGATCCAGAAGCCGATGAGCAGGACGTACGGCAGCACGGTGATCAGGAAGCTCATGCCGCTGAAACGCGGCTCCTGCGCTGAGGTGCGGACACCGCGGGCGTAGAGGAGCTTCTGCTCGTCGTTGGCGGCACCCGTGACCAGGCGCACCGTGAAGCGGCGGGCTTCGCGATTCTGCACGCGAACCGGCTGACGGAACTGTCCCGACATGACGTTGTCGTTCGAGATCGTCACCGCCTGAATGTTGCCGGCGTCGAGTTGCTGCCGATACGCCGTGTAGTCGATTTCCGGCGACTGAGTTTCGCGCCCTCCCTGATAGGAAAGGAACGCCACCGGGATCAGGATCACGAGGATCCAGAACGACAGTGTCTTGGAGAACCGGCCCCAGTTGAAGGGCTTTTTCGGAGAGGGCGTCATGTTTGCGGGCATCGTGTGACCTTTACTGCAGGCTGGCGACGTACGGGAGGTGCCGGAAATTTTCGGCGTGGTCGAGACCGTACCCGACCAGGAATTCGTGCGGCGCGTCGAACCCGACAAACCTCGTGGGATGCGACAGCTCCGTGGCAATGTGCTTGTGCAACAGGGCGCAGATCTCGAGCGACTTGGGCTTTCGCTCACCGAGCAGTTCGATGAGCCGGTTCAGCGTGCGACCCGAATCGACGATGTCTTCCACCAGTAGAATGTGTTTCCCCTCCAATTCCGTTTCCGGATCGTAGAGTAATCGCACCACACCACTCGATTCCATGGCATCGCCGTAGGACGATGCCACCAGAAAATCGACCTGCAGCGGCCGCGCAATGTCGCGCACCAGGTCGCTGAGGAAGATGAAACTGCCCTTGAGCAGGCCAAGCACGAGCAGATCGCCGTCGGGATACGCTTCCGTGATGGCTGCGCCAAGTTCGCGCACCCGCGCCTGAATGGCGTCGGCATCGTAGACGATCCGGCGCACCGCGCGGCCGTCGAGCCGCGGATCCACCGGAAGATCTGCTGCCTCGTGTCCTGCGACTTCAGTCGTGCTCGCGCTCACACCGATACCAGATCAGATCCGGCCATCCGGGCCGGTACAGGGCCGCGACACTGCGGCAGACTCCGGGGACCCACACCACTTCCTCAGCCTGCAGGACAACCGGCCACTCCGGCCGGTCAAGCGCGGGCACACCCGCTTCCACAAAATATCGCGTCACGCGCCGTCCCGCCGGTGCGCCCGCCGTACGAATCCGATCACCGGGCTCCCACGGCCGTACACCGACGCGCGCGCCGCCCGACACGCCGAACCATGACACTGCATCTGCCGCGTTCGCCGCCTCTGCCGCGACAGTACCGTCCGTGACCCGGCGAAATCGCCAGCGCCCCCAGCGCGCGGGGAGTGCGGCACCACGCCCGTTCCACGCGGCCGCTCGTTCGGCGCGAGCCGACTCGCCGCGACGAAGCTCGAACAGATCGCGCGACCCGTCGCCCAATCGCATGGCCACCGCGCCTCCGGCCAGTGTAATGTGCGCCCCTCTGCGCACACCGTTGGTAAACCGAACCAAAGCGCGGGTTCCTCGCGCATCAAGCGCCACGCCCGCTTGAGCGAACAGCGCCGCCCACAGCACGGCGCGCCCGGCATCGTTGGTCTCTTCGAGCGGCGCAGCGGGCACGCGCACGCCACCCGGAACGCGGGAGACACCAAGGGTGGCCACGTAGACGTCCAACTCGCGACGCCAGCGCGCGGCGCTCTCGCCGACCGCCAGCATCTCGCCGGCGAAACCGCGATGCCCCGCCTCGAGCATGGGCAACAGGTCGTGTCGCAAACGCCCGCGCAGAAAGTGCAGCGTGGCGTTGGTCGGGTCATCGAGAAAGGGCACAAACTCCGCACGCGCCCAGGCTGCCACCTCCTCGCGCGAGACTCCAAGCCATGGTCGCACCACCGGCGAGGGCGCGGCCAGCGCCGCCAGTCCGCGCGCGCCCGATCCGCGCAACAGCCGCATGACCACGGTTTCCACCTGATCGTCGCGCGTATGCGCCGTCGCCACCCGCGCCTTGTATGCCCGCGCGACCCGATGCAGAAAGCCCCACCGTGCGCTGCGCCATGCCGCTTCGGTCTCGCCCGGCACCCGGGCACGCTCACGCACGACGGTGAGACCGAGCTTCCGCCCTTCCGCCGCGACCAACGCCGCCGCATCGGTGGCGTAGCCGCCGGTGGCGTGATCGTACGTCGCGACGGCGGCCAGACGGTGCGGTGCCCAGCGCGCCATCGCATGCAACAGCGCCATCGAATCGCGCCCGCCCGACACAGCGAGCACCAGCGGGCCTTCCGCGATATGCAACGCGACCTCCAAGGAGGCGCGCAGCAATGTCGCCGTGGGGATTTCGTCGGCAGACGCCACTTCGTCCGGCGTATCGCGGAAGGCGTTGGGCTTCGACGTCGGTGCCCACATGGACTCGGCGGCGCGCTGCCGCGCGTCGTGTGTCACGAAACGGTCGGGTGGTGCGCGCGCGTGCTCATACGGGACAAATCACCCCGCGTCACGTGCGCGTCAACCACCGGCCCTACATCCGATGCCGGATCCGGTGCCGGATCTCGCACCAGCGCAGGCAGCTCGGCGAATCCATGCTCGGCCCCTACCTTCCGGTCGGCGACATCGCTACAATGCGTCGGGATCTTGTCTGCACCACGTACTCCGGAGACTCGCTGTGGAATCGCACGGAACGTTCGGCACCATCTGGGCCTCACTGGGCATGACCGCCTACTACATGGCGCTCATCTGGATCAACGTCCTGCTGGGGTTGTTCCTGTCGCCGTTGTTCATGATTCCGATGACGTGGGCACAGGACAGGTTTCGCAAGGCGTGACCGGCGGAACGATGCAAAACGGGGGCGATCATCACGATCGCCCCCGTTTTCGTGGCAACGGTGCGCCGGCTATGCCTGCCGCGGAATCACCGCGCCGTACATCTCGCTCGCCGGAATGGCCACCGCATCGCCGATCGACGAGGTGCGCCCCGTCAGGTCGCTGAGATCGCTGCCGTGGTAGGCTTCCTCGCCATGCTCGCTGATGTCGATCCCCGAGACCTCGGCGTCCACCGGAATCCGGAGCGGCAGCACCAGCTGCAGTGCTGATACGATGCCGAGCGTCCCCACCGCCACGAACGCGATGGTGGCGACCACCGCGATCAGCTGCACGCCCAGCAGCGACGGATTCCCCGCCAACAGTCCATCGGCACCATTCGGATTGACGGTCCTGGTCGCAAACACGCCCGTCAGCAGCGCGCCCACGATGCCAGCCACACCATGGCACGCGAACACGTCGAGCGTGTCGTCCAGACGCGTCGTAGCCCGGTAGTTCAGCGCAAAGAACGAACAGGGAGCCGCGAGCGCGCCGATGGCGATTGCCGACAATGGCGAGACGAAACCGGCAGCGGGTGTGATCGCCACCAGGCCGACCACGGCACCGGTCGCCGCGCCAACCGCCGTGGCGCGACCGTTCTTCATGGCCTCGACGGCCATCCACGACACCAACGCCGCTGCAGCCGCGACGTGTGTGGTGACAAACGCATTCGCCGCGATGCCGTCCGCAGCCAGCGCGGAGCCGGCATTGAAGCCGAACCATCCAAACCACAGCAATCCCGCGCCGAGGAGCGTGAACGGCACGTTATGCGGCACGTTGGGTACGCGCTTGAAATCGCGACGCGGTCCAAGCACCAGCGCCAGCACGACGGCCGTGATCCCGGCACTGATGTGCACCACGGTACCACCGGCGAAGTCGAGCGCGCCGAGTGTACGCAGCCAGCCGCCATCGCCCCAGACCCAGTGCGCCAGCGGATCGTAGATGAGCGTGGTCCAGAGCACGCCGAATACGAGATACCCGATGTAACGCATGCGATCGATGATCGCGCCGGAGAAGAGCGCGACAGTGATACCGGCGAACATGGCCTGAAAGGCCGCGAAGAGCACGTGCGGCAGCGCGGCGGCGTAGGTCGGGTTGGCCGTTGCCGTCACCCCACGGAAACCAATCCAGTCGAAGCCGCCGATCCAGCTCGTGCCGGGACCGAAGGCGAGGCTGTAACCGAACAGCACCCACTGCACCGTGACCACGGCAAGCGCGCCAAGACTCATGAGCATCGTATTCAGCGCGCTCTTGCTGCGAACAAGTCCGCCGTAGAAGAAGGCGAGCCCCGGCACCATGAGGAGCACCAGCGCAGTGCTCATCAGCACCCACGCCGTGTCGCCCGGCGACAACGGCACCGGCTCGGCGGCCTGCAGGAGTGGCCAGAACGGCATCGCGTCGATCGTTGCACTGAGAGCGATCGCCGTTGTGGCCCTGACCCAGGTACCGATCATCGAAGCTCCTCCAGATTCGGCACGGGCATTTCAAGCTGTGTCTTGCGCATGACTTCATCGGCGTTGACGGCGGTCAGCGCCTGATTGTCGCGTTCACCGGTGCGGATGCGCACGGTATGATCGAGCGGCAGGACAAAGATCTTGCCGTCGCCGACATCACCCGTGCGCGCCGCCTGGCAGATTGCCTGCACGCTGCGCTCCACGAACTCCTCCGAGCAGGCCAACTCGATCCGGACCTTCTCGTGGAACTCCATCACCACTGTGTCGCCGCGATATCGCTGAACGACATCGCGTTCACCGCCATGACCGCTGACGCGGGAGAGAGTCATGCCCGTCACCCCTTCCTGAAAGAGGGCCCGCTTGACGTCGGCCAGTTTCTCCGGCCGGATGATCGCGATGATCAGTTTCATGTCGCTCCGTCTTATCCGTGGAGAGGAGTGGTTGGGCGAGCGCGGACGGCGGGTCGGCGGCGCGGGGCGCAACAATTGCATTCTAAGCGTCTGCGGCATGCTGGACAGTGGTGCAGTTGCGTTACACCGTTCTTCCACCGCAACCGGGAACTGTCATGACCAAAGGCACGATCGCGATCCTCGTCGGCCCCGAGTACGAAGACCTCGAGGTCTGGTATCCCAAGCTGCGCCTCGAAGAGGCCGGCTACGACACCCCGCTGGTGGGAATGGGCGAGACGAAGTACCGCGGCAAATGGGGCTACCCTGCGGTGATGGACCGTCCGGTACAGGACGTCGACCCGACGTCGCTGTGCGGCGTGCTGGCGCCCGGCGGCTGGGCACCGGACAAGCTCCGTCGCGATCCCGCCGTGCTGGCGCTGGTGCGCACGGTGCACGAGGCGGGCGGCCTCGTGGCGACCATCTGCCACGGAGCATGGATCCTCATTTCCGCGGGTATCGTGCGCGGTCGGACTCTCACGTCCACGGTCGGCATCCGCGACGACGTGATCAACGCCGGCGCGATCTGGGTCGATCAGCCGTCGGTCATCGACGGCAACATCGTCAGCGCGCGCGTGCCCAGTGATTTGCCGGCCTTCGCGCGCGACATGCTGACCGTGCTCGAGCGGTAGACGAACGGCGGCGCTCCCGGCGCGGCTGTGGCCGGCGCGCGGCTGTGGCCGGCGCGGCTGCTGCGACGGCGATCGCTCAGGACTCGCCCACCGCGAAACCGCTGTACCTCCGGCCGCGCCAGCTCCGCGGTACGCGCGCCGTACTCTGCGTGAGCCGCCACGCCGCCGGAATGTCCGCCAGCCACGAGCACCAGAACGACACCCCGCGCTCGGCGTAGCAGCCGCGCAGCGCGACCAGCAGCATCAGCCGTACGCTCAACGCCGACGCGTTGACCAGCGCCAGCGCCTGCAGCAGCATGAGTTGCGGGTCGTCCGGGGCGACCGCCGGCCGCGCGGCGATCAGCACGGCACAGAGCAGCAGCATGGGGATCGGGAGCGCCTGCGTCGACCAGACGAGTGCCACGTCGACCCAGCGCCGCCACATCGGGGTGGCATCCTTGAGATCGAAGCTGCGTCCCCACTCGCGCCACATCTCGCTCAGCGACGAATACGAGCGTACCGAGATGATGTGCGACCCGTCGAGAAATCCCACGCGGGCACCGCGCGCCGCGAGATGGCGGGCGAGCGTGACATCGTCGCAAAAGGAGGCGCGCGCGGGCGCATATCCGCCGTGCTGCTCGAGCAGGGCACGACGCGCCATGAAGCACTGGCCGTTGGCCAGTACCCGATCGGGGGGCGGCTGTGTGGCACCCGCCGCACCACAGCGATAGACGAGCGTGACCAGCATGGCGGGCTGCACGAAGCGCTCGCCGGCACTCTGACTCATGAAGCGCGGGGCGAAGGACGCGACGTCGTATGCGTCGGTTTCCATCGCCGAGACCACCGCACCCACCAAGCCCGGCGCGGGCACGGTGTCCGCATCGATGCCGAGCACCCATGCACCGCGGGCGTGGCGCAAGCCCGTCTCGAGCGCCCAGACTTTGCCCACCCACCCTTCCGGCAGGGGTTCATCGGTCATGAGACGGATGCGGGGATCGCGGGCGGCCGCGGCCTCGACCAACTCGCGGGTGCCGTCGGTGGAGCGACTGTCCACGACCAGCACTTCGAGCATCGGCTCCGTTTGCGCCATCAGGCCGTCGAGACAGGGCCCGATGCGTTTGGCTTCGTTGAGCGTGGCGACGATGACAGTGACGGTCGTGTCGCGCCGGGGTGTGAGCAGCGGCTCCACGGGTGGGCGACGGGTACGACCGGGCATCAACCGGGAGAGCAGCAACAGCAACGCGACGACCTGGACGCCCAGCAGTGTGAGGCCGGCGAGTCGCAACGGATCGACGACACCAAGGAGGTCCACGCTCATGCCGTCGCGCCGAGCCGGGGTTCGATGGCGGTCACCGGTTCTGACAGCGCCAATCGTGCTACGGCCTTGGCCATATCGCCGAAAATGAAGAGGTGAGCAGGAAACATCGCGTACCAGTACAAGAGTCCGAACAGTCCGCGCGGTGCGAAGAGCGCGGTTTGAATGAGGCGGGTGCCACTCCCTTCCGGCACGGCCGTGAACTGCAGCCAAGCGTGACCGGGGACTTTCATCTCCGCCCGCAGTCGCAAGATGCGCGGCCGCTCGACCAGCTCGACCCGCCAGAAATCGACCGCTTCCCCAAGATACAACCACGCCGGGTCTCGTCGTCCACGGCGGAGTCCCGGCCCCCCCACCAGTCGGTCGAGAAAGCCACGAATTCGCCAGAGCACGTTGTACACTAACCACCCCTGGTCGCCCCCCAACCGGCAGAAGGCGCGGAAAACCTGATCGGCCTGCGCTTCCACGTAAATGGAACGCGTTTCCTCGAGCACTCCTTCCCGGTCGCGCAACTCGTACGACGCCCCATCGCCCAGCGCGTCGCTCCAGCGCGACTCGACGGCGTGCTCGCTCATGCGCGCCAGTGCCCGCTCGACCGCGGTCTTGTAGTGCATCGGCCGAATGTCCGGAAACAGCGTGTGCGCCTTGCTGGTGTCGGCCAGTACGGAATGCGCAATCCCCTCCACGAGCGGTTCCGCCAGCCGGCGCGGTATGGGCGTGATGCGATCAATCCAGAGTGCCGCTAATGCCGGAGCCAACACCGGTATGGGGACGATCGTGCGACGCAGTCCGCGCACCGCTGCATACCCGTGCAGCATGTCGCGAAAACTCAACCGATCCGCTCCGCCGATCTCCACGATCCCGCTCGGCGTCAGATCGCGCGCGGCCATGAGATACGTGAGGACGTCACGCACCGCGATCGGCTGCACTTCGTTGACGATCCACTTGGGCGCCACCATGAACGGCAATCGCTCGGTCAGATAACGCACCATTTCAAACGATGCAGAGCCGGAGCCTACGATGGGACCGGCGCGGAATTCGGTGGTGGGGAGCCCACCGCGCAGAATCGCCCCGGTTTCGCCACGACTTTGCAAATGCCGCGACACATCCACCGCCTCCGGCACCAAGCCGCCCAGGTAGATGCAATGCCGCAACTGGCGCCCGGCGTGCACGAAGTTGCGCGCGGCGATGCGGTCCCGCTCCGCAAAATCGTCCGCGTCCGTCATGGAGTGCACGAGGTAATACGCCTGGTCCACGCCCTCGAGCGCCCGCTCCAGCGACTGCGCGTCGAACAGGTCGCCGGTGACGACGTCCACTTCGTGCTCCCACCACCGCCCGCGAATGCGGCGCGCGTCGCGCACGAGCAACCGCACGTTCACGCCGCGCTCGACGAGGCGCGAGGTGAGGCGTCCGCCAATGTAGCCGGTGGCTCCGGTGATGAGCACGATCATGCGAGGAGTCTTTCGCGGGTTCGTTCGATTGGCAACCGGCGGGTGCGGATGGTAAGGTAACCGGGGCGGACACCGTCACGTTCCCGGTCGCGGGGGCGGCGGCGTGCGCTCCCTTCCCTCGCCCGAGCTTCTGCATGGCGCGCGCCAATCCATCGCCTGGACGACAATTGCTGCTGCAGTGGGGCCGCCTGTCACGGCTGCCGCTGGGCAATCGGCTTTTCACCTGGGTCGTCGGCCGCACCGCACCGTATACCGGTACGATAGGCGGCGTATTCACGGAGATCCGTCCGGGTTACGCGCGCGTCGAGCTCCGCGACCGCCGTGCGATCCGCAACCACCTCGCCTCCATTCACGCCGTTGCGTTGGTCAATCTGGCCGAGATGACGAGCGGCGTGGCGCTGCTGACGGCGCTGCCGGATGGTGTGCGCGGCATCGTCACCGGTCTGTCGATCGAGTATGTCAAGAAAGCGCGCGGCACGCTCGTCGCGACGAGTGCGGCGCACGCGCCGTCCGCGGTGTCCAAGCCGATCACGCACGACGTGACGTGCGAAATCGCCGACGCGGCAGGTGATGTGGTGGCGAGGTGCATCGTGCACTGGCGCCTGTCGCCGTCAGCGGCGGTCGCGGTGTCGCCGGCAGCACCCGCCGACGCGACGCGCACCGACGGGCTGGTGCGCCGGTGACCGGCCTCGTCGATAGGGCTGTGACGACCGGCACGGCGCTGATCCGACATGCGCGCATCGAGCTGCCGCTCATTTGCGGTCCAATGTATCCGTGCAGCAATCCGGAACTGGTCGGCGCCGTCAGTCGAGCGGGCGCGCTGGGCATCGTGCAGCCCATTTCACTTACCTATGTACACGGGCATGACTACCGCGCAGGCTTGCGGTTGAGCCACCGACTGGCGGACGGGAAGCCGATCGGACTCAATGCGCTGATCGAAGCCTCCAGCACGACGTATCACAATCGCATGATGCGCTGGGTGGAGATCGCGCTGGAAGAAGGGGTGCGCTTCTTTCTCACGTCGCTGGGGAATCCGCGCTGGGTGGTGGATCGCGTGCATGCGGCCGGAGGGGTGGTCTATCACGATATCACCGAACGAAAGTGGGCGATCAAAGCGCGCGATGGTGGCGTGGACGGATTGATCGCCGTCAATCGCGAGGCCGGTGGACACACCGGATCGCGCTCCCCGCTGCAGTTGCTCGATGAGGTGCGCGACTTGAACCTCCCCGTGATTGCGGCGGGCGGCGTTGGCGACGCTTCCCGCTTTCGCGAACTGCTGGCGATGGGGTACGAGGGCGTGCAGCTGGGCACGCGATTCATCGCGACCACCGAGTGCAATTCCGACGCGGCGTACAAGCAGGCGATCGTGGCCGCGACGTCGGCCGACATCGTGCTGACGGAGCGGCTCACCGGCGTGCCGGTTTCGGTCATCCGCACGCCGTACGTGGAAAAGCTGGGCACGACCGTTGGTCCATTCTCGCGTTGGCTTTTTCGCGGACGTAAAACGAAACATTGGATCCGCACCTTTTACGGGTTGCGTTCGTTGCGACAGCTCAAGCGCTCGAGCGTGGACGGCGCCACTCAGGACTACTGGCAGGCCGGTCGCAGTGTCGATGAGATCCACGCGATCGTCCCAGTCGCCGACATCGTGCGCGCATTTGCCATCGCGTACGACAACCACTCTGCGGGAGCGACCCATGAGACGTGACATGCTGCGTGCAGGTGGAACAGTGTTGGCCCTCGCACTCACGCTCGCGACTGCCGGTGAACTGCGGGCGCAGGGCACAGCGGCACGGCCCCGCGGTCCCGTTTTCTCGAACGATCTGCAAGTCCCCGGCCTCCGCGCGCCCGTACAACTGACGCGCGATTCGGCGGGGATCGTGCATATCGATGCGCGGAATGAGCATGATCTGTTTTTCGCGCAGGGGTACAGCGCGGCGCGCGACCGTCTCTTCCAGCTGGAAGTGTGGCGGCGACAGGCAACCGGCACGATGGCAGAAGCGCTGGGCCCGCGCTGGGTCGCGCGCGATCGCGCTGCGCGACTGCTGCGCTATCGCGGCGACATGACGAAGGAGCTGACGCACTATCATCCCCGCGGCGTGACGATCATCGGCGCGTTCGCCGACGGCGTGAACGCGTACGTGCGGCAGGTCCAGCGTGACTCCTCCCTGCTGCCCGTGGAACTGCGATGGCTCGGCATCACGCCCGGATTGTGGACGCCGGCGGTGGTCGTCTCGCGCCACAACGCGCTGGCCTCCAATGCGCGCGACGAAGCCGCCACCGCGCGTGCGGTGCGCGCCATCGGCGAGGCGGCCGTGCTGCGACGTCGGAGCTACGAACCGGGACCGGCGCGAGTCGCGATCGACTCCGCGATCACGCGGCTGCTCGATGCCACAGACGACAGCGCGTTGCTCTCGGTGTACGACGCGTTCAAGAACGCACCGGCTTTCCGGGTAGACGAAGTACTGGCGAGTGTCCGCGCCACGGGTGGACGGCCCGGCACCGGCGGTGAGTCCGTGCGCGATGCGCAGTCGGCGGCGGCTGAGGATATTGCCGGGTCGTCAGCGGGCGCCGACGATCCGTGGCAGAGCAACAACTGGGTGATTGCGGGGAGCAAAACGGCGTCGGGGAGTCCGATCGTCGCCAACGACCCGCACCGGACCATCACCACGCCCTCCCTGCGCTATCTCGTCCATCTGCGCGCGCCGGGGTGGAATGTCATCGGCGGCGGCGAGCCCGGCATCCCCGGCGTGGCCATCGGGCACAACGAGCATGGCGCATGGGGGCTTACGATCTTCGGTATCGACACGGAGGACCTGTACAGCTACGACACGCAGCGCAACGACACGCGGGGGTATCAGCACAACGGCACGACGCTGCGCATGCGCGAGGAGATCGACACCATCCGGGTGCGTGGCGGTGCGCCGGTGTCGGTGACGCTGCGCTTCACCCGACATGGTCCGGTGGTGTTCGAGGACACGGCGAAGCACGTGGCGGTGGCGTTGCGTGCGGCATGGGCGGAGGCGGGTGGTGCGCCGTATCTGGCCAGTCTCCGCATCGATCAAGCGCGCACCTGGCGCGAATTCCGCGCCGCGCTGTCGTACGCCCACATGCCGACGCTCAATTGGGTGTGGGGCGACACGTCGGGCACCATCGGCTGGCAGACGGCCGGGATCGCACCCGTGCGCACGACGTGGGATGGCCTCGTGCCCGTGCCGGGCGACGGACGCTTCGAGTGGTCGGGGTATCTCCCCATCGCGGATCTCCCACACGCCTCGTCACCACAGATCACGTACTTCGGCACCGCCAACGCGCTGAACGTGCCAGCGAATTACGCGCACAACGATGCCGTGGCGCGCTCGTGGGCGGAACCATGGCGCATTCAGCGGCTCACCGAAGTGCTGGACACCACCAGCCGCGGCGATGTCGCCACGTCGCAGCGCCTGCAGCATGACGAGACATCGATGGTTGCCCGCGCGCTGGTGCAGCTGCTGCGAACCGCCGACATCGCCGGCGCGCTGGCCCAGGCGGCACGCGACACGTTGCTCGCCTGGAACGGCGAGCTGTCAGCCAATTCGATTGGCGGCGGCGTGTATGCGATATGGGAGCGCATGCTGTCACGTGCCGTCGCGCAAACGGCGCTGCCGGACAAGGCCCGCGCGCTGCGCACGGTACCACTCACGCGCGTCGTGGAGTGGATGACGTCTCCCGACTCGGTGCTCGGGGCCAATCCGCTCGCCGTGCGTGACTCGTTGCTGCGCCGCTCGTTTACCGATGCGGTGACGGAGCTCCGCGCGAAGTTCGGACCGGACGTGGCACGGTGGCAGTACGGGCAGTCGCAGTTTCATCACGTACGCATTGCGCACCCGCTCGATGCCGTGGTGCACGACAGCCTGCGCCGTTGGCTCTCACCCGGACCTGTCGCTCGCGGCGGATATGCGAACACGCTCAACGCCACGGGAAACGGAGACAACCAGACGGCCGGCGCGAGTCTGCGCGTAGTGATGGATCTCGCCGATTGGGAACGTGCGACGGTCACCAACACGCCAGGACAGAGTGGCGATCCGCGCAGCCCGCATTACCGCGACCTCTTCGCGCCGTGGACGCAGGCGCTGTATGCGCCGCTCCCCTTCTCGAAGGCCGCCATCGCAAAACGCGCTGAGCGAGTCGACATCATCCGACCGTAGCTCCACACGGCGCGGCCCACGCTGTTCGACCGTGCAACGAATGCCTGCTTCATCCGCATCGCGCTCGCGAGGGCACTCTCGATTCAGCAGGCCCGACATCGGTCACCTTCAGCGGCTCAGACGCTGGTGCGCTCCGTCAGCTCGCGCTGAGCGCACGCTGATCGCCTGCAGTTCGCGGCGGGCGCGGTTGGCATGGACGGGATGAAACCGCGGATTGAGCGCCAGCGCACGTTGCAGGTGGACACGTGCGCCGTCCCCATTGCCCAAGGCGCGTTCGATCATGCCACGATGATAGTAGAGCGTTGCATCTGGCGTGCCCAGCCGCATCGCCTGCTCAGCGGCCGCACGCGCCGCGATGTGGTCTCCCGTCAGGTGCAGCGCCCACGCCAGCTGGTCGTACCCGTACACATCGCGGCGTGTTCGGATCTCGTCCTGCAGCAGGGCAAGTGTCGCTGGCAGAGCACGCGCGTGTTCCAGACGGAACAGCGTCCACTGCCGATTGAACGGCTCCGGATTCGCGGCGGCCGAGGCTTCGACGGCACGAAACTGTTGCTCCGCTCGCGCGCTGTCGCCGGTTGCAAGATGTGCGTCACCCATGAGTGCTATCGTGGCGAGATCGGCGCGGTCACCAATGCGCTGTCCCAGCGTCAGCACCTCCGGCCAGTCGCCACGCAGTGCTGCGAGGCGCGCCGCTACCGATAGCAGACGTGGATCCTGCGCATCGATGGCGAGGCCGTCGCGGATTGCGAGGGAGGCCTCCGTCAGGCTGCCGCGACGCAGCTCGAAATCGGCTACGCGCAGATGAAACCAGGCCACCTGCTCACGTGGCAGGTCGCCGCGTGCATCGGCCTGCTCCCGCGCTGCACGCAGGATGCTCCGCGCTACACCGGTCTTGCCGGTGAGCTCAGCCCAGCGCGCAAGACGCGGGGATACGGCAAGGTTTGCGCGCCATTGCCAGAGCTTGTCGAAGGTCACCCGTGCGCGGTCGTAGTCGCCCATCTCGAGCTCGATTTCGCCGAGCAGCGCACGCGAGGCAGGCTTGTCCTCGTCGGCGGCCAGCAGCTCGGTGGCGGCATCCCGCGCCTCGGGAAAGCGATGCATGGCCAGAAGGCTGGACGCGAGGGCGAGACGCGCTCCGCCGTTGCGCTCGGTGCGCAGTCCCAACGACTCACGAGCCTTCGTTTCGGCGCGCCGGTAATCTTCGACATTTCCGGTTTCACGCGCACGCTGCAGAAATAGTGTCGCGAGTCGCGCGCGGTCGGATGCGCCGAATGGGTCTTCAAGGGACCGGCGCTCGAAGAGGGCGATGTCTTCAGCGCGCAGGGCGGCTTCGAGCGCGATCGGCGAGTCCGACAGACCGGTGTCGTTCGAGGCGACGACCGCGGGTCGGACCGCTGCATAGCCCAGAAGTGCCGCAGCCGCGACAACGGCAACGAGCGAGATCTGCACCGGACGCGAGCTAAAAATCGACATTGTCTTGGGTATGCTGACGGGAAAGAAGGCTGCGGAGGACGGGAGGCCTGCCCCGTCCTCCGCGAGCAGTTACCTGATGCTGCTGAACAGCGTTGGGGCGGCGTTAGGCACCGGCAGATACGGAAACGTGTTGAGAACCGTACCGTCGTTGGCGGGGACGTTGTCCGTCGCGAGCCCCGGCGACACGTTGTTCGCATCCAGCAGCGGGCCAAACGTGACGAGAAGGCCCTTGTCGACGGTGTCGTCACCGCGGAGCTTGCGACCGCCGTATCCCATCGCACCGGCCAGCGGTGGGACCGGAAGATAGGTGAGCCAGCCGACGACGTTGCCAGCAGCAGTCGCCGGATCGTTGGCGATCGTCGCCGTCACGCCGGCTGCGCGATCCATGAACACGATGAGCAGGTCCCCGCCAGCCGTTGCACCGCTGCCACGCGCGAAATCGCCGACGAGCGTCGCGGCAATGGCGTCGGCCACACCCGGCGTACGGCCCGCCACGTTGCGTACGAACGTGACGATGTCGTCGGCGAACTGCCCGCGGTCCTCGACCGGGATGCTCGTGTTAAAGTGACCGTGCTCCCGCTTTTCGATGAACACTTCGCTGACGAGAGGATTGGCGAGGCGCTCGATCTGGTTGAAGCGAACGGTTGTGTTGCCGAAGCGGATCGTGTCGCGCACGGTGGTCGTGATGCGCAGAGTATCGGTGCGACGCAGCGTATCGGTCCGAAAGACCGTCTGCGTGATCGTTTCCGTATCTGTACAGGCGACGAGCGAGCCGGCGATCGTCGCGAGCGCCATTACGGCAAGGACCGCCTGCTTACGCATTTGAGGCTGGATGGACATGAGTGGTTATCCGATGAGTAAGTGAATGGTCAGCGGCTGATCGTCGCCCACACGCCGATCCGCCCTTCTGGAGCGGTTCCGCGGAGCGCACTCTCAGGCAATTCGATCACGATCGCCAACGCGTTGAAGCCGCGCAGGAAGTCCACGGCGCAACCGCGCGTTCCATCGAAGGGCGCTGAGGTCGCCGGCGGGGTTCCGCTCGGACACCCCACGCGGAACGCCGATGCAGACGCCATCGGACCGAGCGCCGCAGCCGGGCCACGTGATGGGCGACGGTCCGGCACGATGCGGAAGAACTGCTCGAGATCGATATAGAACGGATCGTCACGCGGACCGGCGAACACTTGCATCGCTGTCGCAGAGCCGAACGTCGTGCCGAGCGCCCCGGTGAGGGTTGGCGTCGCTGCAGCGAGGCGGTTGTCGGCACCGGTATCGCGCGGCGCGATCGGTCCGAGGATGCTGACCTTTTGTGCACCGACGACCTGGCCTTGCGCGTTGGTCGAGTCATCGAAGATCACCTGAAAGACGAGATCCTCGCGCGCGTCGCCGTTGTTGTCGACCTTGATCTGGTAAAGCGCGTTCGGGTCGAAGCGCGCGGCGGCAGTGGTCGACGGTGTCAGCGGAGAGGAGAGCGTGATGGCGAGAACGATCCGTGAATCGCTCGACCCTGGAAACGCCCACACGTCGTTGAGGTCCAGACGCGGACTGAGCTCGACTTCAGGCGTATCCTGATGGTCTGACGCCCGTATGGCCGTGGTCACGCCGAGGGCAACGAGCCCGACTGCGCCGGCAAGCAACATCGTGCGACGTCCGTGCGAACGACGCGGTGGCGCGGGCTCAGGGGGGAGGTGATCAATCATGGGATCCTTCCGCGCGATGGCGGCTTGTTGGGGGATTGTCGAGTGCACGACGGAAGGTCTACGCTGCCTGAGTCGAACCGGATCTCTTTCCGATCATCTCGGCTTCAGCCGGAACGTGCGCTGCCGTCGATCAATCACCACTACTGCAAGACCAGCGCCGTCCGTGTGGCACAAATCACACGACGCCACGTCGCTGTCGGAACTCCTCACTTGCATTGTGCCGTGGAGCGACCTAGTCTGTTGGGACTCGCGGAGGAGCGCCGTGTGTAGCTGGTGCAGTAGCCGTTGCCTGTGATGTTGCCGGACCTGCTGGATTTCGGTGTTCGCCCGATGTCCCACTCTTTTTTTCAGGAGGTGATCAATTGTCAAAATCCCGTCCCTTTGCCGGCTCGGCCTGGGCAAGCGGTCTCCTGATCGTCGCCCGGTAATTCGGGTTCCGGTTCGGGTATCGTCCCGAGCTGGCACAGGACAAAAGGGCCGTCGCGGCTTGACCGCGGCGGCCCTTCGTCGTTGCATGAGAGGTGGCCAAACGAAATTTCCCGACCGACCGGACGAGCATCACCGAGTTCGAAGCGCTGCCCAATGTCGGTCCGGCCACCGCCGACGACTTCCGGCTCCTCGGCTTCGCCACGCCGGCCGAACTGATCGGCCAGGATCCGTACCGCCTCTACGATCGCCTGTGCGAGTTGACCGCGTCGCGTCAGGATCCGTGTGTCGCCGATGTGTTGGTGGCGACGGTACGGTTTATGGAGGGCGCACCGCCGCACAGGTGGTGGTACTACACGGCCGAACGAACGCTAGTGTTTGCGGAGCGTGCGCGGCACAGCTGACGGCGAGCCCGTGCGGCGTCTGGCGACCTACTGCACCGTGATCGTCTTCATCATGCCCATGTCGGCGTGCGGTTTGCCGGTGCCGTTGAGGTGCTCCGGCGTGAAACAGAGCAGCGCGTATTCGCCGGGTCCGAGATCGAACGTGGATGTGACCGCGCGTCCGGGCGCGATGGACGATGTACCGCCGACCATGCGTCCCGGCGCTTCGCCGCGCTGACCGTCCTCATACCACTTCACCACGTCGAGTGCGGTCTTGCCACGCGTCAGCTTGACCAGTGTCACCTCATGCGATTGTGGACCGAGGTTCTCGAATCGCCAGGTCTGGATGCCGGCCGCTGGCGGGTTGCTGATCGCGTAGTCGTAGTCGGAGAGCGTGACCTTCACATCGCCTTTGGGGACCGGCAGGCGCGATACGCTCGCTAGCGGTACTTCGAGCTTGCTGTACATCCCTTTCATGTAGTGCGGCGATCCGTCCTCCGAGGGGATCCAGCACCACACCGCGTAGGTGCCCGGCGCGAGAATCATCTGCACCTCGAGCACCTGACCGCCAATCGCCGACGTCGGCCCGCCCTCGCTCTCGCGCCAGTTCACCGAGCCCGGCTGTTTGCGGATCTGTGTCATGAATTCGGCCAACGTCTGCCCGGGATTCATGCGCGCCAACTGCACGTGGTGCAGCGCCTTCCCGGTATTCTTGAGACGTACGGTAACCAATCCGGCCGGTGCGGTTGTCGGCACCTTGAACGCGAAGTCCATGGCTTCGATGAGCACCACGGGCGGCGCTTTGGCTGCGGCTTGACGGACCGGTCGAGGCGCCGATTTCGTCTGCGCGGAGACGGACGACGCGGCCAGGACAACCATCGCGCCGAGGCGCGAGTAGTATCGAAAGGTGGGCATGGAAAGGCGGGCTGGAGGGCTCACTGGGTCATTGGCTGTGCTTGCGTAGTCAACTTGTGGCGTGTTCGCGCGAACCGAAAGCACCGCGGCCGCCTTGGAATCCCAATTGCCCCTCGTCCGTCACGTCATGGCACGCGTCCAAACGCCTCGGATACCTCGCTGCCGATGAGATAGCCAAGCGGCGCAGCACGACGGCAGCAGGAACCACCCGGCCACGATCTGAGCCCGCGTTACTCGTCGCTTGCGTACGCCGACATGTCGTGGCCCAGCGCTCGCAGCTTAAGCGCCATGTCCTTCTTTTCCACCGACTTGTTGTACGCCTCGACCGCCTCCACCTGACCGGACTTTACGAGCGTGAGCAGCGCGTCATTGAGCGTCTCCATGCCGAGCTTCTTCTGCGTCTGAATGATATTGTTGATCTGGACCGTCTTGCCTTCGCGGATCATGGAACTGACCGCCTTGTTGACCAGCAGGATTTCACGCGCCGCGACTCGACCGCCACCGATCTTGCGACAAAGCGTCTGCGACACGACGCCCTTGAGCGACTCGGCCAGCATCACCTTGATCTGATCCTGTCGGTCGGCGGGGAACTGGTCCACGATTCGATTGATCGTGGACGCGGCCGTGGACGTGTGCAACGTGCCGAACACCAGGTGTCCCGTCTCCGCCGTCTCCAGCGCGATGGCGATGGTTTCCAGGTCGCGCAACTCGCCCACCATGATGATGTCCGGATCTTCACGCAGCGCGGCACGCAGAGCGCTCTTGAACGATTGCGTGTGCACGCCAACCTGCCGCTGCGTGATCAGGCATTTCTTGCTGGTGTGGACGAACTCGATCGGGTCTTCGATCGTGATGATGTGGTCCTGACGCGACCGGTTCACGAGATCGATCAGTGCGCACAGCGTGGTGGACTTGCCCGAGCCGGTCGGACCGGTGACCAGCACGAGCCCCTTGGTCAGGTTGCACAGTTGCTGCACTTCGGCGGTCACGCCCATCTCTTCGACCGTCACGGTCTTGCTGGCGATCGTCCGCGTTACCGACGCGACGCCGTTCCGATCCTTGAAGACGTTCACGCGGAATCGTGACACGCCGGCGATTTCGTGCGCGAAATCGGTGTCCCACTGTGCGTCGAACTCCGTCGCGTTCTTGTCCGGCATGATCGACCAGAGCATCGCCGTCAGCGTGTGTTCTTCGAGTACCGCGTCCTGCTCCACGCGTACCAGATCACCGCCCGTGCGCAGGATCGGCGGCTCGCCGATACGCAGATGCAGGTCGGCCGCACCACGTTCCACCTGCAGGCGCAGCAGCCGCTCCATCGCCTCACGCGCCGCTTCCGCTGATGCGAAGGGGCCCAGTGAACGATCGCTGGCACGACGACGCCAGACGCGCGCAGGCGCTGGCGCGTCGGCATCGGGGTCCGCGGTGGCGTCTGACGCACGCGCCGCGGCAGCGACCGATCCATCGCCAACCGCCGCAGGCTCGGCGCGACGCACGACGATTCGCAACACCTGCGCGTCGGCATCCTGTCGGAACGCGTACCGCTGGCCGTTGAGCGCGTAGTCGAGCGCGATGCCAACGCCTCTGGCGACGCCAGCCCGATCGGTCGGTGACGCCACCTCCGCGACCAGCGCGAGCACCTGCGGACGCGTCAGCACTTGCTGCGACAGCGCCTGCATGCCGCTTGCGGTCCGACAGCGGAGCGGCGCGTCCGCCTCGAGCACGACTTCACTGGCGGCGCCGCCGTCGAGGCGCGGCAATACACGATCAAGTTGTGGCATGTCGGGATGTGAGACGCATTGGGCAGCGAAGCAGGAGCACTTCCTCACGGACGAGCGGCACAGTCGATCGGTCAATCGGGTCGACTCCCCGGGCCGGCGGACACGGACGAGTCGCTACTCGTGGTTGAACTCCGCCAGTACAAGGCGGCGCGGATCTCCCGGCACCAGTCGCACCACGATGGTCTCGCTGTTGAGCCGTGTGCGAACGCTGCGCGGCTCCGTTCCCACAAACCACTTGATCGCCCGGTCGACGGTCGGCACGCCGCGCGGCACACCCGCCGCCGGTGCGCCGTCGAACGTCACCGTGTCGCGATCGGCCGCGATGTAGCCGCGCGGACGGGCGATCATCACACTGCTGCTGTCCCGTCGCGCCACCGGCGTACCGGGAAGCCGAAAATTGACATAACGGCTGCTTCGGGTAAATGCCGGGCGGAAGACATCGAGGATGACGGCGCTATCACGGGGCACGATCTCGAACTCGTACGTCGCGCTGGGCCGGGCGCGAAACGGACCCCAGCGTCCGTTCACGCCGCTGACCTGCCGATGGACGGCGTCGCCGGTGCGTGCGCCGGTCTCGGCGTCCAGTTCGTGCACGGTGACCGTGGCGCCGGCCAGCGGCAGGTTGCTCGGTCCGCCGTTCGCGTTGGCGCTGATCATCCCATCCAGCACCGCGACGGAGTCGGCGACGATCGACAGCGTCTGGGGCGCCCGGCCTGTGATGAACGTGTACTGTGCGCGGAAGGACGCCGGCGCGAAGGCGACCTCGCGGTGATCGGCGTCGGGCAGCACGACGTCCTGCGCGCCCCGGAGCGCCGGTCCTGTCGCGTCCACGTTGGTGCGCGTCCCCGGCATGCCGAGCCCCGTGCCGTCGGACTGCGCGAACTTGTCGTTGCCATCCGAGCGGATGGTGAGAAAGCCGACGCCTGGCACCACCTCGGATCCGCGATTGAGTGCGGTGAGGTAGCGGGCGGCACCGTTGAACTCGTTCTCCGGCTGGACGCCCGGCAGTGCAAACACACCGTGGTTGGGTGTACCGCCAAGGATGACGTGCGAGACATGCGCCGCGCCGCCGCCATAGCGCACGTAGTTGCGGATGGTCATGCCCCCCCGCGAACTGCCGACCAGGACCACCTTGGGCGCGCCGGTCCGCAGCAGCACGCGGGTCACGAACGCCGCCAGTGCCGCCGTCTGATCCTCGGGACTCGATCGATTCTCCTCGGCTCGCGAGAGGGTCGCCTGCGCCAGCGGATGAGGGAGGTCGACCGCGAAAAGCCGGTCAGGATTGTATCCATTCGATTCGAAACGCCAGATCGTCGTGTCCCACAGTCCGGCGTGGTCGCCGTTGCCGTGTACGAATACGATCGGAAGGTCAGCGCCCCGGTCGGCGGCGGACGGCGTCCGCGCCTGCTGGGACCAAAGTGCGACGGGGGGCGGCGTTACTGCCAGGACCGCGACGAGGAGACAGACGGTGAGACAAACCGGCAGACGACGCGTCATCTTGCGAGGAACCTTTTGAGGGTGAGATTTGGTATCACAGGGTACCCGTCCAGCGTTCAGTTTGGCGCCCCCTTTGCCCGACTCGAGGCAACCTTTCCATGAAGACTCGCAGTGCAGCGTTGATCGTCGGCGTGCTTGCCGCTCCGGCGGCCGCGAGCGCGCAGGCCAGTGGCGACGGCTACCTGTTTGGCCGACCAACCGCAACGTTGACGTTGCGCGGAGGGTTGGCGTTGCCTACGGCCAACAGCGACGTCTTTTCGTTTGCGTCGCGGCAGTTGACGCTGGGCAAGTCGGATTTCGCCAGCGGTTCGGTTGGCGCCGACCTCGCCATTCCCGTGTCGAATCAGCTGTCGCTGCAGTTTGGCGCGGCGATCGCCGGTCGGACGGTGAACTCAGAGTTTCGCGATTGGGTGGACGATAACGACCTGCCAATCGAGCAACAGACCTCGTTTCGTCGCCGGATGGTAACAGCGGGTCTCAAGTACCATCTCACGCCGTCCGGCCGATCGGTCAGCCGGTTGGCGTGGATTCCTTCGCGCATCGCGCCGTACGTCGCTGCCGGTGGCGGGACGATGTGGTACCGCTTCGCGCAGCAAGGCGATTTCGTGGACTTCCAGACGTTGGACGTCTTCAGCGAAAACCTGTCGTCGTCATCCTGGACGCCGATGGCTTATGCGGCAGGCGGCGTGGACTTTTCGCTGACCACGCGCCTCGCGTTGACGACGGAGGCCCGATACGACTACGCGCGCGCCGAGCTGGGACCGTCGTTCAGCGGCTTCAATCGCATCGACTTGGCGGGTGTGACCGCCAACGTTGGTCTCACCGTTCGATTCTAGGAGTGTTCCCATGCGCATCGATTTCCCCGAGTTTCGGGACGTGACGCGCGGACGCACCGCCCGACTGGCGCTGGCCGGTGTGGCGCTGGCGGCCGTGCACGGCGTAGCGTCCCCTCTCGCCGCACAGATGGTCGATCCACGTTGGCAGCCGTGGCTTGGTTGCTGGGCGCCGCTGGTCAGCGCCGTCGACGATCCGACGCCGGCCCGCAGTGCGTCGCAGCAGCTGTGCATTACACCCGCGGCGACCGGCAGCGGTGTGGACATCGCGAATGTGGTCGACGGCAAGCGCGAGCCGGCCGAGCGGCTCGCGGTAACGGGCACGCGCGTGTCCAAAACCCGCGACGGATGTGACGGGTGGGAGATCGCCACATGGGGTGTCGATGCGCGCCGCATCATGCTGCGCTCGGAATTCACCTGCGCCGGCGGCGCGGTGCGCAAGAGCAGCGGGATCTTCGCCTTTACCAGCACGGGCGAATTTCTCCAGGTGCACGGCGTCAGCGTGGGCGGCAATGTCGCCGTGCGTGCGGCACGTTTCCTCGAAACCGACGACGTCGCGACGGACATGGCCCGTCGGGCGGTCGGGGTGAATCCCGTCGGTGGGTTCTCCGCCGCCACGGCGCGTATGGCGGCTACCAGCGAAGTCACCGCCGATGACGTCGCCGACGTGGCGAAGCAGGTGGATCCGCAGGTCACGGAAGCGTGGCTGGCGCAGCTGGGTCAGGGCTTCCGGCTTGATGCGTCGCAGCTGATGCGCATGGCCGACGCCGGTGTGCAGCCGCGCGTCATCGACCTGATGATTGCACTGTCGAATCCGAAGACGTTCGCAATCCAGCGTGCCGGGCAGATCGATCGTACCGTGCAGGAAACGCAGGACAATCGCCGCGGGTTCGGTGGTTTCGGCAACGCTGCCTACATGCCCATCGGGTTCGGTTCGTGGCAGATGGGGGCGTGGGGCATGTCCCCGAACGACTTCTACGGAATGGGCATGTATGGCAACCAATTCGGCGCGTTTGGCCTCAACAACCAGTGGGGCTCGCCGTTTTTCGGGAACGGAGTGTGGGGCAACCCGTTCGTTGGGAACAATCCGATCGTGATCGTGAACCGGGGTGACACGCCGCCGCCGGGGCGCGCGGTGAATGGTGCTGGCTATACGCGTGGTGGTGGGCGCACCGGTTCACCCGCCGGTCGGAGCGATTCGTACAATCCAAGCGGTTCGATGGGACGCAGCTCTCCCATGGGTGGCTCGGCCGGCGGCAGCTCTACCGGTGGCGCATCCTCCGGCGGTGGCGATGCAGGCGGTGGCGGCCGCACTGCCAAGCCGCGCGGGTCGGGGAACTAGCCGGTCAGACGCCGGTCCGTCACGTCCAATCGAAATGAAACGAGTGCCGCGGTCCGTCCGCAGCGCTCGTTTCATTTCTGCACGCCGCGCACGCGCACGTTCAACGTGGCAACGCCAACTCCGAGCAGGCACCTGCCCGCCGCAGAGATGTCATGACCTCCACGCATCACTTGCCCGGTGTCAGCACCAGTTTGCGGAACTCGACCGCCGTGTGATCGCCCTGCAACATCAGTGGTCCGGGATCGCCTTCGTTGCTGTCAAGCGCGCCGCCGGTGATACCCGGAATGTCTTGTCGCGAAATCACCGTCTTGCCATTGAGCACGACGGTGATCTGTCGTCCGATCAGCGTGATGTCATACGTCTGCCATTCACCGGGCGCGCGCGCCGCATTCTCGTTCGGCGTGAGGAATCCGTACACGCCGCCGAGATACAGATTGCCGGGGTCGAGTCCGCCGCTGTCCTCGATCTGCACCTCGTGGCGACCGCGGAGATACAGGCCGCTATTCCCGCCCTTCGGGTAGCGGAACTCCGCATGCAACTTGAAATCGGTGAACTGCTGCGTGGTGATGAGGTTGGCACCGGAGCGCGGATTGGTGAGCACACCGTTGACCACCGTCCACTGGTTCGGTGGGCGGCTCGCCGTCCACCCCGACAGATCGTTTCCATTGAAGAGATCGATCGGTGCCCCCCATGTCGGTTCCGCGGCGCGGCGAAGTGTCGGCGCGCGCACCGCCGTCCACGTCACGCGTTTCCCTTCGGCATCCGTCATCCAACCGGTCATGCGATCGCCGTCCACGGTGCCTTCCAACTGAAAGTCGGCCGCCCCCTGCTCCCACTGCGCGGGCAGCGAAAAGCGCATGGTGCCCTTCGAATAGTCGACTTTGGCGATCGGGCGCGTGCTGCCGACGCGCGCGACGAACTGCCCGACGAGCGTGCGTGAACCCGATAGCCGGACCTCGAGCCACGACGGAAATGAACCGTCGGGCGCCTGCATGGTGAGGTCCCACCGCCCGATCACCGTGGCCTGCGAGAGGAGTGGCTCGGCTTGCGCGTCGAGCGGCGCTGTCGTCGCGCCCCACGCGGCTGCCAGTGTCAGGGCCAGTGCTGCGCGGGCGGTACCGCGCAACCACGGCGTCATCAATTGCGACTTCGTTTGCGACATCACGTCAGGCGCCTCACAAAAGTCAGATGGGAGGTCCGCACCGCTTCGACGGCGGTCGCGGGACCTTACAGCGGGAGCGACCTTCGCAGCGAACTCGTCATTCGATCGCGCTTGCATCTCTACGCTCGTTTGCGGTGTCATATCCGCAAGGACAGCGGCCAGCGCGAGCGGCGGAAGAGCCATGGGAGCTTCGGGCACGTTCGGAGGCGGCAAAGGATGGGGACGCGATACCTTCATGAGCGGAAGCTGGAGCCGTGCCGCGCCGCGGCAAGGGGATGCCCCTCGCGCGCCGTGCCAGCCGGCGACACATTTCGCACGGGGTGCACGTGAAATCGCATCCGCGTGCCTCCGTCATCGCGTTGCCGTTCGCAGTGGCCCGATCGTACCGTGACTGCCACCTCAGCCTCGCATAACGATGCCCGTCCGGACGGGAGTCACTCTCCTCGAGTCCACGCGCCATGTCCTCGTGCACGATGCCATCCACATCGCGCTCGGCATGGCGGCGCAGGTCGCGTTCGTCGTGGGCTCCAACGCATTCGCCGAGTGGCTGCCTTCTCGATCGCTGCTGGCGCCGCAACGTGTGCCGTACTTTCTCGCGCCCCGCGACCAGCGTCCCGTGCAGGCGCGTCAGGAGACGTTGCACTACATCGGCCTCTCCGCCGCGCCCGGCCTTCCGGTGTCAGGCGATCGGAGCAACAGCAGGAAGACCGTCGAAGCGGTCACGGACAAAGCAACCGAGGCGCTGGCGCTCGTTTCGCCCGATCAGGATTCAAGCGAGCCGCAGCGCGCGTTGTCGGAAATCGAAGTGGACTCGCTGGCCGAAACCGATCCGTCGAGCGAAGGACCGACGTATCCGCCAGCGCTGCTGGCCGACGCGGTGGAAGGGGTCGTGCGCGCCATGTTCGTGGTGGACACCACGGGACGGGCCGACCAGAGCACGTTCAAGGTGCTGGAGAGTAGCGACACGCTCTTCACGGATGCCGTGCGTCAGGCGTTACCGCGCATGAAGTACCGTCCGGCGTGGCTGCGCGGTCATCTCGTGCCGCAGCTGGTCGAACAGCAGTTCGCGTTCCGAATCACCAAGCCAGCCACTGCCCAGCACCACGACGATCCATAACGCGCGCCCGTCCGTACCGCTAGCGTGACGCCGTGGCGCGACGGATTGCGTTGTACATCGCCGCGCTGTCTTCGAGAAAACTGCCGGTGAGCGACCAGAGCACGCGACCGTCCGGCCCGAGCAAATACGTTGCCGGCAGACCGTTCACACCGAACGACGTCGAAATGCGCGCCTCACGATCGTGCACGACGGGAAACCGACTGCCCTGCGACGCGACGAACGCCGCGACCTTGTTCGAGCTCCCCTGGTCGACACTGACCGCGATTACGCGCAATCCTCGCGTGCCAAAGGTTTCGCGTACGCGCTCGAGTTCTGCGAACTCCTCCTTGCAGGAGCGGCACCACGTCGCCCACACGTTCACCAGCGACAGCCCGCCCCCGTTGCCACCAAATGCAACGGAATCGCCGCGCAGGGATGTGGCCAGATACGCCGGCGCGACTTCGCCGGTCAGCAACGTGTGCCGTCGACCCGAGGGGGCCCTCGCAGCGGACCGGTCCACGCGTGGCGTACGCGACGGCTCGCGCGCCCGTACCGTCGCGGCGAGTTCACGCGCGCGCTGCGTTGCCGCCTGATCGCGCACGTAGCGCACGATGCGCTCACCCGCCGGAATGCGCACCGGGATGCGGTTGCCATTCGGGGGCAGCGGACAGGTGGTGAATGCGGAGAACGCGCAGTCCGGGTTGTAGGCAAAGCTGAAGTCGAGCAATACCGCGGCGGTCGTGGTGTCGAGCGCCGCGTGCAGAAAGCGAAACCCATACGTTTGTTCGCCGCTGGTTTCGTCGCTGAATGAGACGAACAGATCGGATGCGTCGGACCCCTCGTAGGCAACGAGCTGCACCGGCTCCCCGCCAACGCGCGCCGCGACCGTCCCCACGACGACATGCACCTCGGCCACTCCGGAGCTCGTCGCGACCGCGACGGTTTCCGGTCGCTCGCCACGTGTCAATCGCCCCGCAATGCGCCACGCGGGATCGAGGGCGAAGTACTCGAGCGGTGCAATTTCCCTGGCGATGGACTCGGGCGTCACGAGGTCCGCGTCCCACGAACGCACGCCAATCGAGTCCACGCGCTGCACGATGCGAAAGCTCGCCGTGCCCACGGTTACCACGGGAGAGTTGCGCAGCCCTTCCGCGTGAATGATCCGACTGGCTGCCGGCACACTGTCGATACGCGCGGACACACCCTGTGCCGGATGGAAGCGTACCTCGAGACCCTCGCGTTGCAGTACACCGAGGCGCGCCGGCACATCGCGGCCGCGCAGCACGAGCGCGTTCGCCGAGTCGGACCCGATGGTAGTCGATCCCGACGGAATCCAGTGCAGCCCCGTGTACGACATGGGCCGGCCTGGCGTGGTCAGGAATAGCGCGCGCTTCGCTTTCCATGCGTCCCACGACGCGCTGTGCGAGGCGGAGTCGATCGGAGCCGGCGACGGCTCGCTCGCGCATGCGACCATCACGGCAGCGAGTGCGAGCGCATGCACGGTGGAGCGGATCGACGCGACGACCGGCGTGCGCGTGTCGGCATTGCGTTGCAGCGGTACGTTCATGGAAGCGGCCCAGTGACAGGTTCCGCGCGATACACAAAGACGCCGGGCGGTGACACTGCCAGGCGTATGCGTTTTAGCTCGTTGTTTTGCGTGGCGGCAATCGGCGGCAAATGACCACGTCCATCGTCCCCTTCAGTTGGTCGTCCCGTACGAAGCATTGACCGCGCGCACGTGCGATGTCAAGCGCACTGACACGGACGTGGCAGAGCGCGGTGAAGCGCCCGGCACTCAGCGGCAAGATCGCCTGGTCGCACGTTTCCATGGTCCGGCCGGCGGCGGCGTGGATGGCCCATTCCGCTTCGTCCGCTACTGTACCGTGCCCACGCAGGCCCCTGGTGGCGCGTTGCCAACGGCGAATTGCAGGATGGCCAGCGCGTCGCCCACGTCCAACCGTCCGTTGCAGTTGGCGTCTGCGGCGGGCATGGGGCTGGGGACGCTGGAGGGAAGCGCGCCTACCAGCGCTTGCTGCACATGCAGCGCATCGAGGGCGTTCACGGTCCCGTCGCGGTTCACGTCGCCACGCAACGCCGAGATCCCGGTCACCACCGAAGTTGCGTAAATGCCGCGACCATAGGTGGCGGCGTACAGCTGGCCCGTGGCCGGTTGAAACACGAGGTCGAGCACCTGCACGTTGGGGATGCCCGGAAAGGCGCTGCCCCAGGTTTCGCCACCGCTCAGCGACTCGTAGATACCGACGTCGCCCGCTACGAAGAAGCGATTGGTACCGGGAATGATGACGGCCGAGTTGAAGGGAAGATCGGGGAGCGAGCCGGAGATGTCGCGCCAAGTGGCACCCTGGTCGGTGGTCACAAAGACGTGCGGTGTACCGAAGCCCGAGAGCGTGACGATGGCGCGTCGGGTGTCGAGCGGATCGGCGGCGACCTTGGTCACGGCGCGGTTCGGCAGTCCGTTGGAGACCAGCGTGAACGTGAGGCCGCCATCGATGGACCGGTGCACGTTGCCATCGTTGGTCCCCACCCAGATCACGCGCGAATCGCCGGGCGCGACCTCGATGGTGTTGATGGCACCGGTCCCTTTCGTCAGGTCACCCGAGATGGTGCGCCACGTGCCGGCATTGCCTTCGCTTTGCGAGCGCCACAGACGATAGGTGCCGTAGTACAATGTGTTGCCGTCGTTGGGGTCGAGCACGAACGGCGGCAGGAAGCGCTTCCGGTCGTTGGCGCTGAAGCCGCGTCCCTGAATGGAGAGCCCAAATCCCACGGACGCGCGCGTCATCCGGAAGATGCTCCCCACGCCGTATGAGGTGGACCAGAACACATCCGGGTTGGTCCGGTTGAATCCGCCCGCGCCGCCATCGCCGCTGGACACCGCGAGCGACCAGTACGGCGATCCGAAGGCCCAGAGCGTGCTGTTATCCTGCAAACCGCCCACCAGCACATCGGGGATGCTGGGGTGCACGCCCAATCCCGGATAGAACTGGGCGACGACAATGTTGGTGTTACGACTGACCCATGAATTGCCGGCATCGTACGAGACGTGTACACCGCCATCGCCGCCGCCCACGATCACCGACGGATCGCTGGGCGCGAATTGCAGTGCGTGCCAATCCACGTGCACGCTGTAGGCCATCAGCGAGAACGACTGGCCACTGTCGCGTGAGCGATACATGCGCGACCCGCCGAGGAACACCACGCCGCTGTCCGTCGGGTGCGTCTCCAGCACGAGGTTGTACGAGGTCTGCGCACCGAAATCGAGTCGCGTGCGCGGATCGTTGACGCCCTCGGCGGCAAGCGTGATCGCTGAGCCGTTGGCGTCGTTGTACAGGCGAAAGGTGCCCAGCCGGTTGCCCTGCGTGTTCGACGTGGCCATCCAGACTTTGCCGGGCGCCGTGGCCGACAGCGCGAGTGCGATGCGGCCACTCCCCGGCGGGGCCGCGTACACCAGCGACCAGCTGGCGCCGCGATCGGTGGACTTGTAGATGCCGCCGCGCGTGGTGCTGTTGCCGACGGCCGCCCAGTAGGTGCCCGGGTTGATCGGATCGGCGCGAACGTCGGTGACGAAGCCGGCGAGGACCGTCGACCATGTCGTCCCGCTGTTCGCGGAGCGATGGAGTCCGTTGGACGCCGCGTACAGCACGATGGTACTCGAGCGCGTGCCGGCCGACGCGCGGTCCACGACAACGCGATAGGTCTGGTTGGCGCGTGAGCCATTGGTTGGCGCCAGCACGCCCCCGCCATTCATCTCCGTCCAGCTGGCGCCGGCATCGAAGGAGCGCAGCAGCCCGCAGCCGGACGACTGGGTGGGTTCGCCGGTGCCGACGTAGATGATCGACGGGTCCACCGGATCGAGCGCCATTGCGCCGGTCGTCAGCGCGCATTGCGCGTCGGTCAGTGGTGTCCACGATGCGCCGCCATTGGCGGTGCGCCACACGCCGCCCGAGGCCGATCCGGCGTAGATGACCGCGGCGCTGCGCGGATCGACGGCGACGGCGCGGATCCGTCCGCCATCCGCCTGCGGTGAGGATCCGTAGAAGCCGTTGGTCTGGAATCCGAACGGCCCCACGGATCGCCACGGCGGCACGGCGAGCGCGCCGCGCAGCGTGCGTGCGTCGCGGAACAGCGCCGATGCGCGTGCTGCCGACACTGCGTCGCGTTCTGCGGTGCCGAAGGTGCCCGCACCGAACGGATAGGCGCGATCGTGCAACAGCCACTCGACGCGTTCGCTGACGTCGGCTTCCCGCTGATTGATGTCCTGAGCGGCGAGCGTGTGGGCTGCGCCGAGCGCCGAAACGAGGAGCAGCGCGAGGAACGACGCTGGGGCAAACGGCGCGCCGGCGTACGGCGCGGCGGCGAACGGCACGGAGACCCGTGGCACGGCACCGCCGACACGTCGCCTGGTCCGAGCAAGTGCGCGTGTTGCACGCCGGCACAACGTGTTCATGGCGTGACGACCGGCTTGCCCACCGCACCGCCACCAGGCGCGAGGCGCAAAGTCGGCGCGGAAACAGACATGGCGCGCGCCAGATCAGTGGCGTCGAGTGCATGCAGTTCGGACACCGCCAGTTTCAGCGTACGTAATGCGAGCGTATCGCGTGAGGCGAAGCGCAGTCGCACCAGCGCATCGTTGGGCAGACCGACCGCCGACGCTGCCGCGATACGCACGCGACCGCGATCCACGTGCACGGCGCGCAACGCCGCATCGGCCGGCGACGCGTCGCCAAGGAATCGGACGCGTGTCGAGTCGAAGTCCAGGGCCGCGGTGATACTCCCCACGGACATCGGCGTCGCGTCGTCGAGACGGAGCGTGGCGAGATAGCCACGCTCGGCGCTGCCCGACGCCAACGCGATGTCGGACGAGTCGCGTTCGATCACAAGGACGATGTGCGCCGGCCCGCCTTCATCCGCGTTCTGCAGCCCGGGACTGAGCACGCCGGCGCGCGGCGTGTCCCGGCAGCCGGCGAGCAACATCGCGCCAACGACCACGGCGCACTGCGTCAGACGATCAATTGTCATCGTACCACCACCGGATAGGCCAGCGCGGAGGACGCGCCGAGCAACGAAGTCTGGTCCAACGCGATCAGTTCGATCATGCGTGTCGTGAACTGCGACGTGCCGGTGAAGTCGGCATTGAACGTGAAGCGCGCGAGCGTAATGACGCCACGCATGCCGGACGGATGGACGATGGTGAAGCGCGTGGTGCCGGTGTTGAGATCCGTGCTGATGATCGGCGATCCGACGGTACCGGGGAGCATATTGGTCAGCCGCAGCATCCCCGGCGTGTCGGACACCGAGGGCCACGTAAAGATCGCCTGTGCGGCTCCGATTGTCACACCGCGAGTATCGAGTTGCACCGTGACCATGAAGGTGGAGTTGCGGTCGAAGGTCAGTCGTGTCAGGTCGGTGCGCAGCACCGGCCCGGGCCCGCGCGTGATGTTCACGAACACCGAGTCGGACAGACCGCCGGTGCCGTTTACCGTCGCCACAATCCACGCCTGCCCTTCCGCCCGCGCCGAAATCGTGCCGTCGGTCGAGACACTCGCGAGCGTGGGAGAACGACTCGTGTAACGCACCGGCTGCGCCACGATCGCGCCGGTGTTGTCGCGCACCGTCGTCGTGGGCCGGCGCACATCGAAGGAATCGAGCTGCAGCACCTTCTGCGTCGAGTCGCCGTAGCTGATCGGGAACGACGGCCGGAGGACGAGGGAGACGGGAAGCGTGAGTGCGCCGGCGTTCGACGTGCGCAGCGTGACCGTCGCCTGATAGGTGCCGGCGGCGAGCGTGAGTGGGTTGGCGCGCAGCTCGAGGACGCGCTGGCTCGCGGTGAGCGTCGCGCCGAGCCACGGCCCCTCGATGGTACCGCCGACGATCGCCTGCAGCCCCTGCACCGGCGTGCAGCTGCCGGCGGTTTCAGTGATGGCCACCGATTCGGTGATCGGTGGCCCGGCAACCAGCCCGACCAGCGTGCGCGACGTCGCCGACAGCGCGATCTGCGGGGAACGTTTCGAGTCGCACGGCTGCACCACGACGGTCAGCGGCGGCAGTGCACCGCTGGTGAAGGCGAGCGTGCGGGGACCCGGCGTACCGTCGACACCCAATCCGACGAACGTGGCAACCCCGTTCACCGCCGTCGCGACGCTTCCGGTCAACGTACCCGTACCGACGACGACTGACGCGGTGACGGCATCGGTGCTGCCCGACGCGACGTTGCCGGAGACATCTCGCAGTTCGACGACCGGCTGCTCGTCGAAGGGCTGATTCAGTCCGGCGCCCGACGGCGGGGTGCGCACGGCGAGTGCACGAGGCACCCCCGCGCGCAACACGATCGGCGCGCTGAGTGCACCGCGCGCGACGCCGGGTGCGGAAAAGTTCAGGGTTTGCGTACCCGTAGTCCCGGTCAGGATCAGATCGCGGAAGGTCACGACGCCGTTCACGGCGACGACCGCACGCGTACCCGCCAAGGTTCCGCTCCCGCTGGAGACGACAGCGGTGACCACCGAGGTCGCCACGGTGCTCAGATTCCCCGCCGCATCGCGTATCTCGAGCACCGGCTGCGTTGCCAACGGCGCGCCCACGGTCGCCCCATCCGGCTGCGTGCGAATCACCAGCTCTACTGGCGGACCGGCCAGCAGCGGGAACGTCGCGCTCGACACCGGCGCGAGCCCGCTCGCGGTGAACTGCAGCACCCGATCGCCGGCGGGACCGTCCACGCCAAGTATGTTAAAAGTGGCAACGCCGCCAACCGCGTTGACGGTCGTGCCACCGGTCACCGTTACACCGCTCCCCTGCGCGGACGCACTCACGGCCAGCGAAGCGGACGTGACCTGATTGCCCGCGTCGTCACGAACCTCGACCACCGGCTGCGTGCTCAGCGCCTGTCCAACCCTCGCGCCGGCGGGTTGGGTGCGCAGCGCCAGCCGGGTTGGCGCGCCCGGCGTCACCATCACCTGCACCGACGCACTCGCGCCGTCGTACGAGGCGCTGACCGTACTGGTGCCGACGCGCACGCCGGTGACGCTGCCACTCGCGGACCCGGTGGCGACAGCCGCGTCGGCGCTCGTCCAACTGACCGGCGGACTGTTCACCGTCCGTCCCTGGCGATCAGTGGCGCGAACCATCAGAAGCACCGAGGTCCCCGAGGCGAGTGTGATCGCCGGGGGGCCCTGTATCGTCACCGTTGGCGAGATTGGCGGCGCATCCGCACCACCGCCGCACGCGCCCGCACCCGCCGCGCCGGCAAGTGCGAGCAACGCCAGCACTTCCCGGACCCGAAACGATCGCGCCCGTAGCCATGATTGTACCATCAGGGTCTGTTCGCCGGGGCCGTCTGCAACTCGACCGATACCGTCGCCGACGCCCCGCGTCGGTTGCGCACGACGAGCGCGTACGCACCCGGCACCCACAGTGCGGGCGCCGCGCCGCCGCTGCCCGGCATGCGGTCAGGTATGATCACGGTCAACGTAGTGCCGTTGGCCAGCGCCCCGATGCCCTGCCACTCGTACGGCCCGAATGACACGGTGTTGGAATCCGTGTCGAAACCACGGCCGCGAATGAGCACGCGAGCGGGGACACCGGGTTGCAGGCGCAGCGTGGACGGGGACACCTGCTCGATGACGGGCGCGGCACGCGCCCCCGCCGATGCGGCGGGTCCAGACCGGCATGACGATGCACCGGACGGAACGATCGTGACCAACATCGCGAACGTCGCACGTCGGGGAGAGAAGAACATCGGTCAAGTGTAGTGCCGCGCTCGCGCACTCGCGCCCAGGGAGTCGGCGCGCGCCGCAAACGCGTTGGACGACCGATCGCTTTGGCCAAGGGGTGTACCACTCGCCATATTGGCTCAGCGACCGCGTCGTCCTTTACCTGAGGCATGTCGCGGCCCCCGAGATCGCAGTTTCCCACCTCGCAGGTCTCCACGTCGTGGCAGTTCCCACCGAGGCCCTCGCAGCGCTCCGTGACACAGGAGGAAGCAGTGCAGGATCAGGCGCAGGACGTAACGTACGACGCCATCGTGGTTGGCTCCGGTATTTCCGGCGGCTGGGCCGCGAAGGAGCTCACGGAGAAGGGGCTGCGCGTGCTCCTGCTCGAGCGCGGACGCAATGTCGAGCACGTGAAGGACTACGTGAACGCGACCAAGGGGGCGTGGGAGTATCCGCACCGCGGTGGACGCACGCAGGAAATGAGCAAGAACTACCCGGTGCTCAAGCGCGACTACCCGCTCAACGAAAAAAATCTCGACTTCTGGGTCAACGATCAGGAGTCGCCGTACACCGAGGTGAAACGCTTCGACTGGTACCGCGGCTATCAGGTCGGCGGACGGTCGCTCATGTGGGGTCGTCAGTCCTATCGACTCGGCGATCTCGACTTCGACGCCAATCTCAAGGAAGGCGTCGCGGTCGACTGGCCGGTGCGGTACGCCGAGATGGCGCCGTGGTACGACAAGGTGGAGCGCTTCGCCGGTATCGCGGGCACGCGCAACGGATTGGCGCAGCTGCCGGACGGCCAGTATATGCCGCCGCACAAACTCAATTGCGGTGAGGAGCTGGTCGGAGGCAAGATGACCAAGCTGTTCGACGGAAAACGCAAGTTGATTCATGCGCGCGTCGCCAACATTACGCAGCCGCTTCCGGGGCGCGCACAGTGCCAGTCGCGTGACGCCTGTTGGCTGGGCTGTCCATATGGCGCCTACTTCAGCACGCAGTCGTCCACATTGCCCGCCGCGATGGCGACCGGTCGTCTCACGCTCAAGCCGTGGTCCATCGTGAGCGAGGTGATCTACGACAAGGACAAGAAGCGCGCGAGCGGTGTGCGCGTGCTCGACGCCGTGACGAATCAGACGATCGACTACAGCGCGAAAGTCATCTTCCTCTGCGCGTCCACACTCAACAGCACCTGGTTGTTGATGCGTTCCGCCACGGACGTCTGGCCGGGTGGACTGGGCAGCAGTTCGGGCGAGCTCGGACACAATCTCATGGACCACCACTTCCGACTCGGCGCCAATGGCCGGCTGGAAGGGCTTGACGACAAGTACTACTACGGTCGTCGTCCTACGGGCTTCTACATCCCGCGCTACCGCAATCTCGATGGCGAGAAGCGCGACTACCTGCGCGGCTTCGGCTATCAAGGGAGCGCCAGTCGTTCCGGGTGGTCGCGCGCGATCGCCGAAGCAGGCATTGGCGGCGCGTTCAAGGACCAAATGGCGCAGCCGGGTGACTGGTCGATCGGTGGCATGGCGTTCGGCGAAATGCTGCCGAACCACGCCAACCGCGTCACGATCGACGACTCCAAAACGGACAAGTGGGGCATGCCGGTGCTCAAAATCGATTGCGCCACCGGTGAGAACGAGCGCCTCATGCGCGTCGACATGATGAACGACATGGCTGAGACGTTGGAAGCATCGGGTGTGAAGGACGTGCGGACGTACGACTACGGTTACTTCCCCGGCCAGGGTATTCACGAGATGGGCACCGCGCGCATGGGACGCGATCCGCAATCGTCCGTACTCAACGCGCACAATCAGGTGTGGGACGCGCCCAACGTGTTTGTCACCGACGGCTCCAGCATGGTGTCGGCGGCCGCGGTCAACCCGTCGCTCACGTACATGGCGCTCACGGCTCGGGCGGCGGACTTCGCCGTCAATGAACTCACCAAGCGCAACCTCTAACCGGAATCGCCATGTCACCCGACGACAAGGAGAGAAGCCTGATGGACCGCCGTGAGGCGCTCAAGCGCGTGAGCGCACTGCTGGGCGGCGCCGCATTGGTCGGCAGCAGCGCCCTGTGGAGCGGGTGTGCGCCAAAGGATGCGGCCACCGTATCGGAGGGCGGCGCGATGGCGCCGTTCACGCCGTTCACGCCGTTCACGGTTGAGGAGATCGCGTTCCTCGACGAAGTGGCGGACACGATTCTCCCGGAGACGACCACGCCGGGCGCGAAGGCCGCGCAGACGGGCGCTCTCATGGCGATCATGGTCACGGACGCGTACGAACCGAAAGATCAGGTGATCTTCCGGGACGGCATGACGAAGATTGAGGCTGCAGCACAAGCGGCGAACAAGACCTCGTTCGTTGCCTCGACACCCGCGCAGCGACTGAGCCTGCTCGAGGGGCTCGACAAGGAGCAGCACGCGTACATGCAGTCGCGCACGGGTGATCAGCCAACCCACTACTTCCGCATGATGAAGGAGCTTTCGCTCATGGGCTACTTCACCTCGGAGATCGGCGTGACGCAGGCGCAGCGCTACGTCGAGTCGCCGGGTCGGTACGATCCCTGTCTGCCGCATGTCGAGGGCGAGAGGTCGTGGGCGGCGCACGCGTAGCACCGCGTACAGCTTGTCCCGCCCGATCGCAGCGTCGCTCCCCACCATCGGCCGTGGCGCGTCGCCTGTTGCGTCCCCGAATGTGACGCTAACGTTCATATTCCGCACCAGCGCGCTCGGTTCGTCCCTTCTCCAGACATCATGTCCAGCACACCTCTCGCGTCGACTGCTGTAGCCGGCCGAACGACGGGGTTCTGGGATGCGCCCGAGCAGTTCCTGCTCGACGCCGGCAAGGACGGCGAGCTGCTGATCGCCCGGTTCCGCCTCTGGCTGGTGGCCGCGCTCCTGCTCATTCCGATCGCCAATCTGCGCTGGGCTGCGCCGGACGAACGCGAGCAGCACCTCGTCGGCTTCGCCGTCACCCTCGCCGCCTTCGTGCTCTCGGTGGTGGTTTACGTGGCGGTGCGACAGGACCGGCGCCAACCGTGGCTGCCCCTCGCCACCAGCATGTTCGACGTCTCGGTCGTCACGATCGCGCAGATCATCTACACGTTCGTGAGCGATCCGCAGGTGGTCGTGAACAGCAAGATCACGTTCGACATGTACTTCCTCTGTCTCGCGGGGACCTGCCTGCGTTACGACAAGCGCGTGGCGCTGCTCGCGGGACTCATGGCCATGGCGCAATTCGCCGCGACGATCGGCTGGGTGGCGTATGCGTTTCCACTTAACACCGAGTCGGGTATCAGCATGTACGGGCGCTTCCAGTGGGCCGACCAGATCTCGCGCCTCGTCCTGCTGGCGTCGGCCACCGCTCTCAACGTATACATCGTGCACGGCGTGCAGACGCAGAAGAAGCTGTCGAACGCCGATCCACTCACGGGTGTGTTCAATCGCCGCTTCTTCGACGACTACCTGCTGAATGAATTGGCCCGGGCGTCCCGCCATGGTTCGGCGTTGTCCATCGCCATGATCGACGTGGATCACTTCAAGCAGTTCAACGATCGATACGGGCACGCGGCGGGCGACCGCGCCCTCTGTCAGGTCGCGCGGTCGCTGGAGTCGGCAATCCGACAGAGCGACCTGATCGCGCGGTACGGCGGCGAAGAGTTCGTGGTGATTCTGCGCGAGAGCTCGGCCGCGCATGCCATGGAACGCGTCGAGTACATTCGGCGCGCCATCGCGGCCGAATCGCTCTGGCTCAACGACGGCACCGTCGAACGCATCACGGTAAGCGCGGGGGTGGCCAGTTGGCCGCAGGATGGCGAAACCCCGCTGGAGTTGCTCGCCGAGGCGGATCGCCGGCTGTTCGACGCCAAGCGTACCGGCCGCAATCGGGTCGTCGGACCGATCGTGGACGACACGCTGTCCATTGCCGGCTAGCGACGCGCCATACGCACGCGTGACGTCAGGGCTGCGCGCGCGACGGCGTGGCCCCAACCTGCAGTGCCAGCAGTGCGACGAGCTTCGCGGTCCGCAGCATGGCAGGAATGTCGGCAAACTCGCCGGGTGCGCCGCGTGCCCCGCCCCGCTCTCCGCCCAGTCCGATCGCCAGCGTGCCGCCAGCGATTGCCACGTTGAGATTGGACGATCCCGCGTTGCCCAGCTGCGGCGCCACACCAAGCGCGCGAGCAATATTCGCCGCGCTGGTCACGAGGCCCGACCGCTCCGCACCCGCGATCTGACCGCCTGCCGTCTGCTGCACCGCGCGCATGTCGAAACGCGTGCCCGTTTCCCGCGCGACGCTGTCCAGCACCGCGCGCACCGCCGCCTCGTTGCGCGCAATCGACGCGGCCTCGAGCGAACGGATATCCACGGAAAACCACGCGCTGTCCGGCTTGCGATTGAACACGTCACCCGAGCGCAGCATCGATACGTTCAACACTGTGCGCGACGATGGGGCCGGTTGCGGTACACTCAAAATACGATCGACGGCTCGCGCTACACCGAGATTGACATTCGGGAGACCGCCGGTGAGCGAGTGTCCGCCTGGCTGATACGCCCACACCTGCCACCAGTGGATGCCGATGGCGCCGTACGTAATCGAACGCCCGTCGCCGAGCACATCCACAAAGGCGGCGGCCCGATCGCGCCATTGCGCGTACAGCGCCTTCATGCCCAGCAAGCCGGTCTCCTCGCGCGCCACCGCCGCGAACACAATGTCGTATTCGGGTTGCATACCGCTGGCGACCAACGCGCGTGCCGCGCCGAGCATCGCAGCGGTCGTGCTGGACGTGTGGCTGCCGGGACCCACGACCCGATCGCCTTCGACGTACGGGGCGCGACTCGCGCGAGCCTGATGCTCCGCAACCGGCGCGAGATCATCGAGCGTGGTGACAAACACGGTCGCTTGTCGCGCTGCGTCGGCCGCCCGACCGCGAATACGCCCCGTGACGTTCGGTACGGTGTCGAGTGTCACGTCGGCGAGGCCGATCGCTCGCATACGCGCCGCGACCCACGCTGCCCGTGCGTCCTCTTCACCGGACGGCGATCGGATGGCGGCCAGTTGCGTGAGATCAGTGGCAATCTCATTCTGCGCCGCATCGATGGCGCTGATGACGCGCGAAGCCGCAGGCGAGAAGACGGGCATCGCCCACGACGCAGCAGTTGAGACAACAGGCGACGCAGCAGGCGACGCAGCAGTTGAGACAACAGGCGACGCAGCAGGCGACGCAGCAGGTGACGCAAAAGGTGACGCAGCAGGTGACGCAGGTGGCGATGCAGCAGATGAAGACGCCGTGCGCGCCGGCGAGGAATCGCCACGGCCCACCCACGCATCCACTTCGCGCAACAGCCGGTAGGCGAAATCCACCGCGCCGCGATAGAACGCCGGATTGACCTTCTCCGCGTCGTCGCCGGGCTGATGATAGTCGGGATGATCCTCGACGCCGAGATAGAGAAACGGAATACCTGTGGCGTGGAACGGCGCGTGATCGGATGAAGTCGTCCAGTCGTCGCCCGGTTTCCCCCCTCGCGTGTCGTGCCCGAAACGGATCGGCACCGTCGACCCTTGCGCCGCGCGTTCAGCCAGCGGTCTGAGCGCTGCGTGATGCGACGTCCCGCTCACCCAGAGCGCATTGCCGTCTTGCCGACTGACCATGTCGAGGTTGAGATCGAACGCGATACGCTCGGCGGGGATCGGCGGCGTGGCCACGAACGACCTGGAGCCGGGCATCCCGATCTCCTCCCCGTCGAAGAACGCGAGGATCACATCGTGCGCGGGCGGCGACTGCCGCAGTCGCTCCGCGATCTCGAGCAACGCGACACACCCCGACGCGTCGTCATCGGCGCCGTTGTAGATCTGGCCGTGGCGCGTGCCCAGATGATCGTAGTGCGCACTGAGCACGATCGCCTGTCCGTCGGTGGCCCGTCCACGAATGCGCGCGATGACGTTGGCGCCGAGCGAATCCGTGGAACCGCCGCGTACGGGCAGACGCACCGGCTGCTCGAACGATGCTCCGATCGGCTCCGCGCCGATGGCCGTGAGTTCGGCGATCAGATAGCGTCGCGCACGCTGGGAACCCGCGCTCCCGGCGCGGCGTCCCTCCATCGAGTCGCCGGAGAGCACCGCGAGGCGCGTCATCATGCGTTGCGTGAACGGATCGGCCATCGCAGTTTCGCGCGACTGGGATTGCCACGCCGCGGCCGATTGTGCGTGTGCCGTCCGGGAGCCCACGACGAGTGGCAGCGCGGCGAAGATCAGCGCGCCGCTCCATACGCGGGCCGATGCGCGGGCCAGGACGTGAGCTCGGCTGCCAGCGGTACCGGGCGCGAAGTACCTGGTCGACCTGGTGGTGGTCATGGGCGTCTACCTGTGCAAGACCTGTACGAGGAACCGTGAGGAGGCGCGACCGCGTGCTACTGAATCCAGACGCCGGCCTGGCCGGTCATGCGTGCCGACACCACAATCGCGGTGGACGTCGCGGAAACGCCGAGAATCTGCAGTGGGTTCACGCTGCTGCCGAGTGCGATCCCCGGTGCGACCGTGCCATTGAGCTTGCGCAGCAGCTCGCTGCGGGCCGAGTCGAGTTGCGCGCCCATGGGCAGGCGCCCTCCCATGGTCGCGCGACGCACGGCGCGTGAGACCAGCGGGGCGCCAAGTGTGGCCTTCACGCGGGAGAGTGCGCCACGGCTGGCCAGATTCCACTGCAGTTCGTCCAGCCGGAGTTCCCGCGACGAGTTGTCCCACCGCAGACGCGACGTGAGTGTGAGCGTGCCGCGGATCGCGCCCGACACCTGCAGATCGACGGCAATGCTGTCCCCAAGTCCGCGCACATGCACGCTGTCCACGCGTACGCTGCCGGTGGCCGTTTCGCCGGCCAGCAGTATCGCCGCCCGACGCTCCAACTCCGCAAAGGGCAGCTCCACCGTCAGCGGCACATCGAAGCCCGGCGGTGCATCCCCGAGAGCCACGTCAGGGAGCGCGCGCATGGTCACGCGTGGCTTTGCGCCGGCCACGACACGCGGTCGCGCGTACAGCACGATGGCCGTGTGGATACTGGGACCGTTCCCCACCAACGGCGTGACCCGAATCGTCTCCGGCTCGAGCAGCAGCCACAGAGTGCCCAGCGTATCGAGGGCCGTCGGTTCGATAAAGCTGCGCCAGAGCGAATCCGCCAGCGGCCTGAGATCGGCCGTGACCGGGATCGCCGTGTCCGCTGCGGTGGCGAAGCTGTTGAGCTGCCCGTTGATGAGATTGCGCAGCGAGCCCGTGGCATCGACACCGAGTACTGTGACTTTGCACGCATCCAGCAGTGTGGCGACCGCCGACGACTGGCGCGCACCGATGCGCCAGTCCTTGCGCCAGTACAGCGACGTGCTCATGGTCAACGTGGCGCGCCGCATCGGCTCGGGGGCGTAGCCGCAACTGGCGACCCGCGAAACGCCCACCGTCCCCAGCCTGGCGCGATACGACAGACGCGTGTCGATGGTCAGCCGGTTGCCGGCGCTGCGCAGGGCCAGCGTGTCGCGCCGATACACGTATTGATGACACACGAGGCCGACCGCGACTTCACAGGCGGCGCGGTCGAGTGAATCGCGGGCCGGGAAAAGCGAATCGAGCGACGGACGCAGGGAACGTAACACGTACGTGACGTGCACCGGCACCACGGCCCGTGCGAGCGCGGAGGCTGCGGCCAGTACCGGCGCCGGCGTTGGAGAGGCAGGCGTTGAAACCTCAGGCGCCGACGTGTTTCTGAAGCAGCCGGCAACGAGCGCGAACGACGCGCACTGGAACGCCCGCGTGAGGCGGCCGGCCACGATCCCGATCACGGCGCTACCACGCGCGCTCGGTGCCGGTCCAGTCGAAGAACCCGCCGCTCTTCTCCCTGGTCAGGCGCTCGGTCACGCTCAGCAGCCCCTGCGCAGCATCGCTGATGGGAACCAGAAACGCCGGACTGTCGGGCGTGGTCGCGTAATTCCCGGGATTGCCGATGCACACCCGCACCCCGTCTTCGGCGAGGTCGTTGGCGAGCGCGCGTGTGAGCATGTGCAGTCCTGCCGCGCTGGCGCAGCGGGAATAGTCGCCGCCCTGCGATTTTCCGGCCAGTGAGCCGATCCACGTGCTGACCATGAGAATGCTCGCGCCATCATCGCGCGTGAGCCACGGCAGCAGCGTGCGCACCAGCAAGACCGGCGCGACCGCGTGGCGGCGGTAGTGCTCCACGAGTCCGGTCGCCGACATGGTGGCCAAGACCTCGTCGCGCATGGCGTCGGCGAGTCGCTCGTGCGCGCCCGCTTCGGCCGGTGCCACCACGAGCAGGTCGAGCGAATCGGTAAGCGACTCGAGCACCGGAATCACCTCCGCCACCGACGCGGAGTCGGCCGGATCGAGTGCCAGCAATTCCAGTCCGGCAAACTCCGCGCGCAAGTCGGCAAGGATGGGCACACGTGCCGGGTTACGTGCGGCGGCATACACCTTGTCGCCCCGCAGCAGACATTGGCGAACGATCTCCACGCCTAACGGTTTGGCCGCACCCGTGACCAGCGTGCGTCGCGCCGAGCGCGTCATGGCGCGCTCCCGCTGCCGCCGTTCCCGCCACGCTGCGCCGCCGCGTCGAGCACCCGCGACACCGCCGACACGGTCGCGTCGATTTCGATGGGGCGATTCGACTGCGCGAAGTCCGTCCGGTCCTGATGCAACTCCACGAGCATGCCGGGATCCTTGAGCACGTGTCCGGTGAGCACCGCCACGACACGATCGCCCGGCGCAATGACGCCATCGGCAACCAGTTTGCGCACACCGGCAACACTCGCCGCGCTGGCCGCTTCACATCCCACTCCTGCTGCATCGATGGCCACCTTGGCGTCAATGATGTCGTCATCCGTGCAGGACAATACGAGACCGTTCGTTTCACGGATGGCGCGCACGGCACGATCCCACGATGCCGGATCACCGATGCGGATGGCCGTGGCCACGGTTTCCGCTTGCACGGTGTAACGCGTGGAGAAGTGCTCCGGGAACGCACGCGCGAAGGGTGCCGCCCCTGCGGCCTGCACGGACACCAGACGCGGCATCCGGTCGATCAGTCCAAGCGCATGTGCTTCGCGCAGTGCCTTTCCGAACGCCGCCGTATTGCCCAAGTTACCCGCTGGCAGGACGATGAAATCGGGTGCGGTCCACCCAAGTTGCTGCAGCAACTCCAGCACGATCGTCTTCTGCCCTTCCACGCGCCACGGATTGATCGAGTTCAGCAGATAGATGCCAAGCTCGCGCGATGCGTCCTGCACCAGCCGCAGACACTGATCGAAATCGCCGCGCACAAGCAGCGTGCGTGCCCCATACGCCAGCGTTTGCGCCAACTTGCCCAGCGCGATCTTGCCGGCGGGCACGAACACCAGTCCGGGAATTCCCGCCTGCGCCGCATACGCCGCAAGCGCCGCCGACGTGTTGCCTGTCGAGGCACAGGCGACCGCGCTGGCGCCGATACGCACCGCCTGCGTCACGCCCACCGTCATGCCGCGGTCCTTGAACGAACCTGTAGGATTGTGCCCTTCGTGCTTGATCAGCAGCGCGTCCACACCGGCATACTGCGACAACGCGCCGCGCGAGAGGAGCGGCGTGTTCCCCTCGGGATGACTGGTGATCGCCGCACCCGCCGCCGGCATTACGATCGACTCGAAGCGCCACACCCCCGAGGCACGCCCCGCCGGCCGCGCGCAGCAATGCTGCGCGAACGAGGCGCGCAGCGAAGCGGCGCTGGCCACCGCACCAACGGCATCCAGCGGGCGACCATGCAGAATCTCAAGCAACCCGCCGCACGACAGGCACGCTGCCGCCGCATCCAGTTCGGCCAGCTCTGCACCACAACGCGCGCACCGCTGCACACTCGCCGCGCCCGGGGCGAGAAACAAAGGACTCGACTGACCACTGCTCACGTCACTCACGCATCTCTCCAGCGTATCTCCAGGTTGCGCCGGCAAAGTCTAACGTCGCCACACGCGACGAACACATATGACCCGCCGCTTCGTACGCCCACCGCATCGCTTCCGCTGACGCCATTGCCTCGGCCTCGGTGCCGCACGCGGCAAACGTGGTCGGACCACTTCCCGACAGCGACGCGCCGAGGGCACCCGATTCGAGCGCGGCCCGCTTGGCCGCGTCGAACCCCGGAATCAGCGCCGCGCGCGCTGGCTCCGCCACATAGTCCGTGAGCGACCGACCGATCAATCCCAGATCGCCGTTCACCAATCCCGTGACCAGCGACGCCACACTGGCCAACTGCGCAATGAGTGTTTCGCGGGGAAAAAACTGCGGCAGTACCGCGCGCGAATCAGCCGTGCGAAGATGAATGGCCGGATGCGCCAGTGCGAACCACAGTGGCACGTTCACCGGCACGCTGCTGACATCCGGCGGATCGGTGCCGCGAATGCAGATCACGCCACCCATCAGCGAGGCAGCGAGATTGTCGAGGTGCCGTCCGGCGACCGACGCTTCGGCCACGAGACTGGTGGCCAGCAGGCCGGGTGTATCAAGCGCGTCGCCGCCCGCCTGCACGATGAGCTGATTGACAGCGACCGCGGCGGCCACGGCCGACGCACCGCTCCCCCCCTGCCCGCCGGACAACGGCAGTCCCTTGCGCACCGCCAGATGCACACCGCGATGCAGGTGCGGCGCGCGATCGAGGACAGCCTGCGCGGCAATGGCGCAGGCGTTGCGGCTCGCGTCGGAAGGAAGATCGGGATGTCCGGCCTCCACGACCGTGACGCCGAGTGCGTGCTCCGCCCACCAGGCATGCACCTCGTCGCCCGGTCCGGTGAGCGCGCATCCGAGCACATCCAGGCCGGGCCCGATGTTGCCGATGCTCCCGGGTGCGTACGCGATGATCCCACCGCGTGTGGCGTTGTACCACCCCGACTGCGCGCCGCCTGCACCACTCACGTGCGCGCGCTCATGCGAACCTGCTCATGCGGACACTCCCACAAGGACGTGCTCACTTGGACGCGCTCACTTGTTGGCGAGTTGCAGAATGTCGTTCAAGACACCCGCCGCCGTGACGGCAGGTCCCGCCCCCGGTCCGGTGATCACCAACGGATGTTCGCGATAGCGCATGGTAGTGAAGACAATCTGGTTGTCTGTGCCGCGCAATCCGGCCAGCGGATGCGACACGGGCACCGCACGCAGTCCCACCTGCACACGACGCGCGGTGCACAGCAGCACGTAGCGCAACACGCGTTCCTGCTTCTGCGCCACAGCCTGACGCGCTGCCCACGCCGCATCCTGCTGCGTCAGACGCCCAAGGAACGTCGCGAGGGGCATCGTGCGATACGCGGGCGGCACCAGCGACTCCACTTTCACGTCGGACAGTTCGCCCTTGAAGCCGAGCAGTCGCGCGAGAATCAGCGCTTTGCGTGCGACGTCCATCCCCGACAGATCATCGCGCGGGTCCGGTTCGGTGAAACCCAGGCACATGGCGTTGCGCAACGTTTCGCTGAACGGTTCGCCCCGGCCGATGCCCGTCAGCAGAAAGCCGAGCGTGCCGGACGTGCACCCTTCGATGCGCAACACCTTGTCGCCCGTCTCCACGAGCTTGGCGTACGAGTCCATCACCGGCAGTCCGGCGCCGACGGTCGTTTCGTGCAGGATGCGACGCCCCTGCGACACGGCCAGCGCCCGCAGCGCCTGCACCTCGGCGAGCGGAGCGGACAACGGCCTTTTGTTGGCCAACACGATGTCCATACCGCTCTGCAACGCCGCGCGCAATGCGGGGAGCGTTTCGTTGGCGGTGAGATCGGCCACGACGGGATTCACCAGCGCATGACTGGCGACGAATGCAATCGCCTCGGTCGCGGTCGCGGCACGTCCCCCGGCAAATTCGGCGAGCGAGCGACCATCCGCCTTTTCGTCAGCCAGTGCGGCGAGCTTGCGCGCCGGGATACCGCCGGGCGCGAAGACAAAACCGCTGCGATCGATCAAGGCGACGATATTCGGACGCACCGGCGTCTTCACGCGCGGCAGCATGCGTACCAGCTCGCGCCCGATCAGGCCGAACCCAAGCACCACGACATCCAGTCGATCCGTCTGACGGATGCCGCCGCCACCGATCTTGTCCATCTGGAACTCGTGATGCACCGCGCGCGCCGCCGCTTCGGCATCGCTCGCCGTGATCACGACCGAGATGTTGAGCTCCGACGATCCCTGCGCGATCGCAACGATGTTCACGTCCGCGTCGGAGAGTGCGCGGAACATGCGGGCGGCAATCCCTGGCGTTCCCGCCATACCCAGCCCAACCACCGCAAGCATCGCCATGCCAAGCTGCACGTCCACGCCCTCCAGCTCGCGACGAGACAGCTCCACGGCAAAGGCGGATTCCAACGCGACGCGGGCGTCGGCCGCTCGTTCGGAGGGTACGCACAGACAGATCGAGTGCTCCGACGAGGCCTGCGAGATCATCGCGACGTTGATCTGCGCCGCATGGAGTGCGGCGAACGTGCGCGCGGAGATACCGGGCACGCCGAGCATGCCGTTGCCGGTGACGGTCACCATCGCCTGCCCGCGAATGACCGAGAGCGCCTTGACCGGATAGCGCGTCAGCGTACGGCGCATGGAGATCTCGGTGCCCGGCGACTCGGGGTCGGCGAATGGGCGTACGAAAACGGGGATGCGCAGCCGCGCCAGCGGAATCAGTGCGCGCGGCTGCAGCACCTTGGCGCCGTAGTATGCCAACTCGGCGGCTTCGCGAACGTTCAGTTGCGGAATGATGCGCGCCGTCGGCACGAGCCGCGGATCGGTCGTCATCAGTCCGGGCACATCCTTCCACAAGGTGATGCGTTCGGCGCGTAACGCACGGCCGATCACCGTGGCGGTGAGATCGCTCCCCCCGCGACCGAGCGTGACTACAGCGCCGTCCGGCGCAGCTCCCACGAAGCCGGGCACCACGGGCACGATGCGGCGCCGCAGCATCGGCAGCAGACGCGCACGCACCGCGCGATCGGTGGCCGGCAGCTCCGGGAAGGCACCGCCGAATGCGCCGTTGGTGTGTATCAGCTCTGTGGCGTCCACGAACTCCGCATTCACCGCGCGTGCCTGCAGTCCGGCAACCACCAACCGCGCGGAGAGCTGTTCGCCGCGCGCCACGATGAAATCGCGCGTGCGCGGGGTCAACTCGCGCAAGCTGGAGACGCCGTGCAGCAGGGTCCGCAGGTCGGAGAACGCGGCGTCGATTTCGGTCAGGACCGCCTTGCGGGCGCGAACCCCCGGAATGACCGACGTGCCCACATCCCGATGCAGCCGGAGCACGGCCGCCAGTCGCGCATCCACCTCGCGCGACGCACCTGCGCGCGCCGTTTCCGCGAGTGCGAGAAAACTGTCCGTCACGCCGGCGAGTGCCGACACGACCACGACCAGTCGCGTTCGCCGCGGGGACTCGATGATCCCGATGGCGTGACTGACGGCGGCAGCGTCCGCGAGTGACGCGCCACCGAACTTGAACAGCTCGACGGACTGCTGGCGAGGCGGCATCAATGACCAGGAGTGAGGCGCGGCCGTCTCATGCGGACGACCTCGCATGGCAGGTTAGTCCCCGACCATCGGCCTGTCCACACCTGCGCACTCAGGCGTACCTTTCACCGCGTGAATCACGCGGCACCTCACAACGGGGTGCCGCTTTACCAGTCGTCGACCGAAATAATGACCGCACCCGTTGCTGTTCAACGCGCACCAGTCGCCACGTCCAACGCGCGCGCATTGCCGGATCGCCTCTCCGGCTTGTCCGACATCGCACACAATCTCGCGTGGAGCTGGAATCGCGACGCCCGCGCGCTCTTCCGTGAGATGGACGACTCGCTCTGGAATCGGCTCCGGCACAATCCGGTGGTCCTGCTGCAGCAGATCGAACCGGCGCGCCTCACGGCGCTTGCGACGGATACGGCGTTCTGTGCGCGCTACGACCGCGCAATGCAGTGGCTGGCCACGGAAAAGTCGGATGAGCACACGTGGTACTCGCGCACCTTCCCTGAACTGCGTGGACAGCCGATCGCGTACTTCTGCGCCGAGTTCGGCATTCACAATTCGGTGCCGATCTACTCGGGTGGTCTGGGCGTGCTCGCCGGCGATCATCTCAAGACGGCGTCCGATCTTGGCCTGCCCCTCGTGGCCGTCGGCATTCTCTACCGCAACGGCTATTTCGACCAGCGCGTGCGCCCCGATGGCTGGCAGGAAGATTCGGACAACAAGTTCGCCCTCGACTCGGTGCCCATCGTGCCGGTGCCGGGTCCGAACGGTCACGCACATCTGGTTACGGTCAACACGTTCGGTCGTGACGTGAACATCCGCGTCTGGAAGCTGGAGGTCGGGCGCGTACCCGTATATCTGCTTGACTCCGACCTCGAATCGAACCACGCCGACGACCGGCCGCTGCTTTCCAAGCTCTACTCGGGCGGTCCGGGCATGCGTCTTCGGCAGGAATGGTTACTCGGCGTGGGCGGCGTTCGCGCGCTGCGCGCCATCGGAATCGAGCCTGCCGCGTGGCATGCCAACGAAGGGCACGCCGCGTTCATGATGGTCGAACGCGTGCGCGAACTGTGTGTCTCCGGTGTCGCCTACGCGGATGCGGTCAGGCAGGTGCGCAATCGCAGTGTCTTCACGACGCACACGCCAGTCCCTGCCGGACACGATCAGTTCAGCGTGCATGAAGTCGTGCAGTGCGCCGGTGGCGTGTGGAATGAGATGGGGATCGACGCCAAGGAGTTCGTGCGCATTGGTTTCCATCCGGAAGCCGGTCCGGGGATGTTCCACATGACGGCCGCGTCCATACGCATGTCGCGCCGAGTCAATGCCGTCTCGCGACGTCACGGCATCGTCTCGCGCGAACTGTGCAAGCCGTTGTGGCCGAACCGTCCGGCCGAGGACGTGCCGGTCGGATACATCACCAATGGCGTGCATCTCGCGACATGGATGGCCAGCCCGATCATGCAGCTGCTGGACAAGCATCTCGGTCCGTGGTGGGGACACGGCAACGATCCCTCCATGTGGGATCAGGTGCTCTCGATGGACGAGGAGACGCTCTGGTTCACGCACATGCGGCTGAAGCACACGCTCATGCGTCGCGTGCGTGAGGAAGCGCGTCGCGCCTTCGCCGGCCGGACGCTCGAGACCGCGCAGTTGGTCGGCGCCGGTCCGTTGCTCGACCCGCAGGCGCTGACCATCGGCTTTGCGCGCCGCTTCGCGACCTACAAGCGCGCCGACCTGATCTTCGCCGACGTGGAACGCCTCCGCGCGCTCGTCACCAACAGCTCGCGCCCGGTGCAGATCGTTTTCGCCGGCAAGGCGCATCCAGCCGACAACCCGGGCAAGCAGGTGCTGCAGAATGTCTATCAGTTCACCCGCGATCCGCGCTTCGAAGGGCGTATCGCGTTCGTGGAAGACTACGGCATGCACCTCGCCCACCTGCTCGTGCAGGGCGTTGACGTATGGATGAACATGCCCCGCGTGCCCATGGAAGCGTCGGGGACCAGCGGCATGAAGGCCGCCCTCAACGGCGTACCGCAACTGTCCACGATCGACGGCTGGTGGGAAGAAGGGTACGAAGGGAACAACGGGTGGGCCATCCAACCGGAAGAAGACAGCGACGACCGGAGCATTCCGTCGTCCCGACTGTATGACCTGTTGGAGAAGGACGTCGTGCCCAGGTACTACGAGCGTGACGCGACGGGGCTCCCGCGGGGTTGGCTCATGACGATGAAGAATGCCATCCGGGTGGCCGGTCAGCACTTCACCGCGCGTCGCATGGTCGAGCAGTATGCTCGCGCCTACTATGCGCCGTCGATTCTCGGGGACGTCCTCCCCGACGATCCACCGATCGCCTGAGTCCGTCCCCTCCCATTCCCTGACTATCGCGCAATGACCTCTGTTGGCAGACCGACGCCGAACCTCGGCGCACCGGTCGTCGGGCCGCACGGCGGCGACTCCATGACGATCGTCCATCTCGCAGCCGAATACAGTCCGTTCGCGCGTACCGGCGGACTGGCCGAAGCAGTGATGGGTCTGGCCAACTATCAGGTGAAGGCCGGCGCGACGGTCGTCGTGTTTGTGCCGTTGTACCGGTCGGTGCGCGATCATGCGCCCGATCTCGCGCCGCTGGGGCGGCCCATCCGCGTCGAGCTCGGATTCCGCGGCGCCGAAGTGCGCTTCTTTCGCGAAGTGCATCCGGCGCCGGGTCCCAAGGTCGTGTTCGTGGACATCCCGGAGTATTTCAACCGGGTCGGTCTCTACGCGGAGAACGGGCGCGATTATGCCGACAACGCGCGCCGTTTCGCCATGTTCTCGCGCGCCGTGCTCGATGCAATACCGCGCCTCATTCAGGGGCCGGTACTGATTCATGCGCACGACTGGCACACCGCGCTCGCGCTGATGTACATGCGCACCTACGGCGATCTGCGCGAGCGCTACGCCGGCACGCCGACCGTGTTGTCTGTGCACAACGCCGGCTATCAGGGGCACTTTCCGGCGGCGCAGTTGAACGAGTGCGGCATTCCGCCGGAGGTATACAACTTCCGGCACCTCGAGTGGTACGATCGCATCAATCTGCTCAAGGGCGGTCTCACGTTCGCCGACATGGTGGTGACGGTCAGCCCGACGCATGCCGCCGAGCTGCGCACACCGGGGGGCGGCTTCGGCTTGCACGAAGTGTTTCAGTGGCTTGGCGAGCGGTTCACGGGCATCACTAACGGCATCGATCAGGTGGTGTGGAATCCCGCCACCGACGATCAGATCACCGCGAACTTTTCACGCGAAGACCCGTCCAACAAGGCCAGGTGCAAGGCCGCATTGCAGCGATCGTTCGGGCTCCCGCAAAAACGGCGCACGCCGATGATCGGCATGACCGGCCGACTCGTCGCGCAGAAGGGGCTCGACCTGATCCTCAGTTCGTATCTCGTCTGGAATCTGGACGCGCAGTTCGTGTTTTTGGGCGCGGGTGAAAAGCGATACGAGAATGCACTCACGCAGCTCGCGGCGATGCGACCACGAAATGTGGGCGTGCAGCTCGACTTCACCGATCGGCTCGAACATCGGCTGATGGCCGGCGCGGACATCTTCCTCATGCCGTCGCAGTACGAACCGTGCGGCCTGACGCAGATGCGCGCGCAGCGCTACGGCGCGTTGCCGGTTGGACGGCTCGTCGGCGGCATTGCGGATACGGTGGACGACGATCTGACGGGCTTTCTGTTCGAGGAGTTCCGCGCCGGCGCGATGGACTGGGCGCTCTCGCGCGCGCTCACACGGTTCTCCGAGCGTGAGCAGTGGGAGCCGCGCGTGCACGCCGCGATGGGACGCGATTTCGGCTGGGGACTCTCGGCCGAACGCTACAGCGACGTTTACCAACGCGCCTCGTCAATCGCGCGCGCGCGCGGCTGAGTTCGCGCGTTCGCAAGTCACCAGTTCCCGCCTCCGGTCTCCGTCCCCGATGTCGAATGCGAAGGTAGAGTCGGGCATCAAGCAATCGGTCGTCGTACATGCGCACTGCTACCAGCCGCCGCGCGAGGATCCGTGGCTCGAGGCCGTGTCGGTGGAACCGTCTGCCGCACCCGATCACGACTGGAACGCGCGCATCGATCGCGAGTGCTACGCGCGGCTGGCAGCGGCCGAGGCACGCCGCCGCGACCCGCGCGCCGCCGCGCGTGATCCCGATGCGCGCTCCGGGCTCGCGCACATCATCAATCTCTACGCGTGGTGCTCCTTCGACGTCGGAGCCACGCTGTGCGAATGGCTGGACACCGAGGCACCGAACACCCTGGCGGCCATGCAGGCGGGCGACGCGGCCAGTGTGCGCCGGTGGGGGCACGGGAACGCCATTGCCGCGCCGTATCATCATGTCATCCTTCCGCTCGCCTCGCCGCGCGACAAGCGCACCGAAGTGCGCTGGGGGATCGCCGATTTCCGTCGCCGCTTCGGACGCGAGCCCGAAGGGATGTGGCTCCCCGAATGCGCGGTGGACGAGGACACCCTCGACGTGCTGGCACAGGAGGGCATCCGCTTCACCATCCTCGCCCCGTATCAGGTGCGCGGCGCGGAAGGCACGCACGGCATGCCTGTGCGCTGGCGTGGCTCGAAGGGCGGCTCCATCGCCATACTCCCCTACGATGGCAACCTCGCCGGGGAAGTCGCGTTTGGCGGACTGCTGCGCGACGCGACCACGCTCGCCAATCGACTCGCGCGCCCCGAGCTGGTGCATGACGGCATCACGCGCTGCACCACGCTCGCCACCGACGGTGAGACGTTTGGACATCATCATCGTGGCGGTGACGGCACGCTGGCCGAAGCACTGGTGCGTATCGCGGAGCAGCGCACGGGTCGCCTGACGAATCCCGCCGCGTTGGTGGCGCAGCATGCACCGACGGTGGACATCGCGCTGGTGTCACCTTCGGCGTGGAGCTGTGCACACGGTGTCGAGCGGTGGCGCAGCAACTGCGGCTGCCGTTTGGACGGACAGAAGCCGCCGGCACAACAGTGGCGTGGTCCGCTGCGGCAGGCGCTGCACACACTCGCGGAGCGGTGCCACGATGCCTTCGAGCAGGAAGGACGCACCGTCTTCCGCGATGATCCGTGGTCGGTGCGCGATGCCTACGGTGCGGTGGTCGCGAACGACGGGGCAGCACTGTCCGACTTTGCGCGGGCGCATACCCGGGTCGATGCCAGCGAGATCGAGTTGCAGCGCGCCCGCGAGCTGATGGAACTCGAGCGCGCCACGCTGCGCATGTTCACCTCGTGCGCATGGTTCTTCGATGAGGTCGACCGCATCGAGACGCGTCAGGTGTTGCGCTACGCGGCGCGTGCGCTCGAGCTCTCGGGGATGGCGGCTCGACTGGCGCCGCAGTTCACGCTTGCGCTCGAAGCCGCGCACGGGCCGTCGGCAGCCAGCGGTACTGCCAGCGAGCTGTTCGTGCGCGAAGCCCTGCCCCATCGCGATGTTGCATGGGGCGTCGCCGCGGGTGTCATCGCTTGCGCAGCCGCCGGCAGCGTGCACAGCCGCGTCGCCAGCTTCGACATCTTATTGCGCACCGAACAGCTGTTGCCGGACCAACAGCGCCACTGGGTTGCGACAGTCACGCATCGGCGCACCGGTCACGTCTCCGAACTCTCCGGACTGGTACACGGCTCTGCGTCGGGCACGCGCGTCACCATCACGCAAAGCAACGTGGACGACGGTGCCACGCATGACGTATCTGTGCATGAGTTCCCCGAGACGCTTGCGCGCGCGCTCCTGGCACCGCACGCTGGCCGTGACGACGCGCTCGCCGTGCTCTGAACGGGCTGCCGCAGCCGCGCGCGGCACGTAGCGCCCACGGCACACCGCTTGCAACGAAGTGGGGAAGAGTCGTGATCAGGATCGGGCGCCCCGGAGATTCGCGACTCTGCTTCCCTTGGACGCAGGAGTCCGCATGCGTTGGACACAACATCTTTTGAAGGCCGTTCTCGGCCTCGGCCTCTCGGCCGGCGTCGCCTCTGCACAGGTCATCGTGAATTACAACACGGCGGGCTCGTTCAGCGGCCCGTGCAGCGGATTGAGCTGCACGCTCGGCGGCATGACCGTCAGCTTCAATCCACTCGCCAACAATTCCGTCACGCTCGACGCGAACAATGGCTTCTACAGCTTTCTGTCCTTCGGCGAGTTCAAGGTCTCGGGCACGCAGATGGGACAACAGTCGTTCGCCGGTGTCAGTTTCGAGTTGCTGGTGACGCAGAACTCGCCGACGCCCTCGGGCACGCAGAAGGTGACGGGCAACTTCACCGGCGGTGTTGATGGAACGTCGTCGTCGCTGCGATGGCTGCCGACGCCGACGGCATGGAGCATTCCGGCCAATGGCACGAACGGCGTCGACTATACCATCGGAAACCCCGTCCGTTTGCAGGCCCCCACGTCCAACATGGGCGTGACCAGCATTCAGGGGGAGGTGATGACCGCCGTTGTCCCCGAGCCGTCCAGCTATGTGCTCATGGCAAGCGGACTGGTGGGCCTGATGGTGGCGGCGCGCCGCCGCCGCGCTGCCTGAACCGTTCGCGGGACGCAGCCCCAGCGAGGCAGGCACATTGCACGCCTCGCTGCGGTTGCGTACGTAAATGAGCTATTGCTGTTCGCCCGAGAAGCGAGTTCTGCCGGCGCGACATCCTTGCAGCGAACTGTTTGTCCGATGCCTGCTCTGGGTGATCTGCGGGAAAGCACCTCGCTGTCCGGCGCGGCAACCTAACGCGGCTGTAGCGCGCACCGCACGCGCTGCCGTCGGACATGACTAGTGAGCCTCCGCCCAGCGCACGCGTAGCCCTGCGAAAACCTGACGCGCGAACGCCGGTGTCCACAGCGCCGGCTGCTGGCCCAGCAGGTTGTTTACGCCTACCGAAAGCTCCGTGCCGCCGATCACGGCAAGTCTTAGCTGTCCGTCCACGGCGAGAAACGCACCCTGCCGACCAATGATCCCGGACTCCGTCGAGAACGCGCCGGTAATGGGCGCACCACTCGGAATACCGACGAGCGGTGCGTTGCCCGTGTAGCGCAGGGAGAGATCGGTGGACAGGCCATGACGCACGGCCCACTCGCGCGCGATCCGAACCCGCGCCGTGTGCGACGCGCGACGGCTGAGCGGAATGCCGGTACCAATATCGCGGGCGCGCAAGAAATCGTAGCCCGCGGAGACCTCGGTCCCGGCGGCCATAACGCGCACGTTCGTCTCAATGCCCTGCGTGCGCGCGCGCGACACGTTCACATTGCGATACGTCTGGTATCCGGCGGCGTTATTCCCTTGAAACCGCCAGTCGATCAGATCGTTGACATCGTTGCGATACCCTTCGATATCCAGTGAGAACCCCGCCGTCGGCGCCCACGTACCGCCGAGCGCACCACTCACCGAAGATTCAGGACGCAGTGCGGCGTTCCCCTCGAGCGTGTAGCCACCCGCGGGATTGAAGAACGTGTAGCGGATCTCCTTGAACCCGGGTGCGCGAAATCCGCGCGCGACATTGCTTCGGAACCGCACCGTTGGCGATGCCTGCCACGCGACGCCCACTGATGGATTCGTGCTGCTCCCCCACAGCGCACTCGCGCTGTGTCGCGCGCCCGCCGTGAGTTGCACTCGGCCGAGCGACCAGGAATCGCGCGCGAACAGCTCGGTTACGCCGTCCCGAGCGCTGTCGCCATCGACCTTGTCCGGTGCGATCAGGGTGCGCTCGGAGCGCTGCAAGCCGACATCGATCGCGTGCGCGCCCTGCACGCGCGTGTACGCCAACAGATAGCGCCCCTGGCGCTCGCGCTGCTCCAGCGAGTCCGCCGATCCGCGAATCGGAAGCAGCCCGCGCGACTGCCGGTACTCGTACGTGAACCGCTGCTGGAACGCGCGTGCGCGCAGACTGCCGCCGAGCGTCTGTGCCTGCACCTCGAGAAAGCCCTGCACGCCGCGATTGTCGATGAAGCCGTTGAACTGCGCATCGACCGGAAAGCGCTGCCGTTCCTGCGAGCCCTGCACGTCCAGTCGCACGGAAACGCGCTTGCTGATCTCGTAGCGGAAATCGCTGCGGATGTCGTAGATGCGGTTGAACGTCGACCCGGCAGCGTTGTATCCGGTTACGCGATCGGACTGCCGCCAGCCACCGTTCAGCCGGTATCCGAACTGGCCGACCCGCTGACTCACGCCAACGGTCGACTCCTGCCGCCCGAGTCCGCCCGCGCGCGCCATGCCATCCACCGTCAAGCGCTCTGTTGGCGCGGCCTGCACAATGTTGATCACGCCACCCAGCGCGTCGCTGCCGAACTCCACGCTGGACGGTCCCTTGGTCACTTCGATGCGTTCCGTCGCGATCGTCGACAAGCGGCCGATATCGCGGCTCTCGATCAGCGAACCGGCCACGGGCTCGCCGTCTACCAGCACCAGCACGCGCGAGTCGTCGAACCCGCGCACGGAAATCGACGTTTTCGATGGCGGCGACGGCAGCTCTTGCAATCCCGGCACCAGTCGCAGCAGTTGATTCACTGACACGGCCGCGGCGGCATCGATCTCGCGTTTGTCGAGAACGGTCACACTGCGCGGCGACTCGCTGGCGCGAATCACGCGCTGCCCGACCGTCGTAGTGAACACCGGCAGGACGGTCGGCAACGCTTCCATGCGCACCGTCACCGTCGGTCCCGTAACGATCACGCGCGCCTCACGAAAGCCGAGCGCGCGCACTACGAGCGTATCGCCCACACGCCCGGCGATACGGAACACTCCCGCTTCGTCGCTGCGCGTACGAGTCCCGAGCCCGGTCACGCGGATGGCCGCCGACAGCACACTGACGGTGTCGCTGCGACCGAGCACCACACCATCGATCGGACGCACGGTGCGCGGCGCGACGGCGCCCGGCGTAATCTGGGCGCCCAGCGGGGCGGCACAAAGGACAAGCGCCGTCGCGCCAACGAAGGCAAACGTACGCCGCCACCGGCCGCCACTGCACTGGTCGCGCGAGCGCGCAATCAGCACACGCACGAGCGAGACCCGCGAGCGATCATCGAATCCGCGCGTAGCGGATCGTCGGGAAGCCGGCCACACCCGTGTTGCTGTAGTAGTCCGTCACCTGCACCTTGAACACCTTGACACCCGACCTCACAAGATAGGTGTTGAACGCGGGGTGCAAACGATCGGTACCGGTCAGGTTGTAGCGGAACGGGGCGCTCTTGTCGAGCACGGAGTTGGGGACGGGACCGACCAGTTGCGACAAATACCCTGCGTACTGCGGCGCATCGTTCGCAACGGTCGCGTTGGCAAACGTCGGCGACGCCGGTCCGGGATACGTGCCCACATTGCACGCCGTGTTCACCTCGAGCGACAGCACGCGCGGATCGGGATTGAACCGTACGTCCCAGTTGCAGCCGATCGGCGTTGCCACGATGGCACCGGTGCTCACACTGAACGCGGTGGTTTGACCGGACGGCGAGAGCGCGAGCGTTTGCACGGGTCCAAGTACGGCCCCGGTCTGCGCACGCAGTTCCAGTGTCAGCGTCTGCACGGCACGCTGCGGCGTGAACGAAACGGCCGTGGCGCGCATCACGCCAAAACCGCCGTTCGTCAAACGCACCTTCCAGTAGTTGGCGGAGTTCGCGGTTGGGAAACCGGCGAGGTTCAGATGCCCCTGCGGATTCACCGCCAGCCGATCGGTCTGGAACAGACTGTCCACCGGAATCTGGATGGCACGAATGGCGTCGAACTCGGTCAGCGTGTTCGTGGGAGTGAAGGCGAGCACCTGCGCGTCGGTCGCGTTCGTATTGTTGTTGAACCCGAAGCCCAGTACGTTCTTGCTGGTCGCACCACCCACCGCCGGGCTGTTCAGGCGCAACTCGTAGCGACGAAACGCCAAGTCCCAATCGCCGGTGCGCGGCACCAGACCGCCCGTGGCAAAGCTGAAGTACACCAGCGTGTCCGTGCTGCTGGCATTAAGCGGGCCAAAGGTCACCACCTGATTGATCGGCGCTTCCGGCACCGACCCACCCGGCCCCGTCAGATCCGCTTCGCCCTCGGCGCACGCCACCAGCGCCACGGTTGCACCCCACACGACTACCCCACGCGCACCACGTGAGAATGCGTGGCCGACCGAACGCATCAACGAATTCATCTTCGATTAAGACGGGGTAACGAAAAGGACCAGCGACCTGCCGCGCGCGCGGTGGCGCATGCATGCAGATAGCCTAGTCCTCAGTTCGTTCGCCGTGCATTGGTATTTATCCCGATGTCGAGTGCGTACATCCACGCAGTCGTGCCCACCCGATCCGGGCGGCACTCCCCTTACGGCACCGATTGCCCGCGCACCGCGCCGATCGGTGGTGCATTTGAAATACCGATCGTTCCTGCCAGTCCGGCGGTCAAGGGCGAGTCCACCAGGTCCAGCGACGGGCCAAGCGTGGGCTCGCAGACCCCTTCAGCCGTCTCGCGGATGAGCTGATCGACGACCGCACGCAGGTCGCCGGTGCGCGCATAGGTCGCCAACTGCCGCTGTGCACTTGAACCGTGCTCGAGGATCTTGAATGCGTACTCGACTTCTTTGCGCGTGCCAAGTTCGTCGAGGACGTCGTCCAGAAACCACTCGACCAGCTCGCGAATGAGCACCGGCGCCGGCAACTCCTCCTTTTTGCCGAAGTCGATCAGCTTCCCGCCGAGCCCCCAGCGCACCGCACGCCACTTGTTTTCCTCGATGAGATCCGAAGCGTACACGCGGAAGGTCATGTTATCCCGGCGCAGCTTCCACATCTTGGCCACGACCGCCTGCAGAATGGCCGCGACGCAGATCGCCTCGTCGACGCGCGTGTTCACGTCGCAAATGCGGAACTCGAGCGTGGGATACAGATGATGCGGACGCACATCCCACCAGATCTTCGAGGCATCGGGGATGCTGCGCGTCTTGACCAGCGTATCAGTGAGGTCGGCGAAGTCGCTCCAACCGTTCAGGATGCGCGGCACTCCCGTGCGCGGGAAGTTTTTGAAGACGATGCTGCGATACGAATGCAGCCCGGTGTTGCGACCGAACCAGAACGGCGAGCTCGTGGACAGGCAGAGGATGTGCGGCAATACATATCGACATGCATTGAGGCAATCGATCCGGAACTCCGGATCCTCGATGCCCACGTGTACGTGCGTACCGAAGATGAGCAGTCGATGCGCGAGATCCTGCAGTTCGGCTTTGACGCCCAGATACCGCTCCTTGGGCGTCATCTCCTGATTCATCCAGTTTGAGAATGGATGGGTACCGGCCGATGCGATGGTCAAGCCATGTTGCGACGCCGCCTTGATGACCAGCCCACGCAACTTCGTCAGCTCGGTGCGCAGTTCGCCGATGGACCCGCACACCTTGGTGCCGATCTCCACCTGACACTGGTGCAGTTCCGCCTTCGCATCCGCGAGAACGGCGTGGTCGCTGGACATGAGCGCGTCGAAGCCGGGCGTGAGGTCACGCGTCACCGGATCGATGATCTGGTATTCCTCTTCGATTCCAACTGTCAGGCTTGGCCCCCGCATCCCACCTCCCGGCCCTCTCGGGCCGCATCGCTCTCCCCTGCGCCCGCCTAGACCCGCCCGGTTTCTTCAGCCGCGCGCCATTCGCTCGCTGCGCGAATGAAGCTGCCGAAAAGGTGCCGCGTATGCGGATCCGACATCTCGAACACTTCTGGATGCCACTGGACGCCGACGAGGAAGCCGTCGTCGGCTCCTTCCACTGCTTCGATCAACCCATCAGGCGCCGTCGCGGAAACGAGCAGCTCACGCCCCAGCTGCTTCACGCCCTGATGGTGCATGCTGTTCACCGCCACCGATTCGGCTTCGAGCACGCGAGCCAACCGGGTGCCGCTCACCAACTGGACGTCATGCGCAAGATGATCGCGCTCGAACCCGGCCGTCGGGAAGTAGTCGTGCTTCTGAAACGCCGCGTTTTGGGAGGCCAGATCCTGCCAGAGCGATCCGCCGGACGCCACGTTGATGACTTGCAGCCCGCGACACAAGCCAAGGACCGGCTTGCGGTCCTCGATCGCCCAGCGCACCAGTTGCAACTCCACGCGGTCGCGCGCCGGATCCAGATTGCCACACTCGGGGCGGACGTCCTCGCCGTACTCCAGCGGGCTGATATCGACGCCACCCGGGATGAGAATGCCGTCCAGACGGTCATAGATCTCGCGCAGCGTGTGGATGTCGTCGTCGAGCAACGGAATCATCCATGGCACGGCCCCAACCATGGTCGCGGCCAGAAAATAGCGCTGGTTCATCACCCAGGAGGACGGCAGTCCGGGTGGAATGCCATCGATCGAGTGCAGCGTTTGGGTTGTCAGCCCGATCACGGGGCGTCTCAGCGCGGACATCAGCGCTCCTCTACGAGAAAAGTCGGCACGTTTGAACCGCCACCGGCGGTCACGTTCAATAAAGGATCGGTCGCAATCCGCGTCAGCACACCGGTCATGACCGTGCCGTTGGACAAAAAGGGCGCGGTATCGAGCATGCGCTCGCCAAGATGCAGGGCGCCATCGGTGTACTCCGGCCACAGCTCACTGGGGACCACGACCCGCTCCTGCACGATGTGCGGCTCGGCCAGCGCTGTCTGTATGGCCTTGGCCCATGTGGTGTCGTCCACCGTCCAGCCCAGCACGATCCCCTTGCCACCGTATTCATCGTTGGGCTTGAGCACGAGGCGTTCGCGGTTGGCGGCGATCCAAGGGACGAGGTCTACCGTCTCCCCGCCCCACTCGGTCGTACGCTCCTCGATCGTTCGCGTCCACGGCACGTGGGCGGCGACCGCCGCTCGTTCGGCGTCCGACAGCAGGTGCGCCTGTCGTTCGTCGCTCACCACCGCAAGTGACGCCTTCTTGTGCAACAGCTTGCAGCGGAACGGATTGACCATGCACACCGCGCCGTCACGCACCGCCTGCACGACCGGCGACTCGAGCCCCGCACGGGTCACGAGCTCGTCGATGAGCACCCGCTTGTAGATCAGGTTCACCGGCCGACCGCCGACCGACAGCGCACCATTTTCGTAGGTCGCGTCGCGCGGATCACCAATGAAGGCGTCAATGCCGAGTGCCGCGAACTCCCGCTCGAAAAGTACGAACTCGCTCCGCGTGGGCACCTCGGCCCAGTCCAGAATCACCACCTGCGGCTTTTCGCGCACGCCGCGCCACTCGACGAACGCCTGCAGCAGACTGTGGATGATCGACGGCGAGGCCGGAATGGGAAAGACCGCATGCGAACTGGCGAACGCGTGCATCGCCGGCAACGCCAGAAAGGCCCGCGAAAGCGCATCGTTGTAGGCACCGCCGGCCGGAGTCTCCGCATTGAACTCCGTGAACTTGAGGCCGTCCGCACCGGACGCGAAAAACGCGTCGAGACGGGAGGTCGGGCTGGCCGCGCTGAAACCCGGATCGGCATGAATCAGCCGCTCTTCCCACTCTGTCAGCCCGAAGTGCGCGCGCAGTGGGGCGTCAGCCATGGCGGCGACGCGCACCGACTCGAAGGCAGACCCGACCAAGGCGCACGCGCGCGCGATGTGGTGATACTCGCCAGGCGACAGGAACCGGGGGCGCAGCACGCTGCACAGGGCGCGCTCCGCGAAAAACAGCCCCTGACTGCGAAGCTGCCGATCCATGACCTCCGCCGAGGCTGCCGCGATATCCCCGACGTCGAGAGCGTGATGATAGCGCTCGATGGTGCGGGCAAGCATGTGGCGGGTCCGGGTCAGCGCGGTCCGATCATCGGGCCGTCCGGCACGTCCGGACGCGGCGCGGTGGCCAGCGTGATCGCCAAATCGGCCATGTGCTCCACGTTCCACTCGAAGTAGGCCGGCGTGAGGGAGTTGATGTCCATGTCCGGTGCCGGGTTCATGAAGTCGATGGCGTACGGAATGCCGTCCTTGACCGCGAATTCAACTGTGTTCATGTCGTAGCCGAGGTTCTGGCACAGGGTCAGCGCATCCTTGATGCAGCGCGCCTCGATCTCTTTGGAGAGATACCCCGGATCGGGGATATAGCGGCGCTGTCCCGGATCGTACGGCATCGGGAGCACGTGCTCGCGCCCCAGCACCATGCAGCGCACATACTGATCCCACTTGATGAACTCCTGCGCCACCATCGTCAGCAGTCCGCTCGTGTTGTAATGCTTGAGCAGCTCTTCCATCGAATGACAGATGTACACGTCGCGCCAGCCGCCGCCATGCGCGTCCTTGAGCACGCACGGGAAGCCGATGTGTTCGGCAACGCCAGTCCAGTCCAGGGGATAGGACAGGTTGCGCAACGACTCCGAGTGCGAGATACCGGGGATGTAATCCTTGTTGGGAAGGACCATCGTCCTGGGATGCGCGACGCCCTGCTGCGTGGCCATCGTGGCGTCGTAGAACTTGTCGTCGGCCGACCACATGAACGGATTGTTGACGACCGTGACTCCCATGCGCGTGGCATGCTTGAGGAAGGTGCGATAGAAGCCGACTTCATGCGAAATGCGGTCGATGATCAAGGTGTAGGGCACCGGCTGCGCCATACGCGTCGCATCGAGCTTGATATAGTCGGCCACGACGCCCGACTGTCGCTTGGCCACCGCGTCAATGAAAGCCGGCGGGAAGGACCATTCGCGTCCTACGAGCAATCCGATACGTGGTTCGATAGCCAAGCTCAGCTCCCTGAAGAAGGTGCGCAGTGATGGGACAGAGAATGACGAATTACGGCGGCCGCCGCTATGGGCAAATCGTCCGGCGCCAAGGGAGCGCGTTCGTCACGGATTCACACCGCAGCGACGGGCACACACTGTGTTAGCAAACAAGAAAAGATCACTTATGTGATCCATCGGCATGTGGACAAAATTCCGGCGGGAACACGTATGGTCGGTGCAGTCACGGACCGTCTTATCCACACTACTGCAAATCCAACGTCCAACGCAGGACGCGAGTTACCTGCTTTTCCACATCATCACCAACGTATATCCACATTGCTGTCAACAACTTAGCGCGAAGCTCTCATATTGCGTGGACGTCCGGATCGTCATAACATCACCTCCCGCCACGTAACCGGAGCAGAACCTGCTCACGTTTGTTCCCCGACTGTCAGCCCGACCATGAACGTTGTCGCCTGCGCCGCGCCGGTTGGCTCCCTCGAGCCAGCTCCCCTCACATCCCTGCCTCTGGGGCTGGATGGTGTGGAAACGCAAATCGACGCATTCTGGGCGTCGGACGATGCCTACCTCGTGCGTGTCAGCGGGGGCAATCTCGCATCCTGGTTCCGCATTGATGCGGAGTTGACGCCGGATGCGGTGACCGATGACGCGGAGCGGGCGAGAGCCGCGGCTATGCTTTCCGACATCACACCGATCGGCGGCGGTCGTGTGGCCTTCCCCATCGGCAGCACCGGAAGGACGGTGTTTCGCGTCTGGCGTGGCGGCGGGTGCGACCGAACCGGCCGGACTAGAATCCGGGGAGTTCGAGTTGCGCGGTCACGCCGCCGGCCAGCGTAACGCCGGCCGCCTGTAGCCACGCCAGGAGGAGATCCTGTCCGTGATCGCCAGCCAAGGCGGAGCGCGCCGCGCTCAGATGCAGCTTGAACTCGGCCGAGACATCGGGAAGCGTGCGCCGCAGCACGGCGACCGTGAGGAGCTCGGTCGCGTCGGCCAGATGCCGGATAGCGAACTCCGTCATGCGGGCGCGGAGCGCGGCCGCATTCAGGAGCGGTCCGTCGCCCGGCACCTCGTGGTCGCCCCGACGCTCTCGGAAGGCGGCCAGGCGATTGCGCGTCGCCGTCAGGGAGGCCAGATCGTCGCTGGCGAGTTCCGCCAAGTCGGCGACCGGCGCGCCGATCAACCCAAGCCAGGCCAGCCACAAGGTGCCACGGGCGTAGGGTTCCCACGGCTCCTCTTCCAGTCGCTTCGCCGCCTGCTGCACGGCCTCCGTAACGCCGGTGCGCACTTCCCACCAACGGACGTAGCTCTCGGTCTGACGGGACACGACGGCGAGAGCGCCGAGCCGCAGCGCCCACTTCATCGCCGACTCACCGTCGTCGATGGGGGGACGCAGGGCGGCGGTACAGCGGAAGGCCCGCGCGGCGCCAAGCGCCAGCACGGCTTGCGCGAGATCGCGTCCGGCGCTGGCCGTCGGTTGGACGGCAGCCTCGAGCTGACTGAGCGCTGCGAGTTCGTACGCCGTCCCCAGCAACGCCAGTCCATCCGCAATCGGCTCGCCCAGGCCATCGCCCGGTACGAGCGACGCCGCATCGGCCCGTTCGAGGAGCAGGGCTCGCCGTTCGGCGGGGATCGCCGAGACGGCCCAATGCTCGTCGAGCGTGGCGCGGGCCAATGCCGCCAGTTCGCGCGCGGCGAGGTTCCGTTCGGCTACCGGGGTGAGGACGTGCATGCAGCCGCCTCCTCGAGAGGGCTCGGTCCCATCGGTTCCGGTCGCCGCCCGAGGTGGCGTCGAGCGGAACTTGACCGTGCCGAGCGACAGCGAAGACCGCTCGCTGCCAGCCGACACCGGGTGCTGCTGATCCCTTAGCTGGAAAAGAAGCTACACCATGCGGTTACGACCGCATCGGCAGCCTTTCGTTCCTATGTCGCATTTATGTAACAGACCAGCGTCTGTCAAGGGCTGACAGTCGCGTTTCCGGAGAACTGCTGGTGGGATTCGAGTCATCACGCGCCGCACGTCGGCGCCTTGGGGCGATTGCGGCGACGAACGATCGCGTCCAGGAAGCGCTGTCGCCGTCCTCATATCCAGGGCTGTTCGAAACGCCTGGACCGTCCATGTATACCGACGCGCCGTCGCGTCGCGCTGAGGGTGCAGCCACGGCGACGCTTTCTGCGGGCGCGCCAAATGCGCTGGCCCGGCAGCTGGAGTCGCTGGCGCGCGACATCGTGGCTACGCCGGGGGCTGGTGGCGCGTTGCTGGCCGCATATGCGGCACAAGCACGCGCGCTGCTGCTCGTGGTCGAGGCGGCACGACGCGGTGGGCAATCGCCGCTGCCGCAGGCGGTCCTCGAGGCAGCGCAGGAAGCGCTTGATACACCCGCGCCGCTGGTCGGGCTGGTGTAGCCGGAGTAGTGTTCGGTGTCTTGAACATCCGACAACCGATGGGGTGACGGCATGGCCGTGTGGCAGAGTCGTGAAGCGTTGCGGGCAGCCTTCCTGCGCGGGATCGCGGGCCTCGTGCTGGTGACGCCGCTGAGTCTTTTTGCGCAAGATCCGGCGGCGCGCATCAGCTTGCTGGGCGGCAAGCGGCTGGCGCTGGAGAGCAAGGCGGATTCAGCGCTGGCTGCGTTCGCCACGTCGGCCGCCGCGGCCCGCGCCAGCGGCGATCAGGCGACCGGCGTTGCCGCGATGCGCGGTCGGGCCGATGTGCAGCTGCTCTTTCGCGGATGCGCCGACTCGGCGCGTCGCATTTTATCAGAGGCGGTTGCCGCCTCCGCGACGGGTGATCGGAGCGCCGCCGATGCGCTCGTCCGCCTTCTGGCGTCGCAGGGTCGCCTGAGTGAGGCGCGCACGGTGCTCGTCACGGCGTACGAGGATGTCCCCTCGGTGGGACGGAAGATCACCCGCGAAGGTGTCACTTTCCTGCAGGGGATGGCGACGATCGAGCGGTTTGGGGGCCACGAGTCCGCCGCGCTCGCGAGCTACAACTCCGCCCTGCAGATCGCCGTGCGGCTGCATGAGGGAGACATCGCCGACAGCAGTGAGCACGCGGTGGGTGAGATCACGCAGGAGAATGCCTGGGTAATGTTCGATCTCGCGCAGCTGCGGCTGCACGCGAAAAGTCCGACCGTTGCGTCGCTGCGCGCTGGCGAGCGGATCATGGATCAATTGGTTGACGCGTTGCCCGTTGTATCCGACCAGACCGCCTCGCCGTTCCCACTGATGCGCATCGGCGACCGGTTGCTGTTGCAGGCGCACGCCTGCGCCAAGAGTGGCAAGCCGTGCCCCGTTCCGAAGCCGCCCGCGTGCTGAACGCGCCCTGCGTGTCAGGTGCGATCTGAGTACCGGTCGATCGAAGTGAAGGTCGAGACCTCAAAAGGCGGCGAAGCATTCCCTGCGTAGACGTGTTCGGCCAGCCAGCTCTTTTCCTCGTCCAGCTCGGCGGGCGCGCGATCGATGTACCAGGTTTTTTGCCGGTCGCTCCAGCGATAGCCCCGCGTCTTGAGCAGTTCCTTCGTTTCGAAGAGAGACCGTCGAGCCCACACGCGACATGATTTCCTTCGAGCGCGCTCGAGTAGATGGGTCATTGGCGCACGCAGTTCCTTATCACGCGGCAACGCGAGCAGATGGATCGTGGCGCGACAATCGTCGACGGCGCGGTGCCCGTCGTGAAAGGAACCGCAGACGAGATACAGCAGATAGTCGAGCTTCGTGCTGGTGGCGCCAAACCGATCCCACGGGACATCCTCGCGGGAACATGCCCAGTGCTTCTGCTCGAACGCAGGAAGTCGACGCTCGAGCACCCGTCGGTCGAAGCTTGCGTTGTGCGCGATCACCAGCCCGGTGTCGGCCAGCAGCGCCGACACGCGCGCGTCGTCGATGCGCTTGCCCGCAACCATCTCGTCGGTGATGCGGGTGATCGCCTGCACATCGGCGGGGATCGGGCGTCCAGGATCCTCGAAATACGCGACCGGTTCGCCGACCGTGTGAACGCGCCCGGCGCTGTCGTAGGTGAATGGCACGGCCCCGAACTCGATGATCGCGTCGCGCGCAGTGTCCAGACCCGTGGTTTCGACATCCACGAGCAACGCGCGGCGCAGTGGTTCGCCAGAGACGTCGGGCTGGTACCGTGCTACCGGGGTGAGGCGCCGCACCACACGATAGTCTGCGCTGGCCTGGAGCTGCGTCGCCATGTCGTCGAGTGTCATGCGGGCAGTATAATTGTCCAGCCATGAGTGAGCCGCAACACAGCGTAGGCCCAGCTCTTGCAGTTACGTAGTGACAGTAGCGCACCCGTCGCGCCTCTGCCGCCCGTCACCATCGATTTTCCGGAGGCCCAGTCATGCGAGCCGGCATCTATCTCGAGCGCTTTCTGTTCCTGTTCGCGAGCATTCTGTGGGCGCTGTATCTGCTGCAGGTGCCGGCGCCGTACGTGGCGGCGGCGGCGGCGCTGCTGCTGGCCGGCGGCGCGGGCGGCAGTCTCGTGTTGCACCGTCGGTCGCGAGACGATAGGCCGGGGGGGCAGGCATTCGCTCCGGCGCGCGTTCCCCAAGAGCATTAGCGGTTCGGAATTACGTACTCGCGAACGACGGGCCCGCCCCGCGCGCGGCGCGGCGCCGACTCGTCCGTTTGCATGATCCACCGATACAGTTCAGACATGACGTGCTGTCGAGGTTGCCAACCTTGCCAATGTCAGTACTCTGTCCCCGTCGCAGCGGCACCGGGACGCGCGACATGCGCCAGTCGACGATTCCTAAATCAGTGGCTTGACTTGGTCAGCTCGTGCGCGAGTGGGAAGTCACCCGGCGACGCTCTACCATGACACCGAGAAGGCCCGCCCCAACGACCACCAGCAGGAGGCTGCCGGGCTCAGGGACCACGGTCGGGACATAGCCGTTGATGTTGGCCGTGTAAGACTGCAGTACACCCGGCAAAAGTGCGTAGTCGCCGCTCAGGCTCGTCAAAGCGCTGTTCGAGGTGAGAAAGCAGTTGACCACCTCGCCGATCGGGCACTGGATGGACGTGGCATACGGATCGGTGTCAGAAAAGCGGAAGTACACGTCGAACTGCGTGCCGAGGCCATTCTGCGTAACGCTGTAATCGTTGTCCGTTCCCATCAAGAGGACGTACAGGCCGTTCATGAGCTGAGGTCCGATCGCAAACCCTTCCATCTTCTCCGGCGCCTTGTTGCCCAGTGCGGCCAGCGTATTGGCATCGAGATCAATGAGCTGTCCACTTTTGGTGACCGGCGAGCAGCCAGGGGGCAGGCCCCCAGATGACGGCAGGTTCACCGCCGTGACATCGCACGCACCGGTGAGGCTGATCTGGAAGATGTTCTTGTCGGCGCTGCCCAGCGTGGCCCCCACGCCTATCCCGCGGTTGTTGCGCTCAAGCACGAGGAACTCGTCGTTGCCGAGCGCCACGATGCCAGAGATGCCGCGACCCTGTCCGCTCGATGCGAGCGGGTATGCGTACTGTCCAACAGCCGTTCCGGTTCCCACGTCGAACTTCACGATACGCGTGTACACGCCGCGCGTGCCTGGAGCCCACCCGTCGGTGATGGTGCCGTTCTGCAACATGGCGTACGCGAACTTTCCGTCGGGGCTGATGGCGAGACCTTCGAATCCACGATTCGGTTCGCGACCCGCGGTCAGGGTGGGCGGCGTTGACCGGTAATTCGGGGAACCCGCGACTTGGGGCACGAGGTTCGCAGGCACCGTGAACCGGCGCAGCAGGTTGCCACTCCGGTCAAACTCCAGCAGCGACGGACCATATTCGTCCGAGATCAGGAAGTTTCCCGTCTGCGGTACCACCACAATACCCTCAGGGTCGAAGGAGTTGCCGAGCGTCTCCGGGCTGCCAGTGCCGGGGGCGAGGCCGTTCAGAGGCACCCCCTGGGACTTGAACAACACGGTCTGGAGCACCTGGAAATTGCTGATGGCGCCGGTGGTGCCATCGACGTCGATGGTGAACCGCTGCATGCGCGTATCGTAGCTCAGCACCCCACCGCCCGGGCCACGATCCGAGACGCCCCACCACTCATTGCGGTTGCGGTCGTAGTACAGGTCGGAGAAGAAACCGAGACGGTTGAATCCTGACTGCGTACCGGCGAGATCCTGCGTGTTGCCGGGGATCGCGATGCCGTTGACGTAGGTGATGTTGCTCAGCGACTGCGCGCCGAGGGGCGCTGTTGCGGCCGTAAGAGCAACCGCGAGGGTGGGCAACCAGCGAGGCAGCATTGTCGAATCCTGTGGGGTGGGCGTCGACCGCGCGCGCCGGAAAAACAGGCGCGCCCTGACAGCCTATTCTGCCTTCGACCGCCGGGTGGCGCAGCAGGGCCGACCGGCCGATTCTCCACCTGTAACGCGTCCGTTACCATCCGGAGACAACCGTCGATGCCGTAGCGGTCGGGCTCGTCAGGTCGCGAGGCTCTGCGTTCAACATCGATCCGCGCGGCGCGCGCTCCGCTGACTGTGGCCGTGAATGAGGTGCAATGATTCAGATCAGCGCGACCGGGTCGGACATCGGCGCCATCATCAGATCAATCCGGGGATGTGACGCTGAACCGTCGTACACGTGCACATACAGCAGTGTGAGCCACTCACGGAGCATCGCCCCGGCGACCGGCACACTTTCCTTTTCACGCCAGACGAACAGATCCATCGGCGGTGGCGGCGGATCCGTCTCCAGCGGCAACAGGTACGCCAGCTGGTCAAGTCGACGGCAACCGAGCTGTCGGTAGAACGTCTGCCGACGCTGACGGTTACGTTGCTCCGCGCCGGGTGCGCGGTCTGACTCGACTTCAAACAGCATCGTGTCGTGCCCGGACGTACTCGCGTAGTCGAGCGCATACGCCATCATCGTCGAGCCGATCGATCCGCCGCGGCGTGAGGCATCGACCCCGATGTATTCGACGAGCCCGAACGGCACACGGCAGGGGAGAAAGAGCACACAAAACCCGACAGTGAGGCCGGCGCGATTCGCCACGATGACTGCGTAGTCTGGGCTGCCAGGCATGGCACGCAGCGCGTCCCGCGGCTTCTACTCACTGACTGGCATTGATTCCAAATAGATGCGGTACATCGTCGCAAAGCCGTCGTCGTCTCCGACGCTGAGCAGCTACCAGACCACCTCGTCAATCATGCGACGGTCGCCTCACAGTTGTCGCCGCCTTGTCCAGCATCGCGCTCAGCGCCGTCTTCGGCGGAGTTGGCGGCATTGGGTGTATTTGCAGGCAGCAGCCAGGGGCGTGTTGCGGTCATCCGGCCCCCCCGCAATGCCAAAGCGCAGGGCGCAACGCAAACGCGCACCCCAAGACACAGATCCAGGGGTGCGCGCTTGGAACGCCGATATACAACAATCAGGCGGGAGGAAGGATCACGGAGTCAATGACGTGGATGACGCCGTTGGTGCATTCAATGTCGGTGGTCACCACGTTGGCGGAGTCGTTCAGCTTGACGCCGTCCTTCGTGCTGATTGCAACCGTCGCGCCATTCACTGTCGTCGCGGACTTGCCGTCCAGCGTGAGTACGTCGGCGGCCATAACCTTACCGGCCACCACGTGATACGTGAGGATCTCGGTCAGCTTCGGGATATCGTTGAGCAGTGCGTCGACCGTGCCAGCGGGAAGCTTGGCAAACGCATCGTCGGTCGGGGCGAACACCGTAAACGGACCGGGGCCCTTGAGCGTCGGGACGAGACCTGCGGCCGTCACCGCCGCGGCGAGTGTCTTGAACGAGCCTGCGGCTACGGCGGTATCGATAATGTCATGCATTGCGAAAGTTCCCGGTCTGGAAAGTCAGGATGCGCGCCAGCACGGACTCAGCTCAAGAGGCGAAGAACGAACTGCACACGTTCTTTACGACTTGACGGCTGCATTTCGTTCCTGAGATCGCGAGAAGTCGCGCGTCTGTGACGAAGTTGTGGTGAAAGCGCTCTCGGGCGGTGCGGTGTCTGTCCCGCCCGCCGGTGTCCTGGCGCGCGTGGCGCTGAACTCGTCCTCGGCCTGGCCGCCGAAGCTCACCGTGCCTTTCATCGAGTCGCCGTCCAGCTTGGCGGTGACCGAGAGAATCAACGCGCTGCCGTTATACATAACCGTGTAGCTGAACTCCACGGCCGTTCCCTTCACCGTACCCTGCAACGGTACATCGCCCGCCTCGCGCGTCACGGTGCCGGTGAGCTTTTCGCCTTCCTGCGTGAACACGAGCTTCATCGGCCGCGCGCCGCCGGGCGTGTTGATGGCACCATTCCAATCACCGGCAATCGACTGCGCAGACAGCACGCCACTGGCGGCGAAGAGACTCAGGCACAGCAGCAGTAACGTCTTCATCAGATCCGCTCCGAACTGATCAGGGTAAGTCCTTGAGAGGAGCACGGCGCGCGCCGCGCTGGCCGAACTATACCGAACGCGTGCGCCAGCGCCCACGCCGAAAAAGTACGGTACTCACCGCCGCCAGCAGCTCATAAGCCAGCAACACCGACAGAAAGACGGCGCGCCATCCCATCGCGGAGTACATGGCGAGCGCCCACGCAATCGGCGCTTCAAAACACCAAAAGACACCGATGTTGATCCAAGGTTGGCGTGACCGTGTCGCCGGCACCGTTGAACGACTGCGTCAAAACCATCCCAAACGCGAACGCGGGAAAGCCGATGGCAATCACCCGCAATCCATACACCGCGACCTCGGCGACGGCCGGATCGGTGGTGAAGCCGCTCACCAGCATGCGCGCGCCGGCCAACAGCATCACCGCCATGACGCCCAGAAAGATGACGTTGTAGCGCGCGGCCGCCCGCACGGACTGCTCCGCGCGATCCGGATCGCCCGCGCCAAGCGACTGTCCAACCATCGTGGCGGCAGCGTTGCTCAGTCCCCACGCCGGAAGCAGCGCGAAAATCACCAGCCGGATGGCAATGGTGTAGCCGGCCATAGCCACGCTGCCAAAGGTGGACATGATGCGAATCAGGATGATCCAGTTGAGCGAGCCCACCAGCACCTGAAACGTGCCGTTGCGCAACATACCGAGCATACGCCTGATCGTGGCCGGCTCGAGGCGGAGGTGTGGCGCGCGCAACACCAGATGCCCGGTGCCGCGCAGCAGACGGCTCAGTGCGAACACTACACCCACCCCTCGGCCGATGGTGGTCGCGATCGCGGCTCCGGTCACGCCGAGTTCGGGCAACGGCCCGACCCCGAAAATCGATAACGGACCGAGCACGATGTTGATGCCGTTGGCGAGAGTGAGCACGCGCATCGCAACGGCGGCGTCGCCCGCACCGCGCAGTGTGGCGTTGATGATGAACAGCAGGAACGCGGTGAAGCTGCCGCCCAGCATGACGCGCGCGAACGGCACGCCGGAGGCGAGCACGTCGGCGTCGGCACCCATGAGTCGCAGCAGGTCCGCGGCGAAGAGGGCACCGAGCAGCGCAATCGTGCCCGAAACGGCCGCGCCAAGAATGATCGCCTGCACCGTGGCCACGGCGGCCGCTTCGGGATCGTGCTCACCGATGCGTCGCGCAACGACAGCGGCCGCGGCGATCGCGAGTCCCATCGCCAGCGTATACACGATGATCATCATCGACTCGGTCAGCCCCACCGTGGCGACGGCGGCAGGACCGAGCCGGGAGACGAAAAAGACATCGGACACGGCGAAGAGACTTTCCATCGCCATCTCAAGCACCATCGGGACGGCGAGCAGGAAGATCAAGCGGCCGATCGCACCCTGCGTGTAGTCGTGTTGCGTACCGCGCGCTGCATCGCGCACCTCTCGCCACCATCGCAGGGGGATGGGTGCAGCGCCGGCGCGGTCAGTCGGACTGGGCAAGTGGACCTCGAACGGATCACCATGAAAAGCGCCCCGCCTGCTGAGTGTCGAAGCAGGAGGGGCGTCGATCCGCGGGGAGCGGCGAGAAATTCGCGGCTGCTACCCGGGCTGCCCTGCTTCGATGGCGCACACGAACATCCCCGCGACCGAGCATGCGTCGCAGCGGCGCCGGGTGACCGGCGTCGGGGTGATGATCGGCATGGGGCGTGCGCAGTCCATCGAAACCCTCACAGCAGCGGTGAACGAACGGCGGGACGCTAACAACTTCAAAAGCAGACGTCAAGCGGCGTCATCACGAGAGCGCGTCACAGGGACGCCTTGCGCTGCGCGTCGGTGCGTCATGGCCGGTGTCGGTCACCTGGTGGCTGGTGCCGTTGCGTCATGCCCGCTCCGGAGCGATCCTCTCAGCTTCCCTTCTGGAGGCAGTCGTGAAGACATCTGCAGTCGCCAGTGCCACCGTCGGGACCGCGGGGTCGTCGTCGCTGGCGTACGGACGTGTCGCGCGCGCTTCGTGGAGCGGCATGCGGATGGGGATGCGGATGGGCAAGCATCGGTCGGCGATTCATGGCAACGAGATCGCCGGCGGCGATCTGCCGGCGGGCACGTAGCGCCGGTGTCCGGTGCACCGCTCCGTCTCGTTTGCATCGACGTCGACGGCACCTTGGTCGGCGCGAACGGTGTGGTGCACCCCGCCATCTGGGATGCGGCGTCGCGCGCGCGCGCGGCAGGCGTGCGCTTGGCCATCTGCTCCGGCCGACCCGCGTTTGGTCTGGCGCACGCTTACGCGGTGCGACTCGACGCAGACGGCTGGCACAGCTTCCAGAACGGCGCCAGCGTGCTGCATCTCGGCACCTCCGCCTCCCGATCGGCGCAGCTCGCCGACGAGGTCGTCGCCTTGCTGGTGGCGCGCGCAGAACGCAGCGGTCGGGTGCTCGAGTTGTACACCGACGATCGGTTCGCCGTGGTGAACGATTCGCCGCGCGTGCGTGCGCATGCCGCGCTGCTCGGTGTGCCCTTCGAACCGCGTCCGCTCGCCAGATTGCCCGGTCCGTATGTGCGCGCGCAGTGGCTGCTGGCCAACGATGATGCGGCGCAGGTTCTCGCCGAGACGCATCCCGCACTCGAGCTGTCGCCGTCCACGTCACCCGTCATGCCGGACACGACGTTCGTCAACATGACGCCCGCCGGCGTGACCAAGGCAACGGCGGTGCGCACCATTGCGTTGTCCTACGGGATCTCGCTCGATCAGGTGATGTTTGTCGGCGACGGGGGCAACGACGCGCCGGCGATGCGCATCGTCGGATATCCCGTGGCGATGCAGAACGCCGAAGCGGAACTGCATCACATTGCCACGCAGGTCGTCGGTCATGTCGACGATGGCGGTCTGGCGGACGCGCTTGAACGCGCGATCGAGTTGGCGCAGACGCGGGGCACGGTCCATCCGTAGTTGCGTCGCATCCGAGGCACCCGCAGCAACCACTCTCACTTTTTGTACTCCCCATGACATTCCGTCGCAGGCTTGCAGTCGCGTGCGTCTTTGTTGCCACCGGTGCAACGGCGCTCTCCGCGCAGCAAACCCAGTTCCCCACCGACGACGCCACGATCCGGCGCATCTGGCGACTCGGCATGGACAGTTCACAGGTGCAGCGTCTCGGACAGGCACTCTTCGACTCGGTCGGTCCACGTCTCACCGGCAGCCCCGGATTCAAGGCCGCCAGCGACTGGGCCATCAACCAGTACAGGTCGTGGGGTATCGAGGCGAAGCGGGAGATCTACGGCACGTGGCGCGGCTGGCGTCGCGGCATTTCGCACATCGATCTCGTTTCGCCGCGCGTGCGTTCGCTGGAGGGGACGATGCTGGCGTGGAGCCCGGGCACAGGTGGCAAGCAGGTGAAGGCGGAAGCGGTCATCCTGCCCAAGTTTGCCGACAGCAGCGAGTTCGTCGCGTGGCTGCCCAAGGCCAAGGGCAAGATCGTGATGCTTTCTCCTGCGTTCCCGACCTGTCGTCCGTCGGAAGACTGGAACCGCTGGGCGACGGCGGCATCGAAGGCGCGCATGGATACGGCAGTGGCCGTGACGCAGCGCGACTGGACGCTCATGACCGGATCGAATTTGCGGCCGGACAGCAGCAAGCTCTATCGCGGCACGGGCTACGCGCTCGGCCTTGGTACGGGCTCGCTGGGTCTCCGTCTGGAGAAGGCCGGTGTGGTCGGCATGATCACGTCGCGCAACAAGCTGAGCGGCTTTACGAATCCGTTTGCGCCGCCGGGCGGTGGATTCCCCGTTGGTGGCGGACGCGGTGGCGCGGCCGCTGGCGGCGGGCGCGGCGGTCTGGCGGGCGGTGGCGCGAGCGAGCGCGGCGGTGGACCGGCGACGAGTCTGGTCGCGGCGGCCGGTGGTGGTCGCGGCGGCTTCGGTACGCAGGGCGCCGGCGGTTGGGGCGTGATCGAGATCTTCGAGACCTACAACACCGTGGCACCGGCCGTCACGCTGTCGTGCGAAGATTACGGGCTGGTGTTCCGCCTCGCGGAGAACAATCAGAAGCCCATCGTGAACTTGTCGCTCGATGCGGAGTTGCTCGGCGAGCAGCCGGTGTTCAACACCATCGCGACGATCAAGGGCAGCGAGAAGCCTGATGAGTACGTGATTCTGTCCGCGCACTTCGATTCATGGGATGGGGCTTCGGGCGCGACGGACAACGGCACGGGCACGCTGATGGCGATGGAAGCGATGCGCATTCTCAAGGCCGCGTACCCCACGCCCAGGCGGACGATCATCGCGGGTCACTGGGCGAGTGAGGAACAGGGGCTCAATGGCTCGACCGCGTTCACCGAAGATCACCCCGAAGTCATGAAGGGGCTGCAGGCGCTCTTCAATCAGGACAACGGCACCGGTCGGGTGCAGTCACTATCGTCGTCGGGGCTCACCGACATCGGTCGTCACCTGAAGAGTTGGCACGGTAAACTGCCGAGCTTCTACACCGACAGCCTGAGCCCGAATGTCGTGTCGTGGTCGTTCAACGACATTCCGACTGGCAATCCCGGCGGAACGGACGGCGCGGTGTTCGCCTGCTTCGGCACGCCATCGTTCGGTATGGGCGCGGTGAGCTGGAACTACAACTCCTACACGTGGCACACCAACCGCGACTCGTACGACAAGGTTGTGTGGGATGATCAGAAGCACAACGCGACCCTCGCGGCGACGCTGGCGTATCTCGCGTCGGAAGATCCCGAATTCATCAAGCGCGACAAGTCGCCGGGCACGTGGCCGGCGACCTGGCCCGCCAACTGTGGCAAGGTGCCGCGCTCGACGCGTCCGCGCCTGTAGCGTGCGGTCCCGCGCGGACGTCCGCGCGCAGCGTGATGAGGGTGGACCGGTGTCGCTGCTTGACACCGGCAGGTGCCGGTCCCACACTCGACCATGGATATGCAGCAGGTATTTCTGAGTTATTGTCACCGCGACGACGAACCGTACGGCCCGCAGAACCGGCGTTGGGTCGAGGAGTTCGAAACGGCGTTGCGCGAATCGATCGGCCAACGCCTCGGTCCCGGTCGCGTGCAATTGTGGCGCGACAAGCGCCGACTTGCCGGCAATGAACTGTTCGACGCGCAGATCGAGCAGCAACTCGACCGGTCCGCGATCTTCGTCACGGTCCTCTCGCAGCACTATCTCGCCTCACCGTACTGCAAGCTGGAGTTCCAGTCTTTCGGTCAGCGGCGTATCGCCAGCGGCGATCTGCACGTCGACACACTGAGTCGCATCGTGAAGGTGTACCGTCGCGCCATCGATCGCGCCGATCTGCGCCGCTTCGTCGACCTGCCCGCACTCGTGTCAGAAATCGATCGCACCGTCGGGTTCGAGCTCTTCTACAAAGACGGCTTGGGTATCGACCGCGACGTGCTGCTCGATCCGGACATGGCTGGTCTCTACTGGCAGCGCGCCGACGATATCGCGTTGGCGATCAAGCGCATGCTCGATGCGTCATCCCACGCACCGACTGCTTCACGGGACGGGCACGCGGCCGCAGCGCGCACTGCCACACCCATCGCCAGTGGGATGGCTGACGCGAATGTGCGGACGTCGTCGGACACTGCGCCGCGACGGGCGGTCTATCTCGCGCGCACCGCGAGCGATATGCGGGACACGCGCGACGCGATCCAGCGCGAACTCGAAGATCGCGGATTTCGCGTGCTCCCCGAGCAGGAGTTTCCTGAGGCGTTGGACGGGCTGACACAGGCCGTGCAGGCGGATCTCGATCGCTGCGTACTCTCGGTGCATCTTATCGGTGCACGCTACGGCGCCGTTCCGGAGGGGACGGAGAAGTCGAACGTCGAATTGCAGACGGACCTGGCACTCGCGCACACCGCGAGGTCGTTTCGCAGCGTCTTCTGGTCACCGCCCGCTACCGCACGGGATGCGGTCACCGAAGCGCGCCAACGCGAGTTCGTGGGTGCGTTGGAGGACGCGGCGTTTGCACCCGATCGCGCCGAGTTCGTGCGCGCATCGCTGGAACAGCTTCGCACGCTGCTGGTGGAACGACTGCGCGAACCCGAGCCAGCGCCAACGGTCATGGCCGTCGCACCAGCGGCTGAAGCCGCCGTCGGACGTGGACTGTACCTGATGTGCGATCCAAGTGATCGCGCCGACGCGAAGCCGCTGCAAGTGGCATTGATGCAGCTTGGCTTCGACGTGGTACGCCCTTCGATGGAAGGCACACCCGAAGAACTGCTGGAAGAGAACAAGGCGAATCTGGTGGCGAGCGACGTCGTCGTGGTCGTGTGGGGGAAATCGCGCGAAGCGTGGGTGCGCAGCAAGCTGCGTGAAGCGCAGCAGGCGCCCGGATGGGGACGTACACGTCCATTTCGCGGACGGTTCGTGGTCGTCGCACCACCGGACAGTGCGGCCAAGCTTGACTTCGACGTGCCCGCCGGCGTAGTCGTGCTCCGCGGGATGACCGCGACAACAGCGCTCGAGGCGCTGCTCCGTTGACGAGTTCCGCCATTGGCGACACGCGGCGCGCAAGCGGGCTGCTGAATCCGTTTCCCGGACTCCGACCGTTCGAGTCGGACGAAACGCACCTGTACTTCGGTCGCGACGCGCAGGCGACGGCAATCGTTGAACGTCTCGCGCAGCGACGGTTCGTCGCGGTGGTGGGAACGTCCGGGAGCGGCAAGTCATCGCTCGTGCGCGCCGGCGTGCTGCCGATGCTCGAAGGCGGTTTCATGGCGGGGGCTGGCTCGTTCTGGCGTATGGCCGTCCTGCGTCCGGGTGGCAACGCGATCCGCAATCTGGCCCGCGCACTGGGCCATCCCGACGTGCTTGGAAACAGCGACGTAAATGCGCAGGTCCGTGTGTCGTTGTTGGAGGCGGTGCTGCGACGCAGCGGAATCGGCTTGCTCGACGCGTTCCGTCAGGCGCGGTTGGCATCGCACGAGAATCTGCTGGTGCTGGTCGACCAGTTCGAGGAGCTCTTTCGATTTGGCGGCGACCCGACGACGGACGCGACGCGATTTGACGACAACGCCGCGTTCGTCAATTTGCTGCTGGAGGCAGTGCGGCAGACCGAGTTGCCGATCCACGTCGTGCTGACCATGCGCTCCGACTTTCTGGGCGATTGCGCGCGCTTTCGCGATCTCCCGGAGATGCTCAACGACGCGCAGTATCTCATCCCGCGTCTGACACGCGACATGCGGCGCGCCACGATCGAAGGTCCGATTGCCGTGAGTGGTGCCACGATCACGCCGCGACTCACGCAACGATTGCTGAACGATGCGGGCGAGGACCCGGACGTGCTGCCCATCATGCAGCACGCGCTGATGCGCACCTGGGACGCCTGGCACGCCGACGGCACGCCGGACGCACCGTTGGATCTCGTGCATTATCAGCGTATTGGCGGCATGACCGGAGCGCTGTCCCTGCATGCGGATCAGGCCCTCGCGGAGCTGACGGGCATTCCGGGTGCAAGCGAAGCGGCGGCGTCAATGTTCTGCCAGCTGTGCGAGGGCGGTCGCGACTTCCGCGAGACACGTCGGCCGACAGCCTTCCGCGAACTGTGTGCTGCAGCGGACGTGGACGCCGCGCTGATGACGCAGGTTATCGACGCGTTCCGCTCGAACGGTTGCACGTTTCTCATGCCGGGTTGGCCCGCATCGATCGAGTCCGACACGATCGTCGACATCTCGCACGAGTCGCTGATCCGGCAGTGGCGCACCTTGCGCGACTGGCTCGACAACGAGGCGACGTCGGCTTCACTTTATCAGCGACTCAAGGAGACCGCGCAGCTGTGGCCGCACAGCGCCGCCCTCTGGCGCTCACCCGATCTGGACCGCGCGCTCCTCTGGGAGCGCGAGCAGGGTCCGACGGAGGCGTGGGCATCGCGCTATGGCCGACCCGGCGAGTTCACGCGCGCGATGGAGTTCTTGCGCGCCAGCGAGGCGGCGTTGCGTGACGAGCGTGCGCGCGTCGCCGCAGAGCAACAGGCAGCGGCCGAACGGGAGTTCGAGACACGTACGCAACGGGATCGCGAGGCGCGCTTGCGTGCGGAGGTGACCGCGTTGCAATCGCGGAAGCGACTGCTCTCCGTCGTGGCGGTGCTTGTGCCTGTTCTTCTCGTGGGGATGTGGTGGACGTGGCGGCAGCAGCGCGAGGCGGATGGCCTGCGCAGAAGCGCTGAAGGCGCAATGAAGTCCGCAGAGATCGCTGCGGCCAGAGCGACAGCCGCGCGCGACACCAGTGTACAGCTGCTGGAGCGCCTCACCAACTCGAACCGTTTGAAGCGGGCGTTCCTTACGGGCGATGTGGCCACGATGCGGCGGGCCCTTGTTGGCGGGGAGCGTGGCCCCGCGTCCGTGGATGCGGGGCGCCCTCCCCTGCGCTTCGCGTCCAGTCGCACGTCGGAGAAGTCAAAAGCGGGCGCACGTCTCGATCTGTATCGCTTCGACATGTACCCCGCGTCGGAAAGCATCGCTGCGCATGGCCTGCCGGTGTCGCAGATCAGCTTCTACATGAATCACCCCACTTTCAGGCTGAAGCTGCTGTCCGCTGGTGCAGGGTCCGGCTTCCGCGTCTCGTATACAGGCTGGGGATGTCTGGACCTCGTGTTCGTGCTGGTCGAGTATGAGGACCCCAATACTCCGCCGTTGCTCACGTCGTTCGATCAGTGCGCGTCGGTCGCGGAGTAACGCGCGACACCGTGTGCAACAGCATATCGGCGCGGTGCACGTGGCCTGACACGCGATCGGCCAACGGCAGCGATCCCAAACGATCCCATCAGAGTTGGCCGGCACGACGCACTCGCCACGCGACGATCAGCACAAGCAGAGCGACTCCGAGCAGCGCCAGACTGGACGGCTCCGGCAGAATCTGATGCAAGACCAGTGACATGGACTTGAACTGCGCCGGCGCCGCAGCCCCGGCCATTGAGCAGAGGTCGTGCGTACTGGGGCGCACAGGAACAGCGCCGCGAGCGGAAGCTTTCGCATCGGTCGTTCTCCTGGGGTGAAAGGGCGATCTCAACACTCACGCCGCGGTCGGACAACCGAGATCTCTGCGCGCCGACTCGCCGCGACGCGACCGGCGCCGCGCCGTGTCTCAGTCCAGCGCACCCCCAATCGCCTCGGCCACCTCACGTGTCGTCGCCGTCCCACCGATGTCCGGCGTGCGCGGACCGCCCTGCGCCACCACCCCTTCAATGGCCCGCACGATGCGATCATGCGTGGCGTGCAGCCCCAGATGATCGAGCATCATAGCGCCGGCCCAGATCGCAGCGATCGGGTTGGCAATGCCACGCCCCGCGATGTCGGGGGCCGATCCGTGGATGGGCTCGAACATCGACGGATGCAGGCGCTCTGGGTTGATGTTGGCGCCGGGCGCCACCCCCAGACTTCCGGAGATCGCGGCACCGAGGTCCGTGAGAATATCGCCGAAGAGATTCGACCCCACGATCACGTCGAGGGTGTGCGGATGCGTGACCATGCGCGCAGCCAGCGCATCGACGTGATACTTGCGGCAGTCCACCGATGGGTACTGGTGCGACATCGCTTCGACGGCTTCATCCCAGAGCACCATGGAGTGTTGTAAGGCGTTCGACTTGGTGGCGCTGGCCAGCAGTCGGCGCGGACGTGCCGCTGCAAGTTCGAAAGCGTACTTCGCAATGCGATCGACACCACGCCGCGTGAAGAGTCCCGTCTGCTCCGCCACTTCGTACGGCCTCCCCCGGTGCAGGCGTCCGCCAATGCCGGCGTACTCCCCCTCGGAGTTTTCGCGTACACAAATCATGTCGATGTCCGACGGCGATCGACCGGCGAGTGGACCGGGAATGCCCGCGAGCAAGCGCATCGGGCGCAGATTCACATACTGATCGAAGCGCTGGCGAATGGGGAGAATCAATTCCCACACCGACACATGATCGGGCACACCGGGCGCGCCGATCGCGCCGAGGTAGATCGCGTCATAGTCCTGCAGGCGATCGAGCGCATCGGCGCTCATCATCATGCCCGTGCGCAGATAAAACTCGCATCCCCATGGAAACGCGGTGAACTCGAGCGTGCACGACTCGCGTGCCATGGCACGGTGCAGCACTTCCATGCCGGCCGGAATCACTTCCGCGCCGATGCCGTCGCCGGCAATCACGGCGATCCTGAACGTGCGCTTCGCGGTCTCCATCAGCGAGTCCCAGCGACCATCAGCGTCACATTCCCGGCGGCGTGAAGCGTCCATCCTGCGCGAGCCAGCCGCCGTCCGCATAAATGATCGTACCGGTGACATAGCTGGCGGCGTCCGACGCAAGGAACAGTGTCGGGCCGACCATCTCCTCGGGCTGTGCCCAGCGGTTGAACGCGTTCTTGGAGGCGTACGCGTTATACCAATCGGCGTTGGCCTTGATCGGTGCCGTGAGCGGTGTTTCCACCACGCCGGGGCCGATGCAATTCACGCGCACACCGTACGGGCCGTACTCGCACGCGGCCCCGCGCGCCAATTGCAGGATGCCGGCCTTGGTCGCCGAGTACACGGCCTGCCCGGGCTCGACGACCAGCGATCGAATGGACGAGAAGAGTACGATACTTCCCCGCCGCTGCGCCGTCATGATGCGCCCCGCTGCCCGCAAGACATTGAAGTTGCCGGTGATGTTGACGTTCAGGACGCGCTGCAATTCCTCGTCCTCGTAGTCGAGGATCTTCTTGCGCACGTTGATACTGGGCGTGCAGATGACGATGTCGAGCGCGCCGTGCTTCGCCACGATGGCATCCAGCGCCGCGTCGACCGAGGCGCGGCTCGTTATGTCGACTGCGCCCGATTCTGTCGCACCGCCCGCCTTGGTCGCCGTGGCCGCCGCCGCGTCCTGCTTCACATCGAGACAGACGACGGTGGCACCCATGCGCACGGCACCGAGGGTGACCGCTTCGCCGATGCCGGACGCCCCGCCGATAATGGCCGCGACTTTGCCGGTGAGATCGAACAGGCCGTTGTTGGACATGAGGCTTGGCTATTTGGTAAGTGGTGTGCCGACGCGTGGCGACGGCCCGTCGGCCCCGCCGAGCATACGGCGGATGAGTGACGACACGATGAAAGCAAGGATCGCAGCCGCGAGGCCGCCTATGGCCGGCGTGATGCCAGCCATCGTCCGACCATCGTAGAACAACCGCCACCCACCCACGATCGCGATCCCGGCGATGATCGCCGACAGCGCATCGGCGGACGACGCTCGATTGCTATACAGTCCTGCGAGAATCGGCACGAACAGACTGACGCCCATGATCGTGTAGAAGATGCTGAGCGCGCTGACCACACCGGCCGCCACGAGCGCGATGCCAACGCCCATGGTGCCGGCCAGCACCGCCGTCATTCGCGTCACCCGCAGCATCTGCGCGTCCGTGGCGTCGGGATTGCGAAAGCGCTTGTAGAAATCCTGCGACAGCGAGGTGGTGAGGATGAAGAGCACCGCATCGGCCGCACTCAATTCCGCGGAAAAGACCGCAGCCAGACCGAGCGCACCGACGGCCGGCGGCACACCGGACACAAGCAGCGTTGGCAGCGCGAGTTCAGACTGCGCGAGATCAGGGAACTGCGCCCGCGCCATGATCCCCAGCAGCACCGGCACGCCGGCATACGCGATGAGCGCGAAGGCGTTGAGTCCCACGCCAATGCGCACCGCCCGATCATCACGTGCGCCGTAGACTTTCTGCAAGAGCCCGGGCGAGACGACGAACGCCGGGCCGAGCATGGCAAGATAGACGAGCCCCGAGGCCCCGCCCTGCCAGGGATTCCAGTAGTCCGCCGTCGGCTGCAACGCGCGTATCGCCTCCCAACCGCCCGACGCCTGGAGCGCAAATGGAATCGCAATGGCAAAGCCAACGAGCTTGACCGTGAGTTGCACCACATTCACATACGCCGATGTGAGCAGACCACCGAAGGAGAAATACGTCGTGATCAGGATGCCCGCCAAAATGCACCCCAGCGTTTTGGGCACGCCGGCGATCACGTTGAGAATCCACGACACGGCAATGAGCTGCCCGGCGAGAATGAAGACCGCACCAATCCAGAGCAGTCCGGAAATGAGCGCGCGCACCGCCACGCCGTACCGGAACTCCAGATAGTCGCCGACGGTGCGCAGGTCATGCTCGGCGGCAACTCGCCGAATAGCCGGGCCAATCCAGAACGCCAGTAGAAGCGAACCGATCCCCGCAGAAAGCACCCACCAGATCGCGGAGAGACCGTCCCGATAGCCAAGCCCAGTGGCGCCCACCGTCGATCCTGCACCGATGTTCGCCGCGAGCATGGTGCTGAACAGCAGCCCAGGCCCAAGCGCGCGACCGGCGACAAAAAAGTCGCTGGAGGTCTTCACGCGGCGTGAGATCCAGGCACCGAGCGCCAATTGCGCCAACGAGTACAGCACGAGCCAGAGCAGGTGCGATTTCATCAAGGCGCTCGGTCACGCATGCGTCGGCATCCAATCGAAACAACGTGGACGGGCAAACTGCGGGGAGTTGGAGTCGGGAGTTTTACGCCGCAGACGCAGGCTTGACAAGTGTGGAGGCCCACGCGAGGTTCGCGCGCATGCCAACCTCCGTGCAGGCGATCGATCGCGTGTTCGCCGAGATTGACGATGCCACTGACGAGATGGTCGACTTCACGGTCGGCATGATTCGCATTCCGACGATCAATCCGCCTGGCGACGCGTACGTCGACTGCGCCGAATTCATCGGACGTCGGCTGCGTGACTGCAGCTTTACGGTGGACTATCCGGTCGCCGCCGGACGTCCCGAGCACACGCCGTCCCATCCACGCATGAACGTGGTCGGCCTGCGGCAGGGGCGCTCCATGCGGCCGCTGGTCCATCTCAACGGACACTTCGACGTGGTGCCGGCCGGCGAGGGTTGGACGGTCGATCCGTTCGGCGGCACGGTGCGCGATGGACGCATCTACGGGCGCGGCTCGTGCGACATGAAAGCAGGGATCACCGCCGCCATGTACGCGGCGGAAGCGATTCGGCGCGCCGGCATCGACCTCCACGGCTCGATCGAGATCAGCGGCACGGTCGACGAGGAGAGTGGTGGCTTTGCGGGGATGGCCTGGCTGGCGCAGCACGGACGCATCAGCGCGGATCGGACCGACGCGGTCATCATCACCGAGCCCACCAACACCGATCGCGTCTACATTGGTCACCGTGGCGTCTACTGGTTCGAAGTCACGACGCGCGGACGCATCGCGCACGGCTCCATGCCGTTTCTCGGCGTGAATGCGATCGATCAGATGGGATTGATTCTCGCCGAGATACGTCGCGTATTGCTCCCCGCGCTCAAGTCGAGAACGACCGCCGTTCCGGTCATGCCGGCCGGCGCGCGCCATCCGACGCTGAACATCAACGGCATCGCGGGCGGTCAACCGGTCGATGGAATCCAGACGCCGTGCGTGGCCGACATTTGCCGCGCGATCTTCGACCGCCGGTTTCTCGCGGAAGAAGGATTCGACGCGACCAAGGCGGAGATTGTCGCGCTGCTCGAGCGCGCGGCGCAGGAGACGCCCGAGCTGGTCTTCGAGTTGCGCGACCTGATGATTGTGCATCCCGTGCGCACGCCTGACGGAGCCTCGGTGGTCGCGTCGCTGGAGCGCGCCGTGCAAACGGTGCTCGGCCGACCGGTGATGCTGGCGGCGAGTCCGGGCACCTACGATCACAAGCACGTCGATCGCATTGCCGGTGTTCCCAACTGCGTGGCGTATGGCCCTGGCATTCTCGATCTGGCCCATCAGCCGGACGAGTATTGCGCGATCGACGATCTCGTGCAGTCGACCAAAGTGCTGGCGCTCTCCATTCTCGAGTTGACTGGAACGATCGATACGCGGTCGTGACCCACCAGAAGTACGCCGCACGGGTAATTCGTGCGGTGTTTGTTGTGCGTGTACACCTCCCTCCGATGTGTCGCGGTTGTGTCCCCCAAGGAGCATGCTATGACGCCACGCTCGCGCTGGTCCGTACTGCTGTTCGGCGTTCTGCTGGCGCTGGTCGATCCCGCATTACTGTCGGCACAATCGACCGGCACCATCACCGGTCGCGTGGCCGATGATCGCACCGGGGTTCCGCTACCGAATGCGCAAGTGTCCAGCGACGCCAATCGTGATCGCGTATCGCGTACCGATGCCAATGGACGCTTCCGCCTGGTTGAGGTGCCGGCGGGGAGTCGCACGGTCACGGTGCGTATGATCGGCTACGCCACGCGGACGGCGACGGTGTCGCTGGTCGCCGGGCAGACGGCCACGGCCGACATCACACTGCGCAGCCAGCCGCTCGATCTCGACGCGATGGTCGTGACCGGGCAGGGCGGCGAAATCTCCAAGCGGCGAATCGCAACGACGGTCGACGTGGTGGGGCGTGAGAAGATCGAGGCCTCGCCCGCGAACCGGCTCGACGAGCTGCTGCAGACCAACCTGCCCGGCGCGCAGATCCGGCTGACGGGCGGGCAGCCGGGGACGACGTCGCTGATGCGGACGCGCGGCGTCACCTCGGTGAGCAACAACTCGACGCCGGTCATCTACGTCGACGGCGTGCGCATGGACAACCTGAACACGATCGCCGCACTCGGCATGAATGTCTCGGGGGTGCGCTCGCAGGGGGCGGCGACAAGCGCGATCGCCGACCTGCCGATCGACAACATCGAGCGGATCGAGTTCATCCCCGGCGGCGCGGCGACGACGCTGTACGGCTCCGACGCGGCGAACGGCGTGATCCAGATCTTCACCAAACGCGGCAGCGCCGGCGGGACCAAGGGCTACTACGAATCGCGGTTGGGCTTCGACACCCCGCAGACGCAGTTCCTCTTCTTCGACCGGACGCGCGACCTGATCTTCCGCGAAGGCTTCACGCAGCAGCACTCGGCAGGGGTCGAGGGGGGGAACAACGCCTTCACCTACAGCCTCTCGGGCAATCTGCGGGCCAGCGAGAGCCATCGCGTGTTCGGCGATAACCGCGCGTTCGGCTTCCGCAACTCGGTGGGGGCCAACGTGGGGAGCAAGGCGCGCTATCAGGGGACGTTCTCGTATAACGAGACTGACGCACCGCGCTTCCGCAACGGCAACGCCGGCGGCTACACCTCGCTCTGGGTGCTCGAGGGGGGACGGTCGTTTGCCTTCGGCTTCAACAACAACATCGACAGCCTGAACCCCACCGACTACGACAAGCTCAAGGCGTTCGTGAATAATGCCGAGCGGCTGCAGGACAACCGGGTGTTCACGCGGAGCTTCCAGACGTCGCAGCGAATTGACTACTCGCCGACGTCCTCGATCACCAGCCACCTGACGTTCGGGCTCAACAACCGCTTCAGCCGCGAACGGTCGATCGTGACCAACGATTACCTGATCGCCACGCGGGCCTTCCCGGCCGGGACGAGCGACCGCGGCTCGATCTCGAACTTCGAGCGCACCTTCACCGGCTTCACGGTCGATGTGGGAGCGCAACACAACGGGTCGCTGGGGAGCAACCTGTCGATGATCACCTCGGTGGGGACGCAGCTCTTCCGCAACGACGACGTGCAGGTGGCCTACACGGCGACCAATGTGCGCGACGGTGCGCAGACGCTGGCCGGTGCCGGCGTGAGCCAGAGTACCGACCTCGCCTTCCGCGTGGCGAACTACGGCATCTTCGGCCAGACGAACATCAGCTACAAGGAACGCTACACGATGGAGCTCGGCGTGCGGGCCGACCGCAACACGGCGTTCGGATCGAACACCGGCGCCCAGATCTACCCCAAGGTCGGGCTGGTGTACGCCGTGGGGAGCGAGGGGTGGCTGCGGCGGCTGGTATCGGACAAGGTGCTGACCGACATCCGGCTGCGCGGCGCGTATGGCGTTGCCGGGCAGTTCCCGCAGCCGTTCGCCAACGACCGGACGATTGCGATCAACTCGTTCAACGCGCAGCAGGCGGCGACGTTCGGCCAGCCGGGCAACATCAACCTGCGCCCCGAGCGCACGGGCACGCTCGAAATGGGCGCCGACCTCGACTTCCTGCAGAGCAAAATCACCCTCGGGCTGGGGCGGTTCTCGTCGCGCACGGTGGACGCGCTGATCACGGCGCCGCCGGCACCCTCGACGGGTGAGGTGAGCCAAGTGGCGAACATCGGCGAGATTTCGAACGATGGCTTCGAGTTGCGCGGTACGGTGACGCCGGTCAGCACTCCACGCTTCCGGCTGACGCTCAACGCGTCGTTCAACACGCTCGACAACAAGGTCACCAAGCTGGGTGGCACACCGCCGTTCGCGATTAGCGGATTCGGCGCGGCCACGGTACAGGGGATGGTGCAGGAAGGGTTCCCGGTGGGCTTCCTGCGCGGGAACCGGGCGATCTTCGACGCGAGCGGGCGGATCGTCACCATCGAGCGGCTGGCTTCGCTGGGAAAGCCGACACCCGACAAGTTCGGCAACTTCGGTTCGCAGATCGGCGTGGGCTCGCGCGTCACCCTGTCGGCAAGTGCCGACTATCAGTTCGGGGCGCAGGCGCAGTCGTTCGATCGCGCATTCCGCTATCTCAACAATGTGGCGGGCACGGAGAACTACGTGCCACCGGCCGCGCTGGCGGCGGCGCCCTACAACGGCAGCCGGGCGGCGATCTGGCAGCAGGTGATGAACCTCTGGGTCGAGAACACCGACTATGTCGCGCTGCGCACGCTCTCGGCCGACTACCGGGTGCCGGCGAAGTTTTTGGGTGCCGGCGTCAACGACCTGCGCGTGGCGTTGACCGTCACCAACCCGTGGCGCTGGGCGTCGTCGACGTTTGACCCGGAGACGGATCTCTCATCGGCGCAGTCGCAGGGCGCCGCGGCGGTGGGCGGCTTCAACTACGCCACCGAGGGCAACCCGCGCAGCTATCTCCTCACCCTCCGCTTCGGGTTCTGACCATGCATCGCTCACTCTTCGTGCGGGCCCTGCGCCTACTGGCCCCGACGCTGGCCACCCTGACGGTCAGCGCCTGCGACTCCTTCTCTCCCACCGAGGTCCGCAACCCGAACGTCACCGACCAGCAGTTCCTCGGGACGCCGGCTGCCGGGATCGCGTGGCTGCGCGGCACCGAGCGGCAGTTCCTGATCACGCTCAACACGGTGGTGCTGAACGCCGAGATCATCTCGGACAACTACTTCAACAACTTCACCACCAACAACCAGCTGTTCGACACACCGAGCGTGCTGTACCTCGACCCCGAAGTGACGTCGATCCAGAACAACATCGCGCGACTGCGCGTGATGGCGACCTTCGGCCTCGACAGCGTCTTTCCGCGCGACTCGCTGGTGACCGCCAACAACCGCGCGGAGGCGCTCTTCTATCGTGGGGTGGCCAACCTGTTCGCCGGGGAGGGCTTCGTGGCGCTGCCGGCGATGCCCAACGGAGAGGTGGTGCCGTGGGAAGCGCAACTGCGGGCGGCGATCGCCGACTTCACGCAAGCGCGAACCGTCACCACCGACGCCGCCGCGCGGAACAGCTACACGCTGGCGCTGGCGCGGGCCAACTACAGGCTGGGCAACCGCGCGCAGGCCGTCACCGAGGCCACTGCCCTGCTGGCGGCCAATCCGACGTTCATCCGCAACGCGGCCTTCGATCCGGTGAACGGACCCAACAACACGATGCAGGGGGTACTCACCAGCAACGTGAACAACCTGCAGCCGCTGCCACGGTTGGATTTCCTGGATCCCAAGTATCCGAACCGCGGGCCCGTCAACCAGAGTCCGATCGCATTCCTCAAGGCCGAGGAGGCACACCTGATTCTGGCTGAGGCGGCACTGGCTGACAACAACTTGGCGGGGGCGCGGGAGCGACTACTGACGCTGCTGACGCTGGTGCAGTCGCGCGCCACCGAACTGGTGGACAGTCGAGTGCAGCTGCGCGGTCGGGCCGGTGGCAAGGTGGTCTATCCCAACACCGCCGAGCACACGGTGGCGTTTGCCCCGGGGACGCCGCTGTTGCCCGGTTTCGTGCTGACGCGCAGTACGCCAACGGTGCGCGTGCCGATCATCTCGGGAACATCGGTGACGGCGGCGCGTATCGATGCGATCACGACAGTGGAGGACGCACTGTACGTCCTCTACCTGATGCGGCAGGAGATCTTCCTGGCAGAAGGACGCCGACAGGCCGATCTGGGGATCCGCATGCCGGTGGCGCAGACGGAGATACTGGCGAACCCGCGCACGCGCGACGGGGAGCCCTACACGTTCGGACAGATCGCGCCGTTCATCCCGCCGCCGTTCGAGATGGATGCCTTCACCTACAACGTCACCGCGCGCACGGCGGTGATCCGGCACGACATGAATCGGGTGCTGGTGCAGAACCGGACGTCGCCCTTTGTGCTTCCCTTCCACTGAGTCATGTACGTGTCCATGATCTCCGCTCCCCGCCGCGTGTTGGTCGGCGCCCTTTGCGTCGCGACGCTGACCGTCGTGCTGACCGTCGTGCCGATGCCCGCGCTTGCACAGCCGCCGGCGCCGCGCGCGCGCATCAACGTGGTCGGGCCGGGGCCGACCAACTCGCTCACCGACGTTCCGGGACTCAAAGTCGGACACTTCACACGCGCCGACAGCGGCTATCGCTCGGGAACCACGGTCATTCGCACGGAGAATGGCGCCACGGCAGGCTACAGCCAGATGGGCGGCGCACCAGGGACCAAGGAGACCGATCTGCTCAAGCCTGGCGGTCAGGTGCGCGGCGTGCAGGCGATCGTGCTGAGCGGCGGCAGTGCGTACGGACTCGATGCCGCGTCGGGGGTGATGCAGTGGATGGAGGAGCGCAAGTTCGGAGTCAACGTCGGCGCCGGCGTGGTGCCGATCGTTCCCGCGGCGATCCTCATGGACCTTGGCCGCGGTGGCGACTTCAAGAAGCGCCCCGATGCCAGCTTCGGTTACAAGGCCACCGAGGCTGCGACGGATAAACCGTTCGCGAGCGGGCGTGTCGGGGTGGGCATGGGCGCCGGCTGGGGGATGGGCACGGCCAGCGTGAAGCTGTCGAACGGCTATACCGTGGCGGCGATCGTGGGCCTCAATCCCGCAGGCTCGCCACTCGACTTGCGGACCTGTCTTCCGTACGGCATGTACCTCGAGCTGGACGACGAATTCAATCTCGTTCAGCCCAAGGCCGAAGAGTGCGCGTCGGCGGCCGCAGGGCGTGGTGCTCCGGGCGACGGCTCAGACAATGCACCGCGCAACACGACCATCGCGCTGATCGCGACGGATGCCCCGCTGCTCGATCTGGAAGCCGAGCGGATGGCACAGATTGCCAATGCCGGCCTGGCGCGCACCATCCGGCCCATTCACGGCATCGGCGACGGCGACACCGTGTTTGGCATGGCCACCACGCCGCCCACGAACGCGCTGTCCAACGCAGACCTGTCGGCCATCTTCAACGCCGCTGCCGACGTGCTCGGTCGCGCGGTGGTGCACGCCGTGATCGAGTCGAAGCAAGTGGGGAGCAGCCGTGTGGGCTACTGCCAGCAATATCCGAGCGCGTGCGTGAAGCGGAGGGCGGGGGGGAAGTAGCGGCGGCACGGTTGGCGCGCGCGCCGCACGGCGCGCGCCGCGCGAAAAAAGCCGGCAACTCCACGTGGAGTCGCCGGCTTTTTGTGCAGTAGCTGGGGCGGGACTCGAACCCGCGACCCCGGCATTATGAGTGCCGTGCTCTAACCAGCTGAGCTACCCAGCCATACCGCTCGTACAACCGCTGCACGCGCAACGCAAACGGCCGGCCCTGGTGAGGACCGGCCGTTGCATACCCAAATTCATCGACTTCTTCCCAATGGCGGGGGCGGGATTTGAACCCGCGACCTTCGGGTTATGAGCCCGACGAGCTACCAGGCTGCTCCACCCCGCGTCAGAACGGGGAAACTAGCGGAGCAACTCCGAGAGTCAACCCCGGGACGCGCGCTTCTCTGCTGCTGTCGCAGAATCCGAGGCGGCCACGGAGTCAGCGTCGGAATCGACGCCGCCGCCAACCCGGTAGAGCAATTCCTTCTCACCCCGCACCATGCCATATCGCTCCCGCGCGATCTTCTCCAACCGCGCCGGATCGGTCGTCACCGCCTTGAGCTCGGCCGTGAGCGCCTCGACCTCGGCGCGCATGGCCTCCACCTCGCGCTGACGCAGCGCCACGCGCGATTTGCCGGCCCACACGTCACGCGTGCTGTACTCGCCCCCTTCAAGCGCGAACGCGAGCACTGCGAGGACGCCCACCGTCCACACGCCGCGTCGGAGCAGGCGGCGGAACGGCGTGTCTGCAGTTTTGGTGGTACGGGCGGCTGGCGGCATGGTGCTCGATGCGCGGGGTAGTGATGAGGGTCACGGTGAGCGCTGCGGGACGACTACAAACCGAACAGCGATCCGCCGGGATACTCGCCGAAGTCTTCGAGCTGCTCCTCGATGCGGAGCAATTGGTTGTACTTCGCGACACGATCCGAACGCGACGGCGCACCGGTCTTGATCTGTCCGGCCTGCGTGGCAACGGCCAAGTCCGCGATGAACGTGTCCTCGGTCTCACCGCTGCGATGCGAGATGATCGAGTTGTAGCCGGCGGCGCGCGCCAGCTCCATCGTCTCGAGCGTTTCTGTGAGCGTGCCGATCTGATTCACCTTGATGAGAATGGCGTTGGCGACGTCCGCCTCGATGCCCTTCGCGAGGATCGCGCTGTTGGTGCAGAACAGGTCGTCGCCCACGATCTGGCAGCGATCGCCGAGCGCTTCAGTCATGAGCTTCCATCCATCCCAATCGTTTTCGGCCATGCCGTCTTCGATCGAGACAATCGGATACTCCTCAAGCCAACCGGCGTAGAGCTCCACCATTTCGGCCGGCGTACGCGCCTTGGCGCCACTCTTCCTGAACTGATACGTGCCGTCGCGGAACAACTCGCTCGCGGCAACGTCGAGGGCGAGCGCCATATCCTGTCCCGGGCGAAGACCAGCCGCCTCGATCGCTTCGATGATGATCTTGAGCGCGTCTTCGTCGCTGCCAAGATTCGGCGCGAACCCGCCTTCGTCACCCACGCCGGTGGAGAGCTTGCGGGCCACGAGCACTTTCTTGAGCTGATGGAACACCTGGGTGCCCATGCGCAGCCCGTCGCTGAACGATTCCGCGCCGACGGGCACGATCATGAACTCCTGAAAGTCCACGGTGTTGGTCGCGTGCGCGCCGCCGTTGAGGATGTTCATCATTGGCACCGGCAACGTGCGCGCCATCGGGCCGCCGAGATAGCGATAGAGCGGCAGGCCGACTTCGATGGACGCCGCGCGCGCCACCGCCATCGACACGCCGAGCAAAGCGTTGGCGCCGAGCCGACCCTTGTTCTCGGTGCCATCGAGCTCGATCATCGTTCGATCGATCGCCATCTGGTCCGTCGCGTCCATGCCTTCCAGCGCTTCGGCGATATCGCCGTTGACGTTGGCGACGGCGGAGAGCACGCCCTTGCCGCCGTAGCGTTCCGGATCGCCGTCGCGCAATTCAACCGCTTCGCGCTCGCCTGTGGACGCGCCACTCGGCACTGCGGCGCGACCGGCGGCGCCGGTTTCGAGAATGACGTCCACTTCGACGGTGGGATTGCCGCGACTGTCGAGAATCTCGCGTGCACTGACGGAAACGATGGCGGCCATAGTCGAGTTGTGAGTTATGAGTGGTGAGTACTGAGTAATTCGGAGTCTGCCGCCGACGCGCGCTCAGCGCGAGTTGATGTCGAGGGCTGCACGCCGTATTCGGTTCGCAACAGCTCCGTCATGCTGGCATGCACGCGATCGGACAGGGTGACGCGATCGTCGTACGTCAGACCTGCCGTTGGGATCGGTGGCAGAATGTGCACGTGCACATCACCCGGCGTGGCGCGGAAACTTCCGCGCGGATTCACCCTGATTGTACCATATGAGACAACCGGCACGATCGGTGCACCCGAGCCCAACGCCAGCACGAACGGGCCTTTCTTGAACGACCGCAGCGCGTAGCTCTCGCCCCGTGTGCCTTCGGGGAAGACCAGCACCATGCGTCCGTCGCGGATCTTGCTGGCGGCAGCTTCGTACGCGCCGAAGGCCGCCTTGCGATTCTCGCGATCGATGTAGATGACGCCGACCGCGCGCGCCGCGGCGCCGAACAACGGAATCCTTTCGAGCTCACGCTTGGCCACGAAACCATACGGAGGCAGGGCGTGAATCATGGTCGGAATGTCGAACCAACTCACGTGGTTGGCGATGAACACGCGCGACATGTCACCGTCAAGATGCTCGCGGCCGTGCACCACCACGCGCACGCCGGCGGCCGCCAACAACCAGTCCGCCCACCAGCGCGTGCACGTTTCGTAGATGCTGCCGGGGCGGTGTGGTACGCCGAGCAACTGCGCCAGAATCACCGTCGATCCGAAGATGACGGTGCCCACCAGCAGGGCGGCGATAGTCAGGACCGTGCGCATTACTTCGTAAAGTGGTCATGCCCGACCACGAATTCAACGCGCCCGCCGTCATCCGTCACATCGGTCGCATCGGTGATATCCACGAGGCCGCCGTTGTGCGTGGCCAGCACTTCGCCGATGGCAGTCAGTGCAGGAAGTGCGCTCGGGTCCCAACCGCGCAGCAACGTTTCGGCAACGGCGGCGGGGACGGCGACGAGCAACTCGTACTCCTCCCCGCTCCGCAGCGCTTCGGCCGACGTGATGCCCGGGCCAAGCGGCAACTGCGTGGCGTCGATGCGCAGACGTACCCCGCTGGCGGCGGCGAGATGGCGCGCGTCGGCGGCCAGCCCGTCCGAGATGTCGAGCATGGCATGTGCCCCCGCCGCCGCGAGGAGCTCGCCTGCGGCAAGACGAGGCACTGGGGCGGCAAAGCGACCTCGCGCCCACGCGGAGGGCTCCTGTCCGGCATACCACCCCGCCACGGCCTGCCCGGGACCGCCGAGCATCCCGGTGACAAGCAGACGGTCGCCGGGCTGAGCGCCACGACGCGACACGGGACGTGCTGCGGAGCCGATAACCGTGGTCGTGATGCCGAAGGCGGCGCCGTGACTCATGTTGCCGCCGACAATGCGCGCTCCGGTGGCACGCAGCACGCGGGCGATGCCGTCGGCGACGTCGGCGAGCCGCTCGCGCCACGCCTCCGGCACCGTGAAGGCCAACAGCACCGACTCGGCGCGGGCGCCCATGGCGGCGAGATCACTGAGCGCGGCGGCGATGGCCCGCGCCCCGACTTCGTCGGGCGTCAGCCAGGCCTCGCGGAAGTGGGAGCCGTCGAGACACGCGTCGGTGCTGACCACCAGCTGTCGTCCGGCGCGGCATTCCGCGCCCGCCCAGGAGAGTACGGCGGCATCGTCGCCGATATCCGCCGCGAGATCGCCCCATCGCTCCATGAGCAGTCGGATCGTGTCGAACTCGAGTCCGGGCCCCATCGCCTGATGAGCGCGCAGGCGCCGCTCGTTGAGACTCACGGCAGCCCACCGTCCACCATGCGCCGGAAGCGCACGATACCGACCGTCGTGCCCACCCAGAGCCAATCGCGGCTGGCGGCGATGTCGGTGACAGGTCCGGGCAGATCGCCGGGGGCGCGCAACAGGCGGGGAGCGCCGCCGTTGCGCGGGGTCACCAGCAGACCATCGGCACCAGCCATCCACACAGTACGATCGTCCATCAGCAGCCGGCGCACCGACCCCACGAGGCGCACGTCCAAGGCCGGCACGCGCACCGGCTCCGAGGCTCGGCGCGGCGTCAGTTGGACCACACCGTCGTCGGTGGCAGCGAGCAGGATGCTGTCACTCCAGGCCAGAGCGCGGATAGGACGTCGCAGGGCGGGATCGGCGCTCACGGGGCGAGCGATGGTCGAAAGCCCAGTGGCGCCCACGGATTCCATGCGACCCGCGCCGGGCAGCGCGACCAGTCCCGTCGATGTCCCGGCCCACAGCGTGTCGCCAATGAGTTGCAGCGCGAAGACGGAAGTGTTGTCGAGGACGCGCGCGGCAATGCCGCGGGTGCGCGTGTTGCGGCTGTCGCTCGAGTCGGTGACCCACACCAGGCCACGCGCCGTCCCTGCCCACACACCGGCATCCGTAGCCGCGAGCGCGTAGACACGTTCGTCGGGCATCCCGTCGAGTGTCGTCCACGCCGCCATGGCTTCGCCGGCGTCCAGCCGTACGCGCACCAGCCCACGCTCGGTACCGACCCACGCGCGCTGCGCCCGGACGACCAACGTGTTCGTGCGCACGCCAAGCAGCGGCACGGCGATCGTGCCGTCGATCCAACGCCATTGTTGCAGATCGTTGCGGGCAAAGCTCAAGCCGGCACGCAGCGGCGATTGCCCGAGTCCGGCCATCCACACGCCGTCGCTGGCCAGCGCGACGGCGCCGATGTCGCTCGTCAGCGGCCCGAAGCGCAGCGCCGTGGACTGCTGAAAGGTGGGATCAACCTTGTATAGCCCGTCGCCAGAAGTACCGAGCCACACTTCACTGGAGCGCTCGGGCGAGACGGCGCCGCTGAGCACAGCGTAGGATCGCAGCGCGCGATCCGCCTGCTGATTGCGAAAGAGGAGCGCCTGCTGCGAGCGCAGCGCGGGGAACTGGGCGTACACATCAGCCAGCGTACGCGGCACCACCACTGCGGCCGGCGCTGGCGGCCGCGCCATGGGCGACGCGAGCCCGGTGCGGGACACACGCGTCCACGCGCCGCCGGCCCGCACGTAGAGATCACCAAGCGGCGACTTGTCGAAGGCGATGAAATCGGGCACGCCGGCAATCATCGTGCGCTGCAGCTGTTCCACCTGCGGGCGATACGACACGATGGCGCCGGGCACCCCGTACCAGACCGCATCTTCGGCCGGATCGGCGGCCATGACGGTGATCTGGATATCGGTGAAGCCATTGTCGCGTGTGAGCGGCGGCAACCACGCGTTCACCAGCCGATCGAAGACACCGATGCCACTGGGCGTCGCGGAAAAGACGTAGCGTCTGGAGACCGCGACCTCGCGCACTTCGGCGAAGCTGCCGATGAACTGACGCTCGTCGCGCCGTCCGAACGCGCCGCCCGGAGAGCCGCCACCGCTACCGCCACCGCCGGTGGCGCACGCGTTGAGTGCATGCACCACAGACACCGCGGCAGCGACCGCGACGATGGTCCGGCGACGCGTGGCGAAGTGGTCAGGCACAATGTTCCAGTGCAGCGTTCCCGCGCGTTGCGCTAACGAAGTGCTCCAACGATGGGTGCAGCTTCAAGGGAGTGCCACCTTTTGCGGAGTGCCACGTACGGCGATACGCCGCACGTCTACCCGATCGGCGCGTGCAGCTCGTGCAGCACGCCCGGTTCAAAGCTGGCCGGCTGCTGCAACGAATACCACGTCTGCGCCAACGCATCCAGCATGTCCTCGAGCGTGAGCCCGCGCACGCCGCCGTGTCGACGCGTTGCCAGTTCGGCCGCGCGCCCGTGCGCCGTTGCGCCAAGCGCGGCGGCATCGGGTGCGCTCATGCCTTGCGCAAGCAACGCGCCAATGATGCCACTGAGGATATCGCCACTCCCGCCGGTGGCGAGCAGGGCCGTGCCCTCCGACAGCACGGTAAGCGGCGCGCTGTCGGGCGTGGCGATGAGTGTCGGTGTGCCCTTTAACAGCACCGTGACGCCGGCCCGCATCGCGAAGTCCTGCAAGCGGTCCGCGCGCTGCTGCCAGTCGTCGCCGACCCGGGCACCGGTCATTCGCGCGAATTCGCCGACATGCGGCGTACATACCACGCCTGCGGCGCGCGAGGCAATGACGCGCAATCGTGCCGCGGCGTCGCTCACAGCCGACCGGTGCGCCCATTCCGGCGCGGTGTCCGGCGCGGTGTCCGACGCGGAGTCCCGCGCGATGTCCGGCGACAGCTCCTGCGTGGCGAGCAGCGTAAGCGCATCGGCATCGAGCAGCAGCGGTACGCCTGCATTGTCGCGCAACGCGCGGTGCACCATCTGCTGCGACGCGGTGGATCGACCGAGTCCAGGGCCGAGGACCAACGCATGTCCCCACGGCGCAGCGCCGGCCGCCGACGCGTGATCTTCGTCATCGGCAGGCCATACATGCGCGATGGCTTGCGGTAGCACCTGCTGGAGCGCAGCGACACCAGCGGGGGATTCGAGATATCCGTGCGCGAGACCGCAGCCGGCGCCGAGTGCGCCGCGCGTGGCCAGAACCAGCGCGCCGGCCATCCCTGCACCGCCCCCCACGAGCGCCACGTGCCCCCGCGTTCCCTTGTGCGCATTCCAGGCGACCGGCGGAACCAGGTGCGCGAGTGCGGACGCGTCGGGCATGCGCCAGGCGCGGTCATCGCGTTGGGTGTCGTACAGCGCGTGCTCTACGAGACCGATATCCACCAGCACCACGCGGCCCGCGTGTCCGCGCGCGATGAGCAAGCCGCGTTTGATCGTGCCGAACGTCACCGTGACGTCCGCGGGGACGGCGCCGGGCGCGACCTCGCCCGTGGTGGCATCGAGCCCGGACGGCAGATCCAACGCGACGATGGTCGCGTGGCGGTCGCGCGCGTGCTGCAACTGCGCACACGCGTGCAGCACCGGATGGCGTAATGCACCGTGATGCGCGGTGCCGAGAAGCCCGTCCACCACCAGGAGCTCGCGACCCGTCGGCGCACCGTGAATGAGCGATGGCGCGGCCAGCGCCGCGGCCCGTTGTGCGTCCGGGGTGCGCGGCGGTGCGACGGCGTGCAGGCGCGCCTGTACGCCAACCCGCGCCAGCTGCGCAGCGAGGATGTACGCATCTCCGCCATTGTTGCCGACGCCGGCCAACAGCGCGACGCCGTGGTGCAGCCGATCGTCGTAGTCACGCAGCATGACTTCAGCGGCACCGGTCCCCGCCCGCAACATCAGATCAAACGACGCCGTGCCCGCGTCAATGGCATCACGATCGCGCGCCGCCGCCTCGCGGGCAGTGGTGACCTCAACGCGCGACCGACGCACGCGGTCAGACGTGCGCCGTGCTCCAGGGATACTCGCGTTCGAACGCGTCCGCGAAATCGAACACGCCGTGGAAGTCCTCCCGCGTATCCTGAGGCTGACTGACGAGCAGGCCCATGTCCACGAGCGTAAACACGATGTCGCCGATGTCACGTGTACCGCGCAGGCCCCAGTGCTCCAGCACGAGCCGCGCCGTGACGCCGAAGCGCTGCAGGGCCAGCTCGCGACAGGCGTGGGCGAGTTCGGGCCCGGTGATGTGGCGACGTTCGAGCAGGTGCTTCTGACAGTGTTCGAGAGCAGCCAGCACGAACAGATACGCGCGCTCATCGAACCGCGGTTCGCGCAATCGAATCTGCTCCATGATGCCGTCGCGGAACGCCAACTCAGTCACAGCCCTGCTCCATGTAGCGTGTCAGTTCAACCGCGGGAGTTCGGCGTTGCGCCTCCGCTCCGGATCACCACTATGGCAGACGCGCGGCAGAACGATCTGCAACGCGACCGGCGATAATCATAAAAGACGCAGCGTAAATGATGCAGACCGGTGGACGGCCCCCGCAATGGCTTGCGGGAGACCGCGGACGCGCACCCAATTTCGCTGGCGGCGGCCTGATGCGGCAACCGGCACGCTGTCGTCAGGCGTGCATGACAACGCGATAGAGCGGGAAGCTGTCAGCCAACGACTTCACCTCCGCCTTCACGGCGGCGATGACCGACTCATCGTCCGGCGCCTGTAACACGCGATCGATCAGCGAGGCGATCTGCTCCATCGCATCCGCATCCATGCCACGCGTGGTCACCGCCGGAGTCCCGATCCGAATGCCGCTCGTGATGAAGGGCGACTGCGTTTCCTTGGGGACGGTGTTCTTGTTGACGGTGATGCCGGCGCGATCGAGCACCCTCTCCGCCACCTTGCCGGTCAGTTCGCGATTGCGCAAATCCACCAGCATGAGGTGATTGTCGGTGCCGCCCGACACAATGTTGAAACCGCGCTTCGCCAGCGCGGCCGCGAGCACCTGCGCGTTCTGCACCACGTTGCGGCAATACTGCGTGAACGACGGCTGCAGCGCCTCGTGAAACGCCACCGCCTTGGCAGCGATGACATGCTCGAGCGGACCGCCCTGCATGCCGGGAAACATTGCCTTGTCCACGGCCTTCGCGTGCTCCGCCCTGCACAGAATGATGCCGCCTCGCGGTCCGCGCAGTGTCTTATGTGTCGTGCTGGTCACCACATCGGCAAAGGGCACCGGCGATGGATACACGCCCGTGGCAGCGAGTCCGGCAAAGTGTGCCATGTCCACCATGAACAACGCGCCGACCTCCTTCGCCACCGAGGCGAACGCCTCCCAGTCGATGGTGCGTGAATACGCGCTGTAGCCGGCGATGATCATCTTTGGCCTGTGGGCGCGCGCCTGCGTCCGCATCTGCTCGTAGTCGATGATGCCGTCGTCGGTGACACCGTACGACACGGCGTTGTACAGGAGACCGGAGAAATTCACCGGCGACCCATGCGTCAGATGCCCACCCTGCGACAGATCCATTCCCAGAAACGTGTCACCGGGCTTAAGGAACGCCAGGAACACCGCCGCGTTCGCCGAGGCGCCGCTGTGTGCCTGCACGTTGGCGTGATCCGCGCCGAAGAGCTGCTTGACGCGATCGATGGCCAACTGCTCGATCTTGTCCACCACTTCGCAGCCGCCGTAGTACCGCTTACCCGGCAAGCCTTCGGCGTACTTGTTGGTGAGCGGCGACCCCATCGCCTCCATCACCGCCGGCGAGACGAAGTTCTCGCTCGCAATGAGCTCGATGCCGTCGCTCTGGCGAACGATCTCCTCCTCGATCAGCTGCGCAATCTCGGGATCGGCCTGCAACAGCGCGTCGCCCGGCGGACAGCGATCCCACAAGTGCCACTCGGTGCTCGCAGCCAGCGCCTCTTCGTTGCTCATGCCTCGCTCCCGGCGCCGTCCGCGCCATTCCGTTCGATCTTCTCTACACGGCGTGTGTGACGCCCACCCTCGAACGCCGTGTTGAGCCACGCGCGCAGGATCTCCAGCGCGTCCTCGTCGGAGACGAAACGCGCGGGGAGTACCAGAATGTTCGCGTCATTATGTTTGCGCGCGAGCGCTGCAATTTCCGGGGTCCACGCCACCGCCGCGCGCACACCCGGGTACCGATTCGCCACATACGACATTCCCAGCCCGGTGCCGCAGAGCAAGATGCCGCGCTGGGATTCTCCCGACGAGACCTCCTGCGCCAGAGGATGCGCGTAGTCGGCGTAGTCGGTGCTTGCCGTACCATGCGTACCGATGTCCTCCACGTCGAAACCGAGCTCGGCGAGCGACACGCGCAGTCGCTCCTTGAGCTCGAAGCCGGCGTGATCGGAGGCGATGGGGATACGCTCTCCCGGCTGTGCGACGTCAACCATGATCAGGTCTCGCGGTTGGGGAACTGGGGCCAGGTCTGAATCATGCCACGAACAGCGTGAATGCGCTGCTCGGCGACCCGATCTGCCGCCTTGTACGTCGGGATGTTGGTGTCGCGCGCAATCTGGAACACGCTCAGCACCGTGTGATAGATCTCGTCGGCCTTGCGCAGCGAACGTTCGCGGCTCCAGCCGGTGAGCTCGCTATACACATTGATCACGCCGCCGGCGTTGGCTACATAGTCCGGCGCGTACAGAATCCCACGCGCCTCCAGCGCATCGCCGTGACGATCCTCGAGCAGCTGGTTGTTGGCAGCACCGGCCACGATCTCCACCTGCAGCTGCGGAACGGTGTCATCGTTGATCACCCCGCCAAGGGCACACGGCGTGAAGATGTCCGCCTTGACCCCGTAGATCTCGCTCAACCCGACTACCTTGGCACCGGTCGCATCGACCACCCGCTGAATGCGCGTCGGATCGATATCGGTGACGATCAACTGGGCGCCGGCCGCGCGCAACTCCTGTGCGAGATGGAAGCCGACGTTGCCGCATCCCTGCAGCGCGACGGTGCGTCCTTCCAGCGAGTCGCTTCCCCACCGCGCGAACGCCGAGGCTTCGATGGCGCGGAAGACACCGTGCGCCGTGACCGACGACGGGTCACCCGACTTGGAGCCGATGCCGGTGACGTACTTGGTCTCCATGTGCACGAAGTCCATGTCCTCCACGGTCGTGCCCACATCCTCCGCGGTCACGTACCGCCCGCCGAGCGAATCGACAAAGCGGCCGTGTGCACGGAAGATCATTTCGCGGTTGGCGGTCTTGTTGTCGCCGATGATGACCGACTTGCCGCCACCGAGATTGAGACCTGCCACGGCATTCTTGTACGTCATGCCTCGCGAAAGACGAAGCGCATCGACGACGGCGTCTTCATCGGTGGCGTAGTTCCAGAACCGGCAGCCGCCCAGCGCGGGGCCGAGTGTTGTATTGTGTACGGCGATGACACCGCGATAGCCGGACGCTTTGTCGTAGCACATGACAAGCTGTTCGTGGCCCATCTCGGCGAGCGTATCGAAGAAGCGCATCTGAATTCAGTCCGGGAGAGACCCGTCGGCGGCCGCCGCGGCGGCCAGCACTTCACGCGCGATCACGATGCGTTGAATCTCCGAGGTACCCTCGTAGATCTCGGTCACCTTGGCATCGCGGAAGTAGCGTTCGACAGGATAGTCGGTCACGTAGCCGTAGCCGCCGAAGATCTGCACGGCTTGCGTCGTGACATTCATCGCGGTTTCGGAGGCGAAGAGTTTCGCCATGGAGCTGAAGCGGGTGATCTTCTCCCCCCGCTCCTTCGCCGCAGCCGCCGTATGCAACAGCGTGCGCGCTGCGGTGATCTGCGTCGCCATGTCGGCGAGCTTGAACTGGATCGCCTGAAACTCGGCGATCGTCTTACCAAACTGCGTTCGCTCGGTGGCGTAGCGTGTCGCCGCTTCGAGCGCCGCGCGGGCAATGCCGATGGCTTGCGCGGCAATACCAAGGCGCCCGTGGTCGAGCGACCCGAGCGCGTAGTGAAAACCGCGGCCGACCTCGCCGAGCAGGCGGTCGCCGGGTACACGACAGGCATCGAGTGTGATCTGCACAGTGGGTGACGCACGCAGGCCGAGCTTCGACTCCTTCTTGCCGACGCGGAAACCTGGCAGGTCTGGCGTGAGAATGAAGGTGGAGATGCCACTCCCGCCACGGCGTGCATCGGGGGAGTCTGTGCGCGCCATGCACAACAGCACACCCGCCTCGTTCCCGTGCGACACCCATGCCTTGGTGCCGGTGAGCAACCAATCGTCGCCGTCGCGCACCGCCTGACAGCGTAGCGAGGCCGCATCAGATCCGGCGTCGGCCTCGGAGAGCATGAAGGCACCCAGCAGTTCACCGCGCGCCATCGGTCCGAGGAAGCGCTCCTTCTGCGCGTCGGTGCCGAAGTCCAGGATCATCTGCGTCGGCAGCGAATTGTGCACGCTGAGCAGCACGGCGGCCGATGCGTCGGCGACGGCGATCTCCTCGAGCGCCAGCAGGTAGCTCACGGCGTCGAGCCCCAGTCCGTCGTACGCTTCGGGAATGAGCATGCCGAAGAAGCCGAGTTCGGCCATCTGCGTAACCATACTGCGATCGAAGCGCGACTCACGGTCGCGTTCCCCCGCGAGGGCGACCAGCTCGCGCTGCGCATACGCGCGCGCCAGCGTCTGGATTTCCTGCTGTGTTTCAGTCAGTGCAAAGAGTGACATGTATGCTGCTCAGTAGGCGTAGAAGCCGCGGCCACTTTTGCGACCGTACCAGCCGGCAGCCACGTACTTTCGCAGCAAAGGGCACGGGCGATACTTGCTGTCGCCGAGTCCGGTGTGCAGGACTTCCAGAATGGCGAGACACGTGTCCAACCCGATGAAGTCGGCAAGCGCGAGCGGCCCCATGGGGTGATTCATGCCGAGCTTCATCACCGTGTCGATGGCGTCCGGTGTGCCGACGCCTTCCATGACGCAGAAGATCGCCTCGTTGATCATCGGCATGAGGATGCGATTGGCGACAAAGCCGGGGTAGTCATTGACCTCGACCGGCACCTTGCCGAGTGACTTCGCGCTGGCCATGACGTGCTGCGTGGTGGCGTCGCTCGTGGCGAGACCGCGAATGACTTCGACGAGCTGCATCACCGGCACCGGATTCATGAAGTGCATGCCGATGACCTGCTCAGGGCGCTTGGTGCGCGCGGCGATCTCGGTGATCGATATCGAGCTCGTGTTCGTAGCGAGAATCGCATCGGCATTCGCGACGCGATCCAGGTCTGCGAATACGCGGAACTTGAGATCGGTGCGTTCCGTCGCGGCTTCGATGATGAGCGCCGCATTTCCCGCCGCCTCCAGCGAGGTGGCGATTGCCACACGCGCCAGTGCAGCACCGGCCGCATCCCCCGTCATCGTCCCCTTCCTGACCTGCCGATCGAGATTCTTCGCGATCGTCTCCTTGCCGCGTGCCAGCGCGTCAGCACTGACATCGATCATCGTCACGTCGTGCCCACCAACGGCGAAGACATGCGCGATCCCGTTTCCCATCTGCCCGGCGCCAACCACGGCAATGCGCTCATGCGCCGCACCCGCCGTCTCGATCTCACCATCACGCATACCGTCTGCCATGCCATCAGCTCCGCGTCGTCGCCGCCGCCTGTCCACCGCGGCGCGTACGACCAGTTCGAGTCGAAAGGAATGCCTGCAGTGACGCTCGCTGTGTCCACGCCAACATCACAAGCAACGCGCACGCTGCCATCACGCCGCCCTCCGGGCCCCACAGTCCCCCGGTGAGCCAATCTGGCCCCACGAGCACCGTGCGATAGCCCGGCGTTGCGAAGACCAGCCCACTGACGGGCACGTGCAATACCGCCGCCATGATCCAGTTCCAGGCCAGATGCGCGCTCCATGCCGCCGGCAGACTGGACGTCCGCATACGCATCAGACCAAGACAAAGGCCGGCGAGCAACACGAGCAGCGTCGTGCGCACTCCGGCACCGGGATTGAGCAGATGCACCGCCGTGAACGCGCCACTGGTGGCCCACAGTGCGGCGCGCTTTCCCGTCGATTCGGCGAACGCGTGCCAGAGGTACCCGCGAAAGATCAGCTCCTCCCAGAGCGCCGCGGGTGCCAGCAGGAACAACAGTCGCAGCGCCGTTCCACTCCACGCGGCGCCCAGTGCATCGTTGCCGTCCAGCATCGCCATCGGCTCCACGCGCAGTGCACCAACCGCGAGCAGTAGCAGCACCGTCAGACCGATGGCCACCGCGCCGAGCATGCCGCCGCGCGCAAGGGCACGCGCCGACCACGCGCCATCTCCAAGTGCGACGGCGGACCATTCGGCATCATCCACTGAGCGCAGCACGAAAGCGACGGTCGCCGTGACGGCGATCAGCATCGTCCACGGATAGGCCGGCAGCGGTTCGCCGGCGAGCCCGGAGAGCAACTCGAACAGCGGCGAGACAAGCGATTCGACGATCCCCTGCGCGAGGAACAGCGTCACGCCGAACGCGACCAGCCTCCACGGCAGGCGCAACTGCCCAGGTTCCGCATACAACCACCGTGGCGAATCCGCGAGCACCCTTGCGCCCCGCCCCGGTCGCCGTGTCACTAACCGACCCGCTCCACGGAGAGCGCGACCGCGTCGCCGCCGCCGAGACATAGCGTGGCCAGACCGCGCGTTCCGCCACGATCGGCGAGTGCGTGCAATAGTGTGACGAGGACGCGCGTTCCGCTCGCGCCGATTGGATGGCCGAGTGCGATGGCGCCGCCGTTCACGTTGACGCGATCGAAGTCCCAGCCGAGCCCGACGCCATCGGCCAGCGCCTGCGAGGCAAACGCCTCGTTCGCTTCGATGAGATCGTAGTCGTGGATGTCGGCGCCGGTCTTGTGCATGAGGTTCTGCACGGCGGTGATCGGCGCGAAGAAGAGATCCTGCGGGTTACCGGCGCCGGTGGCGTATCCGGTGATGCGTCCGAAGATGTTGAGCCCATGCTGCAACGCATACGCTTCCGACGTGACGACGACGGCCGCGCCACCATCGTTGAGCGACGAGGCGTTCGCTGCGGTGACGGACAGCGTGGACGGATCCACGCCCTTGTCCGGAAACGCGGGGCGCAGTTTCGCGAGCGACTCGATAGTGGTATCCGCCCGCGGACCTTCATCGACGCTGATGATCGTCGGGCCCTTCCTGCCGGCGATCTCCACCGGCACGATTTCCGTCATGAATTTGCCGGCAGACTGCGCCGCGACCGCTTTGCGATGCGACTCCGCCGCAAAGACATCCTGCTGCTCCCGCGTGATGCCGGCCTTGGTCGCAGTGTACTCGGCGTGACTGCCCATGTGGACGTTGCACGTGCCGCACCAGAGGCCGTCCCGGATCATGCCGTCGACCATGGTCTGATCGCCGATCTTCACACCGCCGCGTATGCCGAACACATAGTGCGGTGCGTTCGACATCGACTCCTGACCGCCCGCAATGATCACCTGCGCGTCGCCGGCCTTGATGGCCTGCGCGGCGAGCATGACGGCTTTGAGCCCGGAGCCGCAGACCTTGTTGATGGTGACGGCGGAGACGGTGGCGGGAATGCCGGCCTTGAGCATCGCCTGACGACCAGGCGCTTGCCCCGTGCCGCCCTGCAGCACGTGGCCCATGATCACTTCCTGCACCTGATCCGCCGCGACGCCGGAACGCTGCAGTGCGGCACGAATCGCGATCGCGCCAAGCTCCGGCGCGGAAAGAGGGGCGAGCCCCCCGAGATACCGCCCGATCGGGGTACGAGCGGCCCCCACGATCACGGGCTGGCGAGAGAGGTCTATCATGGCAGAAACGTAATCGGAGACGCTCGAAACGCTCAACTGAAACGCTCAACTGAAACGCTCAACGCGCGCCGGTTTGTGAGACCGGGGCGGACCGTCGGTCCCGGGACAGTCCGTCACCGATGGCGTTGCAGCACAGCACGGTCACGAAGATGAACGCGCCCGGGAAAATGCCAAGCCAAGGTTCGGAGCTCATGGTGGATTGCGCCTGATAGAGCATGTTGCCCCAGCTTGCGGTGGGGGGCTGCACGCCCACGCCGAAGAAACTCATGGCGCTTTCGAGCAAGATCCCCCGCCCGACCGCGAGTGTGACGGCGACCACCGCCGATGGAAGCACGCCGGGCAGGATGTGACGCCAGATGATGCGCGGCGATCCGGCGCCCACCGCACGTGCCGCCGAGACGAAATCGCGGGAACGCAACGACTGCACTTCGCTGCGCAGCACGCGCGCCGTCTCCATCCACCCCAGCGCGCCGACGAGCAGGATGAGCATCGGGACGCTGGGGGCGAGCACGGCGGACGCGATCATCAGGAGGGGCAGTCGTGGCACGGAGAGCATCGCTTCGGTGAAACGCATGAGCAGCGCATCCACCCAACGCCCCACATAGCCTGCCGTCGTGCCGATGACGACGCCGATGCACGCGCTCACCGCGGCGGAGAGGAGCCCGATGGCGAGCGAGATGCGCGCGCCGAACAACACGCGCGTGAACAGATCACGTCCCAGTTCGTCCGTGCCGAACCAGTGACTCCATGACGGCGCGGCGCGGCGGTGCGCCAGATCGAGTGCGTCCACCGCGTACGGGGCAACGAGCGGCGCACCGATCGCGACGGCGAGCATGACGAGCAGCGTGAACGACGCCATCGATCGCGGTCGCGGAGGCTTGCGCACCGTGCTCACGCGGCGGAGCGTGTACGCGGATCGAGCGCCTGTACCGCGACGTCTGCAATGAAGCTGAGCACAACCACGGTCACCGATGCACACATGAGAAATGCCAGGAGCACCGTGTAATCGCGCCTGGCCAGCGCCTCCGTGAAGAGACTGCCGATCCCCGGCCACGCGAATACGCTTTCGGTGACCACGGCACCGGACGCCATAATCGAGGCGTCGAGCAGCACGACGGTGACGAACGGCAGCAGCGACAGTCGCAGGGCATGCCGCAGCAGGATACGAGGCTCGGCCAGTCCGCGCGCACGTATTCCCTGCACCAGCGGTGTGGCCATTGTGGTGTGCAACGCGCCGCGCAGGTATAGCATCCACCCTGCCGCGTGCGCGATCGCGAGTACCGACGCGGGAAGGATCAGGTGCAGCAGCCGATCGTGCAGGTCTCCGCCGGTGAACGAGGCACGCCCCGACGAGGGGAGCCAGCCCAGCCAGTTGGCGAACAGCAACTGCAGCACGAGACCGAGCCAGAACACCGGCAGCGAGATCCCGGCGATTGCTGCGAGCGTGCCAACGCGATCGACCGTACGCCGTTGCACGCCCCAGAGTGCGACGCCGAGTGCGAGGACCACCGCGCCGATCGTGGAGACGCCAACGAGTTGCAGTGTGGCCGGGACACGCTCGATGATGCGTTCCAGCACCGGCCGACCGTCGGCGTAGCTATAGCCCCAGTCGCCCCGCACGAACGCCGTGATCCACGACCAGTATTGCACCGCCAACGGCCGGTCGAGTCCCATCGCGCGGCGCAGCCGTTCGATGTCCTCCGGACGCACGTTCGGGTTCTCGAGGTAGAGCGACAGGGGGCCGCCCGGTACCGCGTGAATGAGTGCGAACACCAGCAGCGACACGATCAGCAGCAGCGGCAACGCCTCGGCTGCCCGTCGCACTATGAAACGCAGCACGCGTCGTCAGCGGGCGGGTGGCGTGGCGGCAAACTCCCATTCGTGCACATTCCAGAATGGCCCGGCGTTCGTCGGATTGCCCTTGAAGTTGCGCAGATTCGCCGGCACGACGTCGATCTTGGCGGTGTTGTACAGCACCAGTTCCGGCACCAGCTCGGCAATGCGCACCTGCGCCTCGCGAAGCAACTCGCCTCGCTTCGTCTGGTCGGCGGTGCGGTCGGAGGCGTACAACAAACGGGTCAGCGTGTCGTCTGCGAAGTAGTTGATGTTGCGACCGGCCGGCGGCGTGCGGTCGGAGGCGAAGAACAAGGTCAGCTCGGGGTCTGCGCCGGTCTGCCACCAGTGCAGCATGGCATCGAAGTCGCCCGCAAACCACACACTGCTGATCGACGTACCATCGATGAGCTGAATGTTCATCTGCACGCCGACATCCTTGAACTGCTGCTGGAGCACTTGCGCGATGTTCTCGCGGATGGCAAACCCCGCCTGCGTGATGAGCGTGAAGCTGAGCGATTGCCCGTTCCTCGTGCGCGTGCCATCGCTCCCCGGCGTCCACCCGGCCTCACTGAGCAGGGCGCGCGCCTTGGCCGGATCAAACGGATACGTGCGCACGTTTGGTTCGTAGGCCCACGACAGCGGTTGGATCGGACCGTTCACGATCTCGACCAGACTGTCGAGCATCGTGGAGACGATCTGCTGCCGATCAATGGCGTGCGCGAGCGCCTGCCGCACCTTGAGATCGCGAAACGGTGCAAAGCGTTTCTCGTTGAGCGTGACGTGCTCGTACCCGTTGCCGACCACGCGGTTGATGCGCAGTGCCGACAGCCCACGGAGCTCGCGCACCTTGTCCCACGGCACCAATGCCACCATCTGCACTTCGCCCGACTTGAGCTGATTGATACGCGTGTTCGTATTGGGGATGAATCGAAACAGAATCCGTTCGATTCTGGGAAACCCGGGGCCGCGCCAGTAGTCCTTGACCTTCTCCAGCAGCACGTGCTCGCCCGTCTTCCATTCGGCGATGCGATACGGACCGGTGCCCAGCGGACTACGGTTATAGTCGTTGGCGGTGTTGATGTCGCGGCCCTCAAGTACATGCTTGGGCAGGGTGCCGCGTGCGAACTGCATCTGGTACGGGGCGTACACCTCCTTGTAGTGAACCACGGCGGTCAGCGAGTCCGGCGTGTCCACCGACGAAATCCGATCAAAGCCATCAGTACTCTCGGGCTTCCAGTCGCCCTTGAGCATCGCATCGACGGTGAATTTCACATCGGCCGAGCTGTGCGGCACGCCGTCGTGCCATTTCACGCCGGGGCGCAATTTCCACGTAACATCCATGCCTCCATCGGCGAGCATCACCACGCCGCCGTTGGACACCGTGGGGATCTCGCTGGCCAGCACCGGGATCACCCGCATCTGCTCGTCGTTGGTCACGAGCCCCTCCACGACGCAACTCTGAATGTCCTCCAGAATGTGCGTCGCGTAGCGGTTCATCGTGTCGGGCTCGCGGTCGTAGCCGATCGTCAGCAGCGCGTTGGATGCCGCGGTGGCGCTCGCTGCCGCGGGCTTGATGTCATCCGACGCGGCGCCGCATCCGGCCAGCATTGCGAACGCGATGCCGGACGCGGCGGCGCGCATCGCTGACCAGGCAGAACCTCCCGTGCGCACGCGTGCGTTGGCCATCAGGTTGTCTCCGCCAGCATCAGCCGCGCAATGAGCGGTACCGGAATCGAGCCGAAGCCCAGCAGCGTATCGTGGAACGTCTTGAGCGAGAACGCGTCGCCGCGCTGTTGTTGCAGGCGCGCGCGAAGCGCGAGGATCGCGTCCGTGCCCAGCCAGTACATGATCGCCGTGCAGGGGAACATGGAATTCTTCACGGCTTCGGCGCGCGCCAGGTCGGCGCTCATGCCAACCTCGTCGCGATAGAACGCAGTGGCATCGTCTAGTGTCATCGTGCCCTGGTGCAATTCGATATCCACGATGGCCCGTGCGAGGAAGCGCATTCGTGAATGCTGTTCGGACAACTGCTCCAGCGGCGAGAGAAATCCCAACTCATCGATGAGCTGCGTGGCGTAACAGGCCCACCCTTCCGCCATCGTGCCCGCGCAGAACATGCCAACGCGATTGGCACAGTCCACCGCGGCGATGCGACCGATGCGCGTTGGCGCGAGATGATACGCGTGCCAATTCTGCACGTGGTGACCGATCGCGCCGTGATGCACGACATGATTCAGCGTGATGACGCTGTGGTTCCACGCGCGGAGCTGCTTCTCCACCGCCACCGGGTCCGTCGGAAGCGGCGGTACCACGTAGCGATACTCCGTGTAAGGGTCGAACGGCGCGGGCGACCGATAGAACAGGTAATACAGGTACGGTGCGGCATCGCGCGTACACTCCGGGAACGGATCGTACACAATCGGCCAATCGGGCCAGGTGACGACATCGTGCTCCGCCGCGCAGGCCCGTACCCGATCCCAGGTGCGCGTGAACGAAGGCAGATAGTCATCGGGAGACGGATGATCAGCGGCCATCTGCTGCTGGGCCTCTTCCCACGTCAGCGACAGGGCGTGCGCGTCGACGCGAAGCCGCTCGGCCGCCACACGGAACCCGGATCGTGCGCCGGCCAGCAGGTCGGCGCGTGAGTGCTCCGCACAGTGTCCGCGAGCCAGCAACAGATCATACATCGACGGGCCACAGGACAGCATCGAGTCGTCACCAGGCGGTCGTCGCGCGAGCCACGCGGAAAAGCCGGCGAACGCATCATGCGCTCCAATCGCCGCCGCGCGCAGCGATGCGGCCAGCGTGGACTCGACGGCGCTGCCAACGATCCATACCTCGACGCCACGCGTGAACAACCGTTCGGCACCGTCGCAGTCTCGCAGCGTTCGCACACGCCACGCATCGGGAAACTGCGCGTGCGACATGACCGCCTCGGCATCGCTGAGGAACGCCGGAATGGCCTCCATGCGCGCACAGGCCGACCGCATGCGCTCCGCCAACGGCGCGACGTCGCGAATCATCAGCGACACCACGCCAAAGACTGCCTCGCCGCTCCATAGCGCCGGATTGCCGCGCGGTCCATGTCGACTGGCGTTCTCTGCGATCTGGATCTCGGCAAAGTTGCGCGCCAGCAACGCATCCAGCAGACGCGGCTCGTCCCGCAGCCGCATGACCACTGCCGCGGTGTCGAACCCAGCGACCTGCTCCGCCTGCAGCACCCGATCCAGCTCGGCGCGCAACGTGTGCAGTTCAGTATCAATCTGCGTCAGACCGTGTTCGCTCCAGTCGGGAAGCGCATGATCGTACGCGTGCACGCCGGTGAACGTCGCGCTGACCGGACGGCGCAGGTAGTAGTGCACGAAGAAGCGGTCCAGCAACGCGTCGAGTGCGTGCAGCGGCACTTGCTCCCCGCTCACGAGTCGAGCGGGATCGAGATCCAACGCCGCTCGCGGAATGACAGCTCGACCGCGTTGATCAGCTCCTGCACGTGTGCGCCATCCTCGAAATTCCCCTCGTTCTCCGGCCCGTCGCTCAGAATCTCCGTTATGAACGAGCTGACGAGATTTGCATAAAACAGCGAGCGCCAGGATTCGCGCTTGCTGCCGCCCGGCGGATAGAAGCGTTCGGGCACCTCGACCTCGCGGAATTCCACCTGATCCGCCTGCGCGGCCTTGAGCGACTCGCAGATGCCGTTCTCCTCGACCAGTCGGCAGATGAGCGCGCCCTTGCTGCCATACACCCGCGCCTCGATACCGGGATAGTTGCCGACCGTGACGAAGCTGGTCTGGATCGAGCCGATGGCCCCGCTCGCGAACTCACCGATGAATATGTCGCCGTCATCGATGTTCATGCGCATCATCGTGCCGGTGGCACGCACCATGCGCTCGGGGATGAAGTTCTTCATGGTGCCGACCACTGATGCGAAACGGCTCCCCATGAACAGGTGCCCGATGTCCATGATCGGTGCGCCATACCCTTCGAGCGACGAGACCTGGATCTGCGACTGGTCGGCGTCGTGGTCCACCTGCCGCAGCGGTGTCTGTGGATCGAGCCACTGCGAATTCTGCTCATAGCCGTTGAAGATGAAAGGCGTGCCGATGGAACCCTGCTCGATCAGTTCCTTCATGTACTGCATCGCCGGACTATAACGGAAAGTGAAGCCCAGCTTGGTCTTCAGCCCCTTCTCCTTGGCCAGGGCGGCTGCGCGGCGCGTCTCGACAAAGTCATAGGCCACCGGCTTTTCACAGAGCACATGCTTGCCGGCTTGCAGCGCTGCCCAACTGAGCTCAAAGTGCGTCGCGCTTGGCGTGCAGACATCCACCAGGTCAATGTCTTCCTGCGCGATCAACTCGGCGTGCGAATCGTACACCCGGGGAATACCGAACTTCTCTGCGAACGCCTCGGCACGTTCCAGGATCGGATCCGCGATGGCGACCAATGCGGAACGCGGATCACGCTTGTAGCCCGGACAATGCGCGAACTCCGCCCACGCTCCGGCGCCCAGTACGCCGACCTTCACCAGACCCGGCACCCCAGTCCCGCGTCGCACAGCCGCCATCAGTTGATGATCTCCGAGTTGTCGCCAGGCATCAGCAATTCACGGTGCGCCCAGATGGGCGCAATCCCGTTGGACATGAGACGTTCGTGGAAGGCGCGAAGGTTGAACCTGGCGCCCTGCTGCCTGGTGTAATCGGCGCGCAGCTTGAGAATGCCGCGCTTACCCAGGAAGTATCCGCCGTAGGTTGGATCGTACGTGGCGCGCTCGGCTTCGCGCCTGGCGGCCGGCGCCGCGACGTAGGCCTGCTCCTCGAAGCAGCGCTGCGCATCAACCAGCGTCCACTGCTTGGTGTGCACCTTGATACCCGAAAGCAATCGACAGATGCGCGTCAGCGCATCACTCACCTGCGCCAGTCGCTGCCGTTCATCACCAAAGCCTTCATCGAGCACCATCTGCTCCGCGTAGTGCGCCCACCCATCCTGCCCGGAGGACGGCTGCGGGAACGGATTGAGGCCGATCCAGATGCGCCGCACCTTTCCCGGCGTCTTTCGCATGTAGGTGGAGTGCAGCCAGTGGCCGGGCATGGCTTCGTGCGCCGCCGTGTTGCCCAGGGACGCGTAGTTGTACCGCTCGAGCCACGCCTCCTGTTCAGCCGGCGCAAGGTCGGCCCGCGCATCGGTGATATAGAAGATGCTACGTACCGGCGTGACTTCTAGCGGCGGCGAGGCATGCATGGAGGCGAAGCCGAGGTCGAACGGTTGCGCCGGCTGCACGATCACCCGCTCCCGCGGTGGCAGCGTCGCGAGCCCTTTCATCGCGACGAAGTTGGTGAGCGAGTCGACGATCTGTTTGGTCGCGGCGACCACGCCTCCCATCTTCGGATGCTGGCGGCGCAGTGCCCCCCACGTCGCTTGTGGGTCTTTGCCCGGCGCGAGCCGCACGGCGGCCGCGCGAAACTCCGCCTGCGAGTTCTTCAACTCGCGCTCGCCGATGGCCACCATTCGATCGAGCGGCGTGTCAATCAGTTCTTCTGCGAGATAGCGCCGCGCGATGTTCGCCGCACCGATGGTGTAGTCGCCCGACGCGCGCGGAACGACCTCACGTTCCAGATACGTCACGTATGCGTTGATCTGCGAAATGGCCGTGTCGGCCGCTGTGCGCAGCGAGTCGCGCAGCGCCGCGTTCGGCACCGAGACAAACGCGGAATCGAGATCGCGGCCGAGCATGTCGCTGGCACCGTGCATCATCGCGGCACCTCGTTCCGCGAACAACCTGGGCGGGTTGTCGATATTGGTGCGCGCCGCGCTCAGCAGCGCAGGTACCTGCCCCAGCTTGCTGATGATACGCCGCATCCGCACCGGCGCCGGATTGTTCTCCATGGTCATGAGGTTGTGGATCCCGTCGGTGAGCGCCGAGGCATAGAGCATCGGATTGCGCCGCCAGTTCTGCACCGTTTCCTGCTCGAGCAGCCAGCCGTCGATCACGCCGAGCAGAATGCGCCGATCCACCCGCTCATCGGGCGTCAGCCTCTTCTCGTTGAGCGCGCGCAGCTGCGCGACGTCCTTCTTGAGGGCGGCAATCTCGGCGGCAATCGCCGCGGGCGAGAAGTCGTCGAGCCGGTCGTCATACTGGTGCAGGCCGTTGCCCGCGGCAATCGACGGATGCCGACGCGCGAAATCGTCGAGGTAGCGATCGACAATGGCCGAGAAGGAAGGCGAAGGCTGCGGGCGCTGGGCACTGAGCAACGCGAGGCAGAACGCCGAGAACAGCGCGAGAGCGGGTCTTTTCACGTTCGCTGGGTCGGAGAGCGAATTGCCACGAAGACGCGATAGACTACGCGTCGTATCCTACCACCAAGTTCATGCCGGCCTGTTGCGCGCGCTGCACCGCCGTCGCGGCGGCGGTGAGCAAACTGTCCACGCTGATGACGTCGTCGCTGAGCTCTACCACGCCGACACTGAGCGTGCAGCGCACGCCTTGATACTCGCCCTGAAACAGATGGCGCTGCATGCGCTCGCGAATACGCTCCGCCAGCACCAGACCGCCCGACAGTTCAGTGCTCGGCAGCAGTACCGCGAACTCCTCTCCGCCCACGCGACCGACGATATCGGTCGTGCGCGATTCCTGACGGCAGACCCATGCGATGGCGCGCAGCCATTCGTCGCCGAACGCCTGCCCGTGCTGTTCCACCAAATCACGGATCCGGTCGGGGTCCACCAGAAGCATCGACAGCGGCTGGCCATACCGACGACCGCGCGCGACTTCCGAGCCGGCCACCTCAAGAAACGCCCGGCGCGCGCTGACACCAGTGAGATAGTCGGTGTCGCTGGAGGCATCCTCACGCGTCACCTCGTCCAGCTTGCGTCGCTCCGACAGATCGCGCGTGACCACGGAAAAGCTGAGCGTCGCTCCATCAGCGCCGCGGATTGCGGTGACGACTGTGTTCGCCCAGAAGGTCGTGCCATCGCGACGCTGACGGTTCCCCTCTTCGTCGCACCAACCGTTTCGCGCTGCCAGCTCGAGCGTGTCGCGCACATGCGAGTCGCCGTTCACGTCGGGCGGCAGCAGCTCGGCCAGCGATTTGCCGAGAATGTCGGCGGAGGACCACTGATGCACGCGTTCTGCAGACTCGTTCCACGACTCGACGATGCCGATGGGCGAGATGGTGTAGATCGCGTAGTCGCGCACCGCGCCTTGAATGGCGCGCAGGCGCTGCTCGAGCCGGTTGATCGTGCCGACCGCCTCCGCCAGGGTGCCGGCGTCGGTCGCGACGGCAACGATCCGGTTGTCAGAGACCTTCACCAGCGCGAGTCGGACGCCGCGCTGCGCGCCTGGCGCCAGCAGATCGAGCCCGTCGATGATCACGCCGCGCGGCGCCGTGTACGCACGTATCCGCGAGGCCAGATCGGGCACGACCTGACTCAGCGCGAGAAACAGATCGTCCAGCGACCCACCGCCGGTGAAGGGACCGAGCAGCTGACGGGCGGCGAGGTTGGCCATGCTGACCCTGCCATCTTCATCGAACGCAACCATCCCGACCGGCGCAAGAACAAACAGATCGAGCAGGGCCTCCGGGGTCACGCCGTCGCCTCGCTGGCCGGGGCCGTTGCGACCGACTCCGGCGGCGTGGCGTCGACGCTCGGCATCAGCGCGCGGGTGCGGATTTCATCGACCACGCGCGCCACGAACGCATCGGCCGACAGGATCTCCTGCTTCTTGCCGAGTCCACGCACGCGTAATGCGACGTTCCCCTCGTCCGCCTCCCGCTTGCCGATCACGCACATGTACGGAATCTTGGCCACCTCGCCCTCACGCACGCGATAGTTGAGCGTTTCGTTGCGCGCGTCGAGATAGGCGCGAATGCCCGCCGCCTTCATGCGCTGCACCAACGCGGCCGCATAGTCGTTGTAGTCGATCGCGATCGGGATCACGCGCACCTGTTCGGGCGAGAGCCAGACCGGGAACGCGCCGGCAAAGTGCTCGATCAGGATGGCGATGAACCGTTCGAACGAGCCGCTCACCGCGCGGTGAATGACAACCGGCCGATGCGCCGTGTTGTCCTCGCCGGTGTAACTGAGGTCGAAGCGCTCGGGGGCGTTGTAATCCAGCTGAATGGTGCCAAGCTGCCACGCGCGCCCGATGGAGTCGGTCACGTCGAAGTCGATCTTGGGTCCATAGAAGGCGCCGTCCCCTTCCTTCAACGCATACGGCCGCCCCGTCGAGTCCAGCGCTGCACGCAGCGCGCCCTCCGCGCGATCCCACAGCTCGTCGGACCCGATCCGCTGCTCGGGGCGCGTGGCGAACTTGAGTCGCGCCGTGAGACCGAACGTGTCGTAGTACGCGAGAATGAACGTCATCAGAAACTGCACTTCGTCGGCGATCTGGTCTTCGCGCAGATAGACGTGACAGTCATCCTGCGAGAATTGCCGCACGCGCGTGAGTCCGGAGAGCGCGCCGGACAGTTCGTTGCGATGCAGCACGTCGAAGGTGACGTAGCGCATCGGCAGATCGCGGTACGAATGCTTGGACGACGCGAAATACAGATGATGCGACGGGCAGTTCATCGGCTTGAGCGACATGTCGTGCTCGCCCGACTCCGCATCGAGGACGAGAAACATGTTCTCGCGATACTTGCCCCAGTGTCCCGACTGTTCCCACAACTTCTTGTTGTAGAGCAGCGGCGTCTTGATCTCCCTGAACGCCTCCTGCTGTCGCTCGCGCACGAACGCCTCGAGCGTGTTGTAGATCGTCGTGCCCTTGGGCGTCCAGAAGACGCCGCCGGGTGCGACGGGAAACAGCTGGAACAGATCGAGTTGCCGGCCGAGGACACGATGATCGCGCTTCCTGGCCTCTTCGAGGTTGTGCAGGTGCGCCTCGAGCTCGTCCTTCTTGAAGAACGCCGTCGCATAGATGCGCTGCAGCATTTGCCGCTTTTCGTCGCCACGCCAGTAGGCCCCGGCGGCGGAGAGCAGCTTGAAGTGCTTGAGATACGACGTGTCCTGCACGTGCGGCCCACGGCAGAGGTCGATGAAGGGACCGTCCGTGTAGGTGGAGATAACTTCGTCGCTCCCCTCGAAGTCGTCGAGACGCTCGAGCTTCAGCGGATCATCGGTAAAGCGGACCCGCGCTTCGGCCAGCGAGACTTCGTCGCGCACGAAGGGGAGTTTGTCGGCGATCACCTTCCGCATTTCCCCTTCGAAGGCCTCGAGATCGTCGGGCGTGAACGGCTGCGCCACCTCGAAATCGTAGTAGAAGCCGTCATCGATGGCGGGACCGAAGCCGATGTGCGCATCCGGACGCAGCCGACGGACGGCGGTCGCCAGAATGTGCGCCCCGGAGTGACGCAAGACCGCGAGCGCGCGGGGATCCTTGTCCGTCAATACGACGAAGGCCCCGGACTTGCGGAGAGGAGTCATCAGATCCTGCACGTCCCCATCCACGGCCACGGCTATCGAGGCCTGCAGCAGGCGCGCACCGATCGTCGCCACCACGTCACGGCCCAGCGTCCCATACGGAACCTCCCTGGTGGAACCATCGGGGAGCGTGAGCATAAGCATCGTATCGGGTGCTGCAGTGGACGGGCCGGCGATCATCTGGACGCGATGGTGAGGGGACGCACAGCAGGGCAACGCACGGGCCTACGGACATGCGCGGCGGGCGCGGTCTGACAGACCGGCGCTCGCCGCGCAAGATCCGCAACTTACCGATCCGCAGATACACGCGCCACCAGAGAGACCTTACATGCCACGCTCCTCGATCTCCGTTTCGCGCCTGCTCCTGAATATCGCGAGGCAGGACCGCGCCAGCCGCGCGAACTCGCTTCTGCTGCTGGCTCTCGGCGTCACCGCTGGTGTCGGCCTCGTGATGTCGTTCACGCAGCGGCGCGAGCGTCGGCTGCGTCGCCAGCGCGAACCCCGACGCGAACTCGCACCGGCGCGGACCCGTCCCATCCGACTCGTCGAAGGTCCGCGGATCCCACTCGAACCGGCGCTGCCGCTGGAAGCGCACGAGGCGTTGGAGGCGCGCGTGCTCGAGGTGTTCCGCCACGATCCGATCCTGCGCGATCGAGCGATCGATATCGGTGCCCTCGAGGGCGACAGCGTGGAGCTCACCGGTTGGGTGGATGCGCCGACGGAGGTCGCTCACGCAGTCACCATCGCCCGCGGCGTTCCCGGAGTCGTCCACGTGGTCGATCATCTGGCCGTGCGGGGACGCGAGGCCCCGCGCAATCACAGCTCGGACAACTATGCCGCCGTGCGTGCGGACCGACCGCGAGAGGGCGATCCGTCGACGCCACGCGCCGACTGACGGCGCGCCTGGTTCCGTGTACTTAGTTTCCGCGAATGACTTCGCCCGACCAGAATCCGCTTCCCCAGAACTACGACGCCGCGGCCGCGCAGGCCGCATGGTATCCCCGCTGGACCGAGCACAGGGTCTTCACCGCTGACGCCGCGCGGGCCGCCGACCACGAACCGTTCGTGATCGTGATGCCGCCGCCGAACGTCACCGCCGTGCTGCACGTCGGGCACGGACTGAACAACACCGTCCAGGACGTGCTCGTGCGATGGCGCCGCATGGCCGGCGACGAAGCACTCTGGCTGCCGGGAACGGATCACGCTGGTATCGCGACGCAGAACGTCGTCGAAAAGCAGCTTGCCGCCGAGGGTCGGACGCGCTTTGACGTGGGTCGTGATCCGTTCGTGACGCGTGTGGCCACGTTCGTGGAGCAGACGGGCGGCGAAATCCTGCACCAGCTCAAGGCGATCGGATCGAGCGCCGACTGGACGCGCACCGCCTACACGTTCTCTCCCGAGCTGTCGCGCGCCGTGCGCGAGGCCTTCGTGCGGTTGCACGAAGACGGACTCGTGTACAAGGGCCATCGCGTCATCCACTGGTGCCCGCGGTGCGGCACGTCCCTGTCCGATGAGGAAGCCGAGTTCACAGAGACGGCCGGCAAGCTCTACCACCTGCGCTATCTGCTGGCCGACGATCCGTCGCAATCGATCGTGGTGGCGACCACGCGCCCCGAAACAATGCTTGCCGACGTGGCCGTGGCGGTCAATCCGGACGACGAGCGTTATCAGGCGCTGATCGGCACGACACTGCTGCTGCCGCTGAATGGCGCGCGCATTCCCGTCATCGCCGACAGCTACACCGATCCGGCGTTCGGATCGGGCGCGGTGAAGATCACGCCGGCGCACGACGCCAACGACTTCGACGTGGGCAAGCGTCACGCATTGCCGATGCCCGTGATTATCGACGCGGACGGCATCGTGCGTGAGGTGGAACTGGCCGCCGGTCGCGTGCCCGCCGAACTCGCCGGCCTCGATCGGTTCGAGGCGCGGACGCGCATCGTGCAGCTGCTCGAAGCCGCGGGGGCGCTGGTCAAGATCGAGCCGCATCAGCACAGTGTGCGGCACTGCTATCGCTGCGATACGGTCGTCGAGCCGCGTCTGTCCGACCAGTGGTTCGTGCGTATGCAACCGCTCGCCGCCAAGGCGCTGGGCGTGCTGCGCAGCGGCGAGTTGCGCATCCTCCCAGAGCGGTGGGAAGCCGTGTACGTGAATTGGCTTGAGGGGATCCGCGACTGGAACATTTCGCGCCAGATCTGGTGGGGCCATCGCATTCCGGTGTGGTACTGCGATGCTTGCGGCAAGACGGACGGTGCCACACCGATCGTTTCACGGACCGATGTCACCGCCTGCCCCACCTGTGGTGGCACGGTACGCCAGGACGACGACGTGCTGGACACTTGGTTCTCGTCGTGGCTCTGGCCCATGTCCACGCTGGGCTGGCCCGACATGGACAGCGCCGATCTCAAGGCGTTTTATCCGGGTGATGTACTGGTCACGGCGCCGGAGATCCTGTTCTTCTGGGTCTCGCGTATGGTGATGTCCGGCTGCTGGTTCATGGGCAAGGCGCCGTTCCACACGGTGTATCTGCACGGCACCGTGCGCGACATGCAGCACCGCAAGATGTCCAAGAGCCTCGGCAACGGCATCGATCCGCTGGATGTGGTGCGTCTGTATGGCGCCGACTCGCTGCGTTGGACTATGGTGGCCGGCCTTGGCCTCGGCGTCGATGTCATGCTCGACCCGAACGATCTCGACAAGTCGTTCGCGCCGGGGCGCAACTTCTGTACGAAGCTGTGGAACATCGCGCGCTTCCTGTTGTCGCGTGTGGGCACGGAGCCAGTGCAGTTGGTGGATGTACTGGACGCGGATTCGCTGACGGCGGCAGACGCATGGATTCTCGACCGACTGGATCAGGCCATCGCCGACTGCGATGCGGCGCTCGGCCCGGCACGTCCCGCGAATGGTGAGGCGTGGACGGACGCGGAACGCGGACGTGGACTGCGTCTGAGTGAGTACGCTGAGGCGGCGCGACGCTTCGTATGGAACGAGTTGGCCGACTGGTATCTCGAGTCGATCAAGCCGCGACTGGCGGCGGACGGGCCTGACCGTGAAGTGGCGCGGGCCGTGCTGGCGCACGCGTTCGATGGCGCGCTGCGTCTGTTGCAGCCGATCGTGCCGTTCATCACCGAGGAGCTGTGGCAGCAGTTGCCGCAGACCCCGCGCAACGCCTTCATCGCGCAGGCGGCGTGGCCGCGTCCGCGTTTCACGCGCACCCCGGCGGGCGATGCGTTCGAACTGGCGCGATCGATCGTGCAGTCCATTCGCCAGGTGCGCAACGAAAACGGCGTGCAGCCCGGTGCGTGGGTGGATGCGACCCTCGTGGCCTGCAACGACATCGCCGCGGCACTCGCCCCGCAGCTTACGGTGATCGGCTCGCTGGCACGTGCTCGCGTCACGCTGTCCGATGTCGCGCCGAGCGGAGCGGCGGCGCACGCCGTCGTCGTGGCGGGGCTCGATCTCGTCGTGCCGCTGGCGGGAATGATTGATCTCGCGAAGGAAGCAGCGCGCGTCCGCGCAGAACAGGCGCAGCTCGACACGCAGATCACGGCGCTCGAAGGGCGTCTGTCGAACGAGAAGTTCGTCTCGAAGGCGCCGGCGGCCGTGGTCGAGGCGGAGCGGGCGAAGCTGGCGGAGTGGCGTGCAAAGAGTGACCAGCTGGCGGCCAAGCTCCAGTCGTTCGGCGCATGATGGCATCCGGGCGGGACGGCATGAAGAGCGACGAACATCGACTCGCCCACCGAGCGCGGGCAGGATCCCGCCGGCGGACCGGGCTGCTGATACTTGCGGCCAGCGTCGTGACCGCCGTCGCGGCGGCGTGCGCCAACGTCACCACGCCCGAAGGCGGACCGGAGGATCGCGATCCACCGGTCGTGGTGCGCACGATGCCCGCCACGGGCACCGTGGGAGTGAAGCCAAAGGAGCTCGTCATCCAGTTCGACGAGGTCATCAGCGAAACGCCGCGCGGCACGCCCGAGCTCAATGGACTCGTGTTCATCAGCCCCAACGCCGGCCGTGCCGACGTGTCGTGGGGACGCAACAGGATGTCGATCCGCCCGAGGAGGGGGTGGAAGCCGAACACCGTCTATTCGGTGACCGTCAGCCCGGGCATCGTCGACCTGCGCGCGAATGCGCTCGACAGCACCATCCGCGTGGTATTCAGCACTGGCGGCGAGATCCCGACGACGTCGATCACCGGCGTGGTGTTCGACTGGATCGCCGGTCGCGGCATGAGCAAGGCGCTGGTCGAAGCGATCGCGGCCGACAGCACCACGTATCAGGTTCTGGCCGACTCGGTCGGCCGCTACGATCTGCGGTACATGCCGCCGGGCCCATACCGGATTCGCGCCTTCGCCGATCGCAACAGCAATCGCGAACTTGATCCGCTCGAGGCCTGGGACACGACCAGTCTGACGATCACGACAACGGCGACGGCGGATTTGTACGCCTTTCCGCACGACACGGTAGGGCTGCGCATCGCCGACATGACGCTGCTGGACAGCGGACGCACGGTCAAGCTGACCTTCGACAAGCCGTACGTGTCCGAACAGAATTTCACGCTGCAGACGGTGACCGTGAAGGCATCGGACTCCTCGACGGTGCGGGTCTCCAAGGTCGAGAGTGCGCCGCAACGGGCACTCTTCGATTCGCTGGCCCGCAAGGCCAAAGCCGACTCGGCCGCCGCCAAGTTGAAGGCGAAGGAAGATACAAGTCCCGCCGCACTGGCCCGCCTCGATTCGCTGAACCGCCGTCGTCGGCTGGACAGTCTGGCCGTTGTGGAGCGCCTCGATCGCGAAGCGCGACGCCTCGCCCAGCTCCGCGGCAATCGCCCGCCACCGCCGCGCGACACTACGCCGCCGCCGAAAATGCGGCGCGACAACGTGTACAGGGAGCTGTACGTGTCCATGGTGGAGCCACTCGCGCCGGGCGCGCAGTTCCGCCTCCAGGTCCTCAATATCCGCAGTCTCTCAGGAACCATTCGCTCGCCAGCGCGCACCCTGAGCACGCCCAAGCCTGACAAGAAGGCGGACAATACCAAGGTGGACAGCATCAGTACGGCAGCACCACCAGTCAAGAAGCGGTGAGCGCGCCGCACGCCTTGCGCCCAGCCCTGTTCATCGATCGCGATGGCACGCTCATCGCCGATGCACACTATCTGGCGGACGCGTCGCTCGTGCGGTTGCTGCAAGGCGCCGCGCAGGCGGTGGAGCGCGCCAACAATGCCGGCGTGCCCGTCGTCGTCGTCACCAATCAATCGGGGATCGCGCGCGGGTTGATCACGCCTGCCCAGTACGACCAGGTGCGCGCGCGCACCGATGCTCTGCTGGATCGCGGCGGCGCCCGCGTCGATGCGACGTATCATTGTCCGCACTGGCCCGACATCGGCGGGCCGTGCGAATGCCGCAAGCCCGGCCTCGGCATGTATCGGCAGGCGGCCGCGGACTTGGGGATAGATCTCACGCGCTCGGCCTACATCGGCGACCGCTGGCGGGATGTGCAGCCGGCATTGGCCAACCACGGCTTCGGGGTACTCGTGCCCGGTGTGGAAACGCACGAGTGCGATATCGAGCAGGCGCGCGAGCATGTGTCGCCGCGCGTGCGCATTGCGTCGTCCCTCGCCGAGGCAGTGGACCTGTCGCTCGCCGCACTCCTCGCCGATGCGCCAGCATCGGAACTGTCCCCGTGAGCGAACCAACCACACGCGCACGTATCGCCGTGCTCGCGTCCGGCGGCGGGTCGAATCTGCAGGCGCTCATCGATCACTTTGCCTCCGCCGGTCGCGACGCCGGTGCGATTGTGTGGGTCGGGTCCAATCGTGCCGACGCCGGCGCCATCGCGCGCGGCATGCAGGCGGGCATCCACTCCGCGGTGGTGGACGACCACACGAACGGGCCGGCGCTCCTCGAATCGCTGCTCGCGGCGCGCGCGGATCTGCTGGTGCTGGCAGGCTATGTCAAGCTCGTGCCGACGTTAGTGGTGCGCGCCTTCGGCGGCCGTCTGCTGAACGTGCACCCGGCGTTGCTGCCAGCGTTTGGCGGACCCGGGATGTATGGCCAGCGCGTCCACGCGGCGGTGCTCGACGCGGGTGTGACCGTGACCGGCGTGACGGTGCATTTCGTGGATGAGCAGTACGACCGCGGCGCCATTCTCGCACAGTGGCCGGTGCCCGTGCTGCCCGGCGACACCCCTGCCACGCTGGCCGCGCGCGTGCTGCGCATCGAGCACCGTCTCCTGCCGCTCTGTGTGGCCGGGGTCGCGTCCGGCGCGATAGGGCTTGGCGACGATGGCCGCGTGCACGGCGCGTTCGCGGGGGCGCTCACCCCAGACACGCCGGAGCTGCGCTTTGCCCTGACCGCTGACGCACATCCCACTTCACCGCATCTCTCCGATCCGGCGACGCTCGCCTCCGACGTCGCCCGGCTCTTTCCACGCTGACGCTCTCCGCCACGCAATGCCACGCGCCCTCCTCTCCGTGTCCGACAAGAGCGGACTCGTTCCGTTCGCCACGCGCCTCGCGCACCTCGGCTTTGAACTCGTCTCAACCGGCGGCACCGCGCGCATTTTGCGGGACAGCGGCCTGACGGTGCTCGACGTCAGCGAGCTGACGGGTTTTCCGGAGATGCTCGATGGCCGTGTGAAAACGCTGCACCCCGTCGTGCATGGCGGGTTGCTGGCGCGACGTGATCTGCCGGAGCACATGACCGCAATCGCCGAACACAACATCGGCACGATCGATCTGGTGGTGGTGAATCTGTATCCGTTCCGGGAAACGGCGGCGCGCGCCGGCGTGCACCCCGATGAAGTGATCGAAAACATCGACATTGGTGGTCCGTCGATGCTGCGCTCGGCCGCCAAGAACTTCGCAGCCGTGTGGGTGTTGGTCGATCCGGCCGACTACATGCCGGTGCTCGACGTGATCGGAGCGGGCACGGACGATCCTTCGCTGCGCCGGTTGCTCGCCGAAAAGGTGTACGCGCACACCAGCGCCTACGACGCAGCGATTGCGCAGTGGTTTGCTGCGCAGCGGGGCGAACCGTTCCCCGAGCGCTATCCACTCGCCTTCGAACAGCAGCAGTCGTTGCGCTACGGTGAGAATCCGCAGCAGCGCGCCGCTTTCTACGTGGAGCGGCCGGGCGCGGGACTTGGTGGTCTCACGCAACTCGGCGGCAAGGAACTGTCGTTCAACAACATCCTCGATCTCGAAGGCTCGCTGCTGGCCATCGAGCCCTTCGCCGGCCAGCCGGCGTGCGCGATCATCAAGCACACCACGCCGTGCGGCGTCGCCACCGGCAACGATGCACTGGACGCCTATCGCAAGGCGCTCGCGTGCGATCCCGTCTCGGCCTTCGGGTCGGTCATTGCCTTCTCGGTGCCGGTGGATGTCGCCGCCGCCGAAGCGATTTCGAGCCTGTTCGTCGAGTGCATCGTCGCACCGTCGTTCGCCGAGGTTGCCGTGGAGATTCTCGGTCGCAAGAAGAACCTGCGCGTACTGTCGGGCACGGCCACGTGGCCCAAGGGCGGCATGGACTTCAAGCGCGTGCGTGGTGGACTGCTGGTGCAGGATCGCGCGCCGGTGCCCGCCGTCCCCGAGAAGTGGGATGCCGTGACCAAGCGCCAACCCACGCGCGACGAGCAGCGCGACTTGTCGTTCGCGTGGCGCGCCGTGGCCTCCGTGAAATCGAACGCGATCGTGCTGGTACGCGACGGCGCGACGATCGGCATCGGTGCGGGGCAGATGTCACGGGTGGACGCCTCGTTTCTCGCCGTGCACAAGGCGCAGACCGCCGGCCACGCCACGCTGGGCGCAGCGCTCGGCTCGGACGCCTTCTTCCCGTTTCGCGACGGCATCGATCAGGCGGCCGCTGCCGGTGTCACCGCCATCGTGCAACCCGGCGGCTCCGTGCGCGACGCCGAAGTCATCGCCGCCGCCGACGAACACGGCATCGCCATGATCTTCACCGGCGAGCGTCTGTTCCGGCACTAGCGTGAGTTTCCCGCGATAGCGCGAGTTGGGGTCGTTCGGTGCGGCGTCAGAGGGTGTTTCCCCTCTGACGCTTTTTTGTGGACTCCACATCGTGCCGTATATACAACCGATGATCGACAGATCGCGGCCGCGCCTGG
>JBBQTA010000001.1:0-256159 GCA_038213465.1 Gemmatimonadales bacterium | reverse complement strand
ACGCCGTCTTCCAGCGGGCGTTGGGGCGCGACATCATCTGGGCCAGCGGCGTGCGGGAGCGCGACGACGAGCCGTTCCGACTGCGCGTCTTCCCGTTTGCCATGTCCGGCAAGCGCAACGCCAACTTCGACCCAGACATCGGCGCCCTTTCGTTCGGCTTTTTCAGCGCGGGCAAAAACCCTGGTGGGCATACGGTGCCCGAGGGCATGATTTGTACGTCGTTGTCGCATGATGTCATCGCGCACGAGACAACCCACGCGCTCTTGCACGCGCTGCGTGCGCAGTTTGCGACGCCGAGCAATCCGGATGTGCTGGGATTTCATGAGGGCTTTGCCGATATCGTCGCACTGCTGATGCACTTCAGCTATCCCGATGTCGTGCTGGAAGCCATCCGCGCGAGCAAGGGTGCGATCGCCAACGCCACGCTGCTCACCGACCTCGCCCGACAGTTCGGTCAGGCCACGTCCAGGTCGAAGCAGGCGTCGGCGCTGCGCACGGCGCTGGACACGGACAATGTGCGGGCATTCGACTCCGATGCGTTCGCCTCCGGCATGGAGCCTGGCGTGGATGGCCCACTGCAGTACGATCCCGCGCTCGAACCACATCGCATGGGATCGGTGCTGGTGTCCGCGATCTTCGAGGCGTTCGCGACGGTGTTGCGCCGTCGCAGTGCGCGTTACTATCGTCTGGCCGGACTCACACCCGACACGGTGCAGGAAAAGGAACTCTCGGAGGAACTGCTGCGTGCGCTCGCCGGCGAGGCCACGGAAACCGCGCGGCAGTTTCTGCACATTTGCATTCGCGCCATCGACTTCTGTCCGCCGGTGGACATCCGCCTCGGCGAGTATCTGCGCGCGCTCATCACCGCGGACGCGGTGAGCGAAGATAAGTACGGCGATCGCGAAGCGCTGATGCGTTCGTTTCAACGCCGGCGCATCTTCCCGGAACAGATCGGATTCATGTCGGAGGACGCCGTGCGCTGGATGGCGCCGCCGTTCGACACCCCGATTCCCGGACTGGCGTTCCGCGACCTCCGCTTCGGCGTCGATTTCACCACGCCTGCCGACGCCGCCGAGATGCACCGTCGCGCTTGTGCACTTGGTGAGTTTGTCGTGCGGCCGGAGATTGCCAAGGCGCTGCATCTCATTCCGGTGGGTCGAGATCTACCAAAGAACGTGAGCTACGCCGCCCCCATTCGCATCGAGTCCATCCGCACGGCGCGGCGCGTCACGCCGGATGGACGCGCGCACATCGAGATGGTGGCGGAACTCACGCAGAATTGCACCGTGCTGGTGAGCGGCGAGGCGATGGACTTCGCCGGCGGTTGCACGTTGATCATCGACCCGTCAGGTCGTGTGCGCTACGCGATCTACAAGAAGGTCAACAGTCGCACACGACCGAAGGAGCAGCACGCGTTCGTCACCGGTGCGTTAAAGGATTTCTGGGAGACGAAGGAGCAGACGCTGAGGCCGCGCGGCAACATGCTGGCGCAGCTGCACCGGGACTGAGCGTCCGTGTTGCGACGTTTCTCGGTCAGCGACTGATTGTGAACACGTACGCGCCGACAGCCATGAGCTGATCGTCGGTGAGCGCCATGCGACCGCCGCGTGCGCTCATCGCGAACTTGCGGGTGGGGTCTTTGATCGAGGCGAGCGGCACACCGTCGGTGATCGTCTTGACAATGTCGTTGTAGCCGCCGTTACCGTGTTGCCACTTGATGCCCGTGAAGGCGGGGGCATTGGGTGCGCCGACACCCCTCTTGCCGTGGCAACGCTGGCAGCCGCCGTTGTTGAAGAGGGAATCGCCGAGCGCGACCATCGCCGGCGTGACGTTGGCGGGGAGTCGCGAGACCGGGGTACTCGCGGCCATCGCGCCATTGCCGTTCCCTGCGGCGGGTGCCACAGCGGCGGCGCCGCCCGAGGAAGCGGAACCACTGGCGCAGGCGCCGGCGAGCAGGGCGGCGGCCATGGGCACTGCGACGCGAAGAGCGGTGCGGATCATTGGGGGCGTGGGGTGGGGTGGAAGGCGGGCGGTGGTGTCGGCAACAAGATGCGACGTGCCGGCAGAACGGGCCAGCGTGGTGCACGTGATCGTCCACGGCGCGGCGCATATCCGTCGCCGTCCGACTATGATTCGGCTCTTCTGCGTTCGGCCGGTGACCGTAGCCCTGTACGGCTGGCCCCTGTTGCATCGTTGCCACTTTCCGAACTTTCGCCGCCTCGCCGCTATGGCCAGCCTGTCTCCTTTTCGTTCGCTTCCCGCCGAACGCCGCGTGGCGCTCGTGCAGCACGCCATCTCGTCGCACAAGGGCGGGCGTGCCACGTACATCCAGCGGCTGGTGTCCCGTGGTGGCGGCTTCCGCGCCGCATCGCTGTTGAACTGGCCGGCGGATCGTCTGGCCAAGGAGATCATTCGCATGAATGCGCAGAGTGCGACGGATGAGCTGGATCTGTTGCAGCTGCTCTATGTCGATCTCGAACCAGCGATCCAGATCAGCTTTCTTGATTCGTGCGGTGTCGCGCACGAGAACGGCGTCATGGGCGAGGCGCTCGAGGCGCCGTACGCCGATGCGGCGGCGGTGGCGCGCGGCGCGGCCGCCGTGGTGGCCACGCACGGCGACGATGGCCTCCGCTACCTGCGCACATTGGCGCGCTATAACCCGATGGGGTGGCCGGAGCTGGATGAGGTGCTCGCGGGGATCGACAAGGGCTGAACGGTGTGGCGGACGCCGTTTGCGCCGTACCTCATCTGACGCTACGATGGCGTGGTCGGCAGACGTAACCGGGTGGCCGAACGCGACGTTGACATGTGGGGGCGCTCGCAATGACGCATGGCACGGCGAGTACGCGATATGAACTCAGTCACGACATCCTGGCGCGGCTGGTATTCGACCGCATGTCCGCCGACGCGCAGGCGCGGCGCAAGATCGAGAAGTACATCGATGATCGGTTTGCGATGTATCGCGGGCGGAAGGTGTTGCTCACGACCGACGATTTGGACTACATCAAGCCGTATGCGGCGGCGATTCGACTCGACGACGAGGAGCGGGTGTTCATTCGCGAGAGTGAGCGGGCGGTGCGGCGAGCGCGCACGGTGCGGCGCAGCTTCATTGGGGCGGCGGTCGCGGTACTGGTGGGGTTCAGCGGCGTGACGACGTGGTTTGGGGTGCAGGCGTCGCGTGACCGGAGAACGGCCCAACGCGAGCGAGGAACCGCTGAACGCCAGTCGGTCGTGGCGCGGTACCAAACGGCACTGGCGCGCCAACGGGAGGTTGCCGCCACAGAGAGTGCCGCCGAGGCCGAGCGACAGCGATCCATCGCGAACGCCCAGTCGGACATTGCGCGCACACAGGCGACTGTGGCGAAAGCACAGTCCGCGATCGCCACCATGCGACAACTGCTGGCGTCTGCCCGCACTTCGCTCGATAAGGGAGACATCGATCTTTCAGGGCTGCAAGCGGTCGAGGCATCGACCGCGTCGCACGAAATGGAGTCGGTCTCCATGCTGCTGACGTGGGCGAGTCGCGAACACAGCTTGGCGTCCCTGCGCAAGCACCACGGCGGGGTGCGAAGTGTTGCGTTCAGTCCAGACGGACGCACGCTCGCGTCGGCCGGAGAGGACAGCACCGTGCGGTTCTGGGACGTCGCGCGCCGGCAGTCGCTCGGCGAGCCGCTGCGGGGGCACACCGCTGTGGTGACTAGCGTCATGTTCAGTCCCGACGGCCGCACGCTCGCGTCGGCTGATTTGGCCGGCACCGTGATCCTCTGGGACGTGGCCCGCCGCCAGCCTTTCGGCAATTCGCTGACACACACCCGCGGCGTTAACAGCGTCGCCTTTAATCCCGACGGGAGCACGCTCGCGTCGGCTGGCGACGACGGCACGGTGGTCCTCTGGGACGTCGCCCGCCGCCAGCGGCTCGGCGATCCGTTGCAAGGGCATACCAGATCGGTGAATAGCGTCGCCTTCAGTCCCGACGGGCGCACACTCGCGTCGGCGAGCCAAGACCGCATTGTCGTCCTCTGGGATATGACTCGCAGCCAGCCGCTCGGCGAACCGCTTCTGAAGCGCGACCGCCCTCTGAGGAGCGTTGCCTTCAGTCCCGACGGACGCACGCTCGCCTTGACCAGCGACAACTACGATCTGCAACTGTGGGATGTCGCCAGCCGCCAGCTGCTTAGCGAGCCGACCACGACAGGCCGCGTCGCTAGCGTCGCGTTCAGTCCAGACGGAGGCACGCTCGCGTTTGCCGACGACAGCGCTGTGCGACTCTGGGATGTCGCCCAGCGCGAGCCGCTCGGCGAGCCGCTGCGAGGGCACACCGGTCTCGTCAGCAGCGTCGCCTTCCGTCGTGACGGGCGCACGCTCGCGTCGGCTGATGGGGAGGGCACCGTGCGCCTTTGGGATATGGCCCACCGCCAGCCACTCGGCGCGCCGCTGCGAGGGCACACCAGTTTGGTCAACAGCGTCGCCTTCAGTCCCGACGGGAACACGCTCGCATCGGCTGGCTTGGACGCCACCGTGCGGCTCTGGGACGTCGCCCGCCGTGAGCCCTTCGGCCAGCCACTGCGCGGTCACACCGACAAAGTGTCGAGCGTCGCCTTCAGCGCCGACGGGCGCACGCTCGCATCTGCCAGCCACGACAGCACGGTTCGGCTCTGGGATGTCGCTCGGCCCCACCGACTCAGTACGCCGCTGCGGGGACACACGAACAGGGTTCTGAGCGTCTCCTTCAGCCCCGACGGACGAACGCTCGCGTCGGCCGGCGAGGACACCACCATACGATTGTGGGATGTCGCCCGCCGCCAGCAACTTGGCAAGGATCTCCGCGGTCACACCGATCGGGTGATGAGCGTGGCCTTCAGTCCAGACGGCAGAACACTCGCGTCGGCAGGATACGACTTCACCGTGGTGCTCTGGGACGTCGCCCGCCGACAGCCGCTCGGCGAGCCGCTGCGGACTCCCGGACGGATCGGGAGGGTCGCCTTCAGTCGCGACGGGCGCACGCTCGTCTCGGCTGACGTGAACGGCACTGTCCAGCTCTGGAACGTGGCCCGTCGCGCGCCGCGCGGCGAGTCGTTGCCGACAACCGTCGGCGCTCGCGGCGTCGCCTTCAGTCCCGATGGGCGCACGCTCGTGTTGGCCGGCGGCAGGGTGCAGTTCTGGGACGTCGCGCGCCGCCAGCCTCTCGGCGAGCCACTGAGGGCAGGGGCCAGCACAGTCGTCTTCAGTCCCGACGGGCGCACGCTCGCATCAGCCGGCAACACCATCTGGCTCTGGAATGTGGATCCCGCGTCATGGCGCGCCATGGCCTGCCTATCCATCGGTCGCAACATGTCACTATCGGAGTGGAACCGATCCTTCGGCCTCGAAACCCCCTATCGCCGCACCTGCCCCGAATGGCCGTCCGGCGATGGCGCCCCCGCCAACGCCCCGGTCTGCAGGCGGCCATGACCCGCCCCGTCATCGTCCTCGCCTTCGCCAACGACGAGTCGGCCCACCTCGACCTGCTCAAGCGCGAAAGCGAGGACGTCTGGCGCGCCCTGCGCGACCTCGAACGGCAGGAGTTCATCACGCTGCACCGCGAGGAAAGCACCACCGTCGACAACCTCGGCGACACGCTCGCGTTCCACCGCAACGACGTCGCGATCTTCCACTACGCGGGCCACGCCAACGGCACCACGCTCCAACTCGAAGGCGGCGTTGGGCACGCCCACGGGATCGCGGGGCTGCTCGGCCAACAGACCAATCTCCAACTCGTCTTCCTCAACGGCTGCGCCACGCGACCACAGGTTGAGGGGCTGCTCGCCGCCGGCGTGAAAGCCGTCATTGCCACCTCTGTTCTCATTCAGGACGGCAAGGCCGCAGACTTGAGCAAGGCGTTTTACGAAGCGCTCGCCAATCGCCGCAGTATCGGTCAGGCGTTCGCGCTCGCTCAGCACTTCCTGCAAACGAAGTACGGCGACGTGCAAAAGCTGGGCGTCGTGACCATGCGTGACGCGCGCCGAGCAGACCAACCAACACCGGAACCCGACGCGATCCCGTGGGCGCTTTACGTGCAGGAAGGCGCACGCGACGCGGTGCTCAACTGGAAGCTGCCAACGTACCGCACGGTGGGGCTGCCGCCTGAGATGATTCAGTACATCGGCAGCAGCTTCACCGCCAACCGCTACGTGATGCTCGTGCTCGATGAAATGACCAAATACAACCCCGACATCTATGCGCAGATGCTCGAGCAGCGCGGCGGCGACACGGTCAAGAAAGACTCGCGCGAATACCCCGAACTGCTGGTGCGCAACTTCCCGTGGCCGGTGGGCTCGCAAGTGCGCCTGCTGCGGCTGCACGACACGCCCGACGCCGAGCGGCTGGAGCTGCTGGTGAGCGCCTACGTGCGTACCACGCAGATGCTGTACTACATCCTGCTTTCCGACCTGTGGGAGCAGCGCCGCGCGTGCACGATCACGGTGCCGCGCGATTTCGATGCGGCCGTACCGCTGACGAAATCCGCACTCGACACCTTCGATTTTCTGGCGCGCACTGTCGCGCTCTACAAGCTCTTTGTTGAGCAGGGCGTGAGGCCGTACGTAGCCGAGTACGAGCGCGTTGCTGCCGCGTGGGAAGACTCGGCCCATCCGCTGCAGAAAGCGCATGCCCACCTCGAACAGCTGCGCGCAGCCGTGGCCAGTGACACGGCCACCACCGACCTCGCGCAACGATGCGTGAGCGCCGAGCAGGCGTTCGCCGTGGTGCTGCGCTCGGCGGCGTTTCTCGCGCGCTACCGCATGCTCACCGTGCGCAACATTGCCGTGGACGCGCCGCGATTCAGCACGGTGTCGTACGAGCTGGACCTGGGGCCGCTCAACGCCGCCGAAAACAGTGCGCTCAACCTCTACCAGGACGTCGCGAGCCGCCGGAAGACGCAATTCGGCAACAGTCAGTCCATCGTGCTCGTCCGCGACGAAAATGAGCTGGGGGACGGACTCAACCTCTCACCGTTCATCATCGACAAGAACACCTTCGTCAGTGTGAAAAAGAGCGACACGACGGACAAAGATCGACTCGCGCACATCTTCGTGCTGTCGTACGAGGAAGACAGCGAGTTGGTGTACGTCGCCGTGGAGCACGGCCTGCGCTACGCACTTGCGAACGAGCGTGATCGCATCCACACGGGCATGACGCGCGAGGATTTTGTGGAGGGGCGCAATCTCGCGTCGCGCGCCGTGGTGCACGACGACTTCGGTTTCGGTGCGGACTTCGGCGTCGCAGCCTCCACCACGACCGCTGACTCGGTCAAGGTGTTCGCCATTCTGCGCGACCAAGTCAACGACTGTATCGCCGACCTGAGAGCGGCACCATGAGTCGGAGCCCGTTCAAGTATCTGGACGCGTACCAGAAAGAAGACGCAGCCTCGTTCTTCGGACGCGAACGCGAGACGGCGCAGCTGTACAACGCCGTGCATGCGTCCAATCTCGTCATGGTGTACGGTGCCTCGGGCACGGGCAAATCGAGTCTGGTCAACTGCGGCCTCGGGAACCAGTTCGTGGACTCCGACTGGCTCCCGCTCTTCGTGCGCCGTGGCACCAATCTCAAGGCGTCTCTCGACCGCGCGATCGCCGGTGCGGCGAAGAGCGGCCCCGCGTCGGACGAAGGCTCAGTGGTCGAACGTCTGCGCGCGCTCTACCTCGACTACTATCGCCCGGTGTACCTGATCTTCGATCAATTCGAAGAGCTCTACATCCTCGGCGACGCGAACGAGCAGCGCGCGTTCTACGACACCGTACGTCAACTGCTCGGCAGCAATGTGGGGTGCAAGCTGCTGCTCGTGCTGCGCGAAGAATACATCGCGTATCTGTCAGAGTTCGAGAAGGCCGTTCCGCCGCTGTTCGACAACCGGCTGCGCATCGAGCAATTGAACGACCTGAACCTTTCGCGCGTGATCATGGGCACAACGTCGGCCGGGCGCATTCGCGTTGTCGACCCTCGCAACACTGTCTCGGCGATTCTCGAGAACATCCGCGATCGTCGCACCGGGGTGGACCTCGTCAATCTGCAGATCTATCTCGACCGGCTGTGGCGCGAAGCGAACGCCACGACGGGCACGTCGCGCGATGGCGTAACCTTCGACCGGGCGCTGGTGGACAAGGTTGGTACACTCGGCACCGTGCTGCGCGACTTCCTCACCGACCAGCTCGACGTGATCGAGGAGTCGCTGAAGACAGAGATGCGTGTGGCCAAGCCAGAGGGCATCCCGCTGGAAGTGCTGTTCTCGCTCGTGACCGAAGAGGGCACCAAGCGGAATCTCGACGTGGCCTCGATCGTGGAGGCGCTCCCCGCCGACCGGGGCATCGGCGCGGAACTCGTGCAGTTCTGCGTACAGGAATTCCAGCGTCTGCGGCTGCTGCGTCCGTTGGTCGTGGGGTGAGTGCGACGGCAACCGATCGGCCGACGATCAAGCAGCGGTCGTTCGATGCGCCCGCCGAGGAGCAGGTCGTAGCCGCCGGTCCGTCCGACGCGCAGTTTGTCTGAGGCGCGTCGCCGTTCCCCGCAGGCGCGCGATGACTGATGCTCCACCGACTCTCCAACGATTCCGGGGCGACGCGTTGACCGCTACCTCACAGTTGTGGCGTGCACTCCTGCCAAGCCTCATGCTCGGCGTCGGGGCCTGCACGTCCGCCGCGACCACGCGCGCGCCGGTTTTGGCCGCCGGCACCGGTGTCGTGGTGCCCGGCTCTGCCGCGACCAAAGTGGCACTCGCCACCGCGGACAGCGCGGCACGCGCCTTCGCGCCCGCCGACGTCGAGTTCATGCAAGGGATGGTGCCGCACCATGCGCAGGCCGTCATCATGGCCGGTTGGGCCGCGTCCCACGGTGCGCGTGCCGACGTGCAGCGCCTCTGCCTGCGCATCGGTGCCGCACAGAGCGACGAGATCGGCATGATGCGCCGCTGGCTTCGTGAGCGACGCCAAGAGGTGCCCGACTCCACGGCCGCGCGACACGTCATGCGAATGAACGGCATCAACCACGAAATGATGATGCCGGGGATGCTGACCGATGAGGAGATGGCGCAGCTGGACCGGGCGCGCGGGGCCACGTTCGACCGGCTCTTTCTCAACGGCATGATCGGCCATCATCGCGGCGCCATCGACATGGTCGAAATACTGCTCAAAAACGGCAACGCCGGGCACGACGAAACCGTATTCCGTTTTGCGAACGATGTCGTCTCGGATCAGTCGGCCGAGATTTCCGTGATGCTGCGCATGCTCGAGACCGTCCCTCCTCTTTAACCGGATCGCACGATGCGCCGAAGCCCGCTCGCCCTCGTGACCCTCGCTGTCGTTGCGGCCGCCTGTTCCCGCGCCACCACTCCCGTCGGTGGTCCGCCCACTCCGGCGGAGGGCATGACGGTCACGGGTGACATCTCGCTCGCCAAGTCGCCCCCGATGCGCTACCCCGAGAGCGCCAAAGCGCCGAATCCCGATCCGCGCATCGGGCTCAAGCCCGGTGAAGCCGCCGGCGACGCGGGCGAAGCCTCGTTCAACATGAAGCTCATCTCGAACTCACCCGCGCCCGACGGATTCACCGGGCGCGGCGCGACGGGCTCGGATCTGGCGTTCAGCGGCAACTACATCATCCAGGGCAACTATCGGGGCATCCTGATCTGGGATGGCACCAATCCCAAGTCGCCCACGCTGATGTCGTCGTTCCTCTGCCCCACGAGTCAGGGCGATCCGACGGTGTACGGCGACCTGCTTTTCGTCTCGGGCGAGGGACTCGGCGCGCGCAACGATTGCGGCACCACGCCGATCACCGACTCGGTCAGCATGGAGCGCTTTCGCGGTGTGCGCATCTTCGACATCAGCGACAAGTCGAAGCCGCGACTGATCTCCAACGTGCAGACGTGCCGCGGCTCGCACACGAATTCGCTGGTGCAGGATCCAAGCGACAAGAGCAGCATTTACATCTACGTCTCGGGCTACTCCTCGGTTCGCTCCTCCACGGAACTCGCCGGCTGCAAGGACGCGCCGGCCGGTGACTCTTCAAGCGCGCGCTTCCGCATCGAAGTGATCAAGGTGCCGCTCAGGAATCCCGAGCGCTCGGCCGTGGTCAACTCGCCGCATCTCCTTGCCGATTTGTCAGGACGTACGGTCCATGCGCCGCCGCCGAGTGATACGGGCGCCCGCGGCGGACGCGGTGGTCGTGGTGGTGCGCCCGGAGCCGCCGGTGCGGTTGGTAGTGCCGGCGCGGGGGCGCGCGCGGGCGCTCCCGCAGGCGGGCCGCCTGGCGGCAACCGTACCACCGCGGTCGGACAGAGCGGCTGTCACGACATCACGGCATATCCGGGCTCGGGCTATGCGGGCGGTGCCTGCGCCGGCTACGGGTTGCTGTTCGACGTGCGCGACCCGAAGAATCCCAAGCGTCTCAAGTCCGTCGCCGATTCGAACATGTCGTTCTGGCACTCCGCGACGTTCAGCAACGACGGCAGCAAGATGCTCTTTTCCGACGAGTGGGGCGGTGGCGGCGCGGCGCGCTGTCGTGCCACCGACAAACTCGAATGGGGCGGCAACGCGATCTTCACCGTGGAGAATGGTGAGCTCACGTTCAAAAGCTATTACAAGATGCCGGCACCGCAGACGACCGAGGAAATCTGTACGGCGCACAACGGCTCGCTGATTCCGGTGCCCGGGCGCGACATCATGGTGCAGGCGTTCTATCAGGGTGGTGCGACGGTGTTCGACTGGACCGATCCGGCGAAACCGATCGAGATCGGATTCTACGATCGCGGCCCCGGTGGCGGATACTGGAGCACCTACTGGTACAACGGTGCGATCGTGTCGTCGGACGAACAGCGTGGTCTCGATGTGCACGAACTCACGCCGAGCCAATACTTGTCGCAGAACGAGATCGATGCAGCGAAGACCGTACGCTATGAGCAGTTCAACGCGCAGGAGCAGCCGCACACGGTGTGGCCGCCGAGCTTCCCGCTGGCGCGCGCGTACCTCGACCAGCTCGAGCGCAACAACGGACTGGCCGGCAACCGAATCAGCGAGATACGCAATGCACTGACAGCCGCCGAGCGCGGTGGCTGCGGTGCGCGCAACACGGCGCTCTCGGCGTTGGCGCCATTGGTGCAGGCAAATGTGACCGGTGCCGCCGATCAAGGACGCGTGGAGTTGGTGGCCCGTGCGATCCTGCAACTCTCGAAGTCGGCGTGCGTGCCCACACCGATCTCGTAACGGGGGTGCCCGACGCGGCAGTGAGATTGAATCGGGGCGCCGGCCATGGTTGCTGCCCCTGTTGAACCCGCGTCGGATCGCTATCCGGCGTCCTTGTCAGGGCCGGCCTCGTGCGGCACGCCAAAAAGTTCGTCGGCGGCCATGCGCATCGGCGGCCGCGGCGGCGGTAGCCGACGCCACGGCTGCCGCGAAAATTCTGGCGCCGGATACACGGCGATGTCCGGCTTGAACCAGTTCGTCGCGCTGACATGGACACCGCCGGGCGAGCGCACCGCTCACTCGGCAAGCTGCGAACATTCGCCGAGGGTAGCGCGCGGGCGGCCTCGGCGACCGTCACCGAACGCTCGCGGATCGTGTCCGGCTGCCGCACGCCGCGGAGGCGCGCTAAATCCTGACTGTGGCGAAAAGCGTGGGAGCACGTGACGCCGCATTCCAAACGGAAGATCCACGCCAGGTTCTTGCCGTCCTGCCCGTCGTCATTCTTGGTCCGGAGCGCCCATGGCTGAAGCGAAAACACAACCCACGTCGGAATCGCTGGCGTCTTATCTGATACGCGTCGACGATCCCGTCCGGCGCGCCGATTGCGAAGTCATCGCCGACATGATGTCCAAGGTCACCAGGAAGAAACCCGTGATCTGGGGCACGGGCATCGTGGGCTTTGACAGCTACACCATGACGTACGCCAGCGGTAAAACCGGTGATTGGCCGGTGCTCGCCTTCGCCGCGCGCAAGAACGACATCACGCTCTACCTCTCCAAGACCGTGATGGAGGCAGCCGATCTTCCGACGACACTCGGCAAGGCCAAGCAGCAAGGCGGTTGCCTGCACATCAGGAAGTTGTCCGATGTGAATCTGATGACGCTGAGGGAGTTGTGCGAACGCACCGCCCAAGCGAAGGAGGCGTGACGTCGGGTGGATAAACGCGAGCGATCAGTGCCGATGATCGGTCGTGGACGGCGCGGCGTGGCGCGTCGTGTCGTCGGGGGTGGGGCCCGGCGCGGTCGTTTCGGGCGTGTCGGAGAGGTGTTCCTGCACGATCAGCCAGCGTCCTTGCTCACGACGCCAGACCGTGGTCCATGCACCACTCACGGTGTGTGCGGTGTTCTCCGGTGTGCGGTGCGGAATTCGGTAGCTGAATGTCATGACGGCGGCATCGCGCGTGATGATGTCCACGTACACGGAACCGAGTTCGAATCGCGGACCCTGCATCTGCTGTCCGACGCGTTCCCAGAAGCCGGCGATGTCTTGTTCGAGGGCGGCGCGCGTCGAGGTGACGCGTCCGGCAGCCGCCGAGATCACGCGTCCGCTGTCGGGGTAGAGCGCGAGCAGGCGCGATGAGACATCCGGGCGCGAAAAGTCATAGGCGTTCACGACCAGTTGTTGCAGCGTATCGGCCATGGCGCGCCGTTCGGCGGCATCGATGCGTGGAGACGTCCCCGTACCGGTACACGCGGAGAGCGTCACGACGAGTGACACAACGAGTGACACCGTAAGCGATGCGGCGACTGCTTGCGCAGAGAACGCAGCGACAGCAATGTCATTGGTTGCGGCGGCGCGTTCGGCCAGCGCGGAAGTGTCTGAGACAGAACTTTGGCAAGCACGGCGGAGGATGGGGACGGGCATGCCGCAAATTGGCGACGAAATCGCATTCGCGCCCGTCATCCCGATGAGACACGCACCTGTCCCGTTTGGGGGACGCCACGGCACCGACGAGGAAGGGTTCCCCTCGCAGCGACCGCCGTCACCTTGTGGCGTGCGTCTTGCGGAGTTCTGTTGCAGAGGGGTGATGCGCACTGGCAAAGGGCAGGTGCGCGCAAGTCCGGTCGTCGCGGCCCGATGGGCCATGGAGGAGTACGTGCGCAAAATGCCGACATGGTCCTCGATCTCTGCCGTCCTCGTATCGGTGGCACTGGTGGGGTGCAGCGGTGGTTCCAGGAGCTCGGACGGGATGACGGCGGATCTCGAGCGGGACTTGCAGATGGCGTCCACGGCACGTCCATCGCGTTCGCAGGCGGTATCAGCGGTCGAGCTCGTAGCCAATGGCGGTCCAAGCGGGCGCGAACGCGGGGCGCGCGCCTTGGTACGCACACCACGTCATGCGCCGGTGGAGTCGCCGTCTGCCCACGTGAACGAGGTGGCGGCCCCGGAAACTCCCGCCGAGGAATTGGCCCCGCTGATCGCGCCCACCATGACGGAATCGGCCCCTGCAGCGGCGCCCGCACCGGTGGTCGAGCCGGTCGCCACCACAGACGGGCACGGGCCATATGTCGGCACGACCTCCGGCACGCATAGTGGCGGCAACGACCGTGGCAACGACGACGGTGAGCGCGGCCGCGGCCGCGGTGTCATCATTCGTGGTGGTGGTGCCGGCGACGATCACTGCGAACGACACCCCCGCGGCGGCCGACCCGGCGTGATGGTCGGTGGGATGGGCGGCATCGGTGGCCGCATCGGCGGCAACATCGGCGCAATCGGGACGGTCATCGGCGTACTCGGTGGCGGCGGCCGGCGTTCTCCGTACCCGCGCTTCTGAGTCGCGGAACGAGACGTCCCGATTGCTCCGGAAGGACCCGCGAACTCGCGGGTCCGTTTCTTTATGAGCCGTCGCAAAAAAAGGGGGCCGGGATAGCGAATGAGCGCTGTCTGACCGAAGGGATCGCATGAACCGCGCGAGCTCCGGCGCGAACGGAACTGCGCAGCGATCAGCGACGCCACGCCATCTCTGTCTCGCACCACACCCCTCCAACGCATCACACGCCCGCCCCACGCGACGTCGCCCGCCCGGCAGCGGTTCCGTTCGCAGCCCGGCTCGCGTCATTCGCGATCCCTGCAGTCCCAGAGCCCGCCCGACCGTGGCCGAGCTACTTTGCGTTCCGTAACCGGCTATGCTTGGCACCGTATAGGAAGTACAGCACGAGCCCGATCGCCAACCAGATCCCGAAGCGGATCCACGTGATCCCCGGCAACTTGTACATCAGGTAGAAGCACGCCACCACCGAAACCATCGGCGTGAACGGCACCCAAGGCACCCGGAACGGACGCGGGCGATCCGGATCCGTCCGGCGTAGCACGATTACGCCGATCGACACGATGATAAACGCAAAGAGCGTCCCGATATTCGTCAGGTCCACCACTTCCGCGATATTCGCGAACGCCGCGAACGATGCTACAAACACACCCGTGAGGATCGTGCCGATATACGGCGTCTTGAATCGCGGATGCACCTTCGCAAAGAACGGCGGCAGCAGACCGTCGCGCGCCATCGACATGAAAATGCGCGGCTGACCCATCTGGAACACCAGCAGCACGCTCCCCATCGCGATCACCGCGCCAATCGAAATGATGAATCGGGACGCATTGAGGATCGCCGGCGGTCCCTCCGCCAATCGGAGCGCCGTCACCATCGGCTCCGCCGTCCCCAATTGCTGCCACGGCGCCAGTCCCGTCATGACGAACGACAGCGCGATATACAGCACCGTGGTCACCGCGAGACTCATGATGATCCCGAACGGCATGTCCTTCGCCGGATTGATCGCTTCCTCCGCCGCCGTGGACACCGCGTCAAAACCGATGTAGCTGAAGAAGATGATCGCCGCCGCCGCGCTGATGCCGCCGAAACCGTTCGGCGCGAAGCCACCCGTGGCCGGGTTGTTCCAGTTGATCGGCTTCACGAAAAACAGACCGACCGCCAGAAAGAACAGGATGATGCCAATCTTCAGGATCACCATCGCGTTGTTCGAATTCGCCGATTCCTTGACACCCTTGATCAGCACCAGCGTAATCACCAGCACCACCATGAACGCCGGCAGGTTCGCGATGAGGCGCGTCCCCAGGATCGTCGGCGCGGTGGTCAGCGCGGACGCGAGATAGAGGCTCACCGCATCGGTCGCACCGCCAGCAACGGCGCGCGCCGCATCGGACGCCGTCCGGAAATCCGTCGCCAGCCACGCCGGCAAATCCAGCCCGAAGAACCCCAGCAGCTCCCTGAAATATCCGGACCATCCGATCGCCACACCGATGTTGCCCACCGCATACTCGACGATCAGATCCCAGCCGATGATCCACGCCACGAACTCGCCGAGCGCCGCGTACGCATAGGTATACGCCGAACCCGCGATCGGCACCATCGACGCGAATTCGGCGTAGCACAGTGCGGCGAATCCACACGCAATCGCCGTCAGCACGAACGAAAAGATGATTGCCGGCCCCGCCCCCGGACGCGCCAGATCGCCGGCAATTGCCGTACCGGTTGTCGCAAAGATGCCGGCACCGATCGTCGCGCCCACGCCGAGTGCCGTGAGATGCCACTTGGTGAGCGAGCGTTTGAGTCCCCCACGCTCCCGGAGATCGTCCTCCATGTCGGAGACGGACTTGCGAACAAACAGACCGGGCATGGGCAGTGGGGTTCGGGTAGCCGCGAAGGACACGGCGGTGTTGGGAAACGGCCCCGGATAACGGTGCCGGAACCTGAACGCGCGAACGCCTATGCTTGCCAGTCGCACGACACGGCGCAAGACCGCGCCGCCGCATGTGCGCCCACGCAGCGTGCCTGCCGGAGCATCACGCGCGCCGCATCCAGCGTCCACCCTTCATCGTCCAACGCGACGATCGGGGTGATGCGGGCACCCGTGTTGAAGCGGAATCGCGCCGGCACTCGTGCTTGCGCCACACGGACAGATGCGGATGCGCTCCACGTAACGCGCGCAATATGTACGATTCGGCACCAGACGTTGGCACGATGGCGGACAGCGGCTCCGCACCCACTTCGCCGAGATAGAGCGCGATCAGACGCGGCGCACGGTCCGCGGGCCTCGCGAGCCAGTGGAGGACGCGCTCCACACGTTCGCATGCGGCAGCGCACCATCCTAACGCTACCACCAGTGCGGTCGCAGGCCACCGATCGGCGCTTCCTCGCCCGGCCAGAAGCTCACTGCGGACCTCACCTGCTGCCGCTCCGCCGTGACCCAGATCGGTTCGCCCGGCACAGTGGCAATGCACCGCAGCGCGCCACGACTCACGTCGTGCCCTCGAACACGCCGATCTCGCGGTTCTTGCGCACGTCGTGCCACGGGAACCACTTCCCGTTCATCGCGACATACACGCCTGCCGGCAGCGTCTGCACAAAGCAGCACCTCCACCGTGATGTCCAGCCCACACCGCCCGCGCTGCAGCATCTCCGGCACATGCGTGCCGCGAAACTCCAGCGTGCCGCGCAGCTCATCGTACTCCTTGTCGAACGTGCCGCCGGTGACGAACACACGAATACTCATGTCGTCTCAGATGGGTTGCGTGGGCAGACTCTGCCGATCGCCCGCTTCCGGCTGATTGCGCATGTGGTCCGCCAACTCGTGTAACCGCTGCCGCAGCGCTGCGCGCAACGTGTCGGGCATGTCGTGCTCGGCCAGCGCGGCATCCATGCACCACAGCCACTCGTCGCGCTCCACCGCACCAATGGCGAACGGAAAGTGGCGCATTCGTAATCGCGGGTGCCCGAATTTCTCTGCGTACACCGGCGGGCCGCCCGTCCATCCCGTCAGGAACATGCGGAGCTTCTCGCGTGATACCTTGAGACTGGTGGCGTGCAGCGCCCGCACGTGCACTGCCTCGGGCGCGGTATCCATGAGATCGTAAAACCGATCCACCAGACGGCGAATCCCGTCGTCGGCACCAAGTTGCTGGAAATGCGTAGAGACGTTGGAGATCATGACGAAATCTGACCGCGTCCCTCGACGACAACCAGCACCGACCCGGTACCCGCCGACCCGGTACCCGATCCGATGGCCACAGGCGTGACCGCACGTACGGCGAAAAACATGACCCGCAGCTTGAAGACGCAGGTCACAGTGCTGACCGGTGCGCTCGGCGCGGCGTGGCTGGCGTTTGCCGCAAACGTCGCCACCGGCGGCACACTGCTGTCGCTCGGTATCGTCCCGCGATCGGTCGAAGGGTTGCGCGGCGTGCTCTTCGCACCTTTTTTGCACGCCAACCTGAACCACCTGCTGGCAAATACGCTCCCGTTCGTGGTGCTGGGCTGGCTCGTCATGTTGCGCGACCGCAGACACTTCGGGCGTGTCACGATCGCCGCCGCACTCGGCTCCGGGCTGCTCTCCTGGACCCTCGGTGCGCCCGGCTCGATCCATGTCGGCGCGAGCGGCGTGATCTTCGGCTACCTGGGCTTTCTCATGGTGGCCGGCTGGTACGCGCGGACCGTCGGCAGCATGCTGCTCAGCGTGACCGTGACCGCGGTTTGGGGCGGACTGGTCTTCGGTGTGCTGCCCAGCGAGGTCGGCGTCAGCTGGCAGGGGCATTTGGGCGGGTTCGTCGGCGGTGTGTTGGCGGCGAGGGCGCTGCGAAAAGGGTGATCGCCGGTGAAACAGCGCCGAGGGGTTAGCCGTCAGAGTGACAGACCGGTACTGGGTGGTTCGCCGCCCCCTCCCTCATCTTTATCGCATGATCACCCCCGCCATCGATATCCAGTCCATCGTCAAACGCTATGAGCATCACCTCGCGGTGAAGTCGCTCTCACTCACGGTGCCCAAAGGCGCCGTTTACGGGCTGCTCGGCCCCAACGGTGCCGGCAAGACGACGACGATCCGCATGTTGCTCAACATCATCTCGCCGGATGAGGGCACGATCCGCATCTTCGGCGTCCCACACGACAATCCGAAACTCGTCGACCGCATCGGCTACCTGCCCGAAGAACGCGGGCTTTATCGCAAGATGCAGGTGCGACGTGTGCTCAAGTTCCTGGGCGAACTCAAGGGAATGAGCGGACGTACGCTCGATATGAGTATCGACAAGTGGCTCGAGCGCATGCAGCTCACGGCGAATGGCGAAGACTGGGGCAATGCCAAGGTCGATGAGCTCTCGCGCGGCATGCAACAGAAGGTGCAGTTTATCGGGGCGCTGCTGCACGAACCGGAGCTGGTCATCCTTGACGAACCGTTCAGCGGTCTCGATCCGATCAACGCGCAGGCGCTCAAGGACACCATCGTCGATCTGAAGAAGCAGGGACGCACACTCATCTTCTCGACGCACATCATGGACAACGCCGAACGCATGTGCGATTCCGTGTGCATCATCGCGCGTGGAGAAAAGGTGCTCGACGGCGGCGTGGCCGAGGTGCGTGACGCCCACGGTGCCCGCATGGTGGCGGTCGGACTCGTCGGATCACCCAACACGATGGTGCAGGCGGTGCTTGCCGACCGCCGGCTCGTGCAGCGCTATGACGACTCCAACCGCTATCTCGAAGTCGAGCTGGCCGAAAATGCCAACGCGCAGGAGCTGCTCGCATCGCTGGTAGGCGCGGGTGCACAGATCGAGCGCTTCGAACTCGTGCGGCCGTCGCTGCATCGCATCTTCCTCGAGAGAGTCGGGGCCACCAACGTCGAAGCGGGGATGAGCGGTCATGGGTAAGCTCTTTGCAGTCATTCGCCGCGAATATCTCGAACGTGTCCGCTCGCGGTGGTTCATCATCGCGACCCTCTTTGGCCCGGTGTTCTTCGGCGCGCTGATGTTCCTGCCCGCGCTGATCTCCTCGCGCGACAAGGCGTCGGCCAGCGGCACCAACATCACCATCGTCGATGCGACGGGCATCGGACTTGGCGATCGTGTCGCGTCGCGCCTCGCCGGCGGGATCGACGGCGGTGCCAAGTCACCAGCGGTGCGGGTCGTGACCGCGGACGCCATCGCGCAGGCGGAGTCGCTGGCCACGCGACAGGTCGTGGCCGAGGAGGTGAAAGGGTATCTGGTGCTCGACTCGCTGACCGTGGCGGGCACCAAGGCGCGTTACTCGGGGAGCAACACCACGGCGATCTTCGACATGCAGCGCATCGAGCGCGCGGTGCAGCGCGAAGTGGTCGGTCTGACCCTCGAGAAGAACGGGATCGATGCCGACGTTGCGACGTCGGTGCTGAACACGAACGTCAACGTGGCCACGGAGCGGCTCAGCAAGGCCGGTCGCGGCGGATCCGGCACGCTGAGCTTCATCTTCGGCGCGGCCGTCGCATTCGTGCTTTACATGACGATCTTCATCTACGGACTGAACGTGCTGCGCGGTGTCCTCGAGGAGAAGCAGTCGCGCGTGGCTGAAGTCGTCATTGCAAGCGTCTCCGCATCACGTCTGCTGGCGGGCAAAGTTATCGGCGTGGGAGGCGTGGGGCTCACCCAGCTGTTGCTCTGGCTGGGCATGAGCTTCGTCATGTATCAGGTGCGGCAGCCCATTCTCGCCAGGTTTGGCGCCGCGCAGGTGCCGATCGGCCTGCCCGACGTCTCGCTCGGACTCGGCCTGATCGTGCTGGCATTCTTTGTCATGGGCTTCATGCTGTACGCCGGCCTGTTCGCGGCCGTGGGTGCGACGGTCAACAGCGAGCAGGAAGCGCAGCAGGCACAAATGCCGGTGGTATTGCTGCTGGTCACGAGCATCATGTTTCTGCAGAACATTCTCACGCAGCCGGACAGCATGCTTTCCCGTGTGCTCTCCATGCTGCCGTTCAGCGCGCCGATTGTGATGCCGCTGCGCATGACGGTCGCGCCCGTGCCACCGGCCGAAGTGGCGATCGCGCTGGCCTCAGTGGTGCTCGGCGCGCTGGGCAGCATTTGGCTGGCCAGCCGCATCTATCGCGTGGGGCTACTGATGTACGGCAAGCGGCCGTCCATCCGCGAAGTCTTCAAGTGGGTGGGGCAGAAGTAGCGCGATCCGCGCGCTACCGGAGCTGCCTGCGCGGCTGTTCGCCCGGCGGGAGGATGAACTCGCGCGCCCGCTGCGCGACCGCGTGCACCACGCGCTGCAGCTCACGGTCGCGGGAGCGCGCGGTGCGCGTGAAGATCAGCCGTGCGCCGGCATAGGCTGCACCGACGATGCCCAGAAGCGTGGTGACGGCCAGCGATCCGCTGTGTGTGGCATTCAGCACGCCACCCATCGCCGCCATGCCTACACTGAATCCAGCGCCAAGGGTGATACCGAGGTACACCCCGAGTGCCGTCTGCGAGAGATCTTCGTTGGCGCGGATGTTGGTCTTGCCGTTCCGCGAACTGACGTTGATCTGCACGCGACGTGGCGTGGCGTTCTTCGTCGACGTGATGGCGGTGGTGATGCTCAGCGAGCGGCCGACCGCGTTCACGGTGATCATGTCGCCCATCTGGCGCCGCACTTCATCGGCGATCTCTTCGAACCCGATGTCCGAGAGCTCGCCCTCCAGCGTCACCTCGTAGTCGATCTTGGTCGGCGCGCCGACGACCGGATTGAGCGCCGTCTGCATCTGCGGACCGCGCCGGATGGCCACCGCCTCACCGTTGGCGCGTTCGGCCAGCGCCCGCTCCACATACTTGCCGTCGATGCCGGCGTCGAGCGCGGCTTCCTTCACCAGCGCTGTGTCGTAGCCTCGCGTCAGCAGCTCTGCACCGTTTGCCCGCGGCGTGAACTCCGCCGGCGGCACATACATGCCGGTGTTGGCCTGCAACGCAGCGGCGCGCGCCCACACTTCCTGCGCCTCAATCGAAGAAAGCACGGCCGGCGTTGCATCGCCGCGCACCGCAGCCGTGTCGCGCGTTGTGGGCATCGCCAGCGGAGCGGAGTCGTTGGCGCGAACCAGCGCGCTTCCTTCCATCGGCGGCAGTGCATCCAGTGCCTGCCGCAGCGCATCCCCGGTGGCATAGCGCGCCTCGCGTGACTTGGCGAGCAGGCGGTCCACCACGGCGCCCAGCTCCGGCGATACGTGCGTGGCCGCGTCGCACATGCGCGGCGGCGCCGAGTTCACATGCGCCACCAGCACGGCGGACGGACTGTTGCACTCGAACGGAAACCGTCCGCACAGCATCAGAAACGCCAGGACGCCGAGCGCGTAGAGATCGCTCCGCCCGTCGAGTTCATCGCCCACCACCTGCTCAGGGCTCATGTACTGCACCGTGCCGAGTACCGTGCCGGTGGCCGTCAGTGGCTTCGTTTCGGCCAGGCGCGCGATGCCGAAGTCGGTGAGTATGGCGCGACCGGTCTCGCCGTCGAGCAACACATTCTCCGCCTTGATGTCGCGGTGCACCACACCGCGCGAATGCGCGTACGCGAGCGCCGAGGCGAGCTGACGCAGAATGGCGACCACATCCGCCGGCGGAATGGTGCCGCTGTTCGTGTCGTGCGTACCGAGCCGCTCGGCCAGCGACTGGCCGGCGATGTAGCGCATGACGAAATACACGATCCCGTCGCGTTCCGCGGCGGCGTAGATCGGTACGATGTTCTGGTGCGACAGTGCGCCGGCGGTGCGCGCTTCGCGCAGGAACCGGTCGCGCACCCGCGCGTCCGCCGCGAGATGCGGCGGCAAGGTCTTGATCGCGACCTCGCGCTGCAGCTGTTCGTCGGTGGCGAGGTAGACAACGCCCATGCCACCGCGCCCGATCTCACGGGTGAGCCGGTACTGCCCGGCAACAGCGCGTGCGAGCGCCGGCGCCGCGAGATCGGCACCGTCGAGCATCAACTCAGTCCGCGGTCCGCGGCGCTGCAGGCTGCGACGGTCGTACGGTCACGCGCGTACGCTACGCCGTGGCCGTTGCGCCACTCGGCGCGCAGTACATATCGAACGCGTGCACGAGGTCCGCCGCGATCTCCTGCGAGGTGCGACCCTCGATCTTGTAACGCTCCAGCATGAACACGACGTCTCCGTCCTTGAGCAGCGCGATGCTCGGCGAGCTCGGCGCATAGCCCGTGAAGTATTCACGCGCGCGTTCAGTCGCTTCATGATCCTGACCGGCAAAGACCGTCGTGGAGACATCGGGCTTGATCGCATGATTCATTGCGGCCGCCACGGCTGGTCGCGCGTTGCGCGCGGCACAGCCACACACCGAATTCACGACCACCAGCGCCGTGCCCTTCATGTCGTGCAGCTTCGCGTCCACGTCGGCGGCGGTGCGCAGCTCTTCGATACCAAGACGCGTCAGTTCCTGGCGCATCGGCTGTACGATCTGTTCTGGATACATGGGGTTCTGTTTCCTCTGCTGAAGTTCGAAGTGTTGCTAACGGTCCACGTCGCGTACGAGCGCGAGGATCGCTCCCTGAGGCACCACGAGAAACTGCTCGTTCTCGAACGTGATTTCGACGGCGGCTTTGCGAAAGAACAGCGCGTAGTCGCCCACGCGCGCCTGCATTGGCACGTAGCGCGCCTCCGGCCCGTGATCGTCGCCCGACTTCCACGGATCATCGCCATGGTCGGAGGCGAGGTCCGGCAGCGCGAGCCCCGGCCCGGTGGAAATGATCGCGCCCCCCTGCACCGCCTGACTGTCCACAGCGGTGGACGGCAGATAGAGCCCAATCTTCGTGCGCTGGTCTCCGTCCTCGACCTTCACCAGGACGCGGTCGCCGACCACGAGCAATTGCTTGTTCTTGCGGATCATGCCGAAAGCTAACGACGGGGTGAACGGGGATGGACGGTCGACCGCGATATCCGGCGACGTCGCCTATTTCATCGTCGGCTGCACCAGATGGAACGCAGACTGCCGGTTGTACCCCCAGCGGACCTTGCCGGACGCGTCGATGATCACGTCCTCTTCCTGTGCCGAACGCACCGGCTGCCCGCCCCACTCCGGCACCGGCGTCGTGGCCTGCAGCTCGATCGAGTACCACATCCCGGGGATGACCCTGTGGTCGCCGCGGCCCGGCACGCCGTCCTGGTAGTCCCACAGCCCGATCAGTGCGCCCGCGCCATGGCCGTGCAGCCCGATCGGATGGGAGTAAATGGTCCCGTTGATCTTTTCGGCGCGCATGCGGTCCAGCGACGCCTTGAGCACTTCGTTGCCGGTACGACCTGGCCTGAGCTCCGCTATCGAGATGTCCTGCATGCGGTTGGAGGCCAGCAGCGCCTTCTTGATGCCCGCCGGCACGTCCGTCTCGCCCGGACGTAGCACGTACCCCATGTGCTGCGTGTCGGTGTTAAGTCCCATGGCGGTCACGCCGAAATCGCAATGCAGCACGTCACCCGGTGCGATGGTCGGATTCACACCCACCAGCTCACCCACACCCGACTGCCGCTGGATCTCCACGCTCGGCTGGAACCACGTTGTCAGGCCAAGGTCGGCCAGTCGCTGACGCATCCACCAGACCACGTCGTCCACCTTGGTCACACCCGGTGTGATCACGCGATTGGAGAATGCCTCTTCAATGATCTGCCACGCGACGCGATTGAGCTCGTTGAACGCGGCCTCTTCCTCCGGCTGCCGCGACGCGATCATGTCCACCGCCAGCGCTTCGGCGTTCACCACCTTGGCCGTCCACTGCGGCCCGAGCGCCTGCAGCATGCCGTCGCGTTCCCCCGAACTCAGGCCGTCCGCGAAGGCAAATGTGCGCGACGTGTTGACGGCGATCTTTTTCGGGTTGCGCTGCTCGATCACCTGCTTGAGCACCTCCCACTGCTGGTCGCCCCACAACTCCGCCGTGCGCGCCGCACTGTTGCTGCCGGCGGCCGGCGCCGCGACGGCCTTTTCGCTGCGCACCGCCTTGAAGACGTTCCCCTGCGACGTGCCGCCCAGCGCAATGCGCTCCACGCCGTCCTGCGCGCCGCGGTCGAAGAAGACGTAGATCGTGCGGCGACGGGCCGCGAATGTGGTCGGCGACGTGATCGCCGTGAACAGCGGATCCTCGGCGTATTCGCGCATTGGGACGACCCACATGTCCACGCCTTCGCGGCGCATCAGCGCGGGGAGCGTGCGCGCCATGCGCAGCTCGAGCCACTGCTGCTGACGGAACGCCTGGTCGCGTAGCGTGCCGAAGGGGCGCAACGTGTCTGCAGCCGACGAACCGGAAATACGTGCGCCGGGGGTGGCCGGCGTGACCACGGGCTGCGCGACAGCGGCAGCGGACGGGAGGGCGAGCATCAGGAGCAGAGCGCGCATGCGGCGAACACCCACGGCGGAGGGAGAGTGAGGACGGGATGGGCGAAGACTACAATCGGAACTTCCAAGTCGTGAGCGGTGAGGCAAAGCGATGAGTGATTAGTCGCCGCCGCAGCCGAAAAGCAAGTGGAACGGCACGGCGGCGCGACGTTGAACTGGCGCTCGTCGCGCGCCCGAGTGTCCTCGCATCGCACTTCGACCGGCGACGACGGCTGCGCGTCGGGCACGGGTTCGTGCGTGTCATCGACATCGCGTTCGCGCACCTCGCGGCAGGATGCGCGACACCGTCACCGACGGTGATCACTTCCATCTCGGCTCGAACAGCAAGGCGATCACCGCCACGTTGGTTGGCGCGCTCGTCGAGGACCGGGTGCTGACGTGAGAACGGACCATCGGCGCGAGCTTCCCCGAGCTCGCCGCTTCCATGCCGGCAACGTGGCGAGCCGTGACTCTGCGTCAGCTGCTCACGCACCATGCGGGCGTCGGCGAGTTCACGACACCCGCCGAGATTCTGGGTATGCCGCACGAAACGCGGCGCGGCACGCCCACCGAGCAGCGGCAGGCGTTTTCCGTCTGGGTGCTGCAGCGTGCACCCGCCGGGCGCGCGGGACGGTTCATGTATTCCAACGGCGGTTACGGCATTGCGGTGGCCATCGCCGAGCGTGCGGCCGGCCGAACGTGGGAGCGCTTGCTGCAGGAGCGTCTCTTCGACCCGCTGGGCATTCCCGCACGTGCTTGGCGAACCGGCTGGCCGGGGCTCGCCGGCTCGGCTCCGTGGGGCCACGTTTCCGACGGCCGTGCGTGGCTGGCGCACGACCCCACGGATAGTCGCATCCTGGCTATCCCTGCGGCCTTGGCCCCGGCCGGTGACCTGTCGATGACCATGTCCGCCTAGGCGCGTTTCCTGCGAATGCACGTGCGTGGCCTCGCCGGGCGCGATGATGGGCTGCGCGCCACGACGATCCGCGTTCTGCATGAGCCCGAGGGTGACTACGCCCTGGGCTGGGCCGTGCAGCGAAACCTCTTGAGCACCGTACATTTTCACGAGGGGAGCGCCGGCACCTTTCATGTAGTGACGCTGCTCGACCCGGCACGTGGCATCGCCGTGGCCACCGCCATCAACGCCGGTGGGGATCGCGCGGCTGATGCCATCCGCGATGCCGCAGCGCGCGCGCTACGTCCCTGACGCTACCAGACCGCACGCCATGCTGCTCCGCTGATGCCCCGCACCATCCCTCCGGATTCAACCGCGCTCGCCCCCGCGCTGCACCGACGAACATGGGCACTCATCACGCTCTTTCACTTCGGCATCGTGGCGCTGGCGCTCATCACCCTGCGCCACAACCTTGGCGGCCCGGCGCTCGGACAGTTCATCGTCTCGCGCAGCATCGGTATGGTGTCGTTCGTGACGGGGACGTGGTTGCTGGTGCATCTGCTCGACCGCAGTCATCGCCTGCGACACGTGGCCATGCGGGTGGCGGCGCGGGCGGCGGCCGTGCCCGGCGTGTCCGCCGTAATGCTCGCGGTCTCCGTGCCGGTGCTTGCGCTGGCCGAACGAGCACTCGGGTGGACCATGGAGCGCTCGCACGACGACGTCTAAGGGGGTTCGAAGTGCATGTGGTCGTGTTCACCGTGTATGCACTCGTTTACTGGGTACGGCGGCGGCGCGTCATCTCCCTGCAGGCCATCGCGCAGGCGGAACGAGCCGATGCCGCGCTGAGAGAGTCGCGGCTCCATGCGTTGGCGCTCGAACTGCAACCACACTTCCTCCACAATACGCTCAACGCTATTGCGCAATTGGTACGCGAGGACCCGACCGCAGCCGAAGCGATGCTGGAGACGCTGGGCGACCTGTTGCGCACGACCCTGAGCGACGGACGTTCGGCGGAGCATCCGCTTGCCGAGGAACTGGCGCGGCAGACGATGTACCTCGACCTGCAACGCATGCGCTACGGCGATCGGCTGCGCGTGTCGTATCACGTGCCACCGGAGGCCCACGCGGCGCGGGTACCGACCATGCTGTTGCAACCGCTCGTGGAGAATGCGTTGCAGCACGGCATCGGTCGTCGGCCGGGTCCCGGCACCGTGACACTGCACGCCGAGGTGTCTGTCGTTGCGGGTGAACGGCGAATGGTGCTGCATGTGCGCGACGACGGGGAAGGCCTCGGCGATGTTCCGATACGCGAGGGGATCGGACTGCGGAACACGCGTGAACGGCTGAACACGCTGCACCCTGGAGCGCACACCTTCTCGCTACACCCCCGCGCGACGGGTGGCGTGGAAGCCGTGATCGAGGTGCCGTGGAACACGACCAACCGCGCCTTCGCATGACCACGGCAAGCGGCGCGCACCCGGTCGAGGCGGGAGGTTCAGGGAGGCTGCGCGTGCTGATCGTGGACGACGAACCGCTCGCCAGGCGCCGGTTGCGTGCGCTGCTGTCGACGCACGACGATGTGGCGATCGTGGGCGAGGCAGAAGATGCCCGGCGCCGTGCGGGCGGCGCGCGCGCGCTCACCGGGCGCTCGGGCGTGCCAGGGCCGCAGTAGGGCGGCGTGAGAGTGGCGCGGGCGGCCGCGTCGGTGGCGGTGACGGTGGCGGTGGCGGTGGCGGTGGCGGCGAAGCGATCACCGGTGACACGGCTGAACTACGGGTGGCAGCCGGCTCAGGGCGGCGCTGACGTGAGCGGTTCGTGGTGATCCACGGTCGCCCGGTTACTGGTCCCTGTCAGTGCCGTGACCCGGATCGAAGCCGACGACAACTACGTCGTATTGCACGCGCATGGGTCCCGACATCTCGTACGCCATTCGCTGCGCGCGCCCGAGCGGGAACTGGATCCCGCGGGATGGGTCCGCGTGCATCGTTCCGTGATGGTGCGCCGAGACGAGATTCGCGAGGTGGTGACACGTCCCGATGGCGATTGGGAGGTGCGCCTCACCGACGGCACGACGATGCGGGTCGGGGCCACGTATTGGAACCGGCGGCGCACTCCCTGACGGCAGCGGTGCCGCGACTATGGCGCTGGAAGAACGGGCACTGCTACTTTCACGCACCTATGAAGCCGACTCCCCGATGAGCACGCCGCTGACTAAAACTGCCGGAGACGACGCGACCACTTCATCGCGGATGCCTGACGCTCCGCCACTGGCGCCCGCCCTCAGCGAGCTCTTCGACATCATCCGACCGCTCGGCGTGGGTGGTATGGGAGCCGTCTGGTTGGTGCGCGACCGTTTCCTCGATCGATCGGTTGCCCTCAAGGTGTTGCGTGACCATCAGGCTGCACCCGACGACCGGGAACGGTTTCTTCGCGAAGCGCGCACGAGCGCCAAACTCGAGCATCCGCATATCATCGATGTGTATCGCGCTGACGATACAGCGGGAATCGTGTGGTTCACGATGCGCTACATCGATGGCGAGTCGCTCGGCGATCGGCTCCGCGACCGCGATACCCTTCCGGTGAGCGAGACGGTACGCGTGCTGCGCGAGGCCGCGTGGGGACTGGCGTATGCGCACGCGCGCGGCGTCGTACATCGCGACATCAAACCCGACAACATCCTGCTCGATCGTGAATCCGGCCGAGCAGTGGTGACGGATTTCGGGATCGCCCGCGATCGCGGAAACGATGCCAGCGGACTGACGATCGATGGACACGTGTTGGGGTCGGTGCACTACATGAGTCCGGAACAAGCGTCGGGTGAACCGGTCGACGGACGGACCGACATTTACGCGCTTGGTGTGGTCGCGTATCGGGCACTGACCGGTGTATTGCCCTTCGATGGATCACCGCAGAGTGTGCTTGTTGCACATGTAACGCGACCGGTGCCCTCAATCGCCACCGCTGCGCCGCACGTGCCCGACAGTGTCGTCGTTGTAATCGAGCGATGCCTGCGCAAACGCCCCGACGACCGCTACGCGACGGCCGATGAGCTCGCGAACGCGCTGGATGCGGCGATGCGCGACGCTGAGGCCGCGGAGCTTTCGGCTGCCGACGCAGCGCCCGGCGGCGTGCTTACGGAGCCGGAGGCGTTGGCGATCTGGCAGCGCGCCGCGCAGTTGCAGGCAGAAGCCGCGCACCGCATGGAGCGCACCGCGAAGCTTCAGGCACCGACAACCATCGAGCACGCTGACGCGGCCAGCGGGAGTTATCGCGTGCGCGATGTCGAAGCGGCTGCCGTGGAAGCGGGCATCTCTCGCCAGTATGTCGCACTGGCGCTGGCGGAACGTCGCACGCAGAGGCCGGGGGTCGTCGTCCCGGTCATCAGCGAGCGACTCGACCGCCAGATCACCAGCATGATGGGCACCGCAGATCGTGCGATCAGCGTCTCGCGAACGATCAACGCGTCGCCCAAAGCTACGCTGGCGGCGATCGACACCGTGTTCACCGCCGCACCGTACAAGCTCAAGTTCAATGACGCGGTGAACGGGCACCCACTCGATGGTGGCGTCCTGCGCTTTACGATGCCGCGCCTGACGACCAGCGGACTCGCGAATCTGTTCAGAATGACGTCCAAGGACAACCGGCTGGCGTACCGATTGGAGCAGTTGGAAATGTTCGATCTGAGCGTGACGCTAAACGCGCGCGGCACTGCGGAACGACCAACCTGTGAGATCGTGATTACCGGAGATTTGCGAACAGGTTTGCGTCGGAACCTCTATACTGACTGGGGACTGATGGGCTTTCACGCGGCGATCGCGGGCACTGGCGGTACATCGGTACTGGCTGGCGTTGTCGGGTCAGCGGCACTCGCCGCCATTCCAGGCGTCGCCTTGGGCGGCATGGCGGCGATTGCGACGATGATCTGGTATAAGTGGATGTATCGGGAAGTCAAGGAAAAGACCGTGACAGAGCTGCAAGACCTGATGGCTGCGATCGAACGTCACCTTGCGCGCGAACAGCTGTTTCGTGCGCCGAGCGTTGCGTTGGCGGGAGCGTCTGCTGGTGAGTGAATCTCGTGGTCAAGGCCATCGCGGCGCCGTTTAGGAGCGCCCGCGTACCACCGCCCGGTTCCCGAGAGGTACGAGCTACTCGCGCCGCGGTTTCACCCACCACAACGTCTCCGGCACGATCCCATCCCACGCCAGCGTCGACGCGTCATCGGCGGCCAGCCAGAGCGCGCCGAACGACAGCCTGGAGACGTTCGTGATCTTCTGAATGTCGAGCTTCGCCACATCATCGCTCGGCCGGTGATAGTCGGCGTGTTCGCCATTGAAGAACTGCATGATGGGAATCCCTCGCTCCAGATACGGACCGGCGTCCGTGCGCGGGTAGTAGTACGAGGCGCTCACGTCCTCGTAGCGACGGTCCATGGCGATGAACGGAAACTCCGTCGAGGCGCGTTGCAGGGCGGCTTCAATACGCGTGCTGAGCAACAGCGGACCCGTCACATAAATGGAATCGGCCGACGACAACGTCTGCTCCATCGGGCTGTTGTTGGGGCGACTCCGCCCGATCATGTCATTGCTGACGTGCAGCACCAGCTTGTCCGACCACGCGCCGTAGGCGATCGCGCGGGTCCCCCACAATCCCACCTCTTCCCCCGAGTCCCAGATCAACAGAATCGAGCGCTTCGCACGCGGCGCGGCGACCAACGCGCGCACGACGGCCATGTTGCCCGCGCTGCCACTCGCATTGTCATCAGCGGCGTTGTACTGATCGGGGAGCGCGTTGCCTGGCACACTCCCATTGGCCGGTACGGCACCATCCAGATGCGCCGCGAGCGAAACCCACTCATGCTTGAGCAGGGGGTCGGAGCCTTCGAGCAGCCCCACCACGTTGTAGGGCCGGGCGTCGAGCGTGGTCGCCGCAAAGTCAATGCGCAGCCGATTACTCGCGCCGAGGTCAACCGACTTCCGCTCAACCGTTGAGTCGCGTGACAGCACGATCTCCGGCGCCAGCGATGTACCAGCCAGCAGTTTCGACAACGCCGCGATGGAAATCGAAATGCTCGGCACCTGATACTGCGCGTAGGCGACACCCACGGATGGGTTGAGATCCTGCCCCGTGACCGCCCGACGCGTTGAGGTGGCCAGCACAGAATCGCTCGCGACCGTGATGATCCCCAATGCGCCGCCGAAGCGCGCCACTTCGGTGATCGTCGTGTAGTCGATACCAATCCTCCCGGTGGGCATTCCGGCACGCACCACACCGCGTCCCGTGTGCGGCGGGGCGCCACTGACCAACAACCACTTGTCTCGAATGTCGAACCCTGCGTACGGATCCACGTCGCGCTTCAGCAGTTGAATGCCGTTGCCAACGTAGATGACGTTCGCGTCGCGCACGCCGGGTATCAGAAAGCTATTGACCAGAAAGTCCGTGCCCCACGTCAGCGGTTCCGTGCCGATCGTGCCGCTCACCTTGGTGGTATCGAGTGTGCTGCGGGTAACCGTGTAGTGCTGAAAGTAGGTGCCGTCGTCGCCCATCGGCTTGACACGCATGGTTTTCAGGAATCTCGCCACGTAGTGCGCGGCCGAGTCGTAACCCGGTGAGGCGAGACCGGGGAACGGCGTGCGTCGCCCCATGTTGGCATCCGATGCGAGATAGCTGACGTCTCGCCGAATGTCGGCCGCGCGTATGCGCTGCGCGGCGGCCTTCGTGCGGCGCAGGCGTGCATACGCCGCCGGCTGCGAGGACGCATCGCGAGAGGCCGCACACAGACCCAGTACGGCGATCATCAGGCAGCGGAGTGTTCGCATATTTGACATGTGCCAACGCTACGATGCGATCCGCCGTCTTTCAACTCGCATGCGCGTAACCGCCGTTGCACAAAAGCTTGCGCGACAGCTTGCCGGCGAATTTGCGCGTACTTGCATCCGTGCAGCCCGGCGCCATTACTGGCGCAGCGACGTCGCACCGCGCCGCAGGCGCAGGCCGCGCTGCGCTAAGACGCCAGTCAACACTTCGTAGTCGTGAGCGATGCGTGGGAGGGCTGCGTGATCAGTCGCCCCCGCAGCCGGACGAGCAGCCGGAGCCACCGCCGTCACCACCACCGCTGTCGCCACCACTGTCGCCACCCGCATCGCTACTCGACGCGTCGCCACCCCAGTCGTTGCCGGCACCACCGCCGAAAAACCCGCCGCCGCCGCCGAACTCCGCCAGCTGGTGGTGCGTGTCTACACCGCCGCTGCCGTCGAAGTACAGGTACAACGGCAGATCGTCGTTCGGGCCGAAGCCACCGTCCGGATGCGTGCTCCCGCCCCGCTTCTTTTTTGCCGTGGCGCGGTCTGACCTGAACTTGGGTATGCCCCAGAAGGCCACCGGCGGCGCGACGTTGAACTCGTGTGCGTAAAGCGCCAGCGTGGACTCGTACTGCGCTTCGAACTGCGCCGTCTGCTGCGCGTCGGGCACGAGTTCAGGCGTGTGATCGAAATCGCGCTCCAGCACATCGCGGCAGAATTCGCGATAGCCGCGACTGAACAGCAGGTGCTCGTGCCACACCTGATCGATGACCTTGGGCGGCGTCACGCTGAAATCGCTGGTGATTCCAAGGTAGACGAACTTGCGATATTCGTTGATCGCGCGTTGCGCAAAGCCGCCGCTCCACCCAAGCTTCCGCGACAGCTTGCCGGCGAAGGCGCGCGTGCTTGCATCCGTGCTGCCAAACGCCGCTGCGAGATGATCGCGCTTGCGGGTGGGCACGAGATTCTCGAACTGGTACCGCTTGATGCGCAGCCAGAGGTCGCGCTTCATCGGGATCATCTGCCGCCCGTGATCAGGACGAGGGTCCACCGCGCGTCACGACTCGCTGGTTTCCCTGCGGTTGTCCAACGTCTTCCGCACCAATTGCACGCTCGCTGCGAGTACGAGCGTGAAGACCAGGGCAATCGCGCCTCTCTCGATGAGCGTCTGCCCGGCCATCGGCCACCAGTCGCTCCAGGCGGCCACGCGCGAGCCGAATCGCTCACGTCCGAATCCGATGAGTAGCGTACTCATGCCCAGTTCGGCGACGATCTCGATGATCACGAACGCCAGCGCGCGCAGCGGCCATCGCTTGACGGGGAAATTTCCCAGATGCCAGGTGAGCATACCGCAGAAAAACAACGCGCCCACGGTCAGACCGAGTACGAACGTCACCCACCCGGACGACGTCGTGGTGCCGAGGACGAGTGCGCGATAAGCACGCAGCGCGATTCCTGTGATACCGGCCGGCTCGATCGTACGCACGGCGAACGCGCGAAGCGGATGCAATCGCTCCTCGCCCCAGTGAATCACATCGCGCGGAAAGAAGCGAGCCATGGTGGACGCAAGCTACGCGTGGTGCACCCTGCCGCCACCCGGCGGATGCACGAGGCGGGTCGCCTTCGTCACAAACTCACGGTGCCGCCGTCAGGGCGCGGTTCGGTGCAGCAGAAAAAGTGCGCTCTCCACCGCGTGTGCGCGCCAGTACGGCCAGTCGTGCTTACCCGGCCACTCGGCGTACTCATGGGGCACACCAAGCCGCTGCAGCGTTGCATGGAAGTCGCGGTTCTGGTCGATGAATCCATCGGCGCCACCGCAATCGATCAGCAACGCCGGCATCGGCGCGCCACCGGCACGCGCCCGTTGCAACGCGCGTTCGGCCATGCGGCCCGGATCGCGCGCCGTCCAGCCAATCGTGTCGCGACCGAAGGGTGCAGTGAGCCACGGCCAGAGCCAGCCAGCGGCCGTCTTGAGTTGCAGTGAGTCGACGGCGTACCGCGCCGGCGTGGATCCCGGCTTGGGGCCCAGCAAGCGCGGCGAGAGCACACCCGAATGACTGGCCGCGGCGCCAAAGACATCGGGATAGGCCAGCGCCAGCGTCATGGCGCCCAATCCACCCATGCTCAATCCGGCGATGCCGCGATGCCGACGATCGGCAATGGTGCGATAACGCGCGTCCACATGATTGACGATGTCGCGCGCGATGTAGTCGTCGTAGTGCGTCCAGGGCACACAGTACGTCGCCGCCGGTTCCTTGCGCACCGTATCGCTCGCGCACGGCGGTGAGGCGGCGAGCAGATTCCACGTCGTGTACCAGCCGTCGTCGCCGTCAGGCATGACCACGATCGCTTCACCACGCCCCGCCGCCGCCAGCGAGTCGAGCGTGGTGTCGAGATGCCCCGCCTCCACCCAATTCCGTTCGTTTCCGTGGAGACCGTGCAGGTACACGAGCACCGGGTAACGACGCGTGGGCGAGGTCGAATAGCTCGGCGGCAAATACACCGTCAGCGCTTTGCGCACGCCAAGCGACGGTGTCCAGAGCGTGTCGGTGTGGATCGCGACGCGACGGGCGATCGGTGCCCTCTCTTGCGCGGCCATCGGTAGCGCGCCCGAGAGTCCGAGGAGTGCACACGCGCCAATCAGCGTGCGCGCGCGCGCCCGGACGCGCCGTGCGCTCGTTACGCATGCAGAAGTCACAGGAATCATGGTGGCGGTATTTCCGTTTTACCGGATGATCGTACCGAGCCGGCCCCAGCGAATATCGGTGAGGAACGGGAGCGCACGATCGCTGTCGTCGGCGTTGTACGAGTAGTACACGAAGGACGGACGGCCGCGCACGTTCTCGCGCGGCACGAAGCCCCAGTACCGGCCGTCCTTCGAGTCGTAGCGATTGTCGCCCAGCATGAACAGGTAGCCGGCCGGCACGACGAGCGGTCCCCAGTGATCGAGCGTCGGCGACGGCGCCGGATCGCCGGCACGCGTGCCGCGGATCTCGAACTGCTGCTGCCAGCTGAACAGCGGATGCGAAAAGCTGCCGTCGCCCCTGGGATTGTTCGAGGCGGGAAAGCCCTGCGGCTGCGCCATGCCGTTCACATGCAGGATACCCTCGCGCATCCAGATCGTGTCACCGGCGATGGCCACACAGCGTTTCACGAGCGTCGGATTCGGGTCGTCCGGCTGGTCGATCTGATTCGGCGAGATGAACACCACGACATCGCCGCGCCTGGGGTCGGCATAGCCCGGCAGGTTGATGTCGGTGCCCGGCACATGCGGACCATACGCGAGCTTGTTCACGAAGAGCCAGTCGCCGACCAGCAACGTCGGGATCATGCTCCCGGAGGGAATGCGATAGGCCTCGAACAGGAACGTGCGGATGGCGAGAAAGATCGCGAGCGTCCAGAGGATCGCCTTGATGTTCTCCCAGGTGCTCGAGCCGCCGCCGGCGGACTTGTTGCCGGACTTGCCCGAGCGCAGCGCGGCTACGCTGCCGGCGCCGTCGGATTTCTTCGTCGAAGCCACGAAATGAACAGGATGAGAGGAGCGGGACCAGCACGCCGAAACGCAGAAGGGGCGCATCCGAGTTGGACGCGCCCCTCCAACTTACGCCGGGGAGTGCCCGGAGGTTACGACAGATGCGCGCCGATCAGCTTCGTCATGTCGAACATGCTGACCTGGGCCTTGCCGCCGAACACCGGCTTCAGCTTGTCATCGGCGTTGATCGCACGACGGTTCTTCGCATCCTGCAGGTCGTTCTTTTTGATGTATGCCCAGAGCTTCTTCACGACTTCAGTGCGCGGGAGTGGCTTCTCGCCAACGATCGCGGCAAGCGCCGGGCTCGGCTTGAGCGCCTTCATGAACGCCGCGTTCGGCGTACGCTTGGCAGCCTTCTTCGCGGCCTTTTTCGGGGCAGCAGCCTTCTTCGGCGCAGCCTTCCTGGCAGCAGCAGCCTTCTTGGGCGCAGCCTTCTTTGCAGCAGCGGCCTTCTTCGGGGCAGCCTTTTTCGGGGCGGCCTTCTTTGCAGCCTTCTTCGCAGACTTCTTCGCAGCGGCCATAGCGTCTCCTGAGGGGGTGACCAGTCGAGCCGCATTCACAAACGACGGCTCTGAGTGCGTCGCGCCGATGCGCGGTTGCGCCACAAACTACAAGCACCCATAGGGCGCGCAATAGGCGTCTCGCCGTTTTTCCCTATGAAACGCACGGTTTTCTTTCCGTTCTCGCTCGGAACGCCTCTGAAGGACGCAAGACGACGCGTGTACGGCGCAAGTACCACGCACAGTGCGTGCGCGTTCGCGCGATCACTAACGCACCAACACTCACTGCGTCGCGCCGCCCTCGGCCAACGCGCGCAGTCGCGCCAGCGAGCTCACGTCCCATGGGTCGGGCGAGTCGTCGTCGTCTGCCAGATCGGGATGCTCCTGCGGCGTTTCCATGATCAGTGGCACACCGCGCGCACGCGCGTCCTGCAACAGCCAGCCAAAGGGCTCGGCGCCGATCAGTCCTTCACCAATGACCTTGTGTCGGTCACGGTTCGACGCGAGCGCGCCCTCGCTGTCATTGAGATGGAAGAACGCCGGCGGTTCGCCGGTCGCCGATTCGAACGCATCGAGCACCTGTGTCAGTTCGGCGCGCGACGTGCCGATCGGAAACCCGGACGCAAACAGATGACACGTATCGAGTCCGTAGCCGGTACGCGCACGATCCGCCGCGGGGATGCCGTGCAGCATGCCCGCGATCTCTGCCGGCGTGCGACCCACCGTCGTGCCGGCGCCCGCGGTGTTCTCGATCAGCAGTCGTGTCCGCCCTTCGGGTACCGCCGCCAGCGCGCGACGCATGGCGACGCTCACGCGCGCTACGGCCGCGTCGCGATCGCCATCAGTGGCCGCCCCTGGATGAAAACACACCCCGCCCACGCCAAGCGCCGTGGAGCGCTCAAACTCCTTGGCCAATCCGGCCGCGGCGCGTGCCCACTTCTCCTGATCAGGCGTGGCGCAGTTGAGCACGTACGCCGCGTGCACGATGACGTGCTCCGGCTGGATGCCCGCATCGTGCAACGCAGCGTGAAAGCGCGTGATGCGCTCGGGCTTCACGCTGATCTTGTCGTTGTAGAACTTGGGGATGGCACTGAAGATCTGCAGGGCCTGCATTCCGGATCGGCCGGCGCGACGCGCCGCCATGGGAATACCACCGGTGTCGATGCAGTGGGCGCCGAGGAGCAGCATGGGAGATATTGAGGGAATCGGACGCAGGTAGGGAAGAAAGAGGCGTGCGGCTTATCGCACGATGGCGCGGCGGATGCGGAAGACCGGCTCGCCACCACCGAGTGGAAACTCGCTCCAGCCGACGATGATGGCGCGCCCCTGCACCGCCACGTATGGATCGCGCGCCTTGGCGATGGCACTGCTGGCGATCACACGGTCCCCGAACAGGTGCCCCGACGTCCGCGACACCGCGAGACCGATGCGCGGTCGCTGTCCGCCGTTGGGGTCGTCATACACCACGGCCACGATGTCGTCGCCGGCAGCGACGCGTACCGCCCCCAACTGCTCGCCATAGACGATCGCCTGCGGCTGCTCGAAGCTGGCGCGCGGATCCATCTGATGCGCGTAGAAGACGCCGGGTCCTTCCGGTCCCGTGAGCGCGTAGGCCACGTGCACGTAGCCGTGCGCGTCGTCCACCACGATGCTGGGTGCGACGCGCGCGCAGCCGGCCGCGCCGCGCATGCTCGCCTGCGCGTCCCCCGGCCCCTGATCGAGCGAATCCACCACGATTGGTCCACGCCACGCCCCCAACCGCGATTCGGTCTGCAACGTGTCGCGCCACGCGGCCAGCAGCATCACGCGACCGCGATCCCGTCGCGACCACCACACGGCCACGCGGCCGCGCCCCGGGGCGAGGGCCACGCGCAGCGAGCGCGCACAGCGCAGACTGTCGACGGGCGCATCGCCGTCGCCCATCGCGTCGGCCGGTGCCGGTGCCGTCATGTCCATCGGCGCGGGAGGGACTGGCACGGCTTCCGCGCGCATCCGCGACTCCGGCATGGCCTGCAGGCGCGGCGCCAGCAGCGTCAGCGCACTCGTCTCGCGCAGCAGGTCCTGCGTGAGCAGCAGGTCGGCGGTGCGCGACGTGTCGCGCATCGTCGAGTCGATGACTACGAACGGCGGATTCGTGTACGGCGAGGCCTCGTCGGTGGCGACCGGTCGCTCGTCCACCCAGGTGAGAGCGGCCTTTTCGCAGGCGCTCGCGCCCAGCAACAGCAGCGGAATCAGCGTGGAGAGCGCGCGTCGGTGCCGGAGACGGCGTGCGGCAAGTTCGATCGAGTGACAAACCATCTGCCAACGCTAGTCGGAGGACCACGTCACGGCGAAGCGGCTGGCTGGCTAGCTTTCAGGCGCGTCGGGCGGAGCCGTACCGCCCCGCTCCCACTTCCGCCCCTCCGGAGATCCGCTGATGTCTTTCGCCGCGTTTGACGGTTCGCGCCGCGTCCCGCCCGCCGTGAACGAGCCCGTTCGCAGCTATGCCCCGAACTCCCCTGAGCGCGCCTCGCTCAAGCGACGTATCGTGCAGATGGAGAAAGAGCAGGTGGAGATTCCGATCGTTATCGGCGGACGTCGCATCAGCACCGGCGATCTGGGCACCGTCACGATGCCGTGCGACCATCAGCACGTGCTTGCCACCTTCCACAAGGCCACGCCGGCCCTGGTCGAGCAGGCCATCGCCTCCTGTACCGACGCAGCAAAGGACTGGGCCAACTGGCGCTGGGAAGATCGCGCCGCCGTGTTCCTGCGCGCCGCCGAACTGCTCACGACGACGTGGCGCGACACGCTGAACGCCGCCACGATGCTCGGCCAGGCCAAGACGGTGCATCAGGCCGAGATCGATTCGGCGTGCGAGCTGATCGACTTCTGGCGCTTCAATGTGGAGTTCGCCCAGGAACTGTATCGCGAGCAGCCGCTCGCCGATCACGCCTTCTGGAATCAGCTCGAATACCGTCCGCTGGAAGGATTCGTCTACGCGGTCACACCGTTCAACTTCACGGCCATCGCGGGCAACCTGCCCGGCGCGCCGGCGCTGATGGGCAACACCGTGCTCTGGAAGCCGGCGGCGACGGCGTCGCTCTCGGCGTGGTACATCTACCGCATTCTCGAGGAAGCCGGACTGCCCCCGGGCGTCATCAACTTCGTGCCGGGCGACGCGGCCGCAATCTCCGCGATTGCGCTGTCACACCGCGATCTGGCGGGCGTGCACTTCACCGGCTCCACGAGCGTCTTCAACAGCATGTGGGAGACGATCGGTCGCAACATGAACAAGTACCGCTCATATCCTCGCATCGTCGGCGAAACGGGCGGCAAGGATTTCATCGTCGCGCACCCGAGCGCCGATCCGCAGGCGCTGGCCGTGGGCATGATCCGCGGCGCGTTCGAGTATCAGGGACAGAAGTGCTCCGCAGCGAGCCGCGCGTACGTGCCCGCATCGCTCTGGCCTGAAGTGATGGACAAATGCGTGGCGATGCTGGCCGAGATCAAGCAGGGAGACGTGCGCGATTTCCGGAACTTCGTAGCGGCGGTGATCGACGAGAAGGCGTTCAATCGAATCACGGGATATCTGGACGACGCACGCACCACGCCGGGCACGACGGTCATTGCCGGCGGTGGCTCCGACCGCACCACGGGCTGGTTCGTCGAGCCTACGATCGTGCAGACGACCGAGGCGTCGCATCGCATGCTCTGCGAAGAAATTTTCGGCCCGGTGCTGACGGTGTTCGTGTACGACGACGCGCAATGGATGGACGTACTGCAGTTGGTGGACCGGACGTCGCCGTATGCGTTGACCGGCGCGGTGTTTGCGCGAGATCGTCGGGCCGTGCACGATGCGGCGCGTGTGCTGCGGCAGGCGGCCGGCAATTTCTACATCAACGACAAGCCGACGGGCGCCGTGGTAGGTCAACAACCGTTCGGCGGTGCGCGCGCCTCCGGCACGAACGACAAGGCGGGCTCCAAGCTCAATCTCATGCGTTGGGTGAGCGCGCGCACCATCAAGGAAACGTTCGCCAGTCCGCTCGACTGGCAGTACCCGTTTCTCGGCGCGGAGTAATGGTGCCGCGTTCTCTCCGCTACCTCACCTGCGACGTCTTCACCACGGCAACTTTTACGGGCAACCAGCTCGCGGTGGTGTTTGGGGCGGACGGTCTGCCCACGGACACCCTGCAGGCCATCACGCGCGAGTTCAACTACGCCGAGACCGTGTTCGTCTTTCCGCCGGAGGATCCGTCGCACACGCGCCGGATCCGCATCTTCACGCCGGAATCGGAGCTGCCCTTTGCGGGTCACCCCACGGTGGGCACGGCGCACGCGCTGGTGGCGTGCGGCGAAGTCGCGGCCACCGGCGATGAAGTGACGGTGGTGCTGGGTGAGGGCGTGGGACCGGTGTCGGTGCGTGTGCGCATGGCGCACGGCACGCCCGTGCACGCCCAGCTCACCACCGCCATGCTCCCCGAGGAGCGCGGCGTGCGCGCCTCGATCGGGCAATTGGCGGAGGTGCTCTCGCTCGCGCCGGAGGACTTCGTGGGTGGTGCACACATGCCCATGGCCGTCAGCTGCGGCATTCCGTGGCTGATTGTGCCGTTGGCAAGTACGGATGCGGTGCGCCGTGCGCGCATCCGGTTCGATGTGTGGGAGCAGCATTGCCAGGGTGAGTGGGGCGCGTGGCCGTTCGTGTTTGCCATGACCGACGGCGCCGACGACAGTGCGTCACCGGCGCATGTGCGCGGCGTGGACATTCGCGCACGGGCGTTTCTGCCGGGTGCGGCCGTGCCTGAAGATCCGGCCACCGGCTCCGCCAACGCGTGTCTGGCGGGTTATCTCGCGGCGCGCACCCCGCGTGACGGCGTCCTCACCTGGGAGGTCGCGCAGGGCGTGGAAATGGGGCGCGCCAGCCGGTTGAGCATCGAAGCGAGCAAGCGTGGCGGCGCGATCGACGCGGTGCGCGTCGGTGGGGCGACGGTGATGGTCAGCGAAGGCGTGATGACGATCCGCTAGGCAGCGGATCCGTCGGAGGCGGACCGCTGGACGGCGGACTGCTGGACGGCGGACTGCTGGACGGCGGACCGCTGGACAGCGGACCGCTGGACGGCGGACCGAGCGCGGGGCCGCGGCCCCTGTTGTGCGTCCATGTGCCGCTGATGGCCGCATTCTCGCCAGACTGCCCAAGGCGCAGCGCCTCGAGACCGTGCGTCCAGGTGACGACGCGGTTGCGTCCACTGCGCTTCGCGGCGTAGAGCGCTTCATCGGCGCGCGCACGCAGATCTTCGGCGATGCTTTCGTCGTGGACCAGGTCCGCGACGACCCCCACGCTGACGGTGACGGTCACCTTCTTCGCGCGCGGTTCGGCAAAGCTCTTCCGACGGAACGCATCGACGATACGCCACGACAAATGCTGCGCGCCCTCGGACGGCGTGTCCGGCGCCAGTACGATGAACTCTTCGCCGCCGGTGCGCGCCACTACGTCACCCGCACGCGCCGTCGCGCGCAACAGTTCGCCCGCTTCGGCGATGACCTGATCGCCCACGAGATGCCCGAAGGTGTCGTTGACCTTCTTGAAGTAGTCCAGATCGATGGCGATCAACGCGAGATCGGTGTGCGCACGCGCCGCCCGTGACAGTTCCCGCCGGTACTGCTGCTCGAAGCCGCGCCGGTTGAGACAGCCCGACAGCGGGTCGGTCAGGACGATGGTGGCCAGCTGCGTACGCATGCGATTGTATGCCCGTCCCACCACCGTGATGGCATCGGGTCGGTGATCGCTGGCCACGTCGTACGTCGCGGTGAAGTCGCCCTCTTCCGCCTGCTCGAAGATGCGCACCAGCGCCTGCAGCCGGCTGTGCAGGTTGCTTTGCACGAACACCACGAGCATCGCGCCGGCACCGAAGAGGGCGAGCGTGATGAACACCTCGCTCCACTGCAGCGGGGCCGCGTGCGCGATGGCCACGTCGCAGATGAACAGATACGCCGTGGCGATGGCCACGATGAGCAGGAGCGCCGGCGTGCGGCCGAAGTACACGTGCGTGAGCTGCAGCGAAAAGAGCGCGATGAGCAGCGCGCGGTCGTAGTCCTCGGGACGCGCCAACAGGAACACCAGTGAAAAGACGACCGCCAGATCGGCCACGGCCATCATGGTGGCGATTGCCGGTCCGGCGCGGCGTGTCGTCTGGACGCGCCAGCGGATGCCCAGCACCAGACACACATAGGCAAGGCTGACAATCCCCAGGATCCACTCGGCCGCCTCACGCATCATGATCGCGTCGGCGACGGAGGAGAGCGAGAGCGCGCGGGCCGTGCGGAACAACACCGCGATGGCGCCGGCGATCACCGCCAGCACCACGCGATACCAGGTTTGCCAGAGCAAGGCGTCTGCATTGCCCTGCTCCTGACGGCTGCTCTCTGAGATCATAGACTCCCATTACGGCATGCGTACGACGGCCCGACGCAAGCATACTCAGCTGCATACCCCGTTCCGTTCCGATGGTGCGCTATCGTTCCTGCAATGAGCTTTCCACGGTCCGATCCACCGGTACTGCCTGGTAGCCTGCGTCACACGCGGCGCCATCATCATGGCTCGCGCGACACCTCGATGTTTGGAAGGCTGCTCCTGCTGGCGATCGCTCCACGCCCAGTCCCGCGGCAGTCAACGGATGCTCCCCGCTGCGCGCCAGTGAAAACCGGGCTTGTGCTCTAAGCGGCGGCGCCAAGGGCTTTCCGCACATCGGCGTATTCAAGGTGCTGGATTCACTGGGGATCCGCCCCGATCTGATTGTCGGCTCGTCGATCGGCGCGATCACCGGTGCGCTCTACGCGAGCGGCTACAGCGGCCACGAGATCGACTCCATCGTGCGCGTTCTCCCCATCGCCAGTGTCATTCGCTCGTACAGTCCCGGCGCGCCCGGTGTCATTGGTGCGCTGCCCGCCTTTGCGGTTTGGGAGAAATACGGACGCGGCTTCGCGCTGCAAACCGGTGCGGTCCGCGAAAGCGAAGTGAACGCTCTCATGTCCGCGTTGCTGTTGCGCGGCAATCTGCTCGCGCGCGGTGATTTCGATCACCTGCCGATCCCGTGGCGCGGGATCGGTACGCGACTCTCCACGCGGAAAGCGGTGGTGTTTTCCACAGGCAGCTGACCGACTTCATGTTCCGCAACGACAGCTCCGGCTTCCGGGCAGGGGACGTCGTCATCCGCAATCGCGCCTCCGACTGCGATCCGCTGGATTGCTCGCCGGCGACGCTCGATGCGCTGGTGCAGAGCGGTATGGACGTCGCGCGCGAAACGTTTGCCCGCGCACGCTGCGTGGAAACGCTGCGCAGTGCCGCGGTGTCTGCGCGAGTCGCCACGGCGCCCGGTGCCACTGCGCGAGATACCATCGGGCCTGTGCCGACGAGCGGGTTGCAGGTCGTCTCCGACCGGCGGCTTGAAGCGCAGACCCTGCGCTCCGCGCTCGGTGTACGCGCCGGACGAAGCTTCAACGAATGCCAAACGCGCCCTGCTCCAGCTGGTGACGGAGCTCGCGAAGAGCAACGCATCCGCCGCGCGCAGCCTCGAGGAAGGCTTGAAGGAAACGCTCACGCTGCACCGACTGAACGTCTTCGTCGAACTCGGTGTGAGCTTCAAGACCACGAATTTGATCGAGAGCGTGCTGGCCCGGGTCGAAGCGAAAACGCACCGCGTCAGTCGGTGGCGCAGCAGTGATCAGAAGCAGCGCTGGTGTGCGGCCACGCTTTCCCTTGCTCCAAGCCGCGCTCCGTAGCAGACTCTCCGTCGAGACCGCCGCTGCGTGAGCAGCGATCCTGAGGCACTCACCTGAATTTCAACTAGACTCGGGACGCTCCCCCATTGCTCAGCACAACATGATGAGATCGTCAGTTCGCGCCGCGTTCGCCGGCGCCGCGCTCCTGTTGGCGTCGGTTCCCGCCAACGCGCAGACGTACAGCTTCGGGTTCACAGGGAGCATACAGGCATGGACGGTGCCGGCGTCGGCGTCCTACCTGATTCAGGCCACCGGCGCGCAGGGTGGCACCGCCTTCATCAATCCCCCCTTTGCTGGTGGCCTGGGTGCACGGGTGGGCGCCGAATACTTCCTTGTCGCCGGCACAATCCTGAATCTGGCCGTGGGTGGGCAAGGTGGGATCTCCGCCGGTAGCGGCGGCGGCGGCGGCGGATCCTTCGTCGTGTCGGCACAGAGCCTACCCCTGCTGGTCGCCGGAGGCGGCGGCGGCGCGTCGGTTTGGCTCAGGAGCAATGGCTGCAACGCCACGATATCTCAGATTGCGACCAACGTCCTTTGCGCGCCAGCGAGCGCGTCGGGAGGAAATGCGGGCTCGGGTTCCAGCTTCGGCCATGCCGGTGCCGGGTTCTTTTCCAATGCCTCTGACGTCCCACTGCAGTTCGCTGCCAAGAGCTATTTCGCGGGACTCGCCGGCGGCACTGGAGGTTTCGCCAGTGGTGGTTTCGGCGGCGGCGGCGGCGGCGGTGGCCAGTTCAACACGCCGGGAGGCGGCGGCGGGGGGGGGTACAGCGGCGGGTCGGCCGGCCAGATTGGTGGCGGTGGCGCATCCTTCCTCTCCGGCACCAACCAAACCGCCACGGCCGGCGTCGGCTACGGCGATGGCTTCATCTCCATCCAGCGCATCGCCACCGTCCCCGAACCCGCCACAGTCTCGCTCCTGCTCCTCGGGCTTGGCGTCGTTGGCGTAACCGCGGCGCGTCGTCGCAAGGCCTGATCACGCGGCGCGTGATTTCGCACTGGCACGATCCGCACATCCGCTCCGACACTACGCAAACGGCCCGCGCTCACACGCGGGCCGTTCGTTTTTGCCGTGCACACCTCGTCGCCACGATCGCCCCGGTCAAATCGGCGCCCCGAAATAGATGTCGGTGCGCCACTGCTTCGTGGGATAGAGTCCGCGTGCGATGTCGACGCGGAACAGTCCATCGAAGAAGCCGAAGCCGAAACCCGCGCCACGCTGTGGTTGCGTGCGTCCGATGGCGTCGCGATTGCCCGCCCACCCCACGTCGAAGAACCCGGCGGGGCGGAACCACGGCGTCTTCGTGCCGATCTCCGCACGCGACAGCCAGAACGCATTCCCCGTCTGCGTGCCGGGGAACTGCCCGCGGACCGTACGCACGCCGCCCACATACCAAAGCCGCTGAAACGGCACCGTGCCGGCCGAACTGCCAATGCTTCCCGTCAACGCCGTCGCGAACCGGCCGATCACGCGCGTCGCCGTGCCTTCGATCGAGCCGCGCGCATACTCGTACGTGCCAGTCCCCGCCTCCAGTCGCGTGCCGGTGGTGAAGCGCAACCGGCGCGGATCGGTGCCGAACGCACGCAACCAGCTCCCGGACACGCCCGTGATACTCGCACGCTCCGCCAGGATGTTCGGGCCGAATCGCCGATCGCCAAAGACACGCCCCAGCGACCAGGTGTTGACGACATCGGAGTCGCCGGCGGTATACTGCCGCTCCACGAACAGGCGGTACTCCAGTGAACCACGGCGGAACTCGCGCGTCTCGCCGAGCTCCGCGCCGAATGTGCGATAGTAGAAACCTTCGTCACGCGCATAGAGCAGCGCCGGGAGCGACGGCGCCAGCGACAACGCACCGGCCCACTCCGGGTTGGCGGCCGCGAGGCGATGATAGGCCGATGCGGTGACGGTGCGCCGTCCGTTGGAGCGCGCGACGGAGAATTCACCGTTCAGGTGCCGATCGGCGTGCCCGACGCGCCCGAGCGCACTGAGTGTGTAGCCCGCGCCAAGACTCTGCGTGGCCAGCACTCCCACCGACAATCCCTCCACACGATTGTAGCGCAGCAGGTCCGACCCCAGCCGCACCTGCGGCAGCTGCGGCGCAAACGCCGGCTGCAGCGACAGATCGAGCGCGGCCAGCAGTTCATCGCGGCTCTTCATGTCGAAGAGGTCTTCATCCGCCGTGTATGCGGGCGGGAGCGCGGGTGAACTCGCGAGCTTTTCGCGATTGCAGGGCATCGCGTACGCGATGCGGAGCGCGCCCTCGTAGCGGGTTTCCGTGCGTGTGTAGGTGGAATCCGTGGCGCACTGCGCACGCTGTGCAGCGCTCATGCCGTTCACCCACGTCGAGTCGCGACGGGTACGCGCGCCGCTGTCCGGCTTCGCGCTGCCGCCCACCACCACCGACACCGAGCTGGACGGCGCGTCCGACACGGAGAGCGAATCGCGGCGAACGCTGTCTCCGGGTACGCGACGCGCTGGCAGGGCAGCCAGCGTAAAGTCGCCGTTCACTTCTTCATATGTGAACTTCTCGTCGATCTGCACCGGCACGCGCATGAAACCCAGCTGCATCGACGCGGACGCACTGTTCTGTCGCGGCAGCCAAAACTTTCCTTCGTACAATCCATACTCCACGCTGATGGCGTCGAGCTTGGCCTTGGCGGGACGGAACATGCCCGTCACCAACGCCGGGACGTCGTCGTCATTGGAGCCGCCGCGCGCCGCGGTCCGCGCACGTTGCGCCGAGTCTTTCACGTACGTCTCGCGCGGCAGAGTGGCACGCGCCATGGAATCGCGCACCGCCGCCAGCTCCACGCTCTGCACCGCATCACGCGCGATTTCCTCGCTGGCCAGACTCCAGATGTCGATGTCCACGGCCAGTCGATAGGCCGCACGCACCAGCTGGCCGCCGTCGCGATCGAACCAGAACGATCCCACAAACAGTCGCCACTCCGGCTTGCGCGCGGTGATGCGCAGTTCGCGCAATCGGATCACACGCCCCCCATCGAGACGAATGTCGACCGAGTCACCCGTGTCGTAGCGGTAGTAGGCCTCCGCACCACGGGCGATCGGATGAATCATCTCGCGCTCGTCCACATCCGCCCTGGCCACGCCGAAGTCCGACGAGGGAAACCACAACGACTCGCGCCCCGGGAAATACGGAATCGACACGGCATCGACCATGTCGCCGTCCACTTTGGTGGCCATCGGCACGGTGAGTCGCGATCCGACCGGCGTCACCCACACGCCGACGTCGCGCTTCCACGCGATTCTGGCCACGTTGTCGCCCCGAAAGAGCAGCTTCTCCAGGCCGACCCGCTTCACTCCCATCGCCACCGACATGCGCTGCGTGGTGGTCGCGCGGTACGCCGTGAGTGCACTGTCCTGCCGGATGCGCGCCTCACGTGCCTTGGTGAGAATGGCGCGCGCCTCCTCGCTGCCGAACGCCGTCGCCGACGCGGCCTCGGCTTTGGCCATTCGTGTGACGCTGTCACCACTCTGACGGCGACGGACGATCGCCTGCGCATCACGACGCGATTGGCGCACCGCCTCACGTTCCGCCTGGGTCAAGGTGTCGCGCGGCGTCGTCGCGCGGCGGCCAGTGTCCTGTTGCGCAGCGAGCGGCCTGACGTGCGATACCAACAGCGCGACCGCACCGGAGGCGAGCAGCAGCGAACGGCGGGAATGTCTCAGCGAGTGTCGCAGCAAATGTCGCAGCACGGGATGGGGCAAGGGGACCATACGGGGACCGCAGGTTGGCACTGGGAACGCAAGCGGAGAGCGCGGAGGAACGCATTGGGAATTACGGAGCGCGCGGGGGCACGGTTTCCACAACGCACGACGGACTGCGACCACGGCACATTCCGACGCGATACGGTAGTTTCGGTGAGTCCGTCCCGCTCCCGTCCACCTCATCCCAAGACACCGATGCGACGTCCACTCCGTTCCACCCTCGTCGCCTGCGCCGTGTTCCTCCTCGCACCGGGGGCCTCGCCGCTGCATGCACAGACTGCCGCGGCGCCCGCCGCGCCGTCGGCGCCCGCCGACCCGCGACTCGCCAAGCTGAAGGAAGAAGCGCTGCAGATGGTCGACGGACGCGCGAAGCAGGTGCAGGAGATCGTGGACATGCTTTTCTCCTTCCAGGAGCTGGGCTTCCAGGAATTCGAATCGCAGAAGTACATCACCACGCTGCTCGAGAAAGAAGGCTTCAAGATCGAGAAGGGGGTCGCCGGCATTCCCACGGCGTGGACGGCCAGGTGGAGCAACGGCTCCGGCAAGCCCGAGATCTCGCTTGGCTCTGATGTGGACGGCATCCCGCAGGCCGGCCAGAAGCCGGGCGTCGGCTACAGGGAACCGATGATCGCCGGCGCGCCGGGACATGGCGAAGGACATAACGCCGGACAGGCGGTCAACATCGTCGCCTCCATCGTCGTCAAGCAGCTCATGATACGCGACAAGATTCCCGGCACGATCCTGCTCTGGCCCGGTATCGCCGAAGAACAGATGGCCGGCAAGGCGTTCCTCGTGCGCTCCGGCGTCTTCAAGAACACAGACGTCACGCTCTTCACGCACGTCGGCAACGATCTTGGCGTCTCCTGGGGCGCCAGCGGCTCGAGCGCCCTCATCTCGGCCGAGTTCAAGTTCCGTGGCTCGAGCGCCCATGCGGCCGGTGCACCGTGGCGCGGACAGAGCGCCCTCGACGCCGCGATGCTGATGGGTCAGGGGTGGGAATACCGCCGCGAACACCTGCGCCTGCAGCAACGCTCGCACTACGTCATCAAGGACGGCGGCGATCAGCCGAATGTGGTGCCAAGCACGGCGAGCATCTGGTTCTACTTCCGCGAGCAGGACTATCCGCGCACCATGGAGCTCTTCGAGATGGGGAAGCGCGTGGCCGAAGGCGCGGCGATGATGACCGATACCAAGCTCGACACCGTGCGCATTCTCGGCTCCGGGTGGAGCGGACATTTCAGCAAGCCTGTCGCGGAAGCGATGTTCCAGAACATCCAGACCGTGGGCATGCCCAAGTGGGACGACAAGGACCAGACGCTGGCCAAGGGCATCCAGAAGGAGCTCGGCTCGCCGGACTTCGGCCTGCAGCTGGAGGTGAACAAGGAGCTGCGTGGCGCCGAGACGCCGCAGAACTGGATGGGTGGCGGCTCGGACGACATCGGCGACGTGTCGTGGAACGTGCCCACCGTGACCTTGCGCTTCCCGTCCAACATTCCCGGGCTGCCGGGGCACAACTGGGCCAACGCGATCTCCATGGCCACGCCGATCGCACACAAGGGCGCGCTGGCCGGTGCGAAGGTGCAGGCGCTGACGATGCTCGACATCATGCTGCAGCCCAAGGTCGTGGCCGATGCATGGACGTACTTCACGGACGTGCAGACGAAGGACGTCAAGTACAAGCCGTTCATCCGCCCGCAGGACATGCCGCCGACGGAGTTGAACGCGGAGATCATGGCGCGCTTTCGCACTCAGATGAAGCCGTTCTACTACGACCCCACGAAGTACAAGACGTACCTCGAGCAGCTGGGCATCACGTACCCCACCGTGCGTCCACAGGTTGCGCAGCCGAAGGGGCCGTAACCGAAGCTGTCGTGATGCCAGAAATGATGTAGCTGCACGCCCGCTCCGTGCAGGCGGCGATCAACGGGCGACGCGATTCCCGGCGATCCAGACCGAGTGAATGCGTCGCACGTTGGCTATGCGCTCGAGCGGCGACGCATCGAGCACGACAAAGTCGGCCCACTTGCCTGCTTCAAGTGTGCCGACTTCGCCGTCGATCTGCATGCAGCGCGCCGCGTCGCGTGTCGCGGAGCGAATCACCTGCGCGGGCGTCAGTCCGGCCTCGGCCATCAGCTGGAGCTCCATCAGCTCGAAGAAGCCCTGAAAGCGCCCCGTGGGTCCCGTATCGGTGCCCATGGCGATCGTCACGCCGCCGTCGGCGAGCGCCTTGAGATTGCGCGTGGCGACGGGCAATTGCGCTTTGTATTGCCGCGCGCTGATGCTCGTGCGCGTGGCCTTCTGTCGCGCCGGCTCCTGCATCATCGCCACCCACTGCGGGTTGGCGTGCGTGCGAAAGAGCGAGTCGGCAAAGAACGCCGGCGTGGACTCGTACACGAACGTCGACACTTCGCGCATGAGCGTCGGCGAATAGCACACGCCCGTGGCGGCTAACGCACGCGTGAAGTCCGAATCCACCGGGAGATCGCGCACACTGTGCGCCATGAAGTCCGCGCCGGCGTTCAGCAGATCGACCGCATCGGCCAGATAGTACATGTGCACGGCCACACGCAGGCCGCGCGCATGCGCTGCGGTGATGACCGCTCGATACACATCGGGGGGCATCTTGGGCGATGTGCCGAGGTTGTCGTCGACGCGGATCTTGACGATGTCCACGCCTTGCGCGGCGACATCGGCGACCAGTGACCGTGCGTCGTCGGGGGTCCGTGGCGTGAGCACCGGTCCGGCCAGCCAGACGCGCGCGTGATCGAGGGTCGGCGTGCGTTGCGCGGCGCGTGCGGCAAAGACCGACGCCGGTTCGCCGCCCAACGAATAGACCGACGTGACGCCGTAGGCGGCGTAGGTGCTGAGATCAGCGGGCGCATTCACGTGCCCATGCACGTTGATCAGGCCGGGCATGATGACTTTACCGTTCAGCGACGTGCGTTCGGCGCCCGCGGGAACAGCGACCGAGGCCGCAGCACCGGCGGCAACCACGCGTCCGTCGCGCACGACAATCGTGGCGTTCGGAATCGGTGCGCGGTCGGTGCCGTCGATGAGCGTGGCGCCTGTGAACGCTTTCACCGTCGCCGGCTGCGCGAACGCCGCCGGTGTCAGCAGCGAGAACGCCGCAAACGCCGCGACGAGGCGCCGCGCCGCGCGCGCACCCGCGCGACGTACGGCCTCACGACGACCGTCGCACACCATGACTACTTCCGCGCGACCGGCTCGAGGCGCACGATCGGCGTCGGCTTGCCGGAGTTGTCGTCGATCGCGACGTAGATGAATCCATCGAGCCCCTCTGCCACATCGCGCAGTCGGCCCCTCTTTCGCAGCAGGATATCCGCGACGTCGACGGTTTCGCCGGTGAGCGTCAGACGTGACAGCTGTTCGCCGGCCAGTCCGGTGACGAAAAAGCTTCCCTTCCAGAACGGGAACTTGTCGCCGCTGTAGACCATCACGCTCGACGTCGCGATGGACGGCACCCAGACGTTGATCGGCTGCTCCATCCCAGGCTTGCGCGTGGACTCGTGAATGCGCGCGCCCATGCCATAGTTGACGCCGAAGCCGATCACGGGCCAGCCGTAGTTGGCGCCCTTTTTGATCAGGTTGAGCTCATCGCCGCCCTGCGGTCCGTGCTCCACTTCCCACAGGTCGCCGGTGACCGGGTGCATCACGACACCCTGCGGATTGCGATGCCCGTAGCTCCAGATCTCCTTCTTCGCGCCGGCGCGGTCGACGAACGGATTGTCAGCCGGCACGCGCCCGTCATCGTGCAGGCGGATGATCTTGCCCTGATGATTGGTGAGATCCTGCGCCGGATGCGCCGCCAGGTCGCCCGACGGCGGCGCCTGCCGATCACCGACGGAGATGAACATGAAACCGTTCTTGTCGAACGCGAGGCGCGATCCGAAATGGCCCGGCGCGCCCTTCGTGTCAGCAACGAAAATTTCCTGCACGTTCGTCAGCTTGTCGTTGGCCCACGTGCCACGCACGACCGCCGTGGTCGCCGCGCTGCCATCCATCGGCTTGGAGAATGTCAGGTAGACCAGCTTGTTCGTCGCGAAGTTGGGGTGCAGTGCGACGTCGAGCAGCCCCCCCTGTCCGCGCACCACCACCGCGGGCACGCCTTCGACCGGCGTGGGCAGCAGCTTGCCGCCGCGAATGAGGCGCAGTCGCCCCGGTCGCTCGGTCACGAGCATGTCCCCGCCGGGGAGAAAGGCCATCCCCCACGGATTCACGAGCCCGTCCACGACGGTCACCACGCGATAGTCGTGCTGCGTGGACTTGAGCACCGGCGACTGGGCGCTCGGCGGCGTGCCGACCAACGGGGCGGCCAACCCGGAGAAAAACGTCGCGGCTGTGAGAGCGCGTCGAAGCATCATCATGGTCCTCGGGAAACGGGTCTGTGAAAGGTAGAACGGTGCAACACGACCACGCGCGCTCACGCGCGATCGGCGGCGACGACGGCGTTGAGCAGAACATCGGCGCCACGCGCCACATCCTCCGCCTTGGTGAATTCCCTGGGCGAGTGACTGATTCCACCGACACTCGGCACGAAGATCATCCCCATCGGCGCGATGCGGGCGATCTCCTGCGCGTCGTGCCCCGCGCCACTGGGCATGCGCTGCTTGCTCAGCCCCAGCAGCTCCGCGCTTCCCTCGATCCATCCCATCACACGCGTATCGGCCAGCGCCGGCTCGCTGTCCACGAGTCGCTTGAAGCCGAACGTTGTTCCCGTCGTCTTACCGATCTCACGACCCAACCGTTCAAACGTTTGCGTGAAGTGCGCCAACCTGACCCGGTCGAGGTCACGCAGGTCGACGGTCAGGACGACCTGCCCGGGAATCACATTCGTCGTGTTTGGCGACACGTTCAGGCGACCGACCGTCGCCACCTGCCGACCCGGTTCGGCGAGCATCGCGTCGTTCACCGCGACGGTGAACCTGGCCGCGGCGAGCATCGCGTCCTGCCGCTGATCCATAGGGGTGGCACCGGCGTGATTGGCGAACCCCGTGATCGTCACTTCAAACCAGCGCAGCCCCACGATTCCCTGCACCACGCCGATCTGCAGCCCCGCCTTCTCAAGCAGGCCGCCCTGTTCGATGTGCAGTTCGATGTAACAGGCAATGTCGCCCCGCTTGCGCACCGATTCGGAAAGCCGCGCCACATCACCGCCGATCAGTCCGATGCCGTCGCGGATCGTCACGCCCGAACGCGCCACCTTCCCCAGATCCGCGTCGGTGAACTCGCCGATGGCGATCTTGCTGCCCATCGTCCCGCCCTCTTCGTTCTGCCAGACCACGACCTCGAGCGGATGCCTGAGCGCGACGCTCTGCTCTCGCAGAGTGCGCGCCACTTCGATCGCGGCGAACGACCCCACCGGTCCGTCGAAGTTGCCGCCATCGGTGACCGAGTCCACATGCGACCCGATGAGGATGGGCTTGGCCGCGGCGTCGGTGCCGGCCAGACGGCCATAAATGTTTCCCGCCGAATCGATGCGCGGCGTGAGTCCGGCCTGCTCGAACAACTCGAGCGTGTAGCGGCGTCCCTCCAGATCGGCCATCGAGTACGCGACTCGATTGATCCCCGTGGGCGTACGGCCAATGCGGTCGAAGGCCGTCAGCCAGCCGTTCAGCCGCGTTCCATTCACGCGGAGCGGCGCGCGCTGCATCGCGGCGACTCTCCCCGCCCCGCTGCGGCGGCCAGTCGCCCCCTGTCCCTCCGCGGAAGACGCTGAGGGGAGCAATGGCACGGCGAGCAGCGCAGCGGACTGCTGCAGGAAGGTGCGGCGTTTCATCGACAGGCGACGGAGGGGAGGGATGTTCGGGGGCCTGGGCGAAGAAGCTACTGACGGCGTCCGCCGACGGCGACGTCGGGCTACGTTTCCGCACCGATGTCACTGCCGCCCCTGCCACGATGACGAGCTCCAGGAAACTCTTCAACACGATTGCCACGGCCCACACCCCGGAGCTCCGACGCCACGACGTCGCCGCCGTGCACGCCCGCCTCGACGCGCTGTGCGTGGAGGGGTGGGCGCTCTGGGAGCGCTTCGATACGACAGTGCGGGCGCGTGGCTTTCACCCGTTCGTGGCCGCCGACTACGACGTCGTGCGCGCCGCCCTCGTCGCGCATCGCGCCCCCGGTCAGCGATTTCTGGAGTGGGGGTCCGCCACGGGGGTCATCACCATCATGGCCGACCTGCTGGGCTTCGAGGCCTGCGGCATCGAACTGGACGGCGCGCTGGTGCGCACCGCGCGCGCGCTGGCAACGCGTTTCGATTCGCGCGCGCAGTTCGTCACCGGAAGCTTCCTCCCCACCGGTTATCGCTGGACGTCGAAGGCGCGCGTGAGCACCGATGTGCCGGACGATGCGCAAGCCGTACGAACCGGCGTCGGGCCGTCGGGGTATCTGCAACTCGGACGGGCACTCGACGACTTCGATGTCGTTTTCGGCTATCCCTGGGGCGGCGAGGCGCACCTCATGCTCGACCTCATGCAGCGCTACGGCCGACGTGATGCCGTGCTCCTGTTGCACGACACCATCGACGGCGTGCGCGCCTATCGCGACGGACGGCGGGTCGTTGTACCGGTGGTGCCGCGCGACACGCCCGAGTCCGCATGAGCTCAACACGCGCAACGGTTGTGCCACGCTGGCACGCCAACTGCTCGACGACTGCCGCGCCGGACGTATGTTCCGGCGGTCCTCCCGATTCGCAACGCGTCCGCGCCTTTGCCCGACGATCGTGACCGATTCCCTCCGCGACACCGCCTCTCCCGACTCGATGCGTCGTCCGCGCGATGACGAAATCGAGGTCTACGGACTGACCCATGCAGGCCGCGTCCGCCCAAACAACGAGGATCACTTCCTCGTCTCCACGGTGCATCGACGCGTCGAGGTGCTGCAGACCAGCCTGACGGATGAGACCAAGCTGCACGAAGCGGACGAACGTTTGGCGATCCTTGCCATGGTCGCCGACGGCGTGGGCGGACTGGCCGGCGGGGAGAAAGCGAGCGAGACGACACTCGAGATCGCGATGCAGTACGTGTCGAGCAGTCTGCGCGTCTACGACCGCAGTGGCGGCTCCGACGCCGAGTTCATCGAGCAGTTGCAGGCCGCCGCCATGCGCTGCCATCAGGCCGTGGTGGAGCGCGCGGCGCGCGAAGGGGACGGCCGCGCCATGGCGACCACACTCACACTCTTTCTCGGTTTATGGCCGTGGTACTATCTGCTGCAGGTGGGCGACTCCCGCTACTACTTGTATCGCGACGGTGCGCTGACCCAGCTCACGCGCGATCAGACGCTGGCGCAGGATCTCGTCGATCAGGGCGTCTTCACACGGGCCATCGCGGCGCGCTCGCACTTCTCGAACGTGCTCTCGAGCGCCATTGGTGGGGAGACCACCACGCCCGTGGTGACCCGACTGCGCGCCGACTGGAGAAATGTTCACCTGCTGTGCAGCGACGGATTGACGAAGCACGTCAGCGACGAACGGATCGCCGAACGGCTCGCGCAGATGACGTCGGCGCGCGACGTGTGTGAACAGCTGCTGCAGGACGCGTTGGATGGCGGCGGCACCGACAACATCAGCATCATCGTGGGCCGCGCGATGCCGCGCGACGCCGGCGAGTCGCCCGCGTCGTAGGTGACGCGAGCGCGACGCATCATAACGAAGCGCCGACCTTAGAACGTTCGCGCGTATGCAAGATAGCCCGCGTCGAGCTGTGCGATCGTTCGACCGGTCTGCGTGAGCAGCAGTGCGATCAGCGCATCGTTGTCGATGCCCGCCGGGGCCTTCGCCCGCATCTCGGCGAACACGGCGGCCAGCGCCGCCGGATACTCCCTCGCGAGATAGCTGACGAACATCACCGCCTGCGCACTCCGCACCGCAACCGGCGTGCGCTGCGCGAGAGTCACGTAGTAATTGACGTTGGCGGTGCGCGCCAGCGTGTCCAGCGACGCCAGATTGTTCGCTGTGTTCCCGGCCTTGCAGTCGGCGACCGCCACCGGTGAGACAACGCCGGTGATCTGCGATCCGGCGAACGTGCTCGCCGCGGTCCAGCCGCTCATCCCTTCCAGAAACCAGGGGAACGCGGCCGCCGTCGCGTTGCTGGCGAGGAGCGCCTGACGTGTCAGGAATCGGCCGATCAGTTGCGTATCGACGGCGCCTTCCGACACGAAGAAATGGCGGCTCACCGGTGTCGGGCACTGTGTCCACGCCGTCTGATTCGGCAGATCCAGTCCGCCACAGAAACGAATGAACTCCACCCAGATGGGACGCCACGTGGTGAAGTACATTCGCGTATCGGCCGGTCCTGTGGTGGGCAGGATGCTGCTGAGATACGCGGAAACCTCGCTCAGGCGCGCGGCGCGAGTGGTCGCATGCGCCTGATCCACATCGGAGACGGCGCGACGCGTCCCCGCTGTCGCCTCGAACTCGTAGAGCGGGAAAAGATCGCTGAGCTGCTGCACGTTCCAGACGGTGCGCACGATCGACGTGACGGAGATGCCGCCGGCCGTCACGCGAACGCGCGCCACGCCGGTGGATTGCGGTGTGAGCAGTCCGGTGGAATCGACGGCGTTGATGGTCGGCGCGAGCGATGTGTATTGAACTGCGCCACCGGTAACCGGATTGTTGCGTGCGTCGCGCACGGCGGCACGCAGCCGAAACGGTCCCTTCACCGCCGTATCCGCCGGCAGCAGCGTTACCGTGGCCACCTGCTGCTGCACGGTGACCGTCGCCGTTCCGGTGAGGGTGCCGATGGCCGCCGTGATCGTCGCCTGCCGTTGCTTACCGCGGTCACCACGTTGCCGTTAACCGTCGCGACGGCCGGCGTGGCGCTCGCCCACGTCACGGTCTGCGCGCTCATACTCTCCGTTGGAGAGACGCACCTCCGCGGTCAGCGTCGCGGTCAGCGTCGCGGTCTGGCCCAGCGAGGTCAGTGTCGCTGTCGACGGCATCACGGTGATCGTCTGTGACGTGACAACCACAATCGTGGCGCTGCCGGACACCGATCCGACCGTCGCCGTCACCGATGTCTGGCCGCGCGCAACGGCGGTCACGGAGCCCGTCGCCGACACCGTTGCGATCGTCGCATCGCCACTCGTCCACGTTACAGTCTGCGTCCCGGCCGACCCATTCGAGAGTCGCACCTCCGACGTCAGCGCCCGCGTCGCGCCGACGCTCGTGAGCACGGCGCTCGCGGGCGTGATGGAGACCGATTGCACGGTCGGTGCGGGCAGCGGCGGCGTCGTCCCACCATCAGATCCGCCACCGCACGCGGTGAAGACGGCGGCAATCGCAACAACGCGTGCGAACGACTTGAAGAACGACGTGATCATGAGATTTCTCGGGGCAAGAGTCGGTGTCGGGCAGCGGGGAACGAGCACAGAGCGCAACGCGACATTCCGGGAGAGGGAGAGTCAACGGTCAGCGGGGCAGGCATTCTGCCACGGCCCGCACTCCCGGCGCCCGCGCATCGGTGTCCGTCGATCGGTGTTCTGTTGATGACTGCTGTCATTCAGCAATGGTGGAGCAGAAATCAGGCCACGTTTCGGCGGTCCCGCGCGCACCTTTCGGCAGGGACCAAGTCCGTTCTCGTGCACCGTGCCTTCACCTCTCCCCTCCGCGCGTCCGCCAATGTGCGTCACCTCCGGCCAGTGCGCATGTCGCCGCCATATCATGAAAATGTCACCACGCGGCCTGCGCATTCTGCGCGTGCTTCTGGCTGCGCTCCCCATTGCCTGCAGCGGCGGGAACAGCGCCGCACCCATCACACCACCGGTTCTCGCCCCGGCAGCGGCCACGGTGCTGGTCTCCACAGGCTCGACCTCGCTGGCCGTTGGTGCAACCACACAACTGGCCGCGGTCGTGCGCGATCAGCAGGGTCGAAACATGGCCGCCGCTGTGACCTGGACCAGCAGCGCCGCGACGGTGGCCACGGTTTCCATGAACGGCCTCGTGACCGCCATGACCGCCGGCACAGCCACGATCAGCGCGACGGTCGCCGCCGCGAACGGCAGTGTGGCGGGAAGCGTGGGTCTCACGGTCACGGCGCCAGCACGCTACGTGGCGGGGCAGACCTACTTCGGGCGCAACAACTACATCGAATACGTGGCCGGCAATGCGCCGGTCGTGCTCACCGCGCCCCACGGCGGGGCGCTCACGCCCGCATCGATTCCCGATCGCACCGCGGCCGCCTGCGGAGGCATCGCCACGACGGTCACCGACGCCAACACGGCCGATCTCGTGCGCGTGATGCAGCAGCGTTTCTTCGCGAAGTTCGGCACGTATCCGCATATCATCATCAGCAACCTGTCGCGCCGCAAACTCGACCCGAACCGACTCCCGGCCGAGGCCGCGTGCGGCAACCCGGAGGCGGCAACGGCACTGGCCGAGTGGCAGGCATTCATCGACATCGCCAAGGGCGCGGTGCTGCAAGCGAGTGCCAAGGGGTGGTACATGGACATGCATGGCCATGGCCACGCGCTCCAGCGTCTTGAGCTGGGCTACTTGTTGACCGGAACGGATCTCGACCGCACCGACGCTGCGCTCGATGCCGTTGCGTCCTTCGAGAACGCGTCGGGCATTCGCACGCTCTCACAATTTTCGCCGCTTGGCTTCTCCGCACTGCTGCGAGGAGCGACCAGTCTGGGCACGCTCTACGCCAACAACGGCTTCCCTGCGGTGCCCAGCGCGAGCGATCCGCGCATCAACGGGACGGACTACTTCAACGGCGGCGACAACACCAGACGCCACAGTTGCGGGGCCGATGCCACGGCACTCGGCGGCACCACCAACGGCAACATCTGCGGCGTACAGATCGAGGCGAACTTCACCGGCGTGCGCGACAACGCCGCCAATCGCGCACGATTCGCCGACGTCACCGCGCTCGTGCTCGAAGAATACCTGCGCACGCATTGGAATCTGCGGCTCGCGCCGCCATGAGTGCGATTCGCCGTCCCCCCACCTTGCCACTGCAACGCGCGCACCCGATGCCTGACACTCCACAGACCGGCGATCTCTCCGCCGACGAGTTCCGCGCGGCGGCACATGCGGCCGTCGATTGGATTGCGGACTATCTCGAACACCCCGAGCGGCAGCCCGTCATGAGCCGCGTAGCGCCGGGGGACATTCGGGCGGCATTGCCGGCATCCGCGCCCGTCACCGGCGAGCCGCTCGGCGACATGCTGCGCGATGTGCAAGAGACGCTCCTTCCCGGCATCACGCACTGGAATCATCCGGGCTTCTTCGCCTACTTCGCCAATTCGGGTTCCTATCCCGGGATCCTTGGTGAACTGCTCGCGGCCGGACTGAACGCGAACGGTATGCTGTGGGTCACGAGCCCCGCCGTCACCGAGCTCGAACAGGTTACGCTGGACTGGCTCCGGCAGCTTATGGGGTTGGGCGACGGCTGGTTTGGTGAGATCACGGACACCGCCTCGGTGAGCACCTTCTACGCGATCGCCGCCGCACGCGAAGTCGCCGGCTTCGACATTCGGGCTCATGGGATGGCCGCGCGCGCCGACCTGCCACGCCTACGCGTCTATTGCTCGGAGCATGCACACTCCTCCGTGGACAAGGCGGTCATCGCGCTCGGGCTTGGCCACGACAACCTGGTCAAGATTCCCGCCGACGACGCATTCCGCATGCGTATGGACGACCTGCGACGCGCCATCGAGGCGGATGTCGCCGCCGGATATCGACCGATTGCGGTGGTGGCGACCGTCGGCACCACGAGTACGACCAGCATCGACCACGTCCCGTCGATCATCGCGATTGCGCGTGCGTCTAACTGCTGGGTGCATGTCGATGCCGCGTACGGTGGCGTGGCCGCGATCGTGCCCGAACTGCGCTACCTCATGGACGGAGTAGATGGCGCCGACTCGCTGGTGGTCAACCCGCACAAATGGCTGTTCACGCCGATGGACTGTTCGGTGCTCTACACCACGCGGCCGCAGGCACTCAAGCAGGCGTTCGCACTGTTGCCCGAGTATCTCGTCACGCGAGGACCGAACGAGGTCGTGAATCTGATGGACTACGGCATTCAGCTCGGTCGACGCTTCCGTTCGCTCAAGCTCTGGATGGTGCTGCGCGCGTACGGTGCCGACGGTCTGGCCGAGCGTATTCGAGTGCATTGCGAGCTCGCGCGCGAATTTGCCGGCATGGTGCATTACGAAGGCGAATGGGAGCTCATGGCGCCGGTGCCGCTGTCGTTGGTGTGCTTCCGTTACGCCCCTCCCGGTGCCGACGAAGCGCAGATCGCCGCGATGAACGCCGCGATCATGGAGCGCGTCAACGCCGGTGGCGCGGTGTACCTGTCGCACTCGAAGCTCAACGGCAAGTACACGCTGCGACTGGCGATCGGTAATGTACGCACGGCGCGTGAGCACATCGAACTGGCGTGGAGTGAGCTACGGGCGGCGGCGAAGCAGGTGCTGGCGGCGGAGCAGCAGCCGACCACCCAGCTCTCAAAACCACCCAGCACTGCGTGATGCGTGGCAGCTGTAATGCCTTGGTGACTGCAGGCATGGTGTCACTACCCACTCACAGCTTTCACTCAAAGCTCATGACTGGCTGGTTTTCGCTGCCTGAGTTATCCGTGTTGGGTGGTTCACGGTGCCCTGTGCTCTTTCGCTACCCTCGTACTCGCCTCTGCCTCAGTCGTCGCCCGCTTCGCCGCGTCGTTCCGCTTTTTCTGCTTGCGCTCGGTGCGCCGCTTGTTCCAGCGCAGAAAGCCCAGCACGAGCGCTGTCACGAGAATCGCACCGATCACCTGACCGACGCGACCGAAATGGCCCATCATCCGCACCGCGGCCTCACCGGCGGCATACCCGATCGCGGTGAAGAGCACCGTCCACACGATCGATCCGGCCGCCGTGGCCGGCAGGTAGATCGCCAAGGGAACGCGGGCCGCGCCGCAGGCCATCGGCAGCACCAGCCGCAGCCCGAATGCGAAGCGCACGAAAAGCGACGCCGAGATGGGGTTTCGCGCCACCACCCGGAGCGCGACCGTGCCCGTGGCGCGCGTTCGCGGCCACCGCCGGCGGATTCCGTCCCACTTGAGTCGGCCGAGGGTGTACAACGTCAGCGTGAAAAGCCAGCCGCCAATGCTGATCGCGACAATGACTTTCGTGACGTCCAACTCCCCTTCGTTGGCCGCAATCCCGCCCAGGATCGGCGCGAGTTCCTCGGTGACCCACGTGGACAGTCCGAGCGCCCAGTAGGCCCACGGGCTGTTCACCAGCGATTCCACAAACCCCGCTCCCTGATATCCTCGCGCACCGGTCACCCGAGACGCGGCGATGAGCAGAGGGAGGAATCGGAAGGGTGACAGCATCGTGCGAGGCGAGGGGAAGCGAAATGGGGGCCCAGGGCATGTCGCCGTGGGCCCCCATCCGGAATCAGGCAGGACAGCCTGCCCGCAATCTACCGACGGTCAATCGCCGACGCCGGGCACGGGGGCCTCGAAAGTGCGGAATTGCCCCGTATGCGGCGGAGTGAGTCCGACACGGCGCGAGAAACCGGTCCGCATGTCGTCAAAGATCTCGTAGAACGTCGGGATGACAAGCAGAGTCAGCACCGTAGAGGTGATCACGCCGCCGATCACCGCCACGCCGAGCGGTGCGCGGAACTGCGCGCCTTCGCCATTGCCGAGGGCGACGGGAATCATGCCGGCGATCAGGGCGAACGTCGTCATGAGAATCGGACGCAAACGGATCGCGCCGGCCTCGATCAGTGCTTCGCGCAACGGCATGCCGTTCTTCTCACGCGCCCACTTGGCGAAATCGATGAGCAGGATCGCGTTCTTGGCCACGATGCCGCACAACAGGATCACGCCGATGAGACTCATGATGTTGATCGTGTTCCCCGTGATCGCCAGCGCACCCATCACGCCGATCAACGACAACGGCAGCGAGATGAGAATCGCGATCGGATCGAGGAACGACCCGAACTGGACCACGAGAATCAGGTACATCAGCGCCACCGCGACGCCAAGCGCGATGAACACGCTCGAGAAGACCTCCGCCTGCTGCTCCGCCTGTCCACCGGTCGAGAGTTGCACGCCCGGCGGCAACGGAATTTTGGCGGTTTTTTCGTTCAGTTCGTTCACCACCTCGGTGAGCGAACGTCCGGCGATGTTTCCCTGCACCTTGATCACGTTGTAGCGATCGAGATGGTTCACCACGGCCGGTCCGAGTTCGCTCCTGATCGTGGCCACCTGCTGCAGCGGTACCAGTTGCGCGTCCGGTCCGGTGCCGATGCCGATCGGCAACAACGCCAGATCGGAGCCCTTGGCTCGCGATTCGGGCGACAAACGCACCATGACCTTGCGGGTTTGGTTCGTCGGATCGACCCAATCGCCCGCGTCCAGTCCAGCAAAGGCCGGTCGGATTGCCTGCGCCACCTGTCCTACGCTCAAGCCAAGCGCGCCGGTCAGCCCGCGATCGAGTTGCACGGTCAGTTCGGGCTTCTGCCCCTTCGTACTCAGCCCCACGTCCACCGCGCCCGGCGTGGACTTCATGGCCGCCATGTACTGATCGGCCACGAACTGCAACGCCGCCTTGTCGTTGCCGCGCAGCTCGATCGAGATCTGCTTCTCCTGCCCGGCGAAGTCGTTGGTGAAGACGGCCACGCTGGCCCCGCCGATTCCCTGCACATCGTCACGCATCTGTGCGGCCAACTCCTCGGCACCACGCTGCCCACTCGACCTGCGCTCGGCCTTGGTCGACAGCTTCACGTAGATACTGGCCAGATCCACCGCGCCACTCGCGCCACCGGCGGTGACGAAGGTGTACTTCGTCTCGGGGTATTTCCCGGCGATGTTGATCGTCTCCGTGACCTTCTGCCGCAGATAGTCGATGTTGGCGCCCGGCGGCGTTTCCACCGTCATCAGCACCTCCGCGTTGTCTTCCAGCGGGAAGAAGCCACCACCGACGAGCCCCGTGGCTGGCAACGCCAGCGCGCCGACGAAGCTCAGCACCGCGAGTCCCACCATCGCCGCGCGGTGGTCGAGCGCCCAACCGATGACGCCGCGGTAGCCGTTGGCGAGTCCGTTGAACCAGTGATTGAACTTGTCGAGCTGCTTCGTGATCCACGACTTCTCATGCTCTTCGAGATGCGGATCAGGCCAGTAGGCCGACAACATCGGGTCGAGTGAGAACGAGACGAACAACGACACGAGCACGGAACAGGCAATGGTGAGCGCGAATGGCTTGAACCACTGTCCCGACTCGCCCTGCAGAAACGCGATCGGCACGAAGACTGCGATGATCGAAAACGTCGTCGCGGCGACCGCCAGTCCGATTTCGTCGGTGCCTTCGCGCGCGGCGGTGTAGTGATCCTTTCCCATCTCGACGTGTCGCACGATGTTCTCGCGCACCACGATCGCGTCGTCGATCAGAATGCCGATGGCGAGTGAGAGACCCAGCAACGACATCGTGTTCAGCGTGAAGCCGAACGACCATACCGCGATGAAGCTGGCCAGTACGGATACCGGCAGCGCCAGACCGGTGATCACCGTCGAGCGCCACGAGTTGAGGAACAGGAACACGACAAGCACCGTCAACAGCGCGCCTTCAATCAGCGCACTCTGCACATTGTCCACCGAGTTCTCGACGCGCTCTCCCTTGTTCTTCACCACATCCAGCTGCGCGCCGGCCGGCAACGTCGGACGCAACGCTTCCACCTTCTCGAAGACGGCCTCGGCCACGGCTGTGGTGGAGTAGCCCTTCGTCTTCTTGATCTCGATGCCCACGGCATCCTTGCCATTGAAGAGCGCCAGCGTGCGCTGCTCTTCAATGCCGTCTTCGGCGGTGGCCACATCACCCAACCGCACCACGCGTCCGCCCTTTTCGGCGACCACAAGTTGCATGAAATCCTGCGGTCCGTCCAGACGGCCCTGCAGGCGGATGGTGCGCTCGTCGAGTGCGCTGTTCACCCGGCCCACGGGCACCGCGAGATTGCCCTGCTGCAAGGCCTGCACCACCTGCGGCACACTCACCCCCGCCGCCTGCAAGCGCTGCGGATCGAGGTTGACCGTGAGCTCGCGCTTCACCGAACCGGTCACGCTGACGTCGGCGACGCCGGCAATCGAGCGCAGTTCGCGCGTGATCCCCGGATCGGCGATGCGCGTGAGTTCGGCGGGGGTGAGCGACGTCGAGAACAGCGACAGCGTGACGATCGGCGCATCCGTCGGGCTGAACTTCTTGAGGATCGGCTCCTCCATTTCCTGCGGCAGATCCTGACGTTTGGTACCGATCGCATCGCGAATTTCCTGCGTCGCATCCTGCAGATCCTTGGTGTACACGAACTGCGTGACGATCTGCGCAAAACCGTCGCGCGCTTCACCGTTGATCGACTTCACCCCGGAGATTGACTGGATTGCTTCTTCGACCGGCTCAAGAATCTCGCGTTCCACCTGCTCCGGCGAGGCCCCTGGATACACGATGGTCGTGAGCACGATCGGTGGCTGCACTTCGGGGAACTCGTCCGTCTGCAATTGAAACAGCGAGACCAGGCCGAAGCCTGCCAGCGTCAGCATGGCGACGACGGTGACCAGCGGCTTCTTGATTGCGAAGTCTGAGATGAACATTCGTGGTGCCTCTATTGAAAGATCAGGACGTCTTCGCGATCAGTTCTTCTTGGATGCAGCCGCGGGTGTCGCCGTCGCGGGTGTCGCCGTCGCGGGTGTCGCGGACGCATCCGCTGGCGCGGAAACCACGACCGCTGTGCCAACGGAGATGCCGCGCGCCGCACCCAGCAGTACCGTGTCGCCGCTGGCAATCCCCGACTTCACCTCGAACATCGACGCCGCTTCGTCGCGCACACCAAGCTCCACATCGACCTTCTCCACCTTGCCGGCCTTGAGACGCACCACATACGGACGCACCGCCGTCTGGTCGATCGCCTGCTCGGGGATCATGATGCCAACCCGCTTCTCTGACGCGATACGCCCTTCAACGAAGAGGCCGGAGACCAGCTGCCCTTTTTCGTTCGGCACACTGGCCAGCAAACGCACCTGCTTGGTCTGCGGGTCCACGGCAGGGCTGATCCGCGTGATCTTGCCTTCGAGCACGCGCGACGAGAACCCGTTCACGGTAAACAGAATCGGTGCACCCAACCGCACATCGCCGAGCGCCGAAGTCGGCACAGACGCCTCAAGCCGCAAACTGCGCGGATCGATGATCGTGAACAGTGCCGTTCCGGGCGCGACGATGTCGCCCGGGCTCACCGCACGTTCAGCAACCACGCCGGCAAATGGCGCCCGCACGGTCGCGTTGCGCAGGTTCTTCACCGCTATGGACAGTCGTGCTTTCGCGTCCGCCAGCTGAGCCTGCGCCGTGAGGTTGGCGCGTTCGGACGATTCCACGTCGCGTTCGGCGATCGCACCGGCTGCCACGAGCGTCCTGGAGCGCTGGAGCTCCCGCGACGCCTGCTCGGAGGCGACGGTTGCCTGCGTCACCAGCGACTTGGCGGAGAGTTCGGCGTCACGGAGGGACGCGTCGTCGATGCGGCCGAGTGCGGCGCCGGCCGCGACCCGTTCACCCTGCTCGACATATGTCTGCAGCATGGGACCGCCGATTTCCGCGCGAATGCGTGCTTCGCGCTCGGCCACGAGGGTGCCGGAAATGGCCGGACCGCTGCGCAGCGTGTCGTTGCGGGCGACCGCGACATTGTCCGGACCGATCGTCTGTGCAGGGGGCGTCGTGCTGGCCGCTTCATCCGTCTTCTTGCCGCAGGCGCTGAGCGTCAGTGCGAGTGCGAGCAGCGTCATTATGGGCGCCGCCGTATGGCGCAATGTCGTCGTCATGGGGTGTTGCCTGTAGGCGAAGAGGAACCAGTGGATTGCGCGCCGCCGGGTGCGCCGCTTGGAGACCCGCTTGGTGTGCTGCCCTGCGTACTCGGCGGCGCGCCCTGCGTTGCGCCCTGCGTTGCGCCCTGCGTTGCGCCCTGCGCTGCTCCGGCCAATGGCAGATCGCGCAGCAGCTGCAGACGCACGCGGGCGACCTGAAGATCTCGTGCGGCCCTCGCGCGGTTGGCCTGCGCCTGCTGCAACTGCACCCGCGTCTCGGACAACTCGAGCTGCGTCGAAATGCCTTCACGGAATCGGACTTCGGCGATGTCGTACGCGCGCGTCGCCTGCTCCCCCGTACCGATGCTCGCCTGCCACGCCGCTTCCGCCTGCTCCAGCTGCGCCACCGACTGTCGCGCATCGAGCGATGCCCCTTCCTCTGTTTGCTGCAAACGGAGTTCCGCTTCCCTGACGGATGCTTCAGCGGCCATCAACTCACCCTTCACCCGTCCGCCGGTGAAAAACGGAAAGGAGACTCCCACGCCCACCGTCCAGTTGGGGAAGAAGCTTGCCAGCGAGTTGGGCAAACCGTTGCTCGGGTAAGCGAAGCGCTGATAATTCGTGTTGGCACTGATCGTCGGCAAGCGTGACGCGCGACTCGCCCGCAACTGCTGCTTCGCCACTTCCACGCCCTTCATCGCCTGACGCACCGGCGCACGTCCGAGCGCGCCCGTGTCGGCCGACGCGAGCACGCGCGCCACTTCTTCACGCACGCGTGGATCGATCGCCAGCACTTCGGCCGCGTCCACATTCACCGTGGTGATCGGCGCCGCCGCTGCCGTCGGACCGGCTGGTGGTGCGGACTCCGCGATGCCATCGGAGAGTGTGAGTGCGCGATCGAGCGGCATGTTCAGCAACTGGCGCAGCCGCACATACGCGAGATCGCGATTGGTGCGCTGCTGCAGCCAGTTGGGACGCTGATTGTCACGCGTCACGCGGGCGCGGATGAGTTCGAACTCCGATGCCGAGCCCACACTGCGCGTGAGCTGGATCTGGCGCAGCGTGCGCTCCGACTGTACGAGCGACGATTCGGCGATCTGCACGAGCCGGTCGGCGAGGACGGCGTCGTAGTACGCTTCGGTCACACCGAGTTGTACTTGCGCTCGTGCGCTGGTCACGCCGATCTCTGCCGACTCACGGCTGCTGCGCGCGGCGCGGATATTGGCCGTCGCGCGACCGCCGGTGAAGAGCGGCTGCGACGCCGTCAGGCCGAAGGTGATGGTGTACGGCGACGCGAAGATCTGTGTCAGCGGGTTGGTCGCGTTGCTGGTGTCCGCGCCGCCGCCGTTGTTGTTGCCGGAGCCGGCGCGCTCCGTGATGGCGGCAAACTGATTTTCGAGCGCCTTCTGCCAGTTGAGTGTCGTGCCCAACTGCGGCAGCAGCGCGGAGCGCGCCTGATACTGCTGTCCGTTCGCGCGTTGTACACCGGCCTGCGCGAGACCGATCGTTTCGCTTTCGCCCGTCGCGAGGCGCAACGCCTCGAGCAGCGTCAGTGCAACCGGTGCGCCGGACGTCCCGCTCGTGGCCGACCCCGGCCGCTGCGCCGTCACGGCCGTCAGTGGGAGGCACAGCAATGGAATGGACAGCAGTGGAATGCACAGCAGCGGCGCTGCAGACGCCAGCACCATGGGCGTTGCGCGCACGCGGCTGCGACGGGGACGCGTCCACGCCACACCGGTGCGATCAGGGAACATCATTTGATAATCGTTGAAGGAGAAGAATTGGAACGTCGGTCCGTACGCGCCGTCGGGTGTGCGGGTTGCGACAGTGCGCCAAGTCCGCGCAGGAAAATCCGCACATAGGCGCGCAACGTCTCGTCACGCGGTTGCGGGAACATGCCGGGTATCAGGTCGCGGTTCATTGCATCGGAGAAGACGGCGCCCATGAGCATCGTGACTGCCGCACCCACTTCAGCCGGTTGAATGCCGTTCGACCTGGCGATCCAGCCGTTGCGATGCAGTTGGACCACATACTCGCGCAGCTGCACCGCCGCGCTGTTTGGTCCATGCCCGGCGCACGCCGCCACCTCCGGGCGATCGACCGCATCGCTCATGAGCTGGCGCACCATCACCCGCCTGCGCGACAGGTCATCATGCTTGGCCACCGCCCATTCGCACAACTCGGCTTCCGGCGCCACGGGTTCGGTTGGCAGGATGGCGTCCTGCTCCGTGACCGAGGCCACGATCGCTGCATCGAGGAGGGCGTCTTTCGAGCCAAAGTGACGGAAGATCGTGACTTCGTTGACGCCCGCCTCCTCGGCGATCCGTCGCGTCGTGGCACCTTTCCACCCGTGTTGGGCGTACACCCGGGTAGCCGCCTGCAAAATCCGGTGATGGTGATCGTCAATCATACGGGAAACGTTATGCAAGTACTTGCTTGCACGCAAGTAGGTACTTGCACACAGCTGGGTCTGGTTCTGAACGGTGCCGTCCAAGAGGCATGCGGCTCTCCTTCGAGGCGGCGCTTGACGTCACGAACGCGCGGGTGAGACTCCGGAGATGACTTCCAACCTCGCTCCCAACACGCTCCCTGCCGATATGCGCGCCGCGGTCATCACCACGCCGGGCGGCCCCGAGGTGCTCGCCGTCCAGCGTCGGCCAGTGCCGATACCCGGCGCCGGAGAAATCCTCGTTCGGGTGCGCGGCTCCGCGCTCAATCGTGCCGACGTGCTGCAGCGGGCAGGACGCTATCCCGCGCCACCCGGCGTCCCGGCGGACATTCCCGGACTCGAGTTTGCCGGCGAGGTGGTGGCCGGCGGTCGGGGTGCGACGCTTTGGCCGCTGGGAACGCGGGTCTGCGGACTGGTGGGCGGGGGAGCCCACGCGGAGTATCTGGTGACGCATGAACGGGCCGTTGCCGACGTGCCGCCCTCGCTGCACTGGGAGTCGGCGGGTGCATGCGCGGAAGCGTGCATCACGGCGCACGACGCACTGGTCGCGCAGGCGGGCCTCCGTCCCGGCGATACGGTGCTCATTCACGCGATCGGCAGCGGCGTCGGGCTCACCGCCGTCCAGATCGCCCGCCAACTCGGCGCCACGGTTTACGGCACCGCTCGCAGCGCCGGAAAACTCGACTCGGCGCGAGCGCTTGGCATGCACGACGGCGCCCAACCCGGCGCACCGGGCTGGCTGGCCGCTGCCGTCAAGCCGTGGACCCAGGGGCGCGGGGTGGACGTGGTGCTTGATCTCGTTGGCGGCGACTACATCCGCGAAAGTGTCGCCGCACTGGCGCCAAAGGGGCGCCTGATTCTCATCGGAACGCTGGCCGGACTGGAGAGCACGCTGGATCTGCGCTATATGCTGGCGCGACGGCTGACCGTGCGTGGGACCGTGCTGCGGAGCCGTCCGCTCGAGGAGCGGATCGTCGTCACGCAGACATTCGCCCGCGAGGTCATGCCCTGGCTGGCCAGCGGCGCGGTGACTACGCCGGTCGATGTCACCTATCCGCTCGAACGGATTGCAGAGGCGCACGCGCTGATGGAATCCAATAGCGCTGCAGGGAAGATTGCGGTGACGATGTAGACGGGTTGGGGTGCGTTGACGGTTTTGCCGCGGTTGTCGGTCAGCAGTAGAGCGAGGCAAGATCGCGCAGCCCGCGACCCGCGCCCGGGGTAGCCGGACCCACCCACCCCAACTCCGTCGGCAGCCGCGCAGACCGTGCACCGCGACCCAATCTCCGATACTGTACTACGCAACCACCAAGAACCCGCCCCCCGCTCCCCGCCCCCCGCCCCCTCCCCGCCGCGCCATGCCCGACTATTCGCTCTCCATCAACGGCGCCACCCAAACCGTCTCTGCCGACGCCGATACCCCGCTCCTTTGGGTTCTGCGCGATCTCCTCGGCCTGACCGGCACGAAGTTCGGCTGCGGCGCGGGACAGTGCGGCGCGTGCACCGTGCAGATCGACGGGGCGGCCGTGCGCTCGTGCCAACTGCCGGTGGCCGGCGCGACAACCATGCAAATCTCCACCATCGAGCGCACCGGCGACGTGCTGCTCGAGGCCTGCCGGAGCGCGTGGCTCGAGGAGGATGTGGCGCAGTGCGGCTACTGCCAGGCGGGCGTGCTCATGACCAGCGCCGCGCTGCTGCGCACCACGCCGTCGCCCACCGATGCGCAGATCGATGCGGCGATCACCAACATCTGTCGCTGCGGCACGTATCCGCGCATCAAGCGCGCCATCCAACGCGCGGCCGTGCTGGCCAAGTCACCCATGCCCGCCTCCGGTGGCGCGCGCAGTGGCAAGGAGACCGACGCATGAGCCTCCTCCCAACGAACGGCGCACGTACCAACCGTCGCGACTTTCTGAAGGTCGGCAGCGCTGCCGTCGGCGCCCTGATCATCGGCATCCCGAGCGCGCTCGCCCAACCGCTCCGTCGCCTCGATGAAAACGGCGTCGCGGTTGATGACGCCACGCGTGCCGTCGCGCTCGCGCCCAGCGAGTATCTGCGCATCGATGCCGACGGCACCGTGACCATCACCGTGGCGCGATCGGAAATGGGGCAAGGCGTACGCACCGCGCTCCCCATGATTCTTGCCGACGAACTGGGCGCCGACTGGCGCAGCATTCGCCTCGTCCAAGCGACGCCCTCGCCACAGTTCCCGAAGCTCGGCACCGGCGGCAGCACGAGCATCAGCGACATGTATCAACCACTGCGACGCGCCGGCGCCGCGGCCCGCGAGCTGCTCGTCGCCGCGGCAGCCGCGCATCTCGCCGTGCCCGCCACCGAACTGCGCACGCAGAACGGTGCGGTGGTGCACACCGCGTCCAACCGGCGCGTCCCCTTCGGCGCACTCGTCGCTGCCGCGGCCGCTTTACCCGTCCCGCAAACACCAGTCTACGACAGACGCTTCGAACACCCGATCGTCGGCAAGCCGATGCGCCGAATCGATGCGCCGGCAATCGTGCGCGGCACGGCGACGTACGGACTCGATGTGCGCGTTCCGGGGATGCTCTTCGCCACGATCGCCATGCCACCGGTACCGGGGAGCAAGCCGACGTCGTTCAATCGCGCCGCAGCCAAGGCCGTCAGCGGCGTGCGCGAGATCATCGAGCTGCCGACCGGCGTTGCCGTTGTCGCGACCAATACGTGGGCAGCGTTGAAGGGACGTACTGCACTCGCGGTGATATGGAACGACGGCCCAAACGCCATATTCGACAGCACACGTTTTCGCACGACGTTACGCACGCGTGCGCAAACGGCCGGCGGGATCACGGCGCGCAATGTCGGCGATGTGGATGCCGCGCTTGCGGGGAGCACACGACGAGTCACCGGCACATATGAGTCGCCATTTCAGGCGCATGCCACCATGGAGCCGCAGAACTGTACGGCGCATGTGACCAGGAATGCGTGCGAGCTATGGGTCGGCACGCAGGAGCCGGGCGATGTGCAGCAGAACGTGGCCAAGACGCTCGCACTCACTCCTGAGCAGGTTACTGTCCATGTCCCACTGCTCGGCGGCGGTTTCGGGCGACGCATTGTGGCCGAGTATGCGACCGACGCGGCGCTTTTGTCGAAGCAGTTGGGCGCGCCCGTGCAACTCGTATGGTCGCGTCCGGACGACTTTGCGCACGACATGTACCAGCCTATGTTCGCTGCACAGCTCAGCGCGGCGGTGGACGCGAACGGCATGCCCGTCGCGTGGCGCCATCGTGTCGCGTCCACGGCAGTGACGGCCTCGTTCGGCGACGTGTACATGCAGGCGGAACTGCTGGGCGCGCGCGACGTGCCGTACGCGATTCCCAATCTCCGCGTGGAATACACCCACGTCCCCGCGCCCATGAAAATGGGATGGTGGCGCGCGATTCAGTTCGTGCCGAATGTGTTTGCGCGTGAATCGTTTCTCGACGAACTCGCCGCCGCATCGCAGCGCGATCCGCTCGAGTACCGGCTGCAGCTGCTCAGCGAAAAAAGTCAGGCCGACTTTGCCGCGCCGTCCGCCGCCGGACAGCCCGCCGCGTCGCGCGTCGACGTGGACCGGTTGCGCGCCGTGCTCATGCTCGCGGCGGAAAAGTCCGGGTGGCACGTCCCGCTGGAAAAAGGACACGGTCGTGGGATCGCGTGCATGTCGTACGATGATCGCAGTTATGTTGCGCAAGTCGCCGAGGTGTTCGTGTCGCCCGGCGGACTGCTTCGGGTGAAGAAGATCACCACCGCACTCGACGTCGGGCTCGTTATCAATCCGCTCGGACTCACAGGCCAGGTGGAAGGCGGAATCGTGTGGGCGTTGTCTGCCGCGTTGTATGGCGACATGCGCTTCACGAAGGGACGAGCTTCGCGCACCTCATTTGCCGAGTATCGTGTGGCGTCGATGACCGACATGCCGGTGATGGAGACGCACTTCATGCCGGGAATCCACGAGCCAAGCGGTGCTGGTGAACCGCCGGTCCCGGCGGTCGCACCGGCGATCGCCAACGCGATCTTTTCGGCCACGGGGAAGCGGGTCCGATCGCTGCCGATCACCCCCGCATCACTGGTCTGAACGAGACCGCCCATGTCGGGATTCGCTGAGCTCGCGCGCGCGGCCGAGACCGCGCGACAGACCCGCCCCGGGGTCGCGCTCGCGCTGGCCACGCTGGTCGAGGTGGAGGGCTCGTCGTACCGACAGCCCGGCGCGCGATTGCTGGTCGATGCCGAGGGCCGTGTGCTTGCCGGCGCCATCAGCGGTGGCTGCCTGGAAGGCGACGTCGCCGCGCGCGCCGCCGATGTCTGCACCGCGTCGCAGGCGATCGTGTTGCGTTACGACCTGCGCGACGATCTGGAAACGATCTGGGGCTTCGGCAGTGCGTGCGACGGCATCGCGCACATCGTGCTTGAACCGATCGGTGATGGTGCGTGGCTGCGCGACGCGGCCGACGTTCGCGCCTCACGCGCTGGCGGTGTGCTGCTCACCATCGCCGCGCGTGCCGATGGTGCCACCAACGACGCCACCAGCAACGATGGGACGGATACCGACGGCGTGGGGACCGACGGCGTGGGCACGCTCGCGACGGGTACGGTCGCGTTGCTCACCGGTCGCGCGCACAGCGGGGGCTCGTGGCGCTCACTTGGCGCGCACCGCCAGGCCATCAGCGAATCCCACGGTGCGTGGGACATCACGCGCGCATTACGTCTGGCCGAGATCGCGCAGAAGACCGCGAGCACGGAGATGGAGCAGGTCGAGCGCGGGCAGTTGCGTTACTTCGTCGAACCGCTGTTGCCCGTGGTGTCGCTCTATCTCGTGGGTGCGGGTCGCGGCGCGGAAGCGTTTGCGCGCATTGGCACGACGCTGGGCTGGGAGATCACGGTGATCGATCACCGCAGCGCACTGCTGGACGACCTGTCGCTGCCGGCGGGGGTGCGCACGGTGTGCGCGCGCGCCGCGGACGCGGCGACGCTGCTGACGGAAGATGATCGCACCGCGGTGGCGCTGTTGTCGCACGTCTACGATGTGGACTTTGCGTGGCTCACCGCGCTCTTGCCGCGCGCCATCGGTTATCTGGGCGTGCTGGGCTCGCGCCGTCGCGCCGCACGGTTGCTGGAGGCGCTGGCACCGCTGGTCCACAGCGCGCGGGCCGCCTCGCGCCGCGTGCATGCACCGATCGGGCTGGACCTCGGCGGCGAATCGCCGGAATCGATTGCGCTGGCCGCGATTGCCGAGATCGAGGCCGTGATGCACGCGCGTCCGGGTGGGTTTCTACGCGAGCGCGAGAGCCCGATCCACACGCGCACGCGGACCCCGACGCCGCCGCCGATTCATCCGGCGCATCCGGAGTAGCGCGTGAGCGACGCCATGGCCGGAGCTGTCGTTCCTGAGGCTCATGTACGGTCCGACGCGCCAGTGGCGGGGCTGTTGCTGGCGGCGGGTGCGTCGCGACGTTTGGGGACTGCAAAGCAGCTGCTCCCCGGAGCGGACGGGGTCCCGCTGGTGGTGCGGGCGGTGCGCCAGCTGCTGGAGGCGGGGTGTCGACCGGTTGTCGTGGTCACGGGCGCACATGCGCGTGAGGTCGAGGCCGCGCTGCACGCTGGATCACTGGTTGGATCACTGGTTGGATCACTGGTTGGATCGCGGGTTGGATCACTGGTTGGATCGCGGGTTGGTGGCGGATTGCCGACGGAGTCCGGGTCCACGTCGGGCGCGTCCGCGGTGCTCGTGGTGCACAATCCGGCGTTTGCGGACGGGATGGGCCGGTCGATCGCCTGCGGTGTGTCGGCGCTCTCGGCCGATGCGGCATTTGTCGATGTCGCGGGCGTGCTGATCGCCGCCTGCGATATGCCAACCGTCGGGGTACAGCATCTGGCCACGCTATTGCACGCGTCGCAGGCCGGCGCGATTCGGACAGCTTCGGCGTATATGACGCCGAACGGCACCGATGGTGTCCCGTTGATGTGCGGTATTCCAGCGGTGTTACCACGCGTGGACTGGAAGTGGCTCGCCGAGTTGGAGGGGGAAAGCGGCGCCAGGCCGCTGTTTAGGGACGCCGATACCGTTGCTGTGCCGCTGGTGGGCGGCACGTTCGATCTGGACACGCCGGCCGACGTCGCCGCGTGGCGAGACGCACAGGACCACGCGTCGCCTGCCAATTGAACGCGTTGGAGAGCGCCGAGGCCGAGGCTAGCTTCCGGTCGTGACTACGACTGCTGACCGGGTGCTGGTTGTCGCCGCGACTGCGCGTGAGCTCGCCGTGCCGCGTGGGTGGCGCGTGCTCGAGTGCGGCGTCGGGCCTGTGGACGCTGCGGTGGCCACGGCGGCGGCCATCGCCGAACTCCGGCCCTCGGTGATTGTGCACGTTGGCATTGCCGGGGTACGACGTGTGGCCGCGATCGCGCCGCCCGCGCTCGTCATCGGTGAATCGTCGCTGTACTGCGATCTGGATGTCCCCGAGGCGTGGGCACCTCGGCTGCTCGCACCGTCTCCGGAGTTGCTGGCCGCGGCGCGTCGTGCGCTGCCGGACGCCGCCGTGCGATCGATCGGCACGAGTGGACGGGTGGGCGGAGCGGCGCGGTGCGATGTCGAGGCGATGGAGGGATTCAGCGTATTGCGTGCGGCGCAGAGGGCGGGCGTTCCGGCCATCGAGATCCGCGCGATTTCGAATCACATCGAAGAGCAGGATCGCGCGCGGTGGCAGTTCGACGATGCCTTCGCCGCGATCGTGGCCGCGACGCCGCTCGTGGTGGATGAGGTGCTGCAGTGCCGTCTGTGACGTCGGCGCTGACCTTCGGCTATTCGCCCTGCCCCAACGACACTTTCGCCTTTCACGCGCTGACGCACGGGCTGGTGGACGTGCCCTGCGCGATCACGCCGGTGCTGCTGGATATCGAGGAGCTCAACCGGCGTGCACACGAGGGCGCTTTCGAGCTGAGCAAGCTCAGTGTCGGCGCGTTCGCGGCGGTGGGCGACCGGTACTGCATGATGCGCAGCGGGGCCGCACTGGGTCACGGCGTTGGCCCGCTGGTGGTGGCGCGCTCCGACATGTCGCTCGACGAGGCGGTGCGCGGCCGACTGGCGATCCCCGGGCGCGAGACGACGGCGTTCCGCTTGTTGCGACTGGCCGCTCCGTCGTTGGGCGACGTGATCGAACTGCGCTACGACCGGATCCTGCGCGCCGTCAGCGACGGGGAGGTCGATGCGGGGCTGATCATCCACGAGAGTCGCTTCACCTACGCCGGGCACGGGTTGCGCAAAGTCGCCGATCTGGGAACGTGGTGGGAGGCCGAAACCGGGCTGCCGGTGCCGTTGGCCGGAATCTGCGCGCGCCGTGATCTGGAGCCCGAGCTGGTTGCCGAGCTGGAGCGCGCCGTCCGCGCGTCGGTGCAATACGCGTTCGATCACCCCGAGGCGAGCCGCGACTACGTGCGGGCCAACGCGCAGGAGATGTCCGACGCGGTGTGCAACGCGCACATCGCGCTGTATGTGAACACCTTGAGTCTGGACGTGGGCGACGAGGGGATGCGCGCGATCGCGCGGCTGGTGGCGCAGTCGGAGTGAGTCCGCTCTTCCAGCCGCGTTCTTTCGGTGTATGTTCGATCACCGCGCGCCGGATTCGATCTCCCTGATTCGCTGCACCGGATCGCTGCGCTCACCCACCACCATCGCACCGGAACTCCCCATGTCCGCCATCGCGACATCTGCACTCGCCGATCTCGATCACGAGGTCTCTCAGACACGCCGCATGCTCGAGCGCGTCCCCGCCGACCATCTCGATTTCTCGCCGCATCTCAAATCGTGGCCGCTGGGCAAGCTGGCGAATCACCTCACCGACTTCCCGATGTGGGGCTCGATCACGCTCCAGACGCCGGAACTCGACTTCGCCACGCCGTTTCCGCCCGGCCCGCCGATGCCGACGACCGCCGCCGGATTCGTGGCGCAGTTTGACGAGCGCATGACGACGTTTCGTGCGGCGCTCGCCAAAGCGACCGACGCGCAGATGATGGAGACGTGGACCATGCGCAACGGCGAGCAGGTGCTCATGTCCATGCCACGCGTGGGCGTCCTTCGCAGCATGGTCATCAACCACATGATTCACCATCGCGCCCAACTGACCCTCTACTTCCGCCTGCTCGACGTGCCGGTTCCCGGGTTGTATGGTCCGAGTGCGGACGAGCAGTAGGTCGCGCCGCTCGCCGGCGTCGCTCGGTCGCTGATCCGTCGCGACCGGCTGCAGCAGTACGCCTCAGGACTTCTCAGGATGTTCAAGACTTTTCGGAGCGCCGCGATGTCGCGCGATACCACTCGAACGCTGGCTGGTGCCGTCCTCGCGGCGCTGTCCGTGTCGTCCGCTGCCTTGGCGCAGTCGGCGACCGACGATCGCGTCGTCGCCGAGGCGGTGGCCTCGTGGGTGCGTCTCGACGCGCCCCCCGGCGGCGAGCGCCGCGCGATCGTCGCCCTGCGCGGTACTTTGCCGACCTGGAGCGCCGACGGCTTCGGGAATCTCGTGCGGCGCGTCGGCTCGGGGTCGCCACGGCGCGTCGTGGCGTGCGCGCTCGACGCACCGGGCATGGTCGTCAGCCAGATCACCGACGATGGCTACCTGCGCCTGCATCAGACGGGCTCGCCGGCGCATCCGCTGTTCGCGCAGTTTCACGAGGCGCAGCAGGTACGCGTGCTGACGGCCGCTGGCGATGTGCCCGGTGTCGTAGCTGTCGCCAACGGACACTTTGCGCGGCAGCATCGCGGCGACACGGCAGTCGTCACGATCGATGATCTGTGGGTCGACCTCGGTGCCTCGACCCGCGCCCAGGTGACGGCGCTGGGTGTGACGCTGCTGGACCCGGTGCTCGCCGACCGCCCGCTCTGGAGCTACGAGGGGTACGCGGCTGGTCCGGGTGCCGGCGCGCGCGCCGGTTGTGCGGCGGTGGCCAGTGCCTCCACGGCGGCAGTGACGACGGGGGAGACCATCTTCGTGCTCGCCGCGCAGCGCAGCTTCGGGTGGACCGGACTGGCTGCTGTCCTCGCGCGACTGGGTCCGGTGAATCAGATCACGCTGTTCGATGATGGGCGGAGCACGGCGTCGTCCACCACGGTGCCGGCCAGCCGGTTGGGTGCGCTCCGCAAGTCTGCGCTCGGACGTGTGTTGCTAGGGGACAGCGTACACATCATCGCCCCGCGCGTGCGCTTCGCCGGTTCGATGGTCGAATCGGTACACGCGTTAGATGCACGCCTGCTGCTGACCGCGGCGCTGCGCGCGGCCGGTGCGGATAGCGCGCGCCCGGCGTGGCTCTCCGTACCGATCGATACCGGGCGCCTCCGTGTGGCGCGCCGAGATACGTATGACGCGGCCGAGCGCACGTTCATGGCACTGGCCGATTTGCCGGGGGTGCCGGGGCACGAGTTTCGTGTGCGCGAGGCGATCATCGACGCACTCCCCGCCTGGGCGCGGAAGGTCGCGGTAACTGATTCGTCCGGGAATCTGATCGTTGGGGCGGGCCCGGAACGTGATTCGGTGGCGTTTATCGCGCACATGGACGAAGTCGCGTTCGAGGTGGAGGGGATCGACGGCGACGGCAGCGTGCGACTGGGGCGTCGTGGCGGCGTGGTGGCGACCGCCTGGGAGGGACAGCCGGCACTGCTGCACTTCGACCGCGACGCGAATGGCGGCGTGGCCGAATCGCTGCGTGGTGCGTTCGTGCCGCGTGACTCGGCGCGCAGCAAGCCGGTGGGCGCGATGACGGCGTGGTTCGGTCTCGATTCCGCCGCGCTGGTGGCGCGCGGCGTGCGCGTGGGATTGGGTGTGACGGCGTACAAGCGGGCCACGCGACTGGCGGGGACGCGCGTCACTGGCCGTGGCAGCGACGACCGTACCGGATCGACCGCACTCCTGCTCGCCCTGCGCCGGATCAATCCGGCAACGCTGACACATCGCGTGATCTTCGTCTGGTCCGTACGCGAGGAAGTAGGGTTAGACGGCGCCGGAGCATTCGGCGCCGAACATGGTCGCGGTCTCCGTCGCGTGTACAGCGTGGACACGTTCGTTTCGTCGGACACACCGCTCGAACGGCCGATGTTCGCCTTCACGCCACTCGGCAGCGGTGCGGTGCTGCGCGGTCTGGACGACGGGTCCCTCGTGCCGCCCGCCGAACGGGAGCGGGTGCTGCGCATCGCGCGCGCGCAGGGCATTCCGATTCAGGTCGGCACGACACACGGCTCGACGGATGGCACCTCGGTGGCGCCATTTGGCGCACCGAACGTGGGGCTGTCGTGGCCGGGCCGGTATTCGCATTCGCCTGGCGAAGTGCTGGACCTGCGCGACGTGGCTGCACTGATCCGACTGATCGCGGCAGTGGCGGTCGCGCGCTGAGAAGACTGTCGGCGGGACTTTGCCCTCCGAACGCAACAACGCCCGCCCGTCGATGTTGGACGGTCGGGCGTTGTCGTTCGCGGGTCTGCGTAGCGCGGTGTCGGCGAATCGATGGCCGGCGGGGGGGTGCGCCGACGCTCGATGATCACGTCCCGCTCCATGTGCTGTTCGATGTCCCGTCCATCGCCTCGACGTCCGCGATGGTCCGGGCCGTCGCGCATCTCCGGTCCCATTCCCCGCGCGCGTTCGCGCATTTCACCGCGCATCTCGCCACGCAAGTTGTCCAGCGTCGTCGTCTGTGCCGCGGTCAGCACGCCGCGCACGTCGTGCCGCGACTTCATCTGCGCCAGCATGTGATCGTTGCGCAAGCGACTCATCTTGTCGAGTGCGGCGCGGATTCTGGCGAGGTCGCCGTCGCCCGCGTTCGCGTCGATCAGGTCCGCCCGTGCCCGAAGCATCGCCGCTTCGTTGCGCGTCGGTTGTGGCGCGGCGGCGAGCGTCTCCAGTCGCTTGACCTGATCGTCGGTCAACTTGAGCGGCGTGCGCATGCGCAGCAGCATCGCCGCGGGACTGCCACCCGGTCCAGACCGTCGCCCTTCGGCTCCAAGCCGTCGAACAGTGGGTCGATTCTGCCCCTGCGCCATCTGTCGCCGCTGGTCGCTTGGTGCGCCGGCGGGCGGTGCGCCAGCGTGCGGTGCGCCGGCCTGCGGTGCGCCGGGCGCCGGTCTTGGTGGCGGACCCTGACGCGGCGGCGGCTGCGCCACGGCCATCGAGGAAGTCAACGCGCTGGCCATCAGCGCGAGTGCGTGTCGTTGGATGTGTCGCATGTGCACCGTCCTGAGTTGGGCGCGTTTGCCGATTCTGATCGTGTCTGGCACGCGCTGCACCCTGTTCGACGTTCATATCCTTGTGGTGTTAAAGCGGCGTTCGCCACCGCACATGTTGCGATCGTCCCGAGGCCGGTCGTGCCGTCCCAACGTCTACACCGGGAACTGCGTCACGGGGTAGACGACTTGTGTGCCGTGATGCACTGTCGTTCTCCCTCCCGGCTTCGCTCGCTGTTCGATCGTTCACCGGTCCTCTTCGCCTGCTTCGCCACGACTGACGCCCCTGGACTCCGTGGGATCCGCTCTCGACGCCGTCGTCGCTTTTTTCTTCAAGTATCCGCTGCGCATGTTCGCGCGCGGCGATGTCGTGCTGGCACCCGTCGTGCCGGCGCTGGCGATCGCTGTGGCCGCACTGGTGGCCGTGCTCATTGTCGCGTTCGCATATGCGCGCATGCGCACGTTGCGCCCGGTCGATCGTGTGGTGCTTGGGGCGCTGCGTGCGTCTGCGGTGCTGCTTGTGATCGGCTGCCTGCTGCGACCGGGACTGGTCATCGCGTCCGCGGTGCCACAGCGCAATGTGCTGGCGGTGCTGATTGACGACTCGCGCAGCATGCGCATTCGCGACGAGACCGACACGACGCGACTGCGCGCGGTCCAGCGCGTCTTCGACGACACGAGCACCCTCACCAAGGCACTCGGCGAGCGGTTTGCATTACGACGCTTCCGCTTTGCCTCGCATGCGTCGCCGATGGCGGGCGCCGGGACGCTGCAGGCCACTGGTACGCAGTCGGATTTGGCGCGATCGCTGGACGATGTACGCGAAGAGCTGGCGGGCATGCCACTGGCCGGTGTGGTGCTCGTCTCGGACGGCGCGGACAATGGCAGCAGCGCGTACGACGACGCGCTGCTTGCACTGCGCGCGCGGCGCGTGCCGGTCTACACGGTGGGCGTCGGGAGTGAGCGTTTCTCGCGCGACCTCGCGATCGAGCGTGTGAACGCGCCGACGCACGCGCTTGCCGGCGCGACGATGCTCATCGAAGCGGATGTGCGTGTGCGCGGGATCGGCAAGGATCGCGCAACGGTCGTGGCGGAGGCTGATGGACGGGTCGTCGCGACCGAAGAACTCCGCGCGCCGGACACGGGTGATGTGGTGCATGTGCGCCTGCGCGTGCCGCCGATGCCGCCGGGCACGTATCGGCTTGGTGTGCGTGCGAAGCCACTCGCCGACGAAATCGTGGTCGAGAACAACGAATGGCAGGCCAGTCTCGAAGTGCGGCGCGGACCGGAGCGTGTGCTGTACGTGGAAGGCGAGCCGCGCCCCGAGTTTGCTTTCCTGCGACGCGCCGTCGCCGGAGACAGCGCGATTCAGGTGGTGGGGCTGATGCGCAGCGCGGAGAACAAGTTTCTGCGCCTTGGTGTGCGCGACAGCCTCGAATTGCTCGGCGGATTTCCGACCACGCGCGAAGAGCTCTTTCAGTATCGCGCGCTGGTGATCGGCAGCATCGAAGCGTCTTTCTTCTCCGCAGAGCAACTGCGCATGATCGGCGACTTCGTGAACAAGCGCGGCGGTGGACTGCTGGTGCTGGGCGGGCGGGCGTCGCTGTCGGAAGGTGGATTCGCCGACACACCACTCTCTGATGTGCTGCCGCTCACGCTGGCGCGCGCGCAGATCAACGTCGACGGTCCGGCGTTGCCGCTCAAGATCCGACCCACCCGCGCCGGCGACGCCATGGCAGCACTGCAATTGGGGACCACACCGGCGGCGTCGCGACAGAAGTGGGATTCGCTGCCGGCGTTGACGACGGTGAATCGCAGCGGTACCCTGCGCGCCGGTGCGACGATGTTGCTGGCCGGTACCGAGGAAGGCGGCCGTGCCGACGTGCCGGTGCTGGCGTGGCAGCGTTACGGACGTGGCATGAGCGCCGTGCTTGCTGTGCAGGATGTCTGGCGTTGGAAGATGGACTACAGCATCGCCGTGGACGACAACACGCAGCAGACATTTTGGCGGCAGATGGTGCGCTGGCTCGTGGATGCGTCGCCGGAGCCGATGGAGATCGCGGCCACGCCGGCGCGCGTCGCACCCGGTGAATCGGTCACGCTGCGCGCGCATGTGGCAGACCGGTTGTTCGCGGACGTAAACGATGCGGCGGTTGTGGCCACGGTGACCTCGCCGAACGGCACCACGATGTCGGTCCCGCTGGAGTGGTCGCTCCGGGAGGATGGTTCGTACACGGGCACTTTTGTCGCGCCGGACACGGGGCGCTACGCGATTATCGCGACATCGCGCCGTGCGCGCGGTCGCGACACGGTGCAGACCGTGAATGCGACGCTGCTCGTGGATGATCACGGGGCGGATATGGCGCAGGCGGAGTTGCGCGTGCCGCTGCTCAAGCGCATCGCCGACGAAACCGGTGGTCGCTACTACCCCTTGGCCGACGCACAACAGTTGGCCGACGATGCCATCTACACCGAAAGCGGGGTGACGGTGCGCGAAGCCAAGGACCTGTGGGACATGCCTGCGGTCTTCCTGCTGCTCGCGATGCTGTTGGGGGCGGAGTGGGGCTTTCGTCGGTGGCGGGGGCTCGCATGATGCGCAATGACGTGATGCGCAATGGCATGATGCGCAATGGCATGATGCGCAATGGCGTGAAGCCGCGTGCCGGGCGTTCATTTGCTGCCGCCGCGCTGTGCGCCAGCGTGTGCGTTGCCACGCCGCTGGCAGCGCAGCGTACGCAGGTACTGGTGGTGGCGGGACTGTCCGGCGAGCCGGCGTTCAAGAACACGTTCGATGCAACCACGAATGCGATCGTCGCTGCAGCGCGCACGCGATGGAAGCTCGCGGATTCAAGCATCATCGTGCTCACCGAAGATTCCGTCGTGGCGGGACGCCCGCGCGCGCGTTCCACGCGCGCGTCGGTGGCGGCCGCGTTCGCATCGCTGTCGCGACGCGTACAGCCGGGTGATTTGTTACTCGTCGTTCTCATTGGGCATGGCAGTGGCGAGGGCGACGGATCGAAGGTGAATCTGCCTGGACCGGATGCCACCGCCACCGACTACGCCTCGTGGATTTCGGGCTTTGCGAGGCAGACGGTGGTCTTCGTGAATACGGCCAGCGGCAGTGGTGACTTCGTGCCGGTGCTGGCGGGACCCGGACGCATCGTCGTAGCGTCCACGCGCAGCGCGATGGAGCGCAACGAGTCGATCTTCGGTCCGATCTTCGCCAGGGCGCTGGACGGCGACGAGTCGGACGGCGACAAGGATGGTCGCGTCTCGGTGCTCGAGGCGTATCGGTACACCACGCGGGAAGTGGCGCGCGCGTACGAAGCCGGGAAGAAGTTGCAGACGGAACATGCGCAGCTCAGCGATTCGCTGTTGGCGCGTTCGGTCGCGTTCGGCGGCGCGGCCACCACGAGCGATCCGCGCATCGCGGCATTGGTGGCTGAACGGCAGACACTTGAAGCCGATGTTGCCGCGCTGCGTGCGAAGAAGACGAGCCTGGCCGCGGCCGCGTACGACGCGGAGCTGGAGCGGCTGCTGCTGGCGATCGCCGAGAAGACGCAGGCGATCAAGGCCGCGGGAGGTGGCAAGTGAGCCGGGGTGCGGTGTGGTGCAACGCGGTCTGGCGGAGTGCGCTGTTCCGCGCATCGTCGCTGTCCGTGTTGTGCGCTGCCTGTCTGGCGTGGGCGGAGCAGGATCCGCGCGCGGAGGTGCAGCGCCTGATCAACAAAGGCCAGTACACTGATGCGGAGCGCGTGGCGCGCGCCGGCGGTCCGGCGATAGGAGTGCTGCTTGGCGATGTCCTCGTGATGCACGGCCGCCTCTCGGACGCCGAGACCGCATATGAGCAGGTCGTATCGTCCGGCGGGGCGGAGCGCTTGCTGGCGGAGGTGGCGTTGGCCGAACTTGCGGCGCGGCGTGGCGATCGTACGACGATGGAGCGTCGGGCAACGACGGTAGTGCATGCCTACGGCGAAACGCCGCGCCCAACCGGATCCGACCACGTGGCGGCGGGACGCGCACTAACGCTTTTGATGACTGGCAGCACGCCGATCGCCAACCGTGCGCTGGCGGCATTTGATGCTGCGATCGCGATGGATTCGAGCAATCTCGATGCGCAGCGGTATGCGGCCGAGCTTTGGCTCACCAAGAACGAACCGGGGTCGGCGAAGCGCACGTATGCCGGCGTGTTGCGTCGTGTGCCGTCCGACGCGCGTGGCCTGCTTGGATTGGCGCGCGCCGAGGAGCAGATGGGCATGCTCGGGATCGCCGATGAGGAGGGAGCACCGCCGCCACTGCCGCCGCTCGAAACAGCGCGCCGCGCGCTGGTGATCAATCCGTCGCTGAGCGATGCGATGACGTTCGTATCGCGCCTGCATCTGAACGCGGAGGCGTACGACTCGTCGCGGTTCTGGGCACAGCGCGCGATTGCAGCAGACTCGTCGTCGCAGGCGGCGTGGGCGCAGTTGGGTGCGACGGCGTGGCTGACTGGCGATTCCGTCACGTATGCGCTCTCGCGGCGTTCGGCCATGGCGCTGCAGCCCAGACCCAGCGATTTCTACACCGACCTGGCAGAGGCGGCGATCCGTCAACGTCGCTACGCCGATGCCAACGTGTTCGCACTCCAGGCAGTCGCCAACGATTCCCTCTCCATCCGCGCGCTGACTGTGCTCGGCACGAACCAGCTGCGCCTTGGGCAGATGACGGACGGACGGCAATCGCTGGAGCGCGCCTGGACGCTGGACAAGTCGAACGCCGTGAACCTGAACATGCTTGCGCTGGTCGACGATATGCTCAAGACGTATCGCACCATTGCCTCCAAACGCTTCAGTGTGGTGGCGCCGCCCGAGGAAGCCGAGTTGCTGGCGCTATACATTCTGCCGTTGCTGGAGCAGGCGTTCGACTCGCTGTCGGTACGCTATGGCTACCAGCCACCCACACCGGTGCGTCTCGAGTTCTACCGGCGGTCCGCAGACTTCTCCGTTCGCGCGCTCGGCATCACCGGCCTCGGCGCACTCGGCGTGAGCTTCGGCAGTGTGCTGGCGATGGATGCGCCGCGCGCACGCGAACCGGGCACCTGGAACTGGGGCTCGACGGCGTGGCATGAACTGACGCACGCGTTCACGCTCGGCGCGTCTGGGCATCGCGTGCCGCGTTGGCTCTCCGAGGGACTGTCGGTTCTGGAGGAACGGCGCACGCAGCGCGGCTGGGGAGCCGGCCCGACGATGTCGTTCGTGTCCGCGTTTGGCGCGGGCCAATTGCGCCCGATGAGCCGGCTTCCCGAAGGGTTTTCACGACCGCGGTTCCCCGAAGAGATTCAGTTCAGCTATTACCAGGCATCGCTCTTCTGCGAATGGGCGGAGCAGACCAAGGGAGCCCAGGCGTTGCCGGCAATGTTGGTGGCCTATCGCGATGGCGCGAATACGCCGACGGTGCTCCAGCGCGTACTCGGCATGACGACCGCACAGGTGGATGCACAGTTCGACACTTGGATGCGGCAGCGTTTCGCAACGTCACTGCGCTACGTCGTGTCCCGGGATACGACGCGCGCCAGCGGCGGAGGACAGATGGGTGAGACCATGCGTGGCGCGCTGTCCCTCTTGAAGGCCGGGCAGAAGGATTCGGCGCGCGTGTTGTTCGAACAGGCGCAGCGGATGTTCCCCGAGTATGCCGGAAGCGATGGCCCGTCGTGGTTCCTCGCCGAACTGGCGCGCGATCGCGGCGATACCGTGACGGCGCTGCGCGAAGTGGCCAACGTGACCACGCGCAACGAGTCGGCGTGGGAGGCCAACCTGCTGGAGGCGGAGTTGCGGGAAAAGCGGCGCGACGTGCCGGGCACCCTGGCGGCGCTGGATCGGTTGTTCTGGATGTACCCGTACGATGCGGCGCTGCACGTGCGGGCCGCCGCGCTCGCCGGTGCCAGCGGCGATCATCCGCGTGCGCTTCGTGAGCGGCGCGCCGTGATCGCGTTGCAGCCCTCCGACTTGCTCGATGCCCGTTATGAGTTGGCCAAGGCACTGGCCGCATCGGGAGACGTTGCAGGTGCACGACGTGAGCTGTTGCAGGTGTTGGAGCAGGCCCCATCGTTCGAAAAGGCGCAGGCGCTGTTGCTGGAACTGCGCTCGAAGTCGACTTCCGGAGATTCCCGATGACTGCACCGACTCACAACACCTCTCGGCGCGTGCGGCGCGGCGTGGTGTCCGCGATCGTTGTCGCAACGGTGGCACTCATCGTGGCGATCCCCACGCTGGCCGCGCAACGCCGGGGACGACAGCCGGACATCCTGCCCAATTCGCCCTACGACGGACGCTACACGTTCGTACGCGTGCGTTACGAGTTGCCCATGGGGCCGAGCAGCTTTCGCGGCGTGGACATCAAGTGGGCGCACGACTATCCGCGCGGCGAACGGCACTTCACCAGGATCCTTGGCGAACTCTCCACGACGCGCGTACGCACCGAGGAAAGCAATATCATCGCGCTCGACGATCCGGAACTCACGCGCTATCCGGTCGCGTACATGGCCGAGCCGGGGTTCTGGCGCCCTTCCGAGGCGGAAGTGCTGGGATTGCGCAATTACCTGACCAAGGGCGGCTTCATCATCTTCGATGATTTTGCCGGCGAACATTGGATGAACTTCAGCACGCAGATGAAGCGGGTGCTGCCGCAGGGGCGGCTGATTCCGCTGCAGTTGTCCAATCCACTGTTCGACTCGTTCTATCGCATCACGAAGCTGGACTACACGCATCCGTATTACGGCCTGAAGGCGGAATTCTTCGGCATCTTCGAGGACAACGACGAGACCAAGCGGTTGCTGGCCGTCGTGAACTACAACAACGACATGTCCGAACTGTGGGAGTTCAGCGACGAGGGAATGTTTCCCATCGACATGTCGAACGAAGCATACAAGCTCGGCGTGAACTACATCGTGTACGCGCTCACCCGCTGATTCGAGGATTCGCTTGACCGCCACTCCGCCTCCCGATGCCGGCCGTGCCGCCGCCGGTGCTCCCCTCGTCTCTCCACTCGACGCGCTCGATGACGGCGCGCTCGCCGACAAGATGCAGAGCGCCGGCGAGCGTATTACGCGCGAACTGCGCAAGGTCATCGTCGGCCAGGACATTGTCGTCGAACAGGCGCTGATTGCGCTCTTCGCCGGCGGCAACTGCCTGCTGGTGGGTGTGCCCGGACTTGCCAAGACGCTGCTCATCTCCACGCTCGCGCGCGCGCTGGACCTGCGCTTCTCGCGCATTCAGTTCACGCCCGATCTCATGCCGTCGGACGTGACGGGCACGGATGTCATTCAGGACGACCCGACCACGGGCCATCGCCGGCTGTCGTTCATGCCGGGACCCGTGTTCACCAACGTGCTGCTGGCCGACGAAATCAACCGCACGCCGCCCAAGACGCAGGCCGCCCTGCTCGAGGCCATGCAAGAGCGTCGCGTGACGGTGCAAGGGCGTACCTACGAACTCGATGCACCGTTCTTCGTGTTCGCGACGCAGAACCCGATCGAGCTCGAAGGCACGTATCCGCTGCCGGAGGCACAGCTTGATCGCTTCATGCTCGAGGTGATGCTCGACTACCTCCCTGAAGAAGACGAAGTGGCGGTCGTCAAGGCCACCACCGCACTGCCGCCGAGCGCGGTGCAGCCGGTGGTGAGCAAGGAGGAGATTCTCGCCTTTCAGCGCGTGGTACGCCGCCTGCCCATCGCCGATGCCGTCACACGGTACGCAGTCAAGCTCGTGCGCATGACGCGGCCGGGCGACTCGGCGACCGCGAACGGTGCGTCGTCTGGTGCGGTGTCCGGCGCCGTGCCCGACTTCATCAGGCAGTGGGTGGCGTACGGTGCCAGCGTGCGTGCAGCGCAGGCGCTTGTGCTGGGCTCCAAGGCGCGTGCGCTGCTGCAGGGGCGCGCCAGCCCGAGCTTTGAGGACGTGCGCGCGCTCGCGCGACCGGTGCTGCGTCATCGCGTGCTCGTGAATTTCCAGGCGCAGTCGGAGAAGGTGACGACAGATGCGCTGATCGGACGGCTGCTCGATGCCGTCCCGTTGCCCAGGTCTTCGCTCTAGGCGGACGGAAGACATGCCCGCCGCTCCGGCGTCGTTCCTCGATCCGGCCTTGCTGGCCCGCATCTCCGACCTTGCGCTGCTCGCGCGCACGGTTGTGGACGGGTTCATGCACGGCCAGCATCGGTCCATGCGCAAAGGGGCGTCGATGGACTTCGCTGAGCATCGCTCGTATCAGCCGGGCGACGATCTGCGTCGGATCGACTGGCGCGTGTATGGGCGGACGGACCGGTTCTACATCAAGGAGTACGACGCGGATACGAATGCCAGCGTCGTCTTCGCGATCGATTCGTCGGGGAGCATGGATTTTGGCAGCGGGGCCGTGACCAAGTTCGACTACGCGCGCTTTCTCGTCGCGTCGCTGGCGTGGCTCTCGCAACATCAGGGTGACCGTGTTGGTCTGGCCACGTTTGTCGGGGATCTGGTGGACGTGGTGCCGCCATCCGTGCGGCATCTGCAGTTGCTTCTGCACACGCTGTCGCGCACAAAGAGTAGCGGCACCAGTCAACTGGTGCATTCGATCAATCGGCTCGGACTGGTGTCGGTGCGCTCGGGCATCGTGGTGCTCGTCTCCGATTGCTACGACCAGCCGGACGCGATCGGTCGCGCCGTCGACACGCTGCGCATGCACAAGCACGACGTGATCGTCTTTCATGTTGTCGATCCGGCGGAACGCGAACTGCCAGGCGACCTGCCGGCAACGTTCGAGGACGCGGAAAGTGGCGCGCTTCTGCCGCTTCGTCCGGGTGAACTGCGCGGCAAGTATCAGTCGCTCATCGAGGCCCATCATCTCGCGCTGTCCAAGCGCATTGCCGCGGCCGGTGCCGACTATGTGCGTGTCGATATCGACAAGCCGCTCGACTATGCACTGCACGCCTATCTCGACTCGCGCCTGGCGCGCAGCAGGGTGCGCTGATGGGCATCGGCTTTCTCGTCCCCGCATTTCTGGCGGGCCTGGCGGCACTCGCCATTCCGATCTGGATGCATCTGCGGCATCGCGACAAGGACCGACCCTACAAGTTCCCGTCGCTGATGTTCCTCGAGCAGCTGCCGATCCGTACGTCGCAGCGGCAGCGCATCACGGATTGGCCGCTGTTGTTGCTGCGTGCACTCGCCGTGGCGCTGCTGGTGCTGGCGTTCGCACGCCCCGTATTCACGCGGCAGGCGATGGCGGGCACGGATACTCGCTCCAAGGCGGTGGTGATTCTGCTGGACCGCTCGCAGAGCATGGGGCACACTTCGGTGTGGCCGGCCGCGCTCGACTCTGCCCGCGCAATCATCGCTGCACTCGGCGCGCGTGATCGTGTGGGTGTGGTGTTCTTCGATGACGCGGCCGAGATGGCGCAACGGCTGACCGAAGACAAGGCGGCAGCGACGGCCGTGCTGGCCAGCGCCAAGCCGTTGCCGCGCGGCACACGCTTCGCGCCGGCGATGCGCACTGCACGTCAGATGTTGCTGGACGCGCCGTATGCCGCAGCAGAGATCGTGCTCATTTCCGATCTGCAGCGTGGCGGTACGTCGGGCATTGCCGGACTCGATCTGCCGGCCGGTGTGAAGCTGCGCGGCGTCAACGTGAGCGCGAACGATCGCGGCAATACGGCGGTGCGCGCGGTGGAGACGTCTCGCATTTCCGATGGAGCACGGACACTGCTGGCCGTGAAGGCGCGCGTGTCCACTCGGGAATTGCTCGTGGCGCGCACGGCCACGGCCACGCTGATGCTGAACGGTCGTGAAGCAGGCACCCAGGTGATCACCCTGCCGACGAACGGCGAGACGGTCGTGACCTTCGAGCCGGCGGTGGCCGTGGCCGGTGAAGTGAGTGGCACGGTCTCGCTCACCGACGATGCGCTGACCGCGGACGATCGGTTCTACTTCGTAGTGCCTCGCGAAGACGCATTGCGTATCGCGCTCGTGCTGCCGGAAGACGCCGCGGGCGATGAAACGTTCTATCTGGACCGTGCGCTGTCGATCGGACGCACGCCGGAGATTCGTTTCGATCGGTTGCGTGCGGCGCAGCTCAATGACAACACGCTGCGCGACGTGGGTGTCGTGCTGTTGTGGGACGTGGTGCCGTCGACCAGCGGTGCGACGCTGCTGGAGTCGTACGCGAAGGGCGGCGGTGGTGTCGTCGTGGCCGCCGGGCGTCGGCTTGGTGCGCAGAGGTCCGCGTCGCCGCTACTCCCCGCCCGGATCACCGGGATGGCCGATCGACTCCCCGATCGCGGTGGCACGCTCACGCAACTCTCACTCGAGCATGCGCTTTTCGCGCCGCTGCGCAGCACGCCCGACGCACTCGGCGGTGCGCGCTTCCTGCGCTATCCGCGTCTTGATGTCGAGACCGGCACCGCGGTGCTCGCACGCTTTGACGACGCGCTGCCCGCCATCGTCGAACGGAAGCTCGGGACAGGACGTGTGCTGATGCTGGCGACGCCGCTCGATGCGCGGAACGGTGACCTGCCACTGCAGCCGGCGTTTTTGCCGCTGGTACGTCAGCTCGCGCTCCACAGCTCCGGCCGCGATGCGGTGCCCCTCTGGCGTACCACCGCCGAAAGCTGGTCGATGCCCGACGCGATGCGTGATCCGGTGGTTCGCGTGCCCGATGGTTCGCTACTACGCCCGACCGCAGATTCGCTCGGCAGTGCGGTGCCGGTCGCCGATGCCGGTTTGTACGCCGCGTATGCCGGTGCGGCCACCGGCGCGCCGGGCGCGTTTCTCGCGGTGAACGTACCGTCGAGTGAATCCGACCTGACGCCGATCGACCCCGCCGAGCTGCTGCTTGGCGTGCGCGAGTCGGCGCGCGCCAGTGCCGAAACGAATGCGCCGCCCACTGCTGATGAGTTCGAGCGCCGGCAAAATGGGTGGCGATTGTTGCTGATCGTTGTCGCGCTCATGCTTTTGGGCGAGACTGTGATGTCCACACGCGGATGGCGCGCTGTCGCCAGACGCTATCGTCCGGTCACGCCGGAACGGAGCGAGCGATGAGTCCCGATCGTGAGTTGCTCACGACGCTGGCGGCACTGCGTCGCCAATGGCGTCAGCGCATTCTGCTCGAGTCGCTGGTCTGGATTGCCGGGGCGGTGCTCGTCTCCATTGTAATGGCCATGCTGCTGTTGCGCTTCGTGGACGGCGGCAACGCGACCCTCGCCGCGCGAGCCTTCGGTTACACGCTGATGCTGGCGGCGGTGATCCGTTTCCTTGTCGTCCCGATGGTGCGACGTCCCGACGACGAGCGGTTCGCGCTATACGTCGAAGAGCGCGCGCCGCAGTTGCGTCAGTCACTGCTCTCGGCGGTGCAGGAAGCGCACACGCCGGAGACAGAACGTGCGTCGGCGGGCCTGTCGCGTCGGTTGTTTGCGCGCGCCATCGCTGCCATCAGGCCGTTGCAGGAACGCGCGGCGCTCGAGCGTCCGCGCATGACGCGTGCGGCGCAGACGCTGGGTGCGCTGGCGGTGGTGTCCGGCGCACTGTTCGCCTTTGGGCCGCAGGGGCTGCGCGAGGGCGCGCGCTTGCTGTTCGTGCCATTTGGTACGGCGCAGGCGGCTACCCCGGTGCAGATGGTGAACGTGACACCGGGTGATGCGACGGTGCCGCGTGGCAGTGCGATCGAAATTGAAGCGGCGCTGGTGGGCTTTGCTGCCGACGGTGCGGAGATTGTCTTCCGCGCCGATTCGAGTGCGGAGTGGGTGCGCTTGCCGATGGCGCACGACGCGGACTCCAGCGGTTTTCGTGCGCGGCTCTTCGACCTGACGAAGAAGACCGAGTATTACATCGAATCGGCGGACGTGCGATCGCCGACGTTTACACTCGAGATCAGCGATTTGCCGGCGGTGCAGCTCATATCGCTCGACCTCAGGTTCCCGTCGTACAGCGGACTGCCGGCCGAGCACATCGAGGATGGTGGCGATGTCGCGGCGGTAGTGGGTACGTCGGTGAGTGTGCACGCGCACGTGACGAAGAAGGTCAAGGGCGGCGCGCTGCATTTCGACGATGGCACCAGCCTGCCCATGACCGTGGACAGCGACAGCGTGGTCACCGGCACGTTCACGATGAAGACGAGCGGCTTCTATCGCATCGATCTCACCACCGCCGACGGCACCACAGTGGCCGGCGCGGTGCAGTACGTCGTCGAAGCGATCACTGATCGCGCACCCACGGTGACCATCGAAGAGCCGGGACGCGACACGAAAGCGGCCAACACGGATGAAGTGCTGGTCAGCGTGCGTGCCGGCGACGATCTCGGCGTCATCACGCTGGAAATGCGCTATCGCGTGAACGGCGGCGAAGAGACGCGCATCAGTATGAAGGACAGCACGCGTCGCACGCCACGCGATGTGCAGGCGGCGCACACGCTGTTTCTCGAAGAGATGTCGCTCTCGCCGGGTGATCTCGTGGCATACTACGCCGTGGCGCGCGATGGCTCTGGCCACGAAGGGAGCAGCGATGTGTACTTCCTCGAGATCCGGCCGCTATCAAAGGATTACAAGCAGGCCGAGCAACAAGGTGGCGGCGGCGGTGGAGGCGGCGGCGGTCAGCAGGATTCGCCGGATGGATTCGTCGCGCGACAGCGCGATGTGGTGGCCGGCACCTTCAACTGGCTCCGCGACAGCAGCAGCACGAACGCGAAGAAGCGGCGCGAAGACATCACCACGCTCACCATCGCCGAAGGTCGGCTGCGCGAAGATGTCGCCAACCTGTCCAAGCGGCTGGTCGAGCGCGGCGTGACCGCGTCGGACACGACCTTCGAGAAGATCAAGGGCCAGCTCGACACCGCCGTCACGGAGCTCAAGAACACCGAAGAGAAGCTTGGCCGCGGCATTGGTCGCGATGCGTTGCCCAGTGCGCAGCGCGCATTGCAGTACCTGCAGCGTTCGGAAGCGTTGTATCGCGAAGTGCAGGTGCAGATGGGCGGCGGCGGCGGCGGCGGTGGTGGCGGCGGACAGCAGAAGGCCGAAGATCTGGCCGATCTGTTCGGGTTGGAAACGGACAAGCTGCGCAACCAGTACGAGTCGGTGCAGCAGCAGTCGCAGCAACGGCAGCAGGCGCAGCAAGAAGTTGACGAGTCGCTGCAGCGTCTCAAGCAGTTGGCCGCGCGGCAGCAGCAGGAGAACGAGCGCATGCAGCGCATGGCCGAAGCGATGCGCGAACGGCTGGGTCGTGAGGCGAGTGCGGGCGGCGGAGGCGGTGCACAGCGCGAGTTGGCGAAGCAGGCCGAGGAAGAGGCGCGTCGGTTGGAGCGTCTTTCGCGCGAGCAGCAGTCCAAGGAGTTGGCGGACGCGGCGCAACGCATGCAGCAGGCTGCCGACGCCATGAAACGTGCGGCCGGCGGTTCGGCGTCGCAGGGGAACGCGGCACTGGAGGAGTTGAACAAGGCTGCGCGTCAGCTCGAGGACAACAAGACGTCGGGCGCGAGTGCCGGCATCAAGAAGTTGGCGCAGCAGGCCAAGGATCTCGAGGAGAAGCAGCAGCAGATCGCCGGGGATGTGTCGAAGATGCAGGGAGCATCCGGCGCGCAGCGTGCGGAGCAACAGCAGCAGCTGATGCAGCGCAAGGATGCCATGGCGGCAGGAGTGGATCGCCTGGAGGCGGAGGCCGATCGGTTGGCCCGCGAAACGCGTCGCGACCAGCCCAAGGCGGCCGGCAAGCTTGGCGAAGCGGCCGACGCCATTCGCGATCAGCGGCTGCGCGACAAGATCGACTTTTCCAAGAACGTGATGCGCGGTGGCTCGCCGGAGTACTCGAACGCGTTCGAGAATCAGATCGCCGACAATCTCAGGGATGTCGCCGAACGGGTGGGGGCTGCGGCCGGCTCCGTGCAGGGCGAGTCGTCGTCGCGTCAGCAGGAGAAGTCGCTCGAGCGCACGCGAGATCTGGTGCGCGGGCTCGAATCGTTGCGTGAACGGGTGGCGGATCGCACCGGCCAGCAGGGCCAGCAGGGGCAGCAGGGGCAGCAGGGGCAGCAGCAGGGTAAGGGCGTCGGCAACGGTCAGCCGCAGCCGGGCCAGGCGCAGGGTGGCAGCAACAACGGCACGCCGCGCGCCGGTGGCTCGCCCAATAATTCGGTTAGCGGCTCGATGAACGGTACGCCCACCGGCGGCGTCGCCAGCACGGACGCGCGTCAGTTTGCGCGCGAGTTCCAGATGCGCCGTGAGGCGGCCGAGGGGCTGCGTCGTGATCTCGCCCGGCAGGGCGTGGATACGCGCGAGCTCGATCGCGCGATCGCCAACATGCGTCAGCTCGAATCAGGACGCGCGTTCGGCGATCCGACGGGACTGGAGCAGTTGCAGTCGCAGATGATCGAGGGACTCAAGACCTTCGAGTTCGGTCTCTATCGCGCGCTCGGACTTGGCGAACAGGGAAAGCCGGCACTCGGCGCGTCGGCACCGGTGCCGGCTGAATATCGCGCGATGATCGAGGAGTACTATCGCGCGTTGGCAGGGGAAAAGAAGAAGCGGTGAGACGCGCGCTCGTGAAGCGCGGGTAGCCGTGGAACGCCACGGCATGTCCGCGTACGACGAGAAACTCAACGTGGTGCGAGATGAACAACGCGAGCAACTCGCGCAAGTCCTCGTCCAACATCTCCCGGTTGCTCCCGATAGGCTTGCTGCATTCGGACGAGACCATCGAGCCGCGCCTTCGATGACAGCATTCGCAAGGCAGCTCGGTCAGCCTCTGCGGCGGCGGCGTGTGAGCCGTGAATCACGACGCGTCTCTCCAGCTATGGAATCCAGCGTTGCCGACGCACGATCGCGCGCTGCGCGCTACCCCCCCTTGGCCACCCTCGCATCCTCCCTCGCCTGCGACTTGGTGCTGTCCGACCACAACTGCTGCGTCACACGCAGCAGGACGAAACCGCTGACCGCGAGCACGGCGGTCAGCATCCACGCCGTGGAGAGCCGCGACGGATCGCCTGAGGCGTAGAGGAAGTTGCCGATCGCGAACAGCGACGACCAGATCACCACGCATCCGGACACCCATCCCACGAACGCCGCGCCCATTCGGTTCTCCTGCGCCACCTCGGCGTCGCTGATGCCCGCGGCCGCGCGAATGTCGCGCCACCCCGGCCCCGCCGGCGTCACCTTCTGCACGAACGCCACCAGCGTGGCGCGTTCGGTCGTGGGCCCGACAAACGCGGTGATCAGCCACGCTGCCGTGGTGATCCCCACCTGCACGATCGTGGTCACGGCAAAACCGGCGTCGGGCATGACATACGGCACCGCGAGCGACGTCAGCAGCGACATCGCCATCGCCACGATCTCGCACCATGCCGACACGCGCCACCAGAACCAGCGCGCCATATAAAGCAGCCCGGTCCCCGCGCCGATCGAGAGCAGCACCTGGAATGCCTGTTGCGCAGAACTCATCGTGAGGCTGAGCAACGCTGCGAAGACATAGAGCGCCACCGTGGACACCCGACCCGCATTCACATAGTGCCGCTCGGTTCCGTCCTTCTTGACGAAACGGCGATAGAAGTCGTGCACGAGATACGACGAGCCCCAGTTCAGATGCGTCAGGATCGTGGACGAATTCGCCGCCAGCAGTCCGCCGATCATCAACCCGACGAACCCGACGGGCAAAAACTTGAGCATCGCCGGGAACGCGGAATCGTGTCCGATGAGCGACGCGTCCGCGTTCGGGAACGCTGCCTTGATCGATGCGAGATCGGGATAGATGATGATCGAACAGAGTGCCGTGATGATCCACGGCCACGGACGCAGCACGTAGTGCGCGAGGTTGAAGAACAGCGTGCCGCCGAGTGAGTCCTTCTCTGATTTTGACGCGAGCATGCGCTGCGCGATGTACGACCCGCCGCCCGGCTCCGCGCCCGGATACCAATTTGCCCACCAGCCAATTGCGATGGGCATGATGAAGATCATCAACGCCAGCTCCGACATGCCGAAGTTTGGCAGCATGTCGAGCATCGGCTGACCGCTGCCATCCTTCACCGACATCACCGGCTGCGCGTTGGCCTCTGTGGCTTGCACGACCTGCAGCGTCGAGAGCTTACCCACGAGCAGCTTGAGGCCGAGCCAGCCGTTCGCTTCACCGGCCAACCGACGTCCCACCTCCACGAGTGAGAACCAGGCCGCCGCGAACACCGCCGTCATCTTGATGAAAAACTGGATCATGTCGATGACCAGCACGCCCCACAGTCCGGAATGCGCCGCGAACGCGACGTTGAGCACGCCGGTAAGCACAATCGTCTGCCACGGTGCCAGTCCAAACAGGATGTTGGCGATCTTGCATGCCGCCAACGTGACCATGCCCATAATGAAGCAGTTGAAGAACAGGCCGAGGTAGATGGCGCGGAAACCGCGCACGACCGACGCCGACGTGCCCGAGTAGCGCAACTCGTAGAACTCGAGATCCGTCATCACGCCGGAACGGCGCCAGAGTCGCGCGAAAAAGAACACCGTGGCCAGCCCCGTCAGCACGAACGCCCACCACTGCCAGTTGCCCGCCACGCCGTAGCGCCGCACCTGCTCGGTCACCCAATTCGGCGTGTCCGACGAAAAGGTCGTCGCCACCATCGACAGGCCGGCCAGCCACCACGGTACCGAGCGGCCGGAGGCAAAGAACTCGGAGGTGCTGGCCGCGGAGCGCTTGGCGAGAAAGAGCGCCGGCACGAAGCAGACCAGAATGGTGGCGATCGCGATGCCCCAATCGATCCAGGAAATAGTCATGGGCGGGCGAGAAGACGTCTCAGGGACCGAGGGAGCAGCACACTATCGGGGCGGAATGTGGCGGGTGGACTGATGTGCGGCAACGCACACACCGCATGCGGTCAACGCGCTGCCAGGACGCGCCAAGGCTTTCGGCGGTCCGGCACCTCGGGCACATTCATCTGCATGGCCGAGGAGGAGCTGCTCGCCCGCCTCCGTGAGGCGGTTTTGGGGACGTACGCGCTGGGACGGGAGCTCGGCGGCGGCGGCATGTCCAGGATTTTCCGTGCGTCGGAGATCGCGACTGGCCGCGATGTGGTCATCAAGGTGCTGCCACTCGATCTTGCTGCCGGCATCTCGCTCGCGCGCTTCAAGCGCGAGATCGACGTGGCCGGTCGTATGCAGCACCCGAACATCGTGCCCATGCTGACCAGCGGCGATGCGGGCGGGCTGCCATGGTTCGTGATGCCGTTCATCGACGGTGAATCGTTGCGTGAGCGTATTAACGGCGCTGGCTTGATGCCGATCCCATATGCGGTGCGCATCCTGCGGGACATGGCGAGCGCGCTGGCGTATGCGCATCGACAGGGCGTGGTGCATCGCGACATCAAGCCGGAGAACGTGCTGTTCTCAGGCCATACTGCGATGATCGCCGACTTCGGCGTGGCCAAGGCACTCCTCAGCGCGGAGGGGGGCATCACGCCGGGTGAGGGCGGCGCCAGGCTCACCACGCGTCGCATTGCGCTCGGCACGCCCACGTACATGTCCCCCGAGCAAGCGTCCGGTGATCCGCGCGTAGGCACGCGCGCCGACATCTATGCGTGGGGCGTGGTGGCCTATGAACTGGTGGCCGGCATCACGCCATTCGGCGGACGCAGCCTGCACGGCCAACTGCGCGCCCATGTGAAGGAGACGCCGCTGTCCGTCGTCGAACACCGCCCGAACATCCCGCCATACCTGGCCGACCTGATCATGCGCGCGCTCGCCAAGGCGCCGTCTGAGCGCCCACAGTTGGCGGAGTCGATTGTGGATGCGCTGGACGAGGGGATCGCAGCGACGCCCAGGGGGGCTGACGACGTGGTCGATGATGGCGCGCGTGGCTCGGCCGCCACCGACATGCGCCACATGGAAACCGTGAGCATACCCGTCCCGCCGGTGGCAACGATGGTGTCCCCCACCGCAACAACGCTGCCGCTCCAGCCGCCCACGATGATGGAGGCACGCTCGCATCCGACGATACTGATCGTCGCAATCGGTGTGGTGGCGCTCTGCACCCTTGCCGCGATGCTGCTGCGGTAATCATAACGCGCGCGTTCGCGCCGCTGCCGTCTGCGCGAGCTTCCACGGCGAAGCGGTGACGACGCCGGCCAGCGAAAGCGCTGCCGTGCGCACCAGAACGGACGGCGACAACGACCTTCCCATCTCATGAATCTCCCTGAATTGCCGTCTGCTTCCTCGATCGCTGTCGGAACAGCCAGATCAGGACCAGTAACAGCAACAGCATGCAGAGCAACGGCAACAGCAACGCGAGCAGACTTATCAGCACCGCGGCGAGCAGTTCACCGGTGGAGAGCACCGCGTTGGCCGTACCGCCGCTGAGCGCGGTGCTCTTGAGCCGAAGCAACGACGTGGCGCCGTGCAACAGTCAAGCCGCGCCGCCGCCGCCGATCAGCGCGATCCCCCACGTCAACACCGGGGGGAGATCGGTGATCGCGGCCGCACTGGCCAGCACACCGGCGACTACTGCCGCTGGTACGGCGAGCACATCGAGCGCGTTGTCCAGCCACGGGACGTAGTACGCGGCTACCTCGAGCACCGCCGCAGTGCCCAGCGCAATCAGCGCAGGCATGGACGAGAGCACGGCCAGCGACTCATTCAGCGGCATCAACTGGGCACGTCCCGCGAGTCCAAGTGCGAGTAACGGCACGAACACGCGAAATCCGCAGGCGGCTGCGACACCGATGCCGGTCAGAATGCTGAGAAATGTCTCCACGACACGAATGTAAGCGGTCGGAGGCGAGGACTGTCCGCGATGCCGCACCCACCCGAGACTCGCGAAGCGGCATCGCGCACTAACGCCCCAGCCAACGCGAGAACTTCACGAGAAACACCTGTTGGCCGGGATCGGCGAACGCGCGGGCGAGCTGCCCGCCGACGTTGAATCGCGCATCGTCGAGCGCCTGTTCCCGCTGCTGCGACCAGACCAGAAAGACCGAGGAACCCGGTCGATATTCCCAGCGCAGCACGGCGTTGCCCCGCAGTGCGCGCACGGTGAAATCCTGTGCCGGCACGGTAAACATACGCGCCGCACCGGCACCATCCGGATCGATCACCACGCCATCCGCCGTCGCCTTGAGCGTACCCGCATCGACGCCATACTCGGCGAAGCGAAACGCGCGCGGTGTGGTGAACTCCTTCAGGCGCGTGAAACGACCCGCCGAGGCGAAGGGCTGGAGGAAGAGCTGCAGGGAGAGCCAGGGCGAGAAGGTCCAGTCGAGGCGCGTATCCATGCGCACCTCGTGCTGCTGCACGTTGGCGAACACGTATCGCGCGCCGGATGTCGCAGTCGCTGTGCCGTCCGGCACGGATTGGATGTACTGATTGTTGGTGCGCGCCGAACCGACCACCGGTTCAAGTCGCAGCCGCGCTTGCGGCAACGGGCGCCAGTCGAATCCGAGCGTCAACTCGCGCGTGCGCAGTCCGCTCACGTCGGATCCGACATTACCCTCGACGGAGAGGATGACCGGCAGTCTACCGTCGGTGCTCAGCTCGAAACTGACCCGTGACGATGCGGGGCGCTGCGCGAGCGGCCCGCCGCGCAGCAGCCGGTCGTTGAGCGTCTGCGGCGAGATGTTGCCGTTCACCTCGATCTCCCAGAAGTTGTGCAGTGTGGTGCTGCCAAACACCGTGTACCGCTCCTCGACGCGGTCGCCCCCATAGTTGTCACTGAGCGTGCCGAACACAGACATCGACCAGTCGCGCGACCACCGTGACTGCAGCGGATCGCGGTATTGCAGCGAGGTGGAGACGGACCGGACATCGCTGCGCACCTGGAAGCCGAGGTCGTTGACTTCGAGTCCGGGGCTCGTCTGCTCGTACGTCACGGAGGCGAGTACGCGCTCTCCGCCCGACTTGGCGAGCGAGAAGGCACTGTAGCTCCCGCCCAATGCCGTGCGGGCGGGATCGAACGCGAGATGCGCGGCGTCCGGCCGGTGAAACGACCGATAGTTGGCGCGCTGCAGTCGCGCGATCACCTGCGAGTCGCCGCGCACCGCACTCTGCGCGTACACACCGCTGATCGTCCACATGCGCTCCTGCCACGCATGTTCCCAATCGATGCCCGTCACCGTGGCGGACGAGGCGAGCCGCACCCGCAGCAGTGAGTCGTCCAGTGCGCGCCGGGTGTCGGCCACGAACGCACCGATCCCGGTGTTGCCGCCGCGCAGCAGCCGGCGTACGCGCGTCACATGATAGTTCGAGCGCGGTTCGACGGGTTCGCGACTGAGTAGGTCGCCCTCACGCAACACCTCCGCGTGCTCGTGCGGTGTGACACCATTCAGCACGCCGATCTGCCAGCCGGAGGGGGTAGTACCGGAGAGCTTGAGCGCCCCCGCAATCGGTGTGCGCGAGGCGATCCCCACCGCCAGCAGATCGCGGCCACCCGGCGCGCGCTGCGGGGCACGCCCGATGCGCCGGCTGTAGAAGAACGTGGGTGGATCGTTGTCGTTGCTGGTGCGCGTGCGGCCGAAGCCGAAGCCGTCGGCGTTCTCGAGAAAGAACGGCCGTCGCTCGTCGAAGAAAACCTCGAAGGCACTCAGGTTGACAACGGCCGGATCGGCCTCGACCTGACCGAAGTCAGGGTTGAGCGTGGCGGTGAGCGTGAGCGATTGCGGCAGCTTGAGGCGCACGTCGCCACCGACCGCGATCGTGGCCGCACGTGCCGGCACGAACTGATTCTGGTTCTGCCTTGGCTGAGTCTCGATCTGCGACCGCACGTACGGGACAACCTCGTTGCGCGACGGTGGGCGCAGCGAATCGAGTCCGGTGAGTGTGCCGAAACGCGAGGCGAAGCCGGCGGCGTTGGCGGGTGTGTCCGCCCAGAAGGACTCTTCGCCGTGCCGCGCGATCTCCCGCGAAAAGTTGATCCCCCATGGACGGACCGCGCCGACCGTGCCCCGCACGTCGTAGCGCAACTGCGACAGCGGAATACGGAACTCCGCCGTCCACCCGGCACTGTCCACGCGCGAGACGACATTCCAGACGGCGTCCCATGAGTCGTCGAAGTCACCGTCGTTCGACAGGTACTGGTCGCGCAGCACCCCGCGCGGCGACACGCCAAAAACAAATGCCGTGCGGCGATCGCCATAGCTGTCGAAACCGACGAAGAACCAGTCGGAAAAGATGTCGTCCGCATCGCGACGGCCAAGCTGCTGCGCAATCGAATCGGGCGCGGTGTCCCAGTTGCGGACGCCGACGTACATCGCCTGGGCATCGTAGGCCACGCGCACCTGGGTGCGCTGCGACGCCGCCGCGCCGCCGCGCGGGACCCGTTGCGTGAAGTCCGTCGCCACCGGTGCCGTCGCCCACACCGCGTCGTTGAGCAGCCCATCGAGTACGGGGTCGGTGCCGCTGTACACGGCACGCAGCGATGGCCGCACAGCAGTCCCGCCGCGCGCGACCGCACTGCGTTGCGCCGTCAGCAACACCGGTGTAAGCGTTGCACCCACGGTCGCACCCACGGTCATCCACAGACGCGCGCACACGACGATGCGCGCGACCACCGGGTCCACCATCCGCGTCAGCAATGATCCACTCGGTTTCACACACGCTCCCGTTCTATTCGCACCACAGGGCGCTGCGGGAAAGTCGCACGCCGGATCGCCATGCAGGCTGTGCGACGACGCGGCCGGGCGCAACATCCGGCGGGGCCTCCGAAAATTCGTAGGCGAGCAACTGCTGGAACTCTACGGGGAGCAGCCGCCGCCCGTTTCGCCCCGACGAGCGCAATCGGTTCACGCTGCACACGCGGTCGATCACGGCCAGTCCCGAGGCGATTTCCACAAACGAGGTACGCGCCTCCACGCCGGCAATGCCGCTGAGTGCACGCGGCAGCCGGTCGGGGCGACTCATCTCAAGGTCCATGCGGCGCAGTTGCGACGTCGCGCTGTCGAGATAGAACGCGCCATGCACATCAGGCGTGCGCAAGCGGTCCGCCGCGCGCACATCGAGACGCAACCAAGTCTCGGTTCGGCGAGTTTGCGACTCGTGCGTGGACGTACCACCGAATGCGAAGCAATGATTGCGGGCGAAGGAATCGTCGGCGAGATCGAGAATGGTGGGAATGGCCATCGTATATTCATCGGTCGCGCCCGCACCGCCACGCGGTCGCTCGAGTCGCTGCACCACGCGCCCCGGACGGTAGTCGGAGCGCGTGCCACTGCGCACCATCACCGTGTCCACCCGCAGCAGGACGACCTCGGCGTTCGGCGATTCGCTGCGACTCATCTCACCCAGCGCACGCATCTGCAGATAGGCGAACGGATACTGCGAGGCAAGCAGGCGATAGCGGTCGGCGTTCTCGCGCAACAGCGCCACCATTGCGAACACTTCTGGTTGCTGCGTCGCGTCGGGCACCCCCGGCCGCTCGCACCGCGTCATACCACGCACCGTCATCTGCGGCAGGCGTACGGGAATTGGCACCAGCCGCACGTCGAGTGGGGTGATGACCCCGCCGGCCACCTGCACTGTGCCGGTATATGGTGCAAAGCCCAGTCGACGAATGACCACCTGATACGTGCCCACCGGCAGCGCGAGCAGGGTGAACCGCCCTGAGGCATCGGTGAACCGTTCGATCGAACGCTGCGGCAGACTGACGATCGCATACGGCAACGGCGCCGCCGTCTGCGCCGCGCGTACGCTGCCCTGCAGAGTGCCGGTCACGGGGGCGCCCTGCGACGCCGCGCCGCTCGCGCACAGCGTCGCGACAGAGCACGCGAGGACCGCACGCCCGATCCAGCTCACCATGCGTTGCGCGTCAAACGGAGCATGCCTTCAACCACCAAAAGATGTCGTTGTATACTGGTTTTCCAGTAATTAACGACGCATGGTCGCTTCGTCAATGCTCGGACCCACGAATGCCGCTGGTCAGGTACCGCCGTACCAGTCGTAGCCGAGATCCGTCCAGTAGCCGCCGTTCCGTTCGGCGAGAAACGTCACGTGTGTCAGATACTTCGTGTTCTTGTAGCCCAGCTTTACGGGTGAATGCACACGGACGGGCGCGCCGTATCCCGGCGAAAGGAGCTGACCGTCCTTGCCGTACACGACAAGCGTCTGCGGATGCATCGCACTCTCGATATTCCAGCTCTCGTGGTAGCCGTTGTCGAAGGAGCGGAAGTCGACGACCTTTGCGTCGCTCTGTGCACCGGCGAGTTTGGCGAGTTCGCGGATGGTGACGCCACGAAAGCGTGCGATCGCGCTCCACCCTTCCACGCAGAAGTGATCGACGCGTTGCTCGACGGACGGGAGCGCCATCAACGCTGGGAGATGTAGGCGAAGCGGCGTGCGGACGAGACCAGACACTTCGAGCGTCCATGCGCCACGAGCGGCACTGTCCCAGCGCGGCACCGTTTTGGAGATGAAGTACGACGGAAAGCGCTTCCCTGCCGTGATCGCGCCCGGATCCGCGTGATTCATTGCCGTATGACGAAAGAGCCAGCGCTCCACATCTTCGTTCCTACGGCCGGCGAACTTGATGAGCGGTTGCGCGCTGTCCGGTCCGTTCGATCCGCAGGCAGCGAGCCACGCGGTGGCCAGCACCGACCCACTGGTCTGCAGAAAGGCGCGACGCGACGACGGTGCGCCCTGCTCCGCTGACGCCATTCGCGTTTCGAGTGCGTGCGCCGCCTGATCGACCATATGGATCGCGCGCAGTCGCAGCCAGCGAGAGGAAGGTATGCTCATGACGCATCCGGCGCAGAGGAGCGTTGGACCTTACGGCGGCGGGGGAACAGCCCGCGAAACGGCCGCGCATTGCGGGCGATCGGCGAGAGGTCCTCATTGTGCCCACCGGTGGTCATGCTGCGCAGACTGTACGGGTCCACGCTGAGCACCATGAGCACGTGCACGACCGACATCAGCACGAGCACGAGCATGGCAACGAAGTGCCAGTAGCGTGCCCAGACAAATCCACCGAACAGTCCGGTCAGCCAGCCCAGCGTAACCGGTTTCCAGATCGCGAGTCCGGTCAGCACGATCACGGCGGCAACGAATGGCATCAGGAAGTAGGTCGTCTTCTGCAGCGCGTTGTGCTTCCCGTGCGGCGGGTGCTCCTTGCGCTGATACAGATAGAATCGGATCATCTGCCACGCATCGCGCGCGTCGCCACGCCGCGGCACGAGATCGCGCCATTCGCCGTGCAAATAGATGAACGCCACGTACACCAACCCGGTGGCCACCAGCACCCACATCATCGCGAAGTGCCACTGTCGCGCCGAGCCGAGAAAATTACCGAAGGTCAACCAGGCCGGCACCGGCGTACCGGCGAAGGGATAGCAGCAGAACGTCTCACCCTTCCGCGCGAACGCGGGATAGGCGTTGAAGATGCGCAGTCCGCTGCCGACCATGAGCGTGAAGGCCAGCGCATTGATCCAGTGCGTCGACCGCACGATCCAGTGATGCCTCGGCCCATGCTGGGTGCTCGCGTCATGGCCATGGGCATCGTCATGGTCACGGCCATCGGCATGGTCATGCATCGGTCGCCGTCCCCCGCTCCGACGCGATCAATGCCAGCACACGCAGCCGCAACGTATCCGAGGCGACCACCTGCGGTCGTGCCGCATGCATGACGTCGAGGAATGCACGCTCGAACTCGAAGTGGGACGCGCAGTTCGCCTTGCATTGGTGCAGGTGCCGGTCCACCGCGTCCAGGTCGATCGACGGCAGTTGCCGATCGAGATAGTCCCACAAGAGGCGCACGGTCTGTTCGCAGTCGAGCGAAGGCGTGTCCTGCAACGTCGTGTCGGACGTCATGTGTGCTTCCTCGAGGTCGGGGCCGTGCGAGTCACGGAGAATCCCGCATCGCGCGCGTGAGCAATCAGTCGCTCCTGCAGCAGCCGGCGCGCGCGAAACAGCCGGGAGCGCACGGTCCCCACAGGAATGCCAAGCACCTCGGCCGCGTCTTCGTAGCCGTATCCTTCGAAGTCCACCAGTACGACCACGACCTTGAACGGCTCGGGCAGCGCATCGAGTGCCACGGCGATCGCATCGGACGTGCTCAGCCGATCGAACAGGATCTCTTCGCCGGCGTGCATCATCGCATGGTGCACGCGAACGGACGCCATCGTGTCGTCCGAAGGATCTTCACTCAGCGACACCTGATCCCTCGCACGTTCATTTACGCGCAGGAAGACATTCTTGCAGATGGTGAACAGCCAACGTCGCATGTCCGCTCCTGCGCGAAACGTGTGCCGGCTACGCAGCGCGCGCAGATACGTTTCCTGCACCAGATCGTCCGCGTCATCCGCGGCGCGGGCAAGCGAGCGTGCAAAGCGCGCCACATCATCGAGGCACGCCAGCGCATCGCGTTCGAACTCGTCGGCGGCTCCCGCTTTCGTCAGCTCGGCAGACGCTGCCCCAGCAGCCGCCAGCTCAACCGCCGGGGTCTGTGTCTTCTCTGCGATCGGTGCGTTTCCTGCACTGCTCATGCCGGATGGGGCCAGTGGATGCTGCGAGTCGACACCGTCTCGTACGCAAGTATACCAAGTCCGCCGCATTGGTTCCGCGGCTGTGTCCCGCGAGTTGCTGCAAGCGGCGACGGGCACGCGGCGCAGGGCGACGGTGAGGTGGACATCACCGCACTGGAAACCTCAAGGACCGGCATGCTCGGGATCATCGAGCGCAAGGATCTCGCGTATGCGTGGCCACGTGGCGAGACGTCCACGCACTGCATCACGATGGCTGCCGACAAGGATCTCGTGTTCGTCTGCAAGACCGCGTTGCGCGAGGGGATCGCGTTTCTCGTCACGACGAAAGGGTTGAACAAGGACGACGTCTACCTGCGAACGCCGTGGCGGCGCACAGTTGGCCATCGATCCCGTCTGAGAAGCCTCAGTTCATACAGACAGGCGGGATCACCATGAGGTTGTCCCGCCCGTCCGCGTATGGCGGGTCGTCTGCCGTCAGGCCGTATGCCGTTTGCCACGCGCGACGGCGAGGATCACGCCGAGTCCCGCGATGGTGAGCAGGTACGTGGACGGCTCCGGAACGACCGTCCCCGGTCCGGCGCCGCCCGGCGTGTACTGATTGACGAAGTTCCAGGAGAGAATGTTGTGCTCGCCGAAGCCGGAGCCTGTTCCCGCAGTAAAGCCGGCATACACGTTCGTGCTGCCAAGAACGGATGGCAGATCAACTGTGTACGAGAGCATGGATCCCGACGGACGCGTTGCGGTCTGCGACCAGCGCACCTCCAGGTCCTGCGCGATTCCGTTGTAATCCACCCATGCGTACCACGGGAGGCCGTTGTCGAAGTCGGGGGTGAGGGGTCCGGTGGAGACCACCGACGACACGCTCCCGTTCAGGTCAATGCCGACATGGTTCGATCCGCCGGTCTCGCCGTTGTCGAACGTGTCGAACTCGACGGCGACGCTGTTTGCAATACCGAAATACCCAAGTCCTCCGCCCGCGCCACCCACATTGTTGGCATTGGTCTGCAACGTGAACGTGAGCCCGTCGGCACCGTTGCCCAATCCCCCGCGACCCAGGATCTCGAAGGCAAAGAAGGTGCTGAACGACGCCGTCGCGTTCAGCGTGAGGAGGTTCGTGGAAAACGCCGATCCACCTTGACCGAAGGTCGCCGGCGTCAACGTCAGCTTGTTGCCGTTCTGCATGGCCGACCCGTTCAGTTGCAGTCCTGCCGTGTTGCTGAAGTCTGGATACGAGATGCTTTGCGCCTGCACGGAACCCGCGCTTACGAACAACAGCGAAAGCACGGCACGACGGAGTGTGATGGGCATGAATGGGAGGGCTGAGGTGAGCACGACGGTATGCACGAACGTACGCCCCACGGCGCGGCCCGCAAGCCAACGGGTCTGTGACGGTGCGTGCTGTCGAGATCGCCGTCATGGTAGCGTCGCGGTGACCTACCGTGCTTGCGTACCGCTGGTATCGGTCAGCGCTCGTAGAAACCGCACCAGCGCACGCTGCTCGCTGGCGGTGAGTTTCAGCCGGTCCGGCGGGAGCGTCTGGTACTCGAGCGCAATACCGATCCCGGCGCCACCGCCGCGGTTGTAGAAGTCGATGACCGATTCGAGGGTGGGATAGGCGCCGTTGTGCATGTAAGGCGCGGTGAGCGCCACATTGCGTAGCGACGGCGTGCGAAAGGCGAAGCGATGTGGCTCCGAGCGCGTGATGCGAAAGCGCCCTTCGTCCGGATCGATACGTGCGCGTACCGTGTCTGGCCGTAACGGGGTGCCCAGTACTTCAACCTCCGACTTCTGATACATCGGCGGCACGGTGCCGTTGGTGAGCGGCAGGAAGTGGCATGTGGCGCACTTGCCCTTGCCGACAAAAAGCGCGAGCCCTTTCCGCTCCACAGGGTCGAGCGCGGTGGTATCGCCGCGCAGCGCGCGATCGACCGGCGAATCCAGTCTGCTCAGGCTCCGCATGTACGCCGCGAGTGCCTGACGAATGCGAGCGCCCGTGACGAGTGAATCGGACGCCGCCTGCTCGCCGGGGAACGCCGAACGAAACGCGTCCGTCAGCGTACCATCGCGGCGCAGGAGCGTGGCGACATCCGAGAGTTTGGCGTGCATCTCGTCCGCGTTCTCCACGACCGCCGTCACCTGATCTTCCAGATACGTCGTACGCAGGTCGGAGAACGATCCCGCCTGGAGTCCGATGTTGATGATCGTTGGCGTGTTGCGTGGCAGCGGCTGTCCCGTGCGTCCCTTTGACTTGGCGACACCATCGGTGAAGGCACGCTCCGGGATGTGGCAGCTGCTGCAGGCGATCTGTCGCGCACCGGAAAGGCGTGTGTCGTGAAACAGCTGTCGCCCCAACGTGACGCGGGCGGCCGGTTCAACCTTCAGGTCGATCGGCGCGAAGGCCAGGACATCGAAGGCGTTGGTGTCGAAGAGTGTGACCGCGTTCATCGCAAACGCGCGTCGTTCCACGAGCACGCCGATCGCAAGTGCGGAACGTGCCTCGTGCATCGTGCGCGCCATCGGGTTCGCGTAGCGCGTCACGAACCCCAGGTAGTCGAAGCTGTCGCGATCAGGCGCAGCGGCCAGCATCCGACCCGCGCCACCCAGCAGCGCATCAAACCGCGTCCAGATGCTGTCCGCCGTGCGATATGGCGCCAGCGCGCGCGCGATCCCCTCCAGTGCGGCATCGGCTTCGGGGAGCGACTGCCCGGCCACCGGCGAGTCGAACCCGGTGATGCCCAACGATACGATGCGCGCCACCTCCAGTTTGGCGGCGTCCCAGATGCGATCGTCGGTTGATTGCTGCGCGGCCATCATCGTGCGTGCGCGCCTCACCGTGGCCTGCAACACGGCGATCTCCTGCCCGAGCGATTCCCTGTGCGAGCAGGGGTCGGCAGCGAACAGCATTTCCTCGATCACCTGGAAGCCCGTCGGTTCGAATACGACCTCGGGACCTTCCGTCTCCTCGACCTCGGGGAGCGCCGGACCATTCATCGCACGCGTGGTTGACGGCGCGTAGTATTCGAGGCCGATCTCCACCTGCTTGAACGCTCGTCGCGATTCGGTGAACGTAACGCGCGCGTGTGCAACGGATGCTGGGGTACCGAGCGCGCGGGCCGCGCTGTCGAGCTGGGCCACGCGCCACGCCAGTGTATCCAATCCGGCGCGCCACACGGACACCACCTGCATCGCGCGCACCTGCAGGGCGGCGGGAGCTCCATCGAGCGGGGGTGTGGCGCGCTCCTTCGGCTGACAGGCCACGCTGCCGGCGATGGCGACGAGCGCCAGCGTGGTGAATCGGTTCATCCGCATCATCTCAGTTCCGCGAAACGGTCGGTCGGCCCAACGCGTGCAATACGCCGGGCCGACGTCCCTGTCTCAGTCCATTCAATTGATTGGCGATACAGCTATCGCGGCAATCCCTTGACCAGCACCATCATGCTGGCCTGATTCTCCGTCGGGCGGAGCGTGCCACCGTCGACACCGCGATACTTGTCTGCCCGCCACGAGTGCGGCTGCAATGAGATCATGAAGGTGTTTTCCTGACCGAGCTGCGAGGACACGTCGACCATCGCGCCGTACTCCCAGCCAGCCTTGCCCGCCGGACGCCCGCCCACGGCATTGTACAGCGCCGCATCGGCCGCCGTGCGGCGATGATCCAACTCCATCACCGGCTTGATTTCACGCGTGGCGATGTTGTACTGGTAGATGTAGGCGTCATGCGTTTCGTCGCCGTAACCGTTGTCATCTTCCTGCCAGTACACGAAGTTCGTGCCGACGTAAATGTTGTCGAGGTTCTGAAAGAGCCGCGCCGGACTGCTGGGGGACTTGTCATCGCCGTCGGCGAGCAATTCCAGCGTGCCCTGCAGCGGGTTGCTGGCATCGAGACGCAAGCGGTAGGCGCGGCCGTACTTCGTACGGTTGTAGTCGGCATTGACGCCCGTGTTGTTCTGGCCCGTCGCCACGAAATAGATCTCGCGGTTGTTGGCGTCGGACCCCTTGCGGTAATCCACATCTTCCACGCGGGAGAAGCGCATCGCGTTCAGCGCTGCACCCGCCAGATTCACCTGGCGACCCGTGAGGGTGCGCTGGTTGGCGATCTGGCGGAACTGCACCGGATACGTCTGACCGAGCACCATGTCGCGCTCACGGCTGTTGTTGTCGGTGCGTGCGAGTACGTACAGGTTGCCGTTGTCGAGATCACCCACGGTGTTCGACAGGTACATGGCGATCTGGCCGCCTTCCGCGCCGGAGTCGTCATCGCCGATGATGACGACGGTGCGATTCGGGAACGCGACCTTCGGGAGTGGGACGGCGTTCTCGGTGTTCCAGCGCCCGAAACCCGCGAGGTACCTGGGTGTGTTGACCGGACCTGACGGGTCCACCGCGAGGATCTCCGACTCCTCGTTGCTCTCGCCGGCCGTGATGTATGCGCTGAAGCCATGCTCTTCCACGGTGGCAAGCGTCGCCGAGCAAAGGCGGTAGCGTCCGGCCGTGGAGTTCACCACGTACTCGCCGGAAATCGGCTTGAGGTCCTTGTCGAAACGAACGCGCGAAACGGCGAAGTTGTCTTCGTGGTTGATGAGCGCCGTGAACGAGCCATCGGTGTTGCGAATGAAGCCCGCGCCATCGGCCGATCCGCCGAAGACGAACGACGGCGAACCGGTAAGCCGATCGTCGCTGCTGAGCATGCTGTAGATCTCCACGCCCGGAACGAGCGACTTGATCAGCGCCGGCGTGACCGACTGGTTCTTCAGCGCGACCGGGGCAATGGTCGGGGCGCCGGTCGCACCTTCATCGTCACTGCATGCAGCAAGTACGAGACCACAGGATGCGACGAGCACACGTGATGCGCGCGTGATGGAGAGTTGCATGGGTACAGCTTCCTCAAATGGAGTGGTGGACATCCAGCGCCAGGCGGCCGGACGTTCCCGGGTACAAGTGAAATCTGGCGGACGCACATCATGGCGGAGCGGGCCACACGACACGGAGCGGACACGGCACTGTCACATGTTCGTCACCGCATCGTCACGCCATTCGTCCACGCGTACAGTTTCTGACGTCGCGCTCCACATTTCGCAGCACACACGCGTCGCGCCCGCACGGTATGGCTTCCAGCGTGTGTCGGCCTGCACGCACGATGCAGCGTAACGACGCACCATGAGGTATCGATGACGTTTCCCCGCGCTACATCGAGGCGAGAGTTCCTGCAACGCGGTTCCGCGCTGCTGGTGCTTCCGGTGCTGTGCGCCTGTGCAGGCGAGTCCGCGGCAACTGATCCGACCGAACCGCTTCCCGCCGGCGACGTGTTCATCGTGGACGGCGAGGACGTGGTCATCACGCTGGCCCGCGTCCCGTCACTCGCGTCCGACAACAGCGCGGCGGTCCTCCTCTCGGCGCGCGTCATTGTGGTGCGGATCTCGGCGGGAAACTTTCGCGCGTTCTCTGCCGAGTGTCCGCACGCCGGGTGCGGCGTGTCCGTGGTGGATCGGGGACGCCTGCTGTGCCCCTGTCATGGCTCGGTGTTCGACTTCGCCGGCCAGCGGTTGGATGGCCCCGCGCCGCGTGGGCTTACGACGCTCCCGTCCACCCATAACGCGGCATCTGGTACGCTGCGCATCCGACGGGGCTAGGCGGCGCATTCGGGCGAAACGTTGGGTTGTCCCTCGACGCTCCGCGAGAATCGTGCTGCGTTGCTCTGGATGGACGCGGCGCGTGTCCACCGAATTTTTGTGGGCGTGACACCGGATTTCTGGAGTCTGCTCCCCGGCGGGTGAACTTTCCGGATGTTCCAGCGATATCTCCTGGAGCCGCCGCAATCCGGCGCGGCGGCGCAGAGCGCGAGACATCGTCCCAACTCCGGTTCCCTTCACTTGCATTCTCGCTCTGTGCGACGACTGCGCGGTTTCCACGCCCTGCTCCTGATTGGCGGCGGCACGCTCCTCGTGTCACCGCCGCTGCGCGCGCAGACGGATAGCAGCACCGCCGAGGTCGGCCTCAGCGTTGAACGCGAACCGGTCGCGCTCAGGATACTGCGCCTTCTGCCGCCGCGGCTCGCCACCGCAGCCGGCTCACAGATCACGGGCACGCCCAAACAATGGGGGCGGACATGGCGCGGCTATGGCAGTCGGGTTGGCGATCAGCTCGGCGTTCTCGTCGTTGGCAGGGGCGTGCGGGTCGGCGTTCAGGCGTTGCTCCCGTGGGAGCCGGATCCGACCGACTGTTCGCTCGCCGGGAAGGGTACCGCGTTTCCACGGAAGGCGAGAGCACGCGTCGCGTGTGCATGGCGAAGCACAACAACCATGCAGACGGCAGGCGGCGAGACGCGCCCCAACCTGCCCTTCGCCGTTGGTCTCGTCGCCGCGACGGTGACCTCGCTGTCCTGGCGAAAGGAACGGACAAGCGCAGTCGAAGCAAGGAGTTACGTCGCGCAGCGATTGGCCATCTCCTTCGGCGCGACCGTCGGCGTGAGCGCGCTCTTTCCGCCGCGCGCGCCTGTGCACGCGCCGCCGAGGTCTGAGCCCAGGCACTAAGCGCAAAGCGGTCATCCGGGGACCGCCTGGCGGAAAAGTCGTCAGGCTCCACTGGTATTGATCGGACGGTATCAGTATCGTTAATGCTTCATGGTCACCTCGATACTGACACGACGCCATCAACACTACGTTTGGACTTCGCTTGCCGCTCTGACGCTTAGTGTCGCTGCGACACCGTGCGCGCTCGCAGCGCAGGATCCCGCGCACGGCGCCACCCGTCACGTGCACGGCATCGTCGAGGACTCGATCTTCGGGCGGGCGCTGCGCGGCGCGGAGGTAACGATCGCAACGCTGGCGAACGGCACCGCCGATCTCGTTCGACGCGCACGGACCGACGACAACGGACGCTTCGACTTCCGCGACCTCCCGGCCGCCACCGTGCGACTGTCGGTTCGCGCCGTCGGCTTTCTCCCCGACTCACGCACGGTCGATCTCACCGTCGGCGACCGTCTGCTTACGGTGCACCTGGTGGTGGCCACCACAGTGCTGCAGGAAGTCGCCGTGCGCGCCGACACACTGGCGGAACGACTCGGCCGCGTCACAGCCACCAACACGCTCGACGCGGCCGCGCTGGCTGCGACGCGCGGGCAGACCCTCGGCGAGACGATCAAGAATCTTCCCGGCGTCGCGCTCATTCAGTTCGGGCCGAGCATCGCCAAGCCGGTCATTCGCGGACTGAACTCGCAGCGCGTGCTGGTGATGAACGCGGGATTGCGACAGGAAGACCAGCAGTGGGGCACCGAGCACGCGCCCAACATTGACAGCTTCGACGCGAGTTCGGTCACGGTGGTGCGCGGAGCGGCGACGGTGCTATACGGTGCCGATGCGTTGGGTGGAGTCGTACGGGTGGACCGAGCGGTTGTACCCGACACCGGCGGCGTGCACGGCGATGTCGCGCTCAACGCATTCAGCAACAGCAGACAAGGCGCGCTCTCGGCGGGCGTGCAGGGAAGCAACCTGTCGCTGCCGATAATTGGGCGCACCGGCTATCGACTGCGCCTTACCTCGCGAGTGGCCGGAAACGGCGCGGCGCCCGACTACTTCCTGTCCAATACGGGCTTTCGTGAATTGAACGGCAGCCTGGCGTTGGGCAGCACCCGCCGCTGGGGCAGTACTGAACTTCTGGTCAGCCGCTTCGGCACGGAGCTTGGCGTGTTGCGACAGGCGCATGTGGGCAATGCGGACGATTTGCAACGCGCCATGACCACCGAGCCACGCGATTCCGCCTTTTCGTACGGCATTGGACGGCCGAATCAACAGGTCACACACACGACGGCTCGACTCCGCACGGTGCTGTCGCTCCCGAGTGCTCAGGAACTGGAGGTGGTTTACGGCTTTCAGTACAACCACCGCCGCGAGTACGACAATCACGGCCCGCTGCGCTTCCGTGACGAACCGGCGTTCAACCTGAAACTCTTCAGTAACTCGCTGGATGTGCGCTGGACGCATCCGCGTGCACGCGGCTGGCGCGGAACCATCGGCACGAGCGCAATCGCACAAGGCAACCAGACCTTGGGCAAGGCGTTTCTCATTCCCGGTTACGATCTGTGGCAGGGCGCGATCTACGCGCAGGAAGAGCTGGCTGTGGGACGGCTGTCGATCACCGCCGGCGCGCGCGGCGACGCGATCCGGCAGACGACGATTGCCTATTCGGACCTTGGCATTCGCAGTCCTGCCGGCACGCGATCGTGGAGCGACGTCTCAGGATCGCTTGGCGCGGCGTATCTGCTGGCCGATGGACTCGATCTGAACGTGCGCGTGGCGCGTGCCTGGCGTCCGCCAACGGTGAACGAGCGCTACGCGCAAGGTGTGCATCACGGTACCGCTCAGTACGAACTCGGCGACGCGTCGTTGAACGCCGAGCGCTCGCACGGGATCGAAACCGGCGTGCGATACAGCGGTCGTTCGCTCACCATCGATGCGGCCGCGTACCGCAACGGCATAGCGGGTTTCATGTATCTGCAACCGACGCAGCCGGTGCAGACCATCCGCGGCGCCTTTCCGGGCTTTCGCTATGCGCAGACCGACGCGCGGCTCTCGGGCGTGGAGCTGTCGTCGTCGTGGACACCGCATGCGCGCGTGCAGCTGCGGGTCTCTGGGACGCTCGTGCGCGGCACGGACAAGCTGAATGGCGGCGCGCTGTATGACATGCCGGCCGACCGAGTGTCGTTCTCACTGCGCACGATGGGGCGGCGCGCGTCGATCGGGTCGTGGTTCATCGGCGGCGGCGCGTTGCTGGTGCGCCAGCAGGATGGCGTTCCGGACGGCACGGTCTACACCTTGCCCACCGCCGGCTATGGACTGCTGCATTTCGAGACAGGCGCCACCGGTTGGTCGATTGCAGGCCGGCGCCTTGACGTCTCACTGTCGGTCAATAACGCGCTCGATACGCGCTATCGCGACTACCTGAGTCGCTATCGCCTGTTTGTCAACGACGCTGGCCGCGACGTCGTGCTGCGCCTCACGGCGCCGTTCTAGCGGTGTTCTCGCGGTGTTGTCGCGACGTACCAGCACCACAGTTATCTCGCCGCCGTTCTCCTCCATCCGTTCACCTCTCACATCACCACCGGAGCCATCTCATGTCAAAGCACACCACGTTGTCCTCCCGCCGCGCCCTCACCCTTGGCGCCGTTGCGCTCGTGGCGTTGGGCACGGCCTGCGGCGATTCAAGCACCGCGCCCGGCGGTGAGTCGGAGCTCATTTCGCGCGTCACGATCACGCTCACCCCGTCGGGTGGCGGCGCGGCGCTGACCACCTTCATCGACGATGCCGACGGCAACGGTCCGACCGCCCCCTCCGCGCAGGTCGGCGCCCTGGCGCTCGCACGCGGCGTCACTTATACCGGCGCCGTGAAGTTCGAGAACCGCCTCAAGACTCCGGCGGAGGACATCACCGTCGAAGTGCGCGCCGAGGCGAACGAGCACCGCGTGTTCTACACGGTCATCGGTACCGGTTCGACGCTCAACACCACGGACGTGGACGGCCAGAACCGTCCGCTGGGCCTCGCCTTCACCAAGGCACTGTCGGCGAGTGCGGCTGCAGGCACCATGCGCGTGGTGCTGTGCCACTACGACGGCGCGCCCAAGGTCGCGACGGCCACCTCCTGCAGTGGCGAAACCGACATCAATGTGAACTTCGCCTACACGATCGCCAACTGATCGGAGTGGCGCGATCGTCCGATTGCAGCCACCACGCAGACGAGCCGGCGTGCGATCGCTGCATGCCGGCCGCTCTGCTGTTCCGTGGAGATCGCGCTGCTATTCCTTGCTGCCCGAGGGTAACTGCGGCACCCCGTTGTTGTGCGCCGCACGTAGCAGCCCGGTGTCTGTGTACAGCATCAACTTCTCGCGCGTGTCGGCGATGTCGAGGTTGCGCATGGTCAGCTGCCCGATCCGATCGAGTGGCGTGAAGAACGCTTCGCCGCGCTCCATGGTCAACCGTTCCGGCTTGTACGTGAGATTCGGGCTGGACGAGTCCATGATGGTGTAGTCGTTGCCGCGGCGCAGTTCGATGGTCACGTCGCCGGTGATGGCACGGGCGACCCACCGCTGCGCCGAATCGCGCAGCATGAGTGACTGAGAGTCGAGCCAGCGGCCCTGATACAGCAGTCGCCCAAGCTTGCGCCCGTTGGCGCGGTACGTCTCAATGGTGTCTTCGTTGTGAATGCCCGTGACCAGTCGCTCGTAGGCGATGTACAGCAGCGCCAATCCCGGCGCTTCGTAGATGCCACGGCTCTTGGCCTCGATGATGCGATTCTCGATCTGGTCGGACATGCCGAGCCCGTGCCGTCCACCGATCGCGTTGGCGTCCATGAACAAGTCGAGCGCGGTGTCGTAGCTCTTGCCGTTGATCGCGACCGGCATCCCTTCCTCGAAGCGAACGGACACGGTCTCGCGCTGCACTTCCACGTCATCACGCCAGAACGCCACACCCATGATCGGATGCACGATGTGCATGCCCTTGTTCAGGAACTCGAGGTCCTTGGCTTCGTGTGTGGCTCCCAGAATGTTCGAGTCGGTGGAGTAGGCCTTTTCCACGCTCATCTTGTACTCGAAGCCGGCCTTGATCAGGTACTCGGCCATCTCGGTGCGTCCGCCGAGTTCGTCGATGAAATGCTGATCGAGCCAGGGCTTGTAGACTTTGAGATCGGGGTTGGTGAGCAGACCGTAGCGGTAGAACCGCTCGATGTCGTTCCCCTTGAAGGTGCTGCCGTCGCCCCAGACGTTGACGTCGTCTTCGCGCATGGCGGCGACGAGCATCGTACCCGTGACCGCACGACCGAGCGGCGTGGTGTTGAAGTACGTCGCGCCGGCGGTGGTGATGTGGAACGCACCACACTGCAACGCCGCCAGTCCTTCCGCCACGAGTTGCGCCCGACATTCGATGAGACGTGCCTGCTCGGCGCCGTAGGCCATCGCCTTGCGCGGGATCTCGTCGTAGTCGGTTTCGTCAGGCTGTCCGAGATTGGCCGTGTATGCGTAGGGGACGGCGCCCTTCGCGCGCATCCAATGCAGCGCGGCGCTGGTGTCCAAGCCGCCCGAGAAGGCGATGCCGACCTTGTCGCCTACGGGGAGATGCTGCAGGATGTTTGCCATCCCGGGAAGTTAAGCTATCGAGTGGCGACCGCGGGTAGTCGGAGCGGGAGGGCGCGCAGCCGAGCGCCGGTGAGCGCGCAGAGTGCGTTGGCCACCGCGGGCGCGATGGGCGGCAGCGGCGGTTCACCCACGCCGGACGGCGGCTCCATGCTCGGCAGGATATGCGTTTCGATCACGGGGCACTCAGCCATGCGCAACGGGCGATAGTCGCCGAACGAGCCTTCGCGCACCGCGCCGCGTTCGATCGTGATCGCACCGTGCAGCGCCGCCGACAAGCCAAAGACGATCGCGCTCTCGACCTGCTGTGTGATCATGTTCGGGTTCACCGCAAAGCCGCAATCCACGGCGACAACCACGCGATGCACCTGAATGGTGCCGTCTCCCATGAGCGAGATTTCGGCGACTTCCGCTACGATCGTACCGAGCGATTCGTGGAGCGCGATGCCGCGCGCCTGTGCGCGACCGTCGGCGGTCGGCGGCAACGGCTGCGACCAGCTGCTCCGCGCGACGACCTCCTTTAGCACACGCAGCGCGCGCGGATGCTGCTGCAGCAGCGACGCGCGGAACACCGCCGGATCCTGCTGCGTCGCGGCCGCGATCTCGTCGAGAAACGACTCGACGAAAAACGCCTGATGCGAATGTCCCACGGCGCGCCACATCCCCACCGGCACCGGCAAGTCCACCTCTGCATGCGCAGCACGGAAGGCCGCGAACTCGTACGGCTGATCCCACGTCCCTTCGGCCGTCGTGCGATCGGGCACCACGGAGGAGAGCGCCAGCCCCACGCGCCGACTGTACGCCTTGAGCGGTGCCTGTCCCGCTGAATGGGAAACGAAGGCCGTCAGCGTACCGTTCGCGTCCAATGCCGCGCGGAGATCGGACACGGCGGCCGGCCGATACAGATCGTGCCGCAAATCGTTTTCGCGCGACCAGATCGTCTGCACCGCGATACCGGGCGTCGCCTTCGCGATCGCTGTCGCCTGCGCGATGAAATCCACGTCCAGTCGCCGACCAAAGCCTCCGCCGATGAGGTACTGGTGTACCCGCACCGACTCCTCGGGTACACCGGCTTCGTGGGCGACCGCCGCGCGCGCCATGCCCGGCACCTGCGTGCCCACCCACAATTCCGCGCCATCGTTGGTAACGCGCACGGTGGCGTTCGGTGGCTCGAGCGCCGCGTGCGCGAGAAACGGCGCCTCGTACGTCGCGCGGAGTGTGGTAGCCGCTTCGGAGAGTGCACGATCGCTGTCGCCCACCCACCGAAAGGGGAGTCCGACCGTGCCAGCCGCCGCCTCGCGCAACTGGGTCGTGATGACATCGGACGTGATTGCGTCATGTGTACCGGCGCTCCACGTGATACGCAAGTCGGTCAGCGCCCGCTGCGCCAGCCACCACGTGTCGGCCACGACGGCGACGCCCGGCACATTGCCGTACCGACCTGCCGCGAGCGTTACGACGCCTCGCACACCCGGTCGTGCAAGAACGGTCTGGCGATCATCGCTGATTGGCGTCGCGCCGAAGGTCGGGCTCATCTCAACCGCAGCGAAGCGCATACCCGGCAATCGCACATCGATGCCATACGTGGGCGCGCCACGCAGTGTCTCCGCGATGCCAAGTCGCGGCTGCGCTTTGCCCATCAGAGTGCATGCGGCGAGCGACTTGAGTGTCACACGTGACGGACGCAGCGCCGCCGCCGCAGATGCCAGTGCACCGTAGCGCAGTCGGGTGGTACCGCACACCACTGCGCCGCGCTCCACACGACACTCGGACGCGGACACACCCAGCTGTGCCGCCGCGGCCGCCACGAGTGACGCGCGCGCCGACGCGCCGGCCTCGCGCATCGGCATCCAGCAGTCGCGCACACTCGACGAGCTGCCGGTCATCATCACGCCCATCTCGCGTGCCGTCTTGGCCGTCATCCAGCGCAGCGCACGCGCCAGCGGATTGTTCACGTCGGGATGCAGCGGCAGTGCCTCGACGATCATCGCCACGTTGCCATAGATCCTGTCAATCGGGCCGTGCGCAACGCGTACCTGCTCCCACGCGCACTCCAACTCCTCGGCAAGGATCATGGCCAGCGCGGTGTGAATGCCCTGCCCCATCTCAGCCTTCGGCACGACCACCGTGACCGTGTCGTCCGGCGCAATGGTGACCCAGCCGTTGAGCACGACAGCTCCGCCGGTGGCGTAGGGTGAAGTCGCGCCGAGCAAACGCTGGCGCGGTGGCAGCAGCGACCAGCCGAAGACGAGTGCGCCACTGGTGCCCAGTCCCGCGAGCAGGAAGGTCCGGCGCTTCATGGGGAGTTCGCCCGACACGTGGCGCGACGGCGCATCTGCCACGTGCGCTGCGGCTGCGAGGTCGTCACCGCCAGCGCCGCATCGTTGTGGGCGATGGCGCCCGTGCAATCGCCCATGCGTCGCGCCATGTCCGCACGCGCCGCATGAAACCACGGGTAGTCGCGCAGGCGAGGCGTATCTCGTCGTCCGTGGCATCGTGCGTCCAGAGACCACCCACGATCTCCTTGGTCTCGTTGTACGGGCTATCGGTGACCTGCAGCGCGCCATTCGTGCGCCGCAGGTGGCGTCCGCCCTCGTCGACCAACGTCTCGCCGCCGCGCACAGCTCCGGCCGCGGCCAGCTTGGTACCCCAGGCGCTGCAGCACTCGACCAATTGCTGATAGTCCGCCGAGTCGAGGTGGGCGACGGTCGCCGGGTTTTCGTGGAGGAGGAACAGAAAACGAGCCATGGGTGATCTCCCGCGGCTGTGCCGCGTCAGGGGTGTATCCAGAGATGCCCGGGGCGGCGGCGAATCGACATCACCGCATGAACGACGCGCGGGAGGCTCCCTCCGCGCGTTGCTTCTGCCGCTCGGGAGCGCGTGGTCCCTTGTACCACCCCGGGACACTCGGCGCCCCGTCCTCGAGCGAACGCAGATAGGCCACCAATCGCGAAATCTCCTGCGAGGTGAACGGTCCGCCCAGGTCGAGATCGTAGGGACTCATTGGCGATCCGGGGACACCACCCGAGATGAGCCAATGCAACTGCTTGTCCGAGACGGACGTCAGAAACTCTTTCGCACCAAGCGTGGGAAAGCCACGACCACCGCGTGCCTCGTCGCCATGACAGGCCATGCAATGCTGTTTGAACATCGCTGCACCGATAACCACGTTTTCTTCACGCATAGCCTCCTTGGTGCGTTCACGACGCGACGGTTCCCCCCGCAGGTAAATGGGAAATGCGACAATGAGCGCGAACATGCACGCCAGCCCGAGCATGTAGTAGCGATCGAGCTGTCGCGCCTCTTCCGGCGTGTCCAGCGGGCGTGGTGTGGGTCGTGGCGAGGTCACGTCGGCTCAGCCTTCGCTCTCGGGGGCGCAATGACCACCGCGCGCCGGCAAGTCGTACTTGCGCGTGCCAATGGGCGATCCCTGCTCGAGCACGGCCGTGTTCACGACCACACGCCCCTCGACGATCTGCAGCGGAAATTTGTCCATCCCGCGCGGTGCCGGCCCGCCGATCCACTCGCCGGCCACGTTGTACATCGAGCCGTGACACGGACACTCGAAGCGGCCGGACGCTGCGCAGAAGGGCACGGCGCATCCGAGATGTGGACACTTCTGCGCGACGGCAAACAACTCGCCTTTCGCGCGTGTGACGAAAAGTCGTCCTTCCCGCACAAACGTCGCCGATCCTTCGGGATAGGCATCCGGCGGCTGCAACGACAAGGTGCCGCCGGCGCCAACCTGGGCCAGCGGCTTCAGCGCCTCGAAGGACGTCCAGCCGGCAGCCAGCAGCAGCAGCCCGCTCCCGACTTTCCATCCTGCCTCCAGCACCTCGCGCCGCGACAGCGGCTGCTGCGTGTCGTCGTGTGCGCTCCGCACGGGTCCCGTCATGGCTCGATCAGGGTTCGAAGTACAGGTGTTCCCACGGGAGCACGAAGCCCCATCCGGGCCCACGAAACAGTGCGCCGATCACGGTCAACACCGCCAACGCGATGAACAGTGTCCAGAACACGACGTTCGCAATACGCCGATGTTCCGGCCGACGCGAGGGATTGCGATCGATATATGGCAGCGCCACCAGTGCTGCGACCAGCACGCCCGGTCCAAGCACACCCGCGATGAGCGGATCGAAGTGCGCGAGCAATTCCTGCAGTCCGACGAAATACCACGGCGCCTTGGCCGGTTCCGGCGTCAGGTTGGGATTGGCCAGTTCGCGCAGCGGCGCCTCGAAGGCCACGCCCAGCGCCAGCACCAGTGCGCAGACCGCGAGGGCGACGACCTGATGACGGACCAGCAGGTGCGGCCACGCGAACACCTCGTTCTCAGGCTCGCGCACATGGCCAGGTCCGTCTTCCGTCTCGACGACGCCGAGTACGCGCTTGCCGTTCGCCAGCCAGACCGTCTCCGGGGTGATCGGCGGCAGCGCTTCGACCGCGCGTTCGGTCACGTCATGCGCCTCCAGTGGATCGCCGACGGCCAGCCCGTCCTTGCGCAGACGCCACAGGTGGATGGCCATGAGCAGAAAGAACGCGGCCGTGAGTACCGCCACGTGAATTACGTAGAAGCGCAGCAACGCCGCCTGACCGATCGTGCCGCCGCCCAGCAGGAAGTTGCGCATCCACCCGCCCACGCCCGGCACGTATTGCACCAGGTCCGATCCGACCGTCACCGCCCAGTAGGCCAGTTGATCCCATGGTAACAGGTAGCCGGTGAACGAGTAGCCGAGGGTGACGACCATCAACCCGACGCCGATCACCCAGTTGAACTGCCGCGGTGCCTTGTAGGCGCCATCCACGAACACGCGCACGAGATGAAAGACGACGGCCAGCACCATGAGGTGCGCGCCCCAGCGGTGCACGTTCCGAATCAATTGACCAAAGCCCACCTGCGAGCGCAGCGTCTGCATGTCACCGTAGGCCATGGTCACGGCCGGCGTATAAAAAAACATGAGATAGACGCCGGTGATCAGCAGGATGGCGTAGAGCACCGTGGAGATGAATCCCAGTCGCCACGTGGAGCGGAAGCGCAGCAGTGCACGCGGAACGCGCACCGGATAGACGTGCAGGAACACATTGCCGAACGCGCGCTGCGCGCGACCGCGCGGTGAGTCGAGCGGCGGCGTGCGCACCACGGAGCGATAGACTGCGCTCTCCTGCACGCGCCGTCGCCACGAGCGCGACTTCGGCTCCGGCGTTCCGGAATCAGCCATCGATATTGGGAGTGAGTGGGGCCGACCACGCTGCAATCGCGCCGCGCTCTGGCAGAACGGGACGCGACTGCGCCGGCGAGAGGGTGAAGTGCAACGCGTCCGTCGGGCACCGGTGCACGCACAAGCCGCACCGGATGCAGGTGTCATCATCAAAAAGCAGCGCGAGTGTGCCGCCGGCCAGCACGCCGCCTGTCGTGGGGATCAGCGACAACGACGACTGGGGACAGACATCCACGCACAGCGCGCAGGCGATGCACCGTCGCGGCGAGAACTGCATGTGCTCGTCGCAACGCAAACAGCGCGCTGCTTCGATTTGTCCCTCCGCGTTATGGAGCGCGTGCTCGACCTCGGCGACGGCGTCGCGTCGTTCCGGTTGCAGCACGGGCAGCTCCACGCGACGGATGTCGTCGTAGCCGCTCCAGAAGCGCGTCCCGCGCGGCATGGGCGGTGCGGTGTGCACTGCGGGTGCAGGCCGTGGACGGACCGTGCCCTCGCCCGAGAGCGACGCGATCATGGAGGCCGCGGCGCGCTGACCCGCGGCGATGGCGTCGATCAGATCGCGCGGGCCGCTGGCCACATCACCGGCCGCCCAGACGCGGGGATCGGTGGTGCGCAGCGCCTTGTCCACCACCACGCCGCCCCACGGGGTGCGCGAGATGGACGGTGTGTCGGCGAGAAAGTCCGTGTCCGACTGCTGCCCGATCGCCAGCACCACGGTGTTGCACGCGAGCACCGTGCGCGTGTCCAGATCGAGCTGCGGATTGAAACGACCGTCGGCATCGAACAGGGAGAGCACCGGCGCCACTTCCACCCCCGTCACGCACGCGTCGCCGAGGATGCGCACGACGCCGAATCCGCCGCGTACGCTGACGCCTTCGGTGGTCGCCTCGTGCAACTCCTCCGGCGGGACGGAGAGCTTGGACGTCGCCTCGGGCGCCACCAACGTCACGGAATTGCCACTTGCGCGGCGCGCGCTCCGCGCCGCATCCAGCGCGGTCCGTGCGTCATATGCGCTCATGCTCTGCGTGCGCCACGCGCTGCGCGCGGCATCGAAGGCCACACTGCCGCCACCGATGATCACCACCGCGCCGTCACCGATCGTCGCCTCGCCAGCCGCTTCATCGAAGCGCACGTTCTCCTTGCGCAGGAAATCCACCGCGCGCATGACACCCGGCAGTTCGGCGCCCGGCGCGCGCAGTTGCCGACCCTGCTGGCAGCCCACGGTGAGCAGAACCGCGGCGTGACGTTCCAGCAACTGCGCAAAGCTCACGTCCCGACCGATCGCACAGCGCAGCTGCACGTCGACGCCCATCGAGGCGATGGCCGCAATCTCCGCGTCGAGTACGTCGCGCACGAGACGAAAGGCCGGAATCCCGTAGCGCATCATGCCACCGGCCGCGTCCATCGATTCGTAGACGGTGACCGCGTGGCCGGCCAGCCGCAGATCGTGCGCGGCGGCCAGTCCGGCCGGCCCCGAACCAATCACGCCGATCGATGACCCGGAGGCGGGTGGTATGCTGCCGACGGCCCGCATCCAGCGTGAGGCATCGCCCTGCTCGGCGCCGTGGGCGTCACAGAGCACACGCTTCAGCGCCCGGATGGAAATCGGCGAATCCACAACGCCGCGCCGGCAAGCGCGTTCGCACGGCGCCGAGCAGACGCGCCCGCATACGGAGGCGAATGGATTGTGCTGACGCGCCACGTCGTACGCGTCGGCCACCCGCCCTTCGGCCAGGAGCGCGACGTACGCAGCCGCATCGGTGCCAACCGGACAGCCGCCGCGACAGGGCGCCGGCGTGCCCTGCACCGTGCCCCCGAAATCGCCGCCGCTTTCTGCTGCATGGTCGATCATGGGCGGCTCGGACGTGTCATGCGCCAGGCCGCCCGGCACGCGACGATAAAGGCGAGTCCCATCCACGCCGCGGCCATCCAGACGCGGACTCCGCGCGCGGGAGCTGACATCTGCACGAGAATGAACTGCGGCGCGTAGAAGAAGCCGAGCACCAGCAGCACCACGGCGGCGAGTCCGACGCCGAGTGCGCGCGGCCACGAGTCCGGTGACGGACTAGCGTACGACACAAGACCCCTGGCCACGGCGCACGTCGTCCACTGGCGTCGGCATGTGCATGAATACGCTCATCCCGGCGCGGGGGGGCCTCGACGCGATCCGCCGCCCACCACAGGACGCGATCACACGAGGGAGCCGATGGTGGACCAGATCGATGTGGGACGGTCGTCGGAGGCACGACGCAATTGAGAGCGGCATTGTTCCGTTCGATTGTCAGGGTTTCGCCGACGCTGGCAGGTGAAAGACAGGATACGCGCCGGACCCGATTCCCGCACGGTGCGTTCCGCCCGCCGCGTACGGTTCCGGCGGCCGGGATGTCTCAGGTGGTACAGGGCGATACTTTCCTGCGATGATGCTCTGGCTCTATGTCGGCGCGCTGCTGCTTGGCGGCGGCTTGGTCGCGATGGCGGTGTTTGGCGGGGACGGGGATGGGGGCACCGATCACGATGGCGGGCTGCTGGCGATCTTCTCTCTCCGGCACCTCTCCTGGGGCGGGCTGGCCTTTGGGGGGATCGGACTGCTCGGCGCACTCACCGGGCGCTCCACGGCGGTCACGCTCACCACATCCGCGGTGGCGGGCGTTGGCGTATGGGCGCTGGCCGCGCTGCTGATGCGCTATCTCCGACAGTCGCAGAGCGGCGACCTGCCGACGGACGGCATCGTGATCGGCACGCGTGCGCAGCTGGTGCTGCCGTTCAACGAAGCGGGCGTCGGTACGATCGCCTTTGTGGCGAACGGGCAGATGATGGAACTGCCCGCAGTGAAGGAGCGTAGTGCCGCTACGCTCGACGATGCGCTCTTTTCCGAATGCAGCATCGAGTCGATCGACCGCGGTACCGCCGTCGTGCGACCACTCGACGCCTGACAAGGGATTGCCAGCGGCAGTCTGCTCACCCATAGGTCACGGAGTATTGCAATGCAGCTGCCGGTGCCCGACGATCTCGGTAATCTGCTCTTTTCGGTGGGCGGTGTGGGGATCGTCCTCGCGCTCATCTTCGGCATTGTCGCGCTGACCAAGTTCGTGCTCGTCATCGTGCCGCCAAACATGGTCGCGGTGATTACCGGCCGCCGGCGTGTGCTCACCGACGGCAGCACGGTGGGATATCGCGTGGTGCGCGGCGGACGGACGGTGCGCATTCCGGTGCTCGAGCAGATCCAGTGGATGACGCTCAACACGATTCCGCTCACGATCAGCGTGCGCAATGCGATCGCGCGCGGCGGCATTCCGATCGACGTGCAAGCGGTCGCGAACGTGAAGATCGCGTCCATGCCCGAAGAGGTCTTCAACAACGCCGTCGAACGCATTCTGGGTAGCCAGATCCAGGTCGCTGAACTGGCACAGGAAACGCTCGCGGCCAACCTGCGTGGTGTGCTCTCCACGCTGACGCCCGAAGAAGCGAACGAGGATCGCGTCAAGTTCGAAGCCGAGTTGATGAAGGAAGTCACGCGCGACCTGCAGAAGCTTGGGCTGCAGCTGGACATGCTGAAGATCCAGAACATCAGCGACGAAGCGGGCTACTTGCGCGCGTACGGCCGTATCCGCACCGCCGAAGTGTTGCGCGACGCCCAGATTGCGGAAGCGCGGACGACGGCGGAAACGGAGCGGGAGAAGGCGCGCGCCACGCAGGAATCCGACGTCGCCCGTGCCCAGTCGCAGATGATGGTCGCCGCGGCGCAGAACGAATTGCGCGTGCGACAAGCGCAGCTCGATCAGGAGGCGCAGATCGCCGAACGCACCGCGCGCGCGGCGGCGGACGAGGCGCAGGCGCGATCGGAAATGGCCGTGCAGGTAGCGCGGGTCGAAATGACGCGCGTCCGGCTGCAGGTGGAGCAGATCGAACCCGCGCGCGCGAAGGCGGAAGCGGCGCGCGCCGAGGCGGAGGCGGCCGCGGCACCGGTGATCGCGCAAGGCGAAGCGCAGGCACGCGCGCTCAAGGCGGTGCTCGATCAGATGACCGCGGCAGGCGATCGTGGCGTGGCGTTGCTCTACCTGCAGCAATTGCCCTCGCTCATCGATCGTCTGGCGGAGGCGGCCGGCAACATCCGCATCGATCGACTGGTGGTGATGGACCCGGGCGACGGCACAGGAACTGCATCAGCCACCAGGCAGCGGCTTGGCGCGATGTCCAGTTTCCTCGAAGCGGCGGCCGCGCAGTACGGGATCAATCCCGACACCATGCTGCAGGGCATCGCCGGTACGCTGGCCGGCGTTTCACCGACGGCGCGCCTCGCCGACGAGGCGCGCACCGACGACTGATCTCGCCCTTCACGTCTCACCGGACCGCTCCTGCAGCAACTCCTGGATTTCTGGCCGGCCATCGTGTCGATCGTGCACGTGCTCGCCGCGACCGCGGTCACGATGCATGCCGTCCTGGGTCGGCGCGAAGTACCGGCGGTGATCGGATGGGTTGGACTGGTCTGGCTGGCTCCGGTGGTCGGCTCGGCGCTCTACTTCGTCTTCGGCGTCAATCGCATTCGGCGCGCGGGGGCGCAGCTGTGGTCGCAGCAGGATCCCGGCACGGCGTACGGTGCGGTGTCGCTGCGGGATGAACTTCCCGTGCATTTGCTCGAGTGCTCGCCGGCGATGGACGAGATGGTGCGGCTGGGTGCAATCGTCACCGGCCTGCCGTTGCGTCATGGCAATCACATCACCGCCCTCGTCGACGGCGACGAAGCGTATCCCGCGATGCTCGACGCCATTTCCGGGGCCCAGCAGTCGGTCTTGCTGGCCAGCTACATCTTCGACACCGACCGGGTGGGGGTGACATTCAGCGCGGCGCTGACCGACGCCCACCGGCGTGGCGTACTGGTGCGCGTGCTGATCGACGATGTTGGTGCGCGCTACTCCCGCCCGCCGATGCCTGCGCGATTGCGCGCGCTGGGCGTGCCGGTGGCAACGTTTCTGCCCACTCGTGGTGCGCTGTTCATGCGCTACGCGAACCTGCGCAATCATCGCAAGCTGCTGCTGGTCGACGGACGCATCGGCTTCACGGGCGGCATGAACATCCGCGAAGGACATCAGCGCAGGCTCTCACCAGCGGCCCCCGTGCGCTGCCTGCATTTTCGTGTGGACGGTCCGATCGTCACCGACATGCTGCGCGCGTTCGCACAGGATTGGGCCTTCACCACCGGTGAAACGCTTACCGACGTCGAGCATTCGTTCCGCGCAGATCCGCCCGCAGGCGACGTGACCGCGCGCTCCGTGCTCGACGGACCGGACTCGGATATCGAGAACATGCCCGAGATCATCCTCGGCGCACTCGCAGCGGCGCGACGGCGCATCGCCATCGTGACTCCGTATTTTTTGCCCGACGCACGCATCCTCTCCGCGCTGCGCATCGCCGCGCTGCGTGGGCTCAGCGTGGACCTCGTGATACCCAGTCGCAATAACGTGCGCGTGATGGACTGGGCGACGATGCCGCAGATGATCACGCTGCTCGAGAGCGGCTGCCGCGTCTGGCGCACACCGCCCCCCTTCGATCATACCAAGCTGTTCGTGGTGGACGGCGTCTGGTCGCTGATCGGATCGACGAATTGGGACGCACGAAGCCTGCGTCTCAACTTCGAGCACAATCTCGAGTGCTACGACGCCACGCTCGCGCAGCAGCTGGAGATGATGGTCACCTCGCGCATCACCAACGGGACGCCGCTCACCATACGGGAGCTGCACGCACGCACACTGCCGGTGCGAGTTCGCGACGGGGTGGCCCGACTGTTGTCGCCATACCTGTAGCCCGCAGCGGGCGCTCCGGTATCACGATGCGGCTCCGCCGTCCGCGAGACATCGTGGACGGTAATCCGCGACGCGAATTGCGCACCACGAGGGGTTTCGCCGGTGCTCTGCGCGTCCTACGTTGGAACTGTGACTCTTCCTGACGCACGTGACATCGCCGCCCTCTTCCCTCCCGACTTTCTCTGGGGCGTGGCGACCTCAGCTTATCAGATCGAAGGTGCGGTCGAGGCTGACGGACGAGGCCGCTCTATCTGGGAGACATTCTGCGAACAACCCGGCGCCATTGAGCAGGGACAGAATGCGAACGTCGCCTGCGATCATTACAATCGGCTCGACGAAGATCTCGCGCTGATCCGGGATCTCGGTGTGGGGAGCTACCGGTTCTCGATCGCGTGGCCGCGCATTCAGCCCACCGGTCGCGGCGAGGCCAATGCGGCCGGCCTCGATTTCTACGAGCGCATCGTGGACGGCTTGCTCGAGGGCGGCATTCGTCCGTTCCCGACCCTGTATCACTGGGACCTCCCGCAGGCGCTCGAAGACTCGGGCGGCTGGGCGACGCGCGACACGGCCAGCCGCTTCGCCGACTACACCGCGCTGGTCATGCAGCGTCTGGGCGACCGCGTGGACACCTGGTCGCTTTTCAACGAGCCGTTCATCTTCTCGTCGCGCGGTTATCTGCTGGGCCGCTACGCGCCCGGACGACGCAGCGTGCCGGATTTCCTCAGGTCAGTGCATGTGATCACGATGGCGCACGCCGAGGGTTTTCGCGCGGCCAAAGCCGTGTGTCCCACGGCGCAGGTGGGATCGGTGTTCGCAATGGCGCCGTGCGAACCCGCCACCGACTCGCCGGGCGATCGCCGCGCCACGGACTATGCCGACGCGGTGTTCAATCATCTGTTCATCGGTCCGCTGATGAGCGGACAGTATCCGAAGCCGTTCCTCGACAGCGTGCCGAGGCGCGCGCTGGCCATGCTCCCGGACGACGAAAAGCGCATGCAGGTGCCGCTCGACTTCATCGGCGTGAACACCTACTATCGGCTCGTGGTCAGCAGTGGTGGAGACGAGCGCCCGGACTTGCCGTACTTTCTGTTCGACATCATTTCCGACGAGCGATCGACGGGCGGCCACGCGGACTTCACGTCCACCGAGAACAAGGTCATCCGCATCGAGAACGCGTTCGGACGCAGTAACGGCAAGCGGACGGCCATGGGGTGGGAGATCTGGCCGCGCGCGCTGTACGACGTGCTCACGACCCTCACGGCCGAATACGGGCGTATACCGATCGAGGTATGCGAGAGCGGGTGTGCCTTCGACGAAGCACCCGGTGAGGACGGCATGATCCACGACGAGGCGCGCACGGCGTATCACAGCGCACACATCCATGCCGTTGCCGACGCCAAGCGCGACGGCGCGAACGTGCGCAGTTACCACGCGTGGAGTCTGTACGACAACTTCGAGTGGGCGTCAGGCTATCGGCCGCGATTCGGCATCGTCCACGTGGACTTTGTCACGCAGCAGCGCACGCTCAAGGCATCGGCCAGATGGTTTCGCGATGTCTGTCGCGCCTCGCGTGCACGCGCAGAGACGGTGGCCGCCCGCACCAGCGCACCGCCGGTGCAGACGATCAGCGACACGGTCGAGCGCGCGCGCAGCGAGTAGCCATGCGCATGCTCTTTTCCGATGTCGATGGCACGGTGCTCGATCGCACTGGACATTACGCGATGAACGCCGACGAAGTCGCGCCGTATCTCTGTGCGCTCACGATCGTGCTCGCTTCGAGCCGCACCATTCTCGAGCTGTCGCGCAATCAACGCGATCTCGGAATACTCGGGCCGGTGGTGGCCGAAAACGGCGCCGTGGTGGCGTTGCCGTGGCACGAACAGCTTGAATCGGCCGGCGTGCGCGAGGAGATCGACGGCCGGTCGTGGTGCGTGCTTACCCTTGGATTGCAGGAGGACGTACTGCGCGCCGACGTGCAGGAAGCCGCCCGGACCACGGGGACGCCGTGCGTGGACCAGTGCGACGTCGAACCGACGTTGGGACGACGCTGTTCGGTGTTGCTGCGTCCGATCGACGGTGCGCACGTGGCCTCGCTCGCGCCGCTGGCCTCTGCACTCCGCGCGCAGGGGCACTCGGTCGCATCCGGGGGCGACTGGCTGGCGGTCACCGGCGGCGCGGACAAGGGACGCGGGGCCCACGCCGTCATCGAACTCCTCGCCACCCTCGGCGCACGACCAGCCATCGTCGGTGCCGTGGGCGACGGGGACAACGATGTACCGCTGCTCCACGCCGTCGAACATCGGTTCGTCATCGCGCGTGACGATGGCACGTGGCACCCGGCGCTGCGCGACATCCCCGGCGTGTCATGCATCGACACACCGGGGATCGCGGGATGGCGGGAGGTGATCCCGCGCATGGTGATGCTGCAGGGAGACGACCGTCAGGGCATCGGCAACGCGAGCACCGAGAAAGTCTGACTCGGGCCAACCGGGTTGACCGTCGTGCCGACCATCGTACCGATGCTCGCCTTGTACACGCCGGGCGAGACACGCTGCGGCTGGCCACGCAACGCGGCGGCGATGCCACCGGGACCGCCGGCACCACCGCCACCACCGCCACCACCCCCACCCCCCCCCCCCCCGCCCCCACCGCCCCCCCCCACTCCCCCCGCCGGGCCCCCGGCGCCGGCCGGCAGCCTGTTGGCCGGCGGACGCGGCGCACGTGCGGCGCTGTCCGCTGCGGAGGCCGCCGCGGCCGGTAGCTGTGCCATCAGACGGCGCACGGTGGCGCTGTCCGGCGGTACCGGATCGCTGTTGAGGTTCCACACCAGACGGCGCAGTCCCACGTCGCGATCGAGCTCACAGCGACGCACCTGCTTCCCCGCGTTGTCGCTGATCGTCAGTACGAGTTTCGTGTCCGCCGGCATCGCATCACGCACGTGATACGTGATCCACGCGCCAACGGGTGGGTTGGGCGTGCTGAAGTTGCCGCTGATCGCGAGCGAGCCGGCCGCGCCGGCGGGCGCGAGTCCGCCGGGCGTGAATGCGTACGCATGACGCAGCGGGAACAGGCGCGCAGTCTCTGCGAGTGTGGTGCCGCTGATCTCGCGCAGCGCGGAGTAGTCGTCGAGCACGTAGAAGCCGCGGCCAAACGTCGCCAGCACCACATCACTTTCGCGCTTGTGCAGCGTCAGGTCGCGCACCTGCGTGACAGGCAGGCCGCCTTTGATCTGCACGTACTGCCTGCCGCCATCGACACTCGCAAAAAGACCAAACTCCGTACCGACGAAGAGCAGGTCGCCGTTGACATGATCCTGCGCGATGGTCCACACATTGTGACGCGGTGGCAGGTTGGCTGTGATGTTCGTCCAGGTACGCCCGCGATCGCTGCTGCGCACGATATACGGTGCATAGTCGCCGCGCTGCCAGTTGTTGAGCGTGACGAACACCGTGTTCGCATCGCGCGGCGAGGCGTGGACGTCACTCACGTACGTGTACCTGGGTACGCCGGGGAACGCCTCGCTGCGACGCCAGTTCTTGCCGCCGTCTTCGGACAGCTGCACCAGCCCATCGTCGGTACCCACCCAGAGCAGTCCCTCCAGCACCGGCGACTCATCGATCGCGACGGCGTTGCTCAGATCGGTCGTGGAGACGTTGAGCGCCACCGATCCGCGCGGCCACACGGCACCCATGATCGGCAACGTGTCGCGGTTGAGATTGCGCGACAGGTCCGGGCTGACCCTGCGCCAGTTGTCACCGCGATCATCACTGCGATACACGAACTGACTTGCGAAGTACAACCGATCCGCATGGTGCGGGCTGGTGATGAAGGGCGCATCCCAGTTCGTGCGGTCGCGCACGCGCGGCGCGGCGGGCGTCACGGCGATGTTCGCGACCGCAGCCGCCGTATCGCGCGGGACGGCTGCAGCCCCGGCACCTGCGCCCCGTGCACCTGCGGACCCGGCACCTGCCCCGGCGCCACCACGTCCCGCCGCACTTGTATCTGGCGCCGCCGCACCGGCATCATCACCTCCAAACGACGCCGTCGTCGGGCGAATCCCCTGCCCGCGACCGGTGCGCATGTCGAAGCGCGACAGACCGCCGTTCTGCGATTCACCGTAGAAGATGTTCTGGTCTTCCATGTGGCCGCGCGCCTGGAACCCGTCACCGCCGACGATGTTGAACCAATCGCTGTTGCGGATGCCCCACGTGTTTGTCGTGCGCGACGGACCGCACTGCGAAAAGTTGTCCTGGGTGCCACCGCAGACGTAGTAGAACGGTTTGGCGTTGTTCACACCCACGCGATAATACTGCGTGACCGGCAGCGTGGCGTGAAACTTCCACGTCTCGCCAAAGTCGTACGTCTCGTACAGGCCACCGTCGTTCCCCACCAGAATGTGATTTTTGTCGATCGGGTCGAACGCCATCGCGTGATGGTCCACGTGTACGCCGCGCCCTTCCCAATTGGTGTTCGCCCACGTCGCGCCACCATCGGTGCTGCGCGAAAGATTGGTGCCCACCTCGTACAGGTGCCCGATGCGGTGCGGATCGATGAACAGCTCGTTGTAATATTGGCCCAGTCCGTTGGTGAACCAGTTCTCGCGTGCGGCGGCCACGCGTGCGCTGTCGGCAGGCGTCACGGGTGCGGCACCGGCGCCGCGTCCGCCTGCTGCCCCACCACCACCAGCGCCCGCTCCACCACGACCACCGGCCACCTGCGCATTCTTACCAAAGCGCGCCCAGGTCGCGCCGTCATCCGTCGAGCGATAGAGCCCTGATTGACTCGCGCTCGCCTCGATGAACGCAAAAATCTGCGTGGGTGCGGTTCGCCCTTCGATGGCCAGCCCCGCGCGCCCGACATCTCCCGTTGGCAGGCCGCCACCAAGCTTGGTCCACGTCTTGCCAGCGTCGGTGGACTTGTGCAACCCGCCCTCCCGGCTGCCGCCGATCGCCTGCCCGACATGCCGACGGCGCGGATAGGTGGCCGCGTAGATCACGTCGGCGTTCTTCGGATCGAACACGATGTCGGTGATGCCCGTGTTCTCACTGATGAACAGGCTGCGCGACCACGTCGCGCCACCGTCCGTCGTTTTGTACAAACCACGCTCGCCGCCGGCAGAAAACAGCGGCCCCTGCGACGCGACATACACCACATCGGAATTGCGCGGATCGATCATGATGCGCCCGAGATGCTCCGACGTCTCGAGCCCCACGCGTTTCCACGTCGTGCCGGCATCAACCGACTTGTACAACCCATCGCCAAAGTGCGCGCTGCGCTGACTGTGATTCTCACCGGTGCCAAGCCAGAGCACATTCGAGTTCTTCGGGTCGATCTCCACGCAGCAGAGATTGTGCGTGCTCTGCTCGTCGAAGAGCGGCGTGAACGACGCGCCGCGGTTGACGGTCTTCCAGAGCCCACCGAAGGCCGTGGCGATGTACCACGTGCTCGGGTTTGTGGGATCGATCTTGATATCCGCGATGCGACCGGTCACCAGGCCTGGCCCGAGTGCGCGAACCTGAATGCCTTTGAGCAGCTCGGCCGTGAGCGCGGGCGAGGCGGGCGAATCGGACTTCGCGTCGGCCCTGGGTGCGCCACGGGGGGCGCGCTGGCCATCCAACAGGGCGGGGAGTAGCAGCAGCGCCGCGAACGCGCTGGTGCTGAGCGAACGTGGGAGCGCGCGCGGAAATGAACGGGTCATTGAGCGTGGGAGCGGGCGGGGTGCGAGAGGCGAACCTTCCAGAGTCTACGCAGCAGTCGGCGCGACCGCTCGGCTTTCCGCACGAGTCCGGACCGCGGTAGGTTCCTCACTGCTCAACCGCCTGGCGGGCGAGGAACGCATGACGACCAACGTGCTGCGCCGCGGCGGGGGCGGCCGACACACGACGACGCCTCGCGAATTGCGGGAGCTGCCGTCCGGCGTGTCGATTGTGGATACGCCGGGACTGCGCGAAGTGGGCGTCTGGGCATCGTCCGGCAGCAGGGACCACTCGGTGGAGGATACGATCTTTCCCGACATCGCGGCGCTCGCCGCCGAACGCCGCTTCCGCAATTGTGCGCATGCGCACGAGCCGGAATGTGCGGTGCAGCGCGCGCTTCACGACGGCACCCTCGATTCAGGCCGCGTCGCGCAGTGGCAGCGGCTGCAACGTGAGGCGGCGCATGCTGAACGCGCCGATCGCGAACGGCGTAAGCGCGAACGTGTGGGTAGCCTGCTGATCCGTCGTCTTCCCAGAAAGAGGAGCTAACGCTCGCGTTCAGTCCGAGACCGGCGTGTCCCCAACCTGATCGACCGCAGGGGAAGTATCGGACTCGGCTGTGTGCACGGGCTGGGTCTTTCTCGGGTGCGCCGCCGAGTGCAGGTACAACGACTCCACCTTCGCACGCGCCCACGGCGTCCTGCGCAGGAACTTGAGCGACGAGTTCACGCTCGGATCGTGCGTGAAGCAACGGATCTCGATACGCTCGCCGAGCCCGGACCACTGGTAGCGTTCGACAAGATGTTCGATCATGGCCTTGAGCGTCACGCCATGCAGTGGATCGGGACTGTGCGTCATATCGTTGTCATAACGTGGGTTTGGCGGTCGCGCTGCGTGACGTGGCGCGGGCAATCGCTCGCGTGAGAATGCGATCGAGTGCGTTGGCGAACGCCTGCTTGTCGCGCGCACTGTACGCGGCGTGTCCTCCCGTCTCGACACCGCTGCTGCGCAGACTTTCCATGAAGTTGCGCACCGACAACCGCTCGCCGATCCGTTCCGCCGTGTACTCCTCGCCACGCGGATCGATGACGATCACGCCCTTCGGCACGAGCAACGCGGCCAGCGGAATATCCGCCGTCACCGCCACATCGCCCGCCTCCGCATGTCCGGCGATGTACGCGTCGGCCACATCGGGACCGCCGTCCACACGCACCGCGGAGAGCTGCGCGTAGCCCACCGGCAATTGCAACCGCTGATTGGCAACGAGGACCGTGTCCAGCTTCAGACGAGCGGAGGCCTTGTAGCAGATTTCCTTCACGTCTCGCGGCGATGCATCGGCGTCGAGCCAGAGCTTCATGGTGACCCCGCGCTCAACGCGCCCACGCTTGCGGACGCAAGTTCGCCCAGCACGTCGAGCCGCGGCGGAATCCAGCTGGGCACGTACGTTGGGCACGCGACGACCGGCGGTCGCGATCGAATCGTGGCGAAGCCACCATTGGCACCGCCGTAGCGCTCGTCGCCGAATTCCAGCGCGCCGCCGGGGAGCGACTTCCACACGGGCACGCGCACGAAGCGCAGCGCGGCAGCCACTTCGCAGTTCGTCGCGGCGAGTCTTTGCAGCTCGGCGCGCGGTGCAGACCATGTTGCCCTCCAGCGCAGCGACGCCGAGTCAGCGCCCGGCGGAACGCTCGTAACGAGGCCTGGACCTTCAGCGGTGACGCCCGCACGGTCTGCCGGGGCACACCGCGACACACTCCGCAACATCGGAACGGTCGCGACCGATGCATCAGTGATGCGATACGTGTCGCCCTCCACTTCGACCACGAGCGCGCTGAAGCAGAGCGGATTGGCCACGCCCGCGGTGAGCACCACATCACGAAACGACGCGCCCACGGTGTCGCGCACGCGACGCTCCGCCACGGACGACGCTCCGAACCAGGTCACCTCGACGGCGCACCACGCAGCGATCGCGTAGCCGGCGCGCCGTTCCGCACGCATCGCACGCACCGTGGCAAACCAGAGTGCCGTGGCCACCGTGAGCGCGATGGCAATGTCGCGTGGGACCAACTCCACCCACCACGCCGCCGCGAGAATGAGGACGAGCAGCGACGCGCACAGCGCCCGGCCCGACGTGCGTCGCGCCAAGAAAAAGAGCGGCGGCAGCGCCACCACGAACAGCCACGGCTCGACGATGAACACCGCATCGCCGTAGTACCACGAATTCTCCAACGGCCAAAACGGATGCACGCCGTAACTGTTGCTGAAGTCGAGAAGCAAGTGCGACATCGTTCCCGCCAGCGCGAGCCAGAGCAGCGGCCACCGCGCGGGCGAGGTCCGCCATTCGCGTTTGACCAGTAGCAGGGCGCCCCACACCAGCAGCGCACCGACCAGCGCGAAGATCACCGTGTGTGTGTGGCCGCGGTGATGCAGCATGTAGCCGAGCTTGCCCATGCCGAGTGCGGAGCCGGCGTAAACGAGATCGCCGTCGGGGAGTTCGGCGGTGATGAGTCCCACGGCCAATGCGGCGGCGCGCACGGACGCCGGAGCCGGCGTACCGCGTGGCTCGGCGCGATTCTCAACGAGCGCGACCGTGCCTGCGGCGAGGAGGGCACCGGCCAAGGCGTGCGTGACATTGTCCATGCGCGAAAAATAGGGTGAGGCGCGCGCCGATCAGCGTCGTCACCCACGCCCCCGACCTGGCTTGACAGCCTTTCACTTCGGACCGATACTACCGAACATACGCCGAATTTCCGACGTCAGTCGTCGGTATTTCCCAGCCAGTCCACCCACGGAGCGCCGCCATGTTCAACGCCCACGCCTACGAGCTCGAGTCCACCCGCAAGTTTTTTCTTACGACCCTGTCGGTTTTCGACGAGAAGGATTCGCGCTTCGCGCCGCACCCTGACACGTACACCGTGGCAGGGCAGGTCGCGCATGCCGCGATCACGGTGGACTGGTTCATGGCGGGCGCGTTCGGTGCCGGCTGGGATCAGAACTACGACGAGCACGTCGCGCAGGCCAAGGCCGTCCCCTCGCTCGACACGGCACGGGCGATGCTCGTCAAGTCGTTCGACGACGCCATCGCCACCGTGACAGCGGCCAGCGAGGCCACCATGCACGAACCCATTCCCAACGACGTCGTCATGAACGGCGCGCCGCGGGTGGCGGTGCTGAGCGGGATCACCGATCACACCGCGCACCACCGCGGATCGCTGGCGGTGTACGCGCGGTTGCTGGGCAAAGTGGCCCCGATGCCGTACGCGTGAGGCGCGACGGCAGGCAGTGGCCGGGAGTGACGCGCGACTGAGACGCTGTTGCGGTGCGTATGCGGCGCGGCGAGCAACGACGCCCCGGCTCGCCGCGTATCATGGGGGATTGCCGACGTGCCGACGACTTGTCCGTCTGTCGGTGGTCTCCCCCGCTCCGCCCCCTCTTCTGTTGAGTCTCCCCGTGCTTCGCACACTGTTTCGCATTTCGACGTTCACCCGCTCTGCGCTGACGGCGAGTGTGCTGCTCCCCGCGCTCGTGCTGCCCTCGCTCGCCTCTGCGCAACGCGGCGGCGGTGGCCGCGGTGCCGCTGGCGGCGCTGACAGCACGTTCGGCGTCAGGTGGCGCAATCTGGGCCCTAACCAGGCCGGTCGCATGACCGCCGTTGCCGGCTCCACGGCGCGCCCTGACGAGTATTACATGGGCACCACCGGCGGCGGGGTGTGGAAGACCACCGACGGCGGCAAGACCACGCGTCCCGTCACCGATGCCTACTTCGGCGGCACGATCGGCTCCATCGCGGTGCAACAAACCAACCCCGACGTCATCTGGGTGGGCGGCGGCGAAACGCCGATCCGCGGCAACGTGTCGCATGGCGACGGCGTGTGGAAGTCCACCGATGCCGGCAAGACGTGGCAGTCCATGGGGCTCAGGGAGACGCAGTACATCGCGCGGGTGCGCATCCACCCCGACAATCCGGACCTCGTTTATGTGGGCGCGCTGGGGCATGTGTTCGGTCCCAACAAGGAGCGCGGGGTTTATCGCACCACCGACGGCGGCAAGACGTGGAAGAACATTCTGTTCCGCAACGACTCCACGGGGGTGGCGGACATGATCATGGATCCGTCCAACCCGAAGATCATCTACGTCTCGTTCTGGCAGGCCGGACGCACCCCGTGGCAGTTGGTCAGCGGCGGCATGGGCAGCGGCCTCTTCAAGACCACCGACGGCGGCGACACGTGGACTGAAATCACGCGCAGTCCGGGGCTGCCGCAAAGCGGCCCGCTGGGCGCGATCGGCATCACCGTGTCGCCGGCCAAGCCGAGCCGGTTGTGGGCCATCGTGGAGCACGAGCCCAACGGCGGCGTGTATCGCAGCGATGATGCCGGTGCCACGTGGACCTTTACCAGCGGCGATCGCAATCTGCGGCAGCGCGCCTGGTACTACTCCAAGCTCTACGCCGATCCGCAGGACACCAACGTCGTCTACGGCCCGCAGGTGAGCCCCCTCGTGTCGAAAGATGGCGGCAAGACGTTTGCGCGCGGCTTTGGCGGCGGCGACAACCACGACATCTGGATCGACCCTGCCAACCCCAAGCGCATCGCCGTCGCGCATGACAACGGCGTCATCATCACCACGGACGGCGGCACTACCTCCACGCGCGTGGCGACGCCCACGGGGCAGTACTACCACGTGCATCTCACCAACCACTTCCCGTATCACGTCTGTGGCGCCAAACAGGACGCGGGATCGAGCTGTGGTCCGGTGCGTGAGACGGCAACGTTTGGTCGCGGCGGTGGCGGATTCGGTGGCGCTGCCGGAGCACCTGCTGCGCCTGCCTCACCCTTCGTCACGTTCTACGGTGTCGCCGGCGGCGAGTCGGGGTACATCAGCAGCAATCCGAAGGACCCCGACGTCATGTTCGGCGCGAACTACGGTGGCAGCATGGACGTGCTCAACCGTCGCACCGGCAAGTCGTTGTCGCTCGATCCGTGGCCGCTCAACCCCATGGGGCACGACGCGAAGGATTCCAGGTACCGCTTCCAGTGGACGTACCCCATCGTGCACTCGCCGCATGATGCGAATACGATCTATGTCGGTTCGAATGTCGTCTTCCGCAGCACCAACGGCGGCACCACATGGACGCCGATCTCCCGCGACCTGACGCGCAACGATCCGCGCACGCTTGGCGCATCGGGTGGCCCGATCACCAAGGACCAGACCAGCGTCGAGTACTACGGTACGGTGTTCACGCTGGCCGAGTCGAAGCTGGTGAAGGGATTGATCTGGACCGGGAGTGACGATGGCCTGCTGCACGTGTCGCGCGACAACGGCGTGAGCTGGAAGAACGTGACGCCCAAGGGGCTCCCTGAATGGATGCGCTGGAGCATCATCGAAGCGTCACCGCATGCGCCTGGCACCGCGTGGGTGGCGGGCAACCGCTATCAGATGGACGATTTCACGCCGTATCTCTATCGCACGACCGACTATGGCGTGACGTGGACGAAAATCACCGACGGCATCACCGCCGGTCATTTCACGCGCGCCATCCGTGAGGATCTGCACCGTCCGGGAATGGTCTATGCGGCCACCGAGCGTGGCGTGTGGGTGTCGTACAATGGCGGCGGCACGTGGGAAAGCCTGCAGAAGAATCTGCCCCCCGTGCCGGTGAGCGATATGATGCTGCGTGATGACGATCTGGCGATTTCCACGCACGGCCGCGCGTTCTGGGTGATGGAGAATCTGACGCCGCTGCGCTGGGCGCCGGAGCAGGCCAAGGCCGACGCGGCGCCGTATCTGTACAAGCCGCTGCCGGTGCTCCGTCTCAACGGTCAGTCGCAGCCCACGTTCGTGTATCGTCTCCCGGCCGACTCCATGCCGGTCACGTTCGAATTTTTCGACAAGGCGGGCGCGCTGCTGGCCACGGTGGCGTCCACGGACACCGCGCCGACAGCGGCACCGGGTGGGGTCGGACGATTCGGACCGCCGGTGGTGGCCAAGCCCGGCAACCGGAAGGGGATCAATCGCTTCACCTGGAACATGCGCCACGAGAATGCCAAGACGTTCCGCGGCATGATCACGTGGGCCGGCAACGGCGGTGGCCCCGCCATGGCGCCGGGGACATACAGCGTGAAGATGACCGCCGGCACCAGCGCGCCGGTGACTTACGATTTCGTCGTCCGGCCCGACCCGCGTTCCGAGGCCACCGAAGTGGATCTGATCGAGCAGACGCGGATGGCGCTGCAGGTGCGCGATCGCATCACGGCGGCCAATCAGGGGGTCATCGAGATTCGCAATCTCAAGCGCGAGCTCGGCGATCGGGAACAGAAGATGAAGGCGGTTCAGTCATTCGGGCCGCTGGTGAAGCGCTTCGCCGACAGTCTCGCCATCGTGGAGGATTCGCTGTATCAGACGAAGAACCAGAGCGGGCAGGATCCGCTCAACTTCCCGATCCGCCTCAACGATCAGCTCGGTGGTCTGCTCAGCTTCGTGGCCAGCGGCGAGCGCCGTCCGCCCAGGCAGGCGTACGATGTGTTCAGTGTACTGTCCCCCAAGCTCACGGTCGAGTTGACCAGGCTCGAGCGCATTATCGCGCGCGATCTGCCCACGGTGAACGCGGCGCTCAAGGCCGCGGGGCAGCCGGCAATCGGTCGTTCCAAGATCGAACCTCCCGGTCCCGCCGCAGCGCCCACGGCTGCGTTCGTCCCCGATGTCCTGTAGACGGCTCACTCGCACCGCTCGCCCCGCATGGCAATCGATCGGGCCTGCGGGGTATGCTGGAGCATGCCCCCACGACTCTCGATCTCCGTACGCGCCGCCGCCGTTCTCGTGCTCGGCGCCATGCTCGCCGCATGCGGTGGCAACAACGCCGCCGAGCCGCCCCCCACGACCAGGCCGACGCCCAACGACAGCACGCCACCCGTGTCGAACGTCGCGCCAGCGCTCTCTCGTACCGTCGTATTGAGCGGTTTGTCGAATCCGTGGGATCTCGCGTTCGCGTCGGACAGCACGATGTTGTACACGGAGCGGTGTCGTGGCCTCACCGCGCGTCGTACTGATGGCACGAGTACGCGTCTCTTTGGCACCAGTGGGTCGGAGACTGTGGCGAGTGATCTGGTGTGCGAGGGGCAGAGTGGCATGCTGGGCGTCGCCATCGATCCGGCGTTCGCCACCAACCGGTTCGTATACGTGTACATGACGTCCAATCGCAGCACCAATCCGCGCACGAATCGTGTCATCCGCCTGCAGGTGGACGCGCGATTCACCACCGTCGTGTCGCGCACCGACATCGTCACCGACATCGCCTACAAGAATGTGGGCAACGCGCATGGTGGCGCGGGCGCGCACAGCGGCGGACGCATTCGCTTCGGGCCCGACGGTCTGTTGTATGTCACCACCGGAGACAATCACGATGGCGCGCTGCCGCAGAGTCCCACCCGGATTGGCGGCAAGGTGTTGCGCCTCACGCGTGACGGGGCCGCGGCGCCCGGGAACAATGCACCCAGCGGTTTTGATGCGCGCGTGTACAGCTACGGCCATCGCAACGTGCAGGGGATCACGTTTCGTCCGGGCACCGGTCAGCCGTTCATCGCTGAACACGGTCCCAATCACAGCGACGAGGTGACGCCGCTCGTGGCCGGCGGCAACGGTGGCTGGGATCCGCAGAATCGTCCGTCGCTCAATTGCGCGTCCAACTACTGCGGCTACGCCGGCAACCCCACGTCCATGCCGATGACGGACAAGACCCGTTTTCCGGATGCGCTGGAGCCGAGCTGGCGCAACAACGCCGCATCGCAGGGGATGGGGCCGGCCACGTTTCTGAGCGGTGCGCAGTGGAAGGCGTGGAATGGTCGCCTCGCCGTCGGCATCATGGCGGGGCAGCGTGTGGAGATCCTCGGACTCAACGCGGCGGGCATCGCGGTCGGCAACAGCAATGCGGGTTTGCCGGGCACGCGCTATCGCACGTTGGTGCAGGGGCTGGACGGGGCGTTGTGGGTGACGACGGACAGCGGCGAGTTGTGGCGGGTGGTGGCGCAGTGACTGGACTACAGTTCCGACATGCCTTTCGAGCTTGTCGATCGCGCGGCCTGCGGTAGCGATCGGCCAATAGCGGCACGGCGAACGCGCGCGTCACGCGGCTTCCCGCGTCGAGCTACTTTATTGCGAATGCACGCTTCCCCACAACGCGTCGTGGCCGCAGTCGTTCGCCGCGGTGATGAGCTGCTCGTCTGCCAGCGGCCGCAGCACAAGCGCCACGGCGGTTTGTGGGAGTTTCCCGGCGGCAAGTGCGAACCGGACGAAGATGATGAAACCGCCATCGCCCGCGAGTTGCTCGAGGAGCTCGGCGTTCGCGCGTGCCGGATCGGACCGGAACTATTCGCTGTCGCCGACCATGATTCGCCGTTCGTCATCGCCTTTTGGAACGTCGAGATCGACGGCGATCCAGTGTGCATCGAGCACGACGCCATTACGTGGGGCCGTCCGCAGGATCTGCTCGCGTTGCCACTGGCGCCGTGTGATCGGCGCTTTGTCGAACAGCGGCTGCGTCCGGAATGATGCGCCCGGCATGACACTCCCCATCGGATTGTACGATCAGCTCGTCACAGACGCGCTGGCGCAGCGCCTCATGGAGGAAGGGCAGCCGGCGGCCGTCGATGCGTTGTCCGGCAGCGAGACGGCGCTCTACCTGCTCGATCTGGTGAGCCACACGCTCGCGAACATTCTCGATTCGCTCGGGGATGGCGATGGCGCGGCCCTTGAACGGCAAGGCGCCCTCATCACCGACCTGCTTCGCTTTGTGCGCGAGCGGATCGATCCCGGATCGCAACCGGTGCACCTGCCTTCGGCGCCACTTCGCCGACTGCGCGCCATTGGTCGCCGTGCGGACGACTCGGCGCAGCTCCCTGCCTCCGGACTTGCCGCGCCATGGCTCTTCACTGCGGCCAAGTCGTCTCCCACACTGTACGAGGAGATCCGCCGCGAGGCGGCCGCGTGCGATACGATCGACATCCTCGTCAGCTTCATCACGGTGTCCGGCGTGCGGAAGCTGATGGACGTATTGCAGCGCGTCACGGCGCCTGGCGCAGATGGTGTCGGACGCACGCGCATCCGTGTGCTGACCACCACGTACATGGGCGCGACGCAGCAGGCTGCGTTGGATATGCTGGCGCGGCTGACCGGATGCACGGTGAGAGTATCACTTGATGGTCGACGCACGCGGCTGCACGCCAAGGCGTGGATGTTCGGCCGGACGTCTGGCTTCGGCTCGGCATATATCGGCAGCGCCAACCTGTCCGGCGCAGCGCTGCTGGGCGGTCTCGAATGGACCGTGAAGATCACCGAGCGAGGGCAGCGCATTCTGTACGATCGGGCCACGGCGAACTTCGAGTCGCTCTGGGAAGACGGCGAGTTCGTACGATACGATCCGGCCAATCCCGATTCGGTGGCCGCGTTGCGCGCAGCGCTGCGCAACGAGAGCGGGAACCTCACGGAGTTAACGTCCACGTTCTTCGATATCGCGCCCAAGCAGTATCAGTCGGATCTGCTGGAGCAGTTGCAGTTCGAGCGCAGTCAGGGTCGCTGGCGCAATCTGTTGGTGGCGGCCACCGGCACGGGCAAAACAGTGATGGCGGCGCTCGACTATCGTCGCAGTGCACAGCAGTCCGGCTCGCGCCCTCGCCTGTTGTTCGTCGCGCATCGACAGGAGCTGTTGCAGCAAGCGCTGGCTACCTATCGCGCCGTTCTTCGCGACGCGGGATTCGGCTCGCTGCTCGTCGGTGGCCAGCAGCCGGACCAGTACGAGCACGTGTTCGCCAGCGTGCAGAGTCTCGCGTCGCAGGCCGTCGTGGCGCAGTACGGTAGCGACTACTGGCACACCGTCGTGATCGACGAGTGCCATCGCATTGCCGCGCCGCAGTTCGACGCGTTCGCGCAGGCGGTACGCCCTCGCGTGCTGTTGGGCCTCACGGCCACCCCGGAGCGAACCGACGGTCGTCCGCTGGCGCCGTACTTCGACATGCGACCCGACGGCTCGCCGGCCGCAGAGTTGCGACTTTGGCAGGCGCTCGACCTGCAACTACTCGCGCCTTTCGAGTACTTCGGATGCAACGACGATACCGATTTCTCTGACGTGCCGTGGAACAGTCCGGGCGAGTTGACGGCGATCGACGAGTTGGTCACTGGCAATCAGGTCAGGGCGCGCATGGTGATCGGCGAATGGCAACGGCTCACCGGAAATGCCAAGTCGAGTCGGGCACTGATCTTTTGCGTGTCGGTGAATCACGGGCGCTTCATGGCGGAGCAGTTCGACAAGGCCGGGCTGCCGGTGGAGTTCCTGCACGGCGGCTCGACCGAACGGGAACGTCAGCGCGCGCCCGTCGCACTCGCCAATGGCGAGATCTGCGGCATCGTCACGGTGGATCTGTTCAACGAAGGCATCGACATCCCTTCAGTGGACACGCTGCTCTTCCTGCGCCCGACACAGAGTCCGTTGGTGTTTCAGCAACAACTCGGACGCGGACTGCGCTTGGTCGAGGGTAAATCCAGTTGTCTCGTACTCGACTTTGTCGGACGCCATCGCGCCGATTTCCGATTCGATCATCTGATCTCGGCGATCACGGGTCTCACACGGCGCGAGGTCATCCGCGGGGTGGAGGAGGGGTTCTCCACGTTGCCAAGCGGTTGCCACATCCACCTTGAACGACAGGCGGCCGGCAGGATCCTGGTCAATCTGCGCGCAGTGGCCAGCCAAACATGGAAGCGGCTGCGCACGGAATTACAGGGCTATGCCGCGTTCACCGGACGCGAGTCGGTGACATTGGGCGGCTTCGTGCGGGAGCAGGAGATCGATCTCACGGAGATCTATCGCGAGGCGACGCCGAGTGGGTGGACGCCGCTGCGTCGTGCAGCGGCCATCCTGCCGGAGACTGACGCATCGCAGGAAGAATCGCAGCTCTCGCGCTCGCTGCGACTCTTGCTGCACGTGGACGATCCTCGGCAAATCGCGGTGATGCGCAAGGTCGCCGAACGCGGACCCGCCTACTCCGCGCTGAATCGCGACGAATCGATCCGCGCACAGATGCTCGCATATCAGGTCGACGCCAAGACGGTGCAACCGTACGGAGACTTCGTACGCCGTCTCCGTGCCCATCCCGTCGTGTTGGATGAACTGACGCAGCTCGCAGATGTGCTCGACGCGCGGAGCCGCATTGCGCTGCGAGACGTGCCGGGCTTTGCCGACTTGCCGCTGCTCCTCCATGCACGATACGGACGACGCGAAATTCTCACGGCGGTGCAATTGCTCACCGCGGCCGCGCGGCCATCGTATCGAGAAGGCGTGGTGACGCTGAAGGAGCGCAAGACGCAGCTCTTGTTCGTCACACTCGACAAGTCGGATGGCTTTCACGATCGCATCGCGTATCACGACTATGCGATCAGCGCGAGCCGCTTTCATTGGCAGACGCAGAACAGCGCCGGCCCGGATACCGAAGTCGGCCGTCGCTATCTGGAGAGTGGATCGAACGGATGGGCGTTCCTGCTGTTCGTGCGGGAGGATCCTGCACACGCCTTCGTGGCCTGCGGACCGGTGCGCATCGCCGCCACGAGCGACATCGCCGGCGATCGTCCGATGAACATCAACTGGACGCTGGACGTGCCGGTGCCGGTGCAGTTGTTCCGCGCGTTCAGCGTGCTGAAGGGGGCGTAAGACTTTCCAAAAATGAACACCAGCGCCGACAATTTCTGCCAGCGTCTTCAAGGCGACCTGTCTAGAGCTGACAGACGATCTTGCAGCGACAGGTACCGAAGTGATCGTGACCGAACACGCCGGCGCCTTGTCGCGCGACGCCCGATCGTTGATCGAACGTGCGGCGGCGTCCGGGAGTCTGTATGTCAGTGACATCTCCTTTTGGGAGATCGCCGTGCTGGTGTCGAAGGGCAGACTGGAGCTGGCCGCAGATCCGGCACGCTGGCTGCAACGCGCCGCATTGGCGCCGGGCCTCCAGCCGCTGCAGCTCACACGGGACGTGTTGGTCGAGAGCACCAGACTGGGCGGTGAACCGCACGGAAACCCAGCCGATCGCATGTTCATCGCGCAGGCGTGCCCGTCTGCGACGCGCGCTGAGCACCGCTCGGTCGAGCCATCACACGCACACGCACATTCTCACTCACGCACTCGCTCAGATCCACCGCGGCACACGGGCGCAGTACTTCGCGTACTCCTCCGGGAATCGCTCCAGTAAATGCCGCTCCTCCCGCCTGATCACCTGCTTCACCAGCGTCGCGGTCACCAGCGGCAGCAGCACAAGCGCCCACGCCGACGACAGCAGCAGCACACCACCGGCATACGCGAGATGCAATCCCACATACATAGGATTGCGCGTGCGCGCGTAGATCCCCGTGTCCACCACCAGTGACGCCGGACGGTTCGGATAGACCGCCGTGCGAAATCGCTTGAATGTCAGCATGCCGGTGTACACCATCGCCAGTCCCGCCAGCACCAGCATCGCGCCAACCACACTCACCCACGTCGCCTCCAGCAGCAACGCCGGCAGTGGCAGCACGCGATCCAGCAACACGCCGAGCCCAATCCCCACCACAAAAATCAGCGGCGGTGGAAAACGCACGGCAGGCCCGAGATCCTGCGTCGTACCCGATCGCGAAGTGGTCATGCACATAGGCTGTCACGGCGATCCGCATTGCGCCAGCGCCAATGCCAGCGTCAATGCCGGCACCAGGGCACACCAAACGACAAAGCGCCGGACACAGCAGCGTGTCCGGGGCTTCATGCTCGCTCGAGCCTACCTGTCAGCCGACCGCATCAGCACGCGGTCGCCACCATCACGGCGCGCGATCGGTGCAGCCCGTGAAGTTCGGGTTGTTCCGCTCGGCCTGCACCATCGGCAGGTTCACGTCGGGGCCGTAGTTGCCACCCTTGTAGTGCACACCCTGCGGGAAAGTGTTGGCCTCCGTGCGGCCATACTGCCTGATCAGGCGGCGCATATCGCCCAACCGCTGGCCGCGGCTGAAGGTCCAGAACGCCTTCTCACGGAAGTGCAGCGAGACACGCGCTTCCTGCGTGCCCGGATCCGTAAGCGCGGTCATCGCCGCCGGCTGGATTTCACCCAGCTTGGGCGGTGATAACCGCAGTGCGTTATGGATGGCCAGCCACTGCGTGGTGTTGTTGTTGCGCAGCGCGACTTCGGCTTCGATCATGCGTGCATCGATGCCGTTGATCACGTCCACCGACGTCAGCTGACCCCACATGACTGTAGTGCGCGTGTACGTCTGGCCATCCTGACCGTTGATGGCACCCGTGGTCGGGATGGTCGCGGGCAGGCGCGGGTCCCGCGACGAAGCGAAGGGAATGGCGTTGCGCACGAAGATGTCGCGACGGTTCCCTTCGATGCTGTCACCCACGCTGTAGCGGCGCGAGCTGAACCCCTGCCCCCAGATGGTGTTCGTGCTGGTGGAAAGCGAGAACGTGTGCGTGTAGGCGAAGCTCGTTGGGATACCAGCAACGAGCGTACCAGCGCCGGCGAAATCGCCGAGTGCCAGTGCGACACGCGCACGAACCGTACGCGCCGAACGCAGCATCAACACGCTCTGTGCATCGGTGCCATTGGCGTACGTGATGGCCGTGTCCAGCGAGGCGGCCGCCAGCTGGAACACCTGCTGCGTGGAGCGCGGCGTGCCGTTCTCCGGCGGCGTTGCGTTGCCGTTGCCGATGGGTATGCCATTGCAGAAATCCGATGCCATCTGCATCTCTGCGAACCCACGCGCGAGATACATCTCGGCAATGAGTGAGCGGGCTGTCGGGCGCCCCGCGATCAACGCGGCGATCGCCTCGTCCGCGCGCGTGCGGACACGGTAGAGGTTCCGGATCATGCCCGTGATCGACGAATTGAACTCCGGAATAGTCCGCTGGTCCGCCTCGTCGTTCTGGATGAACGTCGAGCTCGTAGACCATTCATCGACCAGCAGTCCGCCAAAGAGCCACGTGCTTTCACCGCCACCCGTGATTAAGCGGAAGGTGCCGATCACGCCGTTTCCGACGGCGACTGCAGCTTCCGCAGAGGTCACGTCGCCGGGGAGGATGATGTCAGGATCGGTGACGCCGAGGAAGCGCTTGTTGGCTTCCGTGCAGGCGACACTGGAGAGGGCGAGGGTTGCGCCAGCGACAACGCCAAGGCGTCGCGCGGAGAAGAGCCGACCCGTCGTGTGCTTTTTTGTCATGGGGCGGTTTCCTAGTAGCCGAGGTTGACGCGGAAGATGAAGTAGCTTGGCGGGCCCACGGTCTGGAACTCGCTCGGCGCGTCGGTGCCCGACGTCGTGTTGAAGCCGGATTCCGGATCGGTGCCGCGATACTTGGTCCAGAGCTTGAGATTGCGTCCCGTGACGACCACGGACAGCGAACGGCCGCGCGTCAGCTTGGAGGTGAGTTCCGGCGAGAACGTGTATTGCGCGGAGGCCTCGCGCAGACGGACGAATGCGCCCGGCTGGAAGTAGCCATCGAGCGTGCGCGCCGAGTGTTCGTTGGCCGCGATGTTGGTGGCCTGGTCGATGAAGTCGGCGTTCAGGTCCATGCGGCCGGCGCAGTTGGGGCGCGTGCAACGGATGCGCTCCGTGTTGTTGTACCACTTGTTGCCACTGCGGTAGTCCCACATGGTGCTGACGCGGAGCTTGCGGTTGAGCAGATCGAGTCCGCCGCCGGCCGTAAGCATGTAGCGTGGAGTCGCGTAGCCGCGGAAGATCGTCGAGTCGCCGACGAAAACTTCGTTGCGCGCGGCATCAGCCCACCAGGTGAGCAGGCCGTCGCCGTTCTTGTCGTCCCACCCGGTGATCGGGCGCGCCCACAGGCCGGCGATGGGATAGCCGGGCACCGTGCGAGTCGTGGTGCCGATCTGCGGTGGCGTGTCGCCCAGCGAGACGACCTTGTTGTCGTTGGCCGAGCCGGAGAGGTTCATGTCGAAGCCCCACGACTGCCGCTGGATGAGCTGCGCGGTGATGGCGAGCTCGAGTCCGGCATTCTTCACGGCGCCAAGGTTGCGCAGCTGCGACGTGACCGAGCCGAACGAGGGCGGCAGCACGGCGCTGATGAGCGCGTCCTGGGTAATCTTGCTGTAGTAGGTCGCGTCCACGTTCACACGCGAGTTGAACAGACCCAGCTCGAAGCCCGTTTCCTGTTCCGCCGAGCGTTCCGGCTTGAGGTTGTCATTGCCGAGTGCGGCCTGCGTCACGGTGGGCAGATCGTTGCCGGCGACGCTCGTGATTGACGCCGTATAGAAGCGATCGGCGTCGTTGGGGCCCGGCTGCACGCCCGACTGGCCGTAGGCGTAGCGCAGACGCATCGAGCTGACGAAGCCCGGCGCGCGCCACCAATCCTCTTCGGAGATCAGGTACGACATCGACGCCTTCGGGTACACGATGCTCTGGAAGTTCGTGCCGAATGCCGAGTTCTGGTCGCTGCGCACGGCAGCCGTGAGGAAGAGACGATCGCTGATGGCCAGCGCCTGTTCGATGTAGACACCGAACGTCTTCTGGATGGTGGTGCCTTCGCTGACATCAAGCTGCGTGCCGGAGCCGACGTTCTGCGAGCCGGGCGCGAGCTGGTTGGAGCCGGTCGATGCCGCGAGGAAGCGATAGCCGATGTACTGCGCACCGACGGTCGTCTTCAGGCTGAACCGGCTGCCGAGCGTGTACTGCGCGGTGGAGCCGAGATCGACGGTGAAGTTGTTGATGTTGACCCGATTGATGCCACGCGAGCCAAGACGTGTGGTGGCCGTGAGCGGCGGACCCTGACCGTTGAGCAGCAGGTTTTCGTCGCTGCGGCCGGTCCAGTCGTTACCCACCGTAGCGCGGTTGGAGAGCCAGCTGAACGGCCGCCAGTTGGCATTGGCCGACCAGATGAAACGGCTGACGTCCTGCTGTGTCTTTTCCTGCCACATGTAGCCGGGCGTCCAGCCGCGATAACCGTTGAGCGGCGTGTTCAGACCGGTCACGTTGCCGTTCTCGCGCGTCCCGGGACCGCCGAACAGGTGCGAGCCCAGACCGGCGGTGGCGTTCGACTCCAGCGAGTAGCGCTGTTCGACGTCGACGAAGTTGGTGGAGACGCCGAGGTCGAGCTTGGAGTTGATGGCCGTATTCAGGTTCATGCGCAGCGAGCGGCGTCCCATCGTGTTCGGGCGCTCCGTCCACGGACGGATCGATACGCCTTCCGTCTGCAGCCGGGTGCGTTCGAACTCGGGGAGCTGGAGGACACCCACTTCCTTTTCGTCTTCGACGGAGAAGAAGTAGCGGACCTGCTCCGTTCCGCCGGACACCTGCACACCGTTCTGGCGACGATTGCCGAGACCCAAGGGGGTGAGGTCCTTCTCGTCGAAGATGTTGAGCGTGCTGGAGGAGTCGGCCGTACAGGCGCCGATACCAACGCGCTGCAGGTTGCAGAAGCCGCGCGTGCTCGCCGTTTCACCCGGGCGCTTACCCCAGGTCGTGAAGGCGGCCGGGTAGAAGTTATTGTCCGCAATCGCGCCGCCTTCGCCGTAGACGCTCCAACGGGCCGCGCCGGCGCGACCCTTCTTGGTCGTCACGAGAATGACGCCGTTGGCGGCGTCGGTGCCGTAGAGCGTGGCCGCCGAGGGACCCTTCACGATTTCGATGTTCTCGATCTCTTCCGGGTTCAGGTCGCCCACTCGGCTTGGCGCGTTGCCGCCGGTGCCGCCGCCGCTGCCGGTCGCGGTGCCGAAGCTGCCACCGTTGGACGTCATGCGGATGCCGTCGATGATCCAGATCGGCTCGTTCGACAAGCTCACGGAGTTCATGCCGCGGATGCGGATGCGGGCGCCGGTGCCCGTCTGCGTGCCGCTGGTGACCGTCACGCCAGGCGCACGCGAGTTGAGCAGGTCGTTCATGTTCGAGACCGGCGCGGCCTCGAGCACCTTCGCCACGTCGATATTGGCCGTCGCGTTGCCGATTTCCACGCGGCGCTGTTCACCGGTCGCCGTGGTCACGACAGCCGCAAGATTCACCGCGGCCGTCTTGATCGCGACATCCAGCGAGAGCGTCTGCCCAACGGCGATTGCGGCCGGCCGTGTCTGCTCGGCGTAGCCCACGCGCAGGATACGCACCGTGTAGTTGCCAACGGGCAGGTTGCGCAGCGTAGCCTTGCCATCCGGGCCCGTGAGCCCGCCAAACGTGGTACCGACGATCTGCACACGCGCAGATTCCACCGGTCGCTTGGTGTCGGCATCCGTGACCGTCACCGCGAGCGTACCTCCTTGCTGGGCACTTGCCTCGGGTGACGCCAACAGCAGCGCACCGAGCAATGATCCCACCAGCGCCAGGCGTGGGCGCCATGAACGCGTCATAAGCGTTTCTCTCGAAGGTTGGGGGTGTGAGACCGCAACGACTGCCGCCGACCTGACTGCCAGCGGGATCGCTCGGATCCGAACCGGACCCGCGGGCGGTTCCGTTCGTCTCCAAGATTGTTTCAGAACTGAGATCTGACAACAACCGATTGCGTGAGGAGTAACAACCTCCGTCGTTCAGCGGTCACTGTCGCGATACTGGACGCGCCGTGGAGGGACGAGACGTGGTCATCTCTGCCGTCGCGTGATCACACGTGCACGAGTCGGCCCATCGCATGTCCCCGTGTCGTCGTCCGAGGTCGCGATCGTCTCAGAATGGCCACGCTTTCGAACAGGCACTGGTCGGCCGCCACCTCCGCTGTACCGTTCCGCGCTGTCGTCGTACGCGCCCGCCACGTTGCCAATCCTCCAGACGTCTCTCCCATGGATCGTCGCGATTTTCTTGCTGATATCACGCGCGCCGCGGCGCTCTGTGCCGTCGTCCCCACCGTCTGGCGTGTCACGCACCGGCCCCGCTTCGCCGATGACCCCTTTACGCTCGGCGTCGCATCCGGCGATCCGACGCCCACCGGTGGCGTGCTCTGGACGCGACTGGCCCCGCGGCCGCTCGAGCCGGAAGGCGGCATGGAGGGCAACCGCGTCGTGGTGCGCTGGGAAGTCGCTGAGGACGACCAGTTCCGCACGATCGTGAAGCAGGGGCAGGCCACAGCCGCGCACGAGCTGTCGTATAGCGTGCACGTCGACGTGGACGGTCTGAGCCCCGACCGTTGGTATTGGTATCGCTTCACCAGCGGCGACGCGAAGAGTCCGGTCGGGCGGCTGCGCACCACGCCCGCGGCGGGTGTCATCGCGCCGCTCGCGCTCGGCTTTGCCTCCTGCCAGCACTGGGAACAGGGGCTCTTCACCGCACACGGTCATCTCGCCCGCGAGGAACTCGACCTCATCGCCTTTCTGGGTGACTACATCTATGAAGGGAGCGGCGCACCGGGGCGCGTGCGCTCGCATGTGGGCATGGAGATCCGCACGGTCGATGACTACCGGCGCCGCTACGCGCTGTACAAGTCGGACCCGCATCTGCAGGCGGCGCACGCTCACGCACCTTGGATTGTCGTGTGGGATGACCACGAGGTGGACAACAACTACGCCGGCTCGATCGGCGAGAACGCGATGGAGTCCGAGGAGCAGATGCATCTGCGCCGCGCCGCCGGCTATCAGGCGTGGTGGGAGCATCAGCCGGTGCGCGTGCCTCGCGTGAAATCGTGGGCGGACCTGAACATCACGCGGGCCATCGACTGGGGCGGCATGGCGCGCTTCTGGATGATGGACACACGTCAGTATCGCAGCGATCAGGCGTGCGGCGATGGCATCAAAAAGGCACCATGCGGTGATTGGGCGGATCCGTCGCGCACGCTCACCGGCGCGGCGCAGGAGCAGTGGCTGGTGGACGGCATCGGCGCGTCACGCGCCAAATGGCAGGTGCTGGCCAACCAGGTGATGATGGCGCCGTACGACAACGATCCGACTGACGGCGTTGCGGTGTCGATGGACCAGTGGAGCGGCTACCCCGTGGCGCGCGACCGACTGCTCAAGGCCATCGGCGAGCGTGCGGCCAATCGGACGGTCGTGATCACGGGCGACATTCACACCAACTGGGTCAACGAGCTGCGCAGCGACTTCTCGCGTCCTGATCGTCCGATTGTTGGCGCGGAGTTCGTGGCGACCAGCATCACGTCCGGTGGCGACGGTAACGCCACATTGCCGGAGAATGCGACGACGGCGCTGGCCGGCAATCCGCACATCAAGTGGCACAATCGCCAACGCGGCTACGTGTCGTGCAAGATCGACGCGAGCAGCTGGACGACGCAGTATCGCACCGTGCCTTTCGTGACCAAGCCCGACGCACCGATCATCACCGCGACCACCTGGCGCCTCACGCACGGCAAGCCGGGCATCGAGGCGGTGTAGGACGCGCGCGCCGAGCGTGCGATTGCTACGCGCGTCCGCCCGGTTTCTGCTCGGGCATGAGTGAGCTGAACTCGCGGGTCGGCATGCGCCCGCCGCCCCGCAGATGCTCCACCACTTCGTCGGCGCGGTCGTCCTCCACGCCGAGCGCGCGCAGACTGTGGTACGCCAAACCGAAGGCGAGTTCGCGCTCGCCCATGAGCGCTTTGCTCACACCCAGCGCTTCGAACATCCGCTGCTCCTGATCACTGTGCGTGCGCACGACGATGTCGATCGTTGGGTTTCGCGCGCGCACGAGCGTGATGATGTGCCGCGCGTGGTACGGATCGGGCGACGCGATCACCAGCAGCCGCGCGTTCTCCGGGTGGGCGAACTCCAGAATACCGGGACGTGTCGCGTCGCCATAGATCGTGGCCACGCCGATGGAGCGCATGGCTTCGACCACGCGGCGGTCCGACTCGATCGCCACAAATGAACTGCCGTAGCGCTGGAGCGCGTCGCCGATGGTGCGACCGACCCGACCGTAGCCGACGATGATCGCGTGATTGGGGACCAGCGCCACGTGCAGGTCGGTCGCGATCATGCGCGGTGCCTTTTGCCGCTCCAGCTTGTCGACCAATCCGGGCCGCCTGGAAATCCATGCGCCCAATCCGTCGAGCAACCTGAAGAAGAGCGGGTTGAAGACGATGGTCACCAGCGCCGCGCCGAGAATCAGGCTGCGCGCAGTCTCGGAGAGGACGCCGATCGAGACTCCAAGCGCGGCCATGATGAACGAGAACTCGCCGATCTGTCCGAGGCTCGCGCCCAATCGCAGCGACGCACGAATGGGATGCCGGAACACGATCATGAGCAGGGCCGCTGCAAGCCCATCCCCAACCAGCACCACGCCCACGGCGCCAAGCACCTTGAGGGGCTCGCGCACCAATACCGTGGGATCGATCAGCATTCCCACCGACACGAAGAACAGCACGGCGAACGCGTCCTGAAGTGGCAGCGCATCCGAACCCGCACGATGACTGAGGTCCGACTCGCTGATCACCACGCCGGCGACGAACGCCCCCAGCGCAAACGACACACCGAACAGCGACGCGGCGCCGACCGCCACGCCAAGCGCGACCGACAGCACGGCCAAGGTGAACAGTTCGCGCGATCCGCTCCGCGCCACGTGCATGAGCAACCACGGCACGACCCGTCGTCCGACGACGCCCATGAGCACGATGAAGGCGGCGACCTTGATCAGCGTGAACGCGATCGTCCACACGAGGCCGCTCGTGGGCGCTGGAATGTTGAGTCCCGTCGCGCCGAGTGCGACCAGGATGGTAGGCAGCAGAACCAGGGCCAGAATGACCACGAGATCCTCCACCACCAGCCAGCCGACGGCCACCCGTCCGTCGATCGAGTCGAGCAAACCACGTGTCTCGAGCGCGCGCAGCGTCACCACCGTGCTTGAAATGGCGAGTGACATGCCGAACACCAATCCTGCGGGCACGCCCCAGCCCCACACCACGGCGAGCCATGTGCCCAGCGCCGTGGCGAACGTCATTTGCAGGAGCGCACCCGGCAGTGCGACGCGCCGCACCTTCATCAGGTCGCCGGGCGAGAAATGCAGCCCGACGCCGAACATGAGCAGGATCACGCCGATTTCGGATAGCTGCCCCGCCAGTTCCACGTCGCCGACGAACCCCGGCGAGTGCGGGCCGATGACGACGCCACCCAACAGGTAGCCCACCAGCGGCGGCAGACCGACGCGGGAGGCGAGAAACCCCAACAGAAAGGCGACCGCAAAGGCGCCGGCCAGCGTGAACAGCAGCGTCGTATGCGGAGTCATCGCGGTGGTGTCATCTCAATGCAATGTGCCCATCCGGCGCGGCGATGTGCAAGAAAATCGGCACGATCCGTCTCCTGCGTGAACCCGCCCCGGAGATGTGCATGCATGACGCAACGCGATACCCCTCAGCTTCGTCCTGGCCCCGCGTGGCCGCACTGCGGCCGGTGCTTGGGCCGGTGCTCCGGCCCGTTCTCTTGCTGGCCCTCTCGGCGGCCGCGCCTGCCGCAGCGCAGGGGCGTATGCAGGTGCGCATGTGCGCACCGCCCTGTCCCACGGAGGCCGCGTGTACGGTGACGCGCCCGGCGCCGTGCGGTGCACGTATCGAACGCCGCTCCAGCAACACGCGCGTGCAGTTGCGCGATCGCGTGCTGCGCTACGAAGTGACCGAAGTCTTTCGCAACACCGGCAGCCGCGGCGGCGAGGCGGACTACATGTTTCCGCTGCCGGCTGGTGCGGCGTTCGAGGATCTCAAACTCTCGATCAACGGTGAGCTGGTCTCCGGCGAAACCATGGGCGCCGACCGCGCGCGCGGCATTTACGAGGATATCGTCCGACGTCAGCGCGATCCGGCGTTGGTGGAATGGATGGGAAACGGCATGCTGCGCGCGCGCATCTTTCCGATACAGCCGGGCGAAGACAAGACGGTGGTGGTGCGCTACCAGAGCGTGGCCGCGCGCGAGGGCGACGCACTGCGCGTGGATGTGCGGCGTGGCGGCGATGTGCTGCTCGAGTATCCCAACACGACGGAATACGGCAACGCGTACTCGCCGACGCATGCGCTCACCGAAGGCCCGGATGGTCGTGTGCGTCGGGTCGAAGCACGTGCCACGGGCGGCGACTTTACCGTGCTGCTTCCGCTGCGGCGCGCGGACGTGGCCGGCCTCAGTGTGCTCACGCATGCGGTACGCGACGAGCCCGGCTTCGCCATGCTCACCATTGCACCACCGGCCAACACGGAGCGCGCCACACCACGCGATCTCACCTTTGTGCTCGATGTGTCCGGCTCGATGCAGGGGCGCAAGCTGGAGCAGGCCAAAGCGGCGGGCGTGGCGCTGCTGGCGACGCTCAGACCAACCGATCGTTTTCGGTTGATCGACTTCTCCACCGATGTGCGCACGTATCGCGACGGCTGGGTGGATGCGACCCCGTCGCAACTGCGCGAAGCTCGGCATCACCTCGAGCAGCTGTCCGCCGAAGGATCGACGAACATCAGCGACGCGTTGCGCACCGCCCTCGCACGTGACGGCAGCAGCAACGAGCGGCTGCCGCTGGTCGTCTTCCTCACCGACGGCGAGCCCACGGTCGGCGAGCGCAACCCCGACGCCATCGCGGCGATCGCCGCACGACTGCGCGGCTCGGCGCGCGTCTTCACGGTGGGCGTAGGCACCGGCGTCAACGCGATGCTGGTCGAGCAGCTCGCGTTGCAGGGACGCGGCACCGCGCATTTCGTGCGCGATGACGACTCAGTGGAGGCACCGGTGTCGCTGCTGGCGCGACGGCTCTCGGAGCCGGTGCTCACCGACGTACGCATCACCGCGCGCGGCGTGCGCCTCAGGCAGGTCATGCCATCCGGTCCGATCGATATCTTTGCCGGACAGGATCTCGTCCTCCTCGCGCGCTACGACGGCAATGGCGACGCGACCATCGACTTTCAGGGACGTGGCCCCAATGGCCCGGTGTCGTGGAGTACACGCGCACACTTCACTGACGAATCGCACAGCAACGCGTTCGTGCCGCGACTGTGGGCGGCACAGCGCATCGGGTGGCTGGCGGCGGAGAAGCGACGCACCGCTGGCAGCGGCAACGGTCGCACCAGTCAGGAGCTCGACCACGAAATCCGCATGCTCGGCGAACGGTACGGAATTCCGACCGAGTTCTCGTCATATCTTGTGGTCGAGCCGGGGATGGCGGTGTCGAACGGCGCATCCAACACGCGGCCCTCGGCGATGATTTCCGCCGCGGAAGCGCGCTTTGAATCGGTGCGAAACGCGTCGCTGCAGCGCGATGCCAAGTCACTTTCCGCAGTGGACGGACTGGCCGACCGCGCTCGGAGTACAGTCGACGTGCGTACGATCGGCACGCGTCGCCTCACCGTGGTGAGTGGGGTCTGGACAGATATCCGCTACACTTCGGGCATGCGCACCGTCTCCGTGCGTCCGTTCTCACCGCTCTACTTCGAACTCCTTCGCCGCATGCCCGAGCTGCAGGATCTCTTCGCGCTGGGTGATCGTGTCATCGTCGCCGGCCGCGCGGTCGCCATCGCACTCGTGGCCGACGGCAGCGCGCAAGTGAACGCGCGCGTGTTCGCCGATCTGACGCGCGACTGGTGAGCGTGGCGTGACCGACGAAGAGCTCGAGCGCCTGTTCCGGCTTTATCACCTGCCGCTGGTGCGCTATCTCACGCGCCGACTGGGTGATCGCGACTGGGCCGAGGAGGTCGCGCAGGAGACGTTCCTGCGCGCGCTCCGGCACGATGCGCTGCACAGCGAGCGCTCGTGGCTCTTCGCGGTGGCAACCAATCTCGTGCGCGATGAGGCCCGCAAGGAGACGCATCGTCGCGCGCGGCTGCAGCAGCTCACGCTCGAGGCGCAGGCCGAGGCGCAAGAGCGCTCGGTCGAACAGTCGCCGTCCGATGAGGAGCAGTCGCCGGAGCGTGCGCTGGAGCGTGCGCTGGAGCGTGCCATGGCGCGACGTGCCGTGGATGCGCTGGGCGAGAAGGACCGACTGGCGCTGTTGATGCGCGAGGAAGGGCTGGACTACCGCGAGATCGCGGCCGCGCTCGAGCTGTGCGTTGGGTCGGTGGGCACGACCTTATCGCGCGCGCGGCGCCGTTTGACCGAGACGTATGAGGCGATCCAGGCGGAATCGGCATCGGAATTGGCATCCGGATTGGCATCGGCATCGCGCCAGGGAGACCGTAAGTGAAGCATCCCGACGAAGGTATGGTGCACGCGTGGCTGGACGGTGGGCTCGACGACGCCGACGCGCGCGAGCTCGAATTGCACGTCGCATCTTGCGCCGACTGTTCGGCGATGGTTGCGGAGGCGCGCGGACTGATCGCGGCGTCGTCACGGATCGTGTCACTGCTGGATGGTGTGCCGGCGCAGGTGATTCCGCCGGTGGCGGTGGACGCGCGCGACCGCGACGCGATGAGTGCAACGGGCAGGCAACCGGCGCGTGGATATGCACGCACGCGTGCGCGCGCCTCGTGGTGGCGGCAGCCGGCGGTTGCTGCGGCCGCGGTGTTCTGTGTCACGACCGCGACGTGGGTGTCCACGCGTCGATCGACCGAGCCTCGCCGCGAGTTGTCTACCGTGACGCAGCTGGAGCAGGCAGTGGAGCAGGCAGTGGAGCCGCCTTTAGCGGCGCCGACGCAGGCAGCCGACGCCGTGCCGGGCTCCGCGTCGACTCCGGCCGCTGCGCCGCCAGCGGCGAGAACGCCTCCAACGACGCCTGGTTCGAATCCGCAATTGACTGAGGTGACGGATGCCGCCGCCATGCGCAGCATCGCCGCCCCCTTGCCTGCCTCGCGGGCCGCGACCGCGACGGCGACCGCGACCGCGACCGCGACCGCGACGGCGACCGCGACCGCGACCGCGACGGCGACCGCGACCGCGACCGCGACGACTAACGCAACTCCCCACGACGCCGCGCGCGAGGAGAAGCGCGTGGCGACACGCCCCGCAATGAGCGCGAAGAATCTGGCGGTGCCAGAGGAATTGCCGGCAACACTTGTGGGCTGCTACGCACTCACCCCGCGCGCCGGTGTCGCCGCCGCGCTTGCTCCTTCGCCACGTGCCGCCGGTGCGGCGGGCAGCAGATTGTCAGCCCCCACGAACGCCAACATCGTCGGCGCACTGCGACTGCTGCACCTCAGCGATACGCTGGCTCCATCGAATGCCGCGCAGCGCAGCGCTGAAGCCGCTGGCGGCACGGTCGCACCTGCGCATCAGACCGCGACGTATCTCGGCGCCGTCTCCGGTGCAGTCCCGACTGTGGCAGCGGGTGCCGCCGTGCGTTGGGCCCTCACCGGCAACGATCGCGTCCGTGTCCAGCTGCCCGATGGCACCGCACTCGTCGTGCGCATCGTCGCCGATGCGGCATCGGCCATGGCCGACTCCTCACCGGCACTCCGCACCGACGTCACGGCACGACGCGTCCCCTGTCCGCGCTGAGCGTGGCGGCGCTGACCCCGCCCGCCGCCTCGCCGGCGGGTGATCACGGTGCGCGTGTACGCGAAGATCGGCACCCATCTTGCCCCTCGAATGGTGACGGTGGAGCATGCATGGGTGTAGCCGTACAGGACCTATGCGATCGGAATCGGACCGCCGATGTCGACTATTTCTCTTACGTGGCGGACCATGTCGTATCAGCAACCTGAAGGTGGGGAACGCGGCTATCCGCGGCCGCAGCTCGAGCGCACCCGGTGGACATCACTGAACGGCACCTGGGAGTTCGCGCTCGATCCCGAGGCGCATTGGCACATGCCCGAGGATGTCAGCTGGAACAGCACCATCAACGTGCCGTTCTCCGCCGAGACCTCGGCGAGTGGCATCGGTCAGACCGACTTCTTCCGAGCCTGCTGGTACCGGCGCACGATCGACCCACCAACACTGCAGTCCGGCGAGCGGATCATTCTCCACTTCGGGGCCGTCGACTACCAAGCGCAGGTCTGGGTGGGCGGCGCCATGTACGGAGAGCACGAAGGCGGGTACACGCCCTTTTCGATCGACGTGACGAGGGCCCTGAGCCGCGGCCCCCAGCCGATTGTCGTCCGGGCCGAAGACGATCCGCTCGACCTGGCCAAACCGCGTGGCAAGCAGGATTGGCAAAGGGAGCCGCACTCGATCTGGTACCCGCGCACGAGCGGCATCTGGCAGACCGTCTGGGTCGAGGTCGTGCCGGCGGTGGCCCTCACCAGTTTGCGCTGGACGCCGAACCTCGAGCGGTGGGAACTCGGCTTCGAGTCGATGATCGAAGGCGAGTGCGCGCCAGGAACTTCGCTGAAGGTGAAGCTGACGACGGGCGAGCGGCTGTTGGCCAACGACGTGTATGAGGTAATCTCGGGGGAGGTGAACCGGCGCATCGCGCTGTCTGATCCGGGCATCGACGACTCCCGCAACGAGCTGCTGTGGAGTCCCGATTCGCCGACGATTATCGAGGCAGAGCTGCAGATCGTCGACGCCGCCGGCACGGTGCTCGATCAGGTGAAGAGCTACACGGCGCTGCGATCGATCGGCATACAAGGCGAGAGAATCGTGCTCAACGGCCGTCCCTACCCACTGCGCATGGTGCTCGATCAGGGCTACTGGCCGGACTCTGGCATCACCGCGCCCGACGACGCCGCCCTCAAGCGCGATGTCGAGCTGGCCAAGGCGATGGGTTTCAACGGCGTTCGCAAGCATCAGAAGATCGAGGATCCGCGCTATCTCCACTGGGCGGATCGTTTGGGATTGCTGGTCTGGGAGGAGATGCCCAGCGCCTATCGGTTCACGAAGAGCTCGGTCGCACGGCTCACCCGCGAGTGGTTGAGCGTGCTCGACCGCGACTACAGCCACCCGTGCATCATCGCGTGGGTGCCATTCAATGAATCGTGGGGCGTGCCTAACCTCCCCGACAGCCCTTCGGAACGGCACTGGGTCGAGGGTCTCTACCACCTGACGAAGACCCTTGATCGCACCCGCCTCGTCATCGGCAACGACGGCTGGGAGAGTGTCGCCACTGACGTCGTCGGCATTCACGACTACGACGACAGCCCCGCCCGCATCGCCCAGCGCTACCAGTCGCCCGAGGGCCGTCCGAAGCTGTTCCGCCATGCCCGACCGGGGGGGCGCATCCTCGTGCTCGGCACGGGCGACGCACACCTGCAGCATCCGGTCGTCCTGTCGGAGTTTGGCGGGATGAGCTGCTCGACGGATCGCGAGCGGACCTGGGGGTACAGGCGCTGCCACGATCCCGCGGAGTTCGCCCGCGAGTATGATGCCCTGCTCGAGGCGGTGCGCGATCTCGATCTGCTGGCCGGCTTCTGCTACACACAGTTCGCCGACACCTACCAGGAGGCGAACGGCCTGCTCTACGCCGATCGCACGCCGAAATTCCCCATGGAAGAGATCGCCCGCGCCACCCGTGGCGAGCGTGGCCGTCGTTGAACGGCCGCACCATGCCCACCTTCCACGAGCTCTTCGGCGGTGCGCCCGAGGTGCGGACCGACGCCCCTGGACGGGTGAACCTGATCGGCGAGCACACGGATTATCAGGAGGGCTTCGTGCTCCCGCTGGCGATTCCACAACGGACCCGGGTCGAGCTTCGCCGAAGAGCCGACCGGCAGGTCGTTGTCTGGAGCGCCGAGGATCCATCGGGCGGGCCCCCGCAGCCGTTTGCGCTCGGCGAAGAGCAGCGGGGGCGTGGTTGGGTCGACTACATACAGGGTGTTACCGTGGCCGCGGCGAACGCAGGGCACCGTCTGGGCGGGTTCGAAGCCCGGCTGGAGTCGGACGTTCCGGTGGGCAGCGGCTTGTCGTCGAGCGCGGCGCTCGAAGTGGCGCTGTTGCGCGCATTGCGGGAGGCATTTGCGCTGACGTTCGACGATGTGGCGCTGGCGCTGGTCGCCCAGAAAACGGAGACCGAGTTCGTCGGGGCGCCCATCGGGGTCATGGATCAGATGGCGTCGAGCTTGGCCGACACGAGGAGCGCGCTCTTCCTCGACACCCGCACGTTGGCGTTCGAGCGCGTGCCTCTTCCCGGTGCGGCGCGGTTGGTCGTCATCGATTCGGGCGTGACCCACAGCCATGCCACGGGTGACTACCGCGTGCGGCGCGAGGAGGCGGAGGGGGCGGCGCGCGCGCTGGGGGTGGCGGTGCTGCGGGACGTGAGCGCCACCGATCCGCGGGTGGAGGAGCTGCCCGAGCCGCTTTGCCGGCGCGCGCGACACGTCGTCACAGAAAACGCGCGCGTCGAAGCGGCGGTCGTCGCCATGAGGCGGGACGACCTGAAGACGCTCGGAGCGCTGCTGTACGCGTCGCACGCATCGTTGCGGGATGACTATCAGGTGTCGGTGCCCGAACTCGACCGCCTCGTCGAGCTCGCCCGGGGCGTACCCGAGGTTTATGGGGCGCGCGTGACCGGTGGCGGATTCGGTGGATCCGTCGTGCTGGTGGCGAGACGGGACGCCGCGCCAGACTTGGCGCATCGTCTCGCCGAAACCTACGCCCGCGAAACGGGGCGCACCCCGCGGGTGATCGTACCGTGAGCGACGCGGCTCTACGCCTGAACGATCTGAAGCTCCCGGCCGGCGAGGCCATCGACGCGGACGAATTCGCGGCCCTCGTGCAACAACTGCGCGACGGTGTGCTCTCCGAGGCGTTCGCTCCCGATCCGGCGCAAGTGGAGCCGCTCCATCCCGCCGACATCACGCCGCTGCCTGCGCCGGGTACTCCGCTGTACGACATCTGCCTCGACTTGGGCGAGGAGGCTTTTTCACGCGGCGAAGTGGCAAGTGTCGTCGTTGCCGGTGGGGCGGGCACACGCTTCGGCGGCGCGGTAAAGGCGCTGGTCGAGGTCATCGATGAGCGCACCTTTCTCGATCTCAAGCTGTCGGATGCCGCGCGCGTGGGCCGCCGCTACCGGCATCCCGTGCCGGTGGCGCTCATGACGTCGTTCCTCACACATGAAGGAATTGAGAGGCACGTGAGGGCGCACGGGCACACCGACGTCCTCCTGTTCCGCCAGCGCATGCTGCCGCGACTGACCCCGAACTTTGCCTTGGCGCGAGAGCCGGATGGGACGGTGTCGCTGGCGCCTTCCGGTCATGGCGACTTCTTCCGGGCGCTGCGGCTCGACGCTGGACGGACGTTGCAGGCGCGCGGCGTGAAGGTGGTCTACTTCTCGAACGTCGACAACCTTGCGGCGACACTGGACCCGGTGATCCTCGGACTGCACCTGCATCTGGCAAAGGCGATGACGGTGGAGGTGACGCCGCGTCGGAACCCCGCCGGTGGAGCGCTCGACACCGGGGCCGCGCCCATGCGCCTCCGGGGGCAGCTCCAACTGGTCGAGAAGGTGAAGGCGGAGGATCATCCCGTGATCTCGACGAACAACATTGCCTTCACGCTGGCGCCGCTCCTCGAAGTCCCCGTGCATCTGCCGTACCGGGTGGTGCGCAAGAAGGTCGACGGGGAGACCGTCCTCCAACTCGAGCAGATTACCGCCGAGGCCAGTAGTCTGGTGCGCGCCGATGGTCAGCCGCTGTTGCCGGTGGCATTCATTGAGGTGCCGCGCGAAGATCCCCGCACGAGTCGGTTCGAGCCGGTGAAGGCTCCAGACGACCTGCCGCGGGTCGTCGAGCGCCTCCGCCCCCGTCTTAGCTGATCTCCGGCGCAGATGTGAATGAGGGCGGCGCTCGAACGCGGTCGACGTTACGAGCGCGCCGCCCTTGTCGTGTCGAGGAGAGGTCGCAGCGTCTCCGTGAGCCTGCCCTCGTCGTCGAGATCGAGCTTCACCCCGGGGAACAGGAACCAGTCCTCACGGTGCGTGACGACCTCGCCCGGCGCGAGCCGCCGGATGGGCCCCAGCGTTTCCAGTTCGAGGAAGGCGTCGTTCGTGAACGTTTCCGCGTTGCAGCCCTGGTCGGCGTGCGGTCCGGGCAGCGGGGTGTGCCGTTTCACGAACAGCGTGTGGTCGAGCTGATAGGCCATCCAACCCAGCGGATTGTAGAAGCCGACCTTCTGTGCAGCGGCGAGGGCGGGGTTCTGGCGCAAGAAAAAATAACGATCGCCCCAGCGCCATCGCGTATCGTTCATCCGCGTGAAGGGCCAGAGCACGAGCGGATTCGCCGGCGCGAGTGCCTCGGGGTGAGGCACGAACGGCGGGTGGGGGAAGATGGCGGTACCCCCTCGGGCCATGACCGAGAGGGCCCATGGGGCAAGCTCGATCGGGGTCTGACCCCGGTGCGTGAGCCGATGCAGTACGGACACCTGGCTTCCGCGGGCGCTCAAGGTGATTTCCATGGCCTTTTCAAGGCCGGTGTGGCTCTCGGGCGGCTGCATTAGCACGACCCGGACATGACTCGTGTCCCCGACTTGGGCGGCGATCACCTCTGCCACGACCGGCGTGTTGTCCGGGTGGTACGACCCGACGGCGTCTTCCGGCGCGGTCCAGAGGCGGTGCCCTCCGCGGATGTGCCACGTGTCGCCGAACGGCGTCGGCTGCCCCTGCTGGGCGGGTGAGACCTCGCCGAAGACGTTCTCGCCACCGATTGGGGCGTAGCGCATGACCCGCGGTCCGTAGCCCGTGGGCAGCATCAACTCTACCTCGCCGTTGGCGAGGCGCAGGTTGTCCTCCGACCCCAGATAGGCGCAGCGGGTGACGGTCGGCTGGGGGGTGGCGGGAGGACCTTCCGAATTGCTCACGCAGTAAAAGTGGCGGTTCGGCGGCGGCTCGCCAACTGGGCCCCGCGCACCTCGTGCCACAGCGACTCCAAGCGGCGCGGCACGCACTCGCTATCCGTGCGCCGCGCGAAAGCTATATCCGAGTGATGATCAATTTGACCTGCATCAGTCGCCGCCGGGGCAGCGGATCGTGCCCACGCTGGGGTTCTCGCGCGCCAGGCAAGTGCTGCAGTTCTGCGACAGCATAGGGCTTGAATGCGACATTCTTTGACGGGACGATCAATCGCACTCCCAAAAACCGGCGCATCAAACACGTTGGCTGACATGGAGTTGCAAGATGACCCTCAGCTCTCAGACGCCCAGCGGCGTGCGGCATGACCCTTCCTCTCGGTCCGTTGTGTTCGATTGCGAGTTCTGTTTTGGCGTCCCAGACAATTCTGCGACCGCCGTACGCCACAGTCTCTGGAGACAGCATGCTCAAGAAGTTCCGTCTTATCGCCGTAGTCGCCGCGGTCGCTCTGACTCCCGCAATCGTTCAGGCTCAGAAGATCGTGAATGTGTTCGGCAACGGGCCGTTCGGGTTCAGTCTGAGCACCATCAACAATTTTTACAATGCGCAGGCGGGTGTCACCTCCTCGATCATCACAGGGGCGCTCAACACGAACAGCCTGAGCGGCGTGAACCTGCTCTGGGCCGTTCAGCCGTCCGCCAGCTATACGTCGGCCGAATTGACGACCATGTCCACTTATCTCAGCGGTGGCGGTCGGATCGCCTTCATGGGCGAGCACGGTACCATCGCGCCCAACGAGAATGACCGCATCACCGCCGCCGTCGCCGCTTTGGGTGGCACCATGGCGATCAACAACATCATCCTTGATCGCGGCTTTCGCGACGCAACGGTGGGCGGCGGTCAGATCCTTGCCCACCCGCTGACGGCTGGTGTCAACACCTACAACTACGCGGCCTTCGCGCCGTTGACGCTGACGGGCACGGCACAGTCGCTGATGCTGGGCGCCGATCTGTCCTCGGTCATGATGGGTTTCCAGAATGTGGGCCCGGGCAACATCTTCCTGATCACCGACCAGAATGTCTGGGACAACGTGAACGACCCGCGTAACGACAACGCGGTCATGTTCCGTAATCTGCTGCAGGCCCAGACGGGCGCGCCGCCGGCGGTCACCGTCCCCGAGCCCGCCTCCGTGGTGCTGTTCGCCGTTGGACTTCTGGGTCTTGGCATGGTGCGCAGGCGCCCCCGGGCCGCCTGACATCGATGTACTTCGCCGCATCAGCCCTCCCATCGGTGCGGAGATGACTGACAGCTGAGGGTGGACCTGAGCGCCCACCGTCAACTGTTGGGCATCACCGCCGCGACGCCCGACCGGGTGGCAACCCGCGGCGACCCGTGTAAGAACTTCATTGCGACGTTGTCGGCAAGGAAAGCGGGGACCCATTCTGGGTCCCCGTTTTCAATTCGATGGGACAGCGGCGATTCCGCTAAGCAATCAGCAACTGAACGCGGAGTTGCCGAGCCAGCGCGTCGGGAGGCCCGACGGCTTTGACCGGGCGCTCATCGCCTCACCCAAAAGCTGGCGAATCAGGACGTTGGCCGACAATGAGTTGCAAGACGAAGCTCAGCTCTCATATCGCTGTGCGTTCAGGGCTTATTTGCGCATTCGGACAACGACCCACACATTCGCGGTGTCCTCGCTCCATCGGCTCGCGCTTCGGCGGCTGTTGCAGCCACCGCTGCTGAGTGAACACCGTCAATCTTGAGGAAACATCATGCCCGGACTCTCCTTGCTCCACGCTTCGATACGAGGTCGTGCGCTGCGATATCTCGCATCCATCGCGCTGTTGGCGCTTCCGACGCTCCAGCTACAGGCCCAGCAGCACATTTACAATCTCAACGGCTCGTTAGCCGATGTGTACGGCGGACCGAGTCTCTCCCCCATCGGTAACGGAGTGCTCTCGGCAAATGGATACACGTTTGGGTTCAACGAAGGCTTGCGCCTCACCGGTGTGGTTGGCTCGACATACACAATCGCGATGCGTTTCAGCTTTGACGCTGTTGCCGGCTATCGGCGCATTATCGACTTCAAGAGTCGCGCCTCGGACAATGGCGTGTACAACTACTCCGGACAGGCAGAATTTTATCCGTATCTGCCCGCACCAGACGTTGTGTATGCGCCGGGGCAGCTTGCCTTGTCGATCTTCACCCGTGACGTCACCGGTCTCTTCTCTGCGTATGTCGACGGGGTCTTCCAATATTCCTTCACCGACACCAACGGTGACGGTGTGGTCGATGCGGGCAACACCGTCAACTTCTTCCAGGACGATTTTGTTGTCCCCAACGAGGCATCGGCGGGGTCCGTGAACTACATCGCCACATGGGACTATGCACTGTCAGCTAATGAAGCAGGGGCGTTCCAGCTTGCTGTCGTTCCTGAGCCGGCAGCGCTCGCGCTCGTTGGGGTGGGTTTGGCGGGTGTGCTGGTGGCGGTCCGCCGCCGCAAAGCGTCGCGCTGAGAACTCCGCGGCGACCGATTCAAGAACTGCATTGCGACGTGGTCGGAAGGAAAGCGGGGACCCACTCCGGGTCCCCGCTTTTAATTCGGTGGTCCCGCGGCGACTCCTCCAGGCAATCACCAAATGAACGCGGAGTTGCCGAGCCAGCGCGCGATGCGAGGCGCGACCCGTCAGACTTGTGCACGGCTTGGTAGTGGCGTCAGAACAGCCGTTGTGCTCCCAACCGCACGAATGGCACATTCTCGGGGGCCAGGTCGACTACGCGGCGACCGTCGCGCGCATACTCGAGCCGACGCAGCACCGTCATACCGGCATCGGCCGTGAGCTGCCACTTGCCGCCCCTCGGCGCCCATCGCACTTCAGGTCCGACGGTAGCGTTCGCCAGCCACAGCGCCTCGCCTCCCGCGACACGCTGCGCCCCAGGGAGCCCATAGTTCGCCCCGCTCAGCGATGCGTTGAATCCCAGATCGAGTCCTTTGCGCGGCATCCACCAGACGTCGCCACGGGCGGGAAGGAGGGCGTCCACGAGCACGCGCCGCGACGGACGCGACACGACATGCACCACAGGAATCGGCAGCACTTTACCGAAGCTCGACGCGTAGGAGAGTCCGGCGCCGAGGGTGGTCCGGGGGGACACGATGCGATCTACAAACGCCGCCCCCTCGACGCGGAACGTCTCGCCATAAAAGCCCGGTCGCAGCACCCCCACCAGCGTGTGCCTGGTGCCGACTGTGCGCAGGAACATGAGGTCGGCCGCGAGCACGTGGAGATCGGTAAACTCGTCGGGTGTCTGACCGCTCGTCAGTCGCGCGCGCTCACGTGGCAGCGCAGCGCGCACGCCCCGCCACTGTCCGCCAAGCACGACAATCGTGCTCCCGTGATCGCGCACGACGCGATGCCCCAGCGTGATCTGGATGGCTTGTTGCGAGAACTCGTCGCGCGCGGTGACACCCGAGGGCAGCGCCACGGTCGTGCCGCCGAGCGCCTCGACGCGCACCGTGACGCGCTCGCGCTGCGCGTGGAGTGCGCGGGGCGCCGCGCTTGACAACAGGCCGCCGACGGCGACGAGCAAAGTCAGTGGGAAGGACGAGGAGGAGATGCGGCGCGTCATACGGAGGGGTGAGGAGGGGTTGCGGGGGCGGATCGGTGCCGACAGACTCACGTATAATCCTGAGTTGATTTATCGGCAAACTCAACCACGGTGGCCATGCGTCGTCTTCTCCTGCTCGCCGGGCTGGTTGCGCCCGTTTCGCTGCTCGCCCAAGCGGCGTCGATGGCCCGTCTCGATACGCTCCTCGCTACCGGTCAGCTCGCTCCGGCCGTCACGATGGTCGACCAAGCGCTCGCCGCGTCGCCCCGCGATTTCGAGGCGCTGTGGCGGACCTCGCGCGTGCGATTGCTGCAAGGCGATGCGGCCCCCGAGAAGAGCAAGGCGCAGGACAAGCTCTATCGCGACGCGCTGGCGATCGCGGAGCGCGCCATCAAGGCCAATGGCGACGCGCCGGAGGGGTACGTGCGACGCGCCGCCGCCAACGGCAAGGTCGCGCTGTTCGCCGGCGTGCTGGATGCTGCCGACTATGTGCTGCAGGCAAAGGAGGATACGGAGAAGGTCATCGCCATGCGCAACGTGCCGCCGCTCACACTCGCCACGACGTACTACATCCTTGGCCGCACACACCTGAGGCTCTCCGACACGCCGCGCCCGCTGCGCATGCCTCTGGGCCTGGGCTTCGGGAACGCCGTCGATGCGTTGAAGCATCTGACGCGCGCCACCGAGTTGCGCCCAGGCTTCGTGATGTTCCACCTGGAGTATGCACGCGCGCTCATCGCCAACGACCGGGAGCCGGAGGCGCGCACCGCGTTGCAACAGCTGCCGGGCCTTGCGATACAGGAGATCGGCGATGACGCGCGGAAACGCGAGGGCGCCGAGTTGCTGCGTACGCTGAAGCAGGACTGACGCGAGCGGAGGGCACCCAAAGTCGTGCTCTTGACAGCGCGACGTCTTGCTCAGATCGTCACGGCAGCGTTTCGCGAAGCACGTAATCGGTGCTGTTGCTGACCGCGTGCGGCAGGAGGTGAAGTGGTGCGATGCTTGAGGTGGGCAGCCGACGGGTTCTCGTTTACACAAGGAGAGGCGAATGCGAAGCAAATGGGGGGCGATCCTGGTAATAGCCGTTGGACTGCTGCCGGCGGTGGTCGGCGCACAGGATCGAGGTGGAACGATTCGCGGTCGGGTAGTCGAAACTGGTACCAATACGCCGCTCGCGGCGGCACAGGTGATCGTTACCGGCACACGGCAAGGTGGTCTGACTGGTACGGATGGTCGATTCGTGCTGTCTGGCGTGACGCCCGGCTCCGTGCTGATTCGCGTGGTGCGGTTGGGATATCAGCCCGTGTCCAAGACGGTGCAGGTCACGACGGGCGGCGACGTGACCGTGGATTTCTCGCTCGAGGCGGCGGTCAAGACGCTCGACGCGATCGTGACCACGGCCACTGGTGAGCAGTCTCGGAAGTCCTACGGCAACGTGGTGGCCACGCTCAATCTCGACTCGCTGGCCGAGAAGGCAGCGGCCACCAACGTGAATGAGTTGCTGCAGGGCCGTGTGGCCGGCGTGCAAGTCATTCAGGGATCCGGACAGACCGGCACCTCGTCGTCCATTCGTATCCGCGGCAACAGTTCGCTCTCCCTGTCGAACGAACCGCTGATCGTGGTGGACGGCGTGCGTATCGACAACTCGCCGGCGCCGGGCAATTTCTCAACGCAGCGCATCAACAATTTCAACGGCATCAATCCCGAAGAGATCGAGTCGCTCGATATTCTCAAGGGACCCTCGGCGTCTGCACTGTACGGCACCGCCGCAGCCAACGGCGTGCTGGTCATCAAGACCAAGCGTGGTCGGGTCGGCGCCACGCGGTGGGCCACCAGCGCCGAATACGGCAACGTGAGCCAGCCCGCGCAGTTCTTCGACAACTATCGCGCGTGGGGACGCAACCTCGTGGGCGGCGTACCCGGCACCGCGCCGGTGCTCTGCCGCATCAGTGATCAGTCACTCGGCCGGTGCGTGCGTGATTCGCTGACCACGTTCAACCCGCTGATGAATCCGTCCACGCGCCCGTTCGCCACACAGCCGCGCTACCAGCTGGGCGTCAACGCGTCAGGCGGCAACGAGAACCTGAAGTACTTCTTCTCCGTGGAGCGGATGGGCGAAACCGGCCCCTACGAAATGCCTGCGGCGGAGATCACGCGGCTGACGACACTGCGGGGCTCGCGGCCGCGCGCGGAGCAGATCAATCCGAACCAGCTGTCGCAGACCTCGCTGCGTGGCAACTTCACGTTTCCGTTGGGCAAGACGGCCGACATGACCGTCTCGACGGGATATATCGATCGATCGTTGCTCAGTCCATTCGACGGCGGGTTCTTCGCCGGCCTGTCGTTCCAGTCGTACTTCGCGCCTGGATTCCGCACCGCGTTCAACGGCAACTCTGCGCAGCACACCGGCGACATTTTGTCGGTCACACAATCCCGGCGCGATCAGCGCATCACCGGCTCCACGCAACTGAACTGGAAGCCCGTCTCGTGGCTGAGCAATCGCGCGGTGGTCGGACTCGACCAGATCGCGGCCTATTCCTTTCGGTTCTCCCGCGCCAACGAAGGGACCGTAACTGGTTGGGGCCCGCCGGGGCAGACGGGTGGCAAGGATGCCAACCGCAACACCTTCTCGCGCTACTCGGTGGACCTGGGCTCCACCGCCAGCTTCACGCTGACGCCGACCATCACGTCCAAGACCAGCGTCGGTGCACAGTGGTTCAAGGACACGCAGTACGAAACCGTGGTGCAGGGCTACACCTTGCCACCCGGTGCACAGACGCCCAACTCTGCCTCCATTCGGACCTCGAGTGAGTTCACCTCGGAGAACGCCACGTTCGGTGCGTATGTCCAGCAAGACCTGGCCTGGAACGATCGCCTGTTCCTCACGGGCAGCGTGCGCACCGACCAGAACAGTGCGTTCGGGCGCAACGCCGGTAACACGCTGTTTCCGCGGCTGGCCCTCTCGTACGTGCTGACGGAAGAATCGTGGTTCCCGCAGTGGAGCACGCTTAACAACCTTCGCTTCCGTTCGGCCTGGGGCCGAGCCGGTGTGCAGCCCAGCACGATCGCGGCGCTGCAGTTTTTGACCGCCAACACGGTGCCGTTGGGTGGCACGGAAGTCGGGGCGCTTCGGCTCGGTGCCATCGGAAATTCCGACCTCCGTCCGGAAGTGACCACCGAGACCGAGACCGGGTTCGACGCCGCGTTGTTCAACAATCGAGTGAACATCGAGGCGACGTATTTCCGCAAACTCTCCACCGACGCGCTCTTCCAGAATCCGCTGCCGCCGAGTTTCGGCGCCGGCGCCAGTCAGTGGCAGAACATCGCCGCGGTCTTGAATGCCGGTGGCGAATTGTCGGTGGATTTGCAGCTGCTCAACCGCAAGTGGCTCACGTGGAGCACGCGCATCAACGGGTCGCGCATCGAGAACAAGCTGGTGGATGCGGGCAGGGCCCAGCTGGCGGTGACGCAGGGCGCGCGAAACGTCGTTGGCTATCCGATGTTCGGCTTGTGGGCGCGGCCGATCAAGAGCTTCGCCGACGCCAACAACGATGGCATCCTCACGGAAAGCGAGATCGTCGTCGGCGACACCGCCGAGTACAAGGGGCCCACGTTGCCGGTGAACGAAGCCGGTTGGTCCAACACGATCGGCTTGTTCAAGAACACAGTCCAGATCAGCACGCTGATGGATTATCGCGGTGGCCACTACAACCAGTGGGGCTTCGAAAATCAGCGGTGCATTTCCGGCAACTGCCAGGGTGTGAACGACCGGAGCGCGCCGTTGGCGGATCAAGCCGCAGCGGTGACCACCACGAGTGCCCGGCTTGGCAACAGTGTGTCCGGGTACTTCACGCCAAACGATTTCATCCGCTTCCGCGAGTTGTCCGTGGCGTACACCCTCCCGGTGGCATTGGCCGGCAAGGTGAAAGCGCGTTCGGCGACGGTGGCACTCGTCGGCCGCAATATCGGATTGATCTGGACTCGGTTCCCGGGCATCGACCCGGAAACGAACGGCGCCGTTGCCAATAACGGTGGTGGCAACAACGACTTCTTCTCGGCGCCGCTCCTGCGTTACTGGACGTTGCGCGTCAACCTGGGGTACTGAGCGATGACTTCGATGACTCGAGATCGCGGCATGCGACGCCGCACACCGCTGCTGGCCGCCGCCGCACTGCTGACGCTTGGCGCGTGCAATCGCGAGCAGTTGCTGGGGGTGGATACGCCGGACCAGATCCGGCCAGAAGATGCGGCCAGCCCGAATGGAGCCGCCGCCGTTCGCGCTGGCGCACTGCGCGACTTTGCACAGTTTTACGGAGGCACCACGAGCGTCGGCGTCAACGTGTACGTCGGGTTGCTCGGCGATGAGTTGATCAATGCGCGTCCCGGCGCCGATCACATCGACGTGCGCGCCTTCAACGAGAATACGTTTCCGGCTGCGGCATGGAACAAGTTTTCCGACAGCTACACGCAGGCCATCCGCGCCGTCCGTTCGCTGAATGAGTTTGCGCCGGCCAGCGCCGCCCGCAGTCGCGACATCGGGCAGCTGTACGCACTGCAGAGCATCACCCTCAACATCGGCGGTGAACTGTTCTGTAACGGCGTCCCGCTCGCGTCTGTCAACGACGCGGCCCCCGAGGCCGCGACGCTCGTGAGTACGCAGCAGCTCTATCAGCGCGCCATCGCGCAGGCGGACAGCGCGTTGGGCGTGCTGGGCGCGACGGGGGCGGACTTGAACTTCCGGTATCTTGCGCGCGTCGCCAAGGCGCGTGCGCAGTTGAACCTCGGACTGTTCGACGCGGCGGCGGCCACGGTGTCGGCCGGCGGTGATGGAGCGGCCTCCGCAGCAGTCCCAACGAGCTGGCAGTACGCCGTGGAGTATTCGCAGACGACGCTCGTGAACACCATCTTCGACTGGATGGTGAATACGGCCAACTTCGGTCCGTCCGACCGCGAAGGCGGCAATGGCCTGGACTTCCGTTCGGCGCGTGATCCGCGTGTGCAGACCACGACGACCTCGCGGCTTGGGCAGGATGGGTCCACGCAGGTGTTCACGGTGCTGGGCTACGTGAACGGTTCCGCGCCCACCACCTTGGTGAGCGGCGTGACCGCGCGGATGATTGAAGCCGAGGCGGCGCTGCGTCGGGGTGATGTGGCGCTTTGGCTGTCCAAGCTGAACGAGCCGCGGGCAGATGGCGCCGTGCGCACCCTGCGCAATATTCCGGTTGCCGCCGACGCGTTGCCGCCGCTGACCGACCCGGGTTCGGCAGACGCGCGCGTCAACTTGCTCTTTCGTGAGCGAGCCTTCTGGTTTTATCTCAACGCGACGCGCGTCGGCGACCTGCGCCGCCTGCAGCGGCAGTACAATCGTCCGGCCACCGCCGTCTGGCCCACCGGTGCGTACTTCAAGGGCGGCACGTACGGCACGGACGTGACGCTCACTCCTTCGTTCGCCGAGTTCAACAATACGGCCTACAAAGGGTGCACGGACCGTAATCCCTGATCGGAGCAGCTGATGGCGTACCACCGACGGGCCGTTGTCACCGGGGGACTCGTGCTGAGCCTCATGCTGACTGCGGCCCGTCTGCCGTTATGCGCGCAGGAGCGAGGGTTGGGCAGCGTCGCGCCGACGGCGTCGCTCACGGTGGTCGTGCGCGCGGTGGAGGGTCGGACGTTGCGTGCGCTGGCCGATATTCTCGTGCAAGTCGAGGGCGCGCGCACGGGCATGGTTCGCACCGACGCGGACGGCAAGGCGCGATTCCCTGAGCGTCCGCTCGGTTCGTACGTGGTGCGGGTGGAGCGGCTTGGGTATGCGCCGGTTGCAGAGAAGCTGGATCTGACCGTGATCGGCGCGTTCGAACTGCCGGTGGATCTGGTGGCGTCCGGCGACGCGCAGAGGCTACCAGCCGTGCTGCGCACGGCCCGCCGCTCACCGGTGCCTGGCCTCGACGCGCGGCGGAGCACGGCGCGCGGCCACATTTTCGATCGGGCCGCCATCGATTCGCTCGCCCCACGATTGACCAGTGACCTGTTGCGACGCGTGCCCTCGGTGCGCCTGGTGGGATCGGGCGGCGGGTTTGTGCCGCGGACACGGCGGTCGAGCGGCATGAGCGATTGTCCCATGTCGGTCTATCTCGACGGCGTGCAGGTCGATGACGAGCGCGGTGCTCCGCCGGCGCCGCCCATCGGTCAGCCGGCCCGCGGCGGACGCGCTGCGCCGCCCAGCGTAATCGACGGCGTGAGCGTCGACGCGCTGGAGGCCGTGGAGGTGTATGTCGGCGCCAGCGAGATCCCGTCGCAGTTCAACCAGGCCGGTGGCTCGTGCGGAGTCATCGCGCTCTGGACGCGCGCACGTCGGTAGGAGTGAGCACCAACAAACCGGTGCGGTGCTGAACGTGGAAACGGCGTAAACTCGTTTACCGCTACTCCTCGAACTCAAAGGACACACGCACCGTACGCCCGCGCCAGTACGGCTGCAGCACGCCATCGACACGCCACGCGATTTCGCCATGCGTCGGCGTCAGCATGCCGTCGTGGAACTCATAGCGCCAGAAGCGACCTTCCCACGGCGTCGGCACATAGTCGTCGCCCACCGAGCGGTTGCGATCGGGCACATACGTTCCACTGATTTCATTCGCGTCGTTGAACCGAAACTCCACCGACACCGAGAGATCGCGGTCTTTGAGCGTCGCCAGCGCCGAGCTGTCGGTCATCGCGGTCCACGTCACGCCGGCACTTGGCAACAGCGCAGTGGGGAGCCACGCCGCCTCGGCGAGATAGCGCTGCAGCGCACCTTCCGCCAGACGGCGATCGCGCGGCGCGTTCATCACCGTAACGACGCCAAGCACGTCCGCGCGCATCCCCGCCTGCCCCGACACGTAACTGTCGCGTACGAACACGGAGAGGACGGGCGCCTGCTTGATGCTCGCGTCCCAGAGCAGTCCGGGCGGATGGACGGTGAATTGCTCGCGTGCGCTGAACGGTCGCCAGCTTCCTTCGTCGTCGCCGGTGCGAAACTGCCCCACCTGCTCGATGTAAGCCACGCGCACCAGTGGCTGCGAGTCGCGGAGCACGTGGCGGAAAAAGCGAACGACCGGGTCCGGGAGCCCCTCGAGTTCCGCCTCGTGGTAGCGGGTGGGGTGCAGGGACGGTCGTCGCGACACGGCGTCGGCTTGCGCGGCGGCGAGTTGCTGCGCCACGGCGTCCGACGACGCATCCCATCGCCGCGAGCCGTAGAGCAGCAGCACCGCGCCTGCTCCCAGCACACCGAACACACCCACGAGTATCACTTTGATCCACATCGGCCCTCCCGCGCAGACGTCCGGCCACGATGTTGCGCGGCCACGCCCCGCAATCACTGCGGGCGTTTCCGCACAATCGGACCGTCTCGTTGACACCGGCACACGGACCCCGTATCAACCGTGCATCGGCAGCTGTCCCACGATGTACCCCCTCAGGCGCCCATATGTCCGCAGCCCTGCTGTTTCGTCGCCACACCGCGCTCGTCCTCGCCGGCGTTGCCGTCTTCACGGCGTGCGCGGGAAACCCGCGTGCGACCGTCGGTGCGTCTCCCGCTGCGGCCACCACGACGACGAACTTGCGCGTCTACGACACAAAAGCCGCACGCTTCGTGCCATTTTCGCGCCTCGCGCGGGCCACGGCTGATGTGGACGTCGTCTTCTTTGGCGAGCAGCACGACGATCCCGCGACGCACGCCGCAGAGCTCGCAGTGCTCGCAGCCATCGGTGAGCGTCGCGAACGGATCGTGCTGTCGATGGAAATGTTCGAGCGCGATGTGCAGCCCCTGCTCGATCGATATCTGGCCGGCGACATCAGCGAGGCGGACTTCACCGCCGGCTCACGCCCGTGGCCGAAGTACGCCACCGACTACCGCAGTCTCGTAGAGCTCGCGCGCGTGCGCGGCTGGCCCGTGATCGCCGCCAACGTTCCGCGCCGCATCGCCAGCGCCGTGAGCCGCAGCGGGCTGGCCGTGCTTGATACCATGAACGCCACCGAGCGTGGTTATTCGGCGCGCGACAACTTCTGTCCCAAGGGGGACGACACGTACTACAAGAAGTTCGTGGAAACGATGAGCGGCCATGGCGCCGGCGGCGGACCGCCGTCGGCAGCGGACGCCGAGGCGGCGCGACGCATCACAGATCGCTTCTACGAAGCGCAGTGCATCAAGGACGAGACGATGGGCGAGTCCGTCGCGGCCGCACTCGCGCGCTCCGGCAGTGGCGCAGTGGTTGTTCATGTGGACGGCTCATTTCACAGCGACTACGGACTCGGCACCGCCGAACGCACACGTCGCCGTGCACCCTCGGCGAAAACACTCGTCATCAAGGCCGTGCCGCTCGCCGATCCGATGACGGCGAACGGCAGCGAATTCGCAGCCTACGGCGACTTCATTCTCTTCACGCGCGGGCCGGCGGCGGTCAAGAAGTAGCGCGCGAGCTTGTCGCCCGTGTTCAGGGTGCGCGGAGGGCGGATTCGAGCGTGCCGCGCAGGGTGCCGTGATTGTTGAAGTCCCCGGCGCCACCGTACAACACATCGTCGATCACGTCAAAGCGACCCTTGCGGCCGAGCTTCACTGTATCGGTCCAGGTGAAACGTTCGCCGTTGCTCACGTGTGTGAACTGCACGACCGACTTGCCGGCGCGCGTGGACACGGAGTCGCGCAACACCACGAACGATGTCGGCCCCTCGAACAAACTGGAGTACAGGTCACCTTCCGCGAATGGCGGCTTCTCGTTCGGCGCGCGTCGTGCCTCGCGATCACGCAGCGCGCCGGCCGCAGCCAGCAGGGCGCTCAACGTGTCAGAGACGAACGGCTTGAGTCGCGTGAGTTCAGCCGTGGTCGGTGCGCCGGTCGTGCGAGACGCGATGCGCAGTGAATAAAACGCCACGACGACCGGCGAGGGTGGCGGTGGTCCCTTCCCCTGCACCTCGCACGCCGTGGCGCCCGACAGCGGAAGCAGCACACAGGTGAGAAGTACACGTCGCAGCGGCAGCACGCGGGATCGCGCAGTCACACCACGCAGCGTCGGCGGGGCAACGATCGGCACCACTACACAGCCTCCAACACATCGAGATCCTGCGGATCGGTATCGAACTCGGCCAACGAGAGATGACGCGCACGTTCGATACGATCGCACCGCCTGCGGAACTGTCGTGTGGCGAAATCGGTGAACGCATCCGGGTCGAGATCGAATGGAATCTGCGTGGGTGGATAGGCGGCAAACGCTTCGGTGATGATCGCGATCGCCGGGTCGAGCAGTTCATCCATACGTTGCGTGATCGCATGCCAGACCTCATCGCCGTGCGTGACAACCAGCCGCGAGAGCAGGTGGATGCCGTACGCGAGATGGCGCGACTCGTCGGTCTTGAGCAGGGTGGCCACGCGCTGCATCCCCGGCATGATGCCGCGCTCCGAGAGCACGCGATGGTAGACGTGATAGCCCGTTTCGGCCAGCACCCCTTCCACGATCATGTTGTACGTGACCGAGGCACGCGCCTGCGCCACCGGCGAGCGATCTGTGCGCAGCCGTCCCATTGCCGACGGCAACTCCTGCTCGAAGATCCGGCGATAGGCGGGCGAGTGATAATGTGTGAGGTCACTGCGCATCTCGGCCACCTGATCGAAAAACCGCCGGAAGGCCTCGACATGCTTGGCTTCCTCCCAGAGAAAACTCGTGAGGTACAGCTGCTCCTCGAGCCGCCCCTCGGAGGCGATCACATCCAGCAACGGCAGGATGTCGAGTGTCACGCACTCTTCGCCCGCCTGGAAGAGCGACGTGAGACGCAGCAGCATGTCCTGCTCGTCCGGCGCCAACTTCTGCCAGTCGAGGCGGTCCTGCGTGAAGTCGATGTCCGCTGGATTCCACACCCCGAGCCGCTTGGCCTTCTCCCACAAGCGCATCGGCACACTGTCGAAGCGCAGTCCCGTGGCGCTGGTGCTCTGCAGCGCGTGGACGCGCGACGAACGTGCCGGCGCATCCGACGGCGGAGCCGCAGGCGCATCCGGCACGGCGTGCGTTGGGAGGGCTTGGGTCGCCGCGGCGTCGCGATCGACGGTCTGCGCGACCTTGACCAGTTCGGCGGCAGCCTTCGCGTGCGGCATGAGTGCCCCGATCGAACCCTTGGACAGCGCCAGCTTGCCGCGCAGCAGCGCCATGGTCGGCGTCATCTGCCCTTCCAGCAGCGTCATCCACGCGTCGAGATCGGCGGAGAGCACGTACCGGGCGCTGTCGTAGTCGGCCCGTGAGGCCAATCGCGCGGCACGACATTCGCCATGCTGCAGATCGAGATAGACGCCGCATCGCGCTCCGTCGCCGTCCGTGGCAGACGCGGGCGCGTCGGTCCAGTCGAGCACTACCGCCCCCTCCCACAATCGCGCCGTGTGTCGGTACGCATCACTGCGTGCGAGTGCCGCGCCAAGCGCGGTTGCCCACGCCTCGCTGAAAAGTCCTGCCGTCATGCCCTATCCTGGATCGAGAATTGAAAACCCACCGTCGCGCGGCGCATCGCCACTCGGCACACCGCCGTCATCCCAAAACCACACCGTCACCACGCCTTCGCCGCCATCGGACGCGTGTGCAATGGTGATGACGCGGTCCGGACCAAGCGTCGTGGCAAACGCCGCGACCTCAGTGAAGAGGGAATCCCACGTCGCCAGCGCGCCGCGGTACGAACGAAACGTGGCACGGACTTGCGGAATCGCCATCATCTCACCCGACGGTGAAGCGGGAACGGCTTCGTTGCAGTTCCAGCACCGATCGAATCCGTCGTCGATATCACTGCCACAGCGGCCGCAGCGGTACATGTGATTCTCCCGTGAAGTGGTGACGAACGGCGTCGCGACTGCGGCTTACGGTCGCGGCGCGGGACCCGCCGGTAGATGCGCACGCAGGTATCGTGTGAGCAGGTCGTACACGTGCCGGGTGGTACCCTCTCCCTCGTAGATGCCGTGCGAACGATTGGGATACGCCATCATCTGGAACGGTTTCCCGGCCGCAACGAGTGCGTCGATCAACTGCTCCGTTCCCTGATAGTGCACATTGTCGTCGCCGGTGCCGTGGACAAGCAGCAGATCCCCCTTCAAGCCGGCGGCGAAATGCAGCGCCGAGGCGTCACGGTATGCCAGCGAATCGGTGGTTGGCAATCCGACGTACCGTTCCTGATAGATCGTGTCGTAGTTGCGCACATCGGGCACCGGCGCCACGGACATCCCCATGCGATACACGTCCGGCGCGCGGAACATCAGCAGCAGCGTGGACGATCCGCCGCCACTCCATCCCCACACACCGAGTCGCGTGGAGTCGACATACGGCAAGCGGCCGATGGCACGCGCTGCCGCCGACTGTTCGCGCACGCGCAACGCGCCCGACTGCCCGCGTACCGCCTTGCGCCACGCGCGCCCCTTGGGGGCCGGTGTGCCGCGCTGATCGACACTGGCCACGATGTAGCCCTGCTGCGTCAGCATGAGATGCCACAACCACGTGGCGCCGCCGTAGCGATCGGTCACCGTGCTACCGGCCGGCTCGCCGTAGATGTGAAAGAGCACCGGATACTTGCGCGTCGGATCGAAGCCGGGAGGCTTCATGAGATACGCGTCGGCGGTGACGCCGCTGTCCACGGGCAGCGTGATGAACTCCACCGGCGTGTGTGCCAATGCGCTCAGGGTGGTTTTGAGCGCGGCGTTCGTGACCATGGTACGACGTACCGTATGCGAGGGTAGCGCGACCAGATCAAACACCGGCGGAACTCCGAACGCGGACCACGAGTGCATCGCAAAGCTGCCTCGCGGCGAGATATCGTACTCATGGGTGCCACCCATCGCGAGCGGCGTGATCCGTTGCGCGCTCCCGGTACCATCGAGTTTCGTGCGCCAGAGCTGCTGCCGGGTGGCGTTCGACGGCGAGGCGTGGAAGTAAAGCCATCCGCTGCGGTCGTCCGCGCGCACGACCTGCACGACATCGTAGTCGCCCTTCGTCACCAGCCGACTGCTGCCGTCGCGCGAGACGGCATACACGTGGCGCCATCCGTCCGTTTCGATGAGCACCAGAAACTCTCGGCCGCCACGCAGCCAATGCACGCTGGGCCCGGGTCCGTGGCTCACGTGAGCGTCGGTGATGTCCACCCACGCACTGTCGCGTTCGGCGAAGATCGCGCGTACCGCGCCACTGGCGGACGTGGCGAGATAGAACGTGCGCGCCTGCTGCCGACGGTCGAGCTGCTGCACGAGCAACTCGCTGCTGTTGTCCGCCCAGTCCATGCGCGCGAGATAGTTGTCGCGCGGGTCGCCCGGGACGTTCAGCCACGTCGAGGCGCCACCGGACGCTTGCACCACGCCGATGCGCGCCGACGAATTGGTCGTGCCGGCTTTCGGATACTGCACGGGAATTGTGAAGCTGTACAACGAGTCGGTGTTGTTGATCAGCAGGAAGTCGCGCACGCCGCTCGCATCGAGCTGCCAGTAGGCGATCGACTGCCCGTCGGGACTCCACCGGAAACCGTCGCGCAGATACAGCTCTTCCTCGTACACCCAGTCGAAAGTGCCGTTGATGATCGTGCGCGAACCGTCGGTGGTCAGCGGCGTGAGGGCGCCATCGGCCAACGCTTCGACATACAAATTGTTCTCGCGCACGTACGCCACACGGTTGCCGTCCGGCGAGAACCTGGCGAACTGCAGCGTTTGCGGCGTCGCGTTGCGCCCACCCAGCTGCTGCAGCCGCTTGCCCGCCACATTCAGCACCCAGAAGTCACCACGGGTATTCGCGCGCCACACACGCGCAGAATTGGTGAAGACGAGTAATCGCGCCCGGTCGGCAGACCACTCGTAGCCGTCGATCGACAGTGGCGCACTGGCACCGGCCGGCACGAACGCACTGCCCTCAAGCAAGATCCGACGCGCGCCCGTTGCCGCATTGTACGCCACAAGGTCGACCAGCCCTCCCCGCGCCGTTGCGGGCTCGAGGCTGGTGTACGTGGAATCGTCCAACCAGCGCGTCTGGCCCGGGCGCTGGACGGCAAATTCGCGCGAAGCGAAAATGCGGTCGATCGAGAGCATCGATGGATCGGCGCGTTGCGCCTGCCCCGCAGCGGGCGCCAGCAGCACGAGCGTCACCAGCAGCTTCACGGCTCGCACGGCGCTCGGCGAGTTGGCACCACGACCCATGGTGGTGCGCAGGTCAGACGGCGGCATCTGTTCCGACTCCGATCTGGGGACGACGAGCAGCGGTCGGCGGCTGGTGCCGCGCGCCCTTCTACTCAGTACTCGCAATCTGCCTGCCCACCGCGTCCAATGCACCAGCGCGAGCATTGAGCCACGTGCGCGACGTCGGTCATTTTCACGGCCGAGGTCGTCGCCGTTGTCTGCAGACCAGGCACTCGTCACACTTCGCGGGAGTTGACCACGCCGACCTCATCACGCGCGCGTTACGGGCTCATCGTGCCCGCTGCTCGGCCAGGTAACCCTGCCAGAGAATACGCGCGGCCACCGCGCGCAACGGTCGCCACTGTTCAGCCATGCGGACGGCCGTAGCGTTGTCGGGCGGCTCCGCAAGTCCATGCATTCGTTGCAGCGCCTTGTGCAGCGCGAGATCGCCCGGCGGCCACACGTCGGGCCGGCACAGCACCATGAGCTGGTAGATGTTCGCACTCCACGGCCCGATCCCCGGCACACGCTGCAACAGCACAGCCGCCTCGGCATCGGCGTGGTGGTGCAACGCGTGTAGCGGCAGACGCCCGTCCTGCACATGCAGCGCCAGCGCCTCTACGTATACCGCCTTCTGTCGCGTCAGGCCGTGGGCGCGCAATCCGTCGGCCCCCTGCGCGATTACCTGCTCGGGCGTCATCGCGCCGAGCGCCCGCTCTACGCGCGCAAACAGAGTCGCAGCGGACTTGAGCGAGACCTGCTGCTCGAGAATGATGCGCACCAGCGTCGCGAACCCGCGCGGTCTCCTCCACAGCGGTGGTCGCCCGTGCAACGCCACAACGCGCGCCAACGCCGCATCCCGCGCACACAATTCGTCCACGGCATCGCGGAGCCTCGCGCTCGTCAGCGCGGGCGACAGGATTTCCATACCATAAACTATCCCACCCGCCACCCGAAACTGCCCACTCGCTACTCGCAACCACCGTTCACTCGCCGCTGCCGTCCAAATGAAAACGCGGCGGCCGCATGCTCGCAGCCGCCGCGCCTTCTCTCCTCTGCCCGTGATCTCCCACCGCGCCTACTTCGTCCGATTCTCCACGCGCAGCTTCGTCTTGAACGTCTGCCCGCCGATCGACAACACCACACTGTAGTCCCCCGTGTCCGCCGACCGCTGTCCACCGAACCCGCCAAACCCAGCACCGCCACGACCACCGCCAAGCGCTGGCGTCGGCAAACCGATCAACGTGAAGATCCGTGCAATCGCCGCCGCATCACCCTGCACCGCGCCGAACGCTGCCGCACCACCGCCAGCCGCACCGCCACGACCCCCCGCTGCCGCTTCGGCCGGTCGCGCGCAGAACGGCTCCCACTGCGTCAACGGACGCGCGCAGTTGGCCACGCCACCGCCACCGCCACCGCCGCCACCGCCCCGACCCACGAACGCGCCCGGTGCCGCCTCGGGAGCGAGCAGACGACGCGCCGTCGCCAATGCCGTGCTGTCGTACTTCGCCGTGGTCAGCGAATCGAGCACCACCGGCGCCCGGACCGCACGCAAAATGCTGTCCCGTTTCTCACTCGGCGACAGCGCGACTCTCGGCGTTCGCACTGGCGTCATACCATAATTCCAGGTCACCGTGTGCAACCCCGGCGTGGCCGGGGCGGTCAGCGTCTGCACCGTATCACCCGTCGCGTCCACGATGGAGATACGCGCCGTTGTGTTGCCCGCCGCGGTCACGCGATACGAAATCGTCGCACCGTACGTCGGGTTGGGCGTGGCGAAGAATCCCTGCGCGTTGCCATTGCCGGATGCGCCGAGCGTCGGCGCCTCCCCCCACATGAAGGCGGGACGCGGGTCGAAGAGATGCGTGTCCCTGGCCACCACGGCCTTGGTCATCTGCTCGAGCGGCGAGATGTCCACGATCCAGAAGCTGCGACCATGCGTCGCGGCAATGAGCTCGTGATCGCGCGGATGGATCTGCAAATCATACACGGGCACGCTCGGCAGATTCGCCATGAACTTCGACCACGTCGCGCCACGGTCCATCGAGGCGTACACACCGATCGACGTGCCGACAAACAGCAGGTCGCGATTGTGCGGGTCTTCGCGAATCACGTGCACGAAATCGCCCGGACCGTCCACCGGCAGGTTGTTCACCAGCGACGTGAAGCTCTGGCCGCCGTCCGTGGTGACGAACAGGTACGGCTTGAAATCGCCCCAGCGGTGATTATCGAATGATACGTAGAACGTCTCCGTATCGAACATCGACGCTTCGATGCGAGACACCACCACTTCGCCGTTGTTCGGCAAACCGGGAACGCGCGCGGAGACATTCTCCCACGTCGTCCCGTCGTTCATCGACTTCCACACGTTGCCGTCGTCCGTCCCGGCAAAGAGCAAGCCGAAACGCGCCGGACTTTCCTCGAGCGCCACCACGGTACCGTAGGTTTCCGCACCCGTCGGATCGAGCGTGATGCCGCCGGTGAGGCGCAGCGACGTGTCGATCTTGGCCGTGAGCTGCCTGGAGAGGTCCGGAGAAATCAGCGCGAACTCTTCGCCTCGCTTGACCGACTTGAGCACGCGGTTGCCGGCGAAGTAGATCACCGCCGGATTGTGCGGCGAGATGAAGAACGGCGAATTCCAGTTGAAGCGAAGCGAGAGATCGAGCGAGTCCTTCTTCTGCAGCGCGCGCAAGGCGGCGATGGCCGTGGTCTGCGCACGCATGGCCGGCGCGAGCGGATCACCACGCACGACGGCGATGGAGTCTTCCCACTCCTTGTACTTGCCCTGCCAGCTCGGCTTCACGAACGGCTGACGCTCACCCGTCTTGAGATTCACGCGCGAGGCGTTGCCACCCTGCGACTCCCCGTAGACGATGTTCGGATCGGTCGGATCCATGGCCGCATAGAATCCGTCCCCACCGGCAATCGTGTACCAGTAGCCGAGTGTTGTCTGCGCAGCACGACGACGGCTGGGACCACACCATGTGCCATTGTCCTGAGCGCCGCCGCAGATGTTGTACGGCACCGCCATGTCGTACGCGACCTCGTAGAACTGGCCGATGGCCAGGTTCTGCATCTGCGAGAAGTTGCCGCCCTTGTCGAACGTGAGCGCAATGCCGCCGTCGTTGGCAAGCGCCCACCGTTCCGGGTCGTGTGGGTCGATCCAGATGCCATGATCGTCCACGTGCACGTCCTGCGCGGCCGAACGCGACGTCTTGCCGCCATCATCGGATACCTGCAGCTGCGTGCTCGAGAAGTAGACGCGATCGGCGTTCGTCGGGTCGCTGCGCACCTGCGAGTAGTAGAACGGACGGACGTTGATGCTGTTCATCTTCGTCCACGTCGTGCCGCCGTCGGTGCTGCGCCAGAGGCCGTTGTCACGCGGCGTGCGCGAAGGTTCGTAGTTGCCCTTCGCATCGGTGCCCGTGCCTTCGAGCATCGCGTAGATGACGTTCGGATTGGACCGGTTGATGTCGAGCCCGATGCGTCCCTTCACGCCGTCAGGCCATCCACCGCCCTTCACCTCCGTCCATGTCGTGCCGGCGTCGGTGCTCTTCCAGAGTGCCGAACCCGGGCCGCCACTCTTGAGCGAATAGGGCGTGCGCAGCCGCTCCCAGCTCGCCGCGAAGAGGATATCCGGATTCTTCGGATTGATCGCGATATCGACGAACCCCGCCTTGTCGCTGACGAACTTGACCTGCTGCCACGTGTCACCGCCGTCGGTGGTCTTGTAGACGCCGCGTTCCGCATTGCGACGCCACGTCGCGCCCAGTGCCGCGACATAGACCACGTTCGGATTGGTCGGATGGACGACAATGCGTCCGATCGCTTCCGTCTTTTCGAGCCCCGTGAGCGTCCAGGTGATGCCGCCGTCGCTGGACTTGTAGATGCCGCCGCCCGGATCGATCGAGTTGCGCGAGTTGGGTTCGCCCGTGCCCGCCCACACCTGCTGGGTATCGCTCGGCGCGATCGCCAGCATGCCCATCGAGATGACGCGCTTGTCGTCGAAAACCGGCCGCCACGTAATGCCGTTGTTGGTGGTTTTCCAGATACCGCCCGCCGCCGCCGCGATGAACAGCGTCTTGGAGGGACCGGGAATGCCGACCACGTCGGAAAGCCGACCCATGAAATTGGCGGGCCCGACGGTGCGCCAGCGCATGCCGGCGACCGTCGCCGAGTCGAGGGGCTGTGCGGAGGCCGAGCTCGCCAGCAGCAGGGTGGCTGCACCGGCGAGCGTGGAAAGCGTACGAAGATGTCGCATGGATTGGAGCACGAGTGAGTGACGCAATTCCGTCGAACGGTAGCCGTGACGTATACTTTTGCGGTATACGGTGCACTTCATCACTGCTACCGACAAGACGCGACACCTCCCTGTCCCGTTGATCCGTCCGACGCCAATCCTCACACCGGATCCCCGATGATCGCCACCAAGTCGTACGCCGCGTACGGTGCCACCGAACCGCTTGCCCCCTGGAACTTCGAGCGTCGCGAGCCGGGCGCGAGGGACGTGCAGATCCGAATCCTCTTTTGTGGGATCTGCCACTCGGACCTGCACACCGTGCGCGGGGAGTGGGGCCCGATCACGTACCCGCAGGTGCCGGGGCACGAGATCATCGGGCGCGTGGTCACCACCGGTGCCGACGTGACGTCGTACAAGGCCGGGGATATGGTCGGTGTGGGTTGCATGGTGGACAGCTGCCGCAGCTGCGCGTCCTGCGGCGAGGGGCTGGAGCAATACTGCGAGGTCGGCATGACCGGCACCTATGGTGGCGTCGAGAAGGAATCCGGCCAGCCGACGCAGGGCGGCTACTCCGACGCGATCGTGGTGGACGAACGGTTCGTGCTGCGCGTGCCCGGCGGTCTCGATCCAGCGGGTGCCGCGCCGCTGCTGTGCGCCGGCATCACCACATTCTCACCGTTGCGGCAGTGGCAGGCCGGTCCGGGCACACGCGTTGGCGTGGTCGGGTTGGGCGGACTCGGACATATGGCCGTCAAGTTGGCCAATGCCATGGGCGCGGAGGTGACGCTCTTCACGACCTCGCCGGGGAAGGCGGAAGACGCCAAGCGGCTGGGCGCACATGAGGTCGTGGTATCGCGCGATCCCGCCGAGATGAAGCGGGTGCGGAACTCGCTGAACCTGATCATCGACACCGTCGGGACGCCGCACGATCTCGAACCCGAACTGGCGGCGCTCCGACGCGACGGCACGCTGGTGCTGCTCGGCGGGTCCCCGCAGCCGCATCCGGCGCCCTCGGCGTTCACCTTGATCATGGGGCGCAAGCGGATCGCCGGCTCCCTCATTGGCGGCATCCCCGAAACGCAGGAGATGCTCGACTTCTGCGGGCAGCACAACATCGTCTCGGACATCGAACTGATCGCCGCGAAGGACATCAACACCGCTTACGAGCGCATGCTCAACAGTGACGTGAAGTACCGGTTCGTCATTGACCTCGCGACAGTCGGCGCGTAGTGCGGCGGGTGGCGCAGCTGGCGTACCGCGACCGAGTGAACCTTGCCACAAAGCGGTGTCAGACGAGTATTTTTGAGGTGCGTTGTGACGTTGGGTAAGGGGCCAAGGCGTGAGTCCTCCTCTGAACGCGCACCTGTCATCTCCAGACCAGATCACGTGTCATGCCTTTCCAAGTACTCGGCAACTGGTCAGAGCCTCGGTCTCTGCTTGTCGTTGAGGACGACGATGGGCTGCGTCAGACGCTCGCCGATGCTCTGGGCACGATCTGCGCGAGAGTGATGCAGGCGTCCACTCTGGCGGAAGCAACCCGCATCTGCGCGGACGAGGAGCCCGATCTGGTGCTCCTCGACCTTGGCCTTCCGGACGGAGACGGTTCGGAACTGCTGCACCGCCTTCGCGAGGCGACCGCTGTCCCGATCATTGTGCTGTCCGGCCGTGAGGACGAAGAGCAGAAGATCCAACTGCTGGACGCCGGCGCCGACGACTTCGTCAGCAAGCCGTGCAGCGCTGCCGAACTGATCGCCCGGGTGCGAGGGCAATTGCGCCGCTCGGGGGCGTCGGCGGCCGCACAAAAAGCGGTCCGCTTTGTCTGTGATGGGGTCGAGATCGACATGGTCAACCAGCGCGTCACGAGAGATGGACATCCGCAACGCCTCACCCCGACGGAGTGGCTGTTGCTGCGCGCACTCGTACTCAACGTCGGTCGACCTGTAACGCCCCGTCAGCTCTGGGATCTGGTCTGGGACCGCGAGTTCGGCGATTTCGCCGTGCACGTACGGGTCCACATGACGCACCTGCGCCGGAAGATCGAGCCCACTCCGTCGGTGCCGAGACTGATCGTCACGGACGCAGGAGTTGGATACCGCTTCGTCGCACCGTGACCAGAGAAGCGATCCTTGTGTGGGTCCGCTGGCTGCTGCTGTTTTTGGCGGTCACGGTTGGCTTCGTCCAGATCGCGACGCTTCCCGAACTGCGAATCGCGCACGGAGTGCTGGTTTACCTCCTGCTGATCGTCGGTGCGAGTCGAGAAGGCGGCCGTCTCCTGTCAGCCGTCATGGTGCTGCTGAGCTACCTCGCCGTCGACTGGTTCTTCGTGCCACCGCGCCAGCAGATCGGCACACCGACCGAGCTGGATTTCATCATCCTGATCGGGTTCCTTGCCACCGCGACGGTGATCTCGCAGCTGGTCATCACGCTCCGCCAGACGGCGACGCTGGCAACGGCGCGCGCGGCGGAAATTGAGCGACTGGGCGCCGAACGCCTGACGCTGGAACGCGATGCGTCACGCGCGCAGGTACTTCGTGAAGCCGAGCGTCTCAAGAACGCACTGATCGCATCGTTGGCGCACGATCTCCGTTCGCCGATCACGACGCTTACCATGTTGGCGGGCCCCAACTCGCCGGTCGCAACCGACGTCGCGCTTGCTCGCATCTGCGATGAGGCGCAGCGGATGGACGATTTCCTTCGGACACTCGGCCGGTTCATCACGCACGGCGACTCCGACAACCTGCTGGTGGTCGAATCGCATGTCGTCGACGACCTGATCGGGACGGCGGTGTTATCGTCGGCGAGCGCGCTGAGCCTGCACACGGTCGTTGTGCAACCAGCCGCGATGGAGACGATGTTGATGGTGCGGTGCGACTTCACACTGACGCTTCAGATTCTTGGCAATCTGCTCGTCAACGCCGCGCGCTATTCGCCGACGGGGTCGCAAATCGACGTGAGTTCCAGCTTCGACGATGGCGTGGTGCAGATCACCGTGGCGGATCGTGGCCCGGGACTCGCGGAAGACGAAGTCGATCGTGTGTTCCGACCGCTCGTGCGTGGCAAGTCGGGGCAACGGTCGCCAACGGGGACCGGAATGGGACTGGCGATTGCACGCACCTTTTCGCTGGCACAGCACGGCGACGTGATCTATTCACCGCGCGTCGGCGGAGGTGCCGAATTTCGGTTGGAGCTTCCCGCAACATCGGAACACCAGCTCCTGCAGGCCCAAGAGCTGATCGCGTAACGGCGCGTGCGCTACGGTTCGACGGACGTTGATTCCGCATCGGAATCCACATCAGGCTCGTCGCCTGTACGGGGGTTGCCGAATTCGTCGTACTCGTCGGGTAGCCCAGCGGCTTTGCGGCGCGCGCGCTCCTCTTTCTTGGCGTCCTTTTTCGCCTGCCGCTCCATTTCCTTGCGGCGCTTTTCGTAGTCGTAGTTGGGTTTACGGGCCAAACGCGGGAACTCCGGTGCGTGCGTGTCGCTGAGAATAGGGATGCTTCACCGCGCGAATGCGCGTGGCATCAGCCACACGACGACCGTTTGGCTCCGCGAAACATAGTACCTGCACGCGCGCGCCGTCAGCGCACGTCCGCGGCGCCCGCTCGCCAGCAGCGGCCCTGCCACACCTCAGTTTGTCGACACGCACTCGCCATACACCTGTCTCCGGGCCTCCGCGGGCGTCGGAATCTTCTTGTAGAAGTCGTCGAAGTAGCTGAGCGTGGACTTGACCACGCGGTCCGGCAGGAGTTGGCCGATCGGGTCACTGTACAGCGCGTAGATGCTTTCTTTTTTCGCCTTGAACAGGTCGAGGACCTTGGCGTATTCGTCCTGAAAGGCGCAATAACCGCGAAACTGCCGGTCTCGCACGCTCTTGATGCGCAGGGAGGGGTCCGGGAGCGCGTACTGCGTGTTCACCGCGCCGGCGTAGTCGAAATCGTACGCGATCGGCAGGATGTCACCCGCACGGGTGCGAATGAGTTCGGCGTTGTGCAGACCGCCAAAGGAGAAATCGGTGTTCCCGATCATGTACTGGAACATGAAGGCGATCGCCGACTGGGCGGGATCCAGGTCGTCCGGGCCTGCGCCCTTCTGCGTCACCACCGTGCCGCCCACGCGCGCCGCCACCTGCGCCGGGTCTTCGACAATGAAACCGTAGCGTGTTGCATCGATCTTGCCGGAGGCGCTGTCCGTGTACGCGATGCGCAGCAGACGCGCGTGGTGGCTGACCGGCGTGAGCAGCCGATAGATGCGATAGAGCATGAACTCCTGCAGCACGTACTGCTCGTACAGATCCGAATCCTTGCAGTAGTTGACCATCTTCGGTTCCTCGACATCATGGAACCACGTATTCTTACCCGCCTTGTTGCCGACCTTGATGCGCACCGGCGGAAACTGGCAATTCTTGAGACGCCAGATGCCTCGCGTGCGCGCGCGCATGGGCACCATGACGACCTGCCCCGTCGTATCCGAGTAGCTGATACTGGCCGGGTGCCACGTGGACGTGGCACTCTTGTCCCTGCGCAGTTGCCGCAGGTTGGTGGTGAAGGTCACGAGCAGCGGCTCCTCGCTCGTATACAGTCTGGGGAGCTTCGGTGTCTTGGGCGGTGTGGCGGCGGCGTCCACATCCGACGCGTCCGTGCTCTTGGGCTTCTTCTCCTTCGACGCCTTCGTGCGGGCACTCTCGGGTTGTTGTGCCGCGAGCGGGTTCGGGTTGGCAGCCGTACACAGCGCGGTCAGTATCCCGCCAAGGCAGATGCGCCGAAGGACGAACAGCAAGGGTGATTGCATCATCGGTCTACTCCGGTCGGTGGACATCCGTGTTACAACAGCTCGACATCGAGCACCTGTTGCGAGGCGGCTGCGCGCACGAGGGCGATCAGGTCGTCAGGCGTCGTCTTCTTGCGCAGTTGGAGCGTGTACTCGACCACACTCCCCGCCTCGTTGGTGATGACCGAACCGAAACGCCACTGCTTCACGAAATCCTGCAGCCGCGGTTCGATCGCACGACGCAACGCGGGCACGTCACTGGTGGAGATGCGGAGCCGCGCATCGTTGGGTGCGGACGGCGTTTCTTCTTCGCTGGCGGCATTGGCGCGCCGCCAGGCGCGTTCGGCAACGCCTTCGAGTTGATCGCGCGTCATGTTGCGGAAGACTTCGTCGTCGATGCGTGCGACGAACGTACCGGTGCGTGCGAGGTCCCTGGCGCGCTTGAGCCGCTTATCCGCGATGCGCCCCTCGAGTTCTGCGGGCGCGCTGCCGAAATCCGTGTACCAGAGGGCGAGCGCGGTTATGTTGAAGCCGATCGACAACACCGCGGCCACCGGCAGGTTGACCGCCGACGCCAGTCCAACCGCCGTGGCGAGAAAGACGTACACCGCGTCCTTGCTGTCGTCGAGCGTATTGCGGAAGCGTACCGCCGCCACGATGCCGGCCAGACTGAACGCGAGTGCAATGCTGTATTTCACCAACAGCACGATGCCAGCCACGACCACGGGAAGAATGATGAGGAGTTGCACCACCGACTGCTGGTAGCCACGCTTGGCGCGCGTGAGCAGATAGACCCACGCCACCGGAATGGAGAGCAGCACGGCGGCCAGCATCGCCACACCGACCGTGATCGCCAACGAGACGTCGTCGAGCGCCACCGAGGCTTCGGCCGCACGCGCTGCGGCACCGCCTCCGCCGAACAGTGCATCGAGCGACGTCGGAGCGATGACGCCGCCGTGGGGTAAACGATTCCAGCCGATGGCGGCGCCGCCGATCAGCACGATGTAGTACACGATGGCGCGTACGATCACGCGTGTCGCCGGTGCTGCCGCCGGCTTCCCTGAACTTGCCACTCCGATACATCTCCGATGTGATTGCCGCGCAAGTATCGTGCAGGCGAGGCGATCCCGCCATGTGTGCACGATCTGCCGGACGGCTTTCACGGTCCTCCGGCTTGCCCGTCGCCGACCCGTCGCCCACATTCGCCGCATGCCAAGTCTTGCCCAATCGCTCCTTGCGATCGCGGCGCTCGCCGTCGCCGCGCTCCCGCCCTCCGTGCGTGCCTCGGACGCGACCGCCGACGACGATGGCCGGCTGACACCGCGCCCGGCGGACACCGGCGCAGCGAGCCCACAAGACGCGAAGTCCCTTTGGGCGTCGCCCGTTTTACATCCGCCCGTTTCGGATCCGCCCGTTTCGGATCCGCCGAGCCTGCTCGTGCTCATCACCATCGATCAGATGCGTGGCGACTATCTGGAGCGCTTTGCGCCGCAACTGACCGGCGGACTGGCCCGGCTCATGCACGGCGGGGCGTGGTTCACGAACGCGCACCACGATCATGCCATCACGGAAACCGCGCCGGGGCATGCCACGCTGCTCTCGGGGCGATTTCCACGCTCGACCGGGATCATGATGAACGCGATCGGCGTGGAGGATCCCACCACGCCGCTCCTCGCCGGTGCGTATGGCGAGGGCGCGTCGCCCAAGCGATTCGTCGGCACTACGCTCACCGACTGGTTGCGCGCCGATCAGTCGCGATCGCGCACGCTGTCGGTGTCGATGAAGGACCGCGGGGCGATCCTCCCCGTCGGCCGCTCGAAGAGTGACGTGTTCTGGTATTCGCCCGACGGACGGTTTACCACCAGCAGCTACTACGGGACCACGCTCCCCAGGTGGGTCAACTTATTCAACGATCGCCAGATGCCCGCCAGCTACGCGGGCAAGGCGTGGACGCTGCTGCTCCCCGATTCGACATACGCAGAGCCGGACAGCACGATTGGCGAAGGCTTCTCCGATGTCACGTTTCCGCACAGACTCCCCGACGATGTGGTGGACGCGCAGAGTCTTGTGCGCGCGATGCCGTTCATGGACGACCTCGTCGTCGCCTTCGCGCTCGACGGACTGCAATCGCTATCCCTCGGCAAGGGCCCGCAGACCGATCTGCTCGCGCTGTCGTTGTCGGCGACGGATGTGATCGGGCATCGTTATGGTCCCGACTCGCGCGAGATGCACGATCAGATCCTGCGCGTCGATCGCGCAATCGGACGGTTGCTCGATTCGCTGTACGTGTTGCGGGATTCGTCGCGCGTAACCGTAGTGCTCACCGGCGACCATGGGATCGGCACCATTCCCGAGCTGGCGCGCGAGCGCGGCGTGCGGCCGCCGCCGGTGCGGGCGTCGCTCGCGCCGTTGGTGTCGCCGCTGCGTGCGACGTTGCGTGCGGCGCGGGTGGACACGTTCGCCATCGAACTCGAGCAGCAACTGGTGATCGTCGAGCGTGCTGCGTTCAAGAAATCGAAAGTGAATGTCGATTCGCTGCTTGACCGAATCGCGGCGGATATTCGTGCGCTGCCAGGTGTGCAGCGGGTCGATCGCTTTCGCGCCCTGCTGGCGGATACGCTGACCGACCCCGTGGCGCGGCGGTGGGCGCATCAGTTTCCGGCCAATGTCTCCGTCGAACTGATTGTCACGCTGACGCCGTCGAGCACGTGGGGCGGCAATGTCGCGTCGCACGGCTCGTCGTACGACTACGACTCGAACGTGCCGCTGATTTTCTACGGGGCGGGAATCGCGCCGGCGCGGCACGACGACTTTGTGCGCACGGTGGATCTGGCGCCCACGCTGGCGGCACTGGCACGCGTCAAGCCGCAGGAGAAGCTCGACGGCGTGGTGTTGAAGCGCGCGCTCGCGACGCCGTAGCGCCAGCGACGCACGACGTCAGTCCGAATACGGATAATCCGGATCGGCCAGTCGCTTGGCGCGCGCGACGGCCTCGGGGCCGGCGATCTGGTGCACCAGATCGACGAGCATGTGACTCAGATGGTCGCCGTGCCTGAGCAGACTGATGGCGCGCGCCGGCTTCTCGAGCAGGAAGGACAGAAAGGCGCGGTCCTTCTTGGCGGCGTTGCAGATCTTGCAGCAGAGGACGAGGTTGTCGCGGCGGTCGTACGCGCTCTGCCCGCGTCTCGGCGTGACGTGGTCGAGCGTGATGACGCGTTCAGAGACGGCGGTCTCGCAGTACGCGCAGACGGATCCATGTCTGGCCAGCAGCCACTGTCGGGTCTCGGCGTAGGCAATGCGTGACGTGGGGACGGACGTTTGCGGCTGCTGGGGTCGACCGGTGCGTCCAGCGCTGCGGCGTTTGCGCGGAGCGGGACTCACGATGGGCCGCCTCGGCGGACGATTGGGGGCGCGGACATTTGGTGAAGTGTAACTGTCCGGCAATCCACTGGGTTACCTTTCGTTATCGCTCAACCCCGAGGACGCTCTGCTCAACGCATTCGAGTTCGAAAACGACGGTCTCCGCTTTTCCTGCCGCGTTGAAGCGGCCACCGGCGCCCGCAAGGACGCGTGGTGGTGGTTCGGCGTTTCCACAGACGATCGTCATCGCTACGCCCCGTTCCGCGCCGAAGAGACGGACACCGAAGAAGAGATCCGCGCGCGCGTGCTGCAGTACTACGCGGACCTGCTGGCGCGCCGCGCTGAACCGGTGGCCTCGCATTGGCGTCGCGGCGTGCGCCCGGCCCCTGCCGCTGCCGCCACGGCGTCCGCCGAGCCGACGGAGCCACCGGCCGACGCGCTGGACGCGGCCGAAGTCTGAGTCGCGGAGTGGAGCGGCTGTTCGTGGTGCTGGGCGCCGTGTCGGGCGCCATCGGGGTGGGGGCCGGCGCCTTTGGCGCCCACGCGCTGCGCGCGAAGCTGGAGCCGCGCATGCTGGAAGTGTTCGAGACGGGATCGCGCTACCAGATGTATCACGCGCTGGCGCTGATCGCGGCGGCGTTTGTGGCGTCGCGATGGCCGGGCTCACTGGCCAGCGCGGCGGGTTGGCTCTTTCTGGCGGGGACGGTGCTGTTTTCTGGGTCGCTGTACGCGATGGCGCTGACGAACGTGCGGGCGCTTGGTGCAGTCACGCCGATCGGTGGCGTGTGTTTCATCGCGGGGTGGGTGTGCTTGGCGATCGCGGCGACGAAGGGTACGTAGCCGCCGGCGGTCGGCGTATAGAACTGCGGGATCGCGAATAACGCGGGCTGCCGCGAATGAAATCGATGTGGGGCTCGCTGCGTCGCGGCACGGCGGGCGTAGGGAATTGTGGAGGAACGGCGCGCGTTCGACTTGGTGCGTTGCGGCTGAGCGCCGTTGAAGCGTGGGCGGGCGCGGGGGATCGCGAATGACGCGGGCTGCGCCGCGAATGGAACCGATGTGGGGCTGGCTGCGTCGCGGGACGGCGGGCGTGGGCCATTGGGAGGGGTAATTGCAGCGTGGCCCGTGAGGGTCAGATTTCACGGCTACTTCCCGACTGTTGCCCCAAAAGGCCCCGACCTCCCGCAGCGAGACGCCGTCCGCCGCCCGCCCTGTGCCGCTCGCGGCGAAGCCCGCGACCTTCGCGACCTTCGCGACCTTCGCGATCGCTGCTGTTCGCCTCAGCGCCCGACCTCCCGAAGCCCGTTCTGTCCCGCTCGTGGCGAAGCCTGCGACATTTGCGATCGCCGCTGGTCCGCGCCGAGCCCCGACCTCCGCCGAACCTAGTCCGCGTTCGCGTACCCGCGATCCTGGAGGAACCGCGCGATCGATTCGCGATCCCGCACCACGTCGAGCGTGTTCGGCGCCAGCCCGGTGCGAATCAGCAGCCCCTCGCCGCTGCCCGCCGCGATGACGATCGCGTCCGTGGTGATGCACACCACTTCCGCGGACTCGGACAGCTGTCCGGGATGTCCCGAGAAGTGCATCGCGGAGCCGGTGGGCAAAGCGATCGACGCGGTGGAACTGTCGGCGATCGTCGCACCCGGCTCGCTCCACGTCGCACCGGTGAACAGCACGATGTCGTTGCCACCGGTCGCGAAGTCTCCTGCGTCCTCAAACGCGCGCTCGACATCGAACGCACCTGCCGCCTCCGTCGCGTTCACCGCCTCGATCCGGAACGCTTCGAACAGATCCTCCACGTCGGCCGGCTCGAGCTGCACGCGCACCACCGTGCCGTCCGTCAGGCGCACGTCAATGAAGCGCGCAGACACCGAGAACGAAGCCCACGCACCACGCAGGCGGCGGAGTTCAGCGATCGTTTCGTCAGTGGCCTGAAATCGGTATTCGCGCACAGGGCTCGAGCAAAAGGTGGGAGAGGACGACGTCATTGGCAGCACTGAACTGAAAGATGTAACGTCTCGCCCGTGAGCGGCATTGCACCGTCGAACCCCTGACGTCCGACATGCGCCCGATTCTTCCCGTCACCGCCGCCGACCCGACCGACGACTTTCTCGTCGTCCTGGCACGCGCCGGTGCGGCCACCGGATTGGGCGGGCTCTACGACCGCTATGCCGCGCGTCTGCTGCGTGTGGCGTGGCGCCTCACCGGCTCGGCCACCGACGCTGAAGATGTCGTGCACGACGTTTTCGTCGGTCTTCCTGCCGCACTGCGTCGCTACGAGCATCGCGGCACGATCGAGGCATGGCTGGCCCAGGTGACGGCCCGCGCGGCACTCATGCGCGTACGAAGCGGACAACGCCGTCGCGAAGCCGACCTGTCTGACGCGATCACCGTCGTCAGCGGCAGTCGGACCGACCTTGCGGCGGAATACGCCGACCTCGAACGACAGATTGCGACGCTGCCGGACGCGCTGCGCGACGTCTTCGTGTTGCGCGAGATCGAAGGCTTCACGCACGACGAAATCGCAGACCTGCTCGATATCTCCGCCAGAGCATCGCGCGTACGTCTGTCACGCGCGCTCGTTGCCCTGCGCAGCGCGCTGCGACCCGTGTTACCGACGGCGCTGCCCGTTGCCTCCGCGTCCAGTCCACGCTGACCACGTCTCTCTCCGTACGAGGACCCGGCCATGACTTCTGCCACGAACATGCATCCGTCGATGGACGAGCTGTGCGACTATCGCGACCGTGTCCACGATGCGACGTACAACGACGCCGGAATCACGGCACATGTCGCCGCGTGCGACAGCTGTCAGCAGACACTCGCGTTCCTGACGACACTCGCACGCACCACGTCCCAATTCTCCGCGCCAGACGCGTCCGAGGCGTTGCGGGCGCGCGTGCTGGAATCAGCAGCGGCGGCGACGGTCACGCCCGACATTCTCGCCACGATGACGCCCGGGCTGACGATGACGACTCGAGCGGCGGCCAAGCCCGCGCGCTCCCGCCAACGCTGGGTCTCCGTGGCGGCCGTCGCCGCCGCGCTCTGTGTCGTCACACTTGGATCGCTGCTCACCGACACGCCGGAGATGATGGCCGGCGAGACCGCGGGGACGATGGATCTCTCCACCGTCACGCCGCGAAACGGTGAGGCTATCGATGTGCATTACACGCCGGGCGCATCGCTCAGCCGCTTCCCCACGCTGCGCCTGCGTGCACGTATGCGTACATCCGATGCGGAGTCGTACCCGGCGAACATTCCCGTGGTCACGGTCGCGACATTGCAGCAGCAGCGTGATGGCAGCTACCGCGGTTCGTTCCTGCTTCCCGACTCGCTTGTGTACGCAGCATTGGCGGTTGAAGACACGAACGCCACCGAAATCGATGATCGCGACGGTCGGACGTGGGAAGTGCTGCGCGCGGGCGTGAACGGGAAGGTGATGCTGGCGGCGGTCGACCAGCGCGCCAACGATCACATGGGGCGCAGCTGGGAAGAGATCTTCGTCACCGCGCGGCGTATGGTGACCGAGTATCCGGACAGCATCGCGGCCTGGAGTTATCTCGCCACGACGCATAGTTGGATGGGACTTTCTACGGACTCAATACGTACGTCGCACATTGAACGCGTGCGTGCGTTCGACCGGCAGTTGCGCACATCCGCCAGCCCGTCCGCCGACGACATGGGTCGGATGTACTGGTACGCGCGTGGGATGGACTCGACCAGCGCCGCGGCGTGGGACGTGCGACTCCGCCGAGAAGCCCCGTCGAATTCGTTTATCGTGCAGAACCGGCTGCTCGACGTCCTTGGCACGCTGCGCAAGGACCATGATACCACCGCCGCGTTGCGCGGTTTCGAATCTATCTGGGCGGACGCACCGGTCGATCGGAAGGCGCAGGTGGGAGGGAGCGCGACTTCCATTGCGGTTGCATCAGGCGACACGATGGCGCTTCGCCGCTGGACAGACCGCATGCTTGGTCTTGCCACTGCATCCACGCCGCGCATCAGCCGAATTTCCACCGCGCGGCGCGTTGCATCGGACTTCGCACGCGTCCCAGCACTCCGCGCCGAAGGCCTGCAGCGACTTCGCGACGAACTCACCCGCCTTCGTGCAGGGACACCACTACCGCGCAATCTCGACGAGACCCGGGACGCCTACTACGCCCGCGTCGACCGCGCCGTGCGTTCCACCTACGCGGCGCTCGGTCGTGCGCTAGCCCTCGACGGCCAGCACCGCGCCGCCCTCGACACCCTCACCATCGCCGCCGCTCAAGCTTGGGATACCGATGTGTTCCGTGCGGTGCGCACCGAAGCGCTGGCGCTCGGCGATACGGCGGCGGCGCTCGACGTGGGCGCCAAGCTTTCGATCGACCCGCGCACATCGCAGGAGCGCGCGACGGTGCTGAACAACTTTGGTACGGCGCAAGTCGGCGCAACTCTCTGGCAGAACAAACTCAAAGCGGCACGTCGCGACGTCGTGCTGCGCACGCTCGGCGCAGTCCGCCCGCGCACGATCGCGCGTGCTGTCCCGGTGCAATCCCTCGACGGGAAGACCGTGAACCTGCACACATCGCTCACGGGCCAGGTGACCGTGGTAGCCTTCCTCTCGCGCTTCTGCGGCCCGGCCATCGACGTGCTGCCGGCGCTGCATCGCATCGCCACGCGCCTTGGTGAAAACGGTGTGCGCACCGTCGCCATCTTCAAGGAGAACAAGACGTCCGCCGACCTCACTGCATTTCTCAGGAAGCACGACGTGACGTTGCCGGTGTTGCTCGACCATGACAAGGCGGCCAGCAACACATTCAATCAGTGGGGCACGCCGTACTTCTACGTCGTGGATGATCGCGGTCGCATCATGTCCGAGCGCACGAGCCATGTCGACGAGTTGTTGGTGAATGCAGAAGCGGTGCGCTTAGCCTCCGTGAAGCAATAGTGGTCTGCACGATTGCAGCGGAGCGCGAGTGGCAGTGGGCGCAGTCACACCTGCAGCAACCGCTCGATCTGCTCCGCAATCGCGTCCACATCGGGCAGCACCGCCGCCAGCAACGCCTCATGATACGGCATGGGCACATCGCGCGGTGCCACACGTTGAACTGGCGCATCGAGATGCCAGAACGCCTCCTGTGCCACGGTTCCCGCGATCTCCGCACCGAAGCCAGCCGTGAGATTGTCCTCGTGCACGATCAGGCAGCGCCCGGTTTTCTGCACCGACGCCAGCACACAGGCGCGGTCCCACGGCGCGATCGTGCGCAGGTCGATGACTTCCACGTGTTCCTCGAAGCCCGCGGCGGCGGCGGCGCAACGGTGCACCATCGCCCCCCACGTCACCAGCGTGAGATCGGTGCCTTCGCGCACGATGCGCGCACGACCGAATGGCAACACATAGTCGTCGCCCGGATAGCGCGCACTCCCGTCGCCGGTCATGAGCAGCGAACGATGCTCGAAAAAGATCGTGGGGTTCGCACCACGCATCGCCGCGCGCAGCAACCCCACGGCATCCGCCGCGTTCGACGGCATCGCCACCTGCCAGCCGTACGCGTGCGCGAATCGCACTTCGTCGCTGAGACTGTGCCACGGATCGCCCACGTCCTTGCCGAACCCGCCAGGCATGCGCACCACGATCGGCGCGGCGAAACGGTTGGCCGTCCGCCAGCGCATAGTGCCGCAGTTGTTCAGCTGCTCGGCGGCAGGATCGGCGTACTTGCGGAACTGGATTTCGGCTACGGGCATCATGCCGCTGATCGCCATCGCCACCGCACGCCCGATGATCCCTTCCTCGGACAGACTCGTGTCGAACACGCGCGCGGCGCCGAACTGCTTCTGCAGTCCCTCGGTGACGAGGTGCACGCCACCCTTGCGCCCCACGTCTTCGCCAAAGACGACGACCTTGGGATTGACCGTCAGCTCATGGCGCAACGTGCGACGGATCGCTTCGGCAAAACGCAGCAAGCCCCCTGCCGTCTCCGCCACATCGGTACCGCCCAGACCCGCACGCTCTGCTCGCGTCAAACCACCGAACGGCTCTGCAATGTCCGACGCTTCGTCTTCGTAGACATGCTGTGCGACGCGTGACGGATCGGGCATCGGACGCGCACGCGCAGCTTCGAGGGCCGCGTTTACATCGCGCTTCACGTCCGCTTCGATCGACGACCACTCGTCGGCCGACAGCAGTGACGGCACGAGATACTCGCGCAGCCGCGGCAACGGATCGCGCGCCAGGTCCGCGTCGATTTCGTCGGGTGCGCGATAGCCCTTCTGGTTGTCCGGACCCGAGTGGCTGCAGAGTCGCGGCACTGTGAGACGCACCAACGCCGGACCCTGACCGCTGCGCACATGCGCAATGGCGTCCTGCAGCAACCCTGAAGCTTCGTGCGGATCGGTGCCGTCGCCATCGCGAACGAGCAGGTTGCTGAACGACGCCAGGTTGCGCGCGATGTTGCCGCCTGGCGTCTGCATGTCACCACGTACGGAGATGCCGAGATCGTTGTCTTCGATGTAAAACAGCATCGGCAGCTTGAGCGTGGTGGCCATGGTCAGCGCGGCCCAGAAGCCGTTCGTCGCCACCGATCCGTCGCCGCCCAGCGCCACCGCAATGCTGCGATCGTACGAGCGATCGCCGAGCGTTTCACGATGATACGTGATGGCCTGCGCCCAACCGGCCGCGGGTGTGTACTGCGAGCCCACGTCACCCGCCATCGGCAACACGATCGGTCCGTCGCGATTAGGGAGATTGCACACCACGCCAATATCGCGTCCATCGCTGAACCCGCCGGCGCGGCCGAGCGGACTGCCGAACGCATCTTCGAGGGTGAGGCCGAGTGCGAGCAACAACGGACGCGAGCGATAGTATGCTCCCGCGCCATCGTGCCGTCCATTCAGCAGCGAGCCGAGAATGATCTGTGCCGTCTCGTGGCCGCGCGCGGAGAACTGGTAGAGCACGACGTGTTCAGGGGGCACCGATCCACGATTGCGGTTCGTGCCTTCTTCGATGTCGTCGAGTGCGCGCGACGCGAGCACCTGATACGCGATGCGGCGCCAGTCGAAGCCGGCGCGGGGCGCTTGCGCGGTGGCCGTGGCGGCAGGTGCCGGTGACGCGAGACGGGCGGACGTTGCGGCGGGGGGGACGGATGGGGCGACAGAGGATGCCATAGGTGTGAAAGTTGTGCAACGCCACGCCTCAACGGGAGAGCGGATGGGCACATCGCAGTCGCTGACCCAAGATCGCGGGGCGCGGCGCCGGGCAGTTGCGAGTATCTTGGGCGCATGGCACACGACGACAACTACGAGTTCATCACGGCGACGGTCGGGAGCGGCGTGATGTCGATCACGCTGAACCGTCCCGACGTGCTGAATAGCTTCACACGCACCATGGCGCACGAAGTACAGACGGCGCTGGGGCATGCCGCAGACAGCGCCGCCGTTCGCGCGGTGTTGCTCACTGGAGCCGGTCGCGGATTTTGCGCGGGACAGGATCTGGCCGAGGCGTTACCGCAAGGGGACGGACCGATGCCTGACATTGGTGAGTTCGTTCGCGCGAGCTACAATCCGATCATTCGCGCCATCCGCACGCTCGAGAAGCCGGTCATCTGCGCGGTGAACGGCATTGCCGCGGGCGCCGGCGCCAATTTGGCGTTCGCCTGCGATCTCACCCTCGCGGCGGAAGAAGCGTCGTTCGTGCAGAGCTTCGCGAAACTGGGACTCATTCCCGACACGAGTGGCACGTTCTTCGTGCCCAGGCTCGTCGGCACGCAGCGTGCGACCGGCATGTTCTTTCTGGCCGAAAGACTGCCGGCCGCGAAAGCGAAGGAGTGGGGACTCATCTGGGATGTCGTGCCACTGGTGCAATTGCGTGAGACGGCGCTGGCGTTGGCCCTGTCGCTGGCGACGCAGGCCACCCGCGGCTTCGGTCTTACCAAGCGCGCACTGAACGCATCGTTTGGCAACACGCTGGAGCAGCAACTGGAAGTCGAAGCCGACGCGATGCATGAAGCTGGACGCACCGCGGACTACGAGGAAGGGGTGCGCGCGTTTCTCGAGAAGCGCAAACCCGTGTATCGCGGCGCGTGACGGATACGTCAGTGACTCTGGTGCAACGCGAGACCGTTGAAGCGGCGCTTGATGCCACGTCGGTGATTGGTGTGGTGGGTGCTGGCGCGATGGGGGCCGGGATTGCGCAGGTCGCGGCGATGCATGGCCATGACGTCGTACTCGCTGATGCGCAGCCGGAAGCCACCGGGCGCGCACGTGACAGTCACGCAAAAGCGATGGTGCGCGAGGTCGAGAAGGGAAGGCGGACGCGCGAGAATGCGGACGCGGTGCTCGCGCGCATTTCATACGTGAGCGGTGTGCGCGCGACGGACCTGATCGCCTTCGCGCCGTGCGCGCTGATCATCGAAGCAGTCGTTGAAGATCTCGCCATCAAGCGCGCGCTCTTCACCGCGCTGGAAGCGGCGGTAGCCGAGAACGCGATTCTCGCCAGCAACACCTCGTCGCTGTCGATCGCCGCGATCGCCGGCGCGTGTGAACACAAACAGCGTGTCGTGGGCGTGCACTTCTTCAATCCTGCACCCCTCATGCCATTGGTCGAGATCATCCCCGCGATCACGACCTCGCATACGGTGGCCGCTGTCGCGCGTGCGCGGATGGATGCGTGGGGGAAGACGACCGTGATCGCGAGCGACACGCCGGGCTTCATCGTCAACCGCGTCGCGCGCCCATTCTACGGCGAAGCGTTGCGACTGCTTGAGGAAGGTGTGGCGGACATCGCCACGATCGACTGGGCGATGCGCGAGCTCGGCGGCTTTCGCATGGGGCCGTTCGAGTTGATGGACTTCATCGGGCACGACGTCAACTTCGCCGTCACGCGGTCGGTGTTCGAGGCGACCTATCACGATCCACGCTATCGGCCGGCCATTACGCAACAGCGGCTGGTGGAAGCAGGACTGTTGGGCCGCAAAACGTCCCATGGCTTCTACGACTATACCGACGGCGCGTCCAAACCCGAGCCGACGCGCGATACGGCACTGGCGCAGCAAATTCTCGATCGCGTGCTGGCTTTGCTCGTCAACGAAGCCATCGAGGCGGTGCATCTGCGTATCGCCTCCGCGCACGATATCGAAACCGCGATGACGACTGGTGTGAATTATCCCAACGGACTGCTGGCATGGGGCGATGCGCTCGGACCCGCGACGATACTGGCGCGGCTGGATGCGTTGTACGCCGAGTACGGTGAGGACCGATATCGTGCGAGCGTGCGTCTGCGTCGCGCCGTGCGTGATGGCGGCACGCTCACGTGAATTCAGCTGTACCATTTCCACGAGTATTCCATGACAGCATCAGCTGGCAACAGCCTGAGCGACGCCTTCATTGTCGACGGCGTGCGTACGCCGGTGGGCAGTCTGGGCGGCGCGCTCAGTCCGGTCCGCGCCGACGACCTCGGCGCGCATGTCATCCGCACACTGCTCGCGCGGAATGGCACGGTCGATCCGGCGCGCATCGCCGATGTGATCATGGGGTGTGCCAATCAGGCGGGTGACGACAATCGCAATGTCGCGCGCATGTCGCTGCTGCTCGCGGGCCTGCCGGTCTCCGTGCCGGGCGAAACGGTCAATCGGCTGTGCGCCTCCGGACTCAGCGCGGTGGCCAGTGCCGCGCGCGGCATCAAGATCGGCGAAGGTGATGTCTACGTCGCCGGCGGCGTGGAGAGCATGACGCGCGCACCGTTCGTCATGTCCAAAGGCACCACCGCGTTCGCCCGCGACGTTCAGCTCTTCGACACGAGCCTCGGCTGGCGCTTCGTGAACGCGCGGATGCAGTCGCTGCACGGCACCGACTCCATGGGCGAAACGGCAGAGAATGTGGCCGAACGTTACAGCATCTCGCGTGATGATCAGGACGCATTTGCACTCCGCTCCCAGCAGAAGGCGACCGTCGCCCGCACCGCCGGTCGCTTCGAGGAGGAGATCGTGCCGGTCGAGATTCCGCAGCGTAAGGGTGATCCGGTACGCGTCTCGCACGACGAGTTCATTCGCCCGGAGACGACACTCGAGATTCTCGGCAAGCTGCGTCCTGCCTTCCGCACCGACGGACACGGGAGCGTCACGGCCGGCAACGCGTCCGGTCTGAATGACGGTGCGGCGGCGCTGCTGCTCGCGGGCCCGAGCGCGGTACGCGAACTGGGACTCACGCCACTGGCGCGCGTGGTGTCGAGCGCGGCGGCCGGCGTGGAGCCGCGCATCATGGGGATCGGGCCCGTACCCGCCACGCGACGCGCACTGGCGATTGCCGGACTGACGCTCGACCAGATCGACATCATCGAACTCAACGAAGCGTTTGCGGCACAATCGCTGGCGTGCATGCGCGAGCTTGGTATGGCCGACGACGATCCGCGCGTCAACCCGAACGGTGGGGCCATTGCCATCGGTCACCCGCTCGGCATGAGCGGCGCAAGACTCGCGCTCACCGCCACGCGCGAACTGCATCGTCAGCATAAGCGCTACGCATTGTGCACCATGTGCATTGGTGTGGGACAGGGGTTTGCGATGATCATCGAGCGGCTGTGAGCACGACATGATCTACGCATTCGACGGCTTCATCCCCGTGGTGCATGCGAGCGCGTTCGTGCATCCGCAGGCGGCCGTCACCGGCAACGTGATCATCGGGCGCGACGTGTATGTGGGGCCCGGCGCCGCCATCCGCGGTGACTGGGGCGGTATCGTCATCGAGGACGGGTGCAACGTGCAGGAGAATTGCACGATTCACATGTTCCCGGGCGTCAGCGTGGTGCTCGAAGCGGGCGCGCACATCGGTCATGGTGCCATCGTGCACGGCGCGCGCATCGGCGCCCACGCACTGATCGGCATGAATGCCGTGATCATGGACAACGCCACGATTGGCCAAGGCTGCGTCGTGGGCGCACTGTGTTTCGTGCCTGCGGATATGCAGGTGCCACCGCGCAAAGTAGTCGTCGGCAATCCGGCGAGGATCGTCAAGGATGTAAGCGACGAGATGCTGTCGTGGAAGAGCGACGGCACGGCGTTGTATCAGCAGCTGCCCACGGCGATGCGTGGCTCGTGGATGCCCGTGGAGCCGTTGCGTGAGATCCCCGCCGACCGGCCGACGCAATCGGCGTTGCTCAAAACGTGGAACGACACCAGACGCGGTACGACGTCGAGCGATGCGGCGCCGAGCGATGCCCCGTCGCACCCCAACACTCCAGCTTCGGAATCATGACGCTTCTCAACTACGCACTCGGCCAGTGGGTCGAAGGCACCGGCAAGACAGCCGCTCTCGTGCACGCCGTGACCGGCGAGCAGATCGGTGAGGCGTCGAGTGGCGGACTCGATTTCAAGGCGATGACCGAATATGCGCGCAACGTGGGCGGTCCGAAGTTGCGCGCACTCACGTTCCATCAGCGCGCCGCGATGCTCAAGGCGATGGCGAAGCATCTCATGGAGCGCAAGGAACAGTTCTACGCACTTTCCGCGATGACCGGTGCGACGCGCACCGACTCGTGGGTGGACATCGACGGCGGCATCGGGACGTTCTTCGCGTACTCGAGCCGTGGCCGTCGCGAGTTTCCGAATGAAACGTTTCATGTGGAGGGGCCCGCGGAGTCGCTGTCCAAAGGCGGCACGTTTGCGGGGCGGCATATCTGTGTGCCGCTGGAAGGTGTGGCCATTCAAATCAACGCGTTCAACTTTCCGTGCTGGGGCATGCTCGAGAAGTTGGCGCCTGCGTTGCTTGCCGGAGTGCCCTGCATCGTGAAGCCCGCGACGGTCACGAGCTATCTCACCGAAGGGATGTTCAAGGAGATGGTCGCGGCGGAGATCCTCCCCGAGGGCGCGATTCAGCTCATCTGCGGCAGCGCGGGCGATCTGCTCGATCATGTCACCGAGCAGGATGTCGTGGCCTTTACCGGCTCCGCGCAGACCGGCCAGATGCTCAAGGAAGGGAAGGCGATGATGCAGCACTCTGTGCGGTTCAACATGGAGGCCGACTCGCTCAATTGCACCATTCTTGGTCCTGATGCCGTTCCGGGCACCGAGGAGTTCGATCTGTTCATCAAGGAAGTGGTGCGCGAGATGACGACCAAGGCGGGTCAGAAGTGCACCGCGATCCGTCGCACCATCGTGCCGAACGGCATGGAAGAAGACGTGATCAAGGCATTGTGCGCGCGTCTCGACAAGACGACCATCGGCGACCCGTCGGTGGAAGGAGTGCGTATGGGCCCGTTGGCCAGCAAGGGACAGGTGCGCGATGTCGGCGCGGCCGCAGCGCGCATTCGCGCGAGTGCGGAGCTGGTGTTCGGCGGCGGGGATTTCGATGTCGTCGGCGCTGATCGCGAGAAGGGATCGTTCTTTGCGCCCATGCTCATGGCCTGCGCCGATCCGTTCCATCGCAGCGAACCGCACGACATCGAAGCGTTCGGCCCGGTGAACACGATCATGCCGTATCGCACCCTCGATGAAGCGATCGAGCTGGCCAAGCTTGGCCGCGGTTCGTTGTGCGGATCGCTGATCACCGCTGATGTGAACGTCGCGCGCAAAGTGATCATCGGGGTTGCGCCGTATCATGGCCGCCTGCTGGTGCTCGACCGCAGCAGCGCGGGGGAGAGCACCGGACACGGATCGCCGTTGCCGAATCTGGTGCACGGTGGTCCCGGGCGTGCCGGTGGTGGCGAGGAGATGGGTGGCTCGCGCGGTGTCTTGCACTACATGCAACGGGCCGCCGTGCAGGGGAGTCCGTCCATGCTGGCGGCCATCACGCGCGAGTGGAGCAAGGGCGCCGAGACGACGAACGACGGCGTGCATCCGTTCCGCAAGACGTTCGATGAGCTGCACGTCGGCGATTCGCACACCACCGGCACGCGCCCCATCACACTCGAGGATGTCGTCAAGTTCGCAGAGCTCAGCGGAGATCACTTCTACGCGCACATGGACGACGACGATGCGCGCACGAACGGCGTCTTCACCGGGCGCGTGGCGCACGGCTATTTCATCGTGTCGGCGGCGGCTGGACTGTTTGTGGATCCGGCGCTTGGGCCGGTGCTCGCCAACTACGGCATGAACAATCTGCGCTTCACCAAGCCGGTCTATCCCGGCGACACCATCCACGTCGTGCTCACGGTCAAGCAAAAGACGGCCAAGGATACGCCCGAGGGTGGTATCCCGCAGGGTGTGGTGGAGTGGGACGTGGAAGTGATGAACCAGGAGCAGGAGCCGGTCGCGGTGTACTCGATTCTCACGCTGGTGCGGCGCGGCGAGTGACGCTGGTTTGGTTCGGAGACCGGAGGGACGGCAGCGGCAACAGCAACAGCAACAGCAAAAGCAGCAGACTGACGCGGATTCACACGGATCAACCGCTCTGATTGCGCGGATAGACGCGAACAACAAGAAAACGTTTGTTGCTGTATCCGCGTTGTTTCCGTGGAGTTTCCGTGTTCATCCGTGTCAGTCAGTTGCAGTTGTTTCTTATCGAAACGACGGACTCCGCCACGTCTCGCGCCCACCCATGACGGTGAGCAGCGCCTGCACACGGTGGAGTTGCGCGGGCGCAATAGCCAGCACGTCGTCCGACAGCACCACAAAGTCGGCATACTTCCCCACGCCGATCGTGCCCTTGTCGCGTTCCGCAAACTCGGCGTACGCCGCGTCGTGTGTGAAATGTCGCAACGCCGCCTCCACGCTGATGCGGTGCTGCGAATACCAACCACCACGCGGTGTGCCGTTGGGCATGGTGCGTGTCACGGCGACCGCAATACCGCGCATCACGTCCATGGGAAAGACCGGGTAGTCGCTGCCGAACGCCTGCACGGCGCCGGCATCGTCAAAGAGCTTGAAGGCGTTGGCGTGCGACGCGCGTGCGGGGCCAAGCAATGGCGCGTAGTTCTGCAGCGTGGTCGCGTCGGGGCTCGCGAAGATCGCCTGTGTCGAGGCGATGACGCCGAGTGCCCTGAAGCGCGGCAGGTCGGCCAGCGCCGGCACTTCGATGTGTTCGATGCGATGGCGACGGTCGCGCGGTCCATTCATGCGCGCGACGTGGTCGTACGCGTTCAGGGCCATGCGGATGGCACGATCACCGATCGCGTGCAACTCGATCTGCAGCCCGGCGCGATCGTAGATCGCGACCGCCGAATCGAGCTTCGTCTGCTCCCAGAAAGGCAGTCCGGTGCCACCGCCGACATAGGGCTCGAGCATGGCTGCCGTCTTCGCGTCCACCGTGCCATCCAGCATGCCCTTGGCGATGCCGAACGACAGCAGGGGCGACTTCGTGCGATCCCGCACACCCACGTACCGCGCGATCTGCGCCGCCGTCACGTCATGCGCAAACGGCACCGACACACGAAAGCGCGTGCGCAGCGTACCACCGGCAAGCGCGCGTTGCAGCGCATCGAACGTCGTACCGGACGGTTCACTGGCGGATGCCTCCTGCAACGACGTGATGCCGAACGACGCGGCCTGTCGCATCTCGCGATCCAGCGTCGCGGACACGTCGTCCGCCGATGGCGGTGGCACGAGACGCGACACCAGCGACGCCGCCTCCTCCTTGAGGACGCCGGTCAGCGCACCGTTGGCATCGTGGTCGATCGCGCCACGCGGCGGATCTGCGGTCGTGCGCGTGATGCCAGCGAGCGCCAGCGCGCGACTGTTCACGAGCGCCTGATGGCCGTCACGATCGCGCAGCAGCACCGGCCGGTCGGGAAAGAGCGCGTCGAGATGACGACGATGCGGTCGGTTACCCGGAAAGTCGGCGGCCCCCCAGCCACGTCCCAACAGCCAGGCGCCAGCGGGGAGCGACACATGCTGCGCACGCAGACGTCGCCCAATATCTGTCACCGAACCGGCGCCGGCAAGGTCAACCTGCGTACGCGACGGCAAGTGCCAGTGCGCGTCGTTGAAGCCGGGCACCACTCGGCGCCCAGCGAGGTCGATGACGCTTGTGGAGGCGTTGGCAAGCGCACGAACGGAGGCGTCAGTGCCGACGGCCACGATGCGGTCGCCGCGCACGGCGATCGCCTGTGCGGCCGGCGTGGCGTCGTCGCCCGTCCAGATCTTCCCGTGCAGGTAGACCTGATCGGGAGCCGCGGGCTGTTGCACCAACCGCGCAGGCAGCACCGTCGACGGCTCGGTCCGCGCGACGAGCAACGCTACGCCGGCAACCACACCATACCGTGCCACTCGAACGCTGAGCATGTGCTATGTGGGTTCTATCGCAGTAAGGAGAAGCGGCGGCCTTCCCGGAACAAGGGCCGGATGGAATGCCAATATGCGGTGCCGACCGCGCTCCCTGCCAACGCCAAGCGACCGGCTATAATGGTGTCCGCAGCATGCGTCACCTCACTTTTGCGCAGCACGCAACCGGTGCCGGAGCTCGCTCCGCCAATCCAACACCACAACGGACCGCGGTCGATCTCGACGACTCCGCACGGTTACGAGGCCTCGTCCGCCCGGAAGTACATCGAAGTTCGTGTGCGGCATCTGGCCCGTATAGTCATCGGCGCCGAGGTCGGTGATCCGGCCGATGCGCGGCGCGGTCGTCGACTCTTGCGGCAGCAGGATTTCCGCCGCGACGATGCGGCCGAGCGAGCGCATGACGAGTCGCGTGCCTTCCGGCGTCCATCGCGGTTCGCTCGCCGACCCTTTGCTCACACGGATGTCGTTCGCCGCCCCGTCGTCCACGAGGCGCCGCAGCCAGACGGACAATCGACCACTGTCGCCGCGCACATACGCGAGCCACCGGCCGTTCGGTGAGACGGACGGAAGGAATGCGTGGCCGGTGCGTTGCACCAGCAGGCGCTGCGGCCCCTCGCCATCGATGGGACCGGACCAGATGCTCCAGATGCCATCAATCATCCGCTGGAAGACGACGAGACCGCGCGTGGGAACCACCTGGGGCGCCAACGCGCCGAGCGACTCGAAGAGGCGCCGACCCGCGTCAGCGGTGTCAGGCCTCTGACGCCAGATGGCGCCGGAGTTGGCCCAGTCGAGATACACAAACTCGTCCTCGGAAACCCACGCTGGACTGAGCACCCGACCCGTGCGGCTGACGAAGCGTCCAGTGCGTCGTACAAGGTCGACTTCCCAGGCGTCCGTGCCATTCGCCGTGGACACCTGCAGCAGCACACGTCGTCCATCGGCCGAGAGTCGCGGATTCATGGAGGTACTGCCAGTCGGCACTGGCAGCGTGTCCTCACGTCCGTCCGGAGCCCGGATCACCGGCAGCGTCGACATCTCGCGGCGGGTGTAGAGCAGCGTCCCATCGGCGGCGAGCACGGGGGCATTGATGCCTCCAGTGCGATCGGCGAGCACTTCGACCGGCCGTCCACTGGTGCGCAGCGTACCAGCGTCAAACCGGATTGCCGCGATCGTCAGCGCGCGCGGCGGGACATAAATCAGCCAGCCGTCCACCAGCCCGATGATCTCGCTGCCCTCGACTCCGAGCCGCACGTGCGCGCCCGGCAATGCACGCGACGTGTCGAGCGGGATGACAGCCAGCTCGCCCGCACCAAATACCGGTCCGCCGCGATCGTGCAGCACGGTAAAGCCAACGAGTCGCCCGCCGTCGAGGACACGCGGTGCGACATGACTCGCCTCGCGCCGCGCGGTATCCAGCCTGGTCAGCGGTCGCGGATCGCCACCGTTGGGCGAGACCCATGCAATATCTCGCGGATCGAAGCGCCAGAAGACGATGGGACCGGTGGGGCTCCAGTCGGCCGTGGAAAAACGAAAGACGGAGGCAAGGCGCCGCGAAACACCGCCTGTCCGGGGCACGACGCGCAGCGCTTCGCTCTCGTCGATGAAGCCGATGGACCGCCCGTCCGGCGACACGAAGGCGCGTACGGCCCCCTCCGTTCCGGGCACGGGCTCCGCGTCGAGCACATCGATCGGACGGATGTACACCTGCCGCCGCATACTGTCCCCGCCAACGAAGACAACGGTGCGGCCATCGGGCATCAGCACGCCGCCCCCGTCGCCGGTCGGCGACGTGCCTCCCTGCGGCAGGACAAAGCGCGCCACCCGCTCGGCGGCCGGTGGTCGTCGCGTCACGATCCCGATCGACAACGCCGCGACAAGTATTGCGGCCACAGGCAGCAGCCAGCGGGACGGCGGGCGCGCTGCGCCATCAAGTGCGACCGCGAAGTCGGTCGCGCTCGCGGGCCTGGCCCCCGGATCAAGAGCGAGCGCCCGGGTCAGCAGTGACGCGATCGCAACCGGCACGCCGCGGCGCAGTGAACGGACGGAGGGGGCCGCCCCGGCCAGCGTCCGCGCCAACACATCAGCCCGACTGCCGCCAGCCAACGGCGACGCGCCCGTCAGCATTGCGAAGAGGACACAGCCCATCGCGAAGACATCACTGCGCGCATCCACTGGCCGCGTACCCGCGATCTGTTCAGGGCTCATGTAGCCGGGCGTGCCGAACCCCCGTTCGTCTAACCCCGACGACTCGGCGTGCGCGATGCCGAAGTCGGTCACGAGTGGCTCACCGTCCCGCAGCAGAATGTTGCCGGGCTTGATGTCGCGATGCACCACGCCCTCGCGGTGCGCGTAGGCGAGTGCCTCCGCGACCGACCTTGCAACCCGCACGGCCTCCCGAACGGGGAGTGGTCCGGTGCGACGCAGCCGTTCGGCGAGCGATTCGCCCTCGACAAAGGGCATCACGAACCAGCGACGGCCGTCGAGGATGCCGGAGTCGAACAGCGGGACAATGCCCGCATGCTGCAATCGCGCGGTGAGCTGAATCTCCCTCGCAGCGCCATCACCGTCTGCGTCCGACGAGCGGGTGTGCATCACCTTGAGGGCGACCGTGCGCGCGTGCTTCCGGTCGTGCGCGCGGTACACGTTGGCCATGCCGCCGCGGCCGGCCAGTGCCTCGATCACGTACTGCTCCCCGATAACGGTGCCGCTCGCGAGCGGAGGCGCGTTTGTCAGAGTGTTGGCAGGCGCGCCGGGAGATGCGTTCGCACCCCGCCGCCACTCGGCGACCGCCTCCTCCGCGAGCGGTGTGGCAGGCGCAGCGAGAAAGTCCTGAGCCTCGGCGTGGTCGCACGCCCGCAACAGCGTCCGCACTTCGTGCGCGAGGGCCACGTCACCCGCCGCACCGGAGGAAATGCAGTCGTCACGGTACTGCGCCGGCAACGCCAGTGCAGCGTCGGCGAGCGCGCGGACCTGTGCGAACGACGGACGTCCGTCAGCCATCGCTTTGCAGTTCCCGAAGCAGCCAACCGCGCGCCAAATGCCAATCGCGCGCCACCGAACGCACCGACAGTCCGAGCGCTTCGGCCGTCTCCGCCTCGGTCAGTCCGCCAAAAAAGCGGCACTCCACGACCTGCGCCAACCGCTCGTCTTCCGACGCGAGTCTGGTCAGGGCGTCGTCGAGCGCGACGAGTTCCGCAGAGCGCACCGGTACCGCAAGCGCCCCCGCGTCAGCGATGTCGTCCAGCGCGATGGGACGTTGCGACGAGCCGCCCCGCCGAGCCGCCGTATGGCGACGGGCATAGTCCACGAGGATGTGGCGCATGGTGCGCGACGCCAACGCGAAGAAGTGCGACCGATCGTTCCAGCCAGCCTGCCCGCCGGCGAGGCGAAGGTAGGCCTCGTGCACGAGCGCGGTGGTGGAGAGCGTGTGCCCCGTGGCCTCGTCGGCGAGCATCCGGTGCGCAACGCGGTGGAGGTCGTCGTAAACGGCCACGAGCAGATCGCGCAGGGCGACCGGTGCCTCGGCGGCCAGCCGCGTCCGTGTCGCGTCGTCGTCCCCCGGCATTTGGTCGGCTACGTCCAAGGTCCTGCCCGAAGTGCGTGCAGCGGAGAGGCGCCCAGGCAGCGAGGCGCCCAGAAAGAATGGCATGATCTGGCCACGCCCTGCGCTCTTGATCATGAGGGCCTCACGTCCGCCTGGTCTGGTGCAAGCTAGGGCGCGGTGCGGCGGGTTGCCAAGCGCCCCCTCGGACTCCCACGCACCACTGGAGAAGCATCATGTCTGCCCGAATCGCCTGTGTCCTGCTGCTGGCAACGACTGCCACGTCCTGCTCCAACGTCGCCGACCCGGGGGTCGACGACCCGGCACCGTGTCAGGAGTCCGGCCGGCCGACGGCCTCTGCCCGCTGGAATGTTGTCGCGCAGCGCATCGTCTCGAAACGCGCGACCGGTCCACTCATTGTCGTGCGCAACCTCGCCGTCGTCAGCGTCGCGCGGTACAACGCGGTCGTGGCGGCCCAGGGAGCGGATCGTTGCCTCGACAGCTGGCAGGCGGCCGCCGCAACTGGCGCCACCGCCACCGCGCTTCGTGCGCTGTATCCGCTGGATACCGCCGAGGTAGGGGCCGCCCTCCGGGAAGACAGTGTCGCCCTGACGCTGGGTGGCGCTCGCGACGCGAACGCCGTGGTTCGTGGGCTGACGACAGGCCGCGCCATTGCGGCGACGGTGCTCACCTACGCCGAGGGCGATCGGTGGAATTTGCCGTTCACCGGTACCCTCCCGAGCGGCGCCGGCGTGTGGACGAGTGCGCCGGCGCCCGCGCAGCCGGTTGGTGTGCGCTTCGGCGAGGCCAGGACGTGGTTGCTGTCGTCGGGGAGTGCGATCCGTCCGGTGACACCGCCTGCGTTCGGCTCCACGGCCTATCAGTCCGCGCTGACGGAGGTGCGTGCGGCATCCGATGCACGAATGCCGGATCAGTTGGCGTCTGCCGTGTTCTGGGGGGTGACGGTGCTGCAGAGCGGCGGCCCGGTTGGGTGGTTCGCGCAACTCGGCGTGCAGTACGGCGAGGCCGCGAAGCTCAATGAGCGCGACATGGCGCGCATGCTGGCGCTCGTCCACATGGCTGGAATGGACGCCGGGATTGCCTGCTGGGACGCCAAATACCACTACATGTACCTGCGCCCCACCCAGGATGACCGGGCAATCCAGCTGTCGGGTATGCTGCCCAACTTTCCGTCGTACCCCTCGGCGCACTCCTGCTTTTCCGCGGCGACGGCCGGCGTGTTGGCGTCGCTCTTCCCCACCCGCGCCGCAGAACTTTCCGCCGATGTGGCCGAAGCCGGTAACGCACGGATTTGGGGCGGTCTGCACTTTCGTTTCGATGTGACGGGAGGCAAGGCAATCGGCGACGCGGTCGCCGCGCTGGCGCTGCGTACGGCACCGGTTGGCTGGACAGCGATCGCGCTCCGCTGAGCGACGCGGGAGCGGTGACACCGGCACGCGCGATGAACGCCAGAACGTTCGTCCGGGGCGGAGCGTAGCCATGGGAGTGTCCGGCGCCATCCATCCCAAGAGCGCCGGTGACAAACGCTTCCACCCCGCCGCCACACGTGCCCCATCTCATTCGCCCTACCAGTCGCCAGATACGTCCGGTGTCGAGACTCCTGCTGGCTGCGATGCTTGCCGGACTCGCCACCGTCGTCGCCAGCCACGCCGCGGCCGCACAGGACAAGTCCCCGCCGGCCAAGTCGGTCTCAACGAAGCGCGCTCCCGTGCGCACCGTCTGGCCCGACGAGGGTCCCCGCACCTGGGCGCCCCGCCCCACCACGGCCGACATCACCGCGAACGACCTGCGCACCCGACTCTATGGTTTCGCGGACGATTCGATGATGGGGCGTCGCATCGGCGAACTCGGCAATTACAAAGGGACCGAGTACATCGCGCGCGAGTTCAAACGGCTCGGGCTCAAGCCGGCCGGCGAGGGCGACAGCTATTTCCAGACGCTCGCCTTCGGGCCGATCGGGTTCGACAGCGCCCAGACCACACTCCGCGTCGGCGGCTCCGCGCTCGCCCTGCGCCGCGACTTCACGCCGATGGCGCCCACCGCGGGAAATCGCTTCGGAGGCAGAGCCGATCTGACCAACGTGCCCGCCGTCTTCGCCGGCCAGTGGGGCGACAGTGCCGTCGCCCTCGATCCGGCGCTGTTGAAGGGAAAGGTCGCCGTGTTTGTCGCGTCAGCGAGTGCGCTGACGGCACTGGCCCCCGTAGCCGGTCGCGGGACTGGCGCGCCAGCCGCGCTCCCGAGCTGTGACGCGGTGCCGGACAAGTTCGGCGCGGCCGCTGCAGCGCAGGTTGAAGCGCGGGCCCGCGCGGTTGCCGATTCAGTGCGCGCGGCAGGTGGCGCAGCGCCAGCCGCTGCGGGGCGTGGCGGACGCGCGGGCGGACCACCAGTGGCGAACGTGTCCGATGACCGGGCGGCAGCGGCGGGCGCCGTGGCCATTCTCATTATTTTACCGGAAGGGTTTGCCGTCAGCGGGGCGTCACCGCTCACCTCGCGGTCGGCCATGCAGCCGACCGGTTCCGCCGCGACGGCCCCCGGGGTCAGCGCCGCGGCAATCTCGCCGTCCGTCGCCGCCAAGCTGTTCGGCAAGCCGGTCGGTGAGATCGCCGTCGGCGCGGTCGGACAGCCGGTCTCCGCCTCCTGGAGTCACGAATGGCGCATGTCCGCGTTTCCCGCGCGCAACGTCGTCGCCATCCTCCCGGGATCCGACCCGGCGCGCGCCGCCGAGTACGTGCTGGCGGGGGCGCATAACGACCATGTGGGCGTGAACACCACTGTCGTGGACCACGACTCGCTGCGCGCCGTCAACACGGTGACGCGCCGTCAGGGCGCCAACGACCCCGCCTGCCGCCCCACGGTCGCGCAGCAACAGCAGATCGATTCGCTGATCAGGCACGCCCGCAGCATCCGCGCGCCGCGTCGGGACTCGATCATGAACGGCGCCGACGACGACGGGTCCGGCACGGTCGTGCTGCTCGAGATCGCCGAAAAGTTCGCCCGCGAGAAGCCGGCGCGGTCGATCATCTTCGTCTCCCACCAAGGCGAGGAAGCGGGGCTGCTGGGCTCCAAGTGGTTCACCGACCATCCATCCATCCCGCTCACGTCCATCGTGGCCGCGCACAACATGGACATGCTGGGCAAGGGGCGGGCCGATCAGGTCAAATTTGGCGGACCCAACTCGGTCCAGATGCTCGGCGCGCGTCGGTTGTCCCGCGAGTTCGGCGACGTGATCGACTCGGTCAACGCCGTCCGCTCGGAGCCCATGGCGATCGACAAGACCTGGGACGTCGTCGCCAACCCGATGAACCGCTTCTGCCGCAGCGATCAGGTCAATTACGTCTTCCACAACATCCCCGTCACCTACTTTTCGCTCGGCTACGCGCAGGACTATCATCAGCCGACCGACGAGCCGCAGTACATCGAATACGAGCATTCGGCCCGTCTCGGGCGCTTCATCCATGATGTGATGCTGGCCATCGCCAACAGGAAGGACCGGCTGGCCATCACCGGGGCGGACGCGGCCTATCCGGTGTGTCGATTTTAGATAGTCGACCGGATCCGCGGACGAGGTCGGCGGGTAGGAGGTGACACGCGGAACGTCTGTGTTGGATCACCGGTTTGCCGGTTAGACTTCTGCGGTGCAGTTCGGTGCGCCGACGACCCTACGGCACCTGCGCACCTGTCCCCCAGCGATACGAGAAATGGAATCGAGCAACCCCGCGCTCCGCTCACGAGCGCTCGAGGAGATGAGTCGCCGAGCCGTTGGCGAAGCGACCATGACCATCAACGGCACGGCGACCAAAACGCTGGTGCTCCTGCTGGCCACGGCGTTTTCTGCCGGACTGGTCTGGCAGGCGGACCCGCGTGTGTGGGGCTCAGCCATGCTGATCGGCACCATCGGCGGTCTCGTGCTGGCGATGGCCACCGTGTTCAAGCCCACGTGGGCTCCCGTCACCGCCCCGTTGTACGCGGTGGTTGAAGGGCTCGCGCTGGGCGCTATTTCGGGCATTTACAACGCGCAATTCGCCGGCCTGCCGATGCTGGCCGTCGCGGCGACGTTGGCCACGGCGATCCTGCTCTTTGTGGTCTATCGGGCAAAGCTGATCACCGTTACCGACCGCATGCGTTCGGTGGCCGGCATGGCGCTGCTTGGCTTGCTGGCCACGTACCTGGTGCAGTTCGCGCTGGGCTTCTTCGGCATGTCGATTCCGTTCATCAACGGCAACGGTGTGCTGGGGATCGGCTTCAGCTTGCTCAGCACCGGGTTGGCGGCGTTCTTCCTGCTGCTGGACATGGATCGCGTGGAGCAGATGGTGCGCTCCGGCCTGCCCAAATCGATGGAGTGGTACGGCGCGTTCGGTTTCCTTGTGACGCTGATCTGGCTGTACCTCGAGATGCTCAAGTTGTTGAACAAGCTCAATCGTCGGTAAGCTCGCGCAGCGTGGTGACGCTGCTCGCAGGTGACAAACGCCGCCGGATCCTCAGGAATTCGGCGGCGTTTGCGTCGTCCGTGGAGAGATCACGCGTGCCGACGCAGATCCGTGGGGCTCACTCGCCCGACACGCGTTCTCGGCGCCATGACTCGAGTGCGGCCACCCGTTCTTCGAGCTGCCGTAGCGTCACGGGCGACAGCTCACCGACCGCATCCGGACGCGATGACCGCCGGCCGTTTGAGGGTGCGCTCACCGATGCCGGCTGCGCTGCCGGTGACGTGGTTTTTGCCGCCATCACGACCGTGCTTCGCGTCGTCGGACTGCCCGCGCTGCCGGCGACGCGACGTCCCGCCCGGCGCAGCACGAAGCCACCGAGTGCACTCATCCAGAACCAGCGAAAGAGCCATTCGCCGGGCGGTCGACGGAGTGGACTGCGCACCAGGCCGATGAACGCGAGTCCGCGCGTGACGGCGACAGCATATAGGAGGAGTGACCCAAGTGGCGTGACGTTGAACCAGTCCGGTCGAGTCTCGACCCGCTGATACTTGAGCGCATACCAGCGCACGCCGATGGTCGCCGCCAACAGTGCGAGGTTGACGATGACCTGTCGGCGACGCCGGGCAACGACATCCGGGTCGGCGCGTAGCTGCGCGCGTTCCGCATCGCGTTCGGCGAGGACGGCGGTGAACCCGCGCTGGATCTCGACGGGAGGGAAGCCGCGACGGGCCAGTCGCCGCGCCTGCTGTGTCGTCTGCGACAGACGTCCCCACAGCACCGCCGCAAAGAGGACTACCGGAAGAATGATGTCCAGATTGCCCTCGTATAGTTCGCCGAGCGCGATGTAGAGCAAGAGCCCCATGACGGTCCCGCCGACGAGTACCAGCCCCGCCTGCGACGCTTCTTCGGCAAACAGGCGGATCGGCAGCGGTACATCGGGACCGCCAATTCTCGCGGCGTCGAGCGTGTCGACCAGTTCCTCTGCGCTGGCGAAGCGCTCTGCCGGATCCTTGCGGGTGCAGCGGTCGATGGCCTCTGCGAGCGCACGCGGCAGATCGGTGCGCTGCTCCATCACCGGCGGAACGGGTTCGGTGAGTTGCTTGACCAAGACGCGCTGGGTGTTCTCGCCCTCGATGGCCAGTCGGCCGGTCGCGGCAAACCACGCGACCAACCCCAGCGAGTACAGATCGCTGCGGCCGTCGAGCACATCGGCGGACGCCTGCTCCGGGCTCATGAACTCGGGCGTGCCGACGATCTCCCCGATCTGCGTCAGCCCCGCCGTCGGGGTGGGAGCGGCGATGACGCGCGAGATGCCGAAGTCCATCAGCAGCGCGCGGCCGGTCGCCCGCTCCAGCATGATGTTGTCGGGCTTGATGTCGCGATGCACCACACCGCGTCCGTGCGCATATGCGAGCGCATACCCGACGTCCTGCAGCAGTCGGACCAGCTCTTTCACGCTCAGCGGGCCTGACCGCTTGACCCGCTCAGCGAGACTCTCGCCCTCCACGTAGCCCATCGCGAACGCCAGCGTTGCGTCGCGATCCTCCACGCTGAACACGGGGACGATGTTCGGGTGCGAGAAGCTGGCCGCCATTCGTGTCTCGCGCAGAAATCGATCGCGCAGATCGTGCTGCGAGGCAAACTCCTGCGGCAACACCTTGATCGCCACCGGCCGATCGAGGCGCAGATCGTGCGCGAGATACACCGCCCCCATGCCGCCTCGCCCCAACTGCCGGTCAACGCGGTACCGATCGCCCAGTGTCGCCGTCAATGCGCGCAGCGTGTCATCGGCCCCCGCGACGGTGGGACCTGTCGGGGCATTCATGTGCCGACGACCATTACGCCGACCATCGCGACGATCATCGCCTGCAGCTTCCCGACCGTCGCCCAGTTGCGCGTCGTCACCGCGTCACCAAGCAGTCGCGCCAGTACCGGGAAGATCGCGCTGCCGGTGAGTCCGTTCGGACACCACACATACGCCGCACGCGCCCCGACGACGAGCCACTCCGGCTCCCACGACCGGGTCTGCACGGGAGCCAGCCGCGTCGCGACGGAGTGATCGGCGAACACCGAGAGCATCAGCTTCGACGGGTCAAGCGCGTCGTTGGGCCAGGGGTTCGCTTGCACCAGCGCATCGAGTTCGGTTGCGCTCAGCACCGTCACCCGCGAACGCACGTTCAGCGTCGCGAGCAGCGCCTGCTCGACGCGCAAGGCCGCGTGCTTCGCCCGGGCCGACGATGCGGTGAAGATCGCGTTGCCGCTATTGAGCAGGGTGCGCACGTCGGTGAAGCCGAGCGACGTGAGCAGCGCGCGGAAATCCGCCATGGCAATCCGATTTCCCACACCGACGTTCACGCCGCGCAGCAGCGCCACATATCTCTGGTGCACGTCAGGTCCCGCCGTAGCGTTCGGTGAGGATGGTACCCGCAGGAATACCCAGATTGACCAGCAGGTCGGTCGCGGTGCGCGCGAAACCGTTCGCACCGCAAACGTCCGTCTCTCGCGGCAGCGCGTGCACGTCGACAATCGACGCGAGCATGGCGGCATCGCTGCGGCGCGCGAAATCGTGTATACGATGCGCTCGATCCTGCGTGAGGGCAAACACGCAACGCATCGGGGCGGGCGCGGTTTTGTACGCCAGCAGCTCCTCGCGACAGATCACCGACTCCCAGGTACGCGCCGAGTAGAGCAGCGTCGCCGGCCCGACCTGTAGCAGCGACGCGCGATGCCGCAGTATGGAAAGAAAGGGCGCGATTCCTGATCCGCCGGCCACCATCAGCAGCGCACGGCCCGCTGTGGCACGCCACACGAAGTGCGCTGCGTGTGGTCCGCTGATCCCGATCGCGTCGCCGGCGCGCGCGACGTCGTGAATCCTCGCGTAGTCATACAGGGAAGCTGGAACGCGGTTCGACTCCGGGCAACCGTGACGTGCGGCCGCCCCACCGCGCGCTTGCGCCGCGATGAGTCGGGACGAATCATCAGGAGATGCGCTTCCGACACTCCGCCGAACGATGCAAGGATGGACCACGTGTCCGCTGACTCTTCCGCCGCCACGGCGGCCGTGCCACCTACCCACCACGCCGTGGCCACGCCACCACCCGCCGAGCCGACGGATCTGGGATTCGGACGCGTGGTGGCGCAACAGGCGCGTGGACGATTTCTCGCGCGCGACGGTTCGCCGACAAGCCGCAAGTATGGACTGGGGGCACAGCGCGCCGAACGCTTCTACCTGAGCGCACTCAACGCGACGTGGCTGCCGTTTCTGGGATGGCTGGTCGGCGGACTGTTGCTGCTCAATGGATGTTTCGCACTGGCGTATCTCTCGCTCGGCGCGGACGCGCTGCACGGCGTGGACGCGCTGGGGGTGGCCGATCCGTTTCTGCGCGCGCTCAGTTTCAGCGTGGCGATCTTTACGACGACCGGCACCGGTGCGATGTACGCCGTTGGCGCCACGGCGCAGTGGCTCGTGATCATGGAGTCGCTCATCGGTCCGATCACAATGATCGGCGCGGCCGGGATGCTCATCGCGCGACTCACGCGGCCGCGCATGCAGCTGCGCTTCACCGAGTCGGCGATCGTGGCGCCATTCGAAGGTGGACGTGCGCTCATGTTCCGCATGGTCAATGCGCAGCCGGGCGATCTCAGCGATGTGCACGTACGCGTCAACCTCGTCTGGTACGAGGACTTCAACGGCGTCCGGGCGCGCAACTTTCATCAGCTCAAACTGGAGCGGGAATCGGTGGAGATGTTCAGCCTGCACTGGACGGTCGTCCATCCGGTCACGGCCGACAGTCCGCTCGCCAACATGACGCCCACCACTCTCGCCGACGCGGATGCGGAGTTCCTTGTCTTCGTGACCGCGCACGAAGCGACGTTCTCCACGCGCGTCACGTCGCGGACGTCGTACCGTTACGATGAGTTGCGCTGGGATGTGAAGTGGGCGAGCATCTTCACGAGCAGCGAAGATGGCGTGATCGCGATTGATGTGGACCGACTGGATCGCACCGAACGACTGGACGAAGGTGCAACGGGCACACCCGCTCTGCTGGAGTCGCGCGCTATGTCGTGAACTGATCGCTGCCGACGCGGATCGCCTCGAGATCGAGTTCCTGCTCGAGGTCGCGCAGCACTTCGTCGGAAATCGCCCCTTCATTGCGCAGTCGCACCAGAATACGGCGCTCGGCGTGGATCATCCCCGAGCGCAACCGGCGTCGCACCGTGGTGCCACCACCATGCTGATCGTGCAGGCGCATCCGGTCGCGCACTTCCGCACGCAGCCACTCGACATCCTGTCTGTCGGCCCACGGTTCGCGCGAGAGATCTTCCAGCGCCTCCGCACCACGGCGCAACGCCTCGCGTCGCGCGAGTCGTTCTTCCCCGTGATGCGCGTGTTCCGGCGAGAAGTTCATCGCGCGGATGATCGGCGCGAGCGACAGCCCCTGCACCACCAGCGTGATCACGATGACGCACATTGTAATGATGATGATTTCGGTGCGATACGGGAACGGTTGTCCGTTCTCCAGCGCAAGCGGCAATGCGAGCGCGGTCGCCAGCGAGACGATGCCACGCATGCTCGTCCAGCCGACCAGAAACACGGCCCTGGGACGCGGCGCCGGTTCGGTCCGTCTGATGTCGGCACTGACATAACGCGGCAGCCACGTCGCCACCGGCACCCAGAGCAGTCGCACGACGATCACGACCAGACCGATAAGGACACCGATCCAGAGCAGCGGTCCCATGCTGTCTCGGGGCACCGACTGCAGCAGCGCCGCAAACTGCACGCCGAGGATGATGAAGATCATCGCATTGAGCAGGAAGACGAGCAGGTCCCACACGGCGCGTGTCTGCAAGCGTGAGGCCGGACCCACCGCCGTGGACAAGTGTTGTCGCAGATAGAGTCCCCCGGCCACGCACGCGAGCACGGCCGATACATGGATCGTTTCGGCCAGCACCCACGCCACGTACGGTCCGGCCAGTGTGAGCAGCGCTTCCGCCAGCGAATCCTTCGTGCGTCGTGCAGCGAAGATGATGAGCCACGAGACCAGCACGCCAATCAATGCCCCGATCCCGGCGTCGATGAAGAAGCGGACGATGGATTCGCCCCAACTGAACGCGCCCGTTACAGCGGCCGCGACGGCGGTGCGATACAACACCAACGCCGATGCATCGTTGACGAGACTTTCGCCCTCCAGAATCACGATCACCCGGCGCGGCACAGGCAGGCGCGAGACGATCGCTGCCGCGGCCACCGCATCGGGGGGCGACACGATCGCACCCAGCGCAATCGCTACGGCCCATGGCAGTCCGGGCAACAGTGCGCGCGCCGCAACGGCCACCACCACCGACGTCGCGAGCACCAGTCCCACGGCGAGCAGACTGATAGGACGCAGATTCGCCTTGAACTCGCGCAGCGACGTGAAGAACGCGGCCGCCCAGAGAATCGGCGGAAGAAAAACGAAGAAAACGAGATCGGGGTCGAGCGTGGGGACGGAGACGCCAGGCACCAGCGCCACCAGCAGACCGGCGACGACCTGCAGGATGGGCGGCGGCACCGGCAAGCGCCGTCCAAACGCGGTCAGCGCGATGACGAGTGTGGCAAACGCGATCGCAAAGAGAATCGGCGGAAAATGCGGCATGCTTAGGGAAGCTTGCCGTTCAGCGCATCATAGATGCGGCGCACGGCGATCGGCCCCTGTTGTTCCGCCAAAAACCAGCGCGCGTACTCGCCCCACTGCGCCTGCGTGAGGGCGTCATCGACGGAGAGCCCCCGCGCATGCAAGCGCGTCACCTCCGCAATGACCGCAGCGAGTGACGCACGAAAGGCCATCAGCTCCTCGCGTGACACGACCGCTGTCTCGATAAAGCCGTGCCCGGGGACATAGCGCTCGACATCCATCGCCAACGCGCGATCGACGACGCCCAACCACTCGGCCGGATAGGCCGACCGCATCGCGGGAAAAACGCGATTGAGATACGCCTCGCTCATGAAGAGGATCTTCTCCGACGGCACATGCACCATCAGATCGCCGCCTGTGTGTGCGCGACCGAGAAAGCGCACGTCCACCGTAACGCCACCGAGATCGATCGTCTGGCGGTCCGACGACATGGCCACCGGCGGCACGATCACCACGCGCGGCGGTCTCGCGGCGGCGGAGTCGCGCTCGAGTTGCGCCTTCGCGTTGCGGTGTGCGATGAAGGTGATCCCCTTCGGCAGCATCGCGTTCCCCGCCGTGTGATCGCCATGATCCGAGCCCACTACATACCAGCGCACCGGCAGCGGGGTGACCGTTCGGATGCGATCGAGCATCGTCTGCGTGGCCTCGGCGCTCCCCTGGCCGTCGGCGATGAGCACCCCATCGTTGCCGACCACGAACAGACTCACGGTGGTGAAGCCGGGTTGCCGGATTTCCTCGTAGCCGTACACGCGTGGTGCGAGCTGCACGATGCGCGGGAACGCCGAGAGGGCGACGCCGCGCTGTGCCGGATCGGCGGTCCGGGGCTGCGCCAGCATGGGCGCGGACGCCAGGCACAGCGCGGTCGCGGCCGCGATGAGCGTGCGAGTAGGCTTATTGGGAATCATGGATCTCACGATACCGTACGCCCCGGTCCGAGGCCAGCGCACCCGCTTGCCACTCCGCGCCTCGACCGCCATCGTCCCGCATGCCTCAACGTGTCGTCATCGGCGCCAATGCCCACGCGGAGATCGCCGCCGCACTTCTCGCCGTCCGTCCGTCGCTGGACATTCGCGGCAATCGCTTCATGGACGTGTCGCAGGCCGACCTCGAGTGGGGCGAGGCGTACGTCGGCTTCAAGCGACCTCCGGTCGCCACCATGGGCAACGTACGCTGGGTGCATTGTACCGGCGCCGGCGTGGATGCGTGGTTCCAGCCGGAGGAACTCTCTCGCGACATTCTGCTCACGCGAAGCGCCGAGTCGTTCGGACCGCAGATCGCGGAGTGGGCGCTGGCGCGCGCGCTGGCTGTGACGCAGCAGTTGCTGGATGTGGCGCGCTGTCAGGAGCGGCACGAGTGGGCGCCACGTGATGTGACGATGCTGCGCGGCACGAGGGCGCTCGTGGTGGGAACGGGTGATATCGGCACTCACATCGGACGTGTATTTCGGGCGATGGGGTGCGACGTCTCCGGCGTGTCGCGCAGCGGGGACGGTGACGCGTCGGTGTTCGGTACCGTAGCGCAGGCGAGTGCGCTCCCGTCCATCGTGGGCGACGTGGATTGGCTGATCGTCACCGTGCCACTCACCGATGCCACGCGACATCTGATCGGGCGCGAGGTGCTGTCGCGATGCCGCAACGCGGTGCTGATAAATGCGGGACGCGGCGCCGTGGTCGATGAAGCACTGTTGCCGCACGCGCTCGAAGAAGGATGGTTGCGCGCAATCGCACTGGATGTGTTTGAAGTGGAGCCATTGCCCACGTCCTCGCCGCTATGGGACGATCCCCGTGTAATCCTCTCGCCGCACATCTCCGGATTGACGACCACAAGCGGCGTGGTGCACGGCTTTTTCGAGTGCTTGCGCGACATCGAGCAGGGTGTGACACCTCGCTGGGCGGTGGAGCGCGAACGGCAGTACTGAGCGAGCTGGCGCCGCTGTGGGGAGCGTGACGACTGTGTTTACGCGCTCGATCCCGGCCATGCCTGAGTGCGCATCATTCCGGCGTGGACGACACCGACGGGGCGCGCTGTCAACTGTCACAATGGATGGTTTCTGTCTCCCTCGGGAGGATGAGAGGACTTGTCCACCTGTGGGGAATGGCTACCGCGGCGGACGCTGCAGACATTGCCTGTTATTCCTTTTCGGCCTCACGATGCTGATGACTATCGTCGAGGAGCCGCCTGCCTGACAGCATATCGTGACGACTATGAACCCCAATGCAGCGCCTCGCGCCATCTGCGCACCGTGGTGGCGCCACAATGCGCCACTGGTTCAGCGCTTCCCGACCCTGACTGGTGAACATCGCGCCGACATTCTCGTCATCGGTGCGGGACTCACTGGGTTGAGTGTCGCGATTGAGTCGGCCCGTCGCGGTTACGATGTCATTGTCTGCGACGCTGAAGCGATTGGCGCTGGCACCACCTCTGGAAGCACCGGCCATTTAGACGCACATCCGGAAGGAGCTCCGCGGGCCCTGCTCGAGAAGCTCGGTGAGCAAGATGCGGCGGCGTATACGCAATTGCGGCTGCAAGCCATCGACACCGTTGAGCGCCATGCAGGTACCGCGACGGCGTTCACCCGTGTCCCCGCCTACTACTACAGTGAGTCGGCGGACGATGCAAAAGAGATGGACCAGGAGCGCGAGGCGGCAGCAACGCTCGGCCTCGATGTGGATGCGTGCGACCGAATCCCATTTCCCCGCGCCGCGTGCGGGTACCGAATCAGGAACATGGCGCGCATCAACGTGGTCGGCTATCTGGACCATTTGGTAGACATTGCGCGCGAACTCGGCGTACGGATCTTCGAGAAATCGCTGGTCGAGGGACCGACGTCGGAGCCTTGCACCGCGTTGCGGGCCGGCAGCGGCCGGGTGACGTTCGATCATGTCATCTGCGCGACGCATTGCAATTTCACCGCGGCGCCGCTGCTCTTTGCTGCCACACCGCCGTATCAGTCCTATGCCATCGTGGCCAAGGTACGTGATCTGCCCGACGACGCGCTCTTCTGGGACAACAGCGATCCGTACTTTTATGCCAGACGCGTTGATGGCGTTCAGGAGGCGCTTGTTCTACTGGGAGGCGCCGACCATCGGACCGGCACCGGCGATCCGCAAGCGTCATTGGATGGGCTTGAACAGTGGGCTCGCGAGCGCTTCGAGGTCGACACGATAGTGCATCGGTGGAGCGCCGAGCTCTTCGAGCCAACAGACGGCCTCCCAATGATCGGCCGCGCACCCGGCATGGACAACGTTTGGGTGGTGACGGGGCTCTCGGGTATCGGGCTCACGGTCGGCACGATGTCCGCCACCATGATCCTTGATGCGATCACGGGGCAGGAGAGCGCCCTGCATGCCAGATTCTCGCCAGCTCGTCTGGCGCTGTCCACCGACTGGCTCACCGCGCAGGCGCGGGCGATTGCCAATGTTGCCGAGCGTGTGTTGCCTATGAGCGCGGTACATGTGGAGACGCTGAAGGCCGGCGAAGGCAGGGTGGGGCTGGTCGATGGCGTCCGGGTGGCGGTGTGTCGCGACATGCAGCATCGCGTTCATGCGTGCAGCCCGGTATGCACCCACATGGGGGGCGTGGTGCACTGGAACGCAGTCGAACAGAGCTGGGACTGTCCGCTCCACGGTGGACGGTTTTCGCCGGACGGCATTCGGCTTTACGGACCACCCGAGCGCGATCTCGGTGCCGCGGATTGAAGATCTCCTCGCCCGCTGGGTCAACCGTGGATTGGCATGAGTATTGAAGAGAATTGGTGAATTTCGACACGTATTCCCGTTCGTGATCAGGAGCGCGTCATGCCGCACGGCATCTGGAAGGGCACACTCGGATTCGGACTGGTCAGCATTGGGGTCGAACTCTTCTCGGCAGAATCGCCCGGTGGGCTGAGTCTCGACATGCTCGACAAGCGCGATCACGGGCGAGTCGGCTATCGGAAGTACAACAAGACGACGGGTGCCGAGCTTGAGTCAGAGCATATCGTGAAAGGCTACGAGGTGTCGAAGGGCAAGTACGTGATTCTGACCGCGGAGGATCTGGCGGAGGCGAATCCGAAGTCCACACGCACGATCGATGTGCTCGGCTTCGTCGATGCGGGCGCCATCGGCACCATTTTCTTCGACAAGCCGTATGTGGTGGCGCCGCTCAAGGGAAGCGAGAAGGCATATGCGCTGCTCGTGCGCACGCTCGAGGAGACGGAGAAGATCGGCATCGCGCAGATCGTCATTCGGACGGCGCAGCACGTGGCCGCGCTCTATCCGTATCAGGAGGCGATCGTCGTACACCTGCTGCGCTACGACAGTGAAGTGCGCGCGCCCTCGGGCTTCGGTGTCACAGAGGATAGCGCCGCGAAGCGCGGCATCCGCCCCGCCGAAATCGCCATGGCGCGTCAGCTCGTGGAGACGATGAGCACGACGTGGGATCCGTCGGCGTTCAAGGACACCTATCACGAGGATCTCCTTCGCCTCATCGAGGCCCGCGCGGCCGGCACGGCACCAACGGCGCCGGTCAGCGCCGAGGAGGACGATGCACCTCGCGTGCTCGATCTCGTCGCCGCCCTCAAGCGCAGTCTGGCAGCCAGATCGAAATCCGGTTCCAGGGATACTGCGACGCGTGACGCCAAGAAATCTTCCACCGTACGCCGCCCGGTCACGACCAAGGCGGCGAAGGCCACAAATTCTGCGTCAGCGAGCAAGTCGGCCAAGGCCGCGAAGAAGCCTGCAAAGCGGGTGCGCCGAAGTGCGTAGCGGATCGCACGAGCGGACGCAGCGATGAGCGTCAGCGTCATGCGTGCAGACAAGTCGGGCACAGCATTCATTCCACTGTCGCTGGCGCGCGCGGTCGATGCGGCTCCGCAGGATCCGGATTGGCTGCACGAGCACAAGCTGGACGGCTACCGGATCGAAGCCGTGCTGCGCGGTGGTACGGTGCGACTGTTCACGCGGAATGCGCATGACTGGAGCGCAAAGTTCGCGCGCGTGGTATCCGACCTGGCCGCGCTTCCGGTGACATCCGCGACGCTCGATGGAGAAGTCGTGGCAGTGAACAGCGACGGGAGTGCATCGTTCCAGCGACTGCAGCAGCGTATCGACGCGGCATCGGTGGTGGGTGTGCGATATCACGTCTTCGATCTCTTGACCGTTGACGGGATGGATCTGCGCAGTGAACCGCTGCGCATTCGCCGGGAGGCGCTTCGCGCAGTGCTCCGCTATCGGACACGCAGCTCGGTCATTCGCGCAACACCGTCGTTTGCGCGCACGGCCGGCGACCCGTTGGAGCAGGCGCGTGAGCGTGGCCTCGAAGGTGTCATCAGCAAGCGCCTCGATGCACCGTACGTCAGTGGCCGGAACGGCGGCTGGTTGAAGGTGAAAGCCGGACGTCGCCAGGAGATGGTCGTCATCGGCTACACGGATCCCAACGGTACGCGCGAAGGATTCGGTGCACTGCTGCTTGGCGTGTACACGGGCGACGGAGTGCTGCGCTATGCCGGAAAAGTCGGCACCGGTTTTGATCGCGCGACGGTGATGCATCTCCGTGGACAATTGGACGCACTGCACACGCAAGATCGCCCGATCCCCAAGCGGGACGGGCTTCCCGTGTCGTCCACACACTGGGTGAAACCCGTGCTGGTCGCCGAAGTCGCGTTCGCGGAGTGGACGGACGATGAGCTGCTGCGACAGCCCGTGTTCAAGGGCCTCCGCGTGGACAAGGACGCCACGCGCATCCGCCGGGAGACGTGATGCGCGGAAACGAGAGCGTCCAGCGCCGTGATGAGGAGCGCACGAACGTGGAAATGCAGGTCGGCGACATCGTGATCACGAACCCGGCACGTGTGCTGTTCGAGCGCTCGTCGATTACGAAAGGTGAGCTTGCCTCCTACTATGACGAGATCGCTCCGCGCATGCTCCCGCACGTCGCCAGGCGACCGCTATCCCTGGTACGATGTCCGCAGGGCGCCGCATCGGCGTGCTTCTATCAGAAGCACTGGACGGGCGCGCTTCCGACAGGTGTGAAGTCGATCGACATCGAAGAGTCAAACGGCGAGATGGGGCAATACGTGTACGTGACGGGTGCACAGGGGCTCGTCAGTCTTGTGCAATTCGGTGTGCTGGAGTTCCATCTCTGGGGATCGCGGATTGACGATGTCGAGGCACCCGATCGCATCGTCATGGACCTCGACCCCGCGCCCGATGTTCCATGGGCGCGTGTGGTTGACGCGGCGTTCACGATCCGCGAGGTGCTGCAGGCGTGCGAGCTCGAATCGTGGGTGAAGACCACCGGCGGCAAGGGCATCCACGTGGTGACGCCCATTGCGCGGCACTCCACGTGGGAGGAAGTGCGCGAGTTCGCGCGCCTGCTCGCCTCGCGACTGGTGGCCACCGATCCGCGCGGTTTGGTGGACGTGGCCTCGAAGGCCGCCCGACCGGGGCGCATTTTCATCGACTACCTGCGCAACAGCCGCGGCGCCACCGCCGTGGCGCCGTGGTCCACCCGCGCGCGCGAATGCGGCCCGATCTCCGTTCCTCGTTCGTGGCGCGAGTTGCGCGCAATGCAGACCCTGCCTACGACCTGTCTGACTGAGGTGTGGGAGGTGGCCGCCAAACAGCGAGTCGATCCGTGGGCCGACATGACAGCATCGCGTCAGCGACTGACGAAGCGGGTACTCGACGCGCTACGGGCGCCGCGCGCCCGCTGACGACAATGTACTCGCACCATGGTTTTCAAATGCGCGGCGGATCACTGTCGCGCTCGAAGTGACGGTGACGCGCAACCGCTGCGATGAACTGATCGGCGTGCGCATCCGCGGCATCGGCACTGGTCATCAGACCCGGATCTGCTTTACCGTCGGGAAGGTCGGCTGGAATGCCACACGCAGCGAGCACCGTCTGTGCCGCGCCGATCGCCCAGATGGACTTGCAGTGCCGGTATTGATCCTTCACAAAGTCGAGTGTTCGCCCATCACGGAGCAACGCTGCGATGGCATCTTCGCCGTCCGGAATGATGACGGCGTCGAACAACACCGAGGGAGAGTTTTCGATCGATCCGTCAGTATCGACGCGCCCGCCGTCGCTCGTCTCAAGCGGACCCAGCGTCAGCCCGATCACACGCGGCTGTGCACCCGCTGCGCGCAGCGCGCTCTTGAGCGCGTCGATCAACTGAGCGTGCACCCCATCGGCGGCAAGGATAGCCACTTTGCGCGTACGAACGACCACCGCGCCCGGGCGTGCAGTCAGCGAGAGCGCGGGCGAGTTCGTAATTTCCGGCGTGACATCGACATCGCTCGCGCGCGGCAATGCGGCGGGGAGCGGCATGCGCAGCCCGTCGGCGACACGCCGGGCCAGCGCATCGGACACGTTCAGCAACGACGCAACCATGCGCTCGCGAATGGCCGGCACGGTCACCTTCGAGAGCTCGAATCGGAAAGCGGCGATGATGTGCCGCTGCTCGACTGCGGTCTGACTGTCAAAGAAGAGCCGGGCCTGTACATAATGCTCGGCGAACTTTTCGGGTTTACCTCGCAGCTTGTCTTCGGCAACGGGCTGCGGAAATGAGACGAATCCCTGCGCGCCAGCCTGAAACGGGCAGCCCCCGCCGAGCGAGTTCGGCTCGTACGCCACGCGCCCGCGATTGATGGTCTGTCGGTGCATCCCGTCGCGCTGATTGTTGTGCACCGGTGCTACCGGCGCGTTGATCGGGATCTCGTGAAAGTTGGCTCCGCCAAGCCGCGAGATCTGTGTATCGACGTACGAATGGATGCGTCCGCCCAAGAGCGGATCATTGCTGAAGTCGATCCCGGGTACGATATGCGCAGTGCAGAAAGCGACCTGCTCGGTCTCGGAGAAAAAGTTGTCCGGATTTCGGTTGAGCGTGAGGCGACCGACAGCTCGCACCGGCACCAACTCCTCGGGAATGAGCTTTGTGGAGTCGAGAATATCGAAGCTGAATGTCTCTGCGTCCGCGTCCGTGAAGATCTGGATACCGAGCTCCCACTGCGGGTATTCCCCCGACTCGATGGCGTCCCACAGATCGCGTCGATGGAAGTCGGCGTCCGCTCCGGCCAGTTTGACGGCCTCGTCCCAAACAAGCGAGTGCGTGCCGAGCATCGGCGACCAGTGGAATTTCACGAAGTGCGACTCCCCGGCTGCGCTGACGAAGCGGAAACTATGCACACCGAAGCCCTGCATCATCCGGTAGCTGCGCGGAATGCCGCGATCGGACATTACCCACAGGAGCATGTGCGTCGACTCGGGCATGAGCGACACGAAATCCCAGAACGTGTCGTGCGCGGATGCAGCCTGCGGCATGCCGTGGTGCGGTTCCGGCTTCACGGCATGCACGAAGTCGGGAAATTTCATCGCGTCCTGAATGAAAAAGACGGGAATGTTGTTCCCGACCAGATCCCAGTTCCCTTCGTCGGTGTAGAACTTGACCGCAAAGCCGCGCGCGTCGCGGGCCGTATCCACCGAGCCACGCTCTCCGGCCACGGTTGAAAAGCGGACGAAGACAGGCGTTTGCTTGCCTGCGGTCGCGAATGGCGCCGCCCGCGTGATGTCCGCAAGTGATTCGTACGCCTCAAAGACGCCGTGCGCCGCCGAGCCCCGTGCGTGAACAATTCGTTCGGGGATGCGCTCGTGATCGAAATGCGTGATCTTCTCGCGCAGAATGAAGTCTTCAAGTAGCGTGGGGCCACGAAGCCCCGCCTTCAATGAATGCTGGTTGTCGGCTACGGCCACGCCCTGATTGGTCGTCAGCTGCTGGCCATCCGCGTTGGACCGGGCGTACGCGAGTGACGGCGTGCGTGCTGGTGCGCCTGACGCCGTCGGTGCTCCGGTTTTCCCGGAGGCGTTCCGCTCGGTTAGCGTGCTGGCGATAGTTGTCGCGGACGGCGGAGCGACGTGCACTCCGGCTTGCGGGGCCAGCGCATGTGCTCGGCCATGCTCGTACGGCGTGTTCGGATTGCTCGGCATTGCCGACACGACCTGCTGCACTTCGTCGGCGTGCGCGGACTTGGAGTCTTGGGAGTGCGACGCCTTTCGCGGCGACGCCTTCGATGGCGAGCCCGTCTTTTTTGGCATACGTGTTCCGCCTGGAGCATGCGGGAGATGATGTATCGGTGATGTACACCGGTGGTATGGATGCACATGCGGTCCCGTACTGCATGGCAAGTATTGTGCGCGATATCGGTCGCAGCACGCACGTGCACGTTCACCTGCCACAGCGTTGGAAGGATCACACTTCGGGAATCGTCGGGCACGATTGCTGCACGTGGTTGGCGATGCACTCCCAGTGACGTCGGCACGGTGCAGACCGTGGACCACCGGCATCTTTACGAGACGAACCACTACTTCAGAGGTATGGCATCATGGAACTCGCATCGCTGCACGAACTCTACATCGAAGGTTTGCGCGACCTGTTCAGCGCGGAACATCAGATCCTGAAGGCGCTGCCAAATCTGCAAAAGGCAGCCACGAACCCGAAGGTCCGCAACGCGTTCGCCGAGCATGCAGCACAGACCAAGGAGCATGTTGCGCGCCTGGAGCAGATCTGCGAGGAGCTTGACGTGAGCCCCAAGGGGAAGCACTGCAAGGGAATGGAAGGGCTCGTCGCCGAGGGTGCCGACATGATCAAGGAAGACGCCGATAAGGACGTGATGGATGCGGGGCTCATCTCGAGTGCGCAGCACGTGGAGCACTACGAGATGGCCGGGTACGGCACTGTTCGCACGTACGCGCAGCTTCTTGGATACCCGAAGCACGCGGAGCTTTTGCAGCGAACGCTGGATGAGGAGCAGGCCACCGATCTCTTGCTGACGGAGATTGCGATGTCAGTCAATGTAGACGCCATCGTTGCGGCGGAGAACGATTAAGGGCTCCGGTTTCGAGAGCGCCTGCTCTCTTGCGCTGGGTCATGGCGGTGCCGTAGATACGGCGACGCCACTGACCCTTCAACCGGATTTGCATCATGCGCATCGTTGCACTATTGCCCCCCCGCGCCAGCGTCGTCGCTTCCTTAGCCTTCGCCGGCGCGTGCGCGAGCGGCAACGCGCCGATGTCCACCGCCGCCCAGCCGGGCCGTGAAGTCGCCGCGCCAGTATCCGCACGCGGTGGCCGCGGCTTTCAGGGGCAGATGGACACGCTCCGGGCCCGCCAGTTGTACGTCAGCAAGGATCCCAAGGATCTGCCGCGTGCCAACTTCGACGCGGCAATCGTCGCGAAGACGAAAACGGACAGCATCTACGCCGCGCGTTTCAAGGGCATCGTCGACTTTCAGAAGATCACGTACAAGAGCACGGCGGATGGCGCGACCGTCCCCGCCTATCTGTTCGCACCGATCAACAAGCGCGGGCCGCGTGGTCATGCCGCCATGATCTGGGTCCACGGCGGCGTGCACGGCAACTGGGGCGAAAACATGCTTCCGTTTGTCAAGGAAGCGGTCGATCGCGGCTACGTCGTCATTGCTCCGGACTATCGCGGCAGCACGGGACATGGCGAAGTGTGGCACATGCTCATCGACTACGGCGGCTATGAGGTGGACGACGCCATGTCGGCCTTTGAGTACATGAAGACGCTGTCGTACGTGGACACGGCGCGCGTGGGGATGATGGGGTGGAGTCACGGCGGGTTCATTACCACGCTCAACGCGACCAAGCCGGGCCATCCGCTCAAGGCAGGTGCGGCGATCGTACCGGTCACCAACCTGATCTTCCGCCTGTCGTACAAAGGTCCGAGCTACCAGCGCGACTATGCCGCCGAGCCACGCATTCAGGGGCTGCCGTTCGAGAACCCCGACGAATACGTCAAGCGCTCGCCGCTCTATCACCTCGAGAATCTGAACATCCCGCTGCTGGTGCACGTGTCCACGAATGATCTCGACGTCAACTACGTGGAGGACCAGCAGATGGTGTGGAAGCTGCGCGCGCTGAAGCCGGAGCTCTCAGAAACGAAGATCTACGTGGACCCGGCCGGTTGGGGCTCATCGGTGGGACACGCATTCAGCCGTCGAGTGGATCCGGTGACGCTCGAGCGCGTCGACTCGCCCGCGCAGATCGACTCGTGGAATCGCACGTGGACGTTCTTTGAGTGGGTGCTGCGTCCGTACGAGGATCGGTCGAAGCCGATGGCGGCAATGAGGGTGCAGCCGTAAGTCGACGAATCACCGCACGATCAACGGGACCGTCAACCACCGAGTGCTGAGTGGTTGACGTCGCGCTCCTACCTGTCCATTGCCCGCTGCTTCCTCTGCTCGTTCCCCATCTTCTCGATATCCGCGAGCAGCTTCTTCGCATCGTACACGATGCCATCCTTGATCGTCCATTTCACGCCGCCGTAGTTCTCGACTTTGCCCGTGCTGTCGTTGAGCCTGAACCAGCCGGTGCCGAAGAGCACCTTGAGATTGGCCACGGGGTTCGCGTCCACGACCACGAGATCGGCCAGCATCCCCGTCTCCACGACACCGTATTCGATCGGCTTTCCCATTGGCTTGAAGATCGTTTCCGCCGCGTGCAACGTGCCGGCGCGAATCGCTTCCGCGGACGTGAACCCCGCCTCCTGCAGCAGTTCCAGCTCCTCGATCGTGGAGAAGCCGGGCGTGTTGTAAATGAAGCCCGCGTCCGAACTGGCCGTGACGCGTCCGCCCATGTTCTTGTACTCGTTCACGAACTCCATCCAGACACGATAGAAGTTGCGCCACGCCACTTCGTCTTCCGTGGTCCAGTTGTAAAAGTACGCGCCGTGATTCGTGCGGCTTGGAATGTAGAACTCCATCTGCGACGGAAGGGTGTACTTGGCGTGCCATGGCGCGTTCATGCGCTTCATGACATCCCGGCCCGTCAGATACGTCGTCATCGTCGGGTCGAGTGTCACGTCGCGCTCGAGCAAGTTCTTCAGGAATGCGTTCCACTTCTCGCTATGCGGCTTGACCAGACTCCACTGCCGCGCCACCTGACCGAATCGCGTCTGCTCGTCCTGCAGGTTCGCATCCGTCGGCCACGGTTGCACCTGGTTGTTCTCATACATCGATTCGAAAATGCCGTAAAAGTGCGTGACGGCCTCGAGCCCCAGCTTGGTCGCCTTGTCGGCATTCATCTGCGCGACGCCCTGCTGCTGCAGGTGCGCCGTCGAGCCGAGTCCGAGCTTCTTCGCTTCATCGAGCAGCGCGGCCATGATGTCCGGCCGTTCAGCGCCGAGCTTGAGGCCGTCTGCACCATTGGCCTTGGACCAGCGCACCCACTCGCGGGCGACATCCGGTGTGCGCGGAATGCCGCGGCCCCAACCGGTCCCCGGCCGTTGATACACGACGTAGCGCGGCGCGGTGATCTCGTTCTTTGCACTACGCGCGCGTTCTTTCACGGAATAGTCGAAACTCGCAAACGGTACGCCACGCACGGTCGTAATGCCGTGCGCGAGCCAGAGCTTGTTGTAGTAGTCGCTGTCGGGGGCCTTCTGCTGCGTGCCCTGATGCACGTGCAGGTCCACGAGGCCGGGCATCATGTACATGCCGTTGGCGTCGAGCTCCTTTACCGCACCCTTGGGGCGCTTTGTCTCGTCGATCTTGACGTTGGGATACCCGACGCTCGCGATCTGCACGATGCGGTTCCCTTCGACCACGACGTCGACCGGCCCGCGTGGTGCACTGCCGTAGCCGTCGATGAGGTTCACTCCCCGAATGATCAGGCGAGTGAATGGCCCTTCGCCCTCCTGCCGTGCCGGCGCCGGCGTCGGATCCTCGCGACGCTCGGACATGAGATACATGTTCGACGCGGTGTCGGGCGTTGCGGCGCCACGCGTCGTCGCACGCTGCGCCGCCACAGCCGTCGGGACATACAGCAGCAGGGTCGCGCACGGCACAGCGAGCCGCGCGAGGCGGAAGGGACGACGAGAGTCCATGGCAGCATCTCCGGTGGAATGGGACGGACAGATTGTCCCTCGGAGATACTGCCGATTCCGCGTTTCCGCCATTTCCGCGGATTTTCCGCGACACGACCCCAACCGCTACACGTCGTCTACTTCGTCGCGAGGCTCCGCTCGATCCGCTCCGCGATATCGACCCAGTGCGCCTTGGCCGTCGCCGTGGCGCCCGACAACGCCGAGGCGCGCGCCTCACGTTGGATGTCACGCAACTGCGCGCGGGCCATCGCCGGCAAATCGGAGAGTGGCACGTTGGGCGCCGTCACGAACGGGACGATGCGCGGGGGCTGCCCGCCACCACCGGGACCAACGCCAGGTCCGCCGCCCGGTCCACCAGCCGCCGCGGATGGCGGATTGATCAACGCGTCGAGGCGAGCCAGATACACCCGCTGCAACTGCCGGCGATTCCCATCCGGAAGCGCTCCGGCAAACACCGCCCGCTTGAGATCGCCCATGTACTCGGCCAGCGGATACGCGTTCGCCGCATCGTACTTCTCCGACTCCGCCATGCGGCCCAGCCGCGCGGCGCTGAGCAGGGAGGTGAGCACGCCCGCCTGCCGGTTGGCCAGCGTCGCATTCGGACCGATGCGCGAGATGATCTCCTGCGGCATGAGCCACGTCGGCGTGGCCAGGATGTTCTCGCTCAGGAACGCGAGTGCCGCCCTTTGCTTCGCCTTGGGAACGACCGAATACACGGCGCCGCGCTGGTCCGCCGTCTTGAGGTCGACATGCACACCGCCAATCACGGTTGCCACGTGGCCCATGTAGCCGGACCAGCGACCAAGCGACTCCTCGTACAGCTCCCTGAGTTCGGTGTAGTCCTCGCCCGGCGTCGTGGTCCACGACACGAGTTGCGGAATCATTCGCTTGTAGTTCATCACCGCGTACGTGGACGACTTCACCGCATCATCGCCCAGATCTTCAGTCTGATTGCGCGGGTCGCCGCCGCCCAGTCCCTGATTGACGAAGCGATACGGCATCGGGCCTGTCTGTCTGGTGAGCCATGTGTTGAGCGTCGGCTGCTCGGCGTCGGCACTCTTCACCGGCAACACGCGATAGCCCCAGTTGATCGCGAAATCGTCGAAGGGTCCGAGGCGGCGGATGAAGTCCCTGGGCTTGAGACCGTCCGTCGGCTGCGCGATGTAGTTCTGTCGCGCGTAATCCATGATCGTGGCACTGACGCCGTACTTGCTGGTGAAGCTTGCGCTGCGCAGCGAGTCGGTGGGGAACGACGCCGACGCCATCATGTTGTGCTGCAAGCCCAGCGCGTGTCCTATCTCGTGCGTGATGACCTGCCGCATCGTCTCGCCCATCAGCTCATCGGGAATGTCGAGCGAGCGCGCCATGGGGTTCGCTGCACCGGTCTCCATGATCAGCCAGTTGCGGTACGAACGCATGTGGTTGTGGTACCACGTGATCTCGGAGTTGATGATCTCCCCCGAACGCGGATCGTGCGTGTGCGGACCCGTGGCGTTGCGCACGAGACTCGCCGCCCAGCGCACCACCGAGTAGCGCGCGTCATCCATATCGAAGTCGGGATCTTCCGCCTTGCTGGGTGCTTCCCTGGCAAAGATGGCGTTCCTGAAGCCTGCCTTCTCGAAGACCGCCTGCCAGTTCTCCACCCCTTCCTTCACATACCGCTTCCAGCGCGTAGGCGTTGCCGGATCGATGTAGTAGACGATCGGCTTGACCGGCTCGACGACTTCGCCACGTGCGTACGCAGCGGGATCCTTCGGCTCGAGGCGCCAGCGCGTGATGAATGCCTCCGACTCGGCCTTTTGCACATCAAGGCCGTAGTTCACCCGATCGACCGTGAAGTAGCCCACGCGCGGATCGAAATGGCGAGGCTGCATCGGTACCTTGGGCAGCAGCACGATCGACTGTCGCGTCTCCATGGTAACGGTGGCACTATTCGCATCGCCCGGCGGCGTGGCCGCATCGAACGTCTGCACCTGCCGCACCTCGACGTTGATGGGGAAGCTGCGCACGCTGCTGATGTAGCTGCGGGCCGCATCGAAACGTCGCACGCCGTAGGTGCGACGCGCGGCCGCCGACAGCCCGGACGTGGCCGGATTGTCACTGGCGAAAAAGTCGGTCACGTCCACGACGTACGCGGCGCTGTCGCGCGCATACGCCGCAACAGGAAACGCGGCCAGAATCGGCGCGTAGTTGTTCTGCGCAACACTCTTGGCGATTGGGAGCGTGTCATCGGCGACAGCCTCGGGGCTGATGCTTTTGAGCAGCACGCGATCGTTCACCCGCTCGAAGCGCACCATCCGTTCGTTGAGTGAACTGCCCGCGCTCTGGAATCCACCGGAACCGGCCGGCACGCCGGCCACACGGGTGACCATGAGAAAGTCGCGGCCCACCAGCGAGTCGGGGACTTCGAACAGATAGCGGTCATCGATGCGATGCACCGTGATGCCACCCTTCTCGGTGATGGCACGCGCCGTCACGACCTGTGCGTAAGGGCGCGGCGCGCGACGCGTGGCCGCATTCGCGTTGCCGGTCTCTCCGCCGGGTTGTGTGACCGCAGCGGCCGGTGGCGTGACCACGGGCGGATTCTGCGCTCCCACCGGCACGGACAGGGACGCGACGGCCAGCAACGCGGCGGCACTTCGCCGGCAGCCTCGCATCTGGTCGGTCAACAGCTGATACATCGGTGCTCCTTGAACGAAGTGGTTCGCGTGTCCGACTGGGCCACGGACACGCGTTCCCGTGAGACGCGCCCGGATGGCGGATCGTTGAGATTCGCTACGGCACAATCCGACTCGGCGCGCCCTTCCGATCCACCACCTCTGGCAAGTTCTTCGCTCTGAGCTGCGTGTTGAACGGCACCAACTCGGCCGCGAGCACGGCGTCGATCGCACTGAGATGCTGACGAAGTTCGGCGCCGAGGATCTGCTGGACTTCGACGTGCTGCGCTGTGGGCTGGAAGTCGGAGCTTGCCGCACCCGTTGCGAGGTATCCCAACTTCGCCAGCAGCTTTGAACCAAAACGGACGCCGTCCTGTCCCGACCCTGTCTGTCGCAGGTCGACGAGGTTCATTTCCACGTCCACCAGCTTCGCGTCCACCGCGCGTGCGAGGCGCGTCACCTCGGCGTCGTTGGCCAGTCGTTGCACCTGCTGCAACTGGACTCGAACGGCTTCCACCCGCGCGACTGCCTCCGCGCCTTCCTGCAGCTGCGTTTTGATCGCCGACACAAGGCGCACCTGGTCAGCGATCTCCGCGTTGGTGCCGCCGCTGTTCGGATCTTTGCGCACTTCGAGGGGCTGCGACTGCGACGCACCATCGACCGTCAACTTCACGGTGTACGTGCCGGGCGGCATGAGAATCGACAGTCGCGGCGTGCCGGGCGCAGAACGACCGGTCGGGCCAGTCACGATGTGATCGGCGTACAACGGAGTGGTGAGCAGTCGAACCTCGACGCTGGGTTCATCGCGCAGGTCCCAGGCCAGTCGATTCAGTCCTGCCGTATTCGTGCCGCGCAGTGTGCGTACCAGCGTTCCGCCTGCGTCGAGAATCTCCAACGTTGGAGCGCTCTTCGCCGGTGCCCTGAGATAGTAGTTGAGATACGCGCCGTACTCGGGATCCTCCCCGACGGTTGGATCGTCATACGTGGTACTCGGCGCTGTGATTGGCCGATAGCGGTATGCCGCGCGCGGCGGGAAGAGATGCGACGACGCGTTGGCGATGTCGGTGCTGAGCTGCTGCAGCGGACTGAGGTCGTCGAGAATCCAGAAGCCCCGTCCATACGTGGAGATGACAAGGTCGTTGAAGTGCACCTGGACGATGATCCCCGACACGGGCGCGTGCGGCAGGTTGTTCTGCAGCGGCAGCCATGTACCGCCTGCATCGTACGACATGTAGATCGCGTTCTCGGTGCCGAGGTAGAGCATGTTGCGACGCGTCGGATCTTCGATGACGATCTTCGCGTAGCTCAGATTGCTCCTGGGAATGCCATTGACGATCTTCGTCCACGTCTTGCCGTAATCGTTGGTGCGATACACGTACGGATCGCGATCGTTCTCCTGATGCGCGTCGATCGTGATGTATGCCGTCGCGCCATCCCACCTTGATGGCGCGATCGAACGCACCGAGCCCCATCCCGGAATGCCCGGGATGTTGGCGGTGAGATTGGTCCATGTGGCACCGTCGTCTCGCGAGAGCTGTACGAGACCGTCATTGGTGCCGATCCAGATCAGCCCCTTCTCCTTCGGCGACTCGGCGATGCCGTACACCACACCCGAGTACTCCACGCCGATGTTGTCTGCCGTGAGACCGCCGGAGCTCTTCATCTTGCTGCGATCGTTGCGCGTCAGATCCGGGCTGATCACCTGCCAGCTCTGTCCACCATCGCGCGTGCGATGCAGATGCTGACTGCCCGTGTACACGGTGTTGTGATCATGCGGTGAGATGTGCAGTGGCGCATCCCACACGAAGCGGTACTTCACACCTTCTGCGGGTCCGTTGGATTGCTGCGGCCATACCTCGACGTTGCGGAACTGGCGTCGATTCTCCTCAAATCGCACCACAATACCGCCGACCATGCCGGAGCCGGATGCTGTGGACCAGATGAGATTCGCATCGGTCGGATCGGGGGTGGCCCACCCGCTTTCGCCGCCGCCTACCGAGTGCCACATGCCGCGCGAAATGCCTGCGCTGCGTCCGCCCTGCACACGCGAGTTGCTCGGCCCACGATAGGAAGGCTCGTCCTGCTTGTTGCCGAGGACGTTGTAGGGAATCTGATTGTCCACCGTGACGTGATAGATCTGCGCATTGTTGAGGCGCTGCTTGAACCAGGTGCGTCCGCGATTCACGCTGATCGACAACCCCTGATCGTGCGCGACGATCATGCGATCGGCGTTCGTCGGGTCGATCCAGATATCGTGATGATCGCCGCCGGGAGCTTCGCCGCCGCTGAGCGTGGTGAGCGTGCGACCACCATCGATGGAGCGTGCGTACGATGCCGTGAGGAAGTACGTCTCGTTCTCGTTGTCCGGTGCGACGGCCATGCGCGAGTAGTAGTGCGCGCGTCCCATCGCGTTGCGATCGCGTGAGACGAGTGTCCACATCGTGCCGCCATCGTCGGTACGCCAGAGCTGTCCGCTCTCGGTCTCGTCCCCGTTCCACGGGACTCCATCACCGGTCTCGATGAGCGCAAAGACGCGCTGCGAATTGGAACGCGCGATGGCGAGTGCGACTTTGCCGACCGGCTTGGTGGGCAAACCGTTGCCGCGGAGCCGCGTCCACGTCACGCCGCCGTCGCGTGAGACGAATAGACCGCTGCCCGGGCCGCCGCTCGAGCGGCCCCACGTATGAATCTCGATCTGCCACATCCCGGCGAACAGTGTGCGCGGATTGGACGGATCCATCGCGAGATCGGAGCACCCGGTGTGCTCGTCGGTGAAGAGCACGCGCGTCCAGGTCGTGCCACCATCGGTAGTGCGAAACACGCCGCGTTCCTGCTGCGGTCCGTACGCGGTGCCGAGGGCGCACGCGAGGACGACGTCGGGATTCGTGGGGTGCACGACGACGCGGGCGATGCGTCCCGTCTTCTCCAGTCCCATTAATGACCAGCTCTTACCGGCATCGAGCGACTTGTAGATGCCCTGTCCGATCGAGATGTGGCTTCGAATGTGCGCCTCGCCGGTACCGGCCCAGACGATGTTCCTGTCGCTGGCCGCGACGGCGAGTGCACCGATCGACTGCACCGGCTGCCCGTCGAAGAGCGACGTCCAGTGGACGCCGCCGTCCGTGGTCTTGTAGATGCCGCCCGATGCGGCGCCGACGTAGTACGTGTACGGGTCGCCGGGGATGCCGGCCGCCGATGTGAAGCGATTGCCTTCGGGACCGATGAATCGCCACGACAGCGCATCGTAAAGCGCGGGGGTAATTGCTCCTGACGCAACGGCACCGGCCCGCGGGGGCGGGGGCGGGGGCGCGGCGCGTTGCGCGGCGACATCGAATGGTGACAGCAAGACTGACGCGAGCAACGCGGACAACATGACGAGCGGACGACGGAGCGGCATGAACACCTCAGGGCGGGGGTCGAATCCTTATCGTACGCCTGACGCGCATGGCTGGCTAGCGGACGTGTTCCCGATCGGTGGCCGGGCTTGCGCGTATTCTACTTAAGTTGTACCACAATTTACCCATTGGTCGTCCACGCAGCGGCAGCATCCACGTCCGTCCCGTGTGGCTAAGGCGCGCGGCGGTGCATCTCATTCACGAGGACCAGCGGCGGAAGCATGGCGGAAATGTCGGTGTGCTCAATAGCGGCAGTGTCGACTCCGCCGTTTCTCGGGCCCGTGATCGTTTCGAGTACACGGGCGCCGATGTCTTCGAGTGCGCGGCGAGTTACATCTTGGCGCGCCCTACGCCATCTTCGCCTGCAACCGCTTGTCGATCGCGTCCAGAAACGCTTCCGTGTGCAGATACGGAGCGTCCTTGCTGATGAGAATCGCCAGATCCTTCGTCATCTCGCCCGACTCCACCGCCTCAATGCACACCGCTTCGAGGGTGTTGGCGAAGTCCACGAGCGCCGGCGTGCCGTCAATCTTGCCGCGATGCGCCAGACCGCGCGTCCACGCAAAGATCGACGCAATCGGATTGGTGGAGGTCTTGTTCCCCTTCTGATGCTCGCGATAGTGGCGCGTGACAGTGCCGTGCGCCGCTTCCGCTTCCATCGTCTTGCCATCGGGCGTGAGTAGCACGCTCGTCATGAGACCGAGTGATCCGAAGCCCTGCGCCACGATGTCCGACTGCACGTCGCCGTCGTAGTTCTTGCACGCCCAGACGTAGCCACCTTCCCACTTGAGCGCGGCCGCGACCATGTCGTCGATGAGGCGGTGCTCATACGTGATCCCCTTGGCGTCGAAGTCTTTCTTGAACTCGTCGTTGAAGACCTGCTCGAAGATGTCCTTGAAGCTGCCGTCGTAGGCCTTGAGAATCGTGTTCTTGGTGCTCAGATACACGGGATAGCTGCGCTGCAAGCCGTACGTGAGGCTGGCGCGCGCAAAATCGCGGATGGAATCGTTGAAGTTGTACATGCCCATCGCCACACCGCCGTCGGCGCCGAACTTCGCGACTTCCATCTCCATCGGCGCACTGCCGTCGGCAGGGGTATAGCTGATGGTCACCGTGCCCGGTCCCGGTACCTTGAAGTCGGTGGCCTTGTACTGGTCGGCATGCGCGTGACGTCCGATGACAATCGGCTTGGTCCACCCCGGCACGAGACGCGGGATGTTGGACATGATGATCGGCTCGCGAAAAATCACGCCGCCCAGAATGTTGCGAATGGTTCCATTGGGGCTCTTCCACAGCTTCTTGAGCCCGAATTCCGTCACGCGCGCTTCGTCCGGTGTGATCGTCGCACACTTCACTGCCACACCGTGCTTCTTCGTAGCCTCGGCGGAATCGATGGTGACCTGATCGCCGGTCGCGTCGCGGTGCTCGATCCCCAGGTCGTAGTACTCGAGCTGAATGTCGAGATACGGCAGGATGAGCTTGTCCTTGATGAACTGCCAGATGATGCGCGTCATCTCGTCGCCATCCATTTCGACGACCGGATTCACTACCTTGATTTTGGCCATGGCTCGGTGTGTGCTTTGAATGCGGACCGCGCGGAAACTCCGCACGGCAGATAATCGATACGGTACACGTTAGCCGCTGAGCACTCGGCATGCAGCCGCGCTCGCTTCCACCGCAACGCAGCCCGCGTCATCTGCGATCCGCAATTGCCCGCGAACCACCTGCTCACGCGCGTGCGCTTATGTCCACACGGATGGTGCGCCATTTCCCTTGGTTGAACCGCCAGACGCTGAGCAGACACCGGGTGACGTGTCCCGCGAGGATGGCAAGCCAGATACTGAGCGGTGTGAGCGTACCGACCGACCGGATCACGAAACAGATGCCCAGTGGAATGGCGACCTGCGACACGATCGAGATGTAGAGTGGACTCTTCGTGTCACCGGTGCCCTGCAGTCCGCCCGTGTACGTCAGCGCTACCGCGATGAACAGGCCGGACACGCTCAACACGCGTAGCAGCTGCGAGCCGATTTCCACGACCGCCGGCTCGTTCAGACCAAAGATGGCCAGCAGCTGACCGGGCACGAAATAGTAGAAGACGCCGAGCACCGCCGCGCCGGTCAGCCCGATGCGTGCGGCCACATGCACGGCGTCGTTCGCACGGTCAGGATGCCCCGCCCCCAGATTCTGGCCGGCCACCGTCGCCGCCGCACCCATGAGGCCCACCGACGTCCACGTCACCAACGAAAAGAGCTGCGAGTACGACACGGCAAACGCCGCCTGGGCCGCGGCGCTTTGCGCAAGCGAACCGATGAACGACAGCATCAGCACGCCGCCGATGTTCATCGCAATACCCTGAATGCCCGTCGGCAATCCGAAGCGAAACAATGACCGGATGATCGTCCAGTCCGGGCGCAGCGAGCCACCCTTCGGGAACGAAACGACCCATCCGCCTCGGGTCAGTTTCAGGAGCGCGTACAGCGCGACTATTCCCGACGCGGTCACCGTGCCCATCGCCGCACCTGCCGTGCCAAATGCGGGGATCGGCCCCAGGCCGCGGATGAGCACCACGTTGAGCACCACGTTCATCACCGTCATCGCGATCCCGAGCCGCATCGGCGTCTTCGCATCGCCGGCCGACCGCAGCGCACCGCCGAGCATGAAGAACACCATCATGCCGCTGCTGAACAGAAACATGATGCGCAGAAACGGCAGCGCTTCGGCCTTCACCGCCGGCGCAGCGTTGATCAGATCGAGCAGAATTGGCGCCAGCACATAGCCGAGCGGTGCGAGCACCAGGACCGACAGCCCGATCGCCGTGAGGAATGCCTGAAAGACGGTGCGATCCACCTTGTCTTCCTCGCCGGCGCCCGCAAAGCGCGCCACCAGCACACTCATGCCGGTGAACAGCGAGGAGATGAACACGATCACGACAAGAAAAATCTGCCACGCCACGCCGATCGCCGCGTTGCCGTTGAATCCGACGAAGTGCCCGACCATCACATGATCGACGATCCCCTGCAGGCCGCCAATGATGTTGGTGAGCATGGTCGGGAACGCGATCTTCCACACCGCGCCGAGCAGCGGTCCTTCCACGATCGAACGATCGTACCGTCGGGCGGGAGCGGCTGCAGCAGGCGAGGTCGGAGTCGGCGTCGGTGCGGTCATGGCGGCTCCGGGTCGGAGTGCCGACTCTATTTGGGCCAGCCGGTTTGGGGGAGCGATGGCGTGAGCCGTAGCGCATTCTGATAGTACACTTTCTTCAGGACGGCGTCGGGGAGATCGATACCGTACAACTTCCAGAACGCGTGGTAGCCGCGGTAGTAGTCGAAGTAGTCATCGCGCGTTTCGAACACACGCCAGTAGTACGGATATTCTTCCGGCTGGAAGGAGTCTTTGCCGAAGAGAATACGGTCCTGAAACTGCACGAAGAAATCGCGCATGGCGCGCGGCTGCCGCCCGATGTCGTACAGCACGGCGCCAACTTCCGTGTACACGTTCGACATCTCGGTGAGCATCTTGCCCAGTCGGCCGAGATCGTTGGCGTGCCAGCCCATGTGCGCCGCCACGAACGTGGTGCGTTTGTGCTTGCGGAACAGATTGTCGCGCTCGGTCATGAGCTGACCGAATGTCGGATAGCGATCAGGCGGGTAGCGTCGCTCGGCAAAGAGCGCCATCTCGAGCCACCGCTCGTTGTCGTTGTCGAGTGGCTCAAAGAACTCCTGCGGATCTGCCGTGTGAATGAACACGGGCAGCTTGAGCCGTGCACTGGCTTCCCACAACGGATCGAGCTCCGGATCGTCGATGCGCAACCGCGAGCCATCCGCCTTCTTGATCGTCAGGCCGAGGCTTTTGGAAATTTCACCGATCCCGACGGCGCCGGCGGCCACATCCGCTTCGAGCTGTGCGATCACCTTCTCCGCCCAGCCGGGTCCAACGCCCTGAAAGTTCACACCCGCCAGCACACGTACGCGGTCCTTCATCCCGGACGCGCGAATCGCCGCCATGGTGGACTGCAATCGCTCGCCCGACATGTTGTCCGCGGCCACCATCATGCGCACGTTGAGGCTATCGAGCGACGCGCCGAGCCTGGCCAGCCCTTCCGCCGTCCCCAGCGATCCTGACGGATGGCCGTGGAAGTCGATCGCGGGATACTTCGCCGTCCGCACCATGTGCGCGGTGGAGACCGTCGTGGATTTCGGACGGTAGTCCACGATGCTTGGCGCAGGAATCTGTGGCGCCATGCAGGTGCGCGGACGGATCTCCGTCATGCCGTCGGGACACGCTTCACCGGCTTGCATGGTGGTGGTACCGCGCCCACCGCCGCGACCTCCCGGTTGCGCCGTGACCGGCTGACTGGCCATGAGAACGCTGCCCACTACGCAGCCCCATACGGAAAAAACGAGCGTACGACGCATCCCTGCTCCTGTGAGGTCGAGAACGATCGGGAATGTGCACAGCGGCGACCCGTAACGGAATAACCAGTCCGATGTCCATCGTCCGCGGGAGCCGTGCGTGCGACGTCAGCGCATCCGGACGTAGGTCGCGAAGGTGACGCCAGTCGTTCGGCCCGCTTCATCGTCGCGCATGTAGATCACGGCGATCGTCTGCCCGTCCAACGAGAGGACGTTGGTCAGCCGTGTCGTGACGCGCCCGTCCTTCTTGTTCACGATCTCATTGATCTGCGGATTCACCACACGTACCGCGGCGTGCGTCTGCCCTGCGTTGCCGGTCACCGGCATGTCGGCCCCATCGAATGCTGTCGTGTACGACCAGCGCGTCGTGTCTCCCTTCCCGTTCACCGACTGAATCGTCACCTTCATCCCCGACGCCCCGTGCGGCTCGTACGTCATGATGTTGCTGGCGGGCGCCGGCGCTTCGGACTTAAGCAACCAATGCCCGTAGCGCGGATTGTTCGCTGCGAGTGCGGACTGTGCGGTGGCGGAGACGTGCAGTGGCGACCACGTCAACAGCGTCGATACGGCGACGCACCGCATCAATCGGGTGGCGTGAATCATTCGGACGTTCGTCATGTGCGATTGGTCCCCGTGCGAAAGGGTTGAGTGGCGTTCGTTCCGACGATGCCGATTCCTGCACTCGGCAGCAAGTCCGGCGAAGCATCGCAATTGCGCCGTTGGGTTGTGCGTGAGCGCGCCCGCACCCGCCGCCACGGTGGCGGACACGGCGAAACTGCCTCTCACGGGGCCCCGCCAGGCCCCGCAGCGCGCACGCTGCGCGTCTCACACCACCGTTTGAACTCGACCCACGCGAAAATGTCGAGCATTTCGCTCACAGCTCCGCGTTTTTCATCATCCTGCTAACATTCCACACCCACGCAACGTGAGACCACGATGCCGGTTGGAGTGCGATCTGACGCTGAGCGATGCTGCAGCGGCTCCAAAGTAGGAAGCCGTGAATGAGCGGCGCGCATGCACTGCGAATTACACGGCGCACCCCAGCGCCGCTGTCTGCAGCAGCGTCAGGTTAGATGGCGGCTCGCCGCGCCGTCACCGTGCGTCGCCGGCGATCGGCCCCCGATCTTTCACTTTCTTCATCACGCGCTGAAACGTCGGGCGCGAGCCCCCGCGCCGCCCGCGCCTCGAGATACTCGCTCGTGAGCAACGCGGACATCTTTTCCGCCAGCGACGTCGCGATCAACTGATTGATCGAAATGCCTTCTTGCTCCGCCAGCGCCCGCGCTTGGGCGTGCAACGATTCGGGCAATCGGAGACTGATCGTGCTCATGCATCCTCCTGCAGAAGGGCCAAGAACTCGCCGGGCGTCAGCGTCTGCAATCCAAACTGCTCCACGCCCGCAAAGCCTCGCGCATTCAACGTCACGATGTAGGGACACTGCGCTTCGACCGCGACTTCCAACACCATGTCATCGTTCGGGTCACGCAGGAACGGGCGCCAAGAATAGAAGATCTTGCAATGGTGCGCCTGGATACTCGACCGAGCCCGATCGGATTTCCTATCCTGATCACAGTAACGTTGGCGGCTTTACGCCAAACCGCGCCGTCTGCGCCCGCAGGATCGCGGCCACGAGCAGGGCCGCCAAGGCGACGACATCCACCCGCATGACGCGTGCAATTTCGGACGTGACAGGCCCCGTCAGCCGAGCCATCCACAGAAACGCGCCCACGCTCACGATTCCCACCGCGAGGGCGGCCGGCTGCCACGCCGGCCGGAAGGCGGCCGCACCCATGAAGGCGCCCAGTAGTCCGAACAGCAGCGCACGGTGACGCAGCAGCAAGAGCGTAGGCGGGTCGTTCACCTGCACGCCGTACAGCCGCGCGAGCGCAGGGGCGCCGGTCACACCGGCCACCGGCAGGAGGTGAATGACGGCGACGGCGAGGAGCAGCGCCCCGACGGTGGCCCGACTCACGCGCCGGACCGGATCGTCGCGCCGGCGGCACGCGCTCCGCGCGGCCGGAGCAGCAGCACGGATGCAGCAAGGAACACCGTGTTCGACAGCGCATTCCAGCCGAATCCGAGTGCGAGCGAGGCGCCGCTGTCGAGCAGGAACCACGCGCAGGCGCCCGTGAGCACGGCCGACCGGAGCGGCAGCCCGCGCCCGATCAGGACGAAGGTCACGCCCCATCCGGCCGTGAGCGCACCCGTGAGCGCCGCGCCGAGGCGCATCGCGGGACCGGCGTCGACGGGGGTGCCTGCCGTGGCGACCACGGAATAGATCGAGGCCAACAGCTCCGGTCTCGCCACCGCCAGCAGGGTGAGTGGCACGCCGGTGAGGACGAGCAGCGCGCCCAAGGCCGCGAGTGCGCGATCGGGAGCAGGGGCAGTCGACATGGGGATGAGGCCAGAGGGTGGCGGCGCCGCTCGGGAAGGGGTGGCGCACGGAGTCCACGCTGGGCGTCGTGCGCGCCGATTTCGATTCCCTGCGAGGGAAGCGCGGCAGGGGCGATCGCCTGCTACGATTCAGCCATGCCCGACACTGTCCCGCCGTTCGGCCACGCCCTGCGTCGCTGGCGCACGGCGCGCCGGCTCAGCCAGCTCGACCTCGCGTTGCGCGCCGGCACTCCGCCACGCCACGTGTCCTTTCTTGAGACGGGGCGCGCCCGGCCCACGCAGTCGATGGTGCTCCGGCTGGCTGACGCGCTCGACGTGCCGCTGCACGACCGGAACGCGCTCCTGCGCAACGCGGGCTTCGCCCCATCGTTCGAAGAGCGCCCGCTCGCCGACGAAGCGCTGTCCGCCGTGCGCGACGTGATCGCGCGCCTTCTCGCCGCACACGAGCCGTATCCCGCCGTCGTGCTCGACCGCTGGTACGACGTGCTCGACGCGACCGTTGGCGCACGCGCGCTCTTTCTTGGCGGCGCCGCACTGCCCGTCGCGCCGCGCCTCAACCTCGTCACCCAGCTGATGGGGCCGTTGCGCGACGCGCTGGTAAATTGGGAGGAGGTGGCGGTGGACGCCCTCTGGCGCCTCCGACGCGAGGCAAGCGCCGCCCCCGCGGATACGCGCCTCGGCGCACTGCTCGCGGAGCTCGAGAGTGTGGCGGGTGCCGTCTGCGCGCCTCGCGGTAGTGTCCCAGTGTCGCCCGTGTTGACGGCGCATGTGCGGTCACCGCACGGCGACATCGCCACGGTGTCGACGATCGTGCACTTCAGCGGCGCGCGCGACGTGACTGTCGAGGGGCTGCGCGTGGAACTGGTGTATCCCGCCGATGCGCGCAGCGAGGCCATTCTGCGAAGACTCGGGACCGAGCCGTAGCAGACCGGTCTCGCTGGAGCCAGCGGTGGTGCGCGTACCAAACGCACAGGATGTGCACGTCCTTCATCGTGACGACGATCGGCCCGGCGCAACCCTGTTATCTCGTGGCCATCTGATAGCGAAGGTTGCGCAATTCCCACAACGTCTCGAGGCACGGCGGCGACACCCAGCGTGAAGCTGTGTGAGACGAGTGCAGCGAGATGCTCGAACCGCGTCTGATCGGATGGGGTGAAATCGCCGTCGTAGTGGTCCGAGGCCTGCAGGAGTTCCCAGTTGGTGCCATGGTTGTCGAGAATTGGCGTCGCGACCCAGCGGTTCATCGCCGGGTGCGTGCCCTGCTCAGAACCAAATGCGCGTCACTTGGAGTGTACTTCGAGCTCGGCCTGTGTCAGGCGACTGGTATGCTGCTGGCGCAGCAGCCACGCATGTGTGCCGTATCCGGTCGCCGGCGTCACATCGTCAAACCATACCGCGTACTTGGCCGACACTGAGCAGCGCTTGCGAACCGTCGACCAACGCCCTCTGCGACAATCGCGATCGCTGATTGGTGACAGCCCACGACACCGCGAATCTGATCGGCGCCGAGTGCCAGCGCGGCGCTGGCGCTCTGCGCAAACAGTTCGTCGACCGCATCCGGCGCGGGCCTTGCGGGATTGGGCACCGCGGTGATGACGCTGTTGTGATAGACGTTGCGATGCTGCTCAGCAGTTTTTGCTGCGTGCGTCATCTCAGCTCCGGGTGAGAGTGAAGAAAACGGAATGCAGCTCGCGAGAGAAAGCGTCCGAGGCTGTGCTGGTCAGCGCGCGTCGAGGAAGTGGTTGAGCGCCTTGGCGAAGGCGGCCGGCTGGTCCAGGGCCGAGTCACAGACTTAAGAATTCACTATGGTCGTTCGCTTTACAGAACCAGCACCTTCCGTCGTGCCAACTACGGAGCCGATGCTCCCGCTACTGACTCACCTCCGCTCGCTGGAGGCCACCGAGTGGCTTCAGGCCTCGCTGGCAACGTTTGCAAAAAACGTGTCCTCGTTCCTACCCGGAAACCTGCCGGCGTATGCGCGCGTGTACCACCCATTCGACAGCAATGGTGAGCTCTCGACCTGGCGCGATCAACTGGCATTGTCGGGAAAGCAGGCGCGTGACCCGGCAGAAGCCGAGCATTTCGCGTCCTATGGGACGCCTGACGTGCAGGCACGCGTCGGCACTCTTGAGAAACCGGTCATCGAAGTGCTGCTCCAGCATCTCGGGCCCGCAACCACGACACCAGACAATTGCTACTTCGCCGTCTGGGAAGGCTTTGGTGACTCCGCAGTGCCGCATGCGCTCACGCCCAAACTCGAGTTGCTGCACCGAGCGTATCATGTTTTCGGTGGACCAATCACGGCTGCATTGACGAGCTACGATGCGATGCAGTTCGAGCATCCGGGCTGGCCGCATCATATGTCGGCGAACCTGTGGTGGCCCGCTGATCATGCCTGGTGCGTAGCGACGGAGATTGATTTCGCATGGACTTACGTCGGAGCATCGCGTGCATGTATCGATGCCCTGCTGGCGCATCCCAGTCTCGAGGCCGTCGAGACTTCTGCCGCGGCCCATTGGTGAATGCCCTGCCTACGGGGAGCAACGACAGTGCGAATCGACTACTGCAGAACGTTGGAGGCCAGCTAGCAACGCTGCCTAACATTCGCTGAAGCTGACCGGCGATTTATGGAAGCTCGCTTCGCTCGCATCGTGTCTGACTCGCCCGCAGCTTAGCGGGAGCGTTAAGTAGCGCAACTGACATCGATGGCTCCGAGGCGCTTGCCTCTGTGTGGAGGCGAGTCCCGCGCCGTTCGTGGGTTGCGATTCGCCAATTCGCACCACTGGAGGGGCGTGTCGGTGGCGCTCGCTGCTGTCCTCACGGCTGTCTCGGGGCCGCGGCTCCGGTATCTTTCGGGTGCCTTCCGCCCCGAGCGCCGCCGATGGGCCAGACCGTGGAGTTAATGGACCGTATCACCGTGAACCCCGATCAATGCGGGGGGCGTCCGGGTATTCGGGGGATGCGCATTCGGGTGAGCAATGTGCTGGACTTGTTGACGGGGGGGCTGACGGCGGAACAAGTGGTCGAGGAGCTGCCCGAGTCAGAGCGCGATGATGTCGCGGCGTGCCTGCGCTTTGCCAGTCGTCGCGTGGGACACCCCGTCCTCGCGGCGTAACCGGTGCGAGTCTGGATCGATGCGCAGTTGTCCCCCGCGCTCGCCCAGTGGTTGTGCGACGACGTCGGGGTGGATGCTGTCGCGGTCCGAGCACTCGGTCTCCGCAGCGCCGAAGATCCGGCCAGCTTCGCGGGGGCACGCACCGAAGGCGCGGTCGTGCTCACGAAGGACAGCGACTTTGTGGAGCTCGTCGCGCGATGGGGTCCGCCGCCGCAGATCAGTTGGCTCACGTGCGGGAATACGAGCAATGCGTTTCTCCGTGGGATTCTCCGCGACGCGTGGCCGCACATCGAGACGTTGCTCGCGGCGGGTGAACCGCTGGTCGAGATCGGTGGGCGCGCTACCTAACCTGACGCTGCTGCAGACAGCGGTTCGGCAGTCGCCGCGCTGGTCGATGCTCGCACGTGCAGATCGAACGGCGGCATGTCCCGCGCACGGCGTAGCTGAGGCGCCAGCGTTGGCGTCCCGCGCGGGCGCCGCGGCGCTGAGGGCGGTTAGATTTCTCCGTGTTCTCTTGTGGAGCGTGGTATGGATCTCGACTTGGAGCAGTTGGCGGCGGCCGTGCTCCGCTTGCCTGACGCGGCGCGGGCTGACTTGGCGACCCGCCTGTTGGCCAGCCTCGAGCCGGAGCAGCCCGGCGACTCCGCCACCGCATGGGACGCCGAGCTCGAGCGGCGTGACGCAGAATTGACCACGGATCCGCGGAGCGGGGTTTCCGCGGCGGAGGTCTTCCGCGTGCTCGAGGCGGACCTGGCCGGGCAGCGCGCCGCCCGGGGCGAGACCGTCCGCTGAGCCTGGAGGCACCGCCGCTCACGTTCCACCAAGAGGCGCTGGCGGAGCTCCGGGACGCGGTGCGGTACTACGGCGCGCGGCTCCCGCAGCTGGGCGCGGACTTCGTCGCCGAGGTGCGCGGGGTCACGGCGCTCGTAGTGCTCCGTCCCCACGCGGGGGCGCAAGTGGGCGACGGCGGTGGCGCTGTGAACGGTTTCCCTACGCCGTGGTCTATCGCGTGGCGCCGGATGGCAGCATTCGCGTCCTCGCCGTCGCGCATCATCGGCGACGCCCCGGCTATTGGCGAGCGCGAACGTAGGCCACGACTGAGCGCATGCGGGGGGTCGGCGCGCGCTCGGCGCTGCCGAACGGTGCGTTGCTGTTGAGAAAGGCTTCAAGGATTGCGGCCTTGCTCCCTGCGGTCGCTGGCCGCAACCTATCGAAAGCCGCTGCCACAGAACGCGCGTGTTCGGCAGCCCCCAAAAGTCCTATTGAGGAAGGGGCCCACCAGCTAGGTTTCACTCTCGTCCTTCTCGCCGCGAGGCTCGCATGTCCATTGCTGCCAAGCGGTTGCTCCGTGAGGCCGTCGACCATCTCCCTGATGATGCGACGGTGGAAGACGCGATGACCGCTCGCCCTGCTCCCATTCCCGGTCCTCTCCGCGTGCCCGTTTTCGCCCTCCGCCTGCTGGGTGGCCTGTCGCTGCAGGCGCCGGACGGCAGCCGGCTGACCGGGCGCGCCGCGCACCGCCACCGGCTGGCGCTACTGGCGCGCTTGGCGGTTGCGGCGCCGGCGCGAGTGTCGCGCGAGACGCTTTCGGCGCTGCTCTGGCCGGAGCGCGACGATGCCTCGGCGCGCCGCCTGCTGCGCGTCGCGCTGCACGAGATGCGGCAAATCCTGGGACCGGAGGCCCTCCCGGCGGTGTCCGCCGAGGTGGGGCTCGACCTTGCCCGGCTCCCGGCCGACGTCCATCGATTCGAGGCGCTGCTGGCCCGGGGCGACCTGGCGGGCGCGATGGCGCAGTACCGGGGTCCCTTCCTGCATGGATTCACCCTGGAGGGGGCGGACGGCTTTAACGCCTGGGCGTCCGCGGAACGAACGCGGCTGGCCGCACTCCATGCCGGGGCGGTGGCGGCCCTTGCTCGCACGGTCGCGGAGCGCGAGGGAGGAGCGAGTGCGGCGACGGGAGCGGAGGTCGGTCCGACGCCGGGCGCGGGCCGCACGGGGGCGGAGATCGGCGCGCACCTTGTGATCGGCGCCATGGGCACTGCGGGGACCCCGCCCGCCGCCCGTCCCGCGCGCGCGCGCGGGCGGCGGCGCGCGCTGGCGGGGATGGCGGCCGTCGCGGCGCTCGCCGGGGCGGCGGCCGTCGCCGGGATGGCGCGTGCGTGGGCGGGCGATCCCATGTCTCGCCCCGGCGAGGCAGACCCGACCGCAGTCGCCGTGGCTCCCTTTCAGGTGGTCGGCGCCCTTCCCGTTGACTTGGGGCCGGGACTGGCGGCCCTCCTCTCGGCCAACCTCGACCAGGTAGCAGAGCTTCGGCTGGTACCGGCCGCCGTGGTCGCGGCGCGGCTGGCCGCCACCGATTCCGGCGGCGACGCCAGCTGGCGCGCCTCGCCGCTTGCGCACGACCCGCGCGCGCTGCTGGCCGCGCTGCGCGCCGAGTCGCTGGTGGAGGGTACGGTGACGCCGGCTGCCGGGGGGACAATCGTGGCGACGGCGCGGCTGATCGACCGCGACGGGACGGTGCGGGCGCGAGCGCGGGTTCAGGGGGGGGCGGCAGACCTGGCCGGACTCGTGGATGGGCTAAGCCTGGCGCTCATCCGCGAACTGCTGGGGCGCCGCTGGGGGGTCCCGCAGCCGCGCTTCGCCGACATCGGCACCGCCTCGGCGCCGGCGCTCCGCGCCTACCTGCGCGGCGAGGGGTACCTACGCCGGGCGCAGTGGGACTCGGCCGCCGGGGCGCTGGCCACGGCGGTGGATCTGGACTCGACCTTCGCGCTGGCGTACCTGCGGTTGGCCGAGCCGTACGGGTGGCGCTACGGGATGGCCAGCGCGCCGGCGCAGCAGGCGCTGGCGGCGGCCACGCGGCTGGCCGACCGCCTGCCGCCTCGCGAGCGGATGCTGTTGGCCGTGCGGCGGTTGCACGAGGCCGGCGACCTGCGGGCGCTGGACAGCGCGGCTGCGCTGGCGGACCGCTACGGGGGGGAGGCCGAGGCGCAGTACGTGCACGCCGATGTGCGCTTCCATGCCCGGGAGGCACTGGGGATGGACATGATCCTCCGGTCGCGGGCCTCCTTCGACACCGTGATAGCCATGGACAGCGGCTCGGCCCGGGCGTATCCGCACCCGCTGTCGTTGGCGCTGCAGTTGGGTGACACGGCGCGGTTCGACCACATCACGCGCCGGCTGCAGGCGATGGGGGAGGGGGGCACCGCCCCCGACGGGAAGCAGGCCGACTACGCGTTGCTGCGTCGCGTGCGCTTCGCGCGCGACGGCGCCGAGGCGCTGGCCGTATTCAGCGAACGGCTGCGGAACTCGCCGCCGCGGTGGGAGGAGCTCGACGAACTGCTGGTCGCGCTGGAGCGACACGCCGTGGCCGGACCCCGCGCCCAGCCGGAACTGATCCTGGCCGGGTACGAGGCGGCCCGGCGGACGTACGGGGTCGACGCGCAGCGGCGGTCGCAGCTGGACGGGCGGCGCTCGTCCGTGCTGGTCGGGCTGGGGAGGCTGGAGGCCGCGCGCCAGTGGCTGGGTCCGACGTGGGATGCCGATCCCCGACGGGCGCCAGCGGTGGTGATGCTCCCCGCCTCGTTCGGCTTTGCGCCGCCGGGGTGGCTGGAGGAGCCGGCTCGGAGGCTGGCCCGGAGCGCGTACTGGAACGACGGCCCGGCCCGGCAGCGGATGGCGGCTTGGTGGCGGGCGATGTTCGCGCTGCAGGAGGCGGACACGGGCACCGCACGCGAGGCGTTGGCGCGCGCGGGTGCTCGACCTGCGCCCGGAAATCCCGCAGACACGCTGACGCGGGGCGCCCGAGGGGCGCTCCGCGCCGGGCATGGGCTTCTGCGCCTGATTGAGGGGGACACCGTCGCCGCGCTCCGGGAGATGGACGCCGGACTTCGCGAGGTGGGCTATGAGGGGGAGGGTCTGTTCCTGACGATCCCGGTCCGGATCCGGCGGCTGCGCCTCCTGAGCCGGATGCCGGCGCGGGTGGACGAGGCGATCGACCTGATCCGCGGGGACATGGTGCGAGGCGGGGGACACCGGCAGGCTTGGTGGTACCTGCTCCTGGCCGATGCGCTGGAGCTGCGCGGCGATGCCCGTGCAGCGGCAGAGGCGCGCGCGCGTTTCCGGCTGCTGTGGGCCGGCGCCGATCCCGCCGCGCGCGCGGCGGCCGAGGCTGCGCTGGCTCCCGCCCCATCTGTCGCGGGGGAACCAGGGCGCCGCTGAGCCCGGCCACCGGCGCTGATTGCTTGTCTGTGGTCCGAGCCGGTGTAAAGTTGCGACGCTTTTCGTCGCTTCATCTCTTCACGGTCAGGGAATGTCGGGGATCGAGCTGCGTCTGTTCGGGGGCGCGTCGCTGCAGGACTCGGGAGGCACGCCGCTGGCCGGCCGAGTCGCGCACCGGCATCGGCTGGCGCTGATGGCGCGGCTGGCCATGGCCGCGCCCGGCGGAGTGAGCCGCGACAAGCTGGTGGGGCTGCTCTGGCCTGAGCGGGACGAGACCGCCGCCCGGCATCTGCTGCGTGCCGCCCTGCACGACCTGCGGCGGGTGCTGGGCGCGGAGGCCATCGTGACGGCGGGGACGGAGCTGCGGCTCGATCAGCGCCGGGTCCTGGTGGATGCCCGCTCGTTCGAGGCGCGGCTGGCGGCCGGCGAGTTGGCGGAGGCGGTGGCACTGTATCGCGGCCCCTTCCTGGACGGCTTCTTCCTTGAAGGCTCGGAGACGTTCGAGGAGTGGGCGACTGCCGAGCGCGTGCGGCTGGCGGCGGCCTACGAGAGCGTGCTGGAGCGGCTGGCGACGACGGCCGCGCGGCGGGACGACGCGGGCGAAGCGTTGCGCTGGTGGCAGGCGCTGGCCTCGGCGCGCCCGGCTGACGGGCGGGTCGCCCGGGCCACGGTCGAGGTGCTGGTTACGCTTGGCGATCCCGCCGGCGCGGTGGCCCACGCGGTTGCGCATGCCCGCTGGCTGCGGAGCGAACTGGGAATCGGGCCCGATGCCGCGCTGACAGCGCGGGTGACGACACTGCGAAAGGCGATGGCGGCGCCGCCCCCCGACGAGTGGTTTCTGGACGGGAATGGTGCCCTCGCAGTCCAGCCGGCGCCCTCCACGCCAGCGGCAGTCGCGCCCCTGTTGTCGGCCCCGGCGGCGGACGTCCCCTCGGCGTCGGTCGCCGCCCCGTCTACCCCCGCGTCGGCGGTCCTGCCGCTCGCCGAGGCGTGGTCTGCGGTCACTGCCGCCCCCGTCCCCCAGGATGCCCCGGCGGGAGGGCGCCGGCGAAACCGTCGCTGGCTGGTCGGGGCGACGCTGGTGGTGGTGATTGCTGGCGTAGCGCTGACTCTGTCGCGTCCAGACGCGATGCGGGCGCCCGCACGCCGGGGCACGCCGATGGCGGCGACCGTCGTGGCGGTGGCGCCGTTTACCGTCATCGGGGAGGCCCCGCCGGAACTGCGCGACGGGCTGGCCAACCTGCTGTCGGCCAATCTGGACCAGGTGGCCGACCTGCGGATCGTCCCGTCGCCGCTCGTACTCTCGAGCGCGCGAGGGCAAGTGGACCCCGGGTCGCTCCTCGCCCGCGTGCGCGCCGAGTTGCTGGTGACCGGAGTGGTGGCACCGGTGCGGGAGGGGATCGCGATCTCGGCCCGGCTGGTGGACGGTGCCGGGGCGGTGCGCGCGCGGGTGGAGGTGCGCGGCGCGGCGGACGACCTCTCGGGGCTCGTGGACCGCCTGACGCTGGAGCTGCTGCGCGAGTTGTGGGGGCGGCGGCTGGGGGTGCCGACGCCGCGGCTGGCGGCCATTGCCACCTCGTCGCCGGCGGCGCTGCGCGCCTTCCTGCGCGGCGAGGCGTTCGTGCGCTCGGCGCTCTGGGACTCGGCCGCCGCGGCGCTGGCCGAGGCCGTGGATCTCGACTCGACGTTCGCGCTGGCGCACCTCCGGCTGGCCGAACCGTACGGATGGCGGTACGGGATGGGCAGCGTCCCCTCGCAGCGGGAACTGGCGCTTGCGGCACGTTACGCCGACCGGCTCCCCCCCCGCGAGCGGATGCTGCTGGCGGTCCGCCAGCTGCACGAGGCGGGCCGGAGCGAGGCGCTGGACAGCGTGGCGGCGCTCGCGGGACGCTATCCCGACGACCCGGAGGCGCAGTACGTCCGGGCCGACGTCCGCTTCCACGCGATGGAGGCGTCGGGGTACAACATGGCAATGCTTGCGGTGGCCTCGTTCGACACGGCCATGGGGCTGGACAGCATGTCGGCGCGGGTGTTCGCGCACCCGCTCTCGCTGGCACTGATGACCGGAGACTCGGCGCGGTTCGACCGGAGCGCCCGGCGGCTGGAGGCGTTGGGCGGGGGGAGCCACGTGCAGGTGGCCGAGGGGTGGGACTACGCGCTGCTGCACGCGCTGCGCTTCTCGACGCCGGAAGAGTCGGTGCGACGATTCGTGGAAACGGTGACGGGGAAGTCGCCCCCGCCGTTCTGGCAGCTCGCCGAGCTGGTACAGGCGATCGAGCGCGCGGTGCTGTCTGCGCCCGAGCCGCGACCCGACCTGTTGCTGCGGGCGCACGACGCGGCGCGCCGGACGTACGGGGGTGATCCCGGGCAAGGGAGCACGCTGGATGTCAGGCGCGCGACCCTGCTGATCGGACTGGGGCGGCTGTCGGCGGCGCAGCCGCTGATGGCGCGGGCGTGGGCGATCGACCCGCACAGGGCGCCCGCGAACACCCTGGTGCCCGTGATTCTCGGGTACGCGCCGCCGGGATGGATGCACGGGGCGCGCGAGCGGCTGGCATCGTCGATCTACTGGCAAGAGACCCCCGTGCGCCGGCGCCAGGCGCAGTACTGGCGCGGAATGCTGGCGCTGGGCGGAGGCGACCTGCCTGGTGCTCGCGCCGCGTTCCGGCTCGCGGGGCGGCCCGCGCCGGCGGGGGAGCCCGGCGACAGCGTGGACCGGGGACTGGCGGGGGCGCTGCGGGCCGCCGAGGGGTGGATGCGCGTGCTGGAGGGGGACTCGACAGCGGGGATTCGCGAGGTGAGCGCGGGGTTTCTGCAGGTGGGGTACGAGGGGGAAGCGCTCCTGCTCACCACCCCGACGCGCCTCTGGTGGGCGCGGACTCTGGCCCGCGACCCCTCTCGCCGCGCCGACGGCATCGACCGGATTCGCGGGGAGCTCTTGCGGAACGAGGGGTTCCGGTTGGGATGGAGATGGTTGGAGCTGTCGCGCGCGCTGGCGGCCTCCGGGGACGAAGCGGGGGCGGCCGACGCGCGCCGCCGCTTCGACCGGATCTGGGCCGGAGCCGATGCGGTGGCGCGGTCGGCGGCACTGACCATGGGGCTGGGCGGCGACACGCGGCGGTAGGAGGGGTCCGGAGGCGTCAGCGCGGCCTCGCTCCACCGGCGGACGCCGGTGTCACCGCGGTGCGCGGCTGGGCAGGCGCGGGGGCGGACGCGTTGCGCACGGCGGCGAGCGCTTGAACCTGCGCGCGAAACGCCGCCATCTCCCGCCTGAGCGACTCGACCACCATCGCCGCCCGCTCGGTACGGGCGAGCCGCGCGCGCAACGCCGCGTTCTCGGCCACCAGGCGGGACGTGCGAGCCTCCAGCGCCTTCACGCCGGCGAGGGCGACGCCGTCGGCATCGACGGTGGTGATGGTGGTGTCGGACTCACCGACGCCGAAGGCGGCGCGGAAGTCCTGCGCGGTGGGGCCGATGTGGCGGATCGAGGCGTCCTGGCTGCGATACTGCCAGGACTGGACGGGCATGACGCGGAGCTTCGCGAGCAC